>NZ_LR131273.1:0-1200000 GCF_900631615.1 Tsukamurella paurometabola
CTCGCCGGAGACGGTCGCGCGGCGGATCGCCGCCACGATCCGCACCCTCGGCGTCGACCGCTTCGACCTCAAGTACGACCAGCCGGTGACCCACGCCGACCTGATGGAGTCGATCTCCCTCTACGGCGAGCAGGTCGTCCCGTTGGTCAAGGACATGCTCAGCGACTGAGCACGCGGATCATCCGGCGACCCCGAGCCGTTCGGCGGCGGCACGTGCGCCGGCACCGTCGAGCCCGGCCAGCCCGGCGGGCCTGCCGGAGAGCACCAGCAGCAGGTCGGCGATCGGACCGCGCACGACGGGCCCGTCACCGGCGGACCACCCGACGTCGGTGGCGACGAATCGCAATCCCGCGAACCTCTTCCGCGCACCGAACAAGTAGCCGACCCGCCAGATCCGCTCGGCGCCCTGCGCCGCGGCAGCGGTATCGACGGGCAGCCGCAGTCCGAGCGGGCGGGCGATGTCCTGGGCGTGGATCTGCGTGTCGAACACGATGTTCCGCCAGTTCGTCAATCGTGGCAGCGCGGAGTTGTCGGCCTCGTCGCGCAGCATCGCGGCGGATCGTGTGCCGTACTCGGCCGCGGCCTCCCGGGAGAGCAGGTCGATCATGCCGTGCAGCCGCCCGCGCGCGCGGATCGCCGCCGAGGCCATGGCGCCCGCCGACGCGGGACGCAGCACCGCGGCGAGGTGTCCCGCGACGTCCGTGATCGTCCAGCCCGCACACAGCGAGGGCGCGGCCCACTGCTCCGGCGTCAATCCATCGAGGAGGTCCGCGATCGCCAGGCGCTGCGCCGCGATCACCCGCCACGCCTGTTGTTCGTCCATGGCGACCTCCTGAATCGGTCAGACTCTCTGACCAATATTAGTCAGCTTCTTGTACCATTGCAAGGGTGGAGATCGGAACCGGCGTCCTGCTGTTCGTCGCCTATCGCGCGATGGAGGCGCGCGCCATGGCCGCCGCGCGGGAGGCGGGTTACACCGACATCACTCTCGCCCAGGCACGCATCGGACAGCGGATCGGCCCCGGCGGCACCCGCCTCACGGACCTCGCGGACCAGGCGCAGGTGACCAAACAGACGGCGGGCTTCCTCGTCGATCAGCTCGAGCGCGCCGGCTACGTCGAGCGCGTCCCCGATCCCGCCGACGGCCGGGCCCGCCTCATCCGCCTGTCGCCGCGCGGCTCGGGCGTCGCGGCGGCCGCCAACGCCGAGGTCGCCCGGGTCGAGCGGGAGTGGGAGGAGCACCTCGGCGCCGACACGTACCAGGAGCTGCGGTCGGCACTCCTGAGTCTGCGCGAGATCACGGACCCCTACCGCTGAGGCGGAGCCCTTTCGCGGTGGGCGAACTGCGCGCGACGGCACAGTCGGCGGGGCGCACATATCCTGGTCGGGTGCCCCCACCTCGCGCTCTGCGCGGCGCCGCAGCGCGCCCGCTCGTCACCGGTGCGGCGCTGGTCGCCGTCGCGATCATCCTCGCGGCGTTCGCCGGCTGCGGCCTGGGCGGGAACAGAGCACCGTCGTTCCAGCGCACCGACCTGACGATCGGCGGTGCCGGCGTCCGGCTCGACGCCTCCTTCTTCCGGCCCGACGGTGCCGGGCCCGCCCCCGCGGTGCTCCTCGCGCACGGCTTCGGCGGTTCCAAGGAGGACGTGCGCGACGAGGCCGAGCAGCTCGCGAACCGGGGTTACGCGGTCCTCACGTACACCGCGCGGGGCTTCGGGAAGTCGACGGGGCTCGTGGGACTCGACTCCCCCGACGCCGAGGTCGCGGACGCCCGCGCACTCGTCGACTGGCTCGCCGCGCGCCCCGACGTGCGGCAGGACGGCCCCGGCGATCCGCGGGTCGGCGTCGCGGGCGGTAGCTACGGCGGGGCCCTCGCACTGCTCCTGGCCGGGCTCGACAAGCGCGTCGACGCCATCGCGCCGCGGATCACCTATTGGGACCTCGAGCGCGCACTCTTCCCCGGCGGCGTCTACAAGAAGCAGTGGGCGGGCATCCTGTTCACGATGGGCGGCGGTTGCGCGAGGTTCGAGCCGGCCGTCTGCGAGATGTACACGCGGATCGCGCAGGGCGGCGCCCTCACCGACGCCGACCGGGACCTCCTGGCGGCGCGGAGCCCGGCGTCGGTGGGCGCCGATATCCGTGTGCCCACCTACCTCGCGCAGGGCGAGCTCGACTCCCTGTTCCCGCTGGACCACGCTGACGCGGCGGCCCGTCGCATCGCCGCCAACGGTGCGCCCGTCGCCGTCGACTGGATCGCCGGCGGCCACGACGCGGGCAGCGCCGAGGACGCCAGGGTGAACGCCCGGACCGCCGAGTGGTTCGACCGTTACCTCAAGGGCGACGACGCTCCGACGGTCCCCGCGTTCCAGGTGTCCCGCTCGGGCGGCGTCGACCGGGAGACCGGCGAGCGCACAGTGCGCACATCGACCGCCGACGCCTACCCGGGGCTCGACGGCACCATCACGCGGACCGTCGCCCTCCCCGGCGGCCCGCAGCAGGCGGAGGACCCGGCAGGCGGTGCGCCGCCGTCGATCTCGGGGGTCCCGGGACTGGGCGGCCTCGCCTCCTCCGCGGCCGCGCTGGGCTCGTTCGGGCTCTCGCGCGATCTGCCGACGCAGGCGGCGGTCCTCGACTCCGAGCCGCTGAGCGGACCCGTCACCGTCACCGGTAGCCCCACGGTGACGATCAGGGTCGATTCGCTCGCGCCCGAGGCGGTGCTGTTCGCCAA
Organism: Tsukamurella paurometabola; assembly: GCF_900631615.1. Taxonomy (NCBI): domain Bacteria; kingdom Bacillati; phylum Actinomycetota; class Actinomycetes; order Mycobacteriales; family Tsukamurellaceae; genus Tsukamurella; species Tsukamurella paurometabola. The sequence goes on from NZ_LR131273.1 coordinate 2,729, forward strand.
GCTCTACGACGTGGGCCCCGAGGGCGGCCAGATCCTGCCGCAACAGCTCGCCGCGCCGATCCGCATACCCGTGACCGGCGGTTCGGCGACCGCGACGATCCGGCTTCCCGTCATCGACCACGAGTTCGCGGCAGGGCACCGGATGCGCCTGGCGCTCGCGACCACCGACCTCGCCTACCTCACGCCGAGCGCGCCCGCGACGCACACGATCTCGGTGACGAGCCCACTGACGCTTCCCGAGGTTCCGGCGTTGAAAACCGCCCCGGCGCCCTTGCCGACCTGGGTGTGGGTGCTGCCGGTCGTCGCGCTGGCCATCGCCGCGGCACTGCTGCTGGTACGCCGACCACGGTCCGCCGAACCCGCCGACCCGGCACTCGCCGACGTCGCGCTGCAGGTTACCGGGCTGTCCAAGAAGTACGCGGGCGGCGACGGATACAGCGTGCGCGACGTGACCTTCCGGGTGGACCGGGGCCAGGTCCTGGGCCTGCTGGGGCCCAACGGCGCCGGCAAGACGACGACGCTGCGCATGCTGATGGGCCTCATCACGCCCGACGAGGGCGGGATCCGGGTCTTCGGGCACGCGATCCGCCCGGGTGCCCCGGTGCTCTCGCGCGTCGGCGCGTTCGTCGAGGGCGCGGGCTTCCTGCCGCACCTGTCGGGCCGCGCGAATCTGGACCTGTACTGGCGCGCGACCGGCCGCCCCGCGGAGGAGGCGCATCTGGAGGAGGCACTCGCGATCGCCGACCTCGGCTCCGCCCTGGAGCGCCCCGTGCGCACGTACTCGCAGGGTATGCGGCAGCGCCTCGCGATCGCGCAGGCGATGCTCGGCCTGCCCGACGTGCTGGTCCTCGACGAGCCGACGAACGGCCTCGATCCGTCGCAGATCCGCGAAATGCGGGACGCGATCGTGCGCTACGGGTCCACCGGCCGCACCGTGATCGTCTCCAGCCACCTGTTGGCCGAGGTCGAGCAGACCTGCACGCACGTCGTGGTGCTGCGCCGCGGCGAGCTGATCGCCGCCGGCACCGTCGACGAGATCGTGCAGGCGGGCGAGCACGGCGGCTCCCGCACCCTCGAAGACGCGTTCCTCCAGCTGACGGGAGACGAGGCATGACCTCCACGAAGGATGCGACGGCCGCGCACGGCGCCGCGCCGGGATACGAGCCCGGGCACACCCTGACGGTCCGAGTGGAACTCGCCCGACAGCTGCGGCGCCGCCGCACGCTGGTGATGGCCGCGCTCCTCGCGGCGCTGCCGATCGTGCTCATCATCGCCCTCGCCGTGGGTACCGACGACGAGGGCCGCGGCAGCGGACGGCCGTCGATGTTCGACGTCGCGACCGCGTCGGGGCTGAACCTCACGGCGACGGTCCTCATCGCGGGCACCGGCTTCCTGCTGGTGATCCCGGTGGCCCTGTACTTCGGCGACGCCGTGGCCTCAGAGGCCGACTGGTCCTCGCTGCGGTACCTGCTGGCCGCGCCCGTCCCGCGCACGCGGCTCCTGGTGACGAAGGCGATCGTCGCGCTGATCCTGTCCGTGGCGTCGGTGGCGCTGCTCACGGCGGTCGCGCTCGCCGCGGGAACGCTCGCGTACGGCTGGGGTCCGCTGCAGACCCCCGCCAACACCGCGATCCCGGCGGCCGACGGCCTGTGGCGGCTGCTGCTCGCCGCCGGATTCATCATCGTGTCCGAGCTCGCGACCGCGGGGCTGGCGTTGTGGCTCTCGACCCGGACCGACGCGCCGCTCGCGGCGGTCGGCGGCGCCGTGGGCCTCACCGTGATCGGCAGCGTCCTCGATCAGGTCACCGCGCTCGGCGGCCTGCGCGCCGCGCTGCCGGCGCACTGGCAGTACGCCTGGACCGACCTGCTGCAGCCGAGCATCGAATGGGCCGCGATGGTCCAGGGCGTCGCCCTCTCGGTGAGCATCGCGGTCGTCCTCTTCGCCCTCGCGGTCCGTGGCTTCCGGACGAAGGACGTCGTCAGCTGAGACCGTTGCGGTTCCGGCTCGGTGCGGCGGGACGAGAACTGTGCGCGGTCGACGGCGAAGGTGTGATCCCAGCGCTCGCCGTCCCGGTGTCGTCCCCGCCGAGTTCGACGACGACTCAGGCCCCGGATGCGATGGTGCGGCTGTCGCCGCGGAACTCGGCGATCACCTCGTCGCCGCGGCGCACCGTGACGTCGTAGAGGCCGTTGCGGCCGAACCGCTCCCGCTCCACCGCGGTCGCGGTGAGCACGTCGCCGAGCCGAGTGGCGCGGAGGAAACGGATGTCGGCACGCGCGGCCACGGCCGCGTCGCCCCGCGAGTTGCACGCGAGGGCGAAAGTGGTGTCGGCGAGCAGGAAGACGTAGCCGCCGTGAGTGATCCCGTGACCGTTGACCATGGCCTCGCCTACCGCCACCGTCGTGGTCGCGGTGCCGGGCCGAAGGTCGACGACCTCGATGCCCAGCGCGCGAGACGCGGTATCGGCCGCGAACATGGACTGCGCGGGCTCGCACTCCCCGGCCCGCACGGACGCGCTCATCGCTCCTCGCCGCCGTCCCGGGTCTTGGCGACGAGCGTCAGCACGTCGTACGTGGCGACCGGCGCCCCGTCCTGGTTGGTGACCACGGCGTCCCACCGCACCTCGCCGTAATCCGCACCGCTACGCGGGGTGATCTGCTTCGCGGTGAGCGTCACGGTCAGCGCGTCGTCCGCGCGCACCGGGGTGAGGAAGCGGAGCGAATCGACGCCGAAGTTCGCCAGGACGGGGCCGGGAGCGGGGTCGACGAACAGGCCGGCAGCCAGTGAGACCACGAGGTAGCCGTGTGCGACGATGCCGCCGAACAGCGGATTCGCCGCCGCGGCCGCCGGGTCGGTGTGGGCGTAGAAGGTGTCGCCCGTGAAGTCCGCGAAGTGACCGATGTCCGCGAGGGTGACGGTGCGCGGTCCGCCCACGATGGTGTCGCCGATCCGGAGCTCGGCCAGGGACTTGCGGAACGGGTGCTCGTCGCCCTCCGTGCGCGGCGCGCCGGCGACCCACTGGCCCGTCGTGGCGGCGAGCACCTCCGGGGTTCCCTGGATCGCGGTGCGCTGCATGTGGTGCAGCACGCCGCGGATGCCGCCGAGCTCCTCGCCGCCGCCGGCACGGCCGGGGCCGCCGTGCACCAGCACGGGAAGCGGCGAGCCGTGGCCGGTGGATTCGCGGGCGTCCTCGGCGTTGAGGACCAGGAGCCGGCCGTGGTACGGCGCGATCCCGAGCAGGACCTCCCGCGCGAGCTGCGGATCGGCCGTCACGAGAGAAGCGACGAGGCTGCCGCCGCCGCGGGCGATCAGGTCGACGGCGTGGGCGGTGTCGCGGTAGCCGATGACGGTCGCCACGGGCCCGAAGGCCTCGATCTCGTGCAGCTCGGGCGCCTCGGGGTCGGTGCCGCGCAGCAGCATCGGCGGTAGGTACGCGCCGATCGCCGGGTCCCCGCCCACGACCGTGAAATCGTCGGGGTCGCCGACGACGAGTTCGGCGGCGCCGCGGAGTTTGTCGACGGCCGCGAGGACGTCGGTGCGCTGCGCCGCCGAGACGACGGGGCCCATGGTGACGCCCTCGGCGCCCGGGGCGCCGACCACCACGCGGCCCAGTCGTGCCCGGGCCGCCTCGATGACCGCGTCGACCATCGCCTCCGGCACGAGCGCGCGGCGGATGGCGGTGCACTTCTGCCCTGCCTTGACGGTCATCTCGGTCGTGAGCTGCGTGACGTAGAGCTCGAACTCGGGCGCGTCGATGGTGACGTCCGCGCCGAGGACGGAGGCGTTGAGCGAATCGGCCTCCGCGGTGAAGTGCACGCTGTTCGCCACGAGAGCGGGGTGTGCGCGCAGCGTCGCCGCGGTGTGCGCGGAGCCGGTGAAGGCGACCGAGTCCTGTCCGCCCAGGGCGTCGAGGAGCGGCGCCGGATCGCCGCACAGCAGTTGCACGGACCCTTCGGGGAGCAGACCGGATTCGATGATCCGGCGGAAGACGAGTTCGGTGAGGTAGGCGGTCTGGGTCGCGGGCTTGACGATGCTCGGCACGCCGGCGATGAAGGCCGGGGCGAGCTTTTCGAGGAAGCCCCAGACGGGGAAGTTGTACGCGTTGATCTGCACGGCGACGCCGCGGCGCGATGTGTGGACGTGCCGGGCCAGGAACGTGCCCTTCTTGCCGAGCAGCTCGACCGGCCCGTCGAGGTGGATCACGTCGTTGGGGAGTTCACGCTTGGACTTGCTCGCGTAGCTGAGGAGGGTCCCGAAGCCGCCGTCGATGTCGACGGCGGAGTCGCGCTCGGTGGCGCCGGTACGGGCGGACTCGGCGTAGAACTCCCCTTTGCCCGCCATCAGGGTCAGGCCGAGCGTCTTGAGTGCCGCGGCCCGCTCGTGGAAGGTCAGCTCGGCGAGCGCGGGTCCGCCCGTCTCCCGGGCGTAGGCCGCCATCGCGGCGACGTCCAGCCCGGTCGACGAGACCCGCGCGACCTCGGTCCCGTCGACCGGGCTGATCACCGCCCGGCCCTCGTCCGCCGCCCGGTGCCACCGGCCGCACGCGTAGCTCTCCACCATCCTGCTGTCCATGACGCACGCTCCTATTACCGTATGTTCGGTCGGTAATCAGCGTGGCCCGGGACCCCGACCCCTGTCAAGGGACGGACGGGTGGGTCAGTTCCGGCGCAGGCCGTCGAAGGCGATCGCGACGAGCGCGTCGGCGACCTCGCCGACGGGGTGATCCGCGCGCGGGCGGTACCACTCGATCAGCGAGTTGACCATGCCGAACAGGAGGCGGCTCGTCACCGCCGGATCGGCGTCCGCACGCACGTCGCCCTCGTCCACAGCGCCCGCAACCAGGTCCGCGATGACGGCGTCGAACTCGCGGCGGCGGGCGAGGGCGCGCCGCTCCACATCCGAATTCCCACGCACCCGCAGCAGCAGCGTCACATACGGCAGCTCCGCCACCAGCACTTCAACACTCCGACGCAGCACGTACTCCAGCCGGTCCACCGACGGCCCGGTGGTCGCTCCCGGCTCGGTGATCACGGCGAACAATCCGCTCAGGGCGCGGTTGAGCGCGAGCTCGAGAAGCTCTTCCTTGCCGGAGACGTGGTGGTAGATCGAGGACTTCGTCAGACCGAGGTTCCTCGCCAGCACGTCCATGCTGGTGGCGTCGTAGCCGCGTTCGTTGAACACGCGGACCGCGACCGCGAGCAACGTGTCGAGGTCGTAGCCGGGACGCCCCGGTGAGCCGGTGCGACGCCGGACGGGTGTGGTGCTCATGCGCAGATTCTGCCATCCGGCCCCACCGTTCGGCCAAAACCTTGTTACCGACCGAATGATCGGTTATTATTTCGTGGCATCGACCGAAGAGGAAGCGATATGACCGACGCCCTTCCGGCGACCGTTCCCGACCTCCGCGCTGTCAGTCTCGACCGCACCGAGGACCGGTACGTCGTGACACTCGACCGCCCCGAGGCGCGCAACGCGATCGACGCCGCGATGATCGACGACCTGCACGCCGTGTGCGGCCTGATCGAGGCGGATCCCGCCCCCGTTCTGCTCACCGGCGCGGGAGACCACTTCGCCGGCGGCGCCGACATCGGGGAATTGCGCGAGCGGGGGCGCGACCAGGCTCTCGCCGGGATCAACCGCTCGCTGTTCGACCGCTTCGCCGCACTCCCCCTGCCCACGGTCGCCGCGGTGAGCGGGTACGCGCTCGGGGGCGGCGCGGAGCTCAGCTACGCCTGCGACGTCCGGATCGCCTCCGAGACCGCCGTCTTCGGCAATCCGGAGCCGGGTCTCGGTATCGTGGCCGCGGCCGGCGCCACCTACCGGCTGCCCGCCCTGATCGGACAGTCGATGGCCAAGCAGGTCCTGCTCGCGGGCCGCACGTTCGACGCCGCGACCGCACTCCGATGCGGGTTGGTCATGGATGTCGTCCCCGCCGGCGAACACGTCGCCGCCGCCCACCGGGTCATCGACCGCATCACCGCCTCGTCCCCGCTCGCGCTGCGCCTGACCAAGGCGATCGTCGACGGCACGGGACGCGTCGAGGACATCGCCCAGGCGGTGCTGTTCGAGACCGCCGACAAGCGTGACCGCATGACCGCGTTCCTGGAGCGGAGGAACCGCCGATGAGCACAGCACCATCGACCGTGGGCGTCGTGGGCGGGGGCCGGATGGGCGCGGGCATCGCGCAGGTCTTCGCCACGCTCGGCTCCTCCGTCGTGATCGCCGAGAACGGCGACCGCGCCGCCGCGACGGAGCGGGTCGCCACCGGGCTGCGGCGCGCCGCCGAACGCGACAAGCTCGGCGGCGCGGCGCCCGACGAGGTACTCGCGCGGGTCGCCGTCGCCGCCGGGATCGACGAGCTCCCCGCCGACGCGGACCTGGTCGTCGAGGCCGTGCCCGAGATCATCGACCTCAAGCTCGACGTGCTGCACCGCGTCGAGGGTGTCGTCGGACCGCAGTGCGTGATCGCGAGCAACACGAGCTCGCTGTCCATCGCGGTCCTCGCGGCCGTCCTGGACGCCCCGGCGCGCCTCGTGGGCATGCACTTCTTCAACCCCGTACCGGCGTCGACGCTCGTCGAGATCATCCGTACCCCGGACACCGACGACGCCGTGGTGGACCGTGTGCGCGGCTGGGTGGAGCTGCTGGGCAAACAGGAGGTGCTGGTCAACGACTCCCCCGGCTTCGCCACCAGCCGGCTCGGCGTGTGCCTGGGCCTCGAGGCGATCCGCATGCTCGAAGAGGGCGTGGCCGACGCCGAGTCGATCGACCGGGCCATGGAACTCGGCTACCGCCATCCCATGGGCCCGCTGCGGTCCACGGACCTCGTGGGCCTCGACGTCCGGCTCGCCATCGCCGAGCACCTCGCCGTGACGTTGGGCGAGCGATTCGCACCACCGCAGTTGCTGCGCGACATGGTCGCCCGCGGCGACCTCGGTCGCAAGACCGGCCGAGGCTTCCACACCTGGCCCTGACCCGCTGACATCGATCCGAGGAGACCCCCATGGATTCCGCCACCCTCACCGTCACGGACGGCCTCGCCGTGCTCACGCTCAACCGCCCGCAGGCCGCCAACGCACTCGACCTGTCGCTCAAGACCGCACTGCTCGACGGTGTCCGGGCGATCGCCGCCGACGACACGGTCCGGGCGGTGCTGATCCGCGCCGAGGGCCGCAACTTCTGCGTGGGCCAGGACCTCGGGGAGCACGCGGACGCGCTGAGCCTGTCGCCCGAGCGCGCCATGGGCACCGTCGCCGAGCACTACAACCCCCTCATCGCCGGCATCACCGCCCTCGAGGTCCCGGTGGTCGCCGCCGTCCAGGGCGCCTGCGTCGGCGCCGGACTGGGACTCGCACTCGCCGCCGACGTGGTGGTCGCGGCCGAGGGCGCGACGTTCGCGACCGCGTTCACCGCCATCGGCCTCGCGTCCGACTCCGGGCTCACCCGCTCGCTGATCGACGCCATCGGCGCGGTACGCACACGGGCTTTCCTCCTGCTCGGCGACCGGATCACGGCAGCGCAGGCCCTCGACTGGGGCCTCATCGCGCAGGTCGCGCCCGACGGTGAGGCCGCCGCCACCGCGGAGGCCGTCGCACGCCAGCTCGCCGCGGGTCCCACTGCGGCGTTCGCCGCCGCGAAGTCGCTCATCGCGGCCTCGCTCCCGCCGCTCGACGAGGCGCTCGAGCGCGAGCGCGCCGCCGCTGGACCGCTCGCCGGCACGGCCGACCACCGCGGGGCGGTCGAGGCGTTCCTCGCCAAGCGCCGCCCCGAGTTCACCGGTCGCTGACCCACCAGCCGCACGGAAGGCACAGCCCATGACAGAGACCACCACCGACCTGGAGGCCGAGTTCGAGCGGATCGTCCGGTCCGATCAGCGCATCGAACCGCGCGATTGGATGCCCGACGGCTACCGCAGGACGCTGATCCGCCAGATCGCGCAGCACGCCCACTCCGAGATCATCGGCATGCAACCGGAGGGCAACTGGCTCACCCGCGCGCCGTCGCTGCGCCGCAAGGCGATCCTCATGGCCAAAGTGCAGGACGAGGCCGGCCACGGGCTCTACCTGTACTCCGCGACCGAGACGCTGGGCGTCGACCGCGCCGAGCTCACGGAGAACCTCATCGAGGGACGCCAGAAGTACTCGTCGATCTTCAACTACCCCACCCTCTCGTACGCCGACGTCGGCGTCATCGGTTGGCTGGTCGACGGCGCGGCCATCTGCAACCAGGTGCCGCTGTGCCGCAGCTCCTACGGCCCCTACGGCCGCGCCATGATCCGCGTGTGCAAGGAGGAGTCCTTCCACCAGCGGCAGGGTTTCGAGCTCCTGATGACGATGATGTCCGGGACGCAGGCTCAACGGGACATGGTCCAGGAATCGGTGAACCGCTGGTGGTGGCCCGCGCTGATGATGTTCGGCCCGCCCGACGACCGGTCGCCGAACTCGGCCCAGTCGATGGCCTGGCGGATCAAGCGGCACACCAACGACGAGCTGCGACAGCGCTTCGTCGACATGTCCGTGCCGCAGGCCGAAGTCCTCGGCGTCACCTTCCCCGACCCCGACCTGCGGTGGAACGCCGAGCGCGGCTCGTACGACTTCGGCGAGCCGGATTGGGACGAATTCATGCAGGTGGTCAAGGGCAACGGCGCCACCAGCGTGGAGCGGATCGCGAACCGTCGCGCCGCCCACGAGAACGGCGCGTGGGTGCGCGCCGCCGCCGCGGCCTTCGCCGCACGCACCGCCGCATCGCAGGAGGAACAACCATGACCGAACAGCCCCGCATCGACTGGCCCCTGTACGAGGTGTTCCTGCGCGGAAAGCGCGGACTCAACCACGTGCACGTCGGATCGCTGCACGCCGCCGACGCGGAGATGGCGCTGCGCAACGCGCGCGACGTGTACACGCGCCGCAACGAGGGCGTGAGCATCTGGGTGGTGCGCTCGACCGACGTGGTCGCGTCCAGCCCGTCCGAGAAGGATCCGTTCTTCGCCCCGAGCGGCGACAAGGTCTACCGGCATCCGACCTTCTACGAGATCCCCGACTCGGTCCCCCACATGTGACCGCCGGTCGCCGCACGATCCACTCGCACAGCCCGCGAACAGGAATGACAGCCATGATCGATCACGACAACGCGTACGAGGGCCTCGTCGACTCGGACTCCCACGGCCAATGGGCGTTCGGCACCGGATTCGACGATCCCCTCGCCGGCGTGGACACGACGGTGCCGGACGACGCCGATCCGCACGCGCTCGCCGTCTACTGCCTGATGCTCGGCGACGACGCGCTGATCGCCGCGCAGCGGCTCGCCGAATGGAGCACCCGCGCTCCGGAACTCGAGGAGGAGGTCGCCCTCGCCAACGTCGGGCTGGATCTGGTCGGCCAAGCGCGGCTGCTCCTCGCGCGCGCTGCCGCCGCCGATCCCGCGGTGGTGCCGCACGTCTCGGACACCTCGCCGGTGCCGGACGAGGACGCGCTCGCCTTCTTCCGCGACGATCCCGACTTCCGCAACGTCCGGCTCGTCGAGCTCGACAACGGCGACTTCGCCGTCTCGATGGTGCGGCTGCTGGTGTTCGCGACCGCCCGCCTGGCGCTGTTCGACCGCCTGCGGGAGTCCCGCGACCCGGTGCTCGCCGCGGTGGCGGCCAAGGGCGTCAAGGAGCTCACCTACCACCGCGACTACGCCGCGCGCTGGGTGGTGACCCTCGCCCGGGGCACCGACGAGTCCCGGCGACGGACCGAGGCGGCGATCGCCCGGGTATGGCCGTACGTCCCCGAGCTGTTCGAGCCGGCGGCGGAGGAGCTCGCGCTCGCCGCAGCCGGCATCGGCGTGGACCCGAGCGGGCTGCGGCCGGAGTTCGACGCGGTCATGGCCCTGACCTTCGGCGCCGCCGGCCTCCCGATCCCCGACGCGCCCGGCGTGGCCCGCGTCGGTGGGCGGGCCGGGCGGCAGGGACTGCACACGGAGGAGCTGAGCCGGATCCTCGCCGAGATGCAGTCCGTGGCGCGGGCGCACCCCGATGGGCGGTGGTGACGTGGCCGCCACCGCCACCCGCCCCGCCCTCGCGGTCGTCGCGGATGTCCTCGACCCGGAGATGCCGCAGGTCACCCTCGCCGACCTCGGCATCGTCCGCGACGTCTCCGAGGCCGACGACGGCGCGGTGACCGTGACGATCACCCCCACCTACTCGGGCTGCCCGGCCATGGGCACCATCCGCGCGGACATCGAGGCCGCGCTCCACGCCGCCGGATACCCGGCGGTCACCATCGTGACCGCGCTGTCCCCCGCGTGGAGCACCGACTGGATCACCGACACCGGCCGCGCGAAGCTGCGCGCCGCCGGGTACTCCGCACCGGGGCCCGCACCCCGTCGCGGCGACGGTCCCGTCCCCCTGACGCTGCAGGCCCGACCACGGCGGATCGCCTGCCCCGCCTGCGGTTCCACCCGCACCCGGCTCGACTCCGAGTTCAGCGCGACGCCGTGCAAGGCGCTCTACCGCTGCCTGGACTGCCGCGAGCCGTTCGACCACGTCAAGGAGATCTGATGCCCGCCACCGCCACCCGCGGCCGCACCTTCCATCCGCTCAGAGTCGCCGAGGTCGAGTCCCTGTGCGACGACGCGGTCGCCGTCACCTTCGACGTCCCGGCCGACCTCACCGACGAGTTCGCGTTCGCCGCCGGCCAGTCGCTGACCCTGCGGCGCGTGGTCGACGGGGTCGAACACCGCCGGTCCTACTCCATCTGCGCACCGGTCGGCCACCGTCCCCGCGTCGGCGTCCGGGAGGTCACCGACGGCCTGTTCTCCTCATGGCTGGTCCACGCGGTGCGGGCCGGCGACATCATCGAGGTCCAGGGGCCCACGGGGACCTTCGCCGCGGACCCCGATGCGGGTGGCGTGCATGTGCTCATCGCGGCGGGCTCCGGCATCACCCCGATGCTGTCCATCGCCGGTACCGTGCTCACGAACCCCGCTGCCCGGGTGATCCTCGTGTACGGCAACCGGCGCACCCGGTCGGTGATGTTCGCCGACGAGATCGCCGACCTCAAGGACCGGTACCACGACCGGCTCGACGTCATCCACGTCCTCTCCCGCGAGCCGCGCGATGTCGAGCTGTTCTCGGGCCGCGTCGACGCCGAACGCCTGCGGGAACTGCTGCGCACCGTGGTTCCCACCGCCGACGTCGACCACTTCTGGCTCTGCGGCCCGCACGGCATGGTGACCGATTCGGAGTCGGTCCTCGCCGAGCTCGGGGTCGCCCGCAGCGCGATCCACCGCGAGCTCTTCTACGTCGACGACGGCACTCCGCCGCCGCAGGAACGGCACCGCGAGGCCGGCGTGACCGGGCCGAGCACCGCCGTCACCGTCGTCCTCGACGGACGGAGCGCGACGGGCACGGTCGCTCAGGACGACACCCTGCTCGACGGTGCCGAGACCTTCCGGCCCGACCTGCCCTTCGCGTGCAAGGGCGGCGTGTGCGGCACGTGTCGCGCGAAGGTGCTGCGCGGCACCGTCGACATGCGCCGCAACTACGCCCTCGAGGACGACGAGGTGGCCGCCGGTTTCGTCCTGACCTGCCAGACGTACCCGACCGGCGACGCCGTCACCGTCGACTTCGACGCCTGAGCCGCCGCGACCAGCCCATCCAGCCCGAGGAACCGCCATGACATCGACCGTCCCGACCGACGACATCGAGTTCGCGACCCGCGACCGGATCGCCGCGCTGCAGCTCCAGCGCATGCGGTGGTCGCTCGCCCACGCCTACGGATGCGTCCCGCACTACCGCAGGGCCTTCGACGAGGCCGGCGTGCACCCGACCGACCTGCGAGACCTCGGCGATCTCGCGAAGTTCCCCTTCACCACCAAGGCCGATCTGCGGGAGAACTACCCGTTCGGGATGTTCGCGGTCCCGCGGGAGCGGGTCTCGCGGATCCACGCCTCCTCCGGCACGACGGGACGCCCCACGGTGGTCGGCTACACCGCCGACGACATCAGCACGTGGGCCGACGTCGTCGCCCGCTCGCTGCGCGCCGCCGGCGTCCATGCCGGCGACCGGGTGCACGTCTCGTACGGGTACGGTCTGTTCACCGGCGGCCTCGGCGCCCACTACGGCGCGGAACGACTGGGCGCCACCGTGATCCCCATGTCCGGCGGGCAGACGGAGAAACAGATCCAGCTGATCCGCGACTTCGAGCCCGACGCGATCATGGTGACACCGTCGTACATGCTCACGATCCTCGACACGATGACCGAGATGGGGATCGACCCGAGGTCCACCTCCCTGCGGGTCGGCGTCTTCGGTGCCGAGCCGTGGACCGAGAAGATGCGCGCCGAGCTCGAACAGGACGCGGGCATTGACGCGGTGGACATCTACGGGCTCTCGGAGGTCATCGGCCCCGGCGTGGCGATGGAGTGCGCGGAGACCAAGGACGGCCTGCACATCTGGGAGGACCACTTCTACCCGGAGATCATCGACCCGATGACGGGCGAGGTGCTGCCCGACGGGGAGCACGGCGAGCTCGTCTTCACCTCGCTCACCAAACAGGCCACGCCGATCATCCGCTACCGCACCCGCGATCTCACCCGGTTGCTGCCCGGCACCGCCCGCACCATGCGCCGGATGGAGAAGATCACCGGCCGCACCGACGACATGATCATCCTGCGCGGCGTGAACCTCTTCCCCACCCAGATCGAGGAGCTGATCCTGGGGATCGACGAGCTGGCACCGCAGTTCCAGTGCGTCCTGGACCGCCCGGACCGGATGGACCGGCTCACCGTCCGCGTCGAGCACCGCCCCGACGGACGGGTCGATGCGGCGGCGGGCGAGCTGCTGCGCACGCAGATCAAGGACACGATCGGGGTCAGCGTGATCGTGGACGTCGTCGAGCCCGGCGGGTTGGAGCGCTCGGTGGGCAAGGCCCGCCGGCTCATCGACAACCGGCCGAAGGACTGAGCGCCGCCCGCGTCAGGTCACCCGAGGATCCGGGCGAGGAAGGGCGTCGAGTCCTTCATGGATTCGAGGACGGCACCGCTGTGGTCGGCGTTCGGGTACTGGTGCAGTTCGACGGTCGCGCCGTTCTTCTTCAGGGCCGCGGCGAGGGCGATGGACGACTGCACCGGGACGTCGGTGTCCTTGAGGCCGACGCCGAGGAACACCGGCCGGTCGTAGCCGGAGGTCGGGGTTCCCATGTACCGGTCGAGCGCCGCGCTCGCACCGGGAACCGTGCTGACCTTGGCGTTGACGAAGTCGGTCGGCTTCTGGCCGGCGAGCGTCGTGCTGAGCTGCGCGTAGCACTGGACCTCGGCCTTCGCGGCGGCATCCTTGCCGCGCGGGGTGAGCACCGAGTCGAAGTCCACGCCGGGATTCGCCTCACGGATACCGGCCAGGATGTACGCGGTGTAGGAGGTGGCGGCCGCGCTGAGGCCGCCGGGCAGGCCGGAGCCGGGGCCGACGTTCTTGACGACCTCCTCGATCTTGAACGGCGTCCCGGTGGCGACGACGCCCCGGTAGTCCAGACCGCTCCCGGCACTGAACTCGGTGGCCCACCGCGCGCTGTTGACGGCGGCGCCGCCGCCCTGCGACTGGCCGACGATGGCCCACTTCTTCGACAGGTTCAGCGATCGGTCCCGATGCGCGGCGACCACGGAGTCGACCACGTTGTGCGCGGTCGAAACACTGTTGAGGTAGCTCATGAGGCCCGGCGTCCCGAGGCCCGCGTAGTCCGAGGCGACGATCGCGTAGCCCTGCGACAGCCAGTGGCCGAGGTACTCGCGATCGCGGGCGGAGCGGGGATTCGCCGACGGGGCGCAGGTGTCGCCGAGCCCGACGGTGCCGTGCGCCAAGGCGATGACCGGCCAGCCGCCCGCGGGCGCGGTGCCCTTCGGCAGGAAGATCGCGCCGGTGCTGGTGGCGGGCTTGCCGTGCTGATCGGTCGTGGAGTACAGGACCCGCTTGGCCGTTCCCGCGCCGGGGAGCGACAGCGCCGGGCTCAGCGGCACGGACCTGATCTGCTCGCCACCCTTCGCGGGCACGGGGCCCGCGTAGTTCGCGGCGTCGAGACCGGACCAATCGGGTGCGGCCGAGGCGGGCGCGACGACCAGTGCCGTCCCCAGAAGTGCGGTGATGCCGGCGAGCGCGAGCCGAGAGATCCTCATGGCTTCGGACTCTAGCGCTCGGTGCTGCGGCCTACCCGTCGAGTCGGCGGATCCGGCCTCGCCCGCGCGCCACCGGAAGTCGGCTCAACTCAGCGTGTACCGCTGCCGCGGCCTGCCCGTGGCGCCGTACTGCAGCGCCATCGTCAGCGTGCCCTCGCGCACCAGCTCCGCGAGGTACCGGCGCGCGGTCGCCGGCGAGACGCCGACCTCCGAGGCGATGTCGTCGGCGAGCATCGGTCCGTCGGCAGCGCGTAGCGCCTCGACGATCCGCCGCTCCGTGACCGAACCGCTGTCGTCGCGACGGGGCGCGGGACGCTCGCTGCGCAGGACCGACGCCGCAGCGTCCACCTGCTCCTGCGTGACCTCACCGGCACCGAGGATCCGACGGTACGCGGTGTACGCGCCCAACCGGCGGGCCAGTTCCGTCGTCGCGAACGGCTTGATGAGGTACTGCAGCGCTCCGGCCGCGAGGCCCGCCCGCACGCTCGCGGCGTCGTCGGCCGCGCCCAGGATGAAGGCGTCACAACGCATCTCGCGGACCAGGTCGATGCCCGAGCCGTCGGGGAGGTAGACGTCGACGAGCGCCAGATCTATCCGCTCGCGATCGAGGATCGCGCGCGCCTCGGACACGGTGCGCGCGGACCCCGCGGTGGTCAGACCGACCATGGCGTCCACGATCTTCTCGTGCATCGCGGCCACCCGGAAGTCGTCGTCGACGACGAGGATCCGCAAGTCGTCAGGCATCGTCGCGCACCCCCTCGGGCACGGTGGCCATCACGGTCGTGGGCTCGCCGTCGCCGCCGCGCGCCACCACGGTGACCTCTCCCCCGTGCCCGCGCGCCACCTGCCGGGCGATGACCAGGCCGAGCCCGCGCCCGCCCGGCACCGTCGGGTCGGTGCGGGTGCTCACGCCCTCGACGAAAGGGTCGTCGACGGTGAAGCCGGGGCCGCTGTCGACGACGATGATCGCCAGGTCGTCCCCGTCGCGGAGCACGTCGAGTTCCACCTCGCGCGGCTCGGGCCCGTCGCCCGCCGCGTCGATCGCGTTGTCGAGCAGGTTGCCGACCAGCGTGGTGGTGTCGACGGGATGGGTGAGCACGCCGACGAGCGCCGTATCCGCGCCGACCCGCAGGGTGACGCCCCGCTCGCGCGCCCGCGCCGCCTTGGCGGACACGAAGGCCCGCAGGTGCGGCTCGTCGAGTCGGTCCAGGCCGGACACGGGAAGCACGCCCGCGCGGCCGGCGATCTCGTCGAGGTAGGCCAGCGCCTCCTCGGTGCGGCCGTCGCGCAGCAGGCCCGTGACGACGTGCACGCGGTTGGCGGATTCGTGGCGTTGCGCGCGCAGCGCCGCGCTCATCGCCTGCACCGAGTCGAGCTCGCGGGTGAGAGCCTCCACGTCGGTGCGATCGACGGCGGTGAGGACGGTGCCCAGATCGGTATCACCGCGGTGCACCCGCCGCGACGCGACGAGGACCACCCGCTCGTTCACCGCGGCGGCGACCGGCACCTCTGTCGGCGTGGCGACGACGCCCGCGACGCGCTCCGTGAGCCCCAGGTCGGCGAGCGGCGTGCCCGCCTCGGCGGTCACGCCGAGCAGCTCGCGGGCACGGTCGTTGATCACCCGGACGACCCCGGTCGCGTCGATGGCGATGACCCCCTCGGAGCCCGAGTACAGGACCGCGTTCTGCTCGCGGATGAGCTCCGCCATCTCCTCCGGTTCGAGGCCCAGGGTCAGGCGCCGCCACCGTCGGGCGAGGAGGCCGGACCCGAGGACCCCGACGACGAGCGCGAGCGCGGCCAGCCCCGCGAGCAGCAGCAGGGTCCGGCGCGCCGCCTCGGCCACGGTCTCCGTGGAGATGCCGACGCTGACCAGTCCGACGACGGTGCCGTCGCTCCCGAGGACCGGCGCCTTGGCGCGGACCGACTCGCCGAGGGTGCCGTGCTGCTGCGTGACCTCGACGTCGCCCCCGAGGGCGGTGGACGGATCCGTGCTCAGCGGCGCACCGAGCTGCGCCGGATCCGGGTGGGCGATGCGGAATCCCGCGTCGTCGGCGATCACCACGAAGAGCACGCCGGTGCGCTCGGTGATCGCCACCGCCTGGCGCTGGAGCGGTGAATCGGCCAGTTCCTGCGGCGACGCCGGATGCCCTGCGCGCCGAGCCGCCGACTGGGCGGCGGCACCGGCGCGGACGTCGGTGTCGGAGGCGACCGTCTCCGCGATCGCCTCCGCCCGGTGGCCGTACTCGGTACGGGTGTCGGCGTCCACGCGGTGCAGGACGATGCCGAAACCGGCGGCGAGGCTCACGATGATGATCACCACCTGGAGCAGGAGGATCTGCGTGCGCAGCCGGATCCTGGGCATCGCCTCAGCCTAATCATCCGATCTCCTCTCAGAAGGGGATCTTGCCGAGGAGGACGCCGACCACGAGCATGACGATCGAGACGACGAATGCCCGCCACAGGACCTTCTTGTGATGATCGGCCAGTCCGACGCCCGCGAGCGCGACGAGCAGCAGGATGGCGGGCACCAGCGGGCTCTGCATGTGGAACGGCTGGCCGGTGATCGACGCGCGGGCCATCTCCGCGGCACTGATCCCGTAGTGGCTCGCCGTCTCCGAGAGCACGGGCAGGATGCCGAAGTAGAAGGCGTCGTTGGACATCAGGAAGGTGAACGGGATCGACAGGACACCGGTGATGACGGCGAGGTGCGGCCCCATCGACGAGGGAATGATGCCGGTGACCCAGGCGGCGACGGCGTCGACCATCCCCGTGCCCTTGAAGACACCGGTGAGCACCGCTGCGGCGAAGACCATCCCGACGACCGAGACGATCGACTTCGAGTGCCGGGTGATGGCCTCCTGCTGATCGGACACCGCCGGGAAGTTCACGGCCAGCGCGATCGCGGCGGCGATCATGAACAGCACGGGGATCGGCAGCAGGTCGAGGGTGAGGACCGACAGCAGGGCGACGGTGAGCCCGGCGTTGAACCACATGAGCTTCGGATTGCCGTGCGCGCCCGACACCGGGGTGAGTGCGCTGTCTCCGGTGCCGCCGGTGCCAACGGTGGGTGGGACGGGGCCGGCGTCACCACCGCCGCCGGCGGTGACGCTCCCGCCGCCGGCACCGGCGAGGACGCGCTCGCGGATCACGATGCTGCCGAGACGCTTGCGCTCCATGAGCCCGAGGTGCCAGGCGAACGCGAGGACGACGACCATGCCGGCGACCAGCGACGGGATCATCGGTACGAAGACCTCGGAGGGCGAGATCTTCAGCGCCGCCGCGGCGCGCGCGGTGGGGCCGCCCCACGGGAGGATGTTCATGGTGCCGTTCGCGAGGCCCGCGACCACGGTCAGCACGACCGGGCTGACGCCGAGCTTGAGGTAGAGCGGCAGCAGCGCGGAGGTGGTGACGATGAAGGTGGTGGAGCCGTCGCCGTCGAGCGAGACCACGCCCGCCAGGACGGCGGTGCCGAGCACGAGCTTCGCGGGGTCCTCGCCGACGACGCGGACCACGGCCCGCACGACCGGGTCGAAGAGGCCGACGTCGATCATCACGCCGAAGAAGATGATGGCGAAGAAGAGCATCGCGGCGGTCGGAGCGAGGTCCTCGATGCCGCCGGTGATCATCTTGCCGATGCCCGTGCCCGCCCCGGCGAGCAGGCCGAAGATCACCGGGACGGCGATCAGCGCGACGATGGGCGTCGCGCGGCGCGTCATGATGACGACCATGAACGCCGCGACCATGGTCAGTCCCAGGACTGTCAGCATGGGTTTCTCCTCGTGAGTGAGTGATCGGGGTAACACGAGGAGCATGGAGGTGATGGTGTTCACAGCGCGCGGTTGTGCGTGTTAGTCGCTCTTTTGCGCGTTTTGCGCGGGGCGGCTCCGGTCAGCCGAAGGTGAACGAGTAGGCCGTCAAGCCGGGCGTCAGGGCGACGGTGACCGTGCCGGCACCGGAGGCGGGCCGGTCGACGACCGTGCGGACGTCCGGCGGACCGTCGACCGGGATCGTGCGAGTCGCGCCGGCCTCCGTGACGGTGAGCGTGCCGGTGCCGCCGACGTCGAGGTGGACGCGCTGCGCGGTGTAGGCGAGCGTGAGGACGGCCCGCTCGCCCGCGCGGATGTCCTCGGCACCGACGGTCCAGGTTCCGTCGAGCGCGAAGGTGTTGGGCCGCACGGTCTCCGGGCGGGTGAATGCGCGCGTGCCGGGGTCGTAGCCGCCGGGTCCACCGTAGCCCTGCTGCTTCTCGGCGCCGAGGTAGAGCTCGGGCGTCCGGTCCTTGTTCAACGGCGTGACGTCGGGGACGTCGGTCGCGGGAGGGAGTGTCGCCCCGGGGTTCGCGGCGAGCAGGAGCGAGCGGATCGCGGTCTCGGCCTTGTCGTAGTGCCCCTCGCCGAGGGTGACGAGCCGGATGGTCCCGGCGGCGTCGACGAGGTGGCCCGCGGGCCAGGCCACGTTGTGGTACGCCGTCCACGTCGCGGAGCGGTTGTCCACGGCGATGGGGAAGGTCAGGCCCAGCTTGCGCGCGCCCGCGGTGACGTTGCCGGCGTCGTGCTCGAAGGCGTACTCGGGCGTGTGCACGCCGATCACCTCGAACCCGAGGTCGCGGTAGTTCTTCCACCAGGCCTCGGCGTGCGGGAGTTCTCGCTGGCAGTTGATGCACGAGTACGCCCAGAAGTCGATGAGCACGACCTTGCCGCGTAGGCCCGCCATCGTGCGGGCCGCACCACCGAGCCACCGGTCGATGCCGGCGAACTCCGGCGCCGGCCCGCAGTCGGCGAGCTGCGCCGTCCCAGTGAACGCGGCCTGCTGGCACTGCTGCAGGGAACCGGTGCCGGCCACCTGCGGGGCGATCGCCGCGGCGCCGAGCCGATCGCCGACGGCGCGTGTGTAGTCCGGCACCCGCCTCTGGATGAGGTCGGTGACACCGAGCGCGAGGGCGACCGCGAGGACGATGACGAGGACGCCGCCGACGGCGCGGATCGCCCGCTGACGTCGTTGCAAGGCACGCACCCGGTCGGCCAGGCGGTGGCCGGTGAGGGCGATCGCGAGCAGCGGGATCGCGGTGCCGGCGGCGAACGCCGCGGTGAGGATGAGCGTGCGCAGGCCGAGGCTGTCGGTGGCGCCGGCCAGCGCGATCGCCGCGAGCACCGGTCCGGCGCAGGGCACGTAGACCGCGCCGAGGGCGGCGCCGAGCGCGAAGCCGCCCGCGGCACCGTCGCCCTGGAGGCCCGGGACGCGTTGCGGGAGACGCGCGAAGGGCCGCTCGAGCAGCCGCTCCAGCGGTGGGGCCAGCATCGCGGCGCCGAGCAGGAGCAGCGCCCCGATCCCGACCCAGCGGATCAGCCCGCTGGGCAGATGCAGGAGGGCGAGAACGAGGGTGCCGAACAAGGTGAACAGGGAGAAGCTGAGCACCAGGCCTGCGACGATCGCGACCGGCCGGGCCCGCGAGGTGGGAGCACCGTCGGCGCCGGTCCCGGCGCTGCCGAGCAGGACGACCGGCAGGACCGGGAGCACGCACGGGGAGACTCCCGCGAGGACACCGCCGACGAGGCCGACCAGCGGGAGCGCGAGCTCGGTCACGTCACCAGGTGGTCCCGTTCATTCCCGGGATCACGCAGTGACCCCATTTGTCGACGCGGCCGATGATCATCATGTCGTAGCCGGTGCACGGGGAATTGATCTTCGCGCACGTGTGGATCGTGGTGATGACCTTGTTCTCGCCGGGTTTGCCGCAGATCGAACCGACCGGGGGCGGCGCCGGGGTGGGATCGGCCGAGGCCGCGCCCGCTCCACCGAATCCGAACACTGCGACCGCGCAGGCCGCCATGGCGAATGTCCGTATTGTCCGCTGCATCGAGCACCTCCTGTGAGGCCCCCACGTCAGCTCTGATCGTACCGCCGGGCACCGCCCCAGCGACACCCGCTTCGTCCGATTTTCGCAGGTCAATACGTGTACGCGTACGCGCCGCCGGGCGCGTGCGGTTGTGCGCCCCCGGCAGGAATCGAACCTGCGACCTAGAGATTAGAAGGCTCTTGCTCTATCCAACTGAGCTACGGAGGCAGTGGTGCGGTGGTCATCTTATCGGCACGCCCCCGCGCGCCGGACTTGTGCATACGAGCGCAGTGCAACTTGTTGCATAGATCGCCCCTTCGCGGTAGCGTCGCCCGTGTGGCCCTCGAACACGCACTACTGGTCTCCCTGAGCGAGCGCTCGGGCACCGGGTACCAGCTCACCCGGCGCTTCGACCGATCGATCGGGCACTGGTGGCGGGCCTCGCACCAGCAGATCTACAAGACGCTGGCGCGAATGACGGAGAACGGGCTCGTCACCTACGTCGAACAGGCGCAGGACGGCAAGCCCGACAAGAAGGTCTACTCGATCACCGACACCGGCCGGAAGTCGCTGTCGGAGTGGATCCGCACCCCCGGCAAGGACGCCACCGACCGGCGCGAGTTGGCCACCAAGATCCGGGGAGCGGCACCGTCGGACCTGCCGGACCTGATGGTCGAGGTGCGTCGGGTGCGCGACCTCCACGCCGAGCGCGCCGAGTTGTTCCGCACTCTCGAGGCGCGCGACTACCCCGAGCCCGCCACGCTCACCGGCACGGCCCTGCAGCAGCACCTGGTGCTGCGCGGGGGCGTGTACTCCGAGCAGGGCACCGTCGACTGGCTCGACGAAGTGCTCGCAGCGCTCGGCCCCTGAACCAGCCCTCATCAGCCCGTACCTCGAATCAGCGAAGAAGGATCAGCCTCATGTCAGCGAAGTACCCCCACCTCTTCGAACCCCTCGACCTCGGCCACACGACGCTGAAGAACCGCGTCGTCATGGGCTCCATGCACACCGGCCTCGAGGACCTGCCGTGGGACATCGGCAAGCTCGCGGCCTACTTCGCGGCGCGCGCCAAGGGCGGAGTCGGCCTCATCATCACCGGCGGCTACTCCCCCAACATCACCGGTTGGCTCCTGCCCGCCGGCGCGAAGATGTCCAGCCCGCTCGACGCGATCCTGCACAAGAAGGTGACCGACGCCGTCCACAAGGAGGGCGGCAAGATCGCGATGCAGTTGCTGCACGCCGGCCGCTACTCCTACAACCCGCTCAGCGCCTCGGCCAGCGCGATCAAGGCACCGATCAACCCGTTCAAGCCGCGTGCCATGTCGGACTTCGAGGTGCGCAAGACCATCCGCGACTTCGGCAATGCCGCCCGCACGGCGCAGAAGGCCGGCTACGACGGGGTCGAGGTCATGGGCGGCGAGGGCTACCTCATCAACCAGTTCCTGGCGGCGCGCACCAACAAGCGCACCGACAAGTGGGGCGGTACGGCGGAGAACCGGCAGCGCTTCCCGGTGGAGATCGTCAAGGAGATCCGCAAGCGCTGCGGCAAGAACTTCATCGTCGTGTTCCGACTGTCGATGGCGGACTTCGTCGAGGAGGGCCAGACCCGCAACGAGATCCTGGCACTGGCGCACAAGCTCGAAGCGGCCGGCGTCGACATCCTCAACACCGACATCGGCTGGCACGAGGCCCGCGTCCCCACGATCGTGACCTCGGTCCCCCGCGCCGCCTTCGCCGCGTTCACCGCCGATGTGACGCGCGCCGTGAACATCCCCGTGTGCGCCGCGAACCGCATCAACATGCCCGCGACCGCCGAGGAACTGCTCGAGCGGGGCGACGCACAGCTCGTGCAGATCGCCCGCCCCCTCCTCGCCGACCCCGAGTGGGCGAACAAGGCGCGCGACGAGCGGGCCGAGGAGATCAACACCTGCATCGGCTGCAATCAGGCCTGCCTCGACCACGCCTTCGTGCACAAGAAGGTGTCGTGTCTGGTGAACCCGCGTGCCGGCCGGGAGACGGACCTCGTGCTCGCGCCGACCCGCGCCGCCAAGCGCGTCGCCGTCGTCGGTGCCGGGCCGGCCGGACTCTCCGCCGCTGTCAGCGCCGCCGAGTGCGGCCACAAGGTCGAACTCTTCGAGGCGAGCGATCACATCGGTGGCCAGTTCGGCTACGCCGCGAAGATCCCCGGCAAGGAGGAGTTCAACGAGACCATCCGGTACTTCACCACGATGCTGGACCGGAACCAGGTGACCGTGCACCTGAACACCGAGGCGACCGTCGATGACCTGGCCGGGAAGTTCGACGAGGTGATCATCGCGACGGGCGTCGTGCCGCGCGTCCCGTCGTTCCCCGGCGTCGACCACCCGAAGGTCATCACGTACGCCGAGGCGATCAGCGGCGCCAAGGAGATCGGCGACACCGTCGCGATCATGGGTGCCGGCGGGATCGGCTTCGACGTGGCCGAGTTCGTCACGACCGACAAGTCGCCCACCCTGCACCTGGACGAGTGGAACGCCGAGTGGGGCGTCACCCGTCAGGGCGACGTGCCGGGCTTCGTCACCAAGCCGGCCCCGGCACCGTCGACCCGGTCCAAGGTGTACATGCTGCAGCGCAAGAGCACCCCGCAGGGGATCGGCCTGGGCAAGACCACCGGCTGGGTGCACCGCGCCACCGTGAAGATGAAGAAGGTCGAACAGCTCACCGGCGTCAACTACGAGAAGGTCGATGACGCCGGCCTGCACATCACGTTCGGAGACGAGCGCAAGGACGCCCGGGTGCTGGACGTGGAGACGGTCATCCTGTGCACCGGCCAGGAGTCGGTGCGCGACCTCGACGAGGCGCTCGCCGAGCGGGGCGTGAAGGCCCACGTGATCGGCGGCGCGGCTCTGGCCGCCGAGCTGGACGCCAAGCGGGCGATCCGCCAGGGCACCGAGGTCGCCGCGGCGCTGTAGCGCCTACTTCAGGGCGTTACCGCTGAACCGGGTGGGGCGGATCGCGATCTTCACGCGATCCGCCGCATCGGGCGGCACGATCGACCCCTGGCCGTAGCGCTCGGCGAGACGGGTGTACAGCGACCCGGTGGGGTCCGGCTCGATGCGGTCGAGCTCGCCCCGGATCTCCAGGTAACCGTACGGGTTCCCGTCCGGCAGCACCGAGATCGCCACCCGCGGCTCGTGCTGCAGATTCCGGAACTTCTGCCGGTAGTCGGTGTGGGTGAACCAGATCAGCCCGTCCTCGAAGAGGAACCACATCGGGTTGACCTGCGGTCCGCCGTCGGGGCGTACGGTCGCGAGGTCGACGACGAGGGCCTGATCGAGGAGTTCGCGGGCGGCGTCGGGGATGTCTGCGGTCATACCGCAGACTCTGCCGCATCCTCCTCATCGGCGCGGTCCGACGCGACCTTTCCGTCACCGCGATCCGTCGCGCGCAGGCGGCCGATCGCGGCGTCGACGCTGATCGGCCCCGGCCCCGTGAACGCGAACAGCAGTAGCACCCAGCAGTACAGGACGGACAGCTCGCCGTCGTTGGCGAGCGGCGAGAGTCCGTCGCCGGCGTGGAAGGCGAAGTAGGCGTACGCCATCGAGCCCGACGCGATGATCGCCGCGGGCCGGGTGAGGGCGCCGGCGGCGACGAGGAGGCCGCCCACGAGCTGAATGATCGCGCCCCACCAGCTCGGCCACGCGAAGACCTCAGGGCTCGAGCGGTGGCCGCCGAGGAAGCCCCAGAACGTCGCGGCGCCGTGGAGCGCGAACAGCACACCCGTGACGATCCGGAGCGCGAACAGGTAGTACGGGGCCCAGCGGTTCATGTCATCCACCTTCATGCGATGCAACAATGGCGAGGCTAACCTAATGGCATACGTTCCGGTCCGCCACTCGAAGCGCGTCACAGCAGGTCCGGCGTGAGCGGAATCGTCCCGAGGGCTCCGTTACGATCGGGACCCATGCCAGTACCCGCACCCCATCAGTCCGCCCGCGCCGTCGTCAGCGGCGGCTCCTCCGGCATCGGTGTCGCCCTCGCCACGGAGCTCGCGCGTCGCGGCCACTCGGTCATCCTCGTCGCCCGCAGCACCGGTCCCATGGAGGAACTGGCCGCGAAGCTGCGCGCCGAGTTCGGCGTGGAGGCCGAGGTCCGCGGCGTCGACCTCTCCGATCACGCCGCCCGCGCCGTGCTCTGCGAGGAACTCGCCTCCCGCGAGATCTCCATCCTCTGCAACAACGCCGGCACCGCGACCTTCGGCCGGGTGATCGACCTGGACTTCGACTACGAGCGCGCACAGCTCGAGCTCAACGCGAACGCCGTGCACGACCTGACGCTGGCGGTCCTGCCGCAGATGGTGCAGCGCGGCAGCGGCGGCATCATGATCACCGGCTCGGCGGCCGGCAACATGCCGATCCCGAACAACGCCACGTACGCGGCGTCGAAGGCCTTCGCCAACACCTTCTCCGAGTCGCTGCGCGGCGAGTTGAAGAAGACCGGTGTGCACGTCACGCTGCTGGCCCCCGGCCCCGTGCGGACCGAACTCCCCGACCCCGAGGACCGCTCCACGGTCGAGAAGGTCGTGCCCGAGTTCCTGTGGGTCAACACCGAGTACACCGCGCGCGTGACCCTCGACGCGCTGGAGAAGAACAAGATGCGCGTCGTGCCCGGCCTGCTGTCGAAGGGCATGTCGATGGCCGGCAACTACACCCCGCGCGGCATCATGGCGCCCATCGTCGGCGAGATGTACAAGAAGCTCGCGGGGAACTGATGCACCCCACCGGGCCGGGCCTGCCGCAGCGCCCGTTCCCTCCGATCCAGCACCAGTGGATCGCCGGGCCGAGCGATGCGACGCGCGCCGCATGGGCCGTCGCGCGGGCGATGATGTGGAACAAGCCGATGTGGGTGCTCTACGCGGTCATCGCCGCCCTGACGGTGTGGGACTTCACCCGCATGGGCTGGCTGGGATTGTTCAGCGTCGTGGTCTTCACCCTCGCCCTGGGCCTGCTCTTCCTCGTCTATTTCGGGTACTACCTTTCGGCGACGAAAGCACTGCTGTGTCCGGGCGCGACATGGGCGACCGGCTTCGGCCCGGCCGAGCTCTCACTGATCAACCCGATCTCGACGAGCGTGATCGACTACGCGGCGATCACCGCCGCACGGCGGGTCGGTCCGGTCGTCGTGATCCGGTACCGCGGCGGCGTGCTGTACGACGGGATCCCATCCCAGCTGGTCCCCGAGCGCGACTTCGAGATGCTGCGCCGAGCGGCGAAGACGAAGTAGTTCCTCCGACGCGACGGAAGTCCGGTCGTCGGATCCCACGATCGTGGGATCCGATGACCGGACTTCCGTCGTCGCGCTCGCTCAGCGGCGACGCTTGGTGCCGAAGATGCTGCGGGACAGCTCCCGGCCGGCGCTGGACGCCGCGGACCGGAGGAAGGACTTCACGGCCGGGTTGCTCATCACGTCCGAGACCCAGGAGGACTCCTCCTCTTCCTTCTTCGGCGCGGGCGGTGGCGGGGGCGCCTGCTCGGCAGGCGCGTTCTCCTGCTGCGCCTGCTGCGCGTTGGCCGACAGCTTCTCGAAGGCCGAGAGGTTGTCGATGGTCTGCGCGTACTTGCCCCACAGCGGCGAGGCCTGCGCGGCCGAGCGGACGGCATCGTCGCCGATCGCGGACATCAGCGAACGCGGGGCCCGCAGGCGGGTCCACGCGACGGGCGTCGGCGCGCCCTTGTCCGAGAGCACGGTGACGATCGCCTCGCCGATGCCGAGGCTGGTGAGGGCCTCGTCGAGCTTGTAGGCGGGCGACGTCGGGTAGGTCTTGACCGTCTTGCTCAGCGCGGCCTGATCCTCCGGCGTGAAGGCGCGCAGGGCGTGCTGGATGCGCGCGCCGAGCTGGCTGAGCACGGGGTTCGGGATGTCGGTGGGCAGCTGGGAGCAGAAGAAGACGCCCACGCCCTTGGAACGGATCAGCTTGACGGTCTGCTCGACCTGGTCCTTGAAGGCCTTGCTGGCGTCGGCGAACAGCAGGTGCGCCTCGTCGAAGATGAAGACGAGCTTCGGCTTGTCGAGGTCGCCCGCCTCGGGCAGGTACTGGAACAGGTCGGCCAGGACCCACATGAGGAAGGTGGAGAACAGCGTCGGCCGCGCGGCCTGATCGCCGAGCTCGAACAGGGTGACGACGCCCTGGCCGCCCGCGGTGCGCAGCAGGTCGCCCATGTCGATCTCGGGCTCACCGAAGAACGTGTCGCCGCCTTCGGCCTCGAGGTTGACGAGGGCGCGCAGGATCACGCCGGCGGTCTGCTTGCTGACGCCGCCGATGCCCTCGAGATCGGCCTTCCCCTCCGCGGAGGTCAGGTACGCGATGACCGAGCGCAGGTCCTTGAGATCGAGCAGCTCGAGTTGGTTCTGATCGGCCCAGTGGAAGATCAGGCCGAGCGTCGACTCCTGAGTCGCGTTGAGTCCGAGCACCTTCGACAGCAGGATCGGACCGAACGAGGAGATGGTGGCGCGAATCGGCACGCCGACACCGTTCGTACCGAGCGAGACGAACTCGGTCGGGACCGACGCGGGCTTCCAGTCGTCGCCCGTGTCGGTGGCGCGCGAGGCGGTCCTGTCGTTCGCCTCCCCCGGCTTGGACAGGCCGGCCAGGTCGCCCTTGATGTCGGCGAGCACCACGGGCACGCCGTTGGCCGACAGCTGCTCGACGATGAGCTGCAGCGTCTTCGTCTTGCCGGTACCCGTCGCGCCGGCGACGAGGCCGTGCCGGTTCATCATGGCCAGCGGGATCCGCACCTTGGCCGACGGGTCGACGGTGCCGTCCACGAGGACGGTCCCGAGCTCCAGGGCGGGCCCCGAGAATTCGTAGCCGGCGGCGATCGTCTGCGCCGGGGAGTTCGCGTTGTCAGTCACGGTGCAAACCCTAACCCGAGACCTGGGTCAATAGAGGTTCTGACGGTAGTCGAGGTCGACGCCCGCCCGCATGACCCGTTCGTTCGCCACGGCGCGCAGCACCCGCGCGCCGACGCCCCCGGTCGTGTTGCGTTTGACATGGTCGGTCCACACCGCCGACGGCCGGGGCAGGGCGTCCCGGTCGACGTGCCGTCCGGTGTCCCACAGCGCGGCGGTCGCGATCCCCTCGCTCCGGGCGAGCCGGACGCGGGAGACCTCGACGACGACCACCGCCTTCGGCGCCTTGCCCCGTTCCGCGAGTTGCTCCCGAAGATCCGTGTCGGTGCTGATGGTGGCCGTGCCGGTGAGCTCGAGCGTCCGGTCGTCTCCGGGGACGAGCGCGAGCACCGCCACCTCCGGGTGAGCGACGATGTTGTGCAGGGTGTCCGTGCGCCTGTTGCCCGGGCGGTCGGCGATCGCGACGGTCGTGGGTCCGAGGAGGCGGAGGTCGCCGGCGGGGTCGCCGCGGGGGCTACTGTCGGCCCGGCCGTCCTCGTCGCGGGAGCTGATCACCGCGAACGGGGCGGCGCCGAGGAACGCGGCGGCCGCCGGGCCGATGGCGGCGGCGTCGTCCTCCGCGGCGGCCGCGGCGGGCGCGACCGGCGCAGCGGGGTTCCAGAGCCCGGCGCGGATCACCGCCTTCCCGCAGTGGAGGTACGCCTCGCGCACGGTGAAGCCGTCGGCGCCGACCGTGCCGTTGATCCGCAGGGTCTCGCGCCACCCCGGGACGAGCATGAGGAGGGACGCCCCTCCGGCCGCGGCGTCATCCGGGAAGCCCAGGTCGAGGCGCGTCGGTGCGGTCACCTTCGCGAAGCCGGGCGCGCCACCGAGGAGCCGCGTGCGCTGGACGCCGTCGCGATCCACGTAACCGAGGACGGCCGCCGTGGAGACGGCGAGGATCGTCCGACAGTGTTCGTCCAGGTGGTCGATCGTCTTGAGCATCATCGCGGAGACCGGCTTCCCGACCGCGTTCTCGAGTTCCGACACCGATCCGACGGGATTCATGAGGCCAGGCTACCCTCGCTCTTCGGGATCGCGATGCCCCCGACGAGGTTGGTTACGCTCATCGGCGTGGACGACAAACTCGTGTGGGTCGATTGTGAGATGACCGGCCTCGACCTGACCTCTGACCGACTCATCGAGATCGCCGCCCTGGTGACCGATGGTGATCTGAACATCCTCGGCGAGGGCGTGGACCTGGTGATCCACGCCGACGACGACGCACTCGCGGCCATGCCGCCCGTGGTGCAGGAGATGCACGCGCGCTCCGGCCTGACGGAAGAGGTCCGCGCGTCGACGGTGACGGTGCGCGAGGCCGAGGAGGCCGTGCTCGCCTACCTGCGCGAGCACATCGAGGCCGGCGCCGTGCCGCTGGCGGGCAACTCGATCGCCACCGACCGCCGGTTCATCGCCAAGGAGATGCCCGAGCTGGACGACTTCCTGCACTACCGGATGGTGGACGTCAGCTCCATCAAGGAACTGTGCCGCCGCTGGTACCCGCGGATCTACTTCGGCCAGCCCGACAAGGGCCTCGCGCACCGCGCCCTCGCCGACATCCGCGAGTCGATCCGCGAGCTCAAGTACTACCGCAGCACTGCCTTCGTGCCGACCCCCGGACCGTCGACCGAGGAGATCGCCGCAGCCGTCGAGA
This sequence comes from Tsukamurella paurometabola, assembly GCF_900631615.1. NCBI lineage: Bacteria > Bacillati > Actinomycetota > Actinomycetes > Mycobacteriales > Tsukamurellaceae > Tsukamurella > Tsukamurella paurometabola. The sequence continues at coordinate 31,294 of NZ_LR131273.1, forward strand.
AGCTCGGCCCGGCCTGAAATCGCAGGTCACCGCGCTCGGTGAGGCGGAGGCCATACCGATTGGATTCCGCTGGAACCGTCGGGTAAAGTTCTTCGAGCCTGGCGATCCCAGGCACCTGGTGGGTGTAGTTCAGTTGGTAGAGCACCAGATTGTGATTCTGGCTGTCGCGGGTTCGAGTCCCGTCATCCACCCCAAGTGGAGAAGCCCGGTCTTGCAACAGGATTCGTTGCGAGGCCGGGTTTCTTCGTGTCTGCGCAACGTGGCGTGATGAGGGTCTTGCCACCTTAGCTCTTGTCCAAATGCGACGACCCCGGTAGGTGTTGGTAGCACCTGAGCCGGGGTCTGGCCACGAACGGATCAGACCCGCTCATGCATGACACAACTGTATTCGGGCACGCATGGCTGCCCGTCAATTCCTCGACGCTCTCGCCCTCGTCCTGGTCACCTACGCTGCTCCGTACGCCTTCGTGGCGCTCGTGCGGGCGGTCGCAGGATGAACGTCAACCTTCGAACCACACTCACCCGCTCCACCCCCCGTGGATGAGCCGCCCCGCAATCCCCGGTAGCCGTGCGTTCATGGACATGGCTGCCCGGTCGCACGCTGACCGTAAGGCGCACCGATCCGGCTACGTCGACGCCGGTACCCCGATCCGCACTGAGCTGGTCCATACGCATGGCGGGTCGCATCGCACGCGGTGAGTGTTCCTGCTGCCTCGCGCCGCCCTGTACGCCGTCTGAGCGGCCCCATACGGGCCTACATGGCACGGCCCTGCAAGGCGTCTCCCCTACTTCGAATACCCACCCGGTTGTCCGATCCCCCCGAGAAGAAGGAATCCCCTGTTGAATCTCGCAGCCCTCACCCGCGAATCCCGCACCGTCGTGTTCTCCAACCTCGTCGGTCAAGCTGGTATTCCTCCGGTCCGGTAGCCGTCGCGGCCAGTTGTACGACGCTTTCGCCCGTGGCGGTGACTCGCTCACCGTTCGGCATGACGGCCTAGTGGTGTCGGGGGCGAAGCTTCGCGTGACACGGGAAGTCGACTTCGAGCTGTAGCTCCTTTCGCCCTGCTGGCAGGCATCCACGTTCGAGCCGTCGAGAGGCACCAGGTCGCTAAATGCCGGGTCCGACCTAAATCGACTGGCTGGCAGTAGCTCAGTCCCTCACCTGCCATGAGGGCCACCAACAGACCGTGTGATCAACGCGCTGAGGGTGCCACGATCCGCGCTTGCCCAATCGGCTAGTGGCGCGTGTCGTTAATCATTGAACAGTTTGGTGCCTGCGAGAATTGAGGCATGGCGAATCATCCTGCTCCGGCGTTGACGCTGCGCGATGGTGATCGGGAGGTGCTGGAGTCGTGGACCCGGTCCGCTTCGGTGCGGGCGTCCGCGGCCAAGCGGGCGCGGATCGTGTTGCTGGCCGCTGATGGTGAGTCGAATCAGCGGATCGCTGAGTTGGTCGATGCGAGCCGGACGACGGTGATCGCGTGGCGGGATCGGTATCTCGAGCGTGGCCTGGAGGGCCTGTCCGATCGGGTTCGGCCAGGCCGGCCGCGGGAGCTCGATCAGGATGCGATCATCGTCGCAACGCTCACGCCGCCGCCGAAAAGCCTTGGGGTGACGCATTGGTCGACGAGGCTGCTCGCCGCCCGGATCAAGGTGTCGCCGGCCGCGGTGGCGCGGGCGTGGCGCGCGTACGGGATCAAACCGTTCAAGGCCGAATCGTTCCGGTTCTCCACCGACCCCGAGCTGGTCGGCAAGGTCACCGACATCTGCGGCCTGTACTTGAACCCGCCTCAGAACGCGATCGTGCTGTGCGTGGATGAGAAGTCGCAGATCCAAGCCCTGGATCGGACGGTGCCGATCCTGCCGACCCAGCCCGGGAAGGTCGAACGCCGCTCCCATGACTACTACCGGCACGGCACCACCACCTTGTTCGCCGCCCTCGACATCGCGACCGGCAAGGTCACCGCCGCCCTCAAACCCAAGCACCGGCACCAGGAGTTCCTGGCGTTCCTGCGTCAGATCGAGCGGGCCTACCGCGACGTGCTCGACTCCGACGGCAACCCGGTCGAGCTGCACCTGGTGATGGACAACTACGCAGCTCACAAGCATGCGAACGTCAAGGCCTGGCTCGCCAAGCATCCCCGGATCGTCGTGCACTTCACCCCGACACACGCCTCCTGGATGAATCTCGTCGAGGCCTGGTTCGGGATCGTCGAACGACAGGCCATCCGGCGCGGCGTGTTCACCTCCGTCCAGGACCTCAACGCCAAGATCCGGGCGTTCATCGACGGCTGGAACCCGAGAGCACAGCCGTTCGTCTGGACCAAGACCGCCGAGCAGATCCTCGAGAAGGCGAACCGTCCAACAACTTCAAACCCGCGCCACTAGGTGCTACTCGTCGTGGCCGGACGCGATAGGGGCATGGCTCGTGAGTCGATTCCGGGATGGGGTTCAACCTTCTGCCTCCGATAGAGGACCGCCGGCTTTGGACCGGACCACGTTCACAACAGATAGGATTCAGCGCATGGCACGCAGAGTAACCGTCACCCTCACCGATTGACGATTCCCTCGAAGCGACCGAAACTGTTTCATTCGCACTCGATGGAGTGACCTACGAGATCGACCTCGCAGACGTGAACGCGAAGAAGCTCCGCGATACACTCAGCCCGTACACCAGCGCCGGTCGCAGGGTGAGTGGCCGGAAGAACCGTGGTCGCCCCGCTACTGTGCCGACGACTCGCACGAGCATCGACCGTGAGCAGTCGAAGGCGATCCGTGAGTGGGCAGGGAAGAACGGTTTGAAGGTGTCGGAGCGCGGACGCATCTAACAGGAGGTTGTGGACGCGTACAACAACCGGTAGCACTCCACAGCGATGAAATGCGCCCCGCTCAGTTAAACAAAGAGCGGGGCGCATTCGAATATCCAGACACGACGGAAATGTCAACGGTTCGAAGGATTGAACCAGAACCACACGGCAGTCCCGAACAACGCACCCACACAACCAATCCCACCAAGAAGCGCCACACCAATCGGGGAACCGAGAGCCAGCATCACGGGATTCAACAACAGCCATACCACAAACGCGCCGCACCAAAGAGCGCGAACAGTCCGCCGATCCCGTACGCTTTCGGCTCGAATGTAGAACCCGCTGAGTACCACGCCAATGAGCAGACCGGCCCACACGACTACCTGCCACGACACAGGCCAGGGATCACCAGTGGCGTACTCAGCTAGGAACATCGGGCCAGCCCTCGGTCGTCACCTTCAGGCATAGAGCGAGCCGCATACGGTCGTCAACGCCGGGATGCTCACGTAGAACTCGTCCACCAGCTCGTCGTCCGTCAATGTCATCGGGGGCCACTACTTCGGCCAGTTGCAGGTCAGGTTTTCCCGCAACCGCACACACGTCACATCGGACCCGACACTACCGCCGTCCACGCTGACCACTCGGGGTTCCGTGGGGCCGTTCCATGGCTGCCAGATCAGTACGCCGAGCACGATCATGGATGCACCGAGCACGACGGCAGCGAACCGGATGGACTTGACCAGCGCCAACGCTTGAAGATCACTCATGGTTGCCCTACCTGCCACAATCGACCGAGAACTTGTACGTCATACAGAAGGCCGCCTCCCCCGGCCGAGTATCCACCCGCTCATAGGCAGGCGACGCCCAGGGTTGCCAAATCATCAGGCCAGCCAGGATCAAACCGGCGAACACGATCCACGCGGCTTTGATCACGGACGGCATCGGTGAATGCTCACCACTCGGCTCGGTCGGCGCACTGCTCTGCTCAGTCATGGGTGGACGGTAGCAGAAGTTCACCACACCAAAGAGCCAGCTAGTGAATCCTGCATCCGCACCCGGTCAGCTCCCAGGGGCGATACCAGGGCGTCAACTCCCCCGGCCCCATCCGGCCCATGCCGATAGCTATTGAGGGTTGCCAGCACACAGGCAGCCCCACAACTACCCCGGTCCGAGCATCCACGTTTCAGATCTCAGTGATCGCCCGCGTCACCGCACGCGACCCGGACCGTGGTGCGCGTCGCCCGGCGTCACTTCCCACTCCGGATGGCGACGGCGACGCGTTCCAACCCGAACAGCACGCATCCCGCGAGGACGAGGATCCCGAACCCGACCTCACGCCCCGCGTACCACGACTTCACCCCCAGAGCGATCACCGCCACCACACCGAGGACTGTCAGAAGAAGCCAGAGGCCATCGGTCCACCGTTCAGGCTGAGGAACATCGCTCATGACCCGATATTAACTGTTCGCTAGATCCGATCGGCAATCTCGAACAATCTGCTCGGGCGGGCCGCGTCAGCAGGCCGCCGACCCATCAATCCTGCGGCTCACTGTTGAGCATCGCGCGCCGGCGCAATCGAATTCGACACCGTGGGGCACGTCGCCGACGGGTCACGACGCGGGCTGCTTCTCCGCGAGCCGAGCGGCCTCGTCGAACTCGGCGTCCACGGCACCGTCAGGCCTGTAGGTGGCGAGGCTGACGCCGATCGCGACCACGAGGTTCGCGAGGAAGCCGGGGACGATCTCGTACAGCTCGAACGGCGGCCACTGACCCCAGACGAACGCCACGACCGCACCGACGATGAGGCCCGCGAGCGCGCCGGGGGCGGTGAGCCTGCGCCAGAACAGGGCGAGGAGCACGACCGGGCCGAAGGACGATCCGAAGCCCGCCCAGGCGAAGCCGACGAGCTCGAGGATGCTGTCGGACGGATCGATGGCGAGCAGCACCGCGACCACGGCGACGATGAGCACACCGAGCCGCCCGAGGAGCACGTACGTCTTGTCGCTGATCTCCGCGTCACGGCCCGACTTCTCGGCGAAGATCTTGAACAGGTCCTCCACCAGCGCCGACGAGCACACGACCAGCTGCGACGACACCGTCGACATGATGGCGGCGAGCACGGCCGCGAGGACCAGGCCCGCGACGAACGGGTGGAACAGGATCTGCGCGAGCACGAGGAACACGGTCTCGGGATCCTTCGGCGCCTTGTCCGGATGCAGGGCGAAGTACGCGATGCCGATGAACGCGGTGGAGATGGCCCCGAGCGCGGTGGCGACCATCCAGCTGATGCCGAACCGGCGGGCGGTCGTCGCCTCCTGCGGCGAGCGCAGCGCCATGAACCGCACGATGATGTGGGGCTGGCCGAAGTAGCCGAGGCCCCACGCCGCCGCGGAGACGATGCCGAGGGCGGTCCCGCCCGCGAACAGGCTGAAGAACGTCGGGTTCACCGCGTTCACGGTGTCGACGGTGACGGACGGACCGCCCACCTCGATCAGCGCGACGATCGGCACGGCGACCAGGGCGGCGAGCATGAGCAGGCCCTGCGCGACGTCGGTCAGCGTGGCGCCGAGGAAGCCGCCGAACAGCGTGTAGACCATGGTGACCACGGCGACGATGAGCATCCCGTGGATGTACTCCACGCCGAAGGTGCTGTCGAAGAACTTGCCCGCGGCGACCATGCCGCTGGAGACGTAGAACGTGAAGAAGACCAGGATGATGAGGCCGCAGACGATGCGCAGGGACCGCGACTGGTCGCGCAGCCGGTGCTCGAGGAAGCTGGGGATGGTGATCGAGTTGCCCGCGACCTCGGTGTACGAACGCAGCCGCGGCGCGACGAACTTCCAATTGAGCCACGCGCCGATCGTCAGGCCGATGGCGATCCACGATTCGACGAGCCCCTTGGCGTACACGGCGCCGGGGAGGCCCATCAGCAGCCACCCCGACATGTCCGACGCGCCGGCGCTCAGCGCCGCGACCCACGGCTTGAGGCCGCGGCCCGCCAGCATGTAGTCGTCGAGGTTGTCGCGCGTCTTCCGGTACGCACTCCAACCGATGTACAACATGGCGGCGAAGTACAGCGTTACTGCGATCGTCTGATAGGTCTGGTCAGACACTCGGGGGTCTCCTCAGGTCCAGGAACCGAAACTCGCTGTTCGTACATGGTCTATACAACTAGCGAAATCCCATTACGGTGAACTGATCTCACTCGAAGCCAGTCATGCGGAATGGTAGGCTCGGCCACGATTTTCTGCGGCGCTTTCTTCAGGCGCCCCTCGATCACCACGACCCACACCCTAGGAGGGTTCGACCTTGACCGACGGGACGCGCATCGGTGCGGCATTGCGACGCGGAACGATCGGGGTGGTCACCATGCTGGTGTCGGGAGCGCTGCTCACCCCCGCATTCGCATCGGGCGCGCCGACGCCCTCCGCCCCGGCGCCGAGCCCCGCGCCCAAGCCCGCCGCCCCCAGCGCACCGGTGAAGCCGAGCGCGACGCCGAAGCCCGAGGCACCGTCGACGCCCGCGCAGCCGAGCGCCCCCAGCTCGGTCCCCACCCGCACCCCCGCGCCGACATCGGTGGCGCCGGGCGATCGGATCGACATCCTGCAGCGCTCCCTCGGCGGCGGCCGCTTCGAGTCGCTGCAGTGCACGATGGGCTTCGCCGTGACCGCCCCGGACGGCGAGCGCCTCGGCGTGACCGCCGGTCACTGCGGCGCGCCGCAGCAGCCGGTGGGCGTCAAGAAGTGGATCGTCGGCGAGGTCGTGCAGTCGAAGGCGCCCGAGGTCAAGGAGGACCCGAACCGCCCGGGGCACTACTCCCCCGTCGACCCGTTCGGTCCCGACTGGGCGACGTTCCGGCTGACCGACCCGCAGGTGAAGCTCCTCGCGTCTGCTCCGGGGATGACGCCGCGGTCCGTGGGCACGGCCCGCATCGGGGACCCGGTGTGCCAGCTGGGGTCCGTGAACGGACGCCGCTGCGGCAAGGTGACGAAGGTCGTGGGCGACTGGGTCGTCGCCGACATCGTGACCACGCAGGGCGATAGCGGCGGGCCGCTCATCCGCACGTCGGACAACGCGGCGATCGGCATCATCACCGACGCGGTCACCCTCACCGACCGCGACTCCGGCAAGGTCACGCAGCAGCTCACGCAGTACTACTCGCTGAACGCGGCGCTCCGCGCCGCAGGCGGCGCGCGACTCGCGACCAACTGATCGGTGCCCGGCGGCGGGCGGCGTTCACTACACTGCCGCCATGACCGTCGTGGACGACCTCAAGTCACGCTTCCTGCAGCTCGGACGGCACCGCGCGGTGTCCCGGGTGGTGCGCGCCACGGTGCCGCTCGACAAGGCCGTGACGCGGATCAGCCGCGGGTCGGTGCACCTCATCCCGGAGTCGCTCCTGCCGCAGCTCACGCTGACCACGATCGGCCGGCGGAGCGGTGTCGCCCGGGCCGTTCCGCTGCTCTACGTGCGCGACGGGGAGGACTTCGTGGTGATCGCCTCCAACTTCGGGCAGAAGCACCACCCCGCGTGGTCGTACAACCTCGAGGCGACGCCGGACGCCGAAGTGCTCCTCGGCACTCGACGTATCCCGGTCCGGGCGCGCCGCGTTTCCGAGGCCGATCGGAAGCGTCTGTGGCCCAGCATCGTCGCCGTGTGGCCGGCGTACGACGACTACATCGATTGGGCGGGCGGCCGCACGATCAAGCTGTACCGGCTCACGCCTCGCTGACGGCGAGGAAGCCCGTCACGATCTCGGGGTCGACGGTGCGCGCGACCGCGGCCGCGCGCTCGGGCGTCACGTCGACGGCGCCGAACGCCCCCGCGGCGGTGGCGACGGTGAGCGTCGCGACGCGGGATCGCCGTTGGAAGAACGTCTCCCGCGTGACGAAGCCGGTCACCCCGTCGAACTCGAGGGCAGTGCGGGTACGCGCGACGGTGCCCGCGCCGAGCACCACGGCGTCGCCCGAGATGACGGTGCCGAGATTCGCGTATCGCAGGCGCGCCGACGCCACGGCCAGGGCCGCCACCAGGACCGCACCCACCACGGGCAGCGTCTTCCACGGCCCGGGCACGACGACGGCGAGCACCGCCAGCGCGACCACCGGCACGGCCGCGCCGAGCGCCGCACGGGTGTAGCGGCGGCGCAGCGCCGCCCTCCCGTGCGGTGTCAACCGCGCCTCCACGACGCCCGGACGGCCGAGGATCTCGTCGGCCACGGCTACGGCCTCCGCCCGCGGAGCAGGCGGCAGCAGGGTGGGGTTGCGATCGGTTCCCGTGGCGATCGCCCGCAGCTTCGCGCCGCCGGGGATCCGCATCAGGACCGGCTCGTGCACCTGCACTCCCCGCACCCGCTTGCGCTCGATCGTCGCCGCCACCGTCGAGATGAGGCCGCGCGTGGTGTGCAGCGCGCCGTCGGCACGGCGCACGAGCCGGAACCCCCAGAACGCGAGCACGTAGGCCAGGACCGAGACGAGCACCGAGACCACGATCACGAGCACCACCGCGGCCGGGATCACCACGGCCGCACCGAGGTCGAGGATCTTCACGAACCAGGACTCGGCGATCTCCGAGCCGCGCTCGCGCAGACCCGCCTCGTCGACGATCCGGAAGCCGATGCCCGCGCCGGCGGCCACCACCGCGAACCCGGTGAGCGAGAACGGAGCGAACCGGATCCACGCCGGACGCAGCCGGGCGAGATCCTCCTCGGGGGCGGCGAGCTCGGGTGCCGGCCCGGCTCCGCCGTCACCGCGGACGTCCGCCGTCGACGGTGCCGCGGTGCGCCGCAGCAGGTCCCGGCCGAGGTGCTCCGCAACGTCCGCGGGGATCGGGTCGAGAACGAGCGCGGACTCCTTGCCGCCGACGCCCGTGCCGACCTCGACCTTGCGCAGTTTGAGCGCGCGCTCGATGGGTCCCGCGGTCACGTCGACACTGCGGATCCGGTCGCGGCGGGCGGTGGCGGAGACCTTGCGTACCAGGCCGTGTCGCAGCTCCAGCTGGTCCTCGGTGACCCGCCAGCGGGTGGTGAGCCACGGCAGCAGGCCCACCAGCACGCTGATCGCGACGCCGGCGATCACGAAGAACACCGGTCCGACCGCGCGGCCCAGGAAGAAGACGCCGATGAGCGCGGGGATGAGCGACGGGATCGCCTTGATGACGCGAGTGCCGATGCCCCACGGCGAGAGCCGGTTCCAGCCGTCGTCCGCGGCCGGTGGAGTCATCTCGTCAGGTCGCGTCATCGGTGTCCTCCGCGGCGCTGACGGTGAGGCCGGCGGCGATCGCCTGCGCCGTCTCCGTGGGAAGGCCCGAGATCCGCACCGTGCCCGCCGACGAGGCGGTGGTGACGGTCACCGTCGACAGCCCGAAGGACCGCTCGAGCGGCCCCGCGACGGTGTCGATCACCTGCACGCGCGAGATGGGGATCAGGACCCGGGTCCGCGTCAGCCAGCCCGCCTGCGAATAGACCGCCACGTGGTTGATCTCCCACCGGTGGAAGGCGTAGCGGAAGCGCGGCATCACGATCAGGTGCGCCGCGGCGGCGGCCGCCAGCAGCAGGAAGGCCGCGACGGCGACGTACCAGGGCACGTCGGGGATCACCGCGAGCACGATCGTGACCAGCGGGATCACGATCACCCAGCGGATCGCGGCGCGCACCGTCCACCACGTCTTCGCGCGCGGCGAGACCTGGTGGGCCGGCGGCCTGAGGACCTCGGCGGCGCCCGCGGGGGCGGGGGTTCCGGGAAGGGTCATGCGCCCAGCTAAGCACGACATTCCGCTCCCCTGCCACCACGCCGGGCTAGGGTGGCGCCGAGGAGGCACCATGACCACACACCCTGATGAACTGGCGGGCCTGACCGGCCTGCTCACCGACCAGGAACGCGCGATCGCCCAGTCCGTCCGCGCACTGGCCGCCCGCGAGGTCGAGCCCCATGTGGCCGACTGGTTCGAGCGCGGCGAGATCGATGATCCCCGCGGCCTGATGCGCGAGCTCGGCACCCTCGGCCTGCTCGGCATGCACCTCGACGGATACGGGTGCGCCGGAACGAGCGCCACGGAGTACGGCGTGGCGTGCCTCGAGCTCGAGGCGTGCGATTCGGGGCTGCGGTCGATGGTCTCGGTGCAGGGTTCGCTCGCCATGTACGCGATCTGGAAGTGGGCGAGCGAGGAGGAGAAACAGCGCTGGCTTCCCGGCATGGCCGCCGGCGAGGTGATCGGGTGCTTCGGGCTCACTGAGCCGGACCACGGCTCCGACCCCGCCCACATGCGCACCCGGGCGCGCCGGGACGGCGCGGACTGGATCCTCGACGGCCGGAAGATGTGGATCACCAACGGCTCCCTGGCCGACGTCGCCGTGATCTGGGCGCAGACCGACGAGGGCGTTCGCGGCTTCGCGGTCCCCACCGACACGGACGGTTTCACCGCGCACACGATCAAGCACAAGATGTCGCTGCGCGCCTCGGTCACCGCCGAGCTGGTGCTCGACGGTGTCCGCATCCCGGACTCCGCCGCCTTCCCCGAGGTCCGTGGGCTGCGCGGCCCTCTCTCGTGCCTCAGCGAGGCGCGCTACGGGATCGTCTGGGGCGCCATGGGTGCGGCGCGCACGGCGCTGGAGTGCGCGCAGCGGTACGCGGTCGAACGCGAGCAGTTCGGCCGCCCCATCGGAGGCTTCCAGCTGACCCAGCAGAAGCTCGCCGACATGACCGTCGAATACACGAAGGGCGTGCTGCTCGCCGTGCACCTGGGCCGGCTCAAGGACGCCGGGACGCTGCGCCCCGAACAGGTGTCGATCGGCAAGCTCAACAACGTGCGCGAGGCGATCGACATCTGCCGCACCGCCCGCACGATCCTGGGCGCGAACGGCATCTCGCTGGAGTACCCCGTGATCCGGCACGCGAACAACCTGGAGAGCGTGCTGACGTACGAGGGCACCGTGGAGATGCACACCCTGATCCTGGGCCAGAAGCTGACCGGGCAGAGCGCCTTCCAGTGACCCACCGTTAGCCCAGAAACCAGCCTTGACCAGCCGATTTCACGTTTCGCCGCAGTCCTTGCTAATGTATTCCAGCACGCAGCGAGCGAGCACGCGCCATTAGCTCAATTGGCAGAGCAGCTGACTCTTAATCAGCGGGTTCGGGGTTCGAGTCCCTGATGGCGCACAATCAGTGCAGGTAGAGGCCCCGGAGTGATTCACTCCGGGGCCTTCCTTGTCTCCGACCCACCCGAAACCCACCCGAAACGATCCGGCCGCTGAGCACCGCGGATAGCGTCGGCGATCCGCGCATCCAGGTCGGGGGCAGGCGGAGCATCGCGACCGCGGCCGGCCATCGCGAGGGCGTACCAGCCGCGGAGTCGGGTGAGGGCGTAGCGCGCGAGGTTCATATCTGTTGGACGCACCAGCTCGCTGATCGGTTCCCGACTCAGCCGGAGCGGTCGTTGAACACATCCCCAACGATGCGCCGGTACGTCTCGCAGGTGCGCACGTGCTATACTGAAATTGGCTGACTTTCTTGGTGATACGCTCGCGAGAACTTCACGCGGTAGGCAATCATCGAATTCCCGTATGTCTGTACTTCGACTTCGTAGAACTCCGCATGCCCAGGGTGCGAAACCTTCGGCCCTGTCAATTCACTCTTCAGGAGATCTTCATGGCTCAAGGTACCGTCAAATGGTTCAACAGCGACAAGGGATTCGGCTTCATCACCCCTGACGACGGCAGTAAGGACCTCTTCGTCCACTTCTCCGGGATCGTCAGTAACGGCGGCTTCCGCACTCTCGAGGAGAACAACCGCGTCTCCTTCGACGCAGAGGCCGGCGACCGCGGGCCCCAGGCCGTCGCGGTTCAGGTCCTGCCCTGACCAGCACTGACGTAGACCGCACCGAGTCCCCTACCTGGTGGGACAAAATGCGAGACTCCGTCGACGAATTCTTCCGCCGTGGCGAGCAAGGAACGAAGCTCTACCCCTAGCGGCTGATACACCGACCTACCGGGTCACTGGCCTCCGTCGAATGGCGGGGGCCAGTTTCGTGTCATGGGTGCGGCGGTTCTCACCCTTCGGGGTCAATCTGGCGTGCGCGCGATGTGACCGCCTGCGTCGTGCTTAGTGGGCGGCACGACTGTTAGTCGGAGAATGTGCCCCGTCCCTGCGTGCACGCGCATCTCTTCGCGTGGCTGATCACGGTCCGGCGCGTTGAGCACGAGACCGTTGAGGTGCATTCCCTGGAGTCGCCTCGCAGTCTCGTAGTTCCATGCGAATGTCATTCGCTCGATCCTCCGTCCGATTGCCAGCCCGCAGCTGTAGGCGAGATCGTGGATTTCGGCAGCGTAGTTGGTCGAGCGAGGCCACCACAGGCCGAGTTTCAGGTCCTCGTCGAGGTCCAGTCGTACGCGTTGTGTGCCGGTGTCCAACCGGTGCTTGGCGTGAGGGGAGCTCAACGCCGGCGTATCCGATGGGGTCGGATGGGCATCGCCGGCACCGTTCCGTTCTGGCGGGGTGCGATCACTGCAGAGTTCATGCGTGCAGGTGCCGGGCTGCGATCTCCTCCGCAGCCGATGTGGACGCGTCAGGGGCGATGAGGGCGTAGATGATCGCGACGCGGGGGCCGCTGAAGACCACCAGCCCCGCGGTGACGAGCAGGCGGGTTTCGATGGCGTCGCCGTCGCGTGCCGGGAGGTGGCGGGCACGTGTCGTCCAGTCCGCGGGGCTGAAATGGATGCACTCCAAGGCTTGCAGCTTCAACCCGACGGACGGGAGCACGGTGGGAAGCTCGGCCTGCAGATCGCGGCTGCGGGGCCACCACACTCCGTCGATCCCGCGCGTGAGGGCGGTCCTGTGCGGCAGGAGGACTCGGCCAGGTATCGGCGTGGGGGTTCCGTCCCGGGTGGGTCCCCGGCTGAGGAGTCGGCGTAGGGCCTCGGGCCCGGGCTGCGCGCGTGCTCTCACTCGACGCTCGGGTCGGTGGATATGACCGTCCGCGCGTCGTCGCGGGCCGTGGTCAGGGCTGCGATGACGCTGTCGAGGACGGCGATCGGTATCCCGATTCGTCGCGGCGACTTCTGGTCGGTGACCAGTAGTTCGACGTCGGCGGCGGAGATGTCGCCGGCGCTGTTGTTGAGCGTCTTGATCGTGGTCTCGATGGTGACCTGGCGGTGGGTCAGTGTGCGGGCCGACCACCAGCGTTCGACGGACCCGTCGAGGTTGCGGTAGGTCGTGATGGGGTCCAGATCCATGCGCAGGTGATTGTTCATGGCGACACCTCAGCGACGGGCGGAGCTGTTCGGGACGCCGGTGGTGCATGGCCGCCCTCGTTGTCCCACACGCGCTCAGCGTCCTGCCGTTGATGGCGCCTCGATGTGGTCTCGGCCGCCTTCACGTTGAAGGCGTGCGCGAACTGGGATAGAGCGCCGGTCATCGCGAGCACGGAGGCCAGCTCCGCGACCTCCTGTTCCGTGCCTGGAGGGATCAGGGCGCACACCAACGAGGACTTGATTCCAACGAAACGAACTGTGTCGAGCTCCTGCGTGGTGTAGCCGTCCAGCCGAACGACATCGCCGTCGATCAGCACCTTCCGAGGAGCAGCGTCCCAGTTGGAATAGCGATAGCACACCCTCTCAAGTCCGCAGACGCGATCGCGGAGGAGCGGATACACCTGCTGCAGTTCGTCGTGCAGGTCGCGTGAGCGAGGCCACCAGACGCCGTCGACTGCGCCGACGATCGAGCCGATCGGTTTCAGTTCGAACCGCGCCGGGACAGGCGCAATAGGGGGAAGTGGATGCGTCATGAGGACGCTCCGATCCGGAACAGGGTTCCGATGAGCAAGCCGAGAGCACCAAGGGGATCCCGGTGGGAAATCAACTCCCCCTTAGTCTACGCCCCGCGGCACTTCTGTGCAGTTCTCGCTCAATAGCGTTCGCTCAGCTCATGCTCCAGGCCAGAAGCGCCGCGACCAGCCCGCCAACGATCCACGGCCACTTGCGACGACGCCTGGGCGCTGTATCTCGCTGTTCGTTCATCTCCCCTGTCTACCGGAACTCATCGCAACGTGCCCGGGGCCTGCCTCGCTGACGCTTGGACGCCTGGACGCCTTCCACGACAATCGGTGTCAGCGAATCAGGCGTACGCTATATCGCATGAATCGGTGGCTGGTTCGCATCGGAGGGTGGAGCACCACCGTCCGGGCTGACGACCAACCCGGGGCCGTGAGATCCGCACTCGCGCGAGCGACACGCCTCGGCCTCGTGCAGAGGTGGCCGCACAGTCAGCGAGTGCACGTAGCACAGCTGAAGACTGCGTGAACGAACGAAAGCGGCCCCTCGACTGGTGAGAGTCGAGGGGCCGCCCGCGATGTAGCGCGATGCGTCTCACGCCTATGTAGTTGTGATAGCTAGTCTAGATAGCTGCCGAATGAGAGGCACACCGTTTTCGCGGGTTCAGTGCTCGTCGTAGTGATCCCCGTGCGGAGCGTGCCGGTGGCCGTCGTGGACATAGTCCACGTGATCGCCGTGCTGAACCGCCTCGTGTCCGCAGTCCGGGCCGCTGTTCGTGCTCGAGTCTGCGGGCAGGGGCTACAGGGCGCGCTTGACTGCCGCGTTCGCGTCCCGCAGCGCCGCCGCGGTCTGCGGGTGGTCAGCCTCGATGAGCGGCACGACGTCGTCGACGCGCTCGGTGAGGTGATCTACCGCCTCCGCGAGCGACTTGAGCTCGGCGCGCACGGCGATCAGCTGGGTGTTGACGTTCGCCGTCAGCGACGCGCCGATGTTCGTGAGCTCGGCCGCGGCGTCGGTGAGGAACTTCGCCGCCTCCGCCCGGGACTTCCCGCGGCCGGCCACCGCCGAGACGATCGCCGCGAGGACGGTGCCGATCACGCCGCCACCGCCGAGCCCGACGATCAGGTCCGTATTCACTGTCGCAGTTCCCTCGCGAGTAGGCGCACCTGGTGGATGCGGCGGCAGTCGCGCAGGATGATCCCGACGGTGCACACGGTGAGGCCGACGTAGCCCCACACGGCGAACACGCCGGTCCCCCACCACGGGGACTGCAGGACCGCGACGACGTAGGCGGCGAGGCACGAGGCGACGCCGAGGTTCCCGCCGAGCTGCAGCCACAGCCCGGACCACTTGTTCGGGACGCGGGTGCCGACGATGACGATGAGCGGGCAGGAGATCATCAGCGCGATCCACGTGTAGTGCGCGTGCTCGCCCATCGCCTGCTGGATCGTCGACGGTGCGCGGCCAAACGACGCCATGTAGGCCCCCGCGAAGAAGTAGCAGGTGTACATCACCGCCTGGTACAGGCGAACCGTCTCGCTGTCGATGAGCTGCCAGAACCGCGCGAGCACCGGGTTCACCGGACCAGGCTCGGCGATGCGCGGTTCGGGCCGATCGGCAGCGACACCACGGAGGTGAGCAGCGAGATCAGGGCCGCCGTGCCCGCGATGCCCGCGGCCTGCGCCCAGTTGACGTCGGTGAACACGAACGCGTGCGAGCCGTCGACCACGGGGATCGCGCCGCCGAGGGTGGCGAGGAACGTGCGCGACGCACGGGCGAGCGCCTCGACGTACGGGTTCGCGGACGCCCAGGCGGTCTGCGCCAGGGCGAGGACGACGGTGCCGATCGTGGCGATCGCGGCGCCCTGCACCGCGGTCGACCACGGCACGTTGAGCACCGACGTGCCGGCGACGAGGAACAGCAGCAGCGTCTGCGCGAAGGTCTTGATGGCCTTCTCGGCGACGTCGGTGGCGACGTCGCGCAGGCTGGTCGCCGTCGTGCCGTCGGGGTAGGTGTTGGACATGGTCATGCCTCCTTGGTGAGTTGCCGCGTGACCCCGGACGGGTGCCACGTGAGGGTGCCGCGCTCGAACTGCTGCACGCGGCCGCCGTCCGAGGTGGGCTGTTCGTCGTCGAGCGGGTAGCCCAGCGGGCCGCGTTCGTATCCGTCGGCGCCCCACCGTTTGCCGATCGCACCGACGACGACCGCGCCGCGGGGGTCACCATCACGGCGGTAGAGCACGCCGCCCTCGAAGGCCTGCACCGCGCCCGGGGCGGAGCCCTTCGCGGTCAGACGCGCGAACTCCCGCACCGGGAAGCCGAGCGCGCCGCCGGTGCCGCCGCGGCGCTGGTACTCCTCAAGCAGACCGGACGTGCCCGCCGGCATTGCCTGGTCCGCTCGCGGCACCGCGTGCGCCCCGGTGCTCGCGGACCAGTACACGATCGCGTTCTCGAACTCGGCGGCCCGCCCGCGGCCGTCCTTGCCGACGTTGACCTCGCCGACGGTGATCCGCTTCCCGAGCCACGGCGTCGCGGCGGCGTACTTGTCGATCTCGTTGACCGGCTTCGGCTGCGGAGCGCCCGCGATCGCGGCCTGCACGTCGCGGCGGAACCGGTTCATGTCGATGCCAGTCGGGTCGATCTTGCCCTCGGAGCTGTATTCGCGGTGAGCCGCAACCTTGTCGGCGCCGAAGCCGACCTTGCGGGCGATGGCCGCGCAGCCGCGTCGGTAGGCGTCGAGCTGCACAGCGGGCCAGGGCTGGCCGACACCGTCATTCACCGCTTCGATGCCGATGGTGTGCCAGTTCGCGTCGTTGGTGGGCCAGCCGGGCCACGAGCCACGGCCCGCGTGCCAGCAAACACCCACGGCGATCACGCGGTAGGTGCCGTCGCGTTCGAGAACGAGCTGAGCGAGCGGCCCCTCGAGGTCGGGGCGCCCGTTCTGCACGATCTTCCAATCGTTCGGGCCGCCGCCTGCGGTGTGATGGCAAATGACGCCGCGGATGTCGCGGAAGTCGCCGTGCCCGCGCGCCTTCCATCCGTCGTGCTCGATCACCTTGAGGCCTTCTGCGCGTAGCACATCGGCGAGCCAAACGGGGTCTCCGGTCCAGGACATGGGAGCTCCTTTCAGGTAAAATGGGACTGTGAGTAACAGGGCATGTGAGGTGCACGGCTGCGACCGCCCGCACAACGCGCGCGGGTACTGCTTCGGGCACTACGAGCGGTGGAAGAAGTTCGGCCACCCGGACGCAGACCGACCGCTCAACACCCACGTGAAGGCGACTGCGTCGATGGCCGAGCGGATCGAGCGGCGGATCGACTCGGGTCTGTCCGACAAGGAGTGCTGGACGTGGCGTGGCGCACTCGGCGGGCGCAAGGACAACGGCGTCGGTTACGGGAAGTTCACGGTCGCGGGGAGGCAGTACGACGCGCACCGGGTGTCGTGGGAGCTGCACAACGGCAAGGCGGTTCCCGCTGGCGCGCACGTGCTGCACGCCTGCGACAACCCGCTGTGCGTCAACCCGCGACACCTCTTCCTAGGGTCGAATGACGACAACATTGCCGACATGGTCGGCAAGTGGCGGCAGACCTACGGGGTGCGGAACCCGCGCGCGGTGCTCGATGACGACGCGGTCCGCGACATCCGAACGAGTGCACTGTCACGCGACGAGCTCGCGGCGAAATACGGAGTCACCGGAGGCACGATCAACGATGTGATCGCCCGAAGGAGCTGGAAGCACGTCGCATAGCCATGCATGGCACTCATGCTGCTGCTCGTTTCTGCTCGTTACGGAGGCACCGCGCCATCAGGTCGATCGCGCTGATCGGCTTGTTCTGCCAGTCCCGCCAGTGCGGTTCGAAGTAGCGGGCGGTGTGCATACCTCCGCGGGCGAACCCATCCAGGCCCGCGATCGCCTCACCGACCTTCGGGCCCAACTGCACGAGCTTCGAGAAGTCCGTGCCGGCGAGCTGCCACGCCACCGCAGGGAGCTTCGCGATGACATCGTTCGCCCAGCGGATCGGGTCGACGAGGCTCATGTGCTGGATCAGGTCGGAGCCCTGACGCAGGATCGACCCGGCCGGCATCGCCGTGATCACGTCGCCGGGAAAGGCGATGTCACACCACGCCCGCTTATCGTCGATCCACTGCCCGAAGATCCCCTCGCCGCCGATCGGCAGCGGGAATCCGTACTGGCGGCCCGGCTTGCGGCGGGCGTTCGCCAGCAGCCCCGCGAACACGACCTTCGCCACGTGCGGGTTCTGCTTGAGCCACTCGGTGAGGGTGACCGTGCCGAGGCTGTACGCGATGATCGCCACCGGGCCCGGGGCCGCGGCGACCTCGCGGGAGATCATCTCGCAGCCGATCCGCACCGACTCCATCTCTGACGGCTTGAACGCACCGCCGCCGGCGGGGCCGATGCTCGCCGGGTAGTTGATCTCGATGACGCGGAACAGCTTCGGGTCCAGCTTGCGGACCACGTTGTCGAGCATGTTCCCGTCGAGCGGTTCACTGTTGCCGCGGAGCTGCAGCACGGTGAGCGGTGGTGTGGGCATGGTGCCTCCTGGGCTGGTGGGGGTGATCGGTGCGCCACTCGCGGGCGCGGGCGGCGGGGCGCAGGACCGCGACGGCGAGCACGGCGAACAGCTCGCATGCTGAGCTGTTGACGGTGCGGCGCATCGGGGCTCCTGCGGGTACACGAGAGCCCCGCGCGCTGGTGCTCGCGGGGCCGGGGATGGGTGGGCGCTACAACGCCTGGTGCCGCATCCGCGGCGTCATGTCCACGGGCACGGGCTGCGCGTTCGACGTCAGCGACGCGTCGAGCGGGAAACCCCGGAGGTACGTCGTGCCGTTGTAGACGCCGAAGTGCGTGGCGGTCGTCGACGCGGGCAGCGTGAACTGCGCGGCCGTGCCGGCGCAGACGGCGTACCCGGTGTCGGCGCCCGCGCCCATCGCGGAGGCGCCCCACGTGGTCGCCGCCGACGCGGGGGTCGTGGCGATCACCGCGGCGCCGGTCTTGCCGGGATCGGCGGAGTGCAGGCGGATGCTGTTGCCGCGGCTCTTGACGAAGTCGAGTACGGCGATGTTGTCAGCGTCGGAAGCGGTCATGGTGTTCTCCTTCGATGGCTAGGTCTGTCGTGCGTAGAAGCTGGCTCGGCCGTTGCCGCCGGCGCCGCCTTGGGTGCGGGAGCCGAAGACGCCGCCGTTGCCGCCCGCGCCCGCGCCGCCGGGCGCCGAGCCCGCGCCAGCGTTGCCGGTGCCGCCCGCGCCCGCCGGGTAGGTCTGGCCGCTGACGGTGGTCACTGTGGAGCTGCCGCCGTTCTGCCCCGACTGTGTGCCGCTGCCGCCCGGGGAGGTGATGCTGCCGCTGCCCCAGTTGGCGGTGGTGGCGCCGCCGCTGGTCGGTCCGGCGTTGTCGGAGTCCGCGGGGCGGGCGCCGCCGACACCGACGGTGCCGGTGATCGTGGACAGGGACCAGGGGATGTCGACGCCGCGCTCGAGGGTCCGCACCACGTAGGCGGCGGCGTTGCCGCCCTTGCCCGCGCCACTGAACGCGCCGTCGCCGGTCTGGCCGGATGCGCCGCCGCCGATGATCACCTGGTCGATGTACCGGCACCAGGCGGGGATCGGGTAGGTGTAGGCGCCGGTGGTGGTGATGTTGGTGCGTTCGGGGGCGTGCGCGGAGAACGCGAGGGTTCCTGATCCGGCTGCGGTGGTGGCGGCGAGGCCGGTGAGGTGCGCGAGCAGGGCGCCCATACCGTGGGTGTTGGTGGCGCCGAGGCCGCGGAGGTGCGCGAGGACGGCGGCCGCGCCGTCGGCGAGGGTGGTGCCGGTGCCGGTGCCGCGGAGCGCGAGCCGCCCGGAGCCGCCGATGGTGGTGGTGCCGGTCGCAGCGAGGTGGGCGAGGATGCGTGCGCCTCCGTCCTGCAGGGTCGTGCCCGTCGCGGCGAGGTGTGCGAGGACCGCGGCCGCACCGTCGGCGACCGTCGTGCCCGTGCCCGACGCGCGGAGTGCGACCCGGGCCGCGCCGTCGAGGACCGTGGTGCCCGTGCCCGAGAGCTGGTGCACGATCTGCCACCCGCCACCTCCAGGGGCAGGCGGCGCGACTCGCTCGAGGGGCCAGCCCGCGCCCGCTGAACCAGCAGGCAGCACGCGTTCGGCTGTCCAGGTCATGACGGTCGTCCTTCAACGACGTCCTCCTCGCCGAACCCCGACGAGGCTTCGTGGAACAGCGACATCATGCGAAGATGCCCCGCCGAGTCTCAGGCGCGCCTACGATGACGCGGTGATCGTGACAGGCGCATTCCTCGCAGAGGCCGCGAGCGTCGCCGAGGGCAAGCTGTACGTACTCGGAGGCGTCCTCACCAGCTGGACGCGAAACCGCGGCGAGCCCGTCGTTCCCGTGATCGTGGTTCTCACCCAAGCCAGCGAGGATCGGCAAGCGCACCTGACCGTCACGGTTCACGACCCGACCGGCGGATCCGGGGAGATCGCCCTGCCAGTGCCGGCCGTCACCCACGACGGAACTTCCGGCGGATTCCTATTCGGACAGATCGGAATACCCGCCGAAGCCCCGGACGGGCGCTACGTGCTCGTGGTGGGCGACATCTCGTTGCCCCTTGAAGTTCGTACCACCGGGGAGTAGAACCGCAGCCTCGCGATCCGCCGCCGAGCACCCTGCCGCTGTAGTCCATGATGTCGCTCCTCCTTCACCGGAAGAATTCCTCGATGAGCGCTTCGCCGCGCCCACCATTTCCGCCGTTGCCGGGATTGCCGCCGTAGCCGCCACCGCCGCCACCACCACCACCGCCACCGGGGATACCGCCGTCGCCGCCGCGGCCACCCGAATCGCCGAAGTTCGCGCCGTCGGAGCCGCCACCACCACCACCAGAGCCGCCGGAAAGTACGTCGTCGCCTGTGGGGGCGTTCTGTCCCGCGCCGCCGTTGCCGCCGTTCGTCCCGCCCGCAGCGCCACCTTGGACGAGGTAGGCGCGACCGCCCTGCTTGCCTGGCTGCTGACCGTTCGACACGAGATTGCCGCCGTCCCCCCCGTCGCCCGCCGATCCGGCGCCGTAGACAACGCCAACGCTGGTCGGGATGCCACCGCCCGCGCCGGACGCGATCGACAGGAGCGATCCGAACGACGTCATGCCGCCGAACGCGCCTGACGTGGACATGCTGGTTGCGCCCGCGCCGCCGGCGCCGATGGTCACGAGCTGCGAGGTGCCGACCTCGTCCGGGGTGAACTCGGCGTACACGTACCCGCCGCCCGCGCCGCCGGCGCCGCCCATGCCGCTGTACGGGTCGTTTCCCGAGCGCGGTGTGCCCCGCCCGCCGCCCTGCCCGGACGCGACGAGACCAACACCGGTCTTCACCCGCTCGGTGCAGCCCGCGGGGATCGCGGCCCGGGTCCAGGTCTGCGTGCTCGTGATCGGGGTGCGCACGACGGTCAACCCGTCGACGACGCCGACGGTGACCGCCTGCACCTGCACGGTGCCCTGCACGGTCGATGCCGTGTCGTTCGCGTCGGTGGCTTTCGTGCGGACGCCGAGGAACGCGTTGATCAGCCCGTCGAGGGCGGGGATGCCCGTCGACGGCGCGGTGCCGTTGTTTCCCGCCGCCGTGAAGCCTGTGAGGAACTTCGACCAGTCCGTCTTCGGCAGCAGCAGATCAAGTGCATCGTCGAGCCCGTCGATCAGGTTCTTCGGGATGTTCGACCCCGGGCCGAAGACCTTCGCCACCTCGGTCTCGAAGTGCGACAGCGAGAACAGGCTGCCGAGGATCCCGCGGCCGTTCATGAACTTGTCGATCACGTTCTGCACGAAGTTCCAGGCGTCGGAGATCCCGTCGCCCAGGTTCGACAACGCCGACGTGAGCCCCTCAACCCACTGCTGCGGCAACGACTGCGCGGGCATCCGCAGCCACAGGTCGTCGAAGTGCGCCGTGCCCGCCGTGCCAGCGGCGAGGCCCTCCATCCGCACGTACACGTAGGCGGTGTTCGCCGGCGCGGTCCACGACGCCTGCATCACGGTCTCGAAGTCCGCCGACGTCGCGCCGGACGGAGTGACGGTGCCGATCTGCTGGGACCCGATGAGCTGGTCCCCCGAGTTGTACGCGAGCACCCGCAGTGCGACGGCCGGGCCGCCCGTCCCCGTGTAGCCGTCGAACCGCACGTACCCGCCGATGTCGAGCGGCTGGCCGGCCGCGACCTCGATCGGGTCGGAGGTCCGCACGTGCTCGGCGCCGTCGAACGTCAGCTTCGCCGAGCCGAGCCGGGTCCGGCCGACGGTGGCGTCGTGCTCGAACCCGTCCCCGGCGGGCACCGATTCCGGCTTGTCGAACGACTCGAGCCAGTTCCGCTCTTGGCCGGGCTCCGGGCGCTTGAGCTGCCCCAGCTCGATCAGGCCGCCGGTGAACTTCGACACCAGGGCGGTGATTACGCCGAGGATGTGCTGCGGCAGCTCACCGAACAGCTTCCCGGCGTCGATCTTCCCGTCGGGCCGCAGGAACGCGAATAGTGCCTTGATCTGCAGCAGGACGGGGTCGTCGCCGTCGTAGGTGCCGAAGATCGCGTCGAGGAGGTCCACGAACTGCCCGACGAGCGGGAGGCCCTGGAAGAAGTCGTGGATGAGGTCGTCGAGGTCGGCGGGGTGGCTGATGTCGTGGGACGTCGAGTTCGACACGACGCGCATGAACTCGCTGAGGATGCCGGTGATGATGCCGACGGGGGTGATCGCGGACAGCGGGGATCCGGCGGGGGTGCCGCCGACGATGCTCGGGAATCGGCCGCCGACGGTGCTGCGGTACTTCCCGGCCGAGTAGTCCTGTAGGACACCGGCGATCCCGGTGTGGGTGAACGCGCCCTGCGGGATGTCGCTGCTGCCGATGGGCAGGTTGGGCGAGGTCACTCGGCCACGACCTTCGCCGCGCAGGCGGCCTTCGGGACCTTCTTCGGGATCGGCGGCGCCTCAGCGACCCGCGCCTGCACCTCCTCCGTCTCGACCGCGTGGTGGTTCACCTGCTCGGGCACCTCGACCGCGCGGGCCTGCGCGCCCTCTCGAAGCCACGACGGCGCGTGCACCGCGTCCGGGTCGATCGCGTCGGTCTGCCGGACCCCGTACGCGAGCAGCTGATCCGCGATCGGCTGCAACATCGGCGCCAGTGTCATCGTGGGGACCTCGCTCGAGGTGATCAGCGCCGACGACAGCGCGCCGACCAGCGCCGCGCGCTGCCCCTCGAGGTCGTCGAGCTCCGGGACCTTCGTCGTCGGCTTGAGCGGTTCGGTCATCCGAGAACTCCGATCGTCTGCAGGCCGGACATCGCCTGGCCGACCAGCTTGGTGAGTTTGTCGAGGGCGTCCTGCTTGGTGCGGACTTGCCCGAAGTGGCCCTGCCACGCCGCGTCCCGACCGTCACCCCAGGACAGGTCGAGCTGCCGGCACCGGGACATGTAGACGTTCGCGCCGAGGTGCTTGAGGGTGGCGCCGACGCGGTCGCCGAGCCACCAGTGCCCCTCGCCGCGGTCACCGATGAGCCACGGCGAGCAGTCCTCGACGGTCAGGGTGAACGCGACGTCGGGGTCGGTCTCGCGCTTGCGGCCACGGAGCGCCATCACCGCGGACGGGGTGAACGCCTGCATCGACCCGTTGGCGGTGGTCTCGAGGTAATGGCCCCAGCCCTGGTCGTGCGCGCGCAGGAGCAGCGGCACCTGCATGTACGCGAGGATCGAGTCGCGGTAGATCGGGTTCGCGACGGAGTCGATGAGGCCGCCGAGGGACCCGATGCCATAGCCCTGCCAGTTGATGTTGTCGCCGAGGACGTCGCCGCCGTAGTTGATCGCGGCGGAGATCACCTCGTTCACGCCGGGCATCGACCGGCCGCCGACAGTGATCTGGCAGGCCCCGCCCTGGGTGCGGGTGAAGTCGGCCGTCTGCAGGCCGTTGACGATGCCGTCGCGGTAGATCACGTACGGCTTGCTCTTGTGGGTGCCGAGCCATCCGGCGATGTCGTAGCCGGTGGACTCGGTGGTCTCGCCGGTGAACAGGTCGTAGGAGTCCTCGACGTAGTTCGACGTGTAGTTCGCGATGCCGCGCACGAGGCCGGTGACGAGGTTCCCGCCGAAGCTGGTGCCGGTGAGGTACCCGCTCTTGTCGACGATGTCGACGAACAGGGTGCCGTTGCGCCAGCCGGTGCCGGCGCCGGGCCACGGCTCCGGGTCGCCCTCGAACCAGCGCCACGTGATGATCTGCTGCTCGGCGTCCTCGAGGATCGGCTGCGCGACGGTGAGAAAGTCGGTGAAGGCGCCCATGATCAGCGTCGGCGGCGACACGTCGGTGAGGAACGCCGACGGTACGACGACGATCTGGCACTCCTGCCAGAGCTCGAGGAGCTGCTGTGCGTTCCAGTTCGCGGGGTCGAGGAGATCGAGGAACGCGCCGAGGTCGATGTTGGTGAGCTGCAACCTGAGCAGGTTGCACATCAGCGTCAGCTTGAGCCCGTGGATGCTCTTGTCGAACAGGAACCACACCTTCGGCTGCTGGATGAGCATCGCGGGCAGGAACGGGTTGGGCTGGATCTCGACGTTCTTGAGCTCGTAGATGTCGTCGAAGAACTCGGCGACGACGACGTCGCCCTTCTCGGACCGCTTGCAGGTGGCCTTCTGCAGGCGGCCGGCGATGCGCCCGCCGTTCTTGTCGATGCTGATGTGCACGTTGCGGGTGCCGCGCGACTCCTCGTCGAGGATCCAGTGCGCGATATACGTGCTGCGGGGGTTGTCGAAGTCGATCGGGAGGGTGATCACGTGCGCGGCGACGTCGTTGAGCTTGATCGACGCGGTGCCGCTGATCTCGCCGACCGACCGGCCGCGGTAGTTGTAGTCGCCGTCCTGGAACCGGACGAGGGGCCGCTCGGATCGCTCGGCGATGCGGGTGCGCCGGATGGTCCGCGACCAGTCCTTGAAGTCGGCGAGGGTGCCGCCGGGGAACGGTGCGCGGGTGTCGACCCACGCTTCGAGCAGTGGTGGCATGGCGCTACTCCATCCCCGACTCGGCGGACCAGAGGCGCCGCTGTGTGAGGATCGCCTGCGCCCCGGCGGCGGCGTTGCACACGATCGGGACGACGGTCTCGGGCGTGTACGGGGGTACCCCGTACATCGGCATCACGCCGTTGAAATCGCCTGCGACGGAGTTGAGTGCCTCGCCGATGTACGGGTCCATCATGGGGTCGCACATCACGCTCAGCCGCCCGGTGAGGGGCGGGGTGACGATCATCCGGGCCGCGTCGACGCCGGCCGCCCGCTTCCACAGGCGCTCCTGCCCGAAGCTGAAATCGGGGAACTGCCACTGCCCCGGGTCGAAGTCCCACTCGTTCCACTGGATCTGGTCGGTGGGGTTCTCGATGGTGAAGTACCCGATGCTCGCGCCCTCGGCCTTGACGCTGCCGCGGGTCATCCCGGCGCCGTTCGCGGTGAGCGTGCCCGTGACGCCGTTGAACACGAACGTCCACGGGCCGCCCGCCGCGCCGGTGACGGTGACGTGCCCGGCGCCGACGCTCGAGAGTCCCTCGACGGCGGTCTTGATCGTCGCCGCGGTGGCGGTCACGGCGATGTTGCCGGTGGTCTGCCCGCCGTAGGACAGGGTGAAGTTGCCCTGCGGGCCGCCGAGGAGCCCGTTCTTGAGGGTGACGATGAACCGGTCGTTCGGGTTCGTCCAGGTCTGCACGTCCTCCGGGGACTCGTACATCGGCTGCTCGGCGAGGACGGTGACGACGGCGCGGGCGAACCCGTCGATGTTCCAGTCCCGCTGCGGGTTCAGCTTGATCTCGGAGGCGAGCTGCACGATCAGCCACCGCGGGCCAGACAGCTCGGACGTGTACGTCCACTTCACCTTCCGGCGGTCGAGCGGCGACCCGAACAGCTTCCGCAGGTTCGAGATCGTCTTCTCGATGCTCTGCCCGGGCATCTCGTAGCAGTTGATCGGCAGCACCATCTGCCGGATCGGCACCGTCTGGCCGGTGACGCGGCCACCGACCTCGAAGTTCCCCGACACGGTGCGTGTGGTGAATTCGGTGCTGAACATGCCCGTTGGGGACTGGTCGAGCTCGAGGCCCTGCTCGCCGAACTCGCCGTTCGGGCCCGAGAGCTTCGCGTACCCGCGGGACGACTCGATCTCGATGGTCGCTTCGTTCATCTACAGGTTTCCGATCTGTGCTGCGCGGTCCTGGTTCTGGCGGGTCTGTGCCTGCAAGAAGGCGTCCTCCACGGTCGCGGTGCGGATGTTGTAGTTGACGGTCGCGGCCTGTCCGCGGCCACCGGAGTCGTGGTTCTGCAGCGCGAACCGCGTCGAGGCTGCCGGGGTGGGCGGCATCGGCGTGGTGACGCGGGCGCCCGCGTTGATCGCCTCGAGGGCGGGCATGTGCAGGGCGGCCTGGGCGGCGTTGACGACGTACTCGCCGGCCGAGAGCCAGGCGGGCACGAGGTCGGAGCGTCCGCCGCCGGGGCCGAACACGAGGCCGCCGTTGGCGTAGTGCCCGTTGGCCTGCCAGAAGGCCCACGCCTTGTCGGGGTCACCGTACCGGTCCTTGATGTACTTCGCCATGTACGACGCCTGCTGGCCGACGTCATCGGTAGTGCCGCCCACCGTCCCCCAGGTCTGGTCCAGGAACTGGCCGAGCCCGTATGCGGTCGAGCTGGGGTTCTTCGCCTTCGGGTTCCAGCCCGACTCGCGGTTGATGATGTTGACCATCGCGGGCCATTGCTCGTCGGTGAATCCGGCCTGCCGGAACGCCGCATAGACCGTGTCGTGGGTCGCCTGCTCGCCGCCGCTGTAGCCCGCGTTGGGAGGCGCGCTCAACGTGCTGGTGAGCGTCTCGACGGGGGTCTTAGTCGTTGGGGTGCCCTGCTGGCCGGTGAGCGGCAGCGCGCCGCCTGGCCCCGCGGTCGGTGCCGCGCTGGCCCCGGTGGTGCTGGGCGTAGCCTGGGCGCCACCGACGAGGGTGTCCAGACCGGGGATGAACTTCCCGACGAGGTCGCCGAGGGGGTTCGTCTGCGTCCCGCCCGCCCCTGTGGTCGGCGTAGTCAGCTGGCCGAAGCCCGCGGGCTTCCAGTTCTCGTCGCGCTTGATGATCTTCGACGGGAGGTCGCCGAGCGCCGTGAGGATCGGCGGCATCGCGTCGGGGACCCCGAAGACGCTGAGGAGCGAGGAGACCTGTCCCTTCGCGAACGCCTCGCCGAAGGCGCCTGCCACGTCGGACCACGACTTCGGGCCGGACCCTGTCGATGTCGTGGTGTTGGTGGCCTGCGGGGTGTACTTCTGCGGGTCGTCGCGACCGTCCTGTGCCTCGCGGGCCGCAGGGTTGTAGGCGCCGTCGGTGCTCTGCCCGTCGACGGTCTTCGGCTTCTCAGGCTCGGCGGTGAGTCCGGCCGCGACGGGGACCGGGGCCGCGTTCGCGCCGCGCCCCGCGCCGAGGATCACGTGCAGGTGATCCATGTGGTTCTGTGTGTCCGAGCCGCGGTCCGACATGGCCTTGCCTTCGGTCAGAGAGCCGCCGTAGCCGTAACTGTTCTGGCGCCAGATGACACCGTTGAGCTGCAACGCAGTCGCGTTCTGCTGCAGGAACGCGAAGACTGCATCGCCGAGGGCCTTCCCCTCCGCGGTCCCGTAGTTCGGGATCATGACGTCGATCGCGTTGCCCGAGCTGTGCTCGCCGTAACCGTCTTCGGAGCGGCGGCCCCCGATGGTCTTGATCTCGGGCCACTTCTGCATGATCAGCGTGCGCAGCTGGTCGGCCCCGGGGTTCAACCCCTCGGCGGTCTGCCGCCCGACAGCGCCGCCGTCGGCGAAACGCTGGGTGTTGAGCTCGTCGAACATGCCGACGCCGTACTTCGCCACGGCGGCTGCGTTGATCACGTACTCGCCGTCGGACAGCATCGCCGGGATGAGATCGGCGCGCGGCCCGCCCGGACCCGCGATCGGACCACCCGCAGCCTTGAACAAGGGCAGGTTCGGGGTGTCGATCGTGAAGCCCTTGCCGCCGATGATCGGGATGCTGTCCGGGACCTTCATCGAAATGTGGAAGTCGTTCCACGCGCTGACGATCCAGTTCAGGGCGCCCTTGAAGGTGTCCTTGATGCCGTCCCACATGCCCGACGCCGCATTCGAGATCCGGCCCGGCAGCCCCTTGACGAAGTCGACGAAGTTGTTCCACCGGTCCTTCGCGTCGTCGATGAAGCCTCTGACCCGATCGGTCAGGCCGTCGAAGTCCTTGCCCAACTGGGTGAGGCCCTCGACCACCTTTGGCATCAGCCACTCGATGAACCGGGTGAACCACTCGATCAGCTCCGTGATCACCGGCAGGATCAGCTTCATCCCCTCGACGAGGATTGGCAGCAGCTTCATCGACAGTTCCTGCATCGGCGGGAGCATCGGCAGGAACGCCTCGACCAGCTTCAAGAACGCCTCGATCATCGGCACCATGACCGGCGTGAGGTCCTTGATCGCCTGCGCGAGAACGGTGCCGATGGTCTGGCCGACCTGCGCGAGCACCGGCGCGATGGCGTCGATGACCGGCTTGAGCGCGGTCGCGAGCTGCTGGATGAACGGCGCCAGTGCCGCGACGACTGTGCTGATGATCGAGATCAGGGGCTGCAGGATCGCGTTGAGCAGCTGCATGAACGGGTCGATCAGCGGCACGACGGCGGCGACGAGATCGCCGAGCAGCTTCCCGAGCGACGGGAGGATCGGCGCGAGACCGTTCGCGAGCGCGGTGATCAGGTCCCCGAGGGGCTTCGCCAGCGGCACGAGCGCGGTGCCGAGCGACGCGATGAGGTTGCCCAGTGGGCCGAGCGCCGGGCCCAGGCCCGTCGAGATCGCCTGGATCAGCTGCCCGAGCACGGGCAGCACCGGCGTCAGCGCGTTGAGGAGCTGCGCGCCGATCTGCCCGAGCGACGGCCCGAGCTGCCCGAGGGTGGTGCCGAGGACCGAGAAGAACTGGCCCAGCGCGGGACCAGCCGCCGCGGTGGCGTCGGTGACCATCTGCACGAGGCCGGTGACCATCGGGGCCATGCCCTGCAGTGCGCCGCCTATGCCGTCGATGAACCGCTGCATCGTCCCGTCGGCGGCCATCTGCTGGAACGCGCCGGACAGGCTGCTCAGGGTGTCCTTGAACGCGCCGTTCATGTACCCGGCGATCCCGGTCATCGTGGTCCGCAGGCCGGGCATCGTCTGCTGCGCGAACTGCGTGACGCTCGCGCCGAGCCCGTCGAACATGCGGTCCTGCACCGCGAGCCGCAGGTTCTTCCACTCCGGGGCCAGCGCCTTCATCTGCGTGACGAAGTCCCGCGCGTTCGGCGAGAGCTTCGCGAGCGCCTCGGCGTACTTGTCGGCGCCGGCGGATGCGCCCTTCTGCGCGTCGGCGAGGTCACGCATCGACTTCGCGAGGTCGGCCTGCGCGTTCACCAGGGCCTGGTCGGCCTTGAGCTTCTTCTGCTGGGCGTCGGTGACGATGTCGGATCCGCCGATGCCCTTCGCGTTCGCCTCGGCGGTGTCCTCACGCTGGTCGGCGGTGTTGGACTTCGCCTCCTTGAGTCGCTGCTGCGCCTCCTTGACCCGCAGGTCGGCCTCGGCGCGGTCGAGACCGGTCGACTTCCCGTCGCCGTAGGTCTTCGCGCGGGCCTCCTGGGCGCGGGCGAGCGCGATCTCGGCGCCCTCCTGCGACAGCTCGGCGTCGGCGAGCTGATCGTTCATGTCGCGGAGCGCGCGGGACGCCTTCTCGTAGCTGTCATTGAGGTCGTCCTGCGCCTGCTTGGCGTCGCGCTGTGCGTCCGCGACGCCCTCCTGCGCGCGCCGGACACCGTCCTGGGCGTCGGTGATCCGGTTCGCCGCAGCGGTGGCGTCCGACGCGGAGGTGTTCGCGGCGTCGCCCATCGCCTTGAAGGCGTCGCCGACGCCGGCCAGGCCGACGGCCGCGGTTCCACCGATGCCGGCGAGGACGCCACCGAGGGCGGACGCTGCGCCGATCGCACCGACGAGGGCGGGGACGAGCGCGGTGATCGCCGCGGCGAGGCCGCCGAACCGGACGGCTCCCATCGACGAGAGGCCGCGCTCAGCACGGCCCGCGTTGTTGGTGATGTTCGTGATGTTGTTGTTGATCTGCGTGAAGTTGCCGCCGTTGACGTTCACGTTGATGTGCGCGGTGCGGTTCCGGGCGAGCAGCGCGAGACGTGCCTCGGCCTCCTCGGCGCCGTCGAGCTCGACCCGGATGCGCGCAGTGCGCTCCCGCGCCAACGCCTCCAGCTGTGCGCGCGCCAGCGAAACGTCCGCATCGACGTCGATGGTGTACTCGATGCGCATCCGCTCGAGCTCCGCGCGGCACCTCTCCGCGAAGCCCTCGAGCGAGGGGGAGACGTCGATCTTCGCCGAGCCGGCCGAGTACGTCGCCACGAGCACCTCCTGCAGGTATGCGGAGGCCCCGCGAGAGCACACCAGTCTCGCGGGGCCATGCCATATTCAGTTGTTCTGCTACACAATCAATTTGCAGCTTCGGATTCGCGGCGGTCGGGCCTGAATCGCGCAGTACACTCGCGCGGTGAAGAAGATCGCAATCACCGCCCTCATCGTCCTTGCAGCAGTTCCGCTCGGAGCTGGCACCAGCACCGCCTGGGCCGGCGGGTACTCCCCCACCGAAACCGTGTTCCTCACCAATATGGGCCTGCTCGGGCACCCGCAGAGCTCCCCGGACATCGCCCAGTCGCAGATCGACCTCGGCAGGGCGTACTGCAGCGCCATGCGCAGCGGAATGACAGCTGCGGAGATCGTCGCTCGACGGTCGGGATCGCTGTCGCAGACCTACCGAGCAGACGTGATCGCGTCGGCCGTAGACGACGGCTCCCTCTGCCCGGATCAGGCATAGAAGGGCACCGCTCGGATGAGATACCGCGTCAGCTGGCAGTAGGTCAGCCGCTTCCGATAGCTCGGGCCACCGAGGCGCGCAGCCTCGTCAGGCCCTTCCCGCGGTAGAGCTTCTCCACCGCGGGCACCGGTACCGCGACCGTGATGCCGTTCGGCTCGGCGTGCGCGGTGACCGCGATGAGCCTTTCGATCATCGCGGTCAGCCGCGCCATGTCGTAGCGGTGGGCGTCGAAGTCGCGGAACGGCGGGGGCTCGTTCGTCGGCTTCGGCGGCCGGTACCCGGGAACGAGCATGTCCGCGGCGAGCTCCTCGTCCTCCTGCAGCGCAGCGAGGTACGAGGAGCCGACGGGGAACTGGTCGAGGATGTCGAACAGGTCACGCCAGTCCCGCTCACCGCGCAGCCACTCGTTGAGGTCGAGATGGTAGTGACGGTGCAGGTCAGCGCGGATCTGCGCCCCGTAGCCACCGATGGTGTCTACGAGGCGGGCGTACCCCCCGGCACATCGGCCGCGCCCTTGCCGTTGAGGTGGTTGACCACCGAGTAGCCGAACCCTGCGAACAGCCGGGTCGCGTCGTTCACGTCGTCCGCGATCCGGTCGAACGCGGCGACCATGCGGTTCAGTGCACCCTCGCCGCCCATGATCGCGACGATCGACACGAAGTCGCTGTTGCGGATCGCGCGGTCGAGCGCGGTGCGCTGCGCCAGCGTCGTCGGCGGGCTGAGCACGACGTCGGCGTCGATGCCGTCGTCGAGCTCCGCGGCCGTGACGATGTAGGGCTTGAGTTCGGGGATCGAGCCGTCCTCGCGGATCTTCTGCGCGCGGGCGCGGAACTCGGCGAAGCGGGACACGTTGTCCGCGTTGCGCTGCTCGGCGGTGCGGGGCGCGGCCTTCTTGGCCGGCGCCTTCTTGGCCGGCGCCTTCTTGGTGGGTGATGCCATGACGGTTGCCTCCCTCGGCTGTTCCCCCGGTCGTTGGATGGTGCTGGGATGCCGGCCCGCGCCGCGCCGGGGGAGGAACTACGGCGCGGGCCGACGATCAGGGGGGTTACGCCGGGGCGATGGTCACCGTCGGCGAGGTGCCGCCGGTGAGGCCCGCGCCGGACACGGTGGGAACGCCGGACACACCCGAGAGGGTGATCGTCCAGGGGCCACCCGCCGAACCGGTGACGAGCACGTTGCCCGCACCGACGTTCGACAGCGCCTCGATCGCCGAGCGCACCGCGGTCGCCGTGGCGTTGTACGGGATGCCCGCGGTGGTCTGGCCGCCGATGGTGTACGTCCAGGTTCCGCCCGTCGGGGTGCCGCTGATGGTCACGACGTAGGCGGTGTCGGCGCCGAACCCGAGCGCCGCCGCGATGGAGGCGAACCCGGGGCCGTCGATGCCGGCCTCGTACAGGTTGTCGCCGTCCTGCAGCAGCGTCAGCGTGGTCGGCGACTCCGATGCGGCGTCCATGGTCAGCGACTGCGCGCCGGGCTTGTCGAGACCCAGCTTCGGGAAGTGCCACCACTGGTAGATCGGCTCGAGGGTCTCGTCGTTGATGTCCTCCGCGAGCAGGAAGACCGACCAGTAACGGGGCATCGAGCCCGCGGTCTTCTTCCACCGCACGCCGCCGGTGGTCGTGGCCTCGAACGCGCCGGCCTGCAGGTTGCCGTTCATCTCCTTGACGATCCGGCGGACCTCCTGCGGCGTGAAGTCGAGTCCGAGGCCCTCGGACTGCAGCAGACGGCGGCGGGGCGCGCGGGAGCCGTAGCCCATGATGTCGTTGTACTTCACGTCCGGGGTGATCTTCACCCCAGCCTTCTGCTCGATCTCGCCGCACGAGGCGTACGAAGCCAGCGAGTTCGCGACGATGCCGTTGGCGTCGAACAGCGGGTCTGGGGCGAGGGCGCCCTTGACGTAGGGCTTCGCGAGGATCGCGATGTCCTGGGCGACGAGGACGCCGAGGTTCTGCGCGTCCTTGTAGAGCTGGGTCTGCGTGGTCATGGATTCTCCTTCGAGGGGTTTCGCCCCCGCGGGGGCATGACGGAACCCCGGGCCCGAGGCGGGTCCGGTGCTCGTTCAGGGGTGGGTCAGGCGGTGCGCCGCATCAGCGTGAGGGTCACGTAGTTCGACACCGCGCGGAAGTCGGGATCGAGCTCGGGGAGCTGCTGATCTGCGGCGTCGACCTCGAGGCGCGCCACCGCAGACCGTGAGCCGTCCTCGCGGTCGACGATTCCGCCCTTGTGCCAGCGGCGGGTGAGCTCGTCGCCGAGGTACGTGAGGATGTCCCACGACTCGGATCGGGATCCGGTGCGCACCGTCAGCAGCACGTTGGCCTGGATCTGGCGGCCCTCGAGTTCGACGATGCCGGGGATCTTCCGCACCCGGGCAAGTGGGACCCCCAGCGCGATGAGCTTGTCTGCGTCGTCCGGCCACCAGGTGACCGCGCGCCCGGTTGGCGTGCCGACGTCGAGGAGCGGCTGCACCATGTCGAGGACGAGGGCCTCGACATCCGGTGTGCGGCGGACGTACCCGGCGGGCGGCTGCCACGTCATCGGAGCATCCCGAGGGTGACGAGCAGGTCGTGGTGCGCGGTCTGCACTCCGCCGTCGGCGCCGAACTCGTGCGCGAGGCCGTACGAGGCGCTTGTGCCACCGACGGTCAGCGTGGCGACCGGGCGGCCGTTGCGACCCCGGCTCATGCTCACCGTCGCCGACTCGGCGAGCTGGCCAGTTCGGCGGGCGACGACGCTCTGGTAGATCGCCTTCGCGCGCTCCCCCGCAGCACGGGTGATCGCCGTGGACTCGGGGCCGCGGAGCCACCGGCCCATTCCCGCGTAGTCGGCTTCGAACTCCATCAGCTGGCCTCCCGCACCTTCTGGGTGAACATGCCCGAGCTCCAGCCGGTCATCGGGTGCACCGACCCGTTCCACTGCTGGCGGCCCACCGCGTGCCACGTCGATCCGTCGACGACCCGGGTCACGGTGTCGCCCTTTCGGATGTCGGTGCCCTCGGGCAGGAACAGCATGGCCTCGTTCTCGGCGAGGTCCTCGCCGTCGAGCGGCCATTTCGTGTTGGTGGAGCTGAACGCGAATCCGACTCCGGTCACGGTGGTCTCGGTCGGCTGGCCGGGCTGGTCGCCGAACCGATCCCGGTCGGGTGGGCGGGTGATGCGGATCGACTCGCCGAACCGGAAGCTCACCAGGCGCCGTTCATCCGCAGGGACTTGAAGCCGGGTGTGCGGCCGCGGATCATGTCGCACTCGGAGTCGAGTATGTACAGATTCCCCGACGGGTTGGAGAAGGCGCGCACGTGCATGAACGGGCCGTACATCTCGGTCTCGGAGGACTTGCTGTCGTCGTTGAGCGCGATCATGGCCCGCTTGACCATGGTGCACACCAGGATCTTCACGCCGGTGGCGTCGGCCTCGCCGGCGTCGATCTGCGCGGTCTCCGCGGGGAACCACTGGCGGACCCAGTACGAGGCGTCACCGAGCAGCGTGGTCGCTACCGCGGTCTCAGCGTCGTTCAGGGGCCGCCAGCGGGCCTCGAGGTCGGAGACCCCTGCGTACGGGTCACCCGTCGCCATTGCCTGCCGCCTTCGTGCGGCGCGGCTTCGCGGCTGGCGGCTCAGCGGGCGCAGGGTCACCGGGAAGGACGTTGAGCATGTCGAACCGCTCCGCGTCGTCCTGGTGCACCGACACCTCGGCGCCGCAGTCCGCGCGCCGGGTCCGCCCGTCCGGGTCGACGTACGCCATCGACCCGACGCGGACGGTCCGCTTCGCCTCAGCCATCAGGCCGCGAGCCCGGTGATCTTGATGGCGTTGAACGGGTTGGTCACCGCGAACACGGGGCGGATGCTGGTCTGCACCCACGTCGACTCCGTGGCGTCGTCCCGGAAGGCGACGGTACGGAGCTCCTGCTCGTAGCGGACCTGCCCGACGAGGCCCTCGGACACCGCGTAGGCGCTGCCGGCGGTGACGATGTTCGACACCGCCAGGCCGAAGCCCTGCGCCCGCAGCCATCCCTCGGCGTCGCCGTAGATGATCGACAGGTTCGCGACCTCGTTCGGGTGCAGCACCAGGAGGTTGAACTCGGAGCCGAGCTCCTTGACCGCGGCACGGCGCCGGAGCTCCGCGAGGTCCGCGGCCGGAAGGGCGGCCTTGTTCTCCGTGGAGATCGTGAGCGCGGTGGCGTCGGCCCACGACTTGCCGACCATGGTGCCGTCGGCGCCGATCGCGGTGAGCGACGCCTCGAGCTCGCCGAGGGCGCGCGTGTGCAGCTGGCGCTGCACGTCGTTGCCGAGCTTGACGCCCTCGTTCTGGATCGCCGAGAGGTCGTTGCGGTCGCGTGCCTCGTCGGTGACGCGGAACTTGCCGCCGAGCTTCTTGACCTGCGCGGTCTTCGGCTCGGGCCGGTCGAACGTGACCTCGGGGAACTCGGCGCCCGGGGCGACCTCCTGCACCGAGCGGGTCGGGAACAGGTCGTTCGACGTGAGCTGGTCGTAGACCAGCGCGCCGCCGGACACGCCGCCGCCATTGGTGAAGATCCGCTCCGCGAAGTAGCCCTTGAGAGCGATGTTCGACAGGTACGCGTTGATCCGCGTCGGCTGCTTCAGCATCAGGTCGACGGTCAGGCTGTTGCCGACCACGGCGGGCGACCCGAGGGGGTACTCCTGCGAGTATGCGGTGTTAGCCATGATTCAGCTCCTCTCAGATGTCCAGTGCGATGAGCACGTCGTTGTTGGCGGTGCCGGTCTCCAGGGCGACGCCGACGGCGACGCCGGACGCGAGGGTCACAGCCTTCCCGCCCGCGCCGACCTCGACCTGCGCGCCCGCAGCGATCGCGCCGCCGGCCGTGACGAACAGGATCCCGCCGCGCAGGACGGGCAGGGTCGCGCCGGACGCGGCGTCGTACCCGGCGACGCCGAACGGCTTGGCCGCGCCCGTGGCGGGGGCGACCTTGACGAGGCCGGAGTCGGTGTCGCGGGTCGCGGAGACCCCGACGAACGTCTTGCCGGTGACCGCGGCGGTCGTCACCGCGGTGACGTTGGCGCCGGGTCGGAACAGGGGCTTTGCTTCATTCGCCATGGTGACGAAGTCCTTCCTAGGTGCGTGCCGGGGGCTGGAAGCCCCACGACGCGGGATACGAGTTGTCCTCCACCACCGGGGCGTCGGGTGATGCGCCAGGACGCAGGTTGACCTGCGGCCGGTTCGACGGCGGCCCACCGGGGGTCGCCTGTCCTGCGGCCTGGACGCGGGCCGCGAACTTCTCCGCGCGCGCTGACCGCTCCTCGAAGGTGCCGCTGCCGATGAACTCCAGGTCGTCGTCGGTCAGCTGGTACTTGACTTTCAGCACCTCGGTGTCACGGGCGGCGAGCTGCTGACGCAGGGCCTCGTTGTCCGCGGTCGCCCGCTCGAGCTCGCTCATCTTGGCGCGTTCCGCCTCCTGGGCGGCCGTGACCATCGGCTCCTGCGCCTTCAGGCGGTCACGGAGGTTCTTGGCCTCGTTGTTCTTCTTCCGGAGCGCGGCCTTCGCGGACTCGGGCCAGTCGTCCGGGACGTCGTCCTGCGGCTCGGCCGGGGCGGGCTGCTGCGGCGCGGCCGGCGGGGCGGGTGCAGGGGTGGGGGCTGCGCTCGCGGCCGGTGCGGGGGGCGCAGGCGGCGCCGCGGGAGCTGCAGGCGCTGCAGGTGCTGCTGCGGGAGCAGCGGGAGCGGCCGGCGCCGTCGGTTCGGTCGGAGCGGTCATGGGGAATTGCCTCCTGGGCGTTCGGGGGTGTTACTCGGCCCCGCCACCTGGGCGGGGAAGTCTTCTACGGGGCGTTCTCTTCGAGCAGCACGTCAAGGAGCTGCTGATGGGTCCAGCCCTCGCGCTCGGCGCGGGCCAGCTGGCGGCGGAGCGCGTTCAGGGCGTCCTTCTGCCGGTAGCCCTTCGTGGCCTCGGTCCACAGGTCTTCGGCGAGCTCGAACCGCTCCCGGCCCTCCCAGTCGCGGCCCTTGAAGACCAGCGTGGGGACGCAGTCGCAGTTGTTGTGGTACGTGTCGTCGATCTGGTTGCGGCCGCGATGCTGGGCGTCGCGGGCGGTCTTGTACACGGGCCCGCGGGACGCGAGCATCACGCAGAACGCGCAGTTCTCGGCGCCGGTGAGCACCCGCGCCCAGCCGACCTGATCGCCGAGGGTGTCGGCGGTGTCCGCGACGACGGCGCGACCGGCGGCCTGGGCGTGCTTCGCGACGGTCGCGGCGACGGTGACGCGCACACGCGGGCGACTGCGGGACACCTGGTCCAGTACGGCCGGGTCTACCTCGGTCACGCGGACACGCCCGCGGGGGGCCGTCTTCTCCACGGCGGCTTCGATCGCCTCGTCGAGGACGTCCCGGGAGTAGGTGGCGATCGGCGCCGGCACCGGGGTCGGTGCGCCCGCGGTCCGGGCGGCGTACCGCAGGTGCGCGGCGCCCGCCTCGTACGAGGACCGCCGGGCCGCGACGACCGTGGGGAGGATCCGCTGGACGATCTGCGCCCGGGCCGTCGGCGTTGTCGGCAGGCCATGCCGCTGCATCGCGCGGCCGGTGACCGTCACGATCCCCTGCGCGATCGCGGCCTGCGCGCGCTGGAACGCGACGACGTCCAGCGTGCCCGCGGCTGCGAGGTAGCTACTCGCCGCCGCCGGCTGCGTCATCGTTCACCGCACGATTCCCCAGGTACATCCGTGTCAGCGGGTCCGTGCTCTCGCGCATCGTCTGCGCGCGCTTGACCTTCTCCCGCGTCCAGTTGGGGATGTCCTCCCACAGGATCTCGTCGGGCACGCCGAGCATCTGCCCGAGCTTGCCGAGCCCGTCGACGGTCTGCGCGAACGAGCGCGCGGTGACGTCGCGCCACTTCACCTCGGCGCCGAAGTCCTGCGCGCCCTTGGTGTCGCCGGAGATGTACGCCGACAGCCGGAACGCCTGCTCCCAGGACTCGCCGAAGCTGGTGGTGATCTCGTCGCTCTTGCGGGACATGCCGGTCTCGAGCGCGGACAGGGTCTCGGCGCTGATGTTGCTGATGCCGTCGGACCCGAAGTTCTGGATGGGGAGCTGGGAGATCGCGCCGAGATCCTGGATCGCGGACGCCTTCGACTTGATGTAGTACTCGGGCGAACTCTCCTCGAACTGGCCCACCTTCACGTCGGCGTCCTTGAACAGCCAGGTGTCGCCGGCGAACGCCCGCGCCTCTTCGAGCTCACTCTCCGGGTACCAGCCCATCACGTACCGCTGGCGGAACGCCGAGAAGTACTGGGTGACCAGCATTCCGAAGTTCGTCTCGTTGATGCGCTGCTGGATCGTCATCAGCGGCTCGACGATGCCGAACTGTTCCTCGCCATCCAGGAGCATCTTGTCGCGGAACCGCACCACCGGGCAGCGGCCGACGCCGTGCTCGCGGGCCTCGATGAACTCAATGTCCGCGACGGTCGCCCAGTTCGGGGCGCCGAACAGGTCCGTCGGCGTGTTCTCCGCGCCGAGGTAGTACACGTTCGTCTCGTCGTACAGCTTCACCAGCTTGCGGTCGACCTCGAGGGCCATGATCGGCCACTCGTCGTCGGGGTCCGCGTAGATCGCGGTCATGTTCCGCGGGGACACGCCGCGCCACGCCGGGCCGTTCTCGTCGTCGCCGGGGAGCACCGTCACGTAGCTGGCGCCGTAGGTGAGCGCGGACCGGTGCACACCGGTCTGCCGCGCGTCGAACCGGTTCCGCTGCCAGTCGTTCCACGCCGCCGGGGTGCTCTCCCCGTCCGACGCGAGGTAGTTGTCGACCTTCATCACCTGACCGAAGGTGTCGACCACCAGCGGCAGGAAGTTCGTGCGCGACTTCCCCGCGAGGCGCTGCATCGCGGGCGGGGCATCCGGGGGCACGATCACGTCGAGCGGGTTCACGCCCGCCGCGTTCTCCCACTGCTGCAACGACACCGGAACGTCGAGCGCCGACGGGCTCAGCGCCAAGTCACGCGCCGGCTGCATGGCGCGGAAGATCCTGTCGAGGCGGTGCGATTCCCACGCGCGCGCGCCGGACATGATCTGCCGTGCGGCGTCCACTGCGGCCTGCTTCCGCATCACCACCTCCTTCGCGTGATCGACATCGCCTGGTTCGTGCGGATCTTCGCGTCCGCCTGCGCGGCCTGATGGATCCGCCACATCATCCGGGCGCCGACCGCACACACCGCGAGGTCGACCTTCCGGCGGGACTCGCGGTGCTCCTTGCCGAGCGAGACGCCGTACTTCGACGGCCGGCGGCGCGCGTTCTTCACGTGCTGCGCCAGCTTCTTGTGCCCGTCGTGGGGGAAGTTGCCTTCCATGATGTCCGTCATCGCGCGCTCGGCGTGCTCGACGAACAGCTTCTGGTGCGCCGGTGAGCGCATGTCCCAGATGATCGGGTGCGCACCGTCGCCGGTCTTCACCGCGTGCATCGTGAACTGGCGACCCCAGCGGCGCGCCCAGCGGTCCAGGAGGTCTTCCCAGAACCGCTCACCCGTCTCGTCGTCGCGGGCGTCCGATGGGTCGGCCCACAGGCCGATCACGTTCAGCCGCTCCACCGTCTCGGTGACACGGAGGTCGACGGCCTCGCGGTCCACCTGCCACACCTCGCGGCCCGGTGGACGTTCCCACACACCGGCGGTGAACACGAACCCGTCGGACAGCCTGCAGCCGACGAGGCCCGTCGAGTCGTCCGACTTCGACCCGTCGAAGAACAGCACCACCGGTTCGCCGTCGGCCACGATCTGCGGCACAGCCTGCACGTCGAACGCCTGCGGGGTGATCCACGCATCCGCGGTCGCGGTGATCTGGTTGTACCACTTCCGCCGGGACTCGCTGGGGCTGTTCGTGGTCCGCGCGATCGACTTCAGGATCTCGCCGTCCGACGCGGTGTCCAGCCAGTACGCGTCGCCGCGGACCGCCTCCAACACCGCGGGCGCTTCCTCCACCGTCAGCGGGGCGTCCGGCGGTGCCTCGAGGGAGTCGTACAGCAGGCCGATGTCGATGCCGGCCGCGCACGCGTTCTCCCACGCTTCCCGGGTCCGCTCCCCCACCGAGTCCGTGCCCGGCCGGTACGCGTTGCAGATGTCGAGGATCCGGGCTGTGCCCCGCGGCGACTTCGCCACGTTGCCGTCGACAGCGCCCGCGAGGTCGTGGCCCTGGTTCGAGCTGTTCCAGTTCTGCGTCTCGTTGCGGATCACCTGCGTCGGCCGTCCGCCCTCCACGGCGAGCGGGGACGACGTGATCGCCTCGATCTGCACCGTGTCGCCGAGGCCCCACACGTTCAGCCGGCCGATCTGGATGCCGTACCGCCGGATCGTCTCCGGCGGGAGGATCGTCGGGAACAGCTTCATCGTGTTCTTCGTCTGCTCCTGCGACACCGCGACGACCTGCACCCACGCCGCCGGGTTCTGCGTCCCGTGGACGGTGCCGTCGTCGTCGATCCGATCGACCATCGACGGCCCGAACGCCGAGTACGCGGCGATCGCCGCGCCCAGCGGGTCCTTGCCCCAGCCCTTCAGCCGCTGCAGCACCGCGTTCGACGTCAGCCAGCGGCCGTTCTCGTCGACGGCGTAGTACCAGAGCAGGAACCGCGCTTGCTCGAGTGTGAACACCTGCTCCGCGCCGTCAGGGCCACGGAGCCGCATCCCGCACCAGCCGAGCATGTGCCAGCCGAGGGTCAGCTTCGGGAGCACCCAGCCGCCGCCGACGGTCTGCCACGTCGGGCCGATCTTCACCGGCTCCCACCGCCGCTTTGGCGCGACCCTGCCGGACGAACCCTCGAGCTCGTGCCAGTACCAGTCGGCCGGCGCGCGGAGTGCCGCGTAGGAGTCGTCGTCCTTCGTCGCGACACCCGCGCTGAGCGTCGTCGCCACCAGCTACCCCGTGCGCTTCTGCCAGCGCGCGTTCGCAGCCGCACGCGCCTGCGTCGACCGCGCCTCCGCCGTGTCCGCCGGATCCGGCAGACGCAGCTGCTTCAGCAGGTTCGACAGCGTCGCACGGTGCTGCCGCAGCTCCGAGATCATCGGGTTGATGACCTTCTGGCCCTGCGAGCCGCGCACCAGCGTCGGCTGATCCTTCAGCTCCTCACGGAGGCTGTCGATCAGATCCGCCTCGAAGCACGCATCCTCGAGGACCCGCAGCTCGTCGGCGCGCAACTTGTACTGCGACGTGATCGCGGCGAACAGCTTCCGGCCGGCCGCATCCAGTCCATCGGGTTCAGCATCCACGGCGACCTCCAGGGTCTCAGGGGGATCAACGCAGCCACCAGGGCCGCGGTTAGGAACGAGCAGTGGCGAAACACCAGGAACGACGCACGCAGGATCCGGAGTGCTATACGTCCCGGCGCTGGCGTGATCGGGGTTCGGGGTCCTCCCCCAGGGGTGGGGTTGGGTCGAACGCCGGTGGTGTGTCGAACGTGGTGTTCGACGGGGTGTTGGTGGGTCTTGGGGCGAGTCCTGGGTGCGGCTCGACGGGGAGTCGGAGCCGGGCGCGCCGGGCAGTGGCGCCGTGGAGGGCTTCGGTCTTGGTCTTCGCTGCGTGGCAGTCGGTGCAGAGCCACTGGGCGTTAGTCAGGTCGTTGGTGCCGCCGGCCGCCGCGTTGACGATGTGGTCGAGCTCGAGCGGTGCGTTGTCGGCTCCGCATCGTGCGCACCGCATCGGCAGGGTTCGGCGGGCCTCACGGCGTACCGAGGTGGGGAAGCCTCCGTGGTAGCGTCCGCCGTCGTTCCAGCGGCTCATGTGAGCTTGGAGCGGACGATGTGGTCGCGCATGTAGCCCTGGGATTCGACCTCGGCGCGGTGGAGTTGGGCGCGGATCGTCTTGCAGGGGGTGAGGATGGCGTCGTGGATGGCTTCGATGGGCCAGCCGTTCCTGCTCATCCTCACCGCTGCGGTGGGCTCATGCCACTCGCCGTCGTGCTTGGTGCTCATCGTGCGGCCTGCGCTTTCCTGAGTGCCACCAGCAGGAATGCCGCACCGCTACTCGCGGGTAGGTGCGGCCTGGTGTGATCCCCCGGCGGGTGCAGCGTCCCGAGCCCCGAGCGCCACCCGGCCCGGAGTAGGGCGGTCGGGGTGCGGTGCTGTGACTGCGGAGGGGCCGTGGTGGGTGCTTGACCGCAACAGGTGACGGTGCGACACCCGGCCGGGAGATCGTGCTGGCCCGTGCGCTGGCTGGCGGCTGTCGGGGCAGCGTCCGCCGAGGGTGACGATGCCCGGGGCGGAAGTACACGAAAGGCGAGGAACCTTCACGGTCCACTCGCCTACGGCTATAGCCTACCGCAGACCCGTTCGGTGTGCGTGTCAAGTACCCGTTCGCGTGTCGTTGCGCGTCCGGGTGCGGTGATGCAGGCGTGGCGTGAGCGCGTCGATGACGTCGCCGCACAGGTACAGCGGGACGCCGGTCTGCCGGTCGTAGCCCTTCACGGGGATCGGCCGGCGCGCGCGGTACGCGAGATCGTGCACCGTCTTCGGCTTGATCGTCAGCCCCAGTCTGGCGTCGACCACCGCGACGAGTTCGCGCGCGGTGAACAGCCTGTCGCGGAGTTCGCCGTCGATGCGCCGCTCGTGGGTCTCGCGCGGCACGACGAGGCCGCACGCCTTGCACAGGATCTCGTCGTCGTCGCGGCGCGCCCACAGGTCGGCCTTGCAGACCTCGCACGCCCCGACGTAGCTCGGAAGGGGCCGGCGGTCGACGGTACGCAGCGCGCGGTCGGAGGCGTAGAAGATCTCCTCGTAGGCCGCCGGGGCGTCCTCGGTGAGGGCGAGGGCCGTGACGTGGCGGCGGGTGCCGAGCCACTTCGCGGCGGCCTTGACCGTCAGACGCCCGGGGTGCGTGAACTGCCGCTGGGTGGTGGTGTGGGTCACCCAGGCGTTCAGTGTGTCGGCGAGGACCTCGGCGACCTTGCTGGCGACCTCGTTGTACGGCAGCTTCGAGTCGTCCTCGGTCGCGCCGCGCTTCGCTCTGCGGCCGCGGGGACCGGCCGGGCGCACCGTCTGGCACGTGACCGCGGCGTCGAGCGCGTCAGCGAGCCATTCGGAGAGGACGGTGAGGCGCTCGAGCAGCTTGTCCTGCTCGGCGCGGGTGATGAAGAACCCGTCGACGTTGGTCTGGGTCATCAGCTCGCCTTCTCGGTGTTGACGGTCCAGCGGATGACCAGCCACGTCGCGGCGAGTTCACCCTTACGGGCCGGGTGCTGAGTAGGCCCCACCTCGGTCATGAAGCTGGGGCTGTCGTCGTGGACGATCGGATGGGTAGGGCCGTTGCTGCGGCCGCGGTGCGCGTGGAGGGCATCTTGAGCCGCCTTCCAGATGCCGGCGGACGCGAGGTTCCGAGCGTCCCAGGCGTAGCGGTCCTCGGCGGGACGGTAGTGGTACTCGATCGTGAGGTGGTCGAGGCCGGTTGGGATGTGGGCGGCGCGGGCCCGCCAGGCGACGGAGTGGCGGATGGTGTGGGTGTCGCGGGCGCGCGCGTAGTGGTTCGGGCGGCCGTTCGGGGACATCATCGGTAGGCCGGTGAGGTCGATGACCACCTCGGTCGGCGGCGCGGGCTTCGGTGGGCGGGGCGCGCGGGCCGGGGCGGCGGGTCGCTTCGTGGCCGCGCGCGGCACCCTCGGCGTCTTCGACTTCGGCGGCTTCGGTCCCGCCCACTCGAGGTTCGCCAGGCGGACATCGCTGCGGTCGCCGTT
The DNA here is from genome assembly GCF_900631615.1 of Tsukamurella paurometabola. Classification (NCBI taxonomy): domain Bacteria; kingdom Bacillati; phylum Actinomycetota; class Actinomycetes; order Mycobacteriales; family Tsukamurellaceae; genus Tsukamurella; species Tsukamurella paurometabola. The sequence continues at coordinate 74,444 of NZ_LR131273.1, forward strand.
GATCACCCGCGGTCGAGCGCCCTGCGGTGCGGGGCCGGCGTGCGCTTCGAGGACCAGCGCGGCGATGCGCCGGTTCGTCGGCCGGACAGCGGCGTCCCGGCGGATCGACACGTACGGGGAACCGTTCTCGGTGGTGAGGCGGGCGATCGGCTTCCCCTCGATGGTGCGGGGGATGCCGTTGCTCGCGATGCTCGTGTGCGTGACCGAGCGGACGTTGCCGAGGTCGGACACCTCGTAGTGGGCGGAGTCGGGGATCGGGGCCCAGGACTCGGTCACGGTGGTCTCCTCAGCGTCGGGGCCGCAGTCCGAGTGGTCCGTGCGGTCGATGTAGTCGAAGTGGCAGAACTCGCAGATAGGGGCCATCACCACCACCATCGCCAGTCGCCGGTGACCGCGTACCCGCCGAGCGCTGTGAGCATGTAGATCACGGCGACGATGAACATGAATGCGAGGGCTGCGAGTGGGACGGCAACCAGGCCGGTAACAATCCGCCGGCGCATCCCGGGAACGTCAGGGGTGACGGCGACGACGATCCCGGCGAGCGCCGCCCATGCGGTGCCGAGCACGAGGGTTCCGGCGAGGATGCGCGGTAGGTGTTCGATGAGCCAGGTCACGATGATGCCTTTCCGTGCCAAGGTTCCGAGTCCATCGGCTTGCAGTGGATGCACTCACAGTCGTCGCAGAAGCCGTCCCACATGTTTCGCTGACCGGTGGGGGCTGCGTCCAACTCCTCGGCGGTCTCCACCCGGCGCGGATCAGGGGCACCGTCGATGGCACGGGTGATCTGGTCCGCGATCTCGTGGTGCGCGCTGGTCATGTTCGGCGTGTACCCGTAGGTGTCGGCCAGCTCTTGCACCCGCTCGACAATCCGGCCCAGCCGCAGGTTGTCCCCGCCCGCCCGCAGGAGGGCATCGTCGCGATCCTCGATCGTCGCGCGGAGAGCACCCACTTCCTCGGCCAGATCTTCCATCAGGCTCGCCTCGTGGCGGTGTCCCCAGGTTCGCAGGCGAACCGCGAGCCGCGCCGCCCGGACTCGGATGTCGTCGCTCATGACTGCGGCCCCTCGATGGCGCGGCGAAGTCGCGTCACGGCGTACTGAATGCCCCGGTAGGCGATGTTCGGTCCACCGAGACGCTTCTCCCCGAGGGAGGCCAGCCACTCGTCGTGCTCGGGTCCGTTGTCGTCCCAGTCGGTTCGGTGAGCGGCGATCATGTTGACTTCGTGCTTGAAGCGCGCGATGGTCGCGTTCGCCTCAGCCAGGGCGGCCTCAGCCTCCACGGCGGTGCAGAGCTGCTGGTCCTGCCACCGTGCACGTTCGGCATGCTCAGCACGTACCGCTGCGTTCGCCTCAGCCAGTGCGAAATTCACCTCCGCGAGCTGCTGTAGCGCCTCATCCCGGTCGGCCTGGGCAGCGGAAACCTCGTCGCGCTCGCGTCGCGCATCGCCGTCCCGCCAGTTCCGCAGCTTCTGCGCCTCGTCGGCCAGTTCGGCACGGGATAGCGTCATCTCTGCCAGCTCCGTGCGCATGGCGTCGAGCGCATCCCGCAGGCGGCGCACCTCACACGGCCAGTCGTCGCCGCAGGCCGCGCACTCACAGCCCGCGCAGTCGGAGTTCGTGCACTCGGCGAGGTAGTGGTGCTCGTCGGCTTCGCGGATGAGGTCGGTCGGGTCACTCGCCATCGCTGGTCACCCCTTCCGCAGCCTTCGCGGCAGCCAGCAGATGCGAGGCGAACTCCACGGCCTCACGCGGACTCCACGGCTCAATCGGCTCGTAGTCCACCCACACCTGCACCTGATCCGCGTACTCGTCATGGACGCCCACCTGCAGGTTGTTGTAGGCCTCACCCCAGGTGGTCGCAGTGTCGTCGTCTTCACGCTCGTTCGGCTTCGGCAGTTCGATGACGGCGAGGTCGTCGGAGGAGGCGATCACGGCAGCGACGTGGGCGGCGTGCGCCTGCGCCAGGGAGCAATCCCCCAGGTCTGCAACCCATCCACAGCGACAGTCCACCTCGTTGAAGTAGGAGAACTGGTGCTTCGCCAGCGTGGCGGCGAGACGGTCCTCGACGGCGCTCACGAGACACGCTCCTGATCGGCCAATTCCAGGTCGTCGCCAACCTGTAGGTCGAACTCCATGAGTCCGGCATCGCTCCGTACGACCTCGTAGAGGTAGGAATTGATCACCTTGGTGATCAACCCGACCGCCTTGCCTTCGTCAAAGCGGTTAGTTACTCGGTCGCCTAGCTTGAACTTCTGAGCGCTCACTGTCCCACCTCCAGGCGTGCACGCTCAGCACGGATACCGGCGAGGTAGGCGTCGACGCACTCCCAGTAGGTGGGTGTATCGAACTCCCACCGCGTGCGGGCGTACTCCTCGGCCCGCTCACGGTCGGCGGCGTCCTGCTCGGCCTCGGCGCGCTCGCGGTCCAGGCGCTCAGCCTGCCGATACAGGACGTTCTCGGCGTCGATGAGGGCGGCCTGAGCGTCGTGGAGTGCCAACGTCGCCGTCACGTGCGTCAGGAACTCCGCGACCTGCCGCAGGTGTTCGGGGTTGCCCGGGTCCAGCGGGGCGGGCTGCCGATTCTCAAGCACCGCGTCCACCGCCTCCATCACCGCACACCCACCCTCGGGCACGCCGATCTGCTCGAACAGGTACTTCAGGCCACGTGGGAGCCACTTCCCGAACCCCGGAACCGTCACGTACCCCTCCGGCTCCAGCGGAGCGGGAGCGGCGTCCGTCAGATCCTCGGTGCCACGCCAACCCGGCTGCACGTCCAGCTTCGGGGCGGTCATGCTGCACCTCGCGTCCCGCGGGGCGAGTGCACGCACAGGAAGCACGGTTCCGGGGCCCCAGCAGCCTCCTGGCGACACTTCCGGCCGCACTCCGGGCACACACCCTCAACAGACACCTTCGACGCGTCACGGAGCGCCTGCTCCGCCGCCCGATGCCGATCCGCACGCACCGACTCCTCCGCGAACGACAGTCCACTTGGAGCGTAAAACCTTGAGCTTCTTCGCATTCCGACCACCTCCGGTCCTTCCATTCTATCGGCCCAACGGCCGCTACCTGTTGTCCGAGAACACATTTCGATCACGATTCCGTGCGGGACCGGCACGGCCTCCGCGCGTAGATCACCCGGCCCGAATCCACGTCGATCCGGCACAACTCCCCCGCCGGCGCCTCGCACTCCGGGCACACCACCGCGAGCGCTGTCGCCGGATACACCTCGGCGCCGTCCGAGCCCGCACCGATCGCCCGCCGGTCGATGGCCGCGTTCACCCGCCGCGACCGCACCCGCAGACCAGCCGCGATGACCTCCGCCAACTCCGGAGCCGACGCCGACGGATCCGCCATCGCCCGCTCCTCCACACCGGCCAACGCATCCGCCAGAGACACCCGCCGATCGTTCAGGGCCTTCGCCCACACGTCCGCGACGAACTTCACCGCGTCCTCGTCGTCCACCCGCGGCGCCGTCCGCGTATGCCAGCCCGTGATGAACATCTGCACCCGCAGCGCGCCCGCCCGATCCACCGTCATGAGATCCCCTTCTGGTCGTTCGACTCCTCCTCGGCGATGAGCCGGGCGAGGGTCCTGGTCTTGTGCTCCGGTCTGGCCGCCCCGGCCTTGCCGCCCTGCCGTGCCCGCGCCGCATCCGCCACCAGGTGCGGCAGCAGCCCCGGGCCGGCGTCGGATCTTCTGGCCCACTCCGTCAGCGCCGCCTCGAGGTCCCGGCGGTCCACGTTCGGATCGTTCGCCATCCGCTGCGCCTGCTCGGCGACCTTCCGCTGCACGTCCTTCGGGATCCCGGCGGGCACGTGCTGGCGGACCAGCGTCAGCACCGACGAGCCGACGTGGACCTTCGGGGCGCGGCTGGCGATCTCCACGACCGGCGCGTCGTCGGTGACGAGCATGAGCTCGGCGCGGTCGTCGTCCGGCTCCGGCGGGATCGGGGTGCCATCACCGAACGCGGTTGTCCCATCGGGACGCCCATCGTCCGCGCGCGCGTCAGGCAGCACGCCGTTAGGCGTGCTGGGTCGGGTCGGGTCGGGTCGGGTCGGGGAACCGTGACGCCCACCGGGACCGCCCCCCGGACTGACGCCAGGTGTCCCACCGGGACGCCCACCGTCCGTCCCTGATCTTTTCGACTCGCGCCACGCAGCCTTACGCTCGCGCTCCTTCCGGCGGTCCTCATCCACTTGGGCCTTCGTCGGCTGATACAGCCGCCAGTCGTGGAACATCCAGCCGCCGTCCGGGTGGGTGTCCCACAGCCCCGCATCGACCAGGCGGCCGGCGAGCGCCACGCCATCGGGCCACGACTCCACAACCCACCGCTCCACGTACCCATCCGTCAGGTACGCCATGCAGTGCGACCCCGCGAGCGCCCACAACCCGATCGCAGCGAGACCCGCGCGCCGCGCCTTCGGATGCGAGTGCAGCGCGTCGTCGACCTTGAACCACACCATCAGGGCACCTCGATTCGTCTCTTCGCGCCGCTGTCCGACAGCTGCACCCACCCCACGGCCGTCCACACCGGCACCTCGCACGGCCCGTCCACCGACAGCCGCGAGATAAGCCAGCCCTTCCGCTCCGACTCCGCGCGCGACCCACGGACCCGGCCCAGCTGCGGGTGCTCCACAGACCGGCCTTCGATGACGTCGTGACACCACGAGCACAGGGCGAGCCCGTTCGCCGCCCGGTTCACCGCAGGGTCCGACGTACCGCCGAGCCCCCGCGGCCGCCGGTGATGCACCTGATCCACCGGCAGGGCGCCGCAGAGCTCACATACCCCGCCTGCGCGCTCGAGGATCAGCTCACGGACCGCGCGGGGGAACCCCTCGGGGCGGCGCGGGCCGCGCGCGGAGACAGGCTTCGCGAGGCGGTCCGGCCGCGGCTTGATCTGGCTCATGCCGCCACCGCCGCTCCGCCGAGGGCCAGGGCCGCGCGCTCACCGAGCCACCGAGCCACGTTCACCGGCACCGCGTTCCCGATCTGCCGCTTCACGTCCTCCGACTTCCCCACGAACTCGTACGAGTCCGGGAAGCCCTGCGCGCGGGCGCACTCGCGGTTGGTCAGCATCCGGTGCCACTGCCGGCCGTCGTGGTCGACGGTCGCCACCGCGTGATGGTTGCCGCCGGCCGTGACCGTGGCGAGCCGATGCCGATCGGCCCGGCGCGGCCGCGCGTTCCGGCGGTACGTCACCAGGTGCGGCACGCCCGGCTCGGTGATCGCGTCGATCTGGTCGGCGACGTACAAGCGCCGCTCCACCGGCTTCCCACGGTCGAGGTCGAGGATGTCCGCGGCGAACACCGGCTCGAGCTCGGGCGGCGTGAGGTCCAGCTCGACCCCGTCGAGGGTCGCGGCGCCGAACGCTCGCAGCCGGTGCTGCCCGTGCGCGAAGTCGGCGGCGTCGAGGATCATCTCCCCGTCGGTGCGGTACCCGAGGGTGCGGAGCCCTTCCAGCCACCACGGATGCAGCGACCACTTCAGGAACTCGGGCACGTTCTCCCAGAAGATCACCGGGTACCGGTGCACCTCCGCCGCCTCGATGACAGCGAACGCGGTCGCCCGGTCTATCGCACCGGCGTCGGCGCGTAACCGCTCCACCTCCGCCGGGGGCCGTTTCCGGCCGCCAGCGCGGGCGTGCCACACGCACGACGGTGACGCCCACAGGATGTCCGTCGACGGGAAGGAGCGCCAGTCGGTCTCGGACAGGTCCGCCGTCCGGTGTTCGGTCCCGGGGTGGTTCTTCTGATGCGTCGCGACAGCCGTGGGCCAATGGTTCGCGGCGATCTCCACGTGGATGCCGGCGTCGGAGAGTCCTTGCGAGCTCCCGCCAGCGCCAGCGAATAGGTCGGTCGCGGTGATGGTCATGCCGCCCACCTCTCGTCCAGCGACGCCGCAGCGTTCACCCGGTCGAACCGACGCCACGCCGCGCGCAGATCCAGCTCCGCCGCCTCCACCGCCCGCACACCGCCGTTCTGCACCGCGTGGCAGAACCGACGCCACGCCCTCTCGCTATCCGCCTGCGCCTCCTTGAGCGCTCTCGTTCCGTACATGGCGGTCAGAAGGGCGGGTCGGTGTTGTCGGAGCCGCCGAACGCGCCGCCGGCCGGGGCCGAACCCCACGGATCGTCCTGCTGCGCGGGACGCTGCTGCGCCGGCTGTCCACCGCGGGCCGCGCGGACCGGCTTCGCCACCGCATACCGCAGCGACGCGCCGATCTCCTCCACGTCGAGCTCCACGACGGTGCGCCGGTTGCCATCCCGGTCGTCGTACGACCGCTGCTTCAACCGGCCCGACACCATGACCCGGCAGCCCTTCGTCAGGGACTCGGCGACGTTCTCCGCCTGCTCCTTCCACACGCTGCAGCGCATGAACAGCGCGTCGCCGTCCTTCCACTCCCGCGTGTCCTTGTCGTACGTGCGCGGCGTCGCGGCGACGGTGAAGTTCGCGACCGCGGCACCCGACGGCGTGAACCGCAACTCCGGGTCGGCCGTGAGGTTCCCGATGATCGTGAGGGTGGTCTCGTTCGCCATGGTCATGCTCCTTCTCCGCGGCCAGCGACCGCGTACATCTGTCTGATGGAGGCGCCCACCGACTGGTAGGCGCGTAGTTCGTCCTGCAGGGCCCGGTGCTGCCGGTCCGCGTACCGGTACGCGGCGTCAGCGACATCACGGGTCTCCCGCTGCTTGTGCGTGGCGAGCTCGGCGGCGTACTTCCGCTCGTGCGCGGCGCCGTCGTGGGCCAGGTAGGCGCCGGCGAACGCCCGGTCGTAGTCCCGGTCCGCAGTGAGAAATGCCTCGTAGCGGTCCGAGCAGACCTTCACGCCCGCCGCGATGCGGTTCGCGATCCCTCGGATCGCCTGCTCGATGTCCACCGGGTTCAGCACCTCGCCGGTCACGACTCGACTCCGAGCGCTACCCGGGCCAGCCACAGCCACGTCTCTCGCTGCTCCGCCGGCACGTCGTCCCACGGCGGCGCGTCGACGGTGAGGTCCGTCGCCGGGGTTCCGTCGAGGACCAGCTCGCACGCCTGCTGCAGCCGCTTCGCCGCCGCGAGCACCACCCGGTTCGGGGGCATCGCGTCGTCGCGCTGCATCCGGCCGTGCGCCAGCAGATCCTGCGGGGCAGTCACGACTCCTCCAACCGGTCCGCGAGGACCAGAAGATGCGCGGCCAGCTCGCGCAGTCCGTCCGGCGACGACATGCCAGAGAGCGACTTACCGGCCACCCAGCCAGGGTCGATGCCGATGGTGACCGTGTCGGCGACCCCCTGCCCCATCGGGGCGTGCTCACCCCACGGATCCAGATGCAAGGCCGCGCCGACGACCATTCCGGGCTCGAGTTCGTTGTAGAGCTTCATGCCGGCACCTCGGTTCCGCCGAGCTCGCCCTGAACCGCAGCCTTGGCCTCATCCGGCGTCGGCTCGGCGAACCCACCGTCCCGCACCCGCTTCGCCAGCGCGTCGAACACCTTCGGATCCGTGCACACGTTCAGCGCGACACCACCGTTCGGCCCCGACGGGGTGATCGCCCAGTCGATAACCGTCTGCGGTGCCACGCCCGCGGTGCGGCACGCCGCGCCGAGCCGGTCCTTCGCCATCTGCAGCGGATCCGGCGGCGCGGACTGCGGCGCGTCCTGTCTGGCCGCGCGCTCGTGCACCGACAGGTCCGGGTCCGGCTCATCCGTCGGCACGGTCAACGCCTGCAGCAGGAACGTCCTGTACGCCACGCTCTGGGCCTTGCTGACCGCCTTGTCCCCGGCGTCCGCGGCCTCACCGAACGCGACCCCGGCGAACGAGTCCCCGGCGGGCCCGAACACGGTGTACCGCATCCGCACCGTCGCGTTCTTCATCTGCCCGCCGGACTTCGTCGGGTACCGCTCGACCTCGATGTGCTCAGCGGTCGGGACGATCACGACGCCGTGCTCGCGGAGCGCCGGGCCGACATGGTTCATCACGGCGTCGATGCCGCGGAAGTTGAACCGCGCCGGGCCGCTCTCGGCGCGCTCGCCCTTGCGGATGCCCTGCACGGCGCCCATGACGGCGGCGAACGCCTCGTAGACAGTCGGCTGCGTCGTCGCGGTCATGCGGCACCCCCGAGCTCGGGCATCGCGGCGCCCTGAAGCAGCGCGCGGGCCCGGTCCGTCACCGCGGCCTGCCACGACGGGTCGGTCAGGGTGACCGCGCCCAGCTTCACTCCGTCGTGCCGCGCCGCGCGCCGGTCCCCCGGCTGCAGACTGGCCGCCGCGAGCGCGCGGGTCGCGTCGACCTCGCCCTTCACGACCTTCGCCACCGCGGTCTGCATCGCGAGCCGCCCGTACACGTCGAGCACCGCGGTCTCTCCTCCTCGATCATCTTGTCGTCGCTCATCTCTCGTCCTCCTCGTCGTTCGTGGGCGGCAGCACGTCCAGCCCCGTGTTCGTCGGGCCGCTCGGCCCCGGTTCCAACAGCCAGCCCAGGACCAGCGCGAACAACACCCATCCGGCGAACAGCAAGCTCCCCATCACCGCGCACCCCTGATCCGGGTCATGGCGTGCTGCACCTGCACGTACGTGATGCCCAGCGCGGCCGCGCAATCCCGCCTCGCGCCATGAGGCAACGCCCGCAGCGGATCGATTCCCGCCGCCGCGAAGTACGCCTCGATCGCCTCGATGCGCTTCACCACCACCGGGTCACGCGGGCGCCCCGCCCGCCGGTCCGCGCGCTCCGTTCGGTCCCGGATGTTCCGCAGTGACCACGCGAACGCCTCCACCGACTCGATGCCCAGCGCCTCCATCGCCCGCGGACGTACACCCTTCGGCAGAGGCTGCAACGGGTCGATGCCCTCGGCGGCGAACCACGCCCGCATCCGGGTCTCGCGCTCCTGGACCTCCGGCGCGCGCTCGGCGCGCGGGCGGGCCCGCCCCATCCAGTCCTCGCGCCAGCCGATCATCTTCCGCAGGGACTGGACCTCGCGGTCGGTCAGCCGCGTCCGTCGCGTCTCGCCCTGCACCGGGGCGGTCATGCGAGGCCCCGGTGCAGGGCGTCGGTCAGCGGAGTAGGGCCCGCCAGGCGAGTCCTCAGCGCATCCATGCCGTCGTGCGACAGAACGTCGTACACATCGCCGACCGCCGACTCCGGGTCTTCCTCGCACCGGCACCGTGACGGCAGCACCGTCTGCCCGCTCGCGATGAAGTGCTCGAACCGTTCCGCGGTGTTGATCACCGCACCCGGGCCGGGATGCCCGCGGCCCTCGAGCGCGTGGTCGCCCGCCCAGTCGCACGCCACCTCGAGGGCGGCGAGCCGGATCTCCTGCTCCGGGGTCATCAGCACACCTCGTCGGGGTTCGCGCGGGCGATGCACTCGCGGTACTCCTTCGCGATCTGCCGGGCACGCTCGAGCGCCGCCGCGCGGTCGCGGGCCTGCACCTGCGCCTCGTAGGCGGCGAGCGCCTTCTCGTAAGCCTCGACCTCCTCCTCGGTGGCGTCGTCATCCGGCTTCGCCGGCTTCTCGCCCACGCTCGGGATCGACACCGGAGTGTCGAAGCTCGGGCCGGGCGTGCCGCTTCCGTCGTCGATCTGCGCGCCCACCGACCGCGGGCCCGACCCGTCGTCGATCGGCGCCGGCTCCGCCCACGCCGGAACCGCGCAGCTCGCCACCACCAACACGCCAGCGGCCGCCACCCACAGCCGGTTCATCGTCTTCCTGCTCATCACAGCTCCTCGTCGTTGTTGCGCCTCTCGGCGCTGAAAATCACGTCCTCCCGCGCCAGCACGGCGCGGCCGTCGAACATCCGCACCGACCAGCGGCGCGCACCGCCCGTGCTGAACGGGCCCCTCATCACGTGGCCGAACGCGCCGGCCACCTTCACCAGCTCGTGCGCCCGGAACCCGGTCATCTCGGGTGCTGCTCCTCCGCGAGACCCGCCATGTCCCGGCCGAAACGCGCCTCAACCGCCGCATCCGCCTCGGCCTCCGCCCGGTCCGCGCGCCGCTGCAGCACCGCCATCGCCGCCGACAACACCGCCACGACGAGCAGGCCCGCGACGAGCACCGCCAGCGCCAGCTGCGCCTCCGCGCTCACCGGACGACCGCCTTCAGCGCGGCGACCTGCTTCTGCAGCAGCTCGATCACCGTCTCCACCTGCTGCACCAGGCCGAAGTCCGACAGGTCGTCCGCGGTCCACTGCGTCAGGAACTTCTCGAGGTCCCCGGCCAGGTTGTGCACCCGCCCCGCGATGCGGAGGCGCTCCGCCCGCTCGTCGAGCAGCTCCTGCGCCAGCGCGGTCGCCGCGCCCGCGTTCAGCTCACACCGATCCCACGGGCCGCCGAGCGGGCCCGGCACCGACTCCATCCGGGAACGTGCGCGGTCCACAAGGTCCTGCGCCGTCAGCGCGCGAACCCTGGCCTGCGCCGCGACGACCAGGTCCACCTGCTGATCAGCCGGCGTCATCGACCCGCCTCCCGCTCGTGCAGGCTGTAGATCAACAGCCACGTCGGGACCAGAGCAGCCAGCCCGAGGAACGTCAGCCCGTTCACGCCGCCACCCCCAGCCCCAACGCGGCGCGCAGCGGCGCCGTCGGCACCGAGTACCGGCCGCCGATCCGCAGCACCGGCACACCCGCCGCCAGAAACCCGCGGCCCTCCGCGTTGTCGCACGCCTTCCGCGCCGCCGCGTACATGTGCGTCCGGCCCACGCCCAACGCGTCCGCGGTGACCATCACCGTCGTCGCCGCGTACGTCGTCAGCTCGTGCTCGATCTGCGCGGTCGTCATCCGCTCCGGCTCGCTCACGCGATCACCTCGATCCGGTCCGCCGGGAGCGCCATCTCGTACGGCTCCGCGAAGTCCCTGTGGTTCAGCACCACCTGGCCCATCAGCGCGCCGTCCGCGCCGACGAACCAGCCGGCGAGGTCGACCACATTCATCGGCAGATCGAGCTGGTCGTCCGGGCCGCCGTCCTCCCGCGGGAGCGCGCGGACCAGCGCCGCGGTCACCGCGCACCGCCCTGGGCCGTGCGGGCACCGACCATCGCTGCGTCGAACAAGGCGTCCTGCTGCCACTGCTCGAGGTCGTCCCAGGCGGGGCTGATGATCCGGCCGTCGTCGGCGTGAACACGGTCCGCGAATCTGGCGGCGACCGCATCCCGGACGGCGGTCTCGAACTCGTTCACCCACTGCAGGGCGAGACGCAGTTCGGAGTAGTCGTGCTCGCCGATGTGATCCAGGGTGAACCGGGCATCCAGGTAGTCCGAGTACGACGGGGTCACGGTGGTGGTCATCGCTCGACCGCCTTGAACTCGCCGGACTGGCGTCCGTAGTGTGCGAGCTCGTTGATCAGCTTCGTCGCATCCGAGCCGACCACGCTGTACGGGCCGATCTCGAAGTGCCACCCCTGGTCGTCGAGCACCGTCCGCACGGGCACGTTGATCCACTGGTCGGTCGCGTCGACCCGCATGGTGACCATCTGCTCGTGGTCGATGTGCCGCTCCCCCGCGTACTCCGCGTCAGTCGAGCGGTCGTCGTCGAAGACGGGGATCACGACGCCACCTCCAGGTTCGGGAGGAGGCCCACGAGGCGCGCCAGGTCGACCGCGTGGATGGCCTTGACGTACAGCGTCTTGCGGGCCTGCCCGTTGTTCCGACGCGGAGCGTGCCGCTGCTCCTTCACGTCGAACCAGGTGAACGAGCGCTTCCCGGCGCGCGGGCGGTACTCGGTCTCGACGACCTTGCAGCCCTTCTTCTCCGACCACCGCTCGAAGTGCTTCGGGTAGATCAGGTCCTTCTCGTCGCGGAGGAGCGCGAACGCCTGCGGCTCGGTCAGCCCGTAGGTGCGGCCCCAGTCCTTCACGAGCATCACGTCGTCGTCGACGATCACGTGGGTGTTGACGTACTCGACGGCGGGGCGGTCGTGCTCGATCTGCTCCACGAGCGCGGCGTTCTTCTCCGTCAGCGCGTCGTTGCGACGCGTGAGGATCTGGAATGCCTCGAACAGCTTCTCGTCCTCGGACAGCTGCCGGGCAGGAGCGTCGTGCTCGGCGTCGAGAAGGTAGGTGCGGACCTCGCGGGCCGTCTCGCTGTCGCGGAGAAGCATCCCCACGCGGAGGACGGCGCGACGGGGAAACAGCGCGAGCGACGGCGCCGTGTCCGGCATCCCCAGGTCGGCGGGAGTCAGGTTCATCTTGAACCCGACCTCTCCCCGGGCGATGACGGTGTAGCCGTCCGACTCGAACTCCTCGCGGTTCCGCTTCACAGTGTTCTTCACGGTCTCGACGGGTACGCCGTAGAACTCGGCGATCATCGGCGTGCTCACATGCACCCCGTCAGGCAGGGTGCGCAGCACGCCCACCCGGTCGAGCACATCCGTACGCCCGGCGAGCTGGTCCCGCTCGTTCCGTGCGTCCGGTAAGGTCAGGTCTGACACCTGAGACTCCTATCTATTGGTTGTCGATCGGCCTTCACCTGTTCCCGCAGGTGGGGGCCATTTCTATGCCGCCGCCGTGCGCCTCGTGCGCACATGCGCAGTAGGCACTTCGGCCAAAAAAAGAGACCCCGGGGGCGCGTTCAGCGCGCGCTCGATCGCGGCCGCCGTCTTCCCGTTGCATGTGGACCGCTGTCCGCTACGCAGGTGCCCGACGATCGCCTTGCTGACGCCCGCCTTGGTGCCGAGCGAGACATTGGTCTCGCCACGGAATTCCATGTACTGACGGAGCGCGTCTCGGCTGATGAGCTTCACCCACAACCTCCTCTCCGTGATGTTCATGCCCGCCTCCTTGACGTATCTGCGAGCCTAGCGCCTCGCTAGGCACTGCGCAACTGTATCCGGAAACAGATACGCACGCAACCTGAAGTTGCGCGCGCCCACCTGCATGTCACGGAACTACATGCGCGTTATCTGTATCCGTGCCGGATACAGTGATGGTTGCCATGTAGCCGAACCAGCCGGGAGAGTCTGTAGCCGTGAGCGACCTAGCCGACCTGATCCGAGCGAAGGTCCCGGAGAAGTCCAACCGGCAGATCGCGAAGGCGGTCGGGGTGGCGCCCGGAACCATCGACGGGATCATGCGTGGTGACCGTGCCCCTGGGCTCGACACCCTCGACAAGATCGCTCATGCGCTGAAGATCCCCATCGAGCAGCTTCGTGAAGCGGCTGGGCAGCCACGCGGCGAGGCCGCCCCGTACAGCCCTCCGCCCGAAGCGAACTTGCTCAACGATCCCCAGCGCCGAGCACTCGACGAGCTCATCAAGAGCATCGTCGCTACGCGAGGAGCTACCGATGCTGAACGATCCGACCGAACCGGTACGCCGGGCTCGTCCGAGGACACCCAGGACCAGGCGAGTGAAGACCAGAAGACCGCCTACGCCGGTCTCGGCGCAAGCGAACTGAAAACCGCCATCGAGCAGCACCCGGCGGTCGCCTACGCGGAGATGGTCCAGGACCCCCTGGAACTCCTCGCGATCACCTTCGTCGGAGCGATCGACCAAGCCGAGCAGGCAACAGACGCATTCCTACGAGAGTCACTCGCAACAGCGGACCTGGTTGTTGGGGCTGTAGGGACGACTCCAGAAATGGTGGCCGGGCTGATCGCTTCCGAGCGTGAGACCATCGACACCGCAGTCCAATGGGCCAACGGGCTCAAGCGCATCACCCCTCACAGGGCTGCCTACCTCGACGTCCTCGCAACGTCCTGGATCGCACTCCTTGATGAGTTCATCGAAGGAGCGCGCAAGCCCCGAACGGAGCTGGTCGCCCTGACTGAAGACGATGTCGAGGCGGTTTCCGGCAGGATCAACGAGGCCGCCGATCGCATGGTGGCTGCGCTATCAACAGCGCACCAAATGTACGACCGTCTACGGGCGAATCGCTCTGGACGCACCACGATAGGCGGGGTCTCAGTCAGCGACGACGACGCCCGGATCTACTCCGAGTACGAACAAGGCCTCGCTCAAACAGAGGCGTTTCTCGCTGGAGCAGCAGCGGCTATCCAGCAGCCGGTTGCCGCGCAGGTCCATCGCCTTGCGGATCACCGCAGCCAGGCGGGGGCCTTGCGGCAAAGCGAAAGGTGGGCAGCCCGCGACCTGGGCGACGAGCCGGTCGGCCGGAAGATCCGACGCCGGCAGGACGAAGCCGGCGAGACCCCCGATCCCGAGGGCCCGGAGGGCGGGGCGTGATGATGGCCTCGCCCTGGCCTGCCCACAAGGCCAGCCACGTGTTGAAGAAGATCCTCATGAAGCAGCTCGGGTATCGCCGCGCCCGGCAGTCCGGCAGTCACGTGACCCTCGTCGCGGAGGCCAGACCTGCGATAACCTGGGCGTACCACAACGGGGACACCGTTCCTCCGCGCGTGCTCAGGGACATACTGGTCAACCAGGTGGGGCTGACGATGGACCAAGCCAGGAAGGTGGCAGGGATATGACCGACGTGCACGTCGTACTCACGACCTACGGCGACCTCGGCTGGGCCATCCACAGCCCACAGCTCCCAGGCCTCGTCGGTGGCCGCGCCACCGCCGACAGCATCATTCGCGACACCGCCGACATCCTCATGTTCGCGGGCATCGGGAACCTACCCGAACCGCGCGTGATCACACACGAGGAGCACGCCCTCGAAGACCCCGCAGGCAACGAATACCTAGTCCGATTCGCCGACGACGAGCACGCCGAGGAACGCGCCAGACTCGCCGGGTACGCGGGGGCGGCCATCGTCGCCGGCGCCTGGTCCGACAGCGACCGCGCTCAGCAGCGCACCCTCGACACCGGTGAGCGCCTGGTGATCAGCGCGGTACGGTCCGACAGCCTCAGCTGGATCCGGGATCAACTCCGGGAGAAGGACGTCGCGACGATGATCGTGATCGCCCAGGAGCCCGACGAACAGGCGGGGCCGGTCATCTGGAACATGCCCTACTCGGTGCCCGGTTTCGACTCCACGGACGGCTACAACCCTGAGGCGTTGGGACTCACGCCCGAGTCGACCATCGAAGACGCGATCCGCGCGACGATGGCCGCCGACGTCGAGCGCATGGGGCAGCGCCTCCCGAAGCCTGATCGCGACGTTGTGCATCGGGAACTTACACGCGTGTAGTTCCTGGTCAGAGCGTTTTCTGTCGGTCCGTACGTGTACAACATCGGGCATGACGATCGAACGCGGAACCTGGCACCCGTGGAGGGAGGCCCGCGCCCGGAACTGGCTGGAGATCCGCTTCGGCGACATCGGGCACACCACGCTCGCCGGGTGCATCAACGGCCGCCGGATCCAGCTGGCCGACGACCTCACCCAGGCCGAGCGACGCTGCACCATCGCGCACGAGCTCGTCCACGACGAGCGCCGCGTCTACCCCCGCGACCCGGTGCTGCAGGCCCGCGAGGAGACCGCGGTCCACGAGATCGCCGCGCGCCGGCTCATCGAGCTCGAGGACCTCGTCGACGTCCTCCGCTGGGCCCGGCACGCCACCGAGGTCGCCGACGAGCTGTGGGTCGACGTGCCGACGCTCCTCGCCCGCGTCCGCGCACTCACCGACGACGAACGAGCCTGGGTCGACGCCCAGGTGGAGGACCGGCCATGCTGACCAACCACGACGGCCCGCGCACCGCACCGGCGCCCGCCCAACCCGACGGCCCGTTCCGCTGGCCGGACGGCGCGATCGTCTTCAGCGACACCTGGGCGCAGTGGTGGGCGTGGCAGCGCGCGGGCGCGCCGGCCGACGCCTGGGAGTCGTTCCGCGCAGCGCCGCCCCCGGCCGGGCCCGTGAGCCTGTGCCGCCGCGGCCTCGACTTCAAGGGCGTCGACCTCCGCGGCCTCGACGATGGCGACGAAGGCGGCTCCGGCAGCACGGAGCACCTGCCGTGGCCGCTCGGCGACGAACCCGACCCGGACGGCCCGGAGTTCGGCGCATGACCGAGCTGACCGATCGCGAGCGCGCGATCCTCGACTTCGAGTCCGCGTGGTGGCAGCTGCGCGGCGCCAAGGAGGACGCCATCCGCGCCCAGTTCGACGTGTCACCGATCCGGTACACGCAGCTGCTGAACCAACTGCTCGACCGACCTGAGGCGCTCGCCTACTCCCCCACCGTCGTGAACAGGCTCCGCCGCATCACCAGGAAGGCACCCTGATGGCCCGCCCACCGCTCCCCCTCGGCACCTGGGGCGCGATCACCCGCGCCCAGACCGCGCCCGGGCAGTGGCGGGCCCGGGCGAAGTACCGCGACTGGGACGGCCGCACACGCACCGTCGAGCGGTTCGGCGCCTCAGGCGCGAAGGCCGAGGCCGCGCTCAAGGTCGCCCTCCGCGACCGCGCACGGCCCGCCGCCGCGCCGGCCGACGTCACCCGAGACACCAACCTCGCCGACCTCGGGACCATCTGGCTCGACACGAAGCGCCGCCAGAACCTCGCGCCGAAGACGATCGAGCTGTACGAGCAGACCATCCGCACCCACGTCACGCCCGCCGTCGGCGAACTCCGCGTCGGCGAGGTCACCATCGGCGGCCTCGAGCGGTTCCTCGACACCAAGACCGGCACCGTGAAGAAGCGCTGTCGCCTCGCCCTGTCCGGGATGATGGGGATCGCCGCGAAGCACGACGCCGTGGACCGGAACCTCGTGCGCGACACCACCCCGGCCGCGGTGCAGCGGAAGAAGCCGCGGGCCATCAGCGCCGCGGAGCTGACGATCCTCCGCGCGCGGGTCGCCGCGTACGCCGGCACCCACGGCGGAGACGGGAAGCCGACCGGGCCGCCGCGCGCCGTCGACCTGCCTGAGCTGTTCGAGGTGTTCATCGGCACGGGCGGCCGGATCAACGAGGTCCTGCCGTTGGAGTGGTCGGACGTCCTGTGGGACTCGAACCAGGTGGTGCTGAACCGCACGAAGGGCGGGGAGAACATGCTGGTGCTGACGCTCCCGCAGTTCGCGATCGACGCGCTGAAGGTCCAGCGGGCCCGGATGCTCCCCGGGGGCCTGGTGTTCCCGTCGAGGGCAGGGACTGCCCGCCTTGCGGCGAACGTGCGGCGTCAGCTGCGGGAGGCCCGCAAGTACGTGGTGCGCGACGCGCGCGGGAAAGCGGATGGGCCTGCGGGGATGTTCGAGTGGGTGACGCCGCACAGCTTCCGGCGGACCGTCGCGACGGTGCTGGCGGAGGAGTTGGGCGAGGAGCGCGCCGCCGGGCAGCTCGGACATTCGGGGCCGGACGTGACGCGCGCGCACTACATTGAGCGGAAGGCGGTGGCGCCGGATTCGTCGGCGGAGCTGCAGCGGAGGCTGGCTCCCAGCCCACCTTTTACCCACCCGAAATGAGCGAAATCAACGGCATTCGGGAGAGTGCCCGCCAGTTTGCCCTCACGGGATGCCGCACAGCACAACACTTCCCGACACCCCCACCCGTCACCGACAGGGCGGAACGCGGTCAGCGGGTTCGGGGTTCGAGTCCCTGATGGCGCACAATCCGAAGACCCCCTCCAATCCGGAGGGGGCCTTCTGCGTCAGCCGTCTTGCGCACAGTTCACGGTCTCGCCGGAATCGCTTGACCTCGACCTCTGTTCACCCTTGAGGATGGCGACATGACCTCATTCCGTGCGGATGCCCCTCTCCGCGTCGCCCGCCCTACCCGCAACATTGCCGCCGCCGAGCGGTTCTGGGTCGAGGGCATCGGTATGCACATCCAGTGGCGGACCGACAACACCACCAGCGGCGGCCACGAACTACTCATGATCGGGCTTCCCGGCGCGGCCTGGCATCTCGAGTTGGTCGCCGACCCGCACGCAGCCATCGCCAACCCACCCGGACCTGAAGACCTCCTCGTCCTTTACCTTGCAGGCGCGATTCCAGCCGAGCTCGTGAATCGAGCCGTCTCCTGCGGGGGCACCGTGGTCGAGCCACGGAATCCGTATTGGGCCCGATGGGGTGTGACGCTGCGGGACCCGGACGGATATCTCTTGGTGCTCTGCACGCGAGACTGGCGCCCCGACGCCCGCTGACCGAGCTCGAGTCCTGACGCGAGACCGAAGGCGACGGCCGTGATCACGGTCGCAGAATTGAACCTTCTAAATTTACCTACGCTAAGTTAAGCTTCGATCGAGCCTGGGGAGCAACCACCTCACCTGCCGCCCGCAGCGTTCTCCCCAGGCTCTCACCCAGGTCGGGACGGCGGGGCCGGCGAGTCAGTCGGCCTCGTCATCCTTGCCGGCGCCGTAGCCGAAGGCCATCGCGAGCGCGATGCCGAGCGCCAGCCCCACACCGATCCCGACGGCCGGATTCCCCAGCGCCGTACCGATGCTCGCGCCGATAACCACACCGACCGCGAGGCCGAGCGCCAGCTTGTTGTAGCCCTTGTCGCCCCACGGTCCGACGGGCCGTTCGTCGCCGGTCTGCGCGCCGCTGTCGGGCCGGTCACCGTCGTCGCTCACACCCGCACCGTACCGGCCCGGGCCTCCTGGCGCCCGGTAGAATCAGGAGCAATCGGTCTCGTGGACCGAACCCGACTGAGCCTTTCTGGAGCTGAGCCATGCGCAACCGTGCCGCCGTGTCCCGACGCATCCCGACGGCGGTGACGGCGCTGGCCGTCGCCGCCGCCCTGGTCGCCGGCTGCACGTCCTCCACGGGCGCCGCGGCGCTGCCGGACGAGAGCCAGAAGATCACCGACTCGACGCCCTTCTTCGATCTCCTCCGCCCGCAGATCACCTCCAGCGTGCGCAGCGGGACCCTCGACGTGCAGCCCGGCGTCCCCGTGAAGGTCACCGCCAGCGGTGGCGTGCTGACCCGGGTCGTGATGACCAACGCGGACGGCAAGGAGGTCTCCGGCAAGCTGGCGGACGACGGCCGTTCCTGGAGCAACACGGAGCCGCTCGGCTACAACAAGACCTACAAGCTGCGGGCCGAGGCCAACGGCATCGGCGGCGTGAACGTGGCCAACGAGACGTTCAGCACCCAGTCGCCGAACAACCTCGCCCAGGCGTACTTCACCACCGCCGACAACTCGACGGTCGGCGTCGGGCAGACCGTCGGCGTGAAGTTCGACGAGCGCATCGCCGACCGCATGGCGGCGCAGCGCGCCATCAAGATCGTCACCGACCCGCCGGTCGAGGGCGCCTTCTACTGGATCAGCCCGTCCGAGGTGCGCTGGCGCCCGGAGAGCTACTTCAAGCCCGGCACCAAGGTCAGCGTGGACGTGAAGATCTACGGCGTGGACCTCGGCGGCGGCACCTTCGGCCAGAAGGACGCCTCCACCCGGTTCACCGTGGGCGACGAGGTGGTCACGACCGTCTCCGACAAGGACAAGATCGTCCGGGTCACCAAGAACGGCAAGCTCATCAAGACGATGCCCACCTCGATGGGCGGCCCGGGCAACGAGACCCCGAACGGGATCTACCTCATCGGCGATCACCGCGAGAACATGATCATGGACTCGTCGACGTACGGCGTCCCGGTGAACTCCCCCAACGGCTACCGCACCCTGGTCGACTACGCCGTGCAGATGTCCTACAGCGGCATCTACCTGCACAGCGCCCCGTGGTCGGTGAATCAACAGGGCTACACCAACGTGAGCCACGGGTGCCTCAACGTGAGCACCGAGAACGCGCTCTGGTTCCTGCAGAACACCAAGCGCGGCGACATCGTGAAGGTCACCGACACCGCGGGGCCCACGTTGGAGGGCACGGACGGACTAGGCGACTGGAACGTTCCGTGGTCCGTCTGGCGTGCCGGTAACGCCAAGTCCGCCGGTTAGCTCCTCGCCCGCGTCCGCGGCGCCGACGGTGACCGTCGGCGCACCGTCGGGCAGCGGGACCGCCCCGGCGAACCCGGGGCGGGCCGTGCCGACGAAGGCGCGCAGCCAGTCCCGGAGCACCGCGACCCGGTTGCCCATGCCCGCCAGGTAGTACAGGTGCACGGCCAGCCAGCCCGCCCAGGCGACGATGCCGGTGAGACCGGGCAGGCCGAGCGGGGGCTGGATGACGGCGTGCGGGGTGTCGATCATCGCCATGCTGCCCTTGTCCAGGTAGCGGAAGTGCGTGCCGGGGCCCTTCGTGCCGCGGATGATGTCGGCGGCGTGCCGGCCCTGCTGCATGGCGACAGGGCTCTGCCCGGGCAGGCCGTTCAGGCTGGTCATATCACCCAGGGCGAAGACATCGGCCCGGCCGCCGACCGTGAGGTCGCGGTTGATGAGGAGCCGACCGTCGCGGTCGGTCTCGCAGCCCGTGGCCTCGGCGATCACGCCGGCGAGCGGGGTGGCCTTGACACCGGCCGACCAGACGACGGTGCCCGCGGGGATCTCGCGCGCGGCGCCGGCCTTGTCCTTGACGGTGACGACGTCGTCCTCGATCGCGGTGACGAACGTGCCGGTGTGCACGGTGACGCCGGCCTTCTCCAGCGCGGCGCGGGTGTAGCCCGAGAGGGTGCCGCCGTAGAAGGGCAGCACGTCGTCGGCGCCCTCGACGAGGTGGATGCGGATCTCGGCGTCGTCGTGGAACCGGCGCGCGAGCTCGGCGACCTGGCCCGCGACCTCGACGCCCGTGGCGCCCGCGCCGACCACGACGACGGTGCGCGCGGGGCCGGCGGCCGGAGCGGCGAACGCGGCCCGCAGCCGCTCCCGCAGGTTCTCCGCGTCCTCGAGCGTCTTCAAGGCGAAGGTGCGGTCGGCCCACTCGTCGTGGCCGAAGTACGCCTGCGCGGCACCCGCGGCGACGATCAGGTAGGTGTAGCCGATCCGCTCGATGCCGTCGGCCGTGGCGTAGGTGACCACCTTGCGCTCGGCGTCGACCTCGGTGACATAGCCCGTCACGACGTCGACGGCACGGCGCCGCCGCAGGACCTCGGCGATCGGCGGCGCGATGCGCTCGCCCGCGGTGACGCCGGTGGCGACCTGGTACAGCAGGGGCTGGAAGAGGTGGGTGCCGTTCGCCGAGATGAGGGTGGTCTCGATGTTCGATTTGGCGAGCTGCTTCGCGGCGGCGAGGCCGCCGAATCCCGAGCCGATCACCACGACGTGGGTGCTGCGCATGATCTTCTCCTCCTTCGAGACGTCGTTGTCTACTACCAGTTTGGTGAATGGGTGACTGCTCTACAAGCTGGTAGATCGCCATCCTGATGATGCGAACCATCTCGTTTGTTCATATGATGGCGGAATGGAGTTCCGGCAGCTCGAGTACCTCGTCGCCGTGGCCGATCACGGCGGCTTCTCCCGCGCGGCGAAGCAGTGCTTCGTCTCGCAGTCGGCGGTGAGCCATCAGATCGCGACCCTGGAGAAGGAACTCGGCGCCGAGTTGTTCGAGCGCACCGGCCGGAGCGTGCGGCTCACCGACGCCGGCGAGTCGCTCCTCCCCCGCGCCCGGGAACTGCTCCGGCAACGCGACGAGGCGATCGACGCGGTGCGGCCCCGGCCCGACCGCATCCGCCTCGCCGCGAACATGTCATTCGCGCGCTCCGCGCTGGCCGCGGCCGCCGACGTGCGCGAGCGGCACCCGGGCGCGGAGATCGACTTCCTCATCAAGCCCTTCGCGCAGCGGATCGCGGCGGTGAAGTCGGGCGAGGCCGACCTGGCGCTCATCCGCGGCCGGCTCGACGAGCCGGGGCTCTATCTGGAGCCGCTGTGGGTCGACAACCCGCTCATCGCATTCTCCACGCGGCACCCCCTGGCCGCGCTCGGCAGGCCACCGTCGACCCGGGAACTGGCGCAATACCCTCTACTCCTCCCACCCCCGCACCAGCAGGTACTGCTGCACCGGCTGGCGCAGAAGGTGTTCACCGCGGACGGACTCGAGGTGCTCCTCGGCCCCGAGATCCGCGACGACCACCCCGTCGCCTTCGAGCTGATCAACCACCCCGACGGATGGACACTGCTCTACGAGGACCCGCGCCAGCCCGGCATCGCGAGCAGGCCGGCGCCGGGCTTCACCCTGCCCGCCTCCGCGGTGCTGCGGACCGACGCCACCCCGAACCCCCTGGTCGCGGAGCTGCTGGTCGGACTGTCGAACGGATACCGCCGAGCCTGATCCGACGCTGCGCCGTCACCCCCCGCCGCCGGGGCGTGCCTCGGTCCGGGCGGGACGCGGTCAGGGCTTGCCGCGGAAGCGCTTGGTCACCTCGGTCGGGACCGCGAGCACCCGCTCGGCGACGGTGACCGCCGCCCCCGGCACGGACAGCAGGGCGTTGAGCTTCTCCAGCGCCGCGTCGGTCTTCTCGAGCGTGGCGGAGAACCGGGCCGTGAGCTTCTCGAACTCGTCGAGGTTGCGGCTCACCCGGGCCACCGTCTCATCGAAGGTCGCCATGGTGGTGCTCATGTTGTCCATGGTCACCGCCATGCCCTCGAGCATGGCCGTGGCCTGGTCGATCGTCATGTCCGCGTTGAGCGCCGCGCTCGCCAGGTTGCGGATGCGCGCCCGACCGCGGCCACCCGTGCCGCCGGAATACCCCGAGCCCTCGTCCTGTGCTGCCATGCCAGCTACGGTAACCGGCATGACCACTTCCGCGCGCCTGCAACCCGGCACCCCGGCACCGTCGTTCACCCTCCCCGACCAGGACGGCAACCCCGTCTCCCTCGCCGATTACCGCGGCAAGCGGGTGGTGCTGTACTTCTACCCCGCGGCCATGACCCCGGGCTGCACGAAGCAGGCGTGCGACTTCCGCGACAACCTGTCCGACTTCGCCGACGCGGGGCTGAGCGTGCTGGGCATCTCCCCGGACAAGCCGGAGAAGCTCAAGAAGTTCGTCGAGCGCGATTCGATCACATTTCCGCTCCTCTCGGACCCGGATAAGCAGGTGCTTACCGAATACGGGGCCTTCGGTGAGAAGATGATGTACGGCAAGACCGTGACGGGCGTCATCAGGTCGACGTTCGTCATCGACGCGGACGGGAACATCGAGGTGGCGCAGTACAACGTGCGCGCGACCGGGCACGTCGCGAAGTTGCGCCGCGACCTGAAGCTCTAGAGAGGAAGCCACCCACGTGGAACGCACCATCTACTCCGAGGACCACCTGCAGTTCGGCTCGGCGGTCCGCGACTACCTGCAGAAGCAGGTGCTGCCGCACGCCGAGCAGTACATCGATGACAAGCTGATCTCCCGCGACGTGTGGCGCGGCCTCGGCGAGCAGGGCGTCCTGGGACTGGAGATCCCGGAGTCGTACGGCGGCGGGGAGGCGGAGGACTACCGCTTCAACGCCATCGCGCAGGAGGAGCTGGCGGCGCTGTCCATGGCCTTCGCGAGCTCGGTGGGCATCGACTTCGACATCACGACGCCGTACATCGTGCGCCTCGGCACCGACGAGGCGAAGCAGCAGTGGCTGCCCGCCATCGCCGCCGGCGAGGCCGTCGCGGCGATCGGCATGACGGAGCCGTCGGCCGGCTCCGACCTGGCGGCGATCAAGTCGACCGCGGTGCGCAGCGGCGACGACTGGATCCTCAACGGCTCCAAGACCTTCATCACCAACGGCTACACCTGCGATGTCGCCGTGATCGCCGCCAAGACCAACCCGGACGCCAAGGCGCGCGGCATCTCGCTGTTCGCCGTGGACTGTTCGCTGCCCGGCTTCGAGCGCGGCCGCAAGCTCGACAAGGTGGGCCAGCCCGAGGCCGACACCGCGGAGCTCTTCTACTCCGACCTGCGCGTGCCCGCGAGCGCCCTCATCGGCGAGGTGGACCGCGGCTTCTACCACATGATGGAGAAGCTGCCGCAGGAGCGCATCGGCTCCGCCGTCGGCAACGTCGCGCACGCCAAGCAGATCCTGGCCGAGACCATCGAGTACGCCCGCGAGCGCAAGGCCTTCGGCGCGTCCATCGGCTCGTTCCAGCACAACAAGTTCCTGCTGGCCGACCTGGTGACGAAGATCGAGATGGTCCAGGCCTACGTCGACCAGGCCGTCGTCGCGCACGCCGAGGGCACGCTGACCGCCGTCGACGCCGCGAAGGTCAAGTACATCTCCGCCGAGATCCAGAACCAGGTGCTCGACTCCTGCGTGCAGCTGCACGGCGGCTACGGCTACATGCGCGAGTACCGCGCCGCCCGCGCGTGGATGGACGCCCGAGTCACCCGCATCTGGGCCGGCTCCTCCGAGATCATGAAGGAGATCATCGGGCGCGATCTGGCGCTGTAGGACTCGAGTGCGAAGGGCACCGTCGGGATCGCCGGCGGTGCCCTTCCGCGTTCGTCAGCCGTCCATGATCTCGGCGAGGACCGCGCCGGCGCGCAGCAGCGCGAGGTACCGCCTGTCGACGTCCCCGATCCGGGCGTCGAGCGCGTCGAGGGAGGCGGCCGTGTCCCCGAGCTCCCGCAACGCGATGACGGCCCGCCGGACGTCGGGGATCCGATAGCCCGCGGTACGCAGTTCGGCGACGATCCGGGCGATCCGCACCTCCGGCACCGGATACCGCCGCGCCCCTCCGCTTCCCCCGGACCGGCGCGGTGCGAGCAGCCGTTCGCGTTCCCAGTAGCGCAGCGTCGAGGCCCGGACGCCGATCGCGCCCGCGAGTTCCGTGACGGTCAGCTCGTCCGAGGCGGCCGGTGCTGCCTCGCCGGCCGCCTCGCCGCTGACCACCAGCAGCGCACGCCGCGCCGCGAGCGCGTGCTCGCGCTCACGGCGCAGGTCCGCGTGGGCGTCGGAGACCACCGCGAGGGCGTCGTGCGTGGTCGCGCCGCGCGCCGCGCGCAGCACCGACCGTGCGCGAACGGGGCCGACCGCCGCGGCCAGGTCGCGATAGGCGCGCAGATCGCGCACATGTGCCGCGGAGTACCTGCGGTAGCCGTTGCCGGCACGCGGCACCGGCCCCAGGACCCCGTCGGCCTCCAGGACCCGCACCTGCTGCACGCTGTATCCGGTGGCCGCCGCCACCTGCCCGGTTCCGAGAGCCGCCACCACCAACCCTCCATAAGCACTTCAACGACATACTTCAACCATGAGTATGCAGCAGATCATCGACAGCACCCGCGCCCTGAACGGCGTCGTCGAGCTCGCGCCCGAGCCCGGGAGCACCTTCCCCGAGGTCGCCTGGGGAGATCATTTCTTCTACTACTCCCCCGACGGCTCGATCCCGCAGCGCGGCCAGCCCTTCGCCACGATCATCACCAAGAACTACCCCGACGACGACCGGTGCGGCCTCGACGCCCCTGACCGGTACCGCGTCAACGTGCACGTCGGGCGCGCCCGCCTCGCCGAGCTCGTCGACGAGGCCGACATGGACTACGCCACCCCCGACCGCGTGATCGGGCACCCGCTGTACGCCCGCCAGGGCTGGATCGCGGTGGTCCGCCCGGGCGAGCGGACGCTCGACCTGCTGACCGGCCTGATCCGCGAGGCACATGCGGCTGCGGCCGCGCGCTTCCGCGGCTGAACGCTCCCCCGCGGCATACCGGCATGCGGTGGACCCAAGCCGCCCCCACTTCATGGCAGGCGTCCTACGCTTGGCTCTGTGGCGATCGACTACAGCGTGCCGGGACCGTTGACTGGCCTCGGTGCCATTCCCGCCGACGCGCTCGCGACGTTCGACACCGATCCACTGGCAATCTGCTTCCCTGTGCGTGGGTTGGTGGTCCAGCCGACCGCGATCGACGCACGCGGCCTGCCTGACGAGCGCCTGGCGGAGAATCAGATTCGACCTGCCGCAGACCTCGTCGCCCGGCTTCTTGACCTCGCACCGACGCGCCTCGCCGAGCCGCGAGATCCACGCACGCGCATCGTGGGCACGTGCCGACATTTCGCAGTAATCGCGTGCGCCCTGCTCCGTCATCGAGGTATCGCAGCACGGGTACGCTGCGGGTTCGCGACGTACTTCGAGGAGAACGCAGCGGTTGACCACTGGATCACGGAGTACCGCGCCGCCGACGTCGACCGGTGGGTTCGCCTCGATCCAGAGATTCTCGGTATGAACGTAGTCACGCACCCCGAGGATCTCGCGCCAGGCCAATTTCTGTCCGGTGGCGAAGCGTGGGTGGCCTTCCGGCGCGGGGAGGTCGCCCCGTCGAAGTTCGGTGTGTCCGGCACCGAGAACTGGGGAGCAGCCGAAATACGAGGCAACCTCGTCAAGGACCTCGCTGCTCTGAACAAGGTCGAGATGCTCCCGTGGGATGAGTGGGGGCTAATGACCGAGGCATACCACGGACGGACAGGATCCGCGTACGACCACCTGCTCGACGAGGTTGCCGCGGTGTGCTCAACCGACGACACAACCGCGATCGCCGCGCTCTACGAACATCCCCATCTCCGCGTACCAGCGGCAATGGTCGGCTGAGGCTCAGATGCTGTGACGGGGTATCCGCAGTCGCCCGGGCACAGGACCCGAGGGGCCTCCCCTACCCGAAATCCGTAGGCTCGGCGCATGGGCGAGTACGCGGGCACCGACTTCTACTGCGACGTCGCGATTCCGCGGCGTCGACAACTCGTAGTGACCTATGAGGATGAGGATGTGCTCGCCTTCGAGCACACCCGACCGTATTGGCAGACCCACCTCGTCGTGGTGCCCACATTGCACGTCGGATCGCTACTTGAGCTGGAGCCCGGGGACTTGGCCGCAAAGCTGCTCCTGGTCGTGCAGGACACGGCGCGCGCAGTCGTTCGCCGCGCCGGAGCAGCGGCGGTCACCTCCAACCTCGGCGACTACCAGGACTCCAAGCATCTGCACTTCCACGTCCATGCCGGAAGGCGGCTCGAGTAGCGCTACGGCGCCTGGGCACCGACGCCGAACGACGGAGGGCACCGCCGGGAATCCCGACGGTGCCCTCCGGACCGGTTCGGCCCGCAGCTACAGCGCGGCCTCGATCACCGAGATGATCTTCGGGCGCAGGTCCGCGGCGGCGATGATCTCGTCGACCGAGCCGACCTCGACGGCGCGACGGATGCTGTGCACCCCGTCGAACTCGGAGGCGACCTCACCCAACTTCTCGGCGCGGACGGAACTCCGCACCTCGTCGAGCTCGGCGAGCAGCGCCGCGCGCTCGGTGCCGGTGGCCTCGGCCACCTGCGCCTCGAGGTCCTTGACCCGCGCATCGTTGCCGGTGCGCGCGTTGACCTCGCCCGAGAACACGACCGCTGCTGCGGGTGCGCCGCCGAGCACCGAGGCGAACGAGCCCTCGATGGCGAGCACCGTCATGTTCGGGTTCAGCTGCTTGGAGAACACGACGAACGCGCCGCCGTGGTAGCGCGAGATCACGCAGAAGACGATCGGCCCGGAGAAGTTGACGATCGCACGGCCGATCTCGGCGCCGTACTCCAGCTGGAGCTTGCGCAGCGACTCCGGCGAACCGTCGAAGCCCGAGAGGTTGGCGAGCACCACCAGCGGGCGGTTGTCGCTGGCCGCGTTGATCGCGCGGGCCGCCTTCTTCGACGACTGCGGGAACAGCGTGCCGGCCGTGTAGGTGTCCGGGCCGTCGGTCGCCGGGAAGCCCAGGCGCGGCACCGACTTCGACTCGATGCCCAGCAGGCAGACCGGGATGCCACCGATGTGCACGTCCTGCACCACTGCGGTCTCGGCGTCGGCCATGCCGGCCCAGCGCTCGAGCACCTCGTGGTCCTGGTCCGAGAGCGCACGCATCACGGTGCGGATGTCGAAGGGCTTCTTGCGGTCCGGGTTCTTCTCCGCGGAGAAGATGTCGCCCACCGTGGTGAAGTCGCTGTCGGCCAGCACGTGCGGGTACGTCGTGATGTCGCGGTCGGCCGGGTCCGTGGTGGCGGCGCGGCGCGGCGCCAGCTCGCCGGGCGCGATGTAGGTGTGCGCGTAGTGCTCCATCAGGATCTTGTGCGCGCCCACCAGGTCCGGCGCCCAGTACTGCGCCTGGCCGTTCGGGCCCATGATGCGGTCGTAGCCGCCGATGCCGAAGTTGTCCTCCGCCGAGACGCCGCCGGAGAAGTCCAGCGACTGCTTGCCGGTGAGCACCATCGCCGACTCCGGCGTCATGATCAGCACGCCCTTGGTGTGCATGAGCATCGTGGCCTCGGCGTTCCAGTACGGCTGAGCGCCCACGTTGATGCCGGCGGAGACGATGTTGATCTCGCCGCCCTGCTGGGTGAACTCGACGATCTTCTTCAGCGCCGCCGCGACCCAGTCCATGTTCTCGGTGCCCGAGTCCATGGAGATGCGGGCACCCGCGGAGAGCGCGTACCACTCGACGGGCAGCTCCATCCGGTGCGCGAGGTCGATCGCCGCGCTGATCCGGCGGCACTCCGCCTCGGCGAGCGCGCCCAGCGACTTCGTCGGATCGCCCAGCAGCAGAACGCGCTTGACGCCCTCCGGGTACAGGTCCGTCGCCGTGGAGACGACGCCGACCACGATGCCCGCGGTGTTACGGCCCTTCGGCCGGTCGGTGGGCACCAGCACGTCGGCGATGTCGCCCTCGGCCAGCTCGTACTCGACGAAGTCGCCCAGCGCGGCCGTCAGCTCGTACGGGTACACGGTGTTGCGGCTCGCGGCGCGCAGCACCTTCTGGCGGTAGCCGTCGATCGGCTCGACGGTGTCCTCGATCGGCTCGCCGATGTGCAGGTCGGCACGGCCGGTGGGGCTGAAGGACACCCGCACCTCCGTCTTGACCAGCTCGCCGGTCGCCGCGTCGCGGCGGCGGCCGATGAGCAGCACCTCCTCGAGCCCCGCACCGACGGTGGTCGACTCGATGTGCCCGGCGAGCGCCTCGAGCTCGGCGTCACTGAGATCCACCGGGGGCCAGATGTACATGACGATCCGGTTGGTGGGCAGGCGCTTCCCACTCGGGCGGGCGGCCTGCGCCCGGCGGATCGAGTCCACGCACGTCGCGAGAGCGATCTCGGCGGTCGGCAGCGCCAGGAGGCGGCCGTCCGCGTCGCGCACGGCAGCCAGGTCGCGGACCTGGGCGAAGGCGACGAGCCGGTCGTCGGCCGGGTTCTCCTTGGCGACGGCGCGGTACAGGTACACCTCCTCGTCGTCCGACGAGGTGAGGCGCGTCAGGTCGAAGCGGCGCAGCCGCTCCAGCTGCATGCGCTGCGCGATGTACGGGTGCAGGCCGCGGATCAGGCGGTCCTCGACGACGCCGTTGGTGGCGGCGCGGAAGGTGAAGTGGTGGTGCATGACCGCGCCGCCGCTGCCCGCGACGGTGATGGTGACGCGGCGGACCTGCGCCGGCAGCGGGTGCGCCGACAGCACGCTGTCGAACGCGGCCACCATCTCGTCCTGGTCCTCGGGCTGCTGCTCCCAGCTGAGGTAGATGTCGGCGTCCACCGACGCCGCGCCCTCGGCGACCTGCGCCAGCCCGGCGACCGCGTCGCTGAGCCCGTCGTAGGCGACCGCGGCCGAGGCGAGCAGGGCACCGTCGCGCTCGGCGACGACCCACTCCGTGCCCGCGACGTCCTGCGTGCGGACCTCCGTGAGCCCCTTGTTGCCGTAGTACCGGCGGGTGAGGACCTCGAGCATGACGGCGTTGTCGGTGGGGTGATCCCCCGCGAGCCGCTCGCCGAGGAGCAGCACGAGGGGCTCGGTGCTGCGCACCATCTCCGCGATCCGGTCGGCGCGATCGGCCGCCGTGGGGTTCTGATCGAGGTGCGACAGGTGCGCACGGACCGCCGAGTACACGCCCTCGCGGTTGCTGCGCAGCAGCGGCTGGCCGAACCACGCGAAGACCACGCCGCGGGCGAGGTCGGCGATCACCGGGTAGCGCGACTGCGTCGCGTCCATGAGCCGCTCGAGCACGGCGCGCGCGTCGCCGCCCTCCTCGACCGACGGCGCCGGTTCGCGCAGCCACTTGCGCAGCAGCGCCGTGATCACGCGGACCCCGACCTTGGGCCGCTGCTGCGCCAGGAACACGCGGAAGACGGCCGACTCGAGGTCCGGGGTGCGATCGAGCTCGGTGACCCCGTAGTGGCCGAGGGCCGCGGCGAGCTTGGCGCGGTACGAGTCCGGCAGGCCGGCGCGGTCGGCGTCGAGGCTGCGGAGGTAGGTGTGGAAGTGCTCGCGGGGGCTGTGCACCTCGTCGTCGCTGCTCACCGAGCGGCGCAGGCCCAGCTCGGCGAGGTCGGCGAAGACGTTCGCCAGCGCGAGCTCGGCGGCGGCCGGCGCGGCGCCCTCGAGCTCCGCGGCCACGCGGTCCACGAGGTACTCGTCGAGCAGACGGCTCTCGTCGGCCGGGTCGACGTCGTAGCCGAGCAGCTGGCTGCGCAGGGCGTCGCGGCCGGCGGCGGCGCGCTCGACGGCGCCCACCTGCGCGGGCTCCTCGGGCAGGTCGATCGGGCCCGCCGCCGATCCGGCGGCGTCCTCGGCACCGTCGCCGAGCGGCTCGAGACGCAGCAGCGGTGCCCCGGCCTCGACCTGGCTGCCGACGGTGACCGCGCACTCCTTGAGGCGCGCGGCGAACGGCGCGCGGAGCACCGTCTCCATCTTCATCGACTCGAGCACGAGGATCGGCGCGCCGGCCTCGACCTCGTCGCCGACGGCGAGCGGCACGGCGACCACGAGCGCCGGCGCGGGCGAGCGGACCACGCCACCCTCGTCGCGGCTGACGCGGTGGGTGACGCCGTCGACGTCGACCACGTGGACGGGACCGTGCGTGCCGGTGGTGAGCCGGTACCGGACGCCGTTGACCACGGCCTGGCCGGTGTGGTTGTCGAAGCGCTCCAGGTCGACATCGGCGGTGCGGGTCTCGGCGCCGGTATCGATCACGAGCCGGAAGCTGTGCGCGCCGGTGCGGGCGACGCGGACCCGGTAGCTCGCGCCGCGCAGCTTGAAGTCCAGCGGCGTGCCGCTCTCGTGCTGCACCTGCGGGCGACCGCCCGAGGCCGTCGTGAGCAGGCGGGTGAGCTCGGACCGCTCCTCCTCCTCGTACGCGTCGATGGCGGCGGAGGCCAGGGCGACGGACGTGTGCCGGTCGGCGACCAGGCGGCCCTCGCCGCGGACCCGGTCGATCCAGCCGGTGTCGGCGCTGCCGTCGATCACCTCGGGCTGGTTCAGCAGGTCGAGCACGAAGCTCTTGTTGGTGGCGCCGCCCTCGATGATGACGCGGGTCTCGTTCATGGCACGGCGGAGGCGGCCCAGTGCCTCGTCGCGATCCTTGCCGTAGGCGATGACCTTGGCGATCATCGAGTCGAAGTCGGCGGGGATGGTGTCGCCCTGCGAGACGCCGGTGTCGATGCGGATGCCGGGGCCGGCGGGCAGGTCGAGCAGCGCGATGCGGCCGGGCGCCGGGGCGAAGTCGCGGTCAGGGTCCTCGGCGTTGAGGCGGGCCTCGATGGCGTGGCCGCGCTCGACGGGGCGCTCCCCGTCGAGCTTGCCGCCCGAGGCGACGTGCAGCTGCGCGCGCACCAGATCGAAGCTGTTGGTGACCTCGGTGATCGGGTGCTCCACCTGAAGGCGGGTGTTGACCTCGAGGAAGGCGAGCAGGTCGTCGCCCGGGTGGTACAGGAACTCGACGGTCGCGGCGCCCCGGTAGCCGACCTTGATCGCCAGCCGCTCGGCCGACTCCTTCAGGCGCTTCACCTGCTCGGCACCGAGCACCGGCGATGCGGACTCCTCGATGACCTTCTGATTGCGGCGCTGCACGGAACAGTCGCGCACGCCGAGGGCCCACGCGGTCTCACCGTCGGAGATGACCTGCACCTCGACGTGGCGAGCCCCGGTGACCAGGCGCTCGAGGAAGACGACGCCGCTGCCGAAGGCGCGCTCGGCCTCCTCGCGGGTGCGCAGGTAGGCCTCCTCGAGGTCGGCGTCGGAGGCGACCATGCGGATACCGCGACCGCCGCCGCCGGCGGTGGCCTTGAGCATCAGCGGGTAGCCGATGTCCTTCGCCTTGGCCTTCGCGTCCTCGAGCGTCTCGACGGGGCCGCGGCTCCACGGCGCGACGGGGACACCGACCTCCTCGGCGATGAGCTTGGCGCCGATCTTGTCGCCGAGCTGCCGCATCGCCTCGGGGCTCGGGCCGACGAACACGACGCCGACCTCGGCGCACTTCTCGGCGAAGACGGGATCCTCGGCGACGAAGCCCCAGCCGACCCACGCCGCGTCGGCGCCGGTCTCCTGCAGGGCCTTGCCGAGCAGCTCGTAGTTGAGGTACGGCCGCGCCGCGGCGGGACCCAGGTTGTACGCGATGTCGGCCTCGCGGACGAAGGTCGCAGTGCGGTCGACGTCCGTGTAGAGGGCGACGGTCTCGATCTGCTGCCCGGTCTCGGCGGCCAGGTCGCGGACCGCATGGATGAGGCGCATGGCGGCCTCACCTCGGTTCACGATGGCGATTCGGCTGAACACTCGCTTGTTCCCTTTCGGCTCTATCCCGTGCACGACTGCGGTCCGTTCGGACCATCGCGCTCTTCAGTTCTCTCGATCACAGCGAACGCCGCCGCGGTGTCACCGTCGTGAGTGAGTGACACATGGATCGTCGCATCCGGGCCGAGGTCGGCCGCGATGCGGCCGTACACCCGTACCGCCGGCCGCCCCCACGCATCGGAGACGACCTCCACCTCCCGCGCACCGACCTCCTTCTCGGCCGGTCGCTGCGCGTAGTACCCCGACGAGAACGCCTTGAAGACGGCCTCTTTGGCCGCCCACCGGGCGGCCAGAGAGCGCACATCGCCCGCGGCGTCCCGTCGTTCGGCGGGGCTGAACGACGAGAGCATCGTGGTCCCGGGCTGCGCCAGTTGCTCCGCGAACCCGGGCACGTGCACCACGTCGATCCCGACTCCCACCACGGCCATGGCGGAAGCCTAGCGGGCTACCGGCATCCGTCGGCGCAGTACGTGCCGTCGGGTCCGAGCCGCACGCCTTCGTCGAGCAGCAGCGCCGCCTCGCTGCGGTCCGTCGCCTCCGACGAGGCGTCGGCGCCGAAGCGCCGGCCCGCCGGCGGCTTGCGGTACAGGCCCGACCGGCCGCACATGGCCGAGAGGACCGCGCGGGCGCCCGCGACCTCGCGCTCCCGCGCCGTCGCCAGGTACTCGGCGCGGGCCGCCGGATCGAGCGAGGCGAGGAAGGCGTCGCGGTGCACGACCGCGATGAGGCCCGAGACGTGACCGAAGCCGAGCGAGGTGAGCAGGCCGGCCTTCGGCCGGAAGCTCTCGTCGAAGCGGTGCGTCTCGCGCAGCCACACCAGGTGCGGGTACTTGCGCATCTCGTCGTCCACGCAGTCGAGGCTGCGGTTCGGCGGCACCACCTGATCGTTGAGCATCTGGCACATGCCGATCAGCTGGAAGGCGGCGGCGCCGCCCTTGGCGTGACCGGTCAGCGACTTCTGCGAGACCACGAACATCGGGGCACCCTCGGAGCGGCCGATCGACGCGGCGATCCGCTCGTGCAGGTTCGCCTCGTTCGGGTCGTTCGCGTTGGTCGACGTGTCGTGCTTGCTGATGATCGAGACGTCGTCCGCCTCGACCCCGAGCTGCCGCAGGCTGCGGGCCATCGGCGCCTCCGGGCCGCCCGCGGCCACGGACAGCGCACCCATACCGGGGGCCGGGATGGAGGTGTGCACGCCGTCGCCGAAGCTCTGCGCCCACGCGACCACGCCGAGCACTGGCAGGCCCATCTTCGCCGCGACGTCGCCGCGGGCGAGGAGGACGGTGCCGCCGCCCTGCGCCTCGACGAAGCCGGCGCGCCGCCGGTCGTTGGCGCGGGAGAACCGCCGCGGGCTGATGCCCTTCGACAGCATCTTCTCGCTGTCGGCGGTCGCCTGCATCATGCCGAAGCCGGTGATGCCCTCGATCGACAGGTCGTCGAAGCCGCCGGTCACCGCGAACAGGGCCTTGCCGACCTTGATCTTGTCGACGCCCTCCTCGACCGAGACCGCCGCCGTGGCGCAGGCCGCGACCGGGTGGATCATCGCGCCGTAGCTGCCCACGTAGCTCTGCACGACGTGCGCGGCGACGACGTTCGGCAGGGCCTCCTGGAGGATGTCGTTCTGGTTCGGCTCGCCCAGCAGGGTGTTGATGAACAGGTCGCGCATGGAGCTCATGCCGCCCATGCCCGTGCCCTGCGTGTTGGCGACGTGCGACGGGTGCACGTACTCCATCAGCTCGGCCGGCTCGAAACCGGCGGAGATGAACGCGTCGACGGTGGCGACCAGGTTCCACAGCGCGAGCCGGTCCACCGACTCCACCATCTCGGGCGTGATGCCCCAGTGGGTGGGGTCGAAGCCGTCCGGCACCTGCCCGCCCACGCTGCGCAGCAGCTTGGTGCGGCGCGGCACGCGGATCTCCGTGCCCGCCTTGCGGGTGATCCGCCACTCGCCCGACTCCATCGGCACCGCGACGGTGTTCTCCGGGTCGGCATCGGCGAAGGCGCGGGCCTCGGCCTCGTTCGCGACCACGAAGGACATGTCCTCGGGCAGGAAGACCGACACCAGCAGCGGCGCCGACTGGTCGACGATGTCGCCGTCGTCGCTGAACTCGCGGATGCCGCAGCGCTCCACGACCGCGTCGTGGTACTTGTCGGCCAGCTCCGCCTCGGGCACCAGCTCGCCCGACTCCGCGTCGTACCAGCCCGGCTCCGGATCGTTCTCCCAGGTGATCATGCCGGTCACCCAGGCGAGCTCCGCGACGCCCGCGGCGGAGAGCCGCTCGTCGACCTCCATCTCGAAGCGAGTGCGGGAACTGCCGTACGGGCCGACCTCGCCGGCGCCGACGATGACGACCATGTCCTCCGGCCGCGCCTCGACGGAACCCCAGTCGGGCTCGCGCAGGGTCGCCACCGGGGCGCCGGGCAGGGCCGCGATGGTGCCCTCGTCCTCGGCCTCGGCGGCCTCCGCCAGGCGGGCCTCCATGGCCTGCTCGGCGAGCGCCTTCATGTCCAGGTTCACGCCGCCCAGGCCGCCGGTGAGGTCGTCGAAGATCGGGGCCGTCGCGGCCCGCTCCCGCGCCTCGGCGCTGGCGTTGGCCAGCAGCTTGTCGGCCATCTCGAACGTGGACCAGGTGCGCACGCCGGCCGCCTCGACGGCCTCGACGAGCGGGTCGTTGCCGCCCATGAGGCCGGTGCCGCGGACCCAGCCGATGATGGCGTGGGCCAGGGTGACGCGCTCGGACCAGGACTTCTCCGCGTTCCACCGGGTGACGAGGGCGTCCAGGGAGGCCTTCGACTCGCCGTAGGCGCCGTCACCGCCGAACATGCCGCGGTTGGGCGAACCCGGCAGCACGACGTGCAGCCGCGACGCCAGATCCGTGTCCTTGCCGATGGCGGCGAGGCCGGCGATGAGCCGCTCGACCGACCACAGCAGGATCTTCATCTCCAGCTCGGCCCGCGGGCCGGCGTCCGACATGTCGCCCGAGACGCGGGGAGCCGCGAACGGGAACAGCATCGTCGGGACCAGGGCCTCCTTGTGGACCGTGGTGTACGGGCCCACGGTCTCGGCCTGACGCTCGCCGATCCAGGCGACGAGCGCGTCGACGTCGGCGTAGCTCGCCATGTTCGCGGGCACGACCCACAGCGACGCGTCGGTGCGGGCGCTGGTGCGGTAGAGCTCCTTGAAGAAGTCGAGGCGCTTGTCGTCGAGGCGGCTGGTCGTGGCGATCACCGTCGCGCCGCCGGCGAGCAGCCGCGCCGCGACCGCCGCGGCGATCGAGCCCGCGGAGGCACCGGTGACCACGGCGACCTCATCGGCGTAGACGCCCGGCTCCGGGGTGGACTCGGCGAGCCCGGAAAGGAAGGCGTAGGCGCGGGCGTGCTCCGGCCGGCCGGCCGCAGTGGCCTTCTTCTCCCACCACTTCGCCTGGTTGACCAGCGCCGGGCCGGCGCCCTTGGCGGTCTCCAGGATGTGCTTGCTGTAGGTCGGGAAGGTCGACGGGTCCATGTTCCACACGCGGAGCAGGTCCTCGCGGGCACTGGCCCAGCGGTCGTCGATGAGGACGGCCTTGTTGGCGTCGAAGGCCGGCGCGACCGCGCTCGTCCAGTCGTCGCCCAGCTCGGTCGCGATCAGCGCGGCGAGCCGCTCCGACTCGTCGTCGAGCGCGGGCAGGCCACCCTCGACCGTCTCGAGGCCCAGCTTCTGCAGCAGCACGCGGGCCGACGCGGCGAGCGCCCCGTCCTCCCCCGTGATGGCGGAGGTGAACTCGGCGAGCGCCGCGGCGTCGACGGTCGCGCCGCCGCCCCCGCCGCCGGCCGACGGCTTCCCGACGGGCACGCCCTGGGCGGCGCCGACCTCGGCGACCGCGCGGTCGATCAGCGCGTCGAGCGCGGCCGCGTTGGTCACCGGGCCGTCGAGCAGGGTCGCGAGGTCGCCGCCGCGGACCGAGGCCCCCTCGCGGGTGCCGGTCGCCAGGGCGAGCACGGTGTGCTGCGCCCAGCCGGGGCCCAGCTCCCACGTGCCGGTCACGTACTCGGTGATGTAGTTCGGCCGCTTACCGGTCGAGCCGAGCAGCTTGCGCAGCTGGTTGCCGACGGTCTCCGAGAGCACGGGGCCGAGCGGCTTGTAGGTGCGCGCCAGCTTGGTGACGGTGGCCGCGAGCGTCGGCAGGTCCGCTTCCGCGGCGCCGTCGATCGCGCCGAGGTTGAGCTCCGAGCCGAGGTCCAGGAGGAGCTGGTTGCGGCGCGAGCTCACGCCGTCGCACAGCGTCTCGATGGTGTCGGTCTTCTCCAACTGGTCCGGCCGCATCTTGGTCCAGATCGCGATCATGGCGCGGGTGGCGTCCGAGGCGTCGAACGTCAGGTCGGCCGGGCGCGGGCCGCCCGACGGTGCGCTCGCCACCGGCGCGGCGGCGGGGGCCGCCGCAGCCGGGGCCGCGGCGGGGGCGGTGTCCTCGGCGGCCGCCTCGGCGCCCTCGTCCTCCGGGACGTCCTCGTCGGTCGCGAAGACCTTCGCGGCGTCGCGCTCGGCGTTGAGCACCGTCGCGGCGGCGCGCTGGTACGAGGCGAGTGCGAGGGTGCGGCTGGCGAGGTTCGCGAGCGTCGGCGCGGACGCGAGGCCCACCTCGATGAACCGCTCGACGCCGAGGCCGCCGTGGTCGGTGTCGATGAGCAGCTGATCCTGCGTCTCGATCCACCGGACCGGGCTCGCGAACTGCCACGCGAGGAGCTCGATGAGCAGCGTGCGGGCCGTGGCCATCGGATTCGCGGCGGCCGCGTCCCAGTCGGCGACGAGCGCGCGGACCGGCTCGCTGGGCACCACGTCCAGGATGGAGACCGCGAAGTCGGCGGTCAGCTCGAACGGGCGCGCGACCAGGTTCGGCAGGTACTTGCCGACGAGCTTGGTGTAGTCGAACTCGGCCGGCACCAGCTCCTGCAGGCGGGCGGCGAACTCCGGCACACCGTCGCGCAGGACCGAGGAGTGGAACGGGATATCGATGCCCGGCACCAGCTGGAAGGCCTTCGGGCTGCCGGTCCGCTCGGCGATCGCCTTCTCCAGCGCGTCGAGCCCGGCCTGGTTACCGACCACGACGTACTGCGCGCCGCGCAGGTTCAGGTTGACGATCTCGGCGAACTCATCGGCGCCCTCCAGGTTGCCCTCGACCCATTCGGCGATGTCGGCATCGTCGACGTCGAACAGCTCGGGGCGGAGCGCGGCCATCGCGTAGGGGCTGCGACCCTGCTCGTCACGGGGCACCAGCTGCTGCATGATGCGGCCGCGGTGGAAGACGGTCTCGAGGATCGTGCCGAGCGGCAGCACGCCGGCCGAGGCCAGCGCGTTGTACTCGCCCACCGAGTGGCCGGCGATGATCGGATCGTCCACGCGCGCACCGATCTCGGTGAGCTCGGCCAGCTGCGCGCACGCCACGGTCGCCATCGCGACCTGGGTGAACTCCGTCAGGTACAGCACACCGTCGGGGTGGGTGTAGACGGTGCCGTTCGCGCGGATCGACAGCGGGTTGTCGCGGACCACGGCGAGGATGGAGAAGCCGAGGTTCTCGCGGGTGTGCGCGTCCGCGGCGTCCCAGACCTCGCGCGCGGCCTTGCTGCGCGAGCGCTGATTCAGGCCCATGCCCTTGCCCTGGATGCCCTGGCCGGGGAAGACGTACGCGGTGACGGCCGGGAAGGCCACGGCCGAGGCGGCCATCACCAGCTCGTCGCCGACGCGGGCGGTCACCTCGAGCAGCTCGCCGCCGCGGTCGATGCCGACGCGCTCGACGGTGAACTGCACCTCGTCGCCCGGGAGGACCATGCCGAGGAAGCGGGTGGTCCAGCCGCGGATCTTGCGGTGCATGACGTCGCCGTTGGAGGCGGACGCCACCTGCTGCGCTGCGGCCGAGAGCCACATGCCGTGGACGATCGGGCCGGGCAGGCCGGCGAGGCTCGCCGCCACCTGCGAGGTGTGGATCGGGTTGTGGTCGCCGGAGACGGCGGCGAAGCCGCTCATGTCCTGCGGCGCGTTCACCACGGCCTGGCGGACCCGCTTGCGCGGCGTCTCGGTGGCGGTCTCGCCGCGGGCGCCGCCCGCGGGCTGCGGGTCGGCCAGCTCGGCCTCACCGGTGCGGCCGCGGATCGCGAAGCGCTCGGTCATGGTGACCGCGGGCGCGTCCGCGCCCGGGGCGCGGACGTCGATGCCGACGGTGACCACGGTGCCGATGTCGGTGGCGGTCACGTCCTCGAGACGCGCGGTCGCGCGGTAGGCGCCGGGCGTCGGGTTGGCGGCGAGCTCGATCGCGTGGTCGAGGTGGACCAGATCGAGCATGCCCTCGACGACCGGGCGTCCCTCGGCCGTGGTGGCGGCGCCGACCACGGCGAACGAGGCGGGCCAGCACAGGCCGACGAAGGCGTCCGGCACGGCCAGCTGCTCGTCGCCGTACAGCGCCGACAGGCCGACGGGGAGGCTGTCCGCGGTGATCGCCGCGTGGTCGGCGGCGTCCTCGGCGCGGAACTCGAAGTCGATGGTGGCGGCACCGTCGGTCACCGCGGGCAGGTCACCGGCCGCGGCCAGCGCGACCAGCTTGGACATGGATTCGCTCGCGGCGCCGAGCTCGATGACGGGAACGCCGCCGTCGGCGCAGCTGTCGGGGACCTGGATCGGGATGACGAGGTCGGTACCGGAGACCGGGATCTCCAGGACCACGGCGTTCGGGCCGGTCACCCGCAGGCGGGCCCCGGTGGCGGCGTGCAGCGCGGAATCGCCGCTCTCCTCGACGGACCAGGTGCTGCCGGCGCCCAGGCGCGCGATGGGGCTGTGCACGAGACGACCGGCCCACAGGATGTTGGTGGCGGCCAGGGCGCGCGCGAGCGGCACGGATTCGACGCCGGGCACCACGCGGCGGCCGGCGACGGCGTCCGCGACGGCGCCCTCGCCGAGGCGACGGCGGACCAGCTCGGCCTCGAACCGGTCGAGCAGGTCGCCGACGGGCTCGTCGACGCGGGTGATGCCGGCGACGGCCTCCGGGCCGGGGATGATGCACACCTCGTCGGCGGAGTAGCGCGGCGAATGCGCCTGCCACAGCGAGTCGGAGCGCCACCAGCGGCGGACGTCCTTGTCGACGACGGGCACGAAGTTCACCGGCTTGCCCGGGGTGCGGCACAGCGACACGAAGAACGGGACGTCGGCGGGGTGCAGACGGGTCTCGGCCGCCTCGGGGTAGCGCTGGAGCAACCGATCCAGCGCGGCGTAGGCGTCATCGGTGGCGGTGACGTCGGCGAAGGAGGTCTCGATGGGGCCGCGGTCCTCGGCCGCGAGGCGCGCCTCGGCGCGGTGCAGCATGGACAGGAAGCGGTCCTGGTGCGTGATGTCGAGCCAGCCGTAGTCGCCGAAGCGGCTGGGGTCGGCGGCGGCGACCTGCTCGCGGGTGCCGACCGACAGCTCGAGGTAGCGCTCGAGCCACTGCGCGTAGGTCATCGCGTCGGCGTCGCCGAAGTACGGCTTCGCGGTGCCCGCCATCGCGGCGATGATCTCGTCGCGGCGCTCGGCGACGGCATCGCCGTCACCGGCCACCTCGTCGAGCAGACGACCGCACGCGGACGCGGTGTTGTCGATCTCGTGGATGTCCGCGCCCAGCTGGCTGCGGCCCGAGGCCATGCCGCCGCCGGCGTGGCCGGCGCCGATCCAGTCGGGCGTGCCGGGGATCTCGGCGAGCAGGCGCTTGACGTCGTCCGACGTGGTGGCCTCGAGCGTCGCCATCGCGGCGGTGCCGACGAGGATGCCGTCGACGGGCATCGCGGGCGCGCCGTACTTGCGCGACCACTCGCCGGAGAGGTACTCGGCGGCCAGTTCGGGCGTGCCGATGCCGCCGCCGACCGCGAGCACGACGTTGTTGCGGTCGCGCAGTTCGGCGTAGGTCACGAGCAGCAGCTCGTCGAGGTCCTCCCACGAGTGGTGACCGCCGGCCTTGCCGCCCTCGACGTGCACGATCACGGGGAACTGCGGGACCTCGGCGGCGATGCGCGCCACCTGGCGGATCTGCTCGACGGTGCCGGGCTTGAAGGCGACGTGCCGCATGCCGGCCTCGGTCAGCTCCTCGACGAGGGCGGTCGCCTCCTCCAGCTCGGGGATGCCGGCGGTGATGACCACGCCGTCGAGCGGGGCGCCCGCGGCGCGGGCCTTCTGCACGATGCGCTTGCCGCCGAGCTGCAGCTTCCACAGGTACGGATCGAGGAACAGGGAGTTGAACTGCGCGGCGCGACCCGGCTCGAGGAGCGCGGTCAGCTTCGCGATGTTATCGGCGAAGATCGGCTCGGTGACCTGGCCGCCGCCCGCCAGCTCGGCCCAGTGGCCGGCGTTGGCGGCCGCGGCCACGATGCCGGGATCGACGGTGGTCGGGGTCATTCCGGCGAGCAGGATCGGGCTGCGGCCGGTGAGCTCGGTGAAGCGGGTGGAGAGCACCGTGCGGCCGTCGGGCAGGCTCACCAGGCGCGGCGCGAACTCCGACCAGGCCAGGGGGAGCTCGGGCACGCCGCCGGGCGAGAAGAGGTTGCGGGCGCCGCGCAGCGTGGTGGCGGGGACGAGGCCGACGCCGCGGCCCCGTGCGGGGGCGGCGGAGAGCTTGGTGGCGATGTCCTCGGGGCCGAGGTCGATCAGCCAGCGCGCGCCCTTGCCGATCGCGCCCTCCACCTCCGCGACCCAGTCGACGGGCTCGACCAGGACGGCCGCGGCGAGGCGGGCGGCGGTCTCGGTGTTGAGACCGCACCGCTCCGCCCACTCGGTGACCAGGCCGACACCGTC
This sequence comes from Tsukamurella paurometabola, assembly GCF_900631615.1. Taxonomy (NCBI): domain Bacteria; kingdom Bacillati; phylum Actinomycetota; class Actinomycetes; order Mycobacteriales; family Tsukamurellaceae; genus Tsukamurella; species Tsukamurella paurometabola. The sequence goes on from NZ_LR131273.1 coordinate 115,392, forward strand.
GGCGAGGGCGGGGTGGTGGAAGCCGATGTCGACGGCGACGTCCTCGAACTTCGGGGCGAACGCGGCGCCGCCGGTGAGCTTCTCCTTGCGCTGCTCCTCCTCGGCCTCGGCGACCGACTCGCAGAACTCGCGGAAGCCGGCGAGCAGCTTCGGGGTGCCGGTGAGCACGAAGGAGTTGCGGTTGTTGCGCACCGCGAGCACCGGGCCGCAGGCGTCGAAGGAGACGGTGGCGGTGAAGTCGGCGAGCAGCTTCTCGAGCTTGTCCTGCCGGACGCCGGAGACGGCCATCATCGGGGTGGCGCCGCCGAGCGCGACGAGACCCTTGCGCCGGGCGACGACACGGCCCGCGGCGCCGATCAGGCGCGCGATGGCGAGCAGGTCGCCCTCGTTGCCGCGCGAGGCGAAGGCGGAGACCGCGAGCTGGCCCTGCGAGTGGCCGATGGCCGCGACGGGCGGCACGTCCCACGGATCGAGACCCTGGGCCTCGAGCCCGTAGAGCGCGACGAGCTGTGCGAACAGCACGCCGGGGACGGAGAAGACGGCACCGTCGACCTGTGGGGCGAGGGGGCGGCGCGAGCCGGCCGCCGGCTGCCCGGCGTCCTCTTCCTCCTCGTCGGTGGTCTCGGCCTCGGAGGCGGCGATGGAGGCGTCGCGCCAGCGCATCGGGTCGAAGGTCAGCGCCTGCGCGCGGAGCAGCTCGGCGCGAACGGGCTCGAGCACGCTGTCGGCGCGCGCGACGAAGCCGTCGAAGAGGTCGCGGTACTCGGGATCATCGGCGAGGCCGGTCTGCTCCAGGAGCGAGACGAGGCCCGGCAGCCACGGGCCGCCCTGGCCGCCGAAGACGAGCGCGTACTGCTCCCCCGCTGCCAACCTGTCCACCAGCGCGTCGTTGCTCCGCGGTCCCTTCGCGGTGCGTGCATTGGCGGTGACGAAGTCGTCGACAGTCATGAATCTCCTCGGATCAGCTCGCTGCGCGCCGCTATGACGGCACGTCCGCGGCAGGCCCGCGGAAAACCCGTATCCCATGAGAACACAGGATTCGCACCAGCTCTGACGTGCAGATATGTAACCAGTCGGTATACCGGCGAGTAGCTTGGAGATATCGATTCACGGGTGTATCCGAACGCCGATACACGCATGAATCCACGCAGGTCCACCGGCGGGTGACGGCGATCACCGATGTTTCCCGCCAGTAGCAGTTGTTATCGAATCGTTACCTACCCCATGGCCCGGTCGACGGTCGGTAGTCTGAGCCGATGCAGCCCGGAATGCACCCTTCCGACCGCCCCGCGGAGATCTCCGTCCCCGCCGCCGTCGCGGAGCTGGTGCGCTCCGCCGAGTCCGTCGCGGTGCTCACCGGCGCGGGCATGAGCCGCGAATCCGGGATCGCGACCTTCCGCGAGGCGCAGACCGGCCTGTGGGAGCAGTACGAGCCCGAGGCGATCGCCTCGGTGGACGGCTGGAACAACGACAACGCCCTGGTTTGGGGCTGGTACCAGTGGCGCGCGCACGTGGCCCGGCAGGCGGATCCCAACGACGGACACATCGCGCTCGCCGAGCTGGCCTCGCACCGCACCGTCTCGATCGTCACGCAGAACGTCGACGACCTGCACGAGCGGGCCGGCTCACGGGTGATCTCACACCTGCACGGGAGCCTCTTCGCCCCGCGCTGCGAGCACTGCGGCACCCCCTACCTGGGCGCCGACGCCTTCCTCCCCGACGATGCCGACGTCACGCCGCAGCTGCGGGCCACGCCGCCCACGTGCATGCACTGCCTGTCGCTGGTGCGGCCGGGCATCGTCTGGTTCGGCGAGGCGCTGCCCATGGACGCCTGGAGCCGCGCGGAGGCGGCGGTCGTCATGGCCGACGTGGTGCTGGTCGTCGGCACGTCCGGCATCGTCTACCCGGCGGCGCGCCTGCCCGAGACGGCGCTCGCCGCCGGGATCCCGGTGATCGAGATCAACCCCGAGCGGACGCCGCTCAGCGAGGCCGCCTCGTACCACTGGCGGGGCACCGCGGCGACGACGCTGCCCGCGCTGGTCGCGGCGATCAACGCGGGCGCGGCTCGCTCGTAGCGGGCGGCGCGGGCGGGCGCGGGGCGTCCGGCGGACCGTCGGACTTCCACTGGCCGATCACGCCCGGCCCGACGAGCGGCATGCCACCCACCAGTTCCTCACCGTTCCTGCGGTCGATGAGGTAGGCCGGCACGCGGTGCCGGCCGTCGCCCTGCCCGCGCTGTCCGCCCGCGCCCGCCGCCGGCATTCCGAAGGGGCCCGACGAGGGCCGCGCGCCCGTCGAGGTGCCCGCCCCGACCTGCGGCGCCGCCGAGCGCGCGACGGCGGCGTCCTGCCGGAGCCCGAGCGGCGACGCGGTCCGCCCGACCTCGGCCCGGCCGCCGCCGAGCCCCGAGATCCCGGCGCCCGTGCGCGCGGCCGAGGTGACCGGGACCGCGGCCGACGGCGACAGGAGCGACGACGACGGATCGTCGGCGGAGGCGACGGGGTCGTACGCCGCGTCGTCCTGCAGGGGGTCCGTGCCGGTATCGGTGCCCGGGCCCGTGTCGGTCCCGGTAGCGGCCCCGGTGCCGGAACCACCCCCCGTCGTCCCGGCGCCGGATCCCGCACCGGTCCCGGACGCGGCCGCGCCGGTCTGCGGGTCGGTGGTCCCGCGAGCCGTCCCGTCGGTCGTGGTCGCGGAGCCGCCCGTACCGGTCCCCGTGTCTGTCGTTCCCGCGCCCGTCCCGGCGCCGGTCGTTCCCGTCCCGCTCCCCGCGCCCGTTCCGGCCGGCTCGACGGACGGCGCCTCCTCCGGGGCGGCGCTCCCCGTGTAGTCGCGCTTGGTGTTGCCCGGACCGATGTGATCGAAGCCGACCGAGCCGCGGCTGGTACCGAGCGGCAGGGTGGACGCCGACGTCTGCACGGGCGCGGAATACGTGCTGCGCATGGCCTCCGCCACCGTGTTCCGGTAGCCGGAGTCCGCCCACGGACCGGTACCGCTGGGCGGATCGGGCAGGTCGCTGAACAGCTCGTTCGTCGTGGACGCCGTCTCCGACAGCGCGTCCACGTTCTGCACGAGCCTGCGGAGCGCGACGGCGTTGGTGTACGCACGCCGGACGAAGTCCCCCAGTTCGACGTACGACTGATCCTTGGCCTCACCGCTCCACCGCGTACTCAGGATCACCGTGTCGCGCTGCAGCTCCGCGAGGCTGTCCGCGTGGGCGTTGCCCGCGCTGCCGATGGCACGCGCGTCCGCCGCGACGCCCGAGCCGGACAGCCCCCGCGCGAAGTGCCGCACCTCGGCGATCGCCATCCCCTCCCACGCGGTCTGCCCGATGTCCTGGAAATCCGTCACATCAATTGGACGCACCAGGGACGCCCACGGTTCCCGCGCCGCCGGATTAGGGTGAACCGGGTGAACGATTCGATCGCGATGCCCGACCGCGACACCGTGCTGTGCATGTCGCTCTCCGGCCGCCCCAGCAGCATCGGCACCCGGTTCCACAACTACCTGTACCGCGAGCTCGGCCTGAACTACCTGTACAAGGCCTTCTCCACCACCGACCTGCCCGCGGCCATCGGTGGGGTCCGCGCGCTCGGCGTCCGGGGCTGTGCCGTCTCGATGCCCTTCAAGGAGGCGGTGATCGAGCTGATCGACGTGATGGAGCCGTCGGCGAGCGCCATCGACTCGGTGAACACCATCGTCAACGAGGACGGTGTGCTCCACGCCTACAACACCGACTACGCGGCGGTCGCCTCGCTGCTGCGCTCGCACGGCGTCGATCCGGCGCTGCCGGTCGCGGTCCACGGCTCGGGCGGCATGGCGAAGGCGGTGGTGGCGGCCCTGCGCGACCACGGCTGCGCCGACGTGACCGTGGTGGCCCGCAACGTCGCGGCGGGTTCCGCGCTCGCGGGCCTGTACGGCTTCCGGCATGCGACGGAGGCGCCCGGCGGGGCGCGGGTCCTGGTCAACGCCACGCCGGTCGGGATGGCGGGTGGACCCGCCGCGGAGGAGCTCTCCTTCCCCGCGGCCCTCGTCGCCGGCGCGGACACCGTCTTCGACGTGGTGGCGATGCCGCCCGAGACGCCCCTGGTGCGCGCGGGTCGCGCCGCGGGCACGACGGTGATCACCGGGGCGGAGGTCATCGCGCTCCAGGCCGCGGAGCAGTTCGTGCTCTACACCGGCGTGCGCCCCGACCCCGACCTGGTGCGGGAGGCGTCGGAGTACTCCCGGGCCTGACCGCGCGGCGATCTACTCGGTGTCGATGTCGAGGCCGACGGGCTCCCACACCTCGACGGAGCCGTCGTCGGCGCGCTCTCCGACGGTGAGCGCGCGCTGCAGGGTCAGGGGGCGCACGCCCCGGCGATCGAGCGCCTGCACCACGACCGACATCGCGGCGTCCGCGTCGGTCGCGAACACCGACTCGCGGACGCGCACGAACTCCCAGCCGCACCGTCGCAGCTCCCGCTCGCGCTCGATGTCGGACCGGGCCTGCTCGGGGGTGGACGCGAAATCGGCGCTGTCGCACTCCACGGCCAGGCGGCCCTGCTCCCCCGTGACGACGAGGTCGATGGACCGGTTGTTGACCACGACCTTCGGGTTCACGTGGTAGCCCATGTCGCGCAGCCGCACGAAGACCTGCTGCTCGAAGAGGTTGTCGAAGGGCTCCACGCGGCGATCGGTGGGCACGTCGGCCGGCATCGGCTGCGCCACCTCGACATCGGCGCGGGTCATGTACCGCAGCAGTGAGGCCCGCAGGTCGTTCGCCTTGAGGTCGTGTTCGTCGACGGAGGTGAACAGCCACAGCTGATCCCGCGCGCGGGACGCGGCCACGTTGAACCGGCGCTGGAAGTCGCGGCCGGTCAGCGCGCGGAAGCGGTAGTCGGGCGCCACGACCATCGACAGCATCATCACGTCGCGCTCGTCGCCCTGGAAGTCCGGCGGCGTGCCCACCCGCAGGCGGCGGGCGTCCCACTCGTCCGGGTCGATGCTCTCGCGCAGCCGCCGGTACAGCTCGTCGACCTGCCCCTGGCCCTGCAGGGCGATGACGCCGAAGGTGCGGCCGGCGTACAGCGGGTCGGCGAAGCAGCGCGCCAGCTGGTCGGCGATGGCCTGGGCCTCCGCCGGATTGCTGATCCGCGCGCCCTCGCCCACGACCTCCGCCTTCGGCACGTGCGTCACGCGCAGCGGAACCGGGCGGTCGGCGCCGTAGTGCCGCACCGGGATCAGCGGCGCGTCGCTGTAGAACTGGCGCGAGGAGAAGTCGATGATCTCCGGCATGCACCGGAAGTGCTCGCGCAGCCGGACGGTGTGCCCGAACCGCGTGCGCAGCAGGGTGAACAGGCTGGACCGCGGGGTCAGCGAGTCGCGCAGGTAGGGCGGGATGTCGGGCAGCTGGGCGTCGAGGCGGGCGAAGACGTCGTCGAGGCTGACACCGGTGAACGCCGAGGGCGCGCACTGGTTCTCGTCGCCCACCACGATCACCCGCGGCGCGAGCCAGAGCAGGAAGGCGCTGGTGATGTCCGCCTGGCTGGCCTCGTCGACGATCACCACGTCGAAGGCATTGCGTTCCGGGGAGATCGACGCAACGACCTGCGAGATCGGCATGATCCACGCGGGGACGGCGGACTGCGCCTGGCGCATGGCCTCGCGGGCGGCCACGCGGAAGCGCTCGGCGTGCCGGCCGGAGCCGCGGCCGATCGACGAGACGTGGTCGCGGTAGGCGTGCAGGGCCTGGATCTCGTCGAAGGTCATGCGGCGCAGGCACTGTCGCCACGCGCTCGCGGTCGCGATGCGGGTCGTGTAGTGCGCCACGTCCTGCTCGGCGGCCTGCAGATCGGCCTCGAGCTGGGCGTCGTCATCGGGGTGCACGCGCGACGCGGCCCAGGTGACCGCGCGCCGCCACGACCACGCGGCGGCCAGCTCGGGCACCCGCACGTCCCAGACCGGGTCGTCGGCGGTGCGCGCGACGAGGTCGAACAGGGCCGGCGCCTTCGTGCGCAGCCGCAGCGCGAGCAGGTCCAGCGCACCGCGGTCGTCGCGTTCGGCGCGGGCGGCGTCCCAGGCGCGGCGGGCGTCGCGGATGGCGGAGTACTTGTAGCCCCGCAGCGCGGCGACCATCGCGTCGCCCTCGGGCGACGGTCCGCGCTCGACCGCCTCCTGCACCTGCAGCCGCACCGCGTCGAGCCGGCTGTGCGCGTCGCGCGCCCCGGCCGCCGCGGAGATAGCGATCACCTGGCGCGCGGTCCGGTCGGTCTCCGCGAGGTCCTTCGGTCGGGGGGCGTGCTCGGAGACCGCCTGCATGGCCTCCACGAGCCGGTCGCGTTCGGCCACCAGCCGCACGACCGTGCGGGCGCGCAGCAACTGGTCGGCGGCCTGACTGAGCCGCTCGCTGCGGCCGCGCGTGGCGGTGCGCCCCGACGGATCGGTCGGCGGCGCCTCGAGGCCCAGCGCGCGGAGCACATCGCCCACCCGGCCGATCACGTCCTCGACCTTGAGGTGTTGCGCGGCCGCCCGCAGGTGCGCCTTGTCCGCGCCCTCGACACCGTCGACGACGATGCCGAGACCGGTGGCCTCGAACTGCTTCTGCTCCGGCTTGCGGAACCGCTTGCGCGGCTCGTTGCCCAGCGCGAGGTGGCGTGCGTAGTCGTCGATCGCGGCCCGGTCGTTGGCGTCCGGCGTGTCGCTGAGCTGGACGACGACGCCCTCGAGCTCGCTGTCCGCGGTGCGGGCGGAGGCGATCTGCTCCTCGAGACCGGTCAACCGCGACGCGAGGTGCGCGCGGTCGCCGATGAGCATGTCCTCGGCGAGCAGCTGCGCCGACGGCGGGTACCGGCGCACCCGCTCCACGAGCTCGTGGATCACGTCGGCGCGGGCGCGGATCACGGCGAGGCGATCGGCGTCCACGCCGCCGAGCACGTGCGTCAGCGCGCCGCTGTCGGCGCCGGCGAGGGGCGAGTCGGCCAAGGTCGCGCACAGCGCCTCGAGCTCGTCGACGTCGGGGATCTCGGACAGGTCCGGCAGGTTGTGCGCGAGCCGGCGGGAGAACAGCTCGTCGTTGCGCCGCAGCAGGGCGACGAGGCGGTCGAACTCGCGGGTGTCGAGCGGGGGCACCGCGCCGTCGACGGGACCCGGCAGCCAGGAGTACTTGTCGGCGTCGCGCCGCACCTGCGCGACGATCTCCGCCGGCTTGCCGGAGTAGGCCGAGGCCAGCCAGTCGGAGTCCTCGCTCTCCGCGGTCCGCAGGGCCCAGACCTCGCGGACCAGCTCCTCGCGCCGCTCGACGGCGCGGTCCCGCTTGGCCCGCAGGTCGCGCAGCTCGGCATCCGCGAGCGGCTCGGAGTAGGTGGACTTGCGGGTGGCGATCTCGGTCACGGACGCGGCGAGCGAGGCCGAGCCGTCCTTGGTCACGTCGGTCACGGAGACGACCAGCTGGCGCACCTCCGGCGGCAGCTTCTCCTCGAGGACCGCGAGCGCCTGCGCCTTCTCGGAGACGACGAGGACACGCTGGCCCTTCGCGAGCAGGGCGGCGAGCAGGTTCGCGATGGTGTGGGTCTTCCCCGTGCCGGGCGGCCCCTCCACGACGACGCCGGAGTCGGCGCCCATGTGCGCGAGGATGTCCCGCTGTTCCACGTTCGACGGCAGCACGTAGTAGGCCTCGTCGAGCAGTTCGAGCGGGCTCATCGCGCCGTCGGCGGCGAGCTGCCGGATCCGCTCGTCCGAGCTCACACCCTCGACGAGCTGCGCGAGGCCGATCGGGACGTCCCGCCCGGGATCGGAGACGTCGGCCTTCATCGCGTCGTAGAAACCCAGCAGGGGCGCGGAGCCGCGGGTGCGGAGCACGAGCGCGGGCGCGAACTCGACGTGCGCTCCCCCGTCCTTCACCGCGGCGTCCAGCCACCGCGTCGTGAACTCCTGGCACGCGGGGTCGAGCACGGTGCGGGCATTCTCCCGCAGCTCGGTCTGCAGCTCGGCCGAGCCGGAGAGATCGAAGGATCCGAGCCCCGCGAGCAGCAGGGAGTCCTCGACGCGCGGCACGGAGTCGCGGGGCAGCACCACCCTGAGCCGCTTGCCGCGCCGGTCGCGCTCCAGGAGCACGGGCTGCGTCAGCAGGTGCGCGCGGATGGCCGTGTCGCCGTCGCGGGCGGTGAGCAGGCCCGACGCCAGCACCAGCTCCACGGACTCCGGATGATCGGTCAGCTCGTCGAAGACGCGCAGCAACCGCGAGTGGGGCGAATCCGGTGCGTCGTCACGCGGCACCGTGAAGATGGTGCCGCCGGGCTTGGCGTCGGCGTCCCACGTGTCGGTGAGCGCACCGTCGCCGGTGAGCGGCAGCACTGCCAGATGGTCGTCGACGTCGCGCGTGACCACGGAGCGGGACCGGATCAGCTCGTCCAGGTACTGCAGCAGGCGGACGACGCGATCCCGACGGCCACCCGGGCCGTCGCCCTGCTCACCGGCGGCGGTCATGCGCTCCTCAAGTCTCTAGGGTCGGCGGCAGCCGACAGTCGGCGCGCCCCGACTCGGGCTACACCTTGACTAAAGGTTAATACACCTGTGAGCAAACGCCCACCGCGTTCCTCAGCGTTTGCGCCCGGCCCGGAATCGCTGCTTGCCCGCGCCGGGCCGGCCCGACGGTGCGCCGGGGTCCCGTTCGAGGTGGATCAGCTGCCCCGAGATGCGGGTCCGCTCCAGCGCGTCGAAGACGTCACGCCCCAGATCGTCCGGCAGTTCGACGATGCTGTGATCCGGGCGGATGCTGATGTGACCGAAGTCGCTCCGCCGCAGGCCGCCCTCGTTCGCGATGGCGCCCACGATCTGCGACGGCGTCGCGTGCTGCCGCTTCCCCACCGCGATCCGGTACGGCACCATCGGGCGGCCCGTCTTGCGGTGCGTCGACGGCTCGCGGTCGCGGTCCCGGCCGCGCGCGGGCCGGCCGTCGCGGTCGCCGAAGTCCCGGTCCTTGCGGTCGCGGGCGTTGCGCTCGCGCTCGGGCGGGTCGGGCTTGAGCAGGAACGACGCACCGTCGCGCGACTGCAGCGCGAGCGCGGCGGCCACGTCGACCAGCGGGACGTCGTTGGCGCCCACGTAGTCCTCGATCAGCCGGCGGAAGAGCTGCAGGTGGTCGTTGCTGAGGTTCTCGGTGATCGACTCGCCGAACTTCTCCACGCGGTGTGCGTTGACGTCCTCGACCGACGGCAGGCCGATCTCGGTGAGCGGCTGCCGGGTGGCCTTCTCGATGGCGCGCAGCAGGTGCCGCTCGCGCGGGGTCACGAAGAGCAGCGCATCACCCTTGCGGCCGGCGCGGCCCGTGCGCCCGATGCGGTGCACGTACGACTCGGTGTCGTGCGGGATGTCGTAGTTCACCACGTGGCTGATCCGCTCGACGTCGAGGCCGCGGGCCGCGACGTCCGTGGCCACCAGGATGTCGATCTTGCCGTCCTTGAGCTGGCCGATCGTGCGCTCGCGCTGCGCCTGCACGATGTCGCCGTTGATCGCGGCGGCGGCGTGGCCGCGGGCGCGCAGCTTCTCCGCGAGTTCCTCGGTGGCCGACTTGGTGCGGACGAAGATGATCATGCCGTCGAACTCCTCCACCTCGAGGAGGCGGGTGAGCGCGTCGAGCTTGCGCTGGTGCGCGACCTGCAGGTAGCGCTGGGTGATGTTCGAGGCCGTCGCCGTCTTGGCCTTGACGGTGACCTCGACCGGGTCGTGGAGGTACTTCTTGGAGATCTTGCGGATGCCGGCGGGCATCGTCGCCGAGAACAGCGCGACCTGCTTGAACTCCGGGGTGTCGGCGAGGATCCGCTCGACGTCCTCCTGGAAGCCCATGGTGAGCATCTCGTCGGCCTCGTCGAGCACCAGGAACTCGAGTTCGGAGAGGTCGAGCGTGCCCTTCTCGAGGTGGTCGATCACGCGACCCGGCGTGCCCACGATGATCTGCGCGCCGCGGCGCAGGCCCGAGAGCTGCACGCCGTAGCTCTGGCCGCCGTAGATCGGCAGCACGGTGATGTTCGGCATGTGCACGGCGTACTTGCCGAAGGCCTCCGAGACCTGCAGCGCCAGCTCGCGGGTCGGGGCCAGCACGAGCGCCTGCGGCTTGCGGCTGTCACCGTCGATCTTGGACAGCACGGGCACGGCGAAGGCCGCGGTCTTACCGGTGCCGGTCTGCGCCAGGCCGACGACGTCGCTCCCGGAGAGCAGCGGCGGGATCGTGGCGGCCTGGATCGGCGACGGGTTCTCGTAGCCGACCTCGGCGAGTGCACGCAGGACGCGTTCATCGATCCCGAGGTCGAGGAAGGTCACGGGATCGGCTTCGTTCTCCGGGGCCTGCACGTCGGTGGCGACGGCGGCGGGGGCGGTGCGCTCAGCACCGAATTCATCAGACATTGTTTCCCCAGCATATGCGGTATCCGCCGTGCACGCGAAACACTATCGGATTCGGACATCCTCCGATAGGTTGTGCTCATTCCACTATCTGCATGAGGAGATGAAGTTGCGCATCGAGTCCACGGAACCGACCCGGACCCACGCACCATCGGACAATCTGACCACCCGGGTCCGGGACCTCGCCGCGTCGGCACCGTCGACGGAACTGTTCCTGCGCCCGTCCGGGCCGGGCTGGACGCCCGTGACCGCCGCGCAGTTCAACGAGCAGATCACCGCGATCGGCAAGGGACTCATAGCGCGCGGAGTCGAGGTGGGCACGCGTATCGCGATCATGAGCCCGACGCGCTACGAGTGGGCCCTCCTCGACTACGCGAACTGGTCCGTCGGCGGGTCGACGGTGGCGGTGTACGAGTCGAACTCGGCCGCGCAGGTCGAGCACATCCTCACGGACTCGGCGTCGATCGCGCTCATCACCGATACCCGCGCGACCGCCGAGCGGATCGCCGCGGGCGTGCCCGCCGGCACCCAGGTGTGGGTGATCGAGGAGGGCCTGGTCGACGCCCTGGTGGCCGACGGCGCCGGCGTGTCGGACGACGACTACCTCGCCCGCGCGACCGCCGTGGAGGCCTCCGCCGAGGCGACGCTGGTCTACACCTCGGGCACCACCGGCAAGCCCAAGGGCGTCGTGCTCACCCACGACAACCTGCTCAGCGAGTACGACGCGATCCACGAGGGTCTCGACAAGATGGCCGGGAAGAACGCGAGCACGGTGATGTTCCTGCCGCTCGCGCACATCTTCGCCCGCGCGATCTCGGTCGCCGCGGTCCACCACGGGATCCGCGTCGCGCACACCGCCGACCTGTCGAACCTGACGGGCCTGTTCGCGGAGCTCAAGCCGACGTACATCCTCAGCGTGCCGCGGGTGTTCGAGAAGGTCTACAACACGATGAGCAGCAAGGCCGAGGAGGGCGGCAAGGGCAAGATCTTCACCGCCGCGGTCGACACGGCGATCGAGTTCAGCAAGGCCCGGGACACGGGCGGCGCGGGCCTGGTGCTCAAGGTCAAGCACGCCCTGTTCGACAAGCTCGTCTACTCGAAGCTGCGCGAGGCGCTCGGCGGCAACTGCACCTGCGCCGTCTCCGGCGGCGCCCCGCTCGGCGCGCGCCTCGGCCACTTCTTCCGCGGCGCCGGCGTGACCGTCTACGAGGGCTACGGCCTCTCGGAGACCAGCGCGGCCATCACCTGCAACACCCCGACCGAGCAGCGGATCGGCACCGTGGGGCGCCCGGTCCCGGGGAACGAGGTCGCGATCGCCGACGACGGCGAGATCCTGCTCCGCGGCCCCGTCGTCTTCGGCGGGTACTGGGGCCTCCCCCAGGCCAACGCCGAGGCGCTGCAGGACGGCTGGTTCCACACCGGCGACCTGGGCTCCCTCGACGCCGACGGCTACCTGTCGATCACGGGCCGCAAGAAGGAGATCCTCGTGACCGCGGCGGGCAAGAACGTCGCGCCCGCGCAGACGGAGGACGCGCTGCGGCAGCACCCGCTGGTCTCGCAGGCCATGCTCGTCGGCGACAAGCAGCCCTTCGTGGGCGCGCTCATCACCCTCGACCAGGAGGCCCTGCCCGGCTGGCTCGCGGCGCACGGCCTGCCCGCCGAGATGACCCTCGAGGAGGCCGCCGCGAACGAGACGCTGCTCGCCGAGATCGGCTCCGCCGTGGCGACGGCGAACGCGCTCGTGTCCAAGGCCGAGCAGGTGAAGAAGTGGAGCGTGCTGACCACGGACTTCACCATCGAGGGCGGCGAACTGACGCCGACGCTCAAGGTCAAGCGCAACGTGGTGATGGACAAGTACGCCGACGACGTGGCCGAGATCTACGCCTGATCCCCCGCGCCCCACGAACGACGCCGCCCGCTTCCCCGATGGGAGCGGGCGGCGTCGTCGGTGTCAGCGGGTCAGAGGTCGTACTGCGCGCGGATCTCGTCGGAGTTCTTCTTCTCGAAGTAGAAACCGAGGAGCGGGATGGTGCCGGCGAGCAGCGTCAGCAGGAAGCGCGGCGCGGGCCAGCGCACCTTGACGCCGAGGTCCAGCGTGAGGATGAGGTAGATGAAGTACCCCCAGCCGTGGATGATCGCGATGAGGCCGAGCCAGCCCGGGATCGGCCAGTCGAACGCCGGGGCCAGCAGGTACTTGTAGATCATCTCGGCACAGAGGATGAGCAGGAAGTAACCGGTGAAATTCGCCATGAACCGGTAGCGCGTGAGCGCGCCCCGGATCTGCGCACGACGCTTGTCCGCCAACTGCTGCGCGGTCGGCTTGGCGGCTCGGGTCACTTCGTCTCCTCGGTGTGCTCGCTCCCCGCCAGTTCGGCGAGGAGCCGGTTGTACTCGTCGTGCGCCGGGTCGTCCGGCGCGGCGTCCGGGGCCGACGGTGCCGGCGCCCGGCTGGGCAGGAAGCCCTCGGGGATCGCGGTGAGCGTCGCCGACGACGGTTCGGTGGTGCGCACGCCGGCCGCGCGGGGGGCGCCGGCGTCGGACGCGGGACCGGGCGGCTCGACGGGGTCCTCCCCCTCGGCGACCAGGCGGTCCTGCAGTTCCGCCTCGTCCTCGAGCTGGACGAAGCGCTTGTAGCCCCAGACGAAGGCGACCGCGAACAGCGGCCACTGCATGGCGTAGCCGAGGTTGCGGGCGGATCCCGCGCTGGATTCGAAGCGGCCCCACTGCCACCAGCCGAGCGCCAGGCAGGCCGCGGCCGCGATCACCACGAACGCGATCAGCGCGGGACGATGGCGGCGACGTTTCACGACCTCGACGGTACCCGTCCCGGCGGGAGTGTCCGAATGCCGGTAACGTGACCTGCGCCGCGGCCGGGCCCTACGTCCCCGCCGCACGCGCCCGTGGCGGAATTGGCAGACGCGCTGGATTTAGGTTCCAGTACCTCCGGGTGTGGGAGTTCAAGTCTCCCCGGGCGCACCCACGTTGCACAGCCCTGAACAGGCGATACCCCCGACTACTCCCCCGCGTCGGCGGTCGGTGCCCACATAGTGCCCACACTCGGCGCTGAACGGGCCTGATTCAGCGCGATCGCAACGGCGTCGAGGTCACTGTCAAAAAGGTCCGAGTAGACGTCCAGGGTCATCGCCGCGGAGGCGTGGCCGAGCATCCGTTGCACCGCCTTGACGTGCGCGCCGGCCTGCACCGCGAGCGACGCCGCCGTGTGCCGGAGGTCGTGCGCTGTCACCCTCGGCACCCCAGCGCGACGCACCGCATGCTCAAGCCACCCGGTACCCGACGCCGGCAGCTTCTGGTGCGCACCGTCCGGCCCGGGGAACAGCAGTCCGTCTCGGGGCTTGCCCTCGCACTGTTTCGCGAGCAGCTCGACGAGGAACTCGGGCAGCGCGACGGTGCGTGCCTCGTGCCCCTTCGGCGTGCCAACGCGGACGACGGTGCCGACGAGGACCGCGTTCTCGGCGACGGTGAGCCGACGCCGCAGGAGGTCGAGGTGTTCGACGCGCAGGCCGGTCGCCTCACCCCATCGCAGGCCGGTGTACGCGAGGAAGTAGACGAGCGTCGCGCGGTCGCCGGCCTCTGCCGCGAGCTGGTCCACCTGGGCGTGCGTGAGATATCGCCGGGTCGTCTTCTTCGAGGGCTTCCGTGGCAGGTTCTCGACGCCGCGCGCAGGGTTGCGCGCGAGACGGCCCGCCTTGACCGCGCCGTCGAGGATCCCCGCGAGGATCCCGTACGCGCGGAGCACCACCACAGCCCCGGCGCCCTTCTTCACGACCTTCTCCACCTCGGTGCCGTCGCTCTGGACCTCGAGCTTGGTCACGGTGCGCTGCATGTCAGTGATCCACGTTTCGACTTCCCCGGTGGTGATCGAGGCGACCGCAGTCCCAGCCCACCGCGGCTCGACGTGCACCCGCCACGCGGTGTCGTACGTCAGGTACCCGCTGGGCTTCATGGCGATCTTCTTAGCCGCGAGCCAGTCCGGCCCTAGTTCGCCGACCGTAATCCTCCCGAGTGCAGGCGGTACGTACTCTCCTCGCAGCTTCTCCACCTCGACGGTGGCCGCGAACGCCTCGGCGGCGCGCTTCGTGGTGAACCCACGCTTGTCGGTCTGCCGGTGGTCGGGCATCCGGTAGCGGACCCGGTAGCGGCGGGCTCCGGACTGCAGCGTGTACGACTCAACGGTCGCCATCAGAACGGGTATTTGTCGTCTGGAAGCGCGAGTACGTCCTCGACCGTCTCGGACGCGCGGCGTCGGATCTCGTTCTGAGTGTGATTCGGCAACGCACTGAATGCCACCTTGGGCGAAGCGAACGGGCCGAGGTCGCCGCCCGGCCAAGATCCGTCTTCCTCCTCGCCCTGCCCCCAAGAGTCGCTACTGAGGGCTTCCGCCAAGCGTCTCTGCTCGAACTGCCAACCCCTCACTGCCATAACCACATCCCTCCGGGCCTGCTTCGTCAGATCGTCCAACCAAGACAGGCGGGCCGAGCCCACAGCAGCTTGAGTGCTGGCAGCCAGTTGACTGAGTGGCACATCGAATACCTCCGCCAGGGCGGTTGCCTCCCCGAGCTGTACTTGACGGCTTCCGTTCTCCACCTTGTAGACCGTCGCCTGATGCCAGCGATACCCACGCTTCGACATCGCTTCCGCAACATCTTCCTGCGTCATCCGATTCTCCTCGCGAATCGCCTTCAGGTTCGCGGCGATGCGCTGCTCGGCTGTCAGTTCGGCACTCATGAGACCTCATGATAATCCACTTTGGATTGACTCGCTCAATCCATCATGGTAGAACTCCAATAGCGACATTCGTTCGCAATCCAGATTGGAGTATCTCAGTGTCCATCACGACCTTCACCCCACGGACGGGGATCGCCACCAACAAGGAAGTCGCCGAGTACCGGCGCATGACGACGGCGCAACTTGCCCAGGAGCGATACCTGGGCCGCGGGCCGGCGTACATCAAGGATGCGGGCGGGCGTCGCATCACCTACCGCTGGGAGGACGTACACGCCTACATCGAGGGCAGCGTCGTAACTCCGCGAGGCGCGGCATAGGTGAGCACCCCCACAACCTCCGTCCGAGACGGAGAGACCGCGGTGAAGCCTGCCCGCAACCGTGAACGTGCCCGTCAGATCCTCGACCGCGCTGGCATCACCTGGTCGCAGTCGCAGATCGTGCGAGCTGTGCGGGCGTACGAGCTGAAAGCTGAGCCGGCGGGGCAAGCACTCGAGGTCTACCTGCGCGCCTTGCTCATCGAACGCGGCATGCAGCAAGCCGCAGCCCGCATCCCCCGTGAGGACCGGGCCCGCGCAACCGTCCACACCGACATCACCGGTGAGACAGCGACCTGGCACTCACACCTTGCCGCACTCGCCCAGGAGGAACCGTGAGCAGACCCCAGGAATCCCACTGCGACCTCGGACTCATCGAGGACGACTACACCGAAGACCTCCGCAAGACGCGGAATGCCCCGGATCACCAGCTTGCAGGCACGAGATCCGAGGCAACCGACCACACCCCACCTAAGGAGCCGATCATGACCAAGTCTACCGCCACCACCCAGGCCTCGCCGTGGATCGTCCGCGAGAAGGGCGTCGACACCGAGTGGCTGGCCGACGAGGTAGTCACCGTCGACGGCGACTCCGACACCGGTTGGGTCGAGTTCATCGCCGTCGCCGACCGCGACTTCGATGTGGAGATCGTGACCGAGCTGTGGATCACTCCGAAGTACGGCGCCACCATCAAGATCGGCCACCAGCCTCACCAGTGGCACGCGGCCCTCGACGCTATGACCAAGGTGGTCGCCGCGCTCGATGCCGCCTACGCCGAGAAGGCCGCTTGACGGGTACCACCCCGCCGCCCCCTGACCGTGGGGAGCGGTCGGGGGCGTTCAAGTTCAACTGGCTCAAGCAGGTGACCCGGACGCCAGGACTCACGGCCACCCAGCTGTACGCCGCCACCGCGGCGTTCAACAAGGCCGACGAGTACGGGCGGGACATCTTTCTGGGATACGAGTCGCTGGCCGCTACCACGGGCATGGGGAAGACCAGTGCGCGCCTCGCCCTCAAGTCGCTTGTCGACCTCGGTCTACTCCGTCGTACCGCCCGCGGCGGTCGGTCAGGTGACGGCCGCAAGTGGGCATCTGCCTACGAGCTGACCTTCTCGACCGACAGCCCACTGACTGTTGATCCTGTGGAGGAATCCGCCTCAACCGTCAGTGGGCTACCGGTTGAGAGCTATGTCAACCGTCAGTCCAGCGCTCCTCAACCGTCAGTCCAGCGCTCCTCAACCGTCAGTGGACTGCTACCCAATAAACCCGCTCCAATAAATCCGCTACCAATAGATCCGCTCGCTGGGGGCGTTGCGTTAGTAAACGCGGGCGCGGGCGCGCGCGAGACCACCGCGATCCGACCCGCCAGCATCTTCGTCGAGAAGAACCAACCTTTCATCCCCGAAGACAAGAAGAACACCGCCCCCCGCTACGCGGAGTGGCAACACCTCCTCCGGCGAGACCTCATCGTCGAACTCGAAGACATCGCGCAACAGATCGTCGACGAGAACAACCTCGCCGGCCTCACCGACCTCGCCGACGACGCCGTGCGGAGCACGGTCGACTGGCTACTCACCGCATACAGCGAATCCACCAGGCCCCAAACCCGCAACGGGATCCACATCTGGTTGATGGAAATCAGGCCTGAGCCCGACGTACCGCTCTTCCAATCCGTGCTCTCCACCCTCCACCGCCGAGCCTCATGAAAGCGCACACCGTGACCGAACACATCCAGCTACCCCACGGACTCACCGCCGTATACATCACCCATGCCGCAGCCGACGCACGAGGTGATGAACAAGACAGTGCTGGTCTACACGATGATCCCGCCCTCTTCGATCCCGAGGACATCTGGTGAAACGCATGCAGCGTCGCGGCGAGGCCACCGTCACGCCCATCAATGCCGGCCAGGTCATGGTCCGACTCGGCGGCGACACCTGGGTTATGAGCGCAGATGAAGCCCGCGACCTCACAAACCGAATCGCCGACGCCCTCGAGACGGAGACACCATGACCGCACGACCCTGCCTTACATGCGGTGACCTCATCAGCAGCGGCACGTACTGCACCGACTGCAAGCCAGCAGAGACCGGACGTGACAAGAAGAGCGCTCACTGGAACACCAGCAGGTGGAAGAACCTATCCCGACGCCTCCGCCGGCAGGCACCGTTCTGTGAGCTGTGCAGCAGCACCAGCAACCTGCAGGTCGACCACATCCTGCCGATCGTCGACTACCCGGAACTCACGTACGAGGTGGAAAACCTGCGCGTCCTCTGCCGCACCTGCAACGGCCGACGAGGAGCCACCTTCACGTTAGCCGAAGCAACAGACGTCCTGAATCGCCTTCTAAGCGAGCAGGCACGCACACGCAAGGTCAAGTACCGAAAGCTCGTCCCAGTCGCTCAGCGAGCCGTACAGGTGGGGAGTAGGCCCCCTGAGGCCCCTTCTCCGCCCGGGGGCAAGGCGCAGAGACCGTTATACACCCCCGGGGGGTATGCGTGAAGGCCGGTCCGAAGGCCGCGGTGGACGCCACAGCGCTCCCGTTTCGCCCCAGGTCGACGGTGGAGTCCGAGCGATTCCTCGCGTTCGCGGACAAGTTCCTGCGGGTGCCGAAGGGCACTGGCGCGAAGGGCAAGCTGCATCTGCGGGACTGGCAGGTCGACGTTGCTCGTGACGTGCTGGATTCCGGAGCGCGCACCGTCGGCATCATGTTCCCCCGCGGGCAGGGCAAGACGACCTTGAACGCGGCGATCGCGCTGTACCGGTTCTTCACCGGCGGTGAGGGCGCGAACGTGGTGGTGGTCGCCGTGGACGAGCGGCAGGCCGGGCTGGCGTTCAACGCTGCTCGGCGCATGGTGGAGCTGAACGAGGATCTGTCGTCGCGGTGCCAGGTGTTCAAGGACAAGCTGGTGATCCCGACGACGGACTCGGTGTTCTCTTGCCTGCCCGCATCGCCGGCCGCTCTCGAGGGTCTGGACTACGTGCTGGCTCTGGTCGACGAGGCGGGTGTGGTGAACCGCGATGTCTTCGAGGTGGTGCAGCTCGCCCAGGGCAAGCGCGAGAAGTCCGTCCTCGTCGCGATCGGCACCCCGGGCCCGAACCTCGACGACCAGGTGCTGCTGTCGCTGCGGGACTACCACCGCGATCACCCGGACGACCGGACGCTGTTGTTCCGTGAGTTCTCTGCCGCCGGGTTCGAGCATCACCCGGTGGACTGTGAGCACTGTTGGGAGCTGGCGAATCCCGCGCTGGATGACTTCCTGCATCGGGACGCGCTGGTGGCGCTGCTGCCACCGAAGACGCGTGAGGCGACGTTTCGACGTGCCCGGTTGTGCCAGCTCGCCACCGACACCGAGGGCTCGTTCCTGCCTGAGGGCGTGTGGTCTGGCCTGTCCACCGGCGCGGTGATTCCGCTCGGCTCGGAGGTGGTGATCGCGCTCGACGGTTCGTTCTCCGACGACACCACGGCGCTGCTGCTCGCCACCGTCGACGAGGCCCCCCATTTCGATGTGCTCGGCGTGTGGGAGCGGCCGGCGGGTGACGAGTCCTACCGGGTGCCGATCGCCGAGGTGGAGGACCGGATCCGGCGGGCGTGCAAGGACTACAAGGTCCGCGAGATCGTAGCGGATCCATTCCGGTGGACCCGGACGCTGCAGGTGCTCGAAGCCGAGCGGCTGCCGGTGGTGGAGTTCCCGCACTCACCGTCGCGTCTGACTGCGGCGACGACAGACCTGTACTCCGCGTGCGTGAACGGCAACCTGTCGCACTCCGGCGACGAGCGTCTGGCCGCGCACATCGCTGCGGCGGTGGTCGCGGAGGACGCACGCGGGTACCGGCTCGCGAAGCGGTCCCGCTCGAGGACCGCCAAGAAGATCGACCTCGCGGCTTGTGCCGTGATGGCTTACTCGCGCAGCGCCTGGCTCGCATCCCACAAACCCCGAAGCCGCGTTGCGGCAGTTAGAAGGTACTGACCCATGACCGACATCCTGACCACCCTGCTCCAGGCCGTCGACGCTCCCGCCGGCCGATACGCCCGCCTCGATCGCGAGTACGCGGGCAACAGCCCCTTGAGCTACTTGGCCCCCGAAGCCGCTGCCCTTCTCGGTGGCCGCCTGCGCCAGGTCCGCGCGAACATTCCGAAGATCCTCGTCGACAGCATCGTCGAACGTCTCCGCATCACGGGCTTCTCCGGCGCGGACGTGTGGGCTGATTGGACCAGGTGCGATCTAGACCAGATGAGTCCGGTCGCACACCGCGAGGCCCTGGTGCTCGGTGCCGCGTACGCGCTGGTGTGGTCCGACTCGACGGGCCGTCCGTCCGTGTCCATCGAGTCCGCGCACCAGATGTCGTCGCTCATCGACCCCGCCACCCGGCAGGTGACCGCCGCACTCAAGCGCTGGGAGACCACCACGACGACCGAAGCGACGCTGTTCCTTCCCGACCGCGTGCAGCGCTACCGGGCCAACAGCACCGGGGCGACGACCGCCGGATTCAAGCTCATCGACGAGTTCGACAACCCCCTCGGCGTGCCTCCCGTGGTCCGGTTCACCAACGCTGACCGGCTGCTCGACACCGAGGGCACGTCCGAGATGGAGTCCGTCATCGACCTCTCGGCGGCACTCGTCAAGCTGCTCTCGGACATGATGATCGCGTCCGAGACCTCGGCCCGTCCGCGTCGGTGGGCTACGGGCGTAGAACTCGCTGAGGACGAGGACGGCAACGCGGTGTCGCCGTTCAATGAGGGCACGGCGTTCCTCGTCGCTGAGGGTGACGCCGCCAAGTTCGGGCAGCTCCCGGGTGCGGACCTCGGCGGCTACGAGAACGCGGTCGGTATCATCATGCGCCAAATCTCCGCTGTATCAGGACTTCCCGAACACATGCTCGGCATCGGCGGCGACAACCCGACCAGCGCCGACGCCATCCGAGCATCCGAGGCGGCCTTGACTGCTAGAGCTGAGACGAAGATGCACAGCCTGGGCAGGAGCTGGGAGTCGGTGGCCCGCCTGCTGGTTGGTGTCCGTGACGGTGCCGATCCGGCCTCGGTCGACGTACGTGTCGAGTGGGCCGACGCCGCCACCCGGTCTACTGCGCAGGAGGCCGACGCGGTGGTCAAGCTCCACCAGGCCGGTATCCTGCCCGCCTCGTTCGCGCTCAAGCGATTGGGCTACAGCGATGCGGAGATCGCGGAGATCCATGCCGCCCGGGCCCGCGACGCCGTGGCGAACATCGACGTGTCCAAGGTTCTCGGTGGCGCGGCATGACCGAACGTGAGCTGATCGACCGGTTCGACGCGTGGCTGCAGAGCCTCGGCGACGAGTCGGCCCGTGCCCTCGCGAATGCCCACCGCCTGTGGCAGTCCGGTGTGATCGACACGGCCGCGTTCGAGGAGCTGGTGGTGCAGACGGTCGCGGCGATCAATGCGACGGTCCGTGGCGGCGCGGACGTCACAGCGGCGGCGTACGTGCTGGAGGTGCTGGGCGAGCAGGTGGTGCCCCTCGGTACGGCGCCGATCACCGCGGCCGCGGAGCGCAAGCGTCTGGCGAAGGCCGCGGCGACGTTGGCCGGCCTGCTCGAGGCTGCGGATTTCGCGGACCGCCTGGACAGGTTCGCCCGAGACGAGCCTGCACGTGCGGCGCAGGAGCAGATGACGCACAGCTACCGGTCGCACGGCATTGATGGCTATGTCCGTGGAGTGAATGCCGGCGCGTGCGAACTGTGCATTTGGCTCCGCAAAGAGCACTTGCGGCCCGGTGGCTACGTCTACCCCAACAGCCGACCGATGCACCGGCACGTCGGCTGCCGCTGTACCCCTATCCCCACCCGAAAGGAACTCGACCATGAATGACGACCAGAGCACCGAGGATGCCCGCATTTCAAATGCGACCAAGACGGATGGCGACGCTGACATCCGCACTATGGATGTTGACGTAGATCAGGTGGACGAGAAGGACGATGGGGTAGATCAGACCGACCCCACCTCCTCGTCAGGCGAGCAGCCCGAGGCCGATCAAATCGCTGACAGCGACATGTTCCCGCGCTCCTATGTCGAGCAGCTTCGGCAGGAGAACGGCAAGTACCGGCAGGACGCCCGCGATGCCGCCGCGCGCGCCGACGACCTGGCCCAGCGGCTGCACACCGCGATGGTCACCGCTACCGGAAAGCTGGCCGATCCCACCGATCTACCATTCGACGCCACCCACCTGGAGGACGATGGGGCGCGTCTCACGCAGGCCATCGACGACCTCCTCGCCCGCAAGCCCCACCTGGGTGCACGTCGCGTCGGCGGGGATATCGGGCAAGGTTCACGGAACGGCTCCGGTGGCGTCAATCTTCTTGGCATGCTTCGCGGTACCAACGTCTAACAGGAGGCATGCAATGGCACACTTCAGCATCAACTCTGAGCAATCAATGCCGATCGTTCCGAAGTACGAATTCGAGGCCGAACGCTACGAGGAAGACGGCGCGTTTACCAAGTTCTACGACGCCGACGGCAAAGAGGTGAAGGCGCTGCGCACCGACACCGTGCTCGACATCAAGATCGACTAGATACCCCAATGGGGTATATTGAAGGGGTCGCGTCTGGAACGCGACCCCTTCAAGCGTCCTGGCGGCGCGGGTGTTCATCTCCCCGACTCTGCCCCAGGAGGCATCTCATGGCGGAAACGACCGCTACCAATCCCGAACTTCTCGCCGACACCATCTCGTCGCTGCTCGTGCAGCCGCTCGAGGCCGCGTCGGTCGTCCTCGCATCCGGTCCCCGCATCATCGACACCGCCGGCGTGCTGCGCATCCCCAAGCTGGTCTCCGGTGCCACCGTCGGCACCGTCGCCGAGGGCGGGCTCATCCCCGACACCGCCGACGTCGACTTCGACGAGCTGACCCTCATGCCGACCGAGCGCACGTCACACAAGGTCATCCTCCGCTACACCAACGAGCTGGTCCGTCAGTCGCAGATCGGCATCGACGCCGTGCTCAAGCAGCGTCTCGTCAAGGACGTCTCCGACAAGCTCGACGCTGACCTGCTCGCGGGTACCGGCGCCGCGAACGGCATCACAGGCATCCTCAATCAGCCCGGCGTGCAGACCGGCGAGCTGGACGTCACCGACCCCGACTCGCTGCTCGACGCCCTCGCGCTCGCCCACGCCGCCGAAGTCACCCCGAACCGGTGGCTGATCAACTCCCAGGACTTCATCGCCCTGCGCAAGATCAAGGACACCTCGGGCAAGTACATCCTCGAGGCCGACCTGACCGCGGACGCCACCTACCGGCTGTTCGGTGTTAGCGTGACCCCGACGAACAAGCTGCCCGTCGGCAAGGCGGTCCTCGCGGACTTCAGCCAGGTGGTCGTTGCCCGCGACACCAGCCCCACCGTCACGGTCCTGACCGAGCGCTACGCCGAGTTCGACCAAGTTGGCCTTCGCGTCACCTGCCGCCATGATCTCGGCTTGCTCCATCCGGCCGGCGTCATCGTCCTCACCGACGCCCCGTAGTCATGGCGGTCACCGGCCAGGACGTGGCCGACTTTCTTGGTCAGGGCGACGACGTGCAGCTCGTCGCCCTGGCCGGGCAGGCCGTCACCGTCATCACGGCGATGGCGATGGCCTACACCCGCGACCAGGGATTCACCGGCACCGAGCCGAACGACCAGATCGCGGCTGTCATCACCACCGCAGCCGCCCGCCTCGCTGTCCACCCCGAGCAGCTGGCAACCGATGTCGGATCCGTGTCTGTGCGCGGCGGGTTCACCGGCTGGACCCTCGCCGAGCTGTTCGTCCTAAACAGGTTCAGGCGGAGGGCGATCTAATGCTGTGGCCGCACCGCATCAAGGTGTCCTACGAACAGCCCTACGTGCCGCCTCAGTACAACAGCCATGGAAACGAGATATACGAGACCATCGAGAAGGTGGTCCCGGGGCAGGTGGTGCCCCTCGGCAACGGCAACACCGTCAACGGCGGCATCGCGTACACCGAGACGCGATACAAGATCATGCTCGCCCCGTCCCTCGAACTCCCGACCTACGGAGTTGCTGTGACGTACGAGTGGGCCGGCCGACGGTTCGACGCCCAGGGCGCCGCGGAACGCCACATGCTCGGCGGACGACTCCACCACTACGAGGCGGTGTCACAGAGCCTCACCTAACGGGCCGGGCGGGTTCACCTATCCCTGCTACCGGCAAGGGCACGCGGCTTTCGTTCCCTTTCACCCGCGCCCTGCGCCCCCACCCGCTGAGGGTGGGGGCGTTTCCCGTCTGCCCACATCCTGCCCACACTTCGCCGCGATTGGGTCAATTCTATGTGAGCTAGCGCGAGCTATTTGTGCAGGTAGAGCGATATTAGCCGCGCTCACCTGGGAGCAAATTCGAGTTCAAGTCTCCCCGGGCGCACCCACCATCCCGTCACCTTCTCCGATTTGCCCGTTTCGGCCTCAGAAATTTTTCGAGGCCTTCTCCGGCGTTCCGAACCCCTCGCACCACGCCCGTGTGCGACTCGCGTCACATCTAAACGGCGCGAGTGAGGCACATCGCATCACCTCGTCGCACCCTCCCGCCCGTGGCCAACCAGTGTTGTCAGATTTGCTACAGCCCACCTGTGGACATCCACTGTTCGTCCGGCATGCGGATTCCGCCGCGCAAACGCTCCGACGGTGCCGTTGAGCCCGGTTCTCAGCCCACGCACATACTGTGACCTGCGCCTCAGGTTGTCACCCGATGTTTGAGCATGCCCCGCCGCGCTCAACGCCCCGGTGAACCCGCGACCGCGGGATGGCGCGAACCACCCCGTGTCCGTGCTTGCGACCGTTGAATTTGCAGGTCAAAGCGTCGCGAGACTGTCGCCTAACATGATTGCCCGACCGATTTGCGGCCGAAAATAACAACCGGAGCCGAACCGGACGTCCCCTCTCAGGCGCTGCACAGGCCTCCCATGACTACGCACGTAGGCACGAATGCGGAAAAGTCGTTGCAGCCAAGCTACTGGCGAGTACGCTCCGCCCCAGGGATGCACTTCCCCAAACCCTGATCGTTCCAGTCGGAGGACTTCATGGCTCGTCACGCAGCACCAACCACCTTGACCCGCACCAAGCGACGGGCCGCCGTCGCCGCGGGCGCGATGGCCGCGACCGCGTCACTCACGGTGGCAACACCGGGGCTCGCGAACGCCGCCGATGACGGTTCCACCACCAATCCGCTCACGCTCCAGAACCTCTTCAAGCAATCGCCGCAGACGATCCTCGGCATTCTGCCGATGGCCCCGGGCTCGTTGCCGCTGATGTTCCTCCCCGGACTCGAGAAGCAGATCTCGGACGGAGCAGCATCGTGGAACTCCTCGCCCCTCGGCAAGCAGTTCAAGGTCACCACCGAGTTCACCCCGAGTGCCCTGCCGGGGATGCCGGGCGGCCTCGCCTTCGGCACCTTCGGCCTGCCGCACACCTACACCGATGCGGACGGTGAGCCCTGGGACGGCCTGCTCTACGAGCAGAAGATCGGCGTGGAGGGCCAGGGCTTCTCCGTCAACACCAACACGTACGGCGGCCTGCTGTTCCTCATCGGCACCCCCACACTGGGCATCCTGCTCGGCACGACGTCGGACGGCGACCTGTCCGAGGCCGCGAAGTCCAGCGTCGACGTGGGCAGCGTGGCGGGCAACGCCACCGACATCACCGGACCGTTCGGCAGCGCGCTGAACACGGACTTCTGGATCGTCTCCGCGCGCGAGAAGGGCGTCACGTCGTTCACGCCGGGCGCCAAGATCAGCGCGACCGCACCGTTCGGCCTCGGCAACGTCGTCTTCACCTTCTCTCCGGGCGCGTTCGCCTACGGCGAGGGCACCGTGCTCCTCACGCTCCCCAGCTTCGGGGTCGCCCTGAACACCGTGGACAAGGACGGCAACACGAAGCCCTTCCTCGACTTCGGGGTGAACCTCGGCAAGGTCGGCCTCGACCACAACCGGCTCGTCGCCGCGGGTCCGGACTTCACCGCGGGTGGTACCAACCCGTCCGACGCGAGCAGTACGGCGCGCTTCGACGTCTCGACCGGCAGCGCATCTCTCGGCCTCGACGGCGCCACGATCACCGGTCCGACGGCGGGCTCGAAGACCACCAGCGACAAGAGCACCGCCACCGTCGACCTCGCCGCCGGCTCCGCCGCGGTCGGGACGAGTGGCGTCTCCGTCAACGGACCGGAGGGCACCTGGACGACCGACAACGGCTCGACGTCGAAGACCACCACGGCCGATTCGGGCGCCGTCAGCGTCGGACCCGGCGGCGTCACGGTGGAGCGGCCCGAGCTCGAGACCTCGACGACGACGAAGCCCAGCGCCGACAAGGCCGGCGCCCCCGCCGCCGACGCACCGCAATCCGAGACCCCGACCGCCGCGGCTGCGCCGTCCGCGACGTCGACCGACTCCGACTCGACCACCTCCGGCTCCAGCTCCGGCTCGAGCGAGTCGAGCACGACCAGCAGCGGATCCGACGCCACCGCTTCCAGCGCGAACGACTGATCCAGCTGCACCCCCGAGGCACGGCCGCCGGACTCGTCGGAGTCCGGCGGCCGTTCTCGTGTGCCACCACCACGAGGACGGGTCGGGCTGATGAGGAATTCCGGTGGCGTTTCGATTCGCCGCCGTTTCCCTACTCGAACACCCACACCGGGGTTCATCGCGCGAGCCTTCACCGGCTCCATTAGTTGCAATTCCATCAATGCCTGTATGCGCATTCCGCAGAGGCGGGTCGGCTCACGTGCGCAACGACGGTCGCCTCGCACCGAAGAGTGTTGTTGTCGATCATGCGCTGGTCACGACGTCGCATTCGAACGATAGTGCGCGACCGTCACGAATTCATCCGCATCCCACTTTCCCGATATCAAATATCGGAAGCCTCCCGCACTCCTCGCCTATTCATCGGATTCCACCACGTCCGCAAAGCCGACACAGTGACTCTTCGTACGTCGCATTAAACAGTGACAACATACCCTGTCAGAATCTTCAGTGAATGCATCCGAGGCGATGAAATGCTGTTAGATTTGAGATCCAACAAACCCGTCGTAGTTTCTTTCATTCGTTCCCGTCAGGAGTTTCCCATGGGTCGTCATTCGAATCCCACACCCCGCGCACGCGCGACGCGGCGCGTGGGAGCCGCCGCCGGCGCGATCGCCGCCACCACGTCCATCGCGGCCGGCCCGGCCCTTCCCGCCACGCTGGAGACGAGCGCGCGTCCCATGCCCGCGGCGGCGCCCGCGGCCCCCGCGAGCCTCGAGGCGGCTTCCACCGCTGCGCCTGTGTTCGTGAAGGGACCGACCGGCGCGGTGACGCCCGTCGGCACGCTCCTGGTCGTCCCGGACGCCGCCTCCGCTCGGGCGGTCGCGGCGGAGGCGGTGACCGCGCTCGCCCAGCCCGGTCAGCCCGCGACCGTGATCGAGGAAGCCCTGTCCCGCATCCCCGGGATCACGATGCACACCCTTCCCGGGCCCTTCGGCAGCTCCGCGACCGCCGCCTACACCCTCGGCGTCAGCCAGTCGGGCTCCTACAGTGAGATCCGCCCGCGGGCGGCGATCGGGGCCGTGGCGCCCTTCGGCATCGGGAACACGCTCCTGACCGTCTCGCTCGGCGGCATCACCCGCAACGACACCCGTTTCATCATCTTCCTGCCCCGCCTCGATTTCACTCTCGACGTGTTCGGCGTGCAGTCCCGACTCCAGCTCGGGGCCGGCTCGTTCGGTGTGGACAACGGCAACCTGGTCGTCCGCGGCCCCGACTTCGACATCCTGGTGCGAACGCCCTTCAGGAAGGGTGGTCTCGAGATCGACGGCAGCGAGATCTCGCTGGGCCGGGACGGCCTCATCATCGAGACCGGGGAGATCGAGGGCGGCGCCGATTCACCGCTCGGCAGGGTGAGCATCGACATCGAGGGACCGGACGCGTCGGTGGGTCCGCGGGGCCTGGCGATCGACGGCGGCGAGGCGGACTTCTCCGTGACCGCGACCGGCCTCGGCCGCGGTGCGCTCGAACTCGACGCCGGCCGGGCCTCCGTGGGCCCGGACGGTGCCGCACTCGTCGGCCCCGGTGCCGGGGTCGGAGTCCGGGACACCGCGGGGAACTCCGCCACCGTCGAGGCCAGGACGGGCTCCCTCAGCACCACCGACGGCTTCACGCCGCCGAGCATCGACGTGCGGACCACGTCGGCGACGCCGCAGAGCTCGGATCCCGAGCCGGACTCCGCACCGGCGGCCGCGTCCGACTCCCCGACCGAGTCCGGCGCCGCCGCGGGCGCCGACTCCCCCGCGGACCCCGCTCCCGCACCCGAGCCCGCCTCGACGACCGACTCCGCATCGAGCGCCGGTTCCGACGCGACCGCCGGCTCCGGCGCGACCGCCGACTCCGACTCGGCCGCGGGCTCGGCGTCCTGATCACCGCGAGGAGGGCCGCCCGCGCCACCGCGCGGGCGGCCTTCGCCGTCTCCAGCGGCGCGAACCGCACCTGATCAATCCACGCAGGGGATCTCGCCGCCACGCAGCGTGGTACCGGCGTCCGGTACGGGGCCCGCCGCGGTGGTCGTCGGCACCGCCGTCGTGCCCGGGGCGCGCGGTGCGGTGAAGCCCACGGGCTTCGGGGCCGGCGTCGCGGCGCGCGATTCCGTCCCGTCCGCGGTCTCGTCCGCGTCGTCGGGTTCGGGCACGGACTGCCCGAAGGCCTTCTGCACCTGCGCACGAATGGCCTTCGGGTCCACCAGGTTCACGGCCTGTTGGTCGATCGTGTCGTAGCCCAGCACCGGCAGGGTCGTGAAGGTGAGGTTCGTGCCAGCGATCTGCCCGGCCTGCTGCGCGAACTCCTGCAGGTCCCAGCCGTCGGAGACCACGACGTCCTTCTGCGCCACCGCGATCAGGGACTGCAGCTTCCGGACGTCGCCGAAGACGCCCTGCTTCTGCAGCTGCACCATGACCCCGGCGATGAACGCCTGCTGCCGGTGCGTGCGGTCGAGGTCACCGTCGGCCAGTCCGTGCCGCTGCCGGACGAAGGCCAGTGACTGCGCCGCGTTGAGCTTCTGCCGGCCGGCGGGGAAGGCGGCGCCGGAGAAGCTGTCGCGCACCGGGTTGTTCAGGCACACCTCGACACCGCCGAGCGTCTGCGCGAGGTCGTAGAACCCGACGAGGCTGACCTCGGCGAAGTGGTCGATCGGCACCCCGACGAGGCGCCCGACAGTGGCGATCGTGGCGGCGCGGGCGGATTCGCGTGCCTTGCTCTCGAGTTCCCTGCGGTCCGAGACGCCGGACGCGGCCAGCTCGTCCTCGACCTCGGCCTTGCGGGTGCCGTAGGCCTCCTTGATCTTCCCCTTCTTCCGCGATTCGACGCCGACGAAGGTCACGTAGTCGTCGCGCGGGATCGAGAACGCGGTCACCTTCTTCCCGTCCGCGGGCACGTGCAGCAGGATCAGGGTGTTGGTGTTGTAGCCGCCGTTGTCACTGGTACCGGCGTGCAATTGCTGGAGGACGTCGGCCGGGAGCGGATCACCGTTCTGATCCCGGCGCGTGTCCAGACCCATCAGCAGGATGTTCTTCGCGCCGCCCGTGGACTTCGCGACCTTCGCCTCAGCGAGCGCGCGGGAGACGTTGAAGCCGCCGATCACCAGATTGGTGCTCCACCAGACGGTTCCGGTGACGGCGAGCACGACGGCAGACAGCAGCGCGATGGCCACGCGGCCACCGCGCGCCCCCGACGGTCTGCGCTTCACGCGGCGACATTACCGCGCGGACCGCCCCTCGTCGGGGACGCGCGCCGCGAGTGCCCGCAACGGTTCCACCAGTTGGGCGAGCGCCCGCGCGCGGTGGCTGATCGCGTTCTTCTCCTCCGCGGTGAGTTCCGCGGCGGTGCGGTCCGAACCGTCGGGCAGGAAGACCGGGTCGTAGCCGAATCCGCCCTCCCCGCGGGCCTCCCGCAGGACGGTGCCCGGCCAGGTGCCGCGCACCGTCAGCTCGCCGCTGCCGTCCACGAGCGCGCATGCCGAGACGAACTCCGCGCCGCGCCGCCCGTCCGGGGTGTCGGAGATCTGCGCGAGCAGTAGCGCGGTGTTCGCCGGATCGTCGCCGTGCCGGCCCGACCACCGCGCCGAGAGCACGCCGGGCATCCCGTTGAGCGCGTCGACACAGATCCCGGAATCGTCCGCGACACAGGGCAGGCCGGTCCGCTCGAAACCCTGCCGCGCCTTGATCAGCGCGTTGCCCTCGAACGTCGGCGCGTCCTCCGGCAGCTCCTCGAAGGCCGGTACCTCGTCGAGGCCGACGACCTCGAGGCCGACGATGCCGGCGGCCGCGACGACCTGCCGCAGCTCGCGGAGCTTCTTCGTGTTGCGGGAGGCCAGGAGCAACCGCACAGTCACTGACCGAACTTCTTCTTCTGTTCGCCCTCGAACTCGGGCAGCTCGCCGGGGTACGGCGCCGCGAGCGCCTCCTTCTGCACCGCGAAGAGCTTCTCGGTGCCGGCGATCGCGGAGTCGAGCATCCAATCGAGGGTCGTGCGGGCGAAGGTCGCCCCCTCGCCGGTGCCCTGCACCTCGACGAGCGTGCCGGTATCGGTGGCGACGACGTTCATGTCGACCTCGGCGCGCGAGTCCTCCTCGTACGGCAGGTCCAGCCGGACCCGGCCGTCGACGACGCCCACCGAGACCGCGGCGATGGCGCACGAGATCGGCTGCGGGTCGGTCAGCTTGCCGGCCGCGCCGAGGTAGGTGACGGCGTCGCACAGGGCCACGTAGGCGCCGGTGATCGACGCGGTGCGGGTGCCGCCGTCGGCCTGCAGGACGTCGCAGTCGATGGCGATCGTGTTCTCGCCCAGGGCCGCGAGGTCGATGCACGCGCGCAACGACCGTCCGATGAGTCGGGAGATCTCGTGCGTGCGGCCGCCGACCTTGCCCTTGGTGGACTCGCGGCGGCTGCGCTCGTGGGTGGCGCCGGGGAGCATCGCGTACTCCGCGGTGAGCCAGCCCTGGCCGGAACCGCGGCGCCATCCGGGCACGCCCAGTTCCACGCTGGCGGTGCAGAGCACCTTGGTGTTGCCGAACTCCACCAGCACCGAGCCGGCGGGGTTCTGCGTGAATCCCCGGGTGATCGTCACGGGGCGGAGTTCGTCGTCGGCCCTGCCGTCTGCGCGTCTGCTCACGCGCCCAGCCTATCGCCTCCGGTCGGCGGGGGCGTCAGAGCTCGAAGACGTCGCCGCCCGTGACCGCGTGGACCGGGCCGTCGTAGACGGAGCGCGCCTCGGCCAGGACCGCCTCGCGCGACGTCCACGGCGGGATGTGGGTGAGGAGCAACCGGCCGACGCCCGCCTCGGCGGCGGCCCGGCCCGCCTCGACGCCCGAGAGGTGCACGCCGAGCGGCCGGTTCGCCGGGTCGTGCGTCCAGCTGGCCTCGGCGAGCAGCACGTCAGCGCCGCGCGCGAGCTCCACCAGGTTGTCGCACACCCCCGTATCACCCGTGTATGCGAGTACCCTGCCGCTGGGCGCGGTGATGCGCAATCCGTGCGACTCGGGCGGGTGGAACATGCGGAAGGGACGCACGGTGAGGCCGCCGACCGTGTGGTCCTCGCCCTCCCCCCACGCGGAGAAGTCGAACGTGTCGGAGATGTCGTCGAGCATCGCCGCCGTCTCGGCGGAGGCACGGCCGAGCCGCTCGGGCGTGTCGGCGGGGCCGATCAGCCGGGCGCGCCCGGACGCGGGCACCGGGTGGTAGCGCCGCCACACCAGCAGCGAGGGCACGTCCAGGCAGTGGTCGGCGTGCAGGTGCGAGAGCATCACCGTGACGGTGTTGGGATCGACGCGCTGTTGCAACTCCCCGAGCACCCCGGGGCCGAAATCCATGACGACCGGATCGTGCCCGTCCACCTCCAGGAGGTATCCCGAGCAGGCCGCCCGAGGACCGCCGACGCTGCCGGAACACCCGAGGATGGTGAGACGCATGAAGCACATGCTGCCAGATCCGCGATCCTCACGAGGCAATCGCGCCGACCTCACGTGAATTGCCAGGTCCGGACCGAGTACGGGCGCGGCGCCCCAGGAGCACCGCCGCGAGCACGCCGCCGACGGCGCCCCACAGGTGCGCCTGCCACGACACACCGGGCTGACCGGGCAGAACGCCCCACAGCATGCCGCCGTACAGGACCATCAGCGCCACCCCGACGACGAGGTCCAGCGGCTTGCGGGTGAACAACCCCCGTACCGCCAGGTAGGTCATCCAGCCGAACAGCACTCCCGACAATCCGATCACCACGGTGCCGGTCCCTCCGGTGATCCACACCCCGACGCCCGAGACCAGCCAGATGATCGCGGTGGCGAGCAGGAACCGGCCCGCACCGGCGATCAGGCCGAGGAAACCGAGGATCAGCGCCGGAACGCTGTTGGCGGCCAGGTGCTCCCAGCCGCCGTGCAGCAGCGGGGCGGCGGCGATCCCGCGGACCGCGTCACCGCCCTCGCGCGGGTGGATGCCCCACTGGTCCAGGGCGTTGCCGGCGACGGCGTCGACGACCTCGATGCCCCACAGGGCGGCGACGAACACCGCGATCACGAGCGCGGACCGTCCGGCCGCGCTCCCGGCCGCCCGGCGCGCGGGCGTGCGCTCGTCGTTGCTGGGAACCGTCATGGCGACCTCCTCGCGCGAGCGGAGGCGGTAGCGGCTCACGCCCAGAGCTGGCCGTCGAGGGCCTCCTCCGCATCTTCCAACGTACCGTCGTACGCGCCGGTCGACAGATACTTCCATCCGGCGTCGGCGACGACGAAGGCCACGTCGGCCCGCTCCCCCGCCGCGAGGGCCTTGCCGGCGACCCCGAGCGCGGCGTGCAGCACGCCGCCCGTGGAGACCCCGGCGAAGATCCCCTCGTCGTCGATGAGCTGCCGCATGCGGCGCACCGCGTCGTAGGAGCCGACGGAGAACCGGCGGGTGAGCACCGACTCGTCGTAGAGCTCCGGGACGAAGCCCTCGTCGAGGTTGCGGAGCCCGTAGACCAGCTCGCCGTACCGCGGCTCGGCGGCGACGATCTGCACGCCCGGCACGTGTTCGCGCAGGTAACGGCCGGTGCCCATGAGGGTTCCCGTGGTGCCGAGACCGGCGACGAAGTGGGTGATCTCGGGCAGGTCGGCGAGCAGTTCCGGTCCGGTCCCCGCGTAGTGCGCGCGGGCGTTCGCGGGGTTGCCGTACTGGTAGAGCATCACCCAGTCGGGGTGCTCGGCGGCGAGCTTCTTCGCTTCGGCGACGGCGCGGTTGGAGCCGCCCGCGGCGGGGCTGGAGATGATCTCGGCGCCGTACATGGTGAGCAGCTGGCGTCGTTCGGCGGAGGTGTTCTCCGGCATGACGCACACGAGCCGGTACCCCTTGAGCTTCGCCGCCATGGCCAGGCTGATGCCCGTGTTGCCCGACGTGGGCTCGAGGATGGTGTCACCGGGACGCAACCGGCCGTCGGCCTCGGCCTCGGTGATCATGCGCAGCGCCGGGCGGTCCTTGATCGACCCCGTCGGATTGCGGTCCTCGAGTTTGGCCCACAGACGGACGTGGGGCAGAGCCTCCCCGTCCGGGGCCGTGGCCCCGGCCCAGCGGGGCGACAGGCGCGGCAACCCGACCAGCGGCGTCCCGCCGAGCGAGTCGAGCAGGGAATCGAACCTCGCCACTGTGCGCCTATCCTCCTGCGCCGTGGGCGAGGAGGGCACCGACGGATCGCGGCGCGGCACTCACCGGGAACCCCCGGCTACCGCGGGAAGAACCGTCACGGTGCCGCCGTCGGCGACGGGGGTGTCGAGGCCGCCCGTGAACCGCACGTCCTCGTCGTCGACGTAGACGTTGACGAAGCGGTGCAGCGCGCCGTCGGCGATGAGCCGGTCCCGGATCCCCGCGTGGCGGGTCTCGAGGTCGTCGATCACGGCGGCGAGCGTCGCGCCCTCGGCGGGCACGCGCTTCCGGTCGCCGGTGAGCGGGCGCAGGATGGTCGGGATGGAGACGGTGACGGACATCAATCCTCCAGGATGTGAACGGGTTCCTCGGTGATCACGCCATCGACGATGGCAAAGCTGCGGACCTCGGCGTCGGGGCCGAGCTCGTCGCGGGTGGAGATCAGGACGTAGTGGGCGTTCGGCTCGGACGCGTACTTCACGTCGGTGCGCGACGGGTAGGCCTCGGTGGCCGTGTGCGAGTGGTAGATCACCACCGGCTCCTCGTCGGCGTCGTCCATTCCGCGCCAGACGCGCAGCTGCTCGGCGGAATCGAAGCGGTAGAAGGTGGGCGAGCGTTCGGCGTTGAGCATCTCGATGAAGCGTTCCGGACGGTCCGAGCCCTCGGGCCCGGCGATCACGCCGCACGCCTCGTCGGGGTGGTCGCGGCGCGCGTGCGCGACCATCTTCTCCACGAGGTCGCGCCTGATCCGCAATCCGCCCGGCTCCGTCATGTGCGGTGCAACCGCGTCCGGGCGCGCGCTATTCCGGCTCGCGGTCGAGCATCACCGAGACCAGCACGTCGAGCATCGCCGACAGCCAGTGGTAGACGTCGACGTGCCCGGCGCGCGCCGGGTCGTCCGACGACGGCCCGTCGGGCAGGTCCGCCGTGATGCCGAGCAGCGTCCCGAGCGCGAGGCGCAGGTCGTTGATGCAGGTCAGCCAGTCCTGCGCCTCGGCCTCCGTGAGGGCGACGGCGCCGGCCCGCTCGGGCAGCGTGGCGAGCACGGTCTGCGCCGCCTCGCGCTTGGCGTCGATCACCTCGGGCTCGTTGAGGGAGCGGAGCGCGCCGTTGAGGTCGCGGGCCAATTCACCCGACGGTGCCTCCGTCGCGGCGGGACCGTTCGCATCGGGCCGGTAGAAGTCGGGCAGCAGGCGCTGGAGCACGGACTCCTGCGGCGGCTCGGCGTGCCCGGTGCGCAGCCCCGTGAGCTCGGCGAGATCGTCGTGCGGGGCCGAGTCCTCGCGTTCGTCGAACAGCTCGACCAGGGAGCCGACGAGGGACCGGACGAGGCCCACCTCCTCCGGGTCCATCTTCGAGACGAAGCGGACGTCGCCGCGTGCGCCCCGCTTGACCTGCCAGTTACGCACTCAGTCGTCTCGCTGCATCGTCGCCCACAGTCCGGCCGCGTGCAGCTTGCGGACGTCGGACTCCACCTTGTCGCGGTCGCCCGTGGAGACCACGGCCTTCCCCTCGGTGTGCACCTGCATCATCAGTTCCTTGGCCTTGGCGGTGCTGTAGCCGAACAGCTTCCGCAGCACGAAGGTCACGTACGACATGAGGTTCACCGGGTCGTCCCAGACGACGGTGACCCAGGGCTTGTCGACGGCCTCGTCGGTCTGGCGTTCGAGCACCGCGGACGTACCGGGCTGGGCGGCGGCGCCTCCAGGACCTCCCGGTGCCGCTGCGCTGCTGTCGGTCATGGTTCTAGGGTACCCAGTGTGACGGTAGATGAAAACGGGGCCGACTCCTCCTGGCGCAGCTCCGCCCTGCTCACGGATCAGTACGAGCTGACGATGCTGGCGGCGGCGCTCAAGGACGGCACGGCGCACCGGCCGTGCGTCTTCGAGGTGTTCGCGCGGCGCCTCCCGGCCGGCCGCCGGTACGGCGTGGTCGCCGGCACCACGCGCGTGCTCGACGAGCTCCGCCGGTTCCGCTTCGGGCCGGCCGAGCTCGCGGTCGTCGAGCGGTTCCTCGACGCCGACACGCTCGCGTGGCTGAAGGACTACCGGTTCACCGGCGAGATCGACGGCTACCGCGAGGGCGAGCTGTACTTCCCCGGCTCGCCGCTGCTGACGGTGCGCGCGACCTTCGCCGAGGGCGTGATCCTGGAGACGCTGATCCTGTCGATCCTCAACCACGACAGCGCGATCGCCTCCGCGGCGGCGCGCATGGTCTCCGCGGCCGCGGGCCGGCCGCTCATCGAGATGGGATCGCGGCGCACGCACGAGCGGGCCGCCGTCGCGTCGGCCCGCGCCGCCTACCTCGCCGGGTTCGCGACCACCTCCAACATGGAGGCGGCCCGGACCTACGGCGTCCCGTCGGGCGGTACGGCGGCGCACGCCTTCACCCTGTTGCACACCGGCCCGGACGGGCCCGACGAGGAGGCGGCGTTCGCCGCGCAGGTCGCGGCGCAGGGACCGGGCACCACCCTGCTGGTGGACACGTACGACATCACCGAGGGCGTGAACCGCGCCGTCCGCGCCGCGGGCCCCGAGCTCGGCGGCGTGCGGATCGACTCCGGCGATCTCGGCATCATCACCCGGCAGGTCCGGGCGCAGCTCGACGGGCTGGGCGCGACGAGGACCAAGATCGTGGTCTCGGGCGACCTCGACGAGTACGCGATCGGCGCCCTGCGCGCGGAGCCGATCGACGTCTACGGCGTCGGCACCTCCCTCGTCACCGGCTCCGGCGCCCCGACGGCGGGCATGGTCTACAAGCTCGTCGAGGTCGACGGGATGCCGGTCGCGAAGCGCAGCTCGCACAAGGAGACCCAGGGCGGCGAGAAGCGTGCTGTGCGGCTCGCCCGGAGCACCGGCACCATCGTCGAGGAGGTGCTGCACCGGCCCGGCACCACGCCCGCGGTGCCCGCGCACCTCACCGCGACGCCGCTGCAGATCCCCCTGGTGCGCGGCGGCGAGGAGGTCGACGGCCTGCCGACCCTCGAGGACGCCCGCGCCCACCTGCGCGACGCCCTGGTGACCCTGCCGTGGGAGGGCCTCGGCCTCTCGAACGGCGAACCCGCGATCCCCACCCGCTTCGAGGAGAGCCGATGAGCACCGCCCTGGTCGTCGTGGACGTGCAGAACGACTTCTGCGAGGGCGGCTCGCTGGCCGTCGCCGGCGGCGCGCAGGTGGCGCGGCGCATCCACGACGACCTGCTGGAGTCGTACCCCGTGATCGTCGCGACCCGCGATTGGCACATCGACCCGGGCGCGCACTTCTCCGCCACCCCCGACTTCGTGGACTCGTGGCCGGTGCACTGCCGGGCGCGCACCGACGGGGCGGAGTTCCACCCGAACCTGCGGCTGCCGCTGCGGGTGCCGGTGTTCAGCAAGGGCGCCTACTCGGCGGCCTACTCGGGCTTCGAGGCGCACGATCCCGACGGCGCCGCACTCGCGGAATGGCTCTCGGCGCACGACGTCTCGTCGATCGACGTGGTGGGCATCGCCACCGACTACTGCGTCCGCGCGACGGCGCTCGACGGCCTGGCCGCGGGTCTGGCGGTGCGCGTGCTCGCGGACTACACCGCGGGCGTCGCGGCGGAGTCGACGCGCGCGGCGCTGGCGGAGTTCACCGCCGCCGGGGTCACGGTGGCCTGAGCGGCCCGCTCAACCGGGTCGTCGCGCGATCAGCGCCGAGAGTTCGGCGAGCAGCTCGTCGGGATACTCCATCGGGAGGGAGTGCGTTCCGTCGGGCCACACGCGGACCGTCGCGTTCGGGAGGGTCCGGGCCCGATCCGCGGCCGCCGCGGTGTCGGTGACGGCGCTCCGGCCCCCGAGCCCGACGAAGACGGGCATGGTCAGCCGCGCGAGGGCGGCATCGTCGGGCTGCGCGGGTGTGGGCAGAGCGGCGCGGTACCCCGCGGCACCGGCGTCGACCATGGCTCCGATCGGCGTGCCCACGGCATCGGCGTCGCCGGCTCCGCCGATGTAGCCCAGCCCTTTCCGACGCCAGGACTCGGGCAGGAACGGCAGGGCCGATGGCAGAGTGGCCACGTACATCTGCCAGCGCAGCCCGGCGAAGACCAGGATCGGCTCCGACAGCGTGAGCGTGGCGACCCGGTCGGGGTGACGCACCGCCAGATTCGCGGCGCTCCACGCGCCGAACGAG
Organism: Tsukamurella paurometabola; assembly: GCF_900631615.1. Lineage (NCBI taxonomy): Bacteria > Bacillati > Actinomycetota > Actinomycetes > Mycobacteriales > Tsukamurellaceae > Tsukamurella > Tsukamurella paurometabola. The sequence goes on from NZ_LR131273.1 coordinate 152,622, forward strand.
TGGCCGAAGAGGTGCGCACGGTCGATCCCGAGTCCGGTGAGCGCCTCGGCGAGCCAGTCCGCCTGATCGCCGGCACCGGCGAGCGGCCGGTCCTGCACACTCAGGCCGGAGTCACCGAGCGCATCGACGGCGACCACGTCGCGATCCGCGAGCCGGGCCAGCATGTCCGCCCACATCGGCACACCGGACGAGCGGCCCGGAACCAGGAGGATCGGCGCCACGCCCGGGTGCGGCGCGCCGAAGCGGTAGGCGCGGACGACGCCGAACCCGGTCCGCACGTCCCGCGTTTCGGTGGGCGGCGGGAGGTTGCGGAAGGCGCGTTCGTACTGCGCGTAGTAGTCGGCGCGGGCCTGCGCGGAACGCCAGTACCCGACGGGGCTGGGGTCACGCACCAGGTAGGCGCCCACCGCGGCGAGGGCGGCGACGGCGGTCACCCCCGCCGCCACGGCCCGGCGGATCCGTCGGTTCATGTCACACCTCCTTGGCAATGCACATGCATTGTATCAGCTTCGCGATGCATCCGCATTGCTATAATCGGCGGGTGCCGAAACAGGTGGACCACGCGGAACGTCGCGCCGAGATCGACAGGGTCGTGTGGGCGATCATCGCCGAGGACGGCATCGCCGCCGTGACCCTGCGCGCGATCGCCGCACGCGGCGACATCTCGATGGGCCGCGTCCAGCACTACTTCCCCACCCGCGAGGCCATCGTCCGGCACGCGTTGACCTCGTACCTCGCCCTCGCGGAGCAGGCGCATCCGATCCCCGAGGACCCCGGCGAGGCCCTCCTGATGCTCCTCACCCACGCGATCCCGCGCGACGGGACACAGCGGCTCGGCGCGAAGGTCTGGTACGCGTACCTCGCCGAGGCGGTGACGGACCCCGGCATCCGCGCGATCGTCGACGAGACCCTCCGGGGCACCGAGGACCTCGCGACCGATCTGCTCGACGGGGACCGGGAGCGCGCCCGCCTCCTCCTGGCCGCCTCGGACGGGTTGGCCTACCGCGCGCTGATCGGGACGATCGGCGCGGACGAGGCCGAGGCCGCGGTGCGCGGCCTCGCCGGGATCAGCCGCGGATCCGGTTGAGGTAGTTGTAGACCGTGAACCGGGTGACGCCGAGCGCCTCGGCCACCGCCTCCGCCGACTTGCGGTAGGCGAAGGCGCCGCGCTCCTCGAGCAGGCGCACCGCGCGCTGCTTCTCGGCGCGTCCGAGCTCCGCCAGCGGCGCGCCCAACTCGTCGGCGACGCCGGCGAGCAGGGCACCCAGATCCCCCACGGGCGCCTCCGCGGGCGGCAGGCGCACACCCGCGACCGTCTCCCCCTCCCACACGAGGGGCACGTCGCCGGGCCGAAGCGCTGCGGCCTCCACGATCTCCGCGTCGAGCCGCGTGACGAGCGCGCGGACGGCCTCGACCAGCGGGTGGTCGATCTCGGGCCCCGCGCCCCGGTCAGCCATCGGCGCGGTCGATCTGCACCGTGACGCGGCTCGCGCCGCCCGCGAAGGCCCCGGCCAACGCCGCACGGAGTGCGTCGAGGACCGCATCGGCATCCCCCTCCACCGAGGTGCCCAGCGGTCCGAAGTCGTGGTCGAGCCCCCGGGCGCGGAGCACCGCGACGGCCCGCTCGGCGTGCGGGGGCACGGAGCCCTCGCCCTCGAAGGGTTCGCTGGTGAACTCCGCGGTGAGGCGCATGCCCGCATCGTAGCCCGGAGCAATTTTCAACAAACTGTTGACGTGACTCAGATCACATGTCATTCTTCGATTAGTGGAAAACATCTTCCGCAGAACGAAAGAAGGCAGGTCAGATGGACCTCGACCACTTCAACTCGGCACCTGAGGCCGATATCCGGGCGACTCTACTCGCGTGTTGCGATGTCCGCTCGTGGAGCGATGCGGTCCTCGCGGGGCGGCCGTACGCCGACGCCTCGGACGCCCTCCGGGCGGCCGGTACAGCGGCCCTGGCGTTCACCCCGGCCGACGTCGACCGCGCTCTCGCCGCGCATCCACGGATCGGAGAGCGCGCGGCCGGCGCCTCCACCGAGGCCGCGTGGTCGCGCAAGGAGCAGTCCGGCGTCGCCACCGACACCGAGACGCAGGCGGCCCTGCTCGCGGGCAACCGCGCGTACGAGGAGCGCTTCGACCGCGTCTTCCTCATCAACGCCGCGGGGCTGGACGCGACGACCGTGCTGGCCGAGCTGCACCGGCGGCTGGCGAACACGCCGGACGCCGAGGCCGCCGAGGTCACCCGCGAGCTGCGGGGCATCGCCCTGCGCCGGCTGGCCCGCGTGCTGGAACTGGAAGACGAACTCGCAGAGAGGCAGTCATGAGCACCGTCACCACCCACGTCCTCGATACCGCGCGGGGCGTGCCCGCCGCCGGGGTTCCGGTCCGCATGGACCGGGTCGGACCGGACGGCACCGTCGCACCGGTGGCCCGCGCCGTCACCGACGACGACGGCCGGGTCCGCGATCTCGGACCGGACGACCTGGCCGCCGGCGTCTACCGGCTCACCTTCGACACCGCGAGCTACTCCGCGGCCACGGGCCAGCAGGCCTTCTTCCCCGAGGTCGCCATCACCTTCCGGCTCGAAGCGGAGGGCGGCGCCGTGCCGCACCACCACCTCCCACTGCTGCTGAGCCCGTTCCACTACTCCACCTACAAAGGAAGCTGACCACCATGGCAATCCACTTGGGCCCCAACCAGTACGGCAAGGCGGAGAACCGCGTGGTGCGGATCTACCGCGACACCGCCCGGCACACGATCCGCGACCTCAACGTCTCCTCCGCGCTGCGCGGCGACTTCACCGACGCGCACATCAGTGGCGACCAGGCGGCGGTCCTGCCGACCGACACCCAGAAGAACACCGCCTTCGCCTTCGCCAAGGAGAAGGGCATCGGCGCCATCGAGGACTACGCCCTCACGCTCGGCGGCCACTTCATCGACTCCACGCCGAACGCCGACGGGGCGCGCATCGAGGTGCACGAGTACCCGTGGGACCGCATCCCGGTCGACGGCGAGGGCCACGACCACGCCTTCGTGCGCTCCGGCGGCGGTATCCGGTCCACGGTCGTCAACGTCGACGGCCGCGGCGAGGAGCGGCGCGCGCACGTGGTGTCCGGCATCCACGACCTGACCCTGCTCAAGTCGACGGGGTCCGAGTTCCACGGCTTCCTCAAGGACAAGTACACGACCCTGCAGGAGACCGACGACCGGATCCTCGCCACGTCGCTCGTGGCCAAGTGGCGATACGACCACACGGACGTCGACTGGGACAAGGCCTTCGACTCGATCCGCGCGATCCTGCTCCAGCGTTTCGCGGAGATTCACAGCAAGGCCCTGCAGCAGACGCTGTACGGCATGGGCGAAGCGGTGCTCGAGCGCCACCCGGAGGTCGCGGAGATCAAGTTCTCGGCGCCGAACAAGCACCACTTCCTGGTGGACCTCTCCCCCTTCGGCACGGAGAACCCCGGCGAGGTCTTCATCGCGGCGGACCGCCCGTACGGCCTGATCGAGGCGAGCGTCGTCCGGGACGACGCGTCCGACGCCGGCTCCGCGTGGCACGGCGTCCCCGGATTCTGTTAGGCGGGGCGCCGGCATGACCACAGCCACCGAGGTACGCCCCGAGGACGAACGACTCCCCCTGGGGAAGACCTTCGTCTACGGCCTTCAGCACATCCTCACGATGTACGGCGGCGTCATCGCGCCCCCGCTCATCGTGGGCGGCGCCGCCGGCCTCTCCGCCACGGACATGAGCCTGCTCGTGACCGCGGGCCTGTTCGTCAGCGGCCTGGCCACGATCCTGCAGACGATCGGCATCGGCCCGCTCGGCGCGCGCCTGCCGATCGTGCAGGGCCTCTCCTTCGCCAGCGTCTCGACGATGACGGCCATCGCACAGGACGGCGGCGTGCGGCCGATCTTCGGCGCGATCATCGTCGCCGGGCTCATCGGCCTCGCCCTCAGCTCGGTGTTCGCGAAGCTCGTGCGGTTCTTCCCGCCCGTGGTGACGGGGTCGATCATCACGGTGATCGGCCTGTCGCTCCTGCCCGTGACGTTCAACTGGGCGCAGGGCGGCAACGCGAAGGCCCCGGACTACGGATCGATGGCCAACATCGGGCTCGCCGGCGCCACGGTGCTCATCATCCTGGTGATCAGCCGGCTGTTCCAGGGCGCGATCTCCCGGCTGTCGATCCTCATCGGCATCGTGGTCGGCACCGTCATCGCCGCTTTCGCGGGCGAGCTGGACTTCTCGAAGGTCGGCGACGGGCCGATCTTCTCGTTGCCGCCGGTGCTGCACTTCGGCAGCCCCACCTTCCAGATCGGGGCGATCATCTCGATGACGATCGTGATCCTCGTGATCATGACCGAGACGACGGCCGACATCCTCGCCATCGGCGAGATCGTGGGCACGCCCGTCGATTCGAAGCGGGTGGCGAACGGCCTGCGGGCCGACATGCTCTCCACCGCCGTGGCCCCCGCGTTCAGCGCCTTCCCGTGCAGCGCGTTCGCGCAGAACGTCGGCCTGGTGGCGCTCACCGGGATCAAGAGCCGGTACGTCGTGGCGATGGGTGGCGGCATCCTCGCGTTCCTGGGGCTGCTCCCCGTCGTGGGGCGGGTGATCGCCGCGATCCCCTACCCCGTGCTCGGCGGCGCCGGCCTGGTGCTGTTCGGGTCCGTCGCGGCCAGCGGCATCAAGACGCTCTCACGGGTCGACTTCGACGGCAATCTCAACATGGTGATCGTCGCCGTCTCCCTCGGCATGGGCATGATCCCCGTGGCGGCGCCGGACTTCTGGCACGCCTTCCCGACGGCGGTCGGGACCGTGATGCACTCCGGGATCAGCGCCGCGGCCGTCGTCGCGGTCGTCCTGAACTTCCTGTTCAACGAGATCACGGCGGGCAACCGGCCGGATGTCTCGGTGTTCGCCGCCGCCCCCGACGAGCGCGGCAATCCGGTCCCGGACGACGACTGACGGGCCCGCGGGCCCGACCCACACCACCGTCACTGCGAGCCGGGGTGCGCGACGCGCACCCCGGCTCGCGGTCCATCCGAACCTCTTGACGTGACCGTCATCACATGTCACAATTCCATCGTACGGAAATGATCTTTCCAACAGGCGAAAGCTTGCAGGTCGTATCGGACCTCGCCAGAACCTGCATCGCCCGTACGTCCTGCTGACGAAGGAGCCCTCATGAACGCCACCGCACCCGCCAAGTACACGGTCAACTGCTCGATCCTGCTCGCCGACACCCCGATCTTCGAGCGGCCCCGCGTGGTCCGCGACGCCGGCTTCGAGGCCGTCGAGTTCTGGTGGCCCTTCGCCACGGCCGTGCCCGGCGACCGTCAAGTCGACGCCTTCGTCGCGGCCGTCGAGGACGCCGGCGTGCAGCTGACCGGTCTCAACTTCTTCGCCGGCGACATGCCCGGCGGCGAGCGCGGCATCCTCTCCGACCCCGCCCGCACCACCGAGTTCCGCGACAACATCGACGTCGTCGTCGGCATCGGCGAGCGCCTGGGCACCCCCGCCTTCAACGCCCTGTACGGCAACCGGATCGAGGGCGTCGCCCCCGCGGAGCAGGACGCGATCGCCACCGAGAACCTCGCCGCCGCGGGCCGCGCCGCGGCCCGGATCGGTTCGGTCGTCCTCATCGAACCGGTCAGCGCAGCGCCGCGCTACCCGCTGCTCACCGCCGCCGACGCGGTGACCGTGATCGACCGCGTCCGCGAGCAGTCCGGCGTCGACTCCCTGCGCCTGCTGGCGGACCTGTATCACCTGCAGGTCAACGGCGACGACGTCGCCGCGGCCATCGACACCTTCGCGGACCGGATCGGCCACGTCCAGATCGCCGACGACCCCGGCCGCGGCGAGCCCGGTACCGGGACTCTCGACCTCGACGGCCACCTGGCCCACCTCGAGCGCGTGGGCTACCGCGGGCCGATCTCCCTGGAGTACAAGCAGACCCAGGACGATCCCTTCGCGTGGCTCCCCCGCGATCAGCGCGGCGCGCGCGTCGCCGCCACCTCCTGAGCCGCCACCGCTCCCGATCCCACCGATCGACGACCCGACAAGGAATCTCATGACGAACATCGCCTTCATCGGACTCGGCATCATGGGCAGCCCCATGGCCGTGCACCTCGCGAACGCCGGCCACACGGTCGCCGGCTTCAACCGCAGCCCCGAGCGCGCCAAGCCCCTCGTCGACGCCGGCGGCCGCGCCGCCGCGTCCATCGCGGACGCCGTCGCCGACGCCGAGGTCATCGCGGTGATGGTGCCGGACTCCCCCGACGTGCAGGCCGTGCTCGCGGGCGAGGGCGGTGTCTTCGACCACGCCCCCGCGGGCGCGCTCATCATCGACTTCTCCAGCATCCGGCCCGATGTCACGACCGACCTGGCACGGCAGGCCGCCGAGCGGGGCTACCGCCTCGTCGACGCCCCCGTCTCGGGCGGCGAGGCGGGCGCGATCAACGCCGCCCTCTCGATCATGGTGGGCGGCGCCCCCGAGGACTTCGCGGCGGCGAAGCCCGTGCTCGATGTGGTCGGCAAGACCGTCGTGCACGTGGGCCCCAACGGATCCGGGCAGACCGTCAAGGCCGCCAACCAGCTCATCGTGGCGGGCAACATCCAGCTCCTCGCCGAGGCGATCGTCTTCCTCGAGGCCTACGGCGTGGACACCGCCGCCGCCGCCGAGGTGCTCGGCGGCGGGCTCGCGGGCTCCGCCGTCCTCAACCAGAAGGCGCAGAAGATGCTCGACCGCGAGTTCGAGCCCGGCTTCCGGATCGAGCTGCACCACAAGGACCTCGGCATCGTCACGGCCGCCGCCCGCGAGGCCGGCGTCGTCGCCCCGCTCGGCGGCCTCGTCGCCCAGCTCATGGCCTCCGCCCGCGCGTGCGGCGACGGCCCGCTCGACCACTCCGCGCTGCTGCGCGGCGTCGAGCGGCTGTCGGGCCGCACCTCCTGACCCGAAGAACATTGGAGAACTGACATGGCTCGTATGCGTGCCGCCGAAGCAGCGGTCAAGATCATGGAGCTCGAGGGCGCCGTCCAGGCGTTCGGCGTCCCCGGCGCCGCCATCAACCCCTTCTACGCGGCGATGCGGGCGCACGGCGGCATCGGCCATGTGCTGGCGCGCCACGTCGAGGGCGCCTCCCACATGGCGGAGGGCTACACCCGCGCCGCGGCCGGCAACATCGGCGTCTGCATCGGCACGTCCGGCCCCGCCGGGACGGACATGGTCACGGGGTTGTACTCGGCCATGGCCGATTCCATCCCGATTCTCGCCATCACCGGCCAGGCGCCCGTCGCGCGCCTGCACAAGGAGGACTTCCAGGCGGTCGACATCGCCTCGATCGCGAAGCCCGTCACCAAGATGGCCGTCACCGTGCTCGAACCCGCGCAGGTGCCCGGCGTCTTCGCGCAGGCCTTCCACCTCATGCGGTCGGGTCGGCCCGGGCCCGTCCTCATCGACCTGCCCATCGACGTGCAGCTCGCCGAGATCGAGTTCGACCCGGACACCTACACCCCGCTGCCCGTGCACAAGCCCGCCGCGACCCGCGCGCAGGCCGAGAAGGCACTGGACATGCTGGCCGCGGCCGAGCGCCCGCTCATCGTGGCCGGCGGCGGGATCATCAACGCCGACGCCTCCGACGCGCTGGTGGAACTCGCGGAGCTGCTCGACGTCCCCGTCGTCCCGACCCTCATGGGCTGGGGCACCATCCCCGACGACCACCGCCTCGCCGCGGGCATGGTCGGGCTGCAGACCGCGCACCGCTACGGCAACGCGACGATGCTCGCCGCGGACTTCGTGCTGGGCATCGGCAACCGCTGGGCCAACCGCCACACGGGCGGGCTGGACACCTACCGCGCCGGGCGCACGTTCGTCCACGTGGACATCGACCCCACCCAGATCGGCCGGGTCTTCCCGCCGGACTACGGCATCGTCTCCGACGCGGGGGCCGCGCTGGATCAGCTCGTGGCGGTGGCCCGCGAGCGGCGCGCCGCGGGCGAACTCGCGGACCGCTCGGCGTGGGTCGAGTCCTGCGCCGAGCGCAAGCGGACCATGCAGCGCCGCACGCACTTCGACGAGGTGCCCATCAAGCCCCAGCGCGTCTACGAGGAGATGAACAGGGCCTTCGGCCGCGACACCCGGTACGTCAGCACCATCGGGCTCTCGCAGATCGCGGGCGGGCAGTTCCTGCACGTCTTCAAACCGCGGCACTGGATCAACTGCGGCCAGGCCGGACCGCTCGGGTGGACCATCCCCGCCGCGCTCGGCGTGGTCAAGGCCGCGCCCGGAACCGATGTGGTGGCCCTGTCGGGCGACTACGATTTCCAGTTCATGATCGAGGAACTGGCGGTCGCGGCGCAGTTCAACCTCCCCTACGTCCATGTCGTGGTGAACAACTCCTACCTGGGCCTGATCCGGCAGGCGCAGCGCGCCTTCGACATGGACTTCCAGGTCCAGCTGGGCTTCGACAACATCAACGCCGATACCAGCGACACCCACGGCGACGCCCCCGCTCCCACCGGCTCGGACGCGATGCCCCTGGCCCCCAAGGGCTACGGCGTGGACCACGTCAAGGTCGCCGAGGGCCTGGGCTGCAAGGCGCTGCGCGTGACCGATCCGGCCGAGATCGCCGCGACGCTCACCCGCGCGCAGCAGCTCGCCCGCGAGCACAAGGTGCCCGTGGTGGTCGAGATCTTCCTCGAGCGGGTCACGAACATCGCCATGGGCACGGAACTCGACAACGTCGCCGAGTTCGAGGACCTCGCGACCGTCGGGGCCGATGCGCCCACCGCCCTCCTGCTGCTGGACTAGGGGGCGCCGTGACCCACCGAAGGACCACGGTGCTGCTCGCGCCCGACAAGTTCAAGGGCTCGTTGCCGGCGGCCGGCGTCGCCGACGCACTCGCGCGCGGCATCGCCGACGTCGCCCCCGACTGGGTGTGCGTTCGCGCCCCGATCGCGGACGGCGGCGACGGCACCGTCGACGCCGCCGTCGCCGCGGGATGGGAACGGGTGGAGGTCGCGACCACCGGCCCCACCGGCGCTCCGCACACGACCTCCTACGCGCGCCGCGGCCCGTCCGCCGTGGTCGAGCTCGCGTCCGCGGTCGGCCTGGAACTGCTGCCCGGAGGACGACCGGACGCGCTGGGCGCCACCACCTTCGGCCTGGGCACGGTGATCCGGCGCGCCCTCGAGAGCGGCGCGCGGACCGTGGTGCTCGGCCTGGGCGGGAGCGCCTCGACCGACGGCGGGGCGGGGATGCTGCAGGCGCTCGGCGTGGGGATCACCGACCGGGCGGGCGTCCCCGTCCGGCCCGGGGGCACGGCGCTGCTGCAGGCGGCGCACGTCGACCTCACGGGTCTGCTGCCCGCCGCGCGGGCCGCGCGGTTCACGCTCGCGTGCGACGTCGACAACCCCCTCCTCGGACCCCACGGCGCCGCCGCCGTCTACGGCCCGCAGAAGGGCGCCTCCCCGTCGCAGGTCACGCTCCTCGACGGGGCCCTCCGCACGTGGGCCGACGTGATCGCCGAGGCGACCGGGACCGACCTGCGGGACGCTCCCGGCGCAGGCGCCGCCGGCGGCACGGGCTTCGGGGCGATGGCCGTGCTCGGCGCGGAGATGAGACCGGGCGTCGACATCGTGCTCGAGCTGGCCGAGTTCGGCGTGAAGGTCCGGGCGGCGGACCTCGTGATCACGGGCGAGGGGTCGCTCGACGAGCAGTCACTCCACGGGAAGGCCCCCGTCGGCGTCGCCGCGGCGGCCCGCGCGGCGGGGGTGCCCGCCGTCGCCGTCGCGGGGCGCAGCGCGCTCACCGCGGAGCAGCTCCACGCGGCGGGCTTCCGGCGTGCGATGGCGCTGTCCGACATCGAACCCGACCCCGCGCGTTCGATGGCGAACGCCGCCGAACTCCTGCGCCGGGTGGGGCGTTCGATCGCCGCGGGCGCGGGCGGACGCCTGGGCTGAACACCGGGCCGCCCGCCCCCGGTGGGGACCGTCGCCACCGATCGGGACGGTCACGCCGGGCGGTCGCGCCGGATGGTCACGCCGGGCGGTTGCGGCGGAGCCAGGTGGCGATCCGCCGTTCTCCGCGGGCGGTCGCCCGGCGGCGCACGCCGGGCGAGAGGCGCGCGGCGACCTGCACCGGCCCGTGCAGCGCCCACGAGAGCGGGACGGCCCACGGCACGTCCTGCGGGATGCCGAGGTCACGCAGGCCCTGCCGCCCGGCGAAGGCGGCCTCGAGGCTGCCGAGGCGCCGCTGGTGCAGCAGGCGCCGGACGCCCTGGGCGACCGGGTACCGGTGGTTGCCCCAGTTGCCGTAGAGGGCGCGGCCGAGGACGGCGCTGTCGGCGTCCGGCCCCGGCGCGTACTGCCCGATCTGCACCATGCGGCGCCGGCCCTCCCCCTCCGTCTCCGGGAGCACGTCCTCGTCGATGCCCAGCAGCCACCCGACGTAGCGCCACAGGGCCATCACGTCCCGCCCCTCCTGGGCGGAGACGGGCATGCCGAGGAGCCGGAGCCCGAGCAGGAAGCTGGTGGAGAACAGCGCGAGGGTGCCGAGCTGATCCGACTGGTTGATCGGCATGCCCCAGTCCGCGAAGTCCCAGTCGTCGCGGCGGAGCAGTGTCGTGTTGGCCAGGCCGTGGATCAGCCGGACCTTGACCACGGAGCGCCAGCCGAGTTGGTGCGGGCGCATCCCGCCGCCGATCACCTCGGCCCACCACTGGGTGGTCTCGTGGATCCGGGCGTCGACGCCCTCGACGAGGCGGCCGGTGGCGACGAGCTGCCGGGTGGTGGCCGACGTGGTGTATCCGGTCATGAGGGAGGCCGTCGCGAGCACGTCGAGGCCGAGATCACCGGACCGGCGGCAGACGGCGGCGCCGCGCTCGCAGGCGTCGAAGTCCACCCACGCGGGCGTCGCCAGGGACGCGTCGAGCAACTCCTGCAGTGGGGCCGCGACCGTCGCGCCGCCGCGCAGAGCGTCGTCCACCTCGCGCATGGAGAAGGCGCGGTCGTCGATCATGGCGCGGGCCACGCGATTGCCGAGCTCGTCGCCGCGGCTGACCGCGTCCCGGGCCCACGCGATCTCCTCGGGGGTGAACGGACGGCGGTCCTTCTGTAGCAGGCGCAGCACGCGGACGGTGCCCTCGGCCCACTCCGGATCGCGGTTGAATCGCTCCGGCGCGCCTGCCGCCGGTGTCCTGCTCGGTGCCATCGTCATGACCCGAGCGTAACTCGATCTGGCTACATTGTGTAGCCACAATATTCCCGCGTGGCGGAATCTACCCCGAAACCCCTCTGACCTGGCGCAACAGCGCAGCGAAGTCCCGGTTGGCGAGGATCGTGGCCACGACCACGTCCTCGATCTGCTCCGGCGGCGCGGCGATGCGGCCCGCGTTCGCGGCGATGCCGAGCCGCAGGCCCCCGACCACGAGCAGCCGCGCCGCGAGCGCGGCGTCGGCCGCCGGGGCGGGATCGTCGAGGATCTCCTCCGCCTGCGCCACCATGGCGGCGGCCAGCAGATCGACCAACGCGTCCAGCCGCGCACGCAGCCCGGCGTGGCCGTCCGCGGCGATCAGCAGTGCGGTCCGGCGCGGATCGTCGTCCAGCGCCGCAGTGGACGCGTGCACCGCGGCCCGCACCCGCCGGACGACCACGTCCTCGGCCTCCGGCGGGATCGACGCGATCCGGTCGGCGAGCGTGCGCATCACTGCGGCGGTGAACTCGTCGAACGCCGCATCCAGCACCTCGTCGGTCGATGCGAAGGCCTCGCGGAAGTAGCGTGCGTGCAGGCCCGCCTCGGCGCACAGGGCGCGGGCGCTCACCGCGGCCAGACCGTCGCGCGCGACGACGGTGAGCGCGGCGTCGAGGAACCGCCCCCGACGCTCGTCGCGCCGGGCGGCGGCGCTGGCGCCGCTGTATCGGCGCCCCTCGGTCTCGGTCACCGGGCCAGGGTATCGCCCGGACCGCGCCGTCTCAGGCGGAGGCGGCGAGGATCTCGCGCGGGTCGAAGGTGACGTTCACCGCGGTGATGAGGCCGTTCTCGACGCGGGTCCAGTTGGCGACGGCAGTCGCGGGGGCACCGCCCATCCCCAGCTCGAACCAGGTGATGACGTCGCGCTCGTCGGCGAGGCGGGTGCGGACCTCCAGCGAATCGGTGGCCGCGGCCATGCCACCGAGCCCGCGGAGGAACTCGTCGGGGCCGTGTGCGGTGCCGAAGACGCCGGTGAAGGTGCAGTCGGGCGCGAGGAGCGGACGCAGGGGCGCGAAGTCCTTCGCCTCCCAGCAGCGGAAGTAGGTCTCGGCGATCCGGCGGGGTGTGGTGTTCTCGGTCATGACTCCACCCTGCTGCCGCCATCGCCATAAGTCCAACAGCTGGATATGATCTGTCCTATCATGAACAGTGATGGAACTGCACCAGCTCCGCTATCTCGTCGCCGTGGCCGACCGCGGGTCGTTCACCGCCGCCGCCGACGCGCTGCACGTGGCGCAGTCGGGCGTCTCCGCCCAGGTCGGCAAGCTCGAGCGCGAGCTCGGCCATCGCCTGCTCGAGCGCGGTGCGCGTACCGTCGGCCTGACCCCCGAGGGGGCCGAGCTGCTGCCGCACGCCCGCGCCGCGCTCGCGGCCGTCGACACCGTGCGCACCGTCGCCGACGAACTCACCGGCGTGGTCCGTGGGCACGTACGCCTCGGCACCGTCATCGGCTGCACGATCCCCGGCTACCTGGCCGGCTTCGCGGCCTTCCGCGCGGCGCACCCGGCGGTCACGGTGGACGTCGTCGAGGGCGACTCGGCCGACCTCGTCGCCGACCTCGTGGCCGGCGCCCTGGATGTCGCGCTCGTCGCCCACGCCCGCGCACTGCCCGCGCCGCTGGCGGTGCACCGGCTGATCCGCGAGCCGCTCGCCGTCGCCGTTCCGGCGGACCACCCGTGGGCCGGGAGGGGGTCGGTCACCTGCACGGACCTGGCCGGCGCGACCGTGCTGTGCCTACCGCGCGGCACGGGCGTCCGCGCCGCACTCGAGATCACCTGTGCCGCCGAGCGGGCCGTCGTCGAGCCGACGGTGCAGGCGCACTCCCCCGAGGCCCTGCTCGCACTCGTCGCCCACGGAGCGGGAGTCGCCGTGCTCACCGCGTCGATGACCGCGGGCAGGCCCGGCCTGGCGACGGTGCCCCTCGCCCGGTCGGCGCGCACCGAGCTCTCGCTCGCGACCCGGGCGGCACCGTCGGCGGCGGCGAGCGCGATGACCCGCACCCTGCGCGAGCACCTCGGCGCCGATCAGCCGGCGGGGCGCCAGCGCGCCACGGCCGCGGCGAGCGCCACGGCGGTGAGCGCGGCGACGCCCAGCCCGAGCGCGGGGTAGGTCCAGGCCGCGACGACCACGCCCGAGGCGAGGCCGCCGCCGGCCCCGGCCACGGCGATGAGCACGTCGATCCTGCCCTGCACGCGCGCCCGGACGGCCGGGTCGGTCCCGTCGACGACGAGGGCGGTGCCGGCGACGAGGCCGATGTTCCAGCCGACGCCGAGCAGCACCAGCGCGACGATGTTGACCGCGAGCGACTCCCCCGGGACGAGGGCGGAGACCAGCCCCGCGGCGGCGAGCACGGTGCCCGAGGCCACGACCATCGGGACGCGACCGATCCGGTCGACCAGCAGGCCGGTGATCGGCGAAGGCAGGTACATGCCCGCGATGTGGAGGCCGATCACCATGCCGACGGCGCCGAGGCCGTGGGAGTTCGCCGCCATGTGCACCGGCGTCATCGTCATCACCGCGACCATCGCGATCTGGGTCACGACCATGACCGCGGCCCCGAGGAGCGCGGCGGGACGCACCGTTCCGGCCGATTCCCCCGCGCCCGCCCCGGGGACGGCGCCGAGCTCGCGGGCGAGGAGGAACGGATCCGGCCGCAGGAGCACGAGCAGCACGACGCCGGCGGCGGCGTAGGCGACGCCGGCGAGGAGGAACGGACCGGCCAGGGCGGGCAGGCCCAGGGCGCGGGCGAGCGAGCCGAGCGGCGTCACGAGGTTCGGCCCCGCGACGGCGCCCAGCGTGGTGGAGACGAGCGCGAGGCTCACCGCCGTCGCCCGCCGTGCGGGTTCCGCGAGATCCGTTCCGGCGTAGCGCGCCTGCAGGTTCGTCGCGGTCCCGGCACCGTAGAGCACGAAGGAGGCGAAGAGCAGCGGCACGTTGCCGATCCCCGCGGCCAGGACGACGCCGCCGGCTCCGACGGCGCCGGCCGCGAACCCCGACGCGAGCCCGAGCCGGCGCCCGGAGCGCTGACTGATCCGCCCGACGAGGTAGGCCGCCCCCGCGGAACCGAAGGTGAACACGGCGACCGGGAGGCCGGAGAGGGCCTCGGAGCCGAGCATCTCCTGCGCGAGGAGTGCGCCGACGGTGACGCCGGCCGCCAGCCCGGCCCCGCCGAGCACCTGGGCGATCATGACCACGGCGAGGGTGCGGCGCTGCACCCGGCGGACCCGGTCCCGGGTCGAGACGGCTTCGATCTCGGTGTCCACGCTCATATCGCATCCCTTCAACTTGTATCCCAGTTGTATCCCAATGGTCCGGGTACTGTCCAGGGGTCCGATGCCGTCCCCGGAGGAAGGAGCGCGTCATGCCCGCAGCCGACGGCGCCCCGACCGCCGCCGAGCGCGCGCACGCCCACATCCGCGACGCCATCGTCGGCGGCGGCCTGGAGCCGGGCGCCATGCTCAGCGAGAACGCCCTGGCCGCCGAGCTCTCGATGAGCCGCACCCCCGTGCGCGCCGCGCTCGCCCGACTGCAGGAGGAGGGCTGGGTCCGCATCTACGCCCAGCGCGGTGCGCAGGTACAGGGCCTCTCCCCCCGGGAGATCCGCGAGTCCGCCCAGTTGCGCCTGGCCCTCGAATCCGCGGGCGTCTTCCACTCGACCGAGGCCGCGCGCCGCGACCTCGACGAGCGCATGCGCCCCAACCTCGCCGCACAGGAGCGCGCGCTGCGCGCCGGCGACTTCCCCGCCTTCGCGGAGGCCGCGATGGCCTTCCACAACGCCTTCGTCGACCTGGCCGGCAATGACCTGATGTCGGCGACCTACGCGCGCCTGCGGGACCGGCAGCGGTTCTCGCTGACGCACCACGCGGGCCGGATCATCGGCGACGCCGACCAGACGATCGCCGACCACCGCGCCGTCCTCGCCGCCGCGGTCGCCGGCGACACCATCGAGTTCACGCGCCTCCTCGACGCCCACCAGCGCGACAGCTACGGCACCGGCGGCCCGCACCTGTGACGCCCGGCCGGGCCTCCCCGGCCCGGCGCCGCCCGGCGGCTAGACTCCCCGGGTGAGCGAACCGCCGATCGTGCCGAAACTGCTGGACACCGCGGTCACCGCGCTCGGCGGCAGCAAGCGCGAGGGCCAGGTGCGGATGGCCGCCGCGGTCGCGCACTCCCTCGACACCGGCGAACACCTGGCCGTGCAGGCCGGCACCGGCACCGGCAAATCGCTCGCCTACCTCGTGCCCGCGATCCGGCACGCCGTGACCTCCGGCAAGACCGTCGTCGTCAGCACCGCGACCATCGCACTGCAGCAGCAGCTCGTGGACCGCGACCTGCCCCGGCTGGCCACGGCGCTGAAGAAGGACCTCGGCCGCGAGCCGGAGTTCGCGATCCTCAAGGGACGCGGGAACTACCTGTGCCTCAACAAGTTGCACAGCTCGGTCGCCTCCGAGCCCGACAGCGAGGAGCTCTTCGACCCGTTCGCCGCCTCGCGCCTCGGTCGCGAGATGAAGCGGCTGCGGGAATGGAGCAGCGACACCGAGACCGGCGACCGCGACGAGCTCACGCCCGCCGTCGGCGACCAGTCCTGGCGCCTCGTGAGCGTCGGCGCCCGGGAGTGCCTCGGCGCCACCAACTGCACCTACGGCCAGGACTGCTTCGCCGAGGCCGCGCGCAAGCGCACCGGCCAGGTCGACGTGGTGGTGACGAACCACGCACTCCTCGCGATCGACGCCATGACCGAGGTCAAGGTGCTGCCCGAGCACGACGCCGTCATCGTCGACGAGGCGCACGAGCTGGTGGACCGGGTGACCTCGGTCGCCACCGCCGAGCTCACGGGGGCGACCGTGGCGGCCGCGGCCCGCCGCGCCGGCAAGCTCGTCGAGGAGGAGATCGCCGATGCGCTCGTCGCCGCGTCGGAGGGCCTGACCCGCCTGCTCGACGACTCCGGGACGCGGCGCTGGCTCGGCCTGCCCGACGGTGCCGGCCCCGCCCTGGCCGCCGTCCGCGACGCGGCCTGGGCGACGCGCACCGCCGTCGGCCCGGCCCGCGGCGCCAACCTCGACTCCGACGCCGCGGCGGCGCGCAGCGCGGCGCTCACCGCCCTCGACGACGTGCACGACACCGCGGTCCGGGTGCTCACCGCCTTCGACGAGCCGGACGAGGCCAAGCGCCGCGACGTGGTGTGGACCTCCGACGTCCCGACCCGCGGCGGCGGCTTCCGCCGGACGCTGTACGTCGCGCCCCTGTCCGTCGGCGGCCTGCTGCGCACGCGCCTGTTCGGCGAGTCGACGGTCGTCCTCACCTCCGCGACGCTCGCGGTGGGCGGCGCCTTCGACACCGTCGCCGGGTCGTGGGGCCTGCCCCGCGCGGGAGGCGACGCACCGTCGCCCGAACCCGACCGGGATCCCGCGCTCGCGAGCGGCAAGAAGCCGGACGCGACGCTGGAGTGGAGCCACCTCGACGTCGGCTCGCCCTTCGACTACGCCCGGTCCGGCATCCTGTACGTCGCGACGAAGCTGCCGCCGCCCGGGCGCGACGGCACCGCGCCGGCGATCCTCGACGAGATCGAGACCCTGCTCACCGCGGCCGGCGGCCGCACCCTGGGACTGTTCAGCTCCATCCGCGCGGCGAAGGCCGCCGCGGAGGCCCTCCGCGAGCGCGTGGACACGCCCGTCCTGTGCCAGGGCGAGGGGAACACCGGCCAGCTCGTACGGGACTTCGCGGCCGACCCCGCCACCTCGTTGTTCGGCACGCTCAGCCTGTGGCAGGGCGTCGACGTGCCGGGGCCGTCGCTCTCGCTCGTGCTCATCGACCGCATCCCGTTCCCCCGCCCGGACGACCCGCTGCTGACCGCCCGGCAGCGCGCCGTCGAATCGCGCGGCGGCAACGGCTTCATGGCCGTCGCGGCCACGCACGCCGCGCTGCTGCTCGCGCAGGGCGTGGGCCGGCTGCTGCGGTCCACCGAGGACAAGGGGGTGGTCGCGGTGCTCGACTCGCGGCTCGCGACGGCCCGCTACGGCGGCTTCCTCCGCGCCTCCCTGCCCCCGTTCTGGGAGACCGCGAACCGCGATACCGCGGTCGCGGCGCTCCAGCGACTGGCCCGGTCCTGACCGATCCGGACCCGTCCGGGCACAACCGGAAAGGCCCGCAGGAAGCCCATCGCGGCGGCCCGCGCGAGCCGGGAGTACGCGCCCGCAACCCGGCCGCTTCGACTACCGTTGACCCCGTGACAGGGCGCATCGGCATCGACGACATCGAACCCGTGGTGTCGGGCGGGCAATACCCGGGCAAGGCGGTCGTCGGCGAGGTGGTGCCGGTGTCCGCGACCGTCTGGCGCGAGGGGCACGACGCCGTCGCGGCGTCTGTCGTCGTCACCGGGCCCGACGGCACGAGCACCTACATCCGGATGTCGCCCGCGGCGGAACCCGACCGGTTCCACGCCGTGTTCCGTCCCGATCTCACCGGCTACTGGTCGCTGCGCATCGAGGGCTGGTCGGACCCCGCCACCACGTGGCGCAGCGCGGTGCAGAAGAAGCTCGCCGCCGGGCAGGGGCCCGCGGAGCTGGCGAACGACCTGGAGTTGGGGGCGCGCCTGCTCGAGCGTGCCGCCGCCGGGGTACCCGACGGTGACCGCGGCACGGTCCTCGCCGCGTCCGCCGCGCTCCGCGACGCCGACCGCAGCCTCGTCGAACGCACCGGCGCCGCACTGCATCCCGACATCACCCGGCTGCTGCAGCAGTACCCCGTGCGCGAGCTCGTCACCAAGTCCCGCACCTACCGGATCTGGGTCGACCGCACGCGCGCCCTGTTCGGTTCCTGGTACGAGCTCTTCCCCCGCTCCACCGGCGGCCGGGACGCCGAGGGCAGGCCCGTGCACGGCACGTTCCACACCGCCGCCGAGGAGCTGCCCCGGATCGCGGAGATGGGATTCGACATCGTCTACCTCCCGCCGGTCCACCCCATCGGCAAGGTGAACCGCAAGGGCCGCAACAACACCCTCACGCCCGAGGAACACGACGTCGGCGTGCCGTGGGCGATCGGCTCCGACGAGGGCGGGCACGACGCGATCCACCCCGCCCTCGGGACGCTCGAGGACTTCGACCACTTCGTGCAGCGCACGCGCGACCTGGGCATGGAGGTGGCGCTCGACCTGGCCTTCCAGGCCGCGCCGGACCACCCCTGGGCCAGGGAGCACCCCGAGTGGTTCACGGTGCTGCCCGACGGCACCATCGCGTACGCGGAGAACCCGCCGAAGAAGTACCAGGACATCTACCCGATCAACTTCGACGAGGACCGGGTGGGCATCTACCGGGAGCTGCTGCGCGTCACCCTGTTCTGGGTGCAGCGCGGCATCGAGGTGTTCCGGGTGGACAACCCGCACACCAAGCCGCCGGACTTCTGGCACTGGTTGATCGCCGAGGTCAAGAAGGTCAACCCGAACGTCCTGTTCCTCGCCGAGGCGTTCACCCGCCCGGCGCGGATGTACGGGCTCGCCAAGCTCGGCTTCACGCAGAGCTACACGTACTTCACCTGGCGCACCGCGAAGTGGGAGCTCGAGGAGTTCGCGCGGGAACACGCGGCCCAGGCCGACGTGTGCCGGCCGAACCTGTGGGTGAACACGCCGGACATCCTGCACGAGAGCCTGCAGCACGGCGGGCCGGGGATGTTCGCGATCCGGGCCGCGCTCGCGGGCACCCTCTCCCCCAGCTGGGGCATGTACTCGGGGTACGAACTGTACGAGCACGTCGCGGTCCGCCCGGGGAGCGAGGAGTACCTCGACTCCGAGAAGTACGAGCTGCGCCCCCGCGACTACAAGGCGGCGCAGAGCCGCGGCGAGTCCCTGGAGCCGTGGATCACCCGGCTCAACGAGATCCGCCGCCGTCACCCCGCGCTGCAGCAGTTGCGGAACCTGCACTTCCACGCGGTGGACAACGACGCCCTGATCGCCTACAGCAAGCACGACGCGACCACGGGTGACGTGATCCTCGTCGTGGTGAACCTCAACCCCTTCGGGGCCGAATCCGGCACCGTGTGGCTGGACCTCCCGGCCCTCGGCCGGGACTGGCACGAGCACTTCCCGGTGCGCGACGAGGTCTCCGGCGAGGTGTACCACTGGGGGCAGGCCAACTTCGTCCGGCTCGAACCCTGGCGCAACGTGGCGCACATCCTCGTCCTCCCGCAACTCGACCCGCAGCAGCGCCGGGAACTGTCCTACCGGGAGCCCTAGCGGCGCCACCGCCCTGCCCACTGCTGAGGAAGGCCCCACGCCATGACCGAGAACCCCGCCGCCGCAGCGGCCGTCGACCCCGACATCGCCGCTCGGCTGCTGTCCGGCGCCTACCACGACCCGCATGCGATCCTGGGCGCGCACCCCACCCCTCGGGGCACGGTGCTGCGGGCGCTCAAGCCGGGCGCCACCGCGGTCGCCGCGGTCATCGGCGGCGTGAGCTACCCACTGGCGCAGCTGCAGGGTGCGTTGTGGGGCACCGAGGTTCCGATCACCGATCTCATCGACTACCGGTACGAGGTGCTCTACCCCGCGGGCAGCACCGTCGTCGCCGACGGCTACCGCTTCCTCCCGACGATCGGCGAACTCGACCAGCACCTGATCTCGGAAGGCCGGCACGAGCGGCTGTGGGACGTGCTCGGTGCGCACCTGCGCAGCTACACCACGCCCGACGGTGAGGTCACGGGCACGTCCTTCGCGGTGTGGGCGCCGAACGCCCGCGGCGTCACCGTGATCGGCGACTTCGAGTACTGGTCGGGCGAGTCCTACCCCATGCGCACGCTGGGTTCCTCGGGCGTGTGGGAGGTCTTCGTCCCCGGCGTGGGCGACGGCGCGGCCTACAAGTTCCGGATCTTCACCGAGGGCGGCGGCACCGTCGAGAAGGCCGACCCGATGGCGCGGCGCACCGAGG
Organism: Tsukamurella paurometabola; assembly: GCF_900631615.1. Lineage (NCBI taxonomy): Bacteria > Bacillati > Actinomycetota > Actinomycetes > Mycobacteriales > Tsukamurellaceae > Tsukamurella > Tsukamurella paurometabola. The sequence goes on from NZ_LR131273.1 coordinate 172,792, forward strand.
TGCCCCCGGCCACCGCGTCGATCGTCACCCACAGCACCCACGAATGGCGCGACGCCGCGTGGATCGCCGAGCGGGCCAAGCAGATCCCCACCGACCGGCCGATGAGCACCTACGAGGTGCACCTCGGCTCCTGGCGGCAGGGGCTGAGCTACCTCGACCTCGCGCACGAGCTGGCCGACTACGTGACCGAGACGGGATTCACGCACATCGAGCTGCTGCCGGTGGCCGAGCACCCGTTCGGCGGGTCCTGGGGCTACCAGGTCACCTCCTACTACGCCCCCACGTCTCGGTTCGGCACCCCGGACGAGTTCCGCGAGTTCGTCGACGTCATGCACGCCCGCGGCATCGGCGTGATCATGGACTGGGTGCCCGCGCACTTCCCCAAGGACGCCTGGGCGCTCGCCCGGTTCGACGGCAAGCCGCTCTACGAGCACGGCGACCCGCAGCGCGGCGAGCAGCTGGACTGGGGCACCTACGTCTTCGACTTCGGCCGCCGCGAGGTGCGGAACTTCCTGGTGGCCAACGCCCTGTACTGGTTCGACGAGTTCCACGTCGACGGGCTGCGCGTCGACGCGGTGGCCTCGATGCTGTACCTCGACTACTCGCGCCCCGAGGGCGGCTGGACGCCGAACGTCTACGGCGGCCGGGAGAACCTCGAGGCGGTGGAGTTCCTGCAGGAGATGAACGCCACCGTGCACAAGCTCTTCCCGGGTGTGGTGACCGTCGCCGAGGAGTCGACGAGCTGGCCGGGCGTCACCCGGCCGACGAATCTCGGCGGCCTCGGCTTCTCCATGAAGTGGAACATGGGCTGGATGCACGACACCCTGGGGTACCTGGGGCGCGACCAGGTGCACCGCAACTTCCACCATCACGAGATCACCTTCTCGCTGATGTACGCGTGGAGCGAGAACTTCGTGCTCCCCATCAGCCACGACGAGGTGGTCCACGGCAAGGGCACGCTGTGGACGCGGATGCCGGGCGACGCGCACACCAAGGCGGCGGGCGTGCGCGCCCTGCTCGCCTACATGTGGGGCCACCCCGGTAAGCAGCTGCTGTTCATGGGCCAGGAGTTCGGCCAGGTCCGCGAGTGGTCCGAGGAACGGTCCCTCGACTGGGACAGCCTCGACGGCTGGGAGGGCGAGCTGCACGCCGGGATCCAGGCGCTGACGCGGGATCTCAACGCCGCCTACCGCTCGCACCCCGCGCTGTGGAGCCAGGACACCACCCCGTCCGGCTACGAGTGGGTGGACGCGAACGACTCGCAGAACAACGTGCTCAGCTTCCTGCGCTGGGGCAGCGACGGTTCGGTGGTGCTGTGCCTGTACAACTTCTCGGGGCAGACGCACGAGCGCTACCGGGTGGGCGTCCCGTTCGCCGGCTCCTGGCGCGAGATCCTCAACACCGACTCCACGGACTACGAGGGCAGCGGCGCGGGCAACATGGGCGGCGTCACCGCGGAGCCGCGGTCGTGGCACGGGCGCGAGGCGTCCGCGGAGGTGGTGCTCGGCCCGAACTCCGCCGTCTGGCTCACCTTCGACGGGCAGTGATGCGCGAGCTGGCGGCGGGCGTCTGGTTCGGCACCGGCACGCACGTGAACTTCCTCGCCCTCGTCGACGGTGCGGACGTCACCCTGATCGACGCGGGCTGGGCCGGGGACGTGGGGCGCGTCGAGGCGCAGTTGGCGTCGATCGGACGCCGCCCGCAGGACGTCCGCGCGATCCTGGTGACGCACGCCCACATCGACCACGTGGGCGGCGTCGCGAAGCTGCACGAGCGGTACGGCACCCCGGTCCTCGCCCACCCCGACGAGCTGGCCCACGCGCGGGGCGAGAAGCACGAGCAGGTCGCCCCCGTGGAGCTGCTCCCGATCGGGTGGCGACCCCGCACCTGGCGATGGATGGCCGACGTGGCCCGCGTCGGCGCCCTCGGGCACGTGGCGATGCCCTACGCGGAGCCGTTCCCGGTGCCGGCGGCGGACGCACCGCTGGACCTGCCCGGCGCCCCCGTTCCCGTGCTCTGCGCCGGCCACACGTCCGGGCACACCGCGTACCTGCTGCCGGGCGGGGTCGTCGCGACGGGCGACGCCCTGGTCACCGGCCACCCGCTCGCGGGTACGACGGGGCCGCAGCTGCTGCCCGGCTTCTTCAGCCACGACGTGCCCCGCACGCGAGCGACGCTCGACGCCATCGCCGCGCTGGACGCGGACCAGCTGGCCCCCGGCCACGGCGCGCCGTGGCGCGGGGACCCCGCCGAGGCCGTGGCGCGGGCGCGGGCTACCGACAGGTGACGACGATCTCGAACTGCTTCTTCACCAGGCCGGCCATCGGGTTCGTGACGTCCGCGCCCTGGGCCGTCCCCGTGATCGTGTAGCGGTCGCCGTCGACCTCGACGGTGGCCTCGCCGACGCCCGGACCGACGGCGAGGGCCTTGCCGTCCACGGTGAGCCCGACGGTCTCGACGGTGGGCGGGTCTCCGGCCTTGAGGGTCGCGCCGACGCCGCCGGACGTGCCACCGGCGCCGATCGCGAACCGGTCGCCCTGCTTCGTGCAGCCGACGTTGCTCAGGTCGACGCCGGTGAGGTCCTTGCCGTCGACCTTGACGACGGTCGCGGCGCCGGTGTGCGCCGACGCGGTGCCGGTCGCCGTGGCGGTCGTCGCCGTGGTGTCCGATCCCTGGTCGGATCCCCCGCCGCAGGCGGCGAGTCCGATCGCGGCGACGACCGCCGCCGGGGCGATGACGAGAGAGCGATGCATTGCGGGCCTCCTCGGGCACGGAACCGGAATCGGGCGCTCCGCCCGAGAGGAGGAAAGCACACCTCAGTGTGCGATGGGCCGGAACTCGGAGTTCGCTTGCGGTTCCACACCGGAACCGATCCCCCACCGTGCGAGCAGCTCCTGCATGATCGGCACCGCGGTGCTGGCGCCCGGCGAGGCGCCGAGCAGGCCCGCGATCGTGCCGTCCGCGCCGGTGACGAGCTCGGTGCCCTGCTGGAGCACGCCGATGCGGCGCCGGTCGGGGGTGACCAGTTGGGCGCGCTGGCCGGCGGCGACGAGTTCCCACTGCGCCGGGTCGGCGGCCGGGTAGAACCGCTGCAGCTGCGCGAACTTCGCCCGGCGGCTCGCCGCGAGCTGCGTGACGAGGTACTTCACCAGGCCCAGGTTCTGCAGGGCGGCCGCGGCGACGACGTGCAGGTTGCCCGGCCGCAGGGTGGTGAAGAAGTCGGTGAGCCGGCCGCGCTTGAGCAGCTTCGTACTGAAGGTCGCGTACGGGCCGAAGAGGAGGTGGTCGGCGCCGTCGACGTACCGGCGGTCCAGGTGCGGCACCGACATGGGCGGTGCCCCGATGTCGGCCTGCCCGTACACCTTCCCGTCGAGGCGGCGGGCGACGTCGGGATCCGAGCAGCGCAGGAAGGCGGCCCCGACCGGGAGCACGGCGTAGCCCCGCACCTCGGGCACGCGGGCGCTCTGCAGCAGGCGCAGGGCCTTCCCACCCGCGCCCACGAAGACGCGCCGGGCCCGGATCGTGAAGCGCCCGTCGGGCCCGCGGCCGCGGACGGTCCAGCCCGCGAACGTGCGGCGCAGGCGGGTGACCTCGTGGCCGAGGCGCACCTCGCCGCCGGCGTCCGTGAGTATCGTGGTGAGGCCGCGGGTCAGCGCCCCGAAATCGACATCGGTGCCGCCGGGATGGCGGGTCGCCGCCATGCGGCCCCACATCGATTCGGGGCCGCGGCCCTCCATGACCAGCGGTGCCCACTCCCGGATCGTCTCCGGGTTCTCCGTGTACTCCATCGCCGCGAACTCGGGATGGGTGTGCAGCGTCTCGTAGCGCCGGCGCAGGTACGTCATGTCCCGCTCCCCGAAGACCACGTCCAGGTGCGGGGACGGATGCAGGAAGCCGCCGTCGAGGAGGCCGGCCGCGACGAGGCCGTCCCACCACGCGCGGGAGCGGCCGAACTGCTCGACCATCGCCAGGGGTTTGGTGGCGTCGGTGGGGTCGGGCATGTAGTTGAGCTCGCAGAAACCGGTGTGGCCGGTGCCCGCGTTGTTCCAGGGGCCGCTGCTCTCGGTGGCGAGCGCGTCGGCGCGCTCGAGCAGCAGGATCCGCCACTCGGGCCGCTCCTGCGCGAGCATCGCGCCGAGCGTCGCGGACATGATCCCGCCGCCGATCAGGACGACATCGGCGTCGAACGGGTGCTGGGTGACCATCGGATCCTCCTCGTAGCCGGGTTCGGATCCAGCATCGACCGCGCGCCACTCATCCGTCCAATGACGTATCGCAGCGTTATCATCCGAATATGGATCAATGGCTCAGCCTTCTCGCGCCCCAGCTCCAGGCGCTCGCCGCTCTGGCGGCGCACGACGGTCACATGACCCGCGCCGCGGCCGCGCTCGGCGTCCCCCAGTCGTCGATGAGCCGGCGCATCCACGCACTCGAGAGCGACCTGCGGACGCCGCTGCTGGCCCACGCCGGGCGGGCCGTGCGGCTCACACCGGCGGGCGAGGAGCTCGCGCGCCGAATCCGGGAGCCCCTGCGAGAGCTCGAGCTCGCCATCGACGCGGTGGTCGGCGAGGGCGACGGGGAGCACGGCACCGTCCGGTTCGGCTTCCCACTCACCATGGGCTCGGGCCGGCTCCCCGACCTGCTCTCCGCGTTCCGGCGCGCCCACCCGGGGATCACCGTCACGCTCAAACAGGGCCACGGCTCAGAACTCGTCCGGGACCTCGAGTCGGGGTCCCTGGACCTCGCCGTCACGATCCCGCCTCCGGAACGACTGCCGCACACCGTGATCGGATCCCAGGAGATCATGGCCGCCCTGCCCCGCTCCCACCCGCAGGCGGGTGCCGAGCGGATCCGGCTGGCGCAGCTGCGGTCCGAGACCTTCATCGCCAACCCGCCCGATTACCACCTGCGCGGCAGCACCGAGCGCTGGTGCGCCGCGGCCGGATTCACACCGGAGATCGCCGTGGAGGTCACCGAGTTCGCCACGATCCGCGAGCTCATCGCCCGCGGGCTCGGGGTGGCGCTGCTCCCGCACGACGACCGCGCACCGTCGGACGTGGTGGAGGTCCCCCTCGAGGGCGAACACCGCCGCGCGATCGCCCTGGCCCGCGCCACGTCCACGCTCGCCCCCGCCACCCGGCACCTGCACGACTTCCTCCTCGACGCCGCCGGCGAGCCCACCCGGCGCGCGATCAGCAGGTGATCGCGACGGCGATGCGTTTGGACACCGACCGCAGGTCCCCGGTGTCGACGTTCCCGGTGAAGCCCATAGCCGTTCCGGTGATGCGATAGGTCGCACCGTCGCGAACGGTGCGGTAGGAGCCCTCGTCCCCGACCAGCGGCATGCTCCCGACACTGAGGACCAGGTTCTCCGTGCGCGGCTCGCCCGTGGTCGCGACGACCAGGAGCAGCGTGACGGCGGATCCCGTCGAATTCGCCGCCAGCTTGTCCGAGGTCGTGTGGCACTCCACGCCGAACTCCCGGCCGCCCGCGGGCACCTCGTCGTCGATCGTCACGGTCGCCGTCCGCGCGGCGGGTGCGCCGCGCTGCGGCGTCTCCCCCGCCGAGGGCGCCGCGGACGTGACCGCGGCACCCGTGCCGTCCGACCCGGCCGGGACGGCGGTGCCGCCGATCGTGCTCGTGCAGCCCGCGGTCGCCGCCGCGACGCAGACCGCGGCCATCCCCATCCCCCACCGTCTCATGGGGACATTGCACCACACCGGCGCTCAGTCCAACAGGAGCTTCTTCTGCACCTTGCCCATCGGGTTCCGCGGCAGGTCGTCGACGAAGCGGATCTCGCGGGGCCGCTTGTGCTTCGACAGCGTCTCGCCGACGAACTCGACGATCGCGGCGGCGGCGCGGTCGTCGCGTGCACCGTCGGCGACCAGGAAGGCCACGAGCCGCTGTCCCAGGTCGTCGTCGGGCAGGCCGACGACGGCGGCCTCGCGGACGTCGGGATGCCCCAGCAGGGCTGCCTCGATCTCGCCCGCGCCCACCCGGAACCCGCCGGTCTTGATGAGATCGGTGGACGCGCGGCCCACGATGCGGTGGAAACCGCCCTCGTCGATCACCGCGACGTCGCCGGTGTCGAACCAACCGTCGCCCACCCAGGATTCGGCGGTGGCCTCCGGGCGGTTCAGGTACTGCGTGCCGACCATCGGGCCGCGGATCTGCAGGGCGCCGATCGACTCGCCGTCGTGCGGCGCCTCAGTGCCGGACTCCGCGATGATCCGTGACTCGACCCCGGTGAGCGGGAGGCCCACCCAGCCCGGACGGCGCTCGCCGTCGACGCGGGCGCTCACCGTGATGAGGGTCTCCGTCATGCCGTAGCGCTCGACGATCTCATGGCCCGTGAGGTCGCGGATCCGTTCGAAGACGGGGGCCGGCAGCGGCGCACTGCCGGAGACGAGCAGGCGCGCGTCGCGCAGTGCCGCGGCCGATTCCGGGTCGCGCGCGATGCGCGACCACACGGTGGGCACGCCGAAGTACATCGTGCCGCCCGCCGCCGCATAGGCCTCGGGGGTCGGCTTCCCGGTGTGCACCAGCGGGCTGCCGACGCGCAGCGGCCCCAGGACGCCGAGGATGAGGCCGTGCACGTGGAACAGCGGAAGACCGTGCACGAGAGTATCGTTCGCGGTCCAGGCCCACGCATCGGCGAGCCCGTCGATGCACGCCGCGATGGCCTCGCGCCGGATCGGCACGCCCTTCGGCGCGCCCGTGGTACCCGACGTGTACATGATGAGCGCCGTCGCAGCCCCGGGCGGCTCGGGCAGGGCGTGCCAGCCGCGGGCGTGCTCGCGCACCGGGACCGCGGGCAGCCCGTGCGGGTCCGCCGGAGTGACGCCGAGCCACGCCTGCGCGCCGGAATCGGTGAGCACGTGCGCGATCTCGGCCGCGCCGGAGTCGGGCGGGACCGGGACCACCGGGACGCCGGCGCGGAGGCCCCCGACGATCGCGATCACCGTGGCGAGTGTCGGCTCCGCCCACACCGCGACCGGCCCGCGGACGCCGAGGCCGCCCAGCCGCTCGGCGACGGCCGTGGTGGCGCCGATCAGCTCGGTGCGGGTCAGCGTGCGGCCGCCGACGGTGACGGCCGGCTCACCGTCGGAGCCGGGCGGGACGGGTGTGCGGGTGTGCGGCAGCAGCATGGACCCAGCCTAGGCCGCGGGGCGGCCGATCCCGCGGCGCCCCGGCCGTCGCCCGGCTCGGCGGCCGGCTGTCGCCCGGTCAGGCGGCCCGGTACTGAAGACGGGCGTCGAACGCGGCGTCGAGGAACAGCGTGGTGATCTGAACGGCCTGCGCGCTCTCCGGGGTGGCGCCCGCCAGCACGGGGAACGCGTGCACACCCCCGCGGTAGAGGTGCAGATCGCACGGCTTGCCGGCGCGGTCGAGCCGCTCGTGCAGCCGCTCGGCGTCGACGCGCAGCATCTCGTCCGTGCAGGCGATCACGAGCGCCGGCGGGAAGGCCGCGGGCTCGATCTCGGTGGCGTCGTCCTGCCCGCGGAAGGCGATCGGGCCGCGGTCGAAGAAGCCACGGAGGCCGGCCAGCTTGCCCGCGGTGAGGTACGCGTCGTCGATGCCGTGCCGCGGGTCGTCCTCGGTGACCGTGGGGGTGAGCAGCGGCGAGAACCCGAAGTACGCCGCCGGGGTGCGCGCGGCGTCGAGGTACGCGAGTTCGACCACCTTGGCCGAGATGTAGCCGCCGGCGGAATCCCCGCCCACGGCCACCCGGCGGTACCGGCCCGAATCCGCGACGGCCCGGTACACGCGGTAGCCGTCGTCGACGGACGTCCCGACGCCGACGGCGGGGAGCTGCCGGTAATCCACGTTGAAGACGGTCACCCCGAGGGCCCTGGCGAGAGCCGCCGCCACCCGGCGGTGCGTGCCCGGGCCGCCGGCCAGGAAGGCGCCGCCGTGGTAGTAGCAGATCGCGACGTCGGTCCGGAGGTCGCCCGCGGTCGGCACCAGGCGCTCCACGGGGACGCCGGCCAGCTCGATCCGCTCCACCTCGACGTCGTTCGGGGACCAGCCGATGAGGTTCGCCAGGCCCTCGCCGAGGGCGAGGGGCGCGAACGACCAGGACCGAACCGGGTACAGCGCGATCAGGGGCTTGAGCAGCAGTCGCGCGCCCGCGATGGCCAGCGCCGACTGGACGCTCACACCGCGGTGTTCGGTGACCGACATCATCGTCTCCTCTCGCCCGGCCGGAGGGGCCGGACAGAACCGGTTCAGACTATGCCGAAGCATCCGATAGATCCAGTGAATCGGACTATCACCGCTCGGCGCGTGGCCGGGTCGCCGGGCCCATCCGGCTGTGGCGCAGGTCACGCGCACCCCGAGGCCGACGGCGACGGCGCGCACGCGGCGGCGTCGGCGTGTCGGAGCGCGGCGTCAGCGCGGGAACCGCGCGAGCTCCGCCTCCACCACCGACGCGACCGCGCGCAGCTCCGCCATCGGTTCGGCGCCGCCGCGGATCACCCGGTCGAGCGCATCACGGTAGGCGGCGGCGCTGCGCGGCGTCCAGAGCAGCGGCGTCTGCGGGTGCCCGACGGTGTTCACCAGGTCGGCGGCCTCGTTGAACAGTCCCGTCGCCAACTGGGTCGCCTGCGGCACCAGCGAGCGCCGGGACGGTACGTGCAGGCCGTAGCGCTGGGCCCAGTCCAGTTGCAGGTCGGTCCGATCGACCCACAGCCAGCGCACGAAGTCCTTGGCGCGGTCGACGTCACCCCGGGCGTTGACCGCGGCGCCGTACGCCCCGAAGGGCACGCTCGTGGCGCCGTTCCTGCCGATCGCGGGGAACGGCCGCACCCCGACGTCATCGCCGAGCGCCGCGCGGATCGCGGGCAGCGCCCACAGACCGGTCCACTGCATCGCCGCCTCCCCGGCGATGAAGACGCTCGGGTCCGGCCAGTCCCGGGCGGCGCCCAGCAGCAGGTCACCCGAGGTGAAGAGGCCGCGCATGGTCCGCAGGCCCGCCGCGACCTCCTCGGCGACGAATCCCGGCCGGCGGTCGGGCGTCAGGTAGTCCCGGCCGGCGGACCACAGCAGAACCCCGCCGAGGACGTCCGCGCCGCCGCTGTTCCCGAGGAACAGCCCCTTGACCGTGCCGCGGTTCAACGCCCGCGCGGCCGAGACCAGCTCGTCGAGGGTACGGGGCGGGACGACACCGGCCTGGGCGAGCAGCGACTTCCGGTACACGAGAAGCTGCATGTCGGTCACCTGCGGGATGCCGTACACCCGGCCGCCCGATGTCATCCGCTCGAGGAGCGCGGGCGTGAAGTCGGAGCGCGCGTCCCCGAGCAGGCCGGTGAGATCGGCGACCTGGCCGGAGGTGATCATGTCGATCGTCGGGCCGTTGGCGAACTCGAAGACGTCCGGGCCGTCGTCGCCGCCGAGGGCGGACGAGACCCGCTCGTCGTAGTCGGCCGGGAAGGAGCTGACGCGCACACCTCCCTTGGGGTAGTCCGCGGCGTAGCGCGCCAGCGCCTCCTGCGCGCCCTGTTCCCCGTACTGGTGGAACCAGACCCGCAGGTCACCGCGGGGCGCGCCGCGACCGGCGTCGCCGCACGCCGCGAGAGCGCCGGCCAGGGCCAGGCCGCCCAGGCCCGTCAGCACCGCGCGGCGGGGCACACCGTAGTCAGACACCGGGTAAGTATCGCAAACCTGCGCACGGCACGCGGACGAGGAACGGGTCCGCTCTCAGAACAGCGCGCCCGCCAGGTCGCGCCGGGCCGCCAGGACCACGGGATCCGCCGGGTCGAACAGTTCGAAGAGCTCCAGCAGCCGGGTGCGCAACGCGGAGCGGTCGTCGCCCGCCGTGACGCGGATCCCGGCGATGAGCCGGTCGAACGCGCCCTTCGGCGATCCCGTGAGGAGCTCCTCGTCGGCGGCGGCGAGCGCGAGTGCGACCCGCTCCTCCCCCGTCGCCCCGGCCGCCGCGTCGGCCCGCGCGATCGCGCCCGGCTCGGCGCCGGTGGCGCGGGCGAAGAAGGCCATCTGCTTGACCGCGGCCGCCGCCTCGGCGTCGCCCGGGTTCGCGTGCAGGATCGCCTCGTAGGCGGCGCGCGCGCCCTCGTAGTCGCCGTCGGCCGCGAGCTGCTCCGCGGCCTCGCGCCGCGGATCGGACGGTGCCTCGCCCGCGCTCGCCGGTCCCCCGCCGAACTCGGGCGGGAGCTGCGCGAGCACGTCGTCCAGCCACTGCCGCGCCGCCGCCTCGGGCTGCGCGCCGGCGAAGGCCGTCACCGCGCGGCCGCCCGCGACGGCGATCACCATCGGCACCGACTGCGCCCCGAAGGCCTGCGCGACGCCCGGCGCACCGTCGACGTCCACGCGGGCCAGGGTCCACCGGCCCGCGTCGTCCGTCGCGAGCTTCTGCAGCACCGCGGACATCGCCTGCGACTGTTCGCTGTACGACGCGGCGAGCAGCACCACGACCAGCTGCTTCGCGGAGCGGTCGATGACCTCGACGGGGAAGCTCTGATCCGTCACGTCGACCACGCCGGGACCGGGGGCGCCGCCCGCCTCCCCCGCGTCGCCCGACGGTGCCGGGCGGGCCTGCTGCGCGGCCTTCGCCTCCGCCCGGGCCTTCAGACCCGAGAGGTCGACAGCCCCCGCCATCGCCGCGGCGGTGCGCAGCGCCCGTTCCTGATCCTGCCTGGATGCGCCTCGAGGTGTAGTCACCCCTCCATCTTGGCACGCCCGATCCGGCGGCCGCCCGCGGCGACCACCCGGCCGCGGATCAGCGGTAGCGCTGCTGATCCGGGTCGAACCGCCACGACGTCGGGCCCGGCTCGGGCATGCCCGCGGCGGCGAGCGCCGCCCGCCGGGGGCGGTACCAACTCGTGAGCGGCACCTCGCCGACGATGTGCACCGCGTCCGGGTACTGGTCGTGCCGGCCCGCGAAGGCGTCGCTGATGTCGTCGGCGGTGAGCTCCGCGCCGGTCCGGACCGTGACCGCGGCGACGACGCGGGGCGCGTCGCCGGCACCGTCGCCCGGCACCTGGTACACGACGGCCTGATCCACCTGCCCGAGCTGTTCGAGCACGTCGGTGATCGGGATGGAGTAGACCGGGCCGCGGTCGGTCACGGCGACGGTGCGGACGTCGTCGACCAGCCAGTAGTCGCCGTCCTCGTCGCGGCGGAACAGGTGGCCCGTCGAGAACCAGGCGTCACCGGGCCGGAACACGCCCCGCAGCAGCACGTCGCGGTGGGTGACATCCGGGTCGGCGCGGCCGATGAGCACGCCCACCTCACCGTCGCCGACCTCCTGCAGGTAGCCGTCGTCGTCCTCGACGAACCGCCCGGAATCGAAGTAGTAGTCGACGAGGGCCACGTCGGCGCTGCCGGGCAGGCGTCGTCCCTTCGCGCCCGGCTTGCCGCCCCGCACCTTCGCGAGCACGATCTCGCCCTCGGTGGACGCGTAGAACTCGATCACCTGCGCGTCGAACGTCTCACCGACCCGCCGCGAGAGCTCCGCCGACATGCCGGAGCCGATGAACGCCCGCACCGGGTGGTACCGCGGGATCTCCAGGCCGGGGGTGTCGAGCACCGCCCGCATGAGGTTCCACGTGTAGCAGACCACGGTGACGCCGTACCGCTGCACCTCGACCATGAACCGGTCGGGATCGAAGTCGCGGGTGAGAGCGATCCGCGAGCCCCCGGCGAGCGCCCCGCCGAGGCTCGTCATGAGGCCCGAGCTGTGGCTGAGCGGCGTGAGGCAGTACACGGTGTCGCTCTGCGAGAGCCGGGCCGCCGACGCGGTGCCGAACGCCGACAGGGCCCACCGGCCGTTGGTGACCCGCTTCGCCCGCAGCCTGCCCCCGACCTCGGAGAACATCACGAAGGCCAGGTCGCGGCCCAGTCCCGCGTCGGGTCGGTACCACCGCGGGATCCGCACGTTGTCCGGGTCGACCTGCTCCAGGTCCACCAGCTCGGCGCCGAGGTCCTGCCGGGAGGCGCCGGGCCGGTCGCGTCGGTCGCCGCCGCCGACCACGAAGACGCGCTCCGCGACGGCGGCCGCGTCCTCCGCGTGCTCGGGGTCCGTGACCATCGCGGTGGCCTCCCCCAGCCGCAGGGCCGCGGCGTAGTCCGTTCCCGGCGGGAGCAGCACCGCGACGGCGCCGAGCCGCGACAGCGCGGCCATCGCGACCAGCGCCGACGGGCGGGTGTGCATGAGCACGCCCACGTGCTCGCCCTGGCGCACGCCGACCTGGATCAGGCCGCTCACCACGCGGTCGATGCGCTCGTTCACCGCGTGCTTGGTGTGCACGCGGTCCTCGTACAGGAAGAGTTCGCCGTGCGGGTCCGACGCCGCCTGCTCGGCGAGCAGCTTCCCGAGGGACACCTGGGTGTGGGCCTGCAGCTGGCCGAGGCGGGCCAGTTTCGGCAGCCCGCGGGTCACCTCGCGGGCGACCGCGGACGCGCCGGCCGCGGCCCCGGAGGCCGCGTCGAGGACGTCGCGCGCGGCCACGAAGCCGACGGTGGCGATGCCGCCGAGGCCCGCGACGAGCGGATTGACGCCGACGTCGGTGCCGTCGTCGGGCTGCATCGCCGCCACGTTGTCGGGCTGCGGGCCGCGGCCCTCCAGCCAGTTGATCCACCGCGTCACCGTCGGGTACGTCACCGCGCCCGCCGAACTGCCGACGACGAGCCCGAAGTGGCCGGCGGACACCTGCGCCTCGTACACCTTCGCCTTCGGCGCGGCCTGCAGGATCCCACGGACGGCGCTGGGCCGGCCGATCTGGTCGGAGAGGCCGACGAAGGCCAGCACGGGGCTCGTGATCGAGGCCAGCGAGACCGCGTCACCGTCGATCGCGAAGCCGCCCGTGAGCATGCGGTTGTGCACGACGAACTGCTTGAGCAGGTCGGCGACCGCGGGCCCGGCGTAGGCGACCCACCCGTCGGCCTCCAGGAACCGGCGCTGGTCCTCGCGCGGGAGCAGCGCATCGCGATCGTGCAGCTGCCGGACGAAGTCGAGCCGCGAGCGGACCGCCTTCACGGGGTTGAGCAGCTCGAAACCGCGCTGCACCATCCAGCTGGGCAGGTAGAAGCGGTTGAAGACGTGATCGGCCACGAACTCGGCGCCCTTGTTGACCAGGGCCGGCGGCGCCCCCAGGGGCAGGCCCGCGGAGATGTCGACCGGGCTGCCGAAGGTCACCAGGCTCGCGATGGAGCGGGACTGCCGGTAGGCGGCCACCTGGTAGCAGAACATGCCGCCCTGCGAGTAGCCGCCGATGTGCACGTCGCGGCCGCGCAGGGCCGTCACCTGGTCGATCGCCCGGGAGATGGCGACCACGTGGTCGGCGAGGTTGCGTTCGAGGCCGCCCTCCTCGCGGTCGGGGGCGCCGAAGTCGATGACCCACGGATCGAGGCCCGCCCGGTGCAGGACCGAGACGGCGCCGTTGTGCTCCGTGACGTCGAAGACGTTCGCGTCGACCATCATGGGCGGCACCAGCAGGATCACCGGCCGGTCGTCCACGGCCGGTGCGGGCGCCCGGTCGGCGAAGTAGCGCCGCAGCCGGTACATCGGCGAGCGCTCCACGACCGTGAACTGCGAGGGCTTCGCCCCGGTCTCGAGGCCGCCCTGGGTGAGCACCTCGAAGCCGTTGCGCGCGGTCGCCGTCAGGCGGTTCACCGACGCCTCGAGCGCCCTCCCGCCGGGAAGTCCACCCAGGATGTCCACCACGTACCCCACCTCTCGTTCGCGCCGGTCAGCGAATCAACGTACCTGCAGGCGGGGCACCACGACGGACTAACCGCCGATCGCGTCGGCCGGCTCGGCCGCCTTCGCCGCGGTCCCGGGCGCGTCGAGCTTGCCGGCGCGCTGGGCCCACACCTCGAACACCACGGAGCACAGCGGCGGCACCGTGGACAGCAGGCCGAGCGCCAGGGTCTTCAGGTCCCACTTCCGCAGCCACGCCACGGCGAGGGTGAGCGCGACGAACAGGACGAAGACCATGCCGTGGGTCATACCGGGGACGCGAACCGCGGTCGCATCGCCGCCGACCCACTTGCCGTACATGCCGATGAGCAGCCACACCCAGGTGAGCGCCTCGACGAAGGCGACGATCTTGAAGGCCGTGACGACCTTGGACGCGAGGGATTCGTTCATGTCTCTTACTTCCCGGGGACGGTGATGATGAGCGCGTCGCCCTGGCCGCCGGCGCCGCACAGGCCGGCGGCACCGGTGCCGCCGCCGCGGCGGGCGAGCTCGAGTGCGAGGTGCAGGACGATGCGGGCGCCGGACGCCCCGAGCGGGTGGCCGATGGCGATCGCGCCACCGTCGACGTTGACCTTGGCGGCGTCGACGCCGAGGTCGGCGGTGGACGCGAGGCCGACGGCCGCGAACGCCTCGTTGATCTCCAGCAGGTCGAGATCGGCCGGGGTGATGCCCTGCTTCTCGCAGGCCTTCTTGATGGCGTTCGACGGCTGGTGCTGCAGCGACGAGTCCGGGCCGGCGACGACGCCGTGCGCGCCGATCTCGGCGAGGTAGTCGAGGCCGAGTTCCTGCGCCTTGCTCCTGCGCATCACGACGACCGCGACCGCTCCGTCGGTGAGCTGCGAGGCGTTGCCGGCGGTGATGCTGCCGTCCTTGGCGAAGGCCGGGCGCAGTTTCGCCAGCGACTCGACGGTGGTGTCGCCGCGGACACCCTCGTCCTCGGTGACGCGGATCGGCTCGCCGCGGCGCTGGGGGATCTCGACCGGCACGACCTCGTCGGCGAACTTGCCGGCCGCCCAGGCCTCGGCGGCCTTGCGGTGCGAGTCGGCGGCGAAGACGTCCTGCTCCTCGCGGGAGTAGGTGACGGTGTCGGTGGTGTTGAGCTGCTCGGTGAGGCCGCCCATCGGCTGGTCGGTGAAGACGTCGTGGAGCCCGTCGTAGGCGGTGTGATCGAGCATCTCGATGCTGCCGTACTTGTGGCCCTCGCGGCTGCCCGTGAGGATGTGCGGCGCCTGCGTCATCGACTCCTGGCCGCCGGCGACGACGACCTCGTACTCGCCGGCGCGGATCAGCTGATCGGCGAGGGCGATGGCGTTGATGCCCGAGAGGCACATCTTGTTGATCGTGAGGGTCGGCACGTCCCA
Source organism: Tsukamurella paurometabola (assembly GCF_900631615.1). Lineage (NCBI taxonomy): Bacteria > Bacillati > Actinomycetota > Actinomycetes > Mycobacteriales > Tsukamurellaceae > Tsukamurella > Tsukamurella paurometabola. The sequence continues at coordinate 187,873 of NZ_LR131273.1, forward strand.
CGGCACGCCGCCGGCGATGGCGGCCTGGCGGGCGGGCATCTGCCCGGCGCCGGCGGTGAGGACCTGCCCCATGATGACGTAGTCGATGGTCTGCGGGTCGACGCCGCTCTTCTCGAGGGCGCCGCGGATGGCGACCGCGCCGAGGTCCGTACCCGACTGCGACTTGAGCGCGCCGAGCAGCTTGCCGAAGGGCGTCCGCGCGCCGGCGACGATGACCGTCGGGTCGTGGCTGGCGTCCTGCGGGGATACGGTCGGGGCCACTTCGTTCCTCCTCGTGGGCATGGGTCTTCCGCCTCAAAGCTACATTCGAGGCATGACAGAGAGCCAATCGCGACATTCCGATCACACCGCGCCCGCTGCGCACGCCGTGCCCGCCGCATACCTCCTGGGCATCGACCACGTGGGCGTCGCCGTGTCCGACTTCGACGCGGCCCTCGAGTGGTACGCCCGCGTCCTCGGGATGGTCTGCACGCACGAGGAGATCAACGAGGCGCAGGGCGTCCGGGAGGGGATGCTCTCCCCCGCCTCGCTCGTCGCCGCCGACGGCGCACCGTCGAGCCAGGCGCAGCTGCAGGTGCTGGCCCCGCTGACCCCGGAGTCGACCATCGCGAAGTTCCTGGACCGCAACGGCCCGGGGATGCAGCAGCTGGCCTACCGGGTCACGGACCTCGCGGCGGTCACCGCGCACCTGCGGGAGCAGGGCGTGCGCCTGCTGTACGACGAGCCCCGCGCGGGTACCGCGGGCTCGCGGATCAACTTCCTGCATCCGAAGGACGCGGGCGGCATCCTCGTGGAGCTGGTCGAACCTGCATCCTGACCGCGACCGGCCCATATTTCGGACCTTTTGCGACTGCTGACGCCGCGTGACCGGGCGGCCCACGTACCATTCGGAGCATGGCGAATACGGACAACACCCCGGGCGGCCCGGCGCCCGCACCGTTCGCGGTGGTCCTGCGTGGGTACGACCGGGACCAGGTCACCGAACAGTTCCATCGGTACCAGGCCGAGCTGCGGGTTCTCGCCGCCGACCGCGACGCGGCGTCGGCGCACGCGCGCGAGCTGACGGACCTCCTCGACGAGGCGCAGGACGAGATCGACAACCTGCGCCGCGAGGTGGACCGCCTCAGCGTCCCGCCGACGAGCGCCGAGGGCATGAGCGACCGTATCGCCCGCATGATGCGCCTCGCGTCCGACGAGGCCTCGGAGATCCGGGCCGCGGCGGAGAACGAGTCCGCCGAGGTGCGCTCGCTGGCGCGCCAGGAGGCCGAGGCCACCCGCCGCGAGGCCGACCGCCTGCGCGCGGACATGACGGCACGGCGCGAGGCCATGGAGGCCGAGCACGAGAAGACCATGAAGGCGGCGCACGCCGAGGCGGAGCGCATCAAGGCCGAGGCGAAGGCCGAGATGGAGCGACTGGCGCAGTCCGCGGCGGAGAACCGCGAGCGCGTCCAGAACGACTTCGACATGGCGATGTCGATGCGCCGGGACAAGGCGATCCGCACCATCACCGAGCTCGAGGAGGCCTCGAAGGAGGAGGCGCGCGAGCGGATCGACTCGGCGAACGAGCGGGCCGAGCAGACCCTCAACACGGCGAACGCCACCGCGGAGCAGAAGCTCGAGGACACGAACACCCGCATCGCCACGCAGGTCGCGAACGCCCGTCGCATCACCGAGGACATGCAGTCCCTGCGCGCGTCGATCCTCGACCAGCTGGAGACGGTGCGCCGCCAGCTCTCGCTCGTGCCCGAGGCCCTGGCGACCGGCGACGGCGAAGCACAGGTGGTGGAGAAGCGGATCGATCCCGCGCCGTTCACCGCCGCGCCGGCGCCCAAGGCGGCGCACGTCACCGACGACGCGCCCACCGCGGCGCAACGGGCCCAGGAGGTGCTGGGGTCGGACGACTCGGACGACACCGTCGCCATCAAGACCGCGTCCCCGGACGCCGCGCCGTCGGCGTCCACGCAGGACACCGTCGCGATCAACACCGCCAAGCGGTAATCACCGAGAGCGCCGGCCGGCCTCCCTGGCCCAGCATCCGCGATGCCAGTGGCGCCGTTCGGCGACGCCCCCGCCTTCGGCCGCCGGCCACACCACCACGTGCGCGGTGCCCGCGGCGATCACCTGGTGGCAGCCGGGGCAGCGGTAGTCCTTGACCGCCCCCGTCCCGGTCACCGTCCGCACCTGGAAGGCCTCGTCACCGAGGTCGACGCGCGCGCCGAAACCGCCGGCGCTCAGGGGTCGATGCCCGTCCCGCGCGGCCGCCCGCTCCCGGGAGACGGGCCTGCGGCCCATCAGAAGAGCTTGTAGGACGTGTCCTCGGTACCGCGGAGCACGTCGTAGTCGACGGTGACGCACCGGATGCCGCGGTCCTCCGCGAGGGTCCGGGCCTGCGGCTTGACCTGCTGAGCCGCCAGGATGCCCGTGACGGGAGCGATGAGCGGGTCCCGGTTGAGGAGCTCCAGGTAGCGGGTCAGCTGCTCCACGCCGTCGATCTCCGCGCGGCGCTTGACCTCCACGGCGACGGTGCCGCCGTCCGCGTCCCGGCACAGCAGGTCTACGGGGCCGATGGCCGTCATGTACTCGCGCCGGATCAGCGTGTAGCCCTCCCCGAACGTCTGGGTGTGTTCGGCGAGCAGCTCCTGCAGGTGGGCCTCGACGCCGTCCTTCACCAGGCCCGGGTCGACGCCCAGATCATGGCTGCTGTCGTGCTCGACCGCGCCGATGAGGATGCGGAGCTGTTCCTCCGCCTTGTTGCGCACGATCCACAGCTGATGCCCCTCGGGCACGTCCTTCGCCTCGTCCTCCGGCGGCGTGGTCTCCAGCCAGCAGGGCGGACTCATCCAGTTCAGCGGCTTGTAGGCGCGGTCGTCCGCGTGGATGCTGACGGATCCGTCGGCCTTGACGAGGATCAGGCGCCGGGCCATCGGGAGGTGGGCGGTCAGCCGACCCACGTAGTCGACCTGGCATTCGGCAATCACGACACGCACGGCCACCACCTTACGGCACGGGATCGACGGTGCCGCGGTCCCCGGGGCGCACGCCGGCCCCTCGGGGGCGGGCCGTTCCGTACGCGACGAGGCACCCCGGAGGAGCGAGCACCGTGCCCGGATACGAAGAAGACCCCCGCGCCGGGAGCATTCCTGCTCACCGACCCGAGGGTCTTCTCCTGTATCTAATTTTAGTCCGGCGGTGTCCTACTCTCCCACACCCTCGCGAGTGCAGTACCATCGGCGCTGGAGGGCTTAGCTTCCGGGTTCGGAATGGAGCCGGGCGTTTCCCCTCCGCTATGGCCGCCGTAACACTGCGAAACAACACTCGTGTGCTGTCTCAGACATTGCATAGTGGACGCGAACCAGAACACTGCCTGGTTTCTGTTGTTGTTACACGCTTTCACCTGTGAGCTTGTGCTCGTTTTGGCGAATGTTATGTGTGTGGTAAGCCCTCGACCGATTAGTACCAGTCACCTACACGCATTACTGCGCTTCCAGTTCTGGCCTATCAACCCCATAGTCTGTAGGGGGTCTTACCCACTCAAGGTGGTGAGAAACCTAATCTTGGAACAGGCTTCCCGCTTAGATGCTTTCAGCGGTTATCCCTTCCGAACGTAGCCAACCAGCCGTGCTCCTGGTGGAACAACTGGCACACCAGAGGTTCGTCCGTCCCGGTCCTCTCGTACTAGGGACAGCCTTCCTCAAGTTTCTAACGCGCGCGGCGGATAGAGACCGAACTGTCTCACGACGTTCTAAACCCAGCTCGCGTGCCGCTTTAATGGGCGAACAGCCCAACCCTTGGGACCTACTCCAGCCCCAGGATGCGACGAGCCGACATCGAGGTGCCAAACCATCCCGTCGATATGGACTCTTGGGGAAGATCAGCCTGTTATCCCCGGGGTACCTTTTATCCGTTGAGCGACACCGCTTCCACTTGCCGGTGCCGGATCACTAGTCCCGACTTTCGTCCCTGCTCGACCTGTCAGTCTCACAGTCAAGCTCCCTTGTGCACTTGCACTCAACACCTGATTGCCAACCAGGCTGAGGGAACCTTTGGGCGCCTCCGTTACATTTTGGGAGGCAACCGCCCCAGTTAAACTACCCACCAGGCACTGTCCCTGAACCAGATCATGGTCCGAGGTTGAGGTATCCAATACGATCAGAGTGGTATTTCAACAACGACTCCACGAACACTGGCGTGCCCGCTTCACAGTCTCCCACCTATCCTACACAAACCGAACCGAACACCAATACCAAGCTATAGTGAAGGTCCCGGGGTCTTTTCGTCCTGCCGCGCGTAACGAGCATCTTTACTCGTACTGCAATTTCGCCGAGTCTGTGGTTGAGACAGCAGAGAAGTCGTTACGCCATTCGTGCAGGTCGGAACTTACCCGACAAGGAATTTCGCTACCTTAGGATGGTTATAGTTACCACCGCCGTTTACTGGGGCTTAAATTCTCAGCTTCGCCTTACGGCTAACCGGTCCTCTTAACCTTCCAGCACCGGGCAGGCGTCAGTCCATATACATCGTCTTACGACTTCGCATGGACCTGTGTTTTTAGTAAACAGTCGCTTCTCTCTGGTCTCTGCGACCCCACACAGCTCACGGAGCAAGTCCGGTCACCATGCGAGGTCCCCCTTCTCCCGAAGTTACGGGGGCATTTTGCCGAGTTCCTTAACCACAGTTCTCTCGATCTCCTTGGTATTCTCTACCTGACCACCTGTGTTGGTTTGGGGTACGGGCCACATCAGATCTCGCTAGAGGCTTTTCTCGGCAGCATAGGATCATGGAATTCACCGCAACGGCTACGCATCACCTCTCAGGCTGCATGAGATCCGGATTTGCCTAGATCTCGCCCTACAGGCTTACACCAGTACAACCACTGACTGGCCCCACTACCTTCCTGCGTCACCCCATCGCTTGACTACTACCAGCCGAGGTCCCGTGCATCCACCAGCTCGTCACCCGAAGGTGATCTCGCGGCTTCAGGACGGTTAGTACAACTGATTCATCAGGGGCGATCTGACACGGGTACGGGAATATCAACCCGTTGTCCATCGACTACGCCTGTCGGCCTCGCCTTAGGTCCCGACTCACCCTGGGAGGATTAACCTAGCCCAGGAACCCTTGGTCATCCGGAGGACAAGTTTCTCACTTGTCATTCGCTACTCATGCCTGCATTCTCACTCGCGCAGCCTCCACAACTAGGTCACCCTGCTGCTTCTACGGCTGCACGACGCTCCCCTACCCACCCACAGTCAAAACCGTGAGTGCCGCGGCTTCGGCGGTGTACTTGAGCCCCGCTACATTGTCGGCGCCCAGCCACTAGACCAGTGAGCTATTACGCACTCTTTCAAGGGTGGCTGCTTCTAAGCCAACCTCCTGGTTGTCTTCGCGACCGGACATCCTTTTCCACTTAGTACACGCTTAGGGGCCTTAGCCGGCGATCTGGGCTGTTTCCCTCTCGACTACGAAGCTTATCCCCCGCAGTCTCACTGCCACGCTCTCACTTACCGGCATTCGGAGTTTGGCTGACGTCAGTAACCTGTGAGGGCCCATCGGCCATCCAGTAGCTCTACCTCCGGCAAGAAACACGTGACGCTGCACCTAAATGCATTTCGGGGAGAACCAGCTATCACGGAGTTTGATTGGCCTTTCACCCCTACCCACAGCTCATCCCCTCAGTTTTCAACCTAAGTGGGTTCGGGCCTCCACAACATCTTACTGCTGCTTCACCCTGGCCATGGGTAGATCACTCCGCTTCGGGTCCAGACCCGGCGACTCACACGCCCTATTCGGACTCGCTTTCGCTACGGCTACCCCCATCGGGTTAACCTCGCCACCGAGCACTGACTCGCAGGCTCATTCTTCAAAAGGCACGCCATCACCCCACAACGAGGGCTCTGACGGATTGTAAGCACACGGTTTCAGGTACTATTTCACTCCCCTCCCGGGGTACTTTTCACCTTTCCCTCACGGTACTTGTCCGCTATCGGTCGCAAGGTAGTATTCAGGCTTACCGGGTGGTCCCGGCAGATTCACAGCAAATTCCACGGGCTCGCTGCTACTCGGGAATCCATCACAACAGGCACCACGTTTTCGGTTACAGGACTCTCACCCTCTCCGGCAGACCATTCCAGGCCACTTCACCTAACACGATGCTTTCTTACTGCTGTCCAGCCAGGTAGAACTGGAAAGATGAACCCCACAACACCACACACACAACCCCTACCCGGTATCACATGTGCATGGTTTAGCCTCATCCGCTTTCGCTCGCCACTACTCACGGAATCACTATTGTTTTCTCTTCCTGAGGGTACTGAGATGTTTCACTTCCCCTCGTTCCCTCCACACCGTCTATATATTCAACGGCGGGTAACACCACATGACTGGTGCTGGGTTTCCCCATTCGGAAATCCTCGGATCACAGCTCGGTTGACAGCTCCCCGAGGCATATCGCAGCCTCCCACGTCCTTCATCGGCTCCTTGCGCCAAGGCATCCACCGTGCGCCCTTAGACACTTACAACACACAAAACACACACCAAACCCGAGACAACATCAAGCCATCACAAATTCCGGTGCGCCCTTCATGACATCAAGCGCCAAAAAAACACAACAAAATGCTTACACAGAAACATATAAAATTACAGAAACAAAAACCACGACAACCAGACACAAACGATCCGGCATCATGGTTGATGCTCGCGTCCACTATACAATTCTCAAACAACACACACCACCACACCGCCACCCACCCACAACCAACAGGCCATGGTACGCAGGCGCTGACATCCAGCAGCAAACAGAGAAGACGTGTCCTCTCAGACACCCAACAGTGTGCCGACGAAACCCCACCAACCAACCCGAAGGCCGGCCCAGCAGGCAATAACAATTACCGTGTCAGTGTTCCACCCAATAATATGAGCAACCGCATCAGCCACATTCGAGCCGATCAACGGTACTACATGCTCCTTAGAAAGGAGGTGATCCAGCCGCACCTTCCGGTACGGCTACCTTGTTACGACTTCGTCCCAATCGCCAATCCCACCTTCGACAGCTCCCTCCCACAAGGGGTTAGGCCACCGGCTTCGGGTGTTACCGACTTTCATGACGTGACGGGCGGTGTGTACAAGGCCCGGGAACGTATTCACCGCAGCGTTGCTGATCTGCGATTACTAGCGACTCCGACTTCATGGGGTCGAGTTGCAGACCCCAATCCGAACTGAGACGCGCTTTAAGGGATTCGCTCCACCTCACGGTATCGCAGCCCTCTGTACGCGCCATTGTAGCATGTGTGAAGCCCTGGACATAAGGGGCATGATGACTTGACGTCATCCCCACCTTCCTCCGAGTTGACCCCGGCAGTCTCTCACGAGTCCCCACCATAACGTGCTGGCAACATGAGACAAGGGTTGCGCTCGTTGCGGGACTTAACCCAACATCTCACGACACGAGCTGACGACAGCCATGCACCACCTGTATAGAAGGCACAAGGCAAACCACATCTCTGCGGCGATCCTCTATATGTCAAACCCAGGTAAGGTTCTTCGCGTTGCATCGAATTAATCCACATGCTCCGCCGCTTGTGCGGGCCCCCGTCAATTCCTTTGAGTTTTAGCCTTGCGGCCGTACTCCCCAGGCGGGGTACTTAATGCGTTAGCTACGGCACGGATCCCGTGGAAGGAAACCCACACCTAGTACCCACCGTTTACGGCGTGGACTACCAGGGTATCTAATCCTGTTCGCTACCCACGCTTTCGCTCCTCAGCGTCAGTTACTGCCCAGAGACCCGCCTTCGCCACCGGTGTTCCTCCTGATATCTGCGCATTCCACCGCTACACCAGGAATTCCAGTCTCCCCTACAGTACTCAAGTCTGCCCGTATCGCCTGCAGGCCCGAGGTTAAGCCTCGGGTTTTCACAGACGACGCGACAAACCGCCTACGAGCTCTTTACGCCCAGTAAATCCGGACAACGCTCGCACCCTACGTATTACCGCGGCTGCTGGCACGTAGTTGGCCGGTGCTTCTTCTGTAGGTACCGTCACTTGCGCTTCGTCCCTACTGAAAGAGGTTTACAACCCGAAGGCCGTCATCCCTCACGCGGCGTCGCTGCATCAGGCTTGCGCCCATTGTGCAATATTCCCCACTGCTGCCTCCCGTAGGAGTCTGGGCCGTGTCTCAGTCCCAGTGTGGCCGGTCGCCCTCTCAGGCCGGCTACCCGTCGTCGCCTTGGTAGGCCATTACCCCACCAACAAGCTGATAGGCCGCGGGCCCATCCTGTACCGCAAAAGCTTTCCACCAACCCCCATGCAGGAGAAGGTCATATCCGGTATTAGACCCAGTTTCCCAGGCTTATCCCGAAGTACAGGGCAGGTCACCCACGTGTTACTCACCCGTTCGCCACTCGTGTACCCCCGAAAGGGCCTTACCGTTCGACTTGCATGTGTTAAGCACGCCGCCAGCGTTCGTCCTGAGCCAGGATCAAACTCTCCATAAAAAACACTAGAAACACAAAGTTTCAGCATAATCCAGGAAATCCTGAACAAAACGAAACCACTGACAAAAATCAATGATTCCAGAAATACATCTCGCAAAGAATAAACGAGAAAAGCCACAACACAAACAACCAAAATAATGATTGTCCATGCGTGCCAAAAAATTTTGGCACTGACAATTTCATCGACACACTGTTGAGTTCTCAAAGAACACGCCAAACGCGGCCGACCACTCGTGTTCGGAGTGATCCGCGCCTTCGCAGGCAGTTCATGCTACTCGATCGCGCTTCCCGAGTCAACTTGACCCTGGTAACCCGCTCGGAGCAACCGTTCTAGCTTAGCAGAGCGGATTTCCGTGTGCAACTCGCTCTCGCGGCTGCCATCCGGAGCGCTTCAAGCGGCTCAACCTCACGACGAAACCCTCTCGAATGCGTGATGCGCTCGAAAGTAGTGGTCTTTCGCGGGGCTGGCTGCTCGGAGCAACCGTTCTAGCTTAGCAGGTCGGAATTTCGTTCGCAACTCGCTCTCGCGGCTGCGATCCGGGCTTCCGAACCGCTCACCACATGGAGGAACCACACGATCGTGCAGTGCACGATCGAGGAGAGGTCTCTCTTCCGTGGCGGTCAGCGCGACGATCCTCGCGGATCATCCCGGTTTCCGAACTTCCGGCGGCGCGTCGAGATCCAGATTCATTGGACTGCTGTGGGCCTTGCCGGGCGGCGCCTGGGCGCTGCTGACTCGATATAAGTTACACACGTCGAACTCGGAACACAAATCGGCAGGTGGTCCCACCGATCGGGCGCTGACGAAACCGATCGCACGGCCCGGGCGCGGCCCGAACGGGGCGCTCCTAGGAGACGCGCTCGATCCGCCCGCCGAGGGCCGTCACGTTCCCGACGAAGTTCGGGTATCCGCGGTCGATGTGGAACACGTCGTGCACCTCGGTCACCCCGTCGGCGCACAGCCCGGCGAGAACCAGACCGACGCCGGCCCGGATGTCCGTCGACCAGACCGCTGCACTCGAGAGCTGCTCCACTCCCCTGATCACCGCGTGATGACCGTCGGTCCGCGCGTCCGCGCCGAGCCGCACCATCTCCTCGACGAAGCGGAATCGCGCCTCGAAGACGTTCTCGGTGATCATCGACGTCCCGTCGGCGACGCACGCCATGCCGATCGCCATCGGCTGCAGGTCGGTGGGGAACCCGGGGAAGGGCAGGGTCGCGACGTTGACGGCGTGCGGCCGCTCCGGCGACGCGATGCGGAATCCGTCCGCGCGTTCGGTCACCGTCGCCCCCGCATCCTGCAGCTTCTGGAGCACGACCCCGAGGGTCTCGGGGGCGACGCCGTTGACGGTGATGTCGCCGCGCGTCATCACCGCGGCGAAGCCCCACGTGGCCGCGACGATGCGATCACCGATCACCCGGTGCTCCGTGGGGTGCAACTTCTCCACGCCGCGCACCATGAGCGTGTCGGTGCCGATCCCCTCGATGTCGGCACCCATCTGCACCAGCATCGAGCACAGGTCGACGATCTCCGGCTCGCGCGCGACATTGCTGATCACCGTGAGCCCCGAGGCCAGGACGGCCGCCATGAGGATGTTCTCAGTGGCGCCCACCGAGGGGAACTCCAGCGTGATCTCCGCACCTTGCAGCGAATCCGCTTGAGCCACAACGCAACCGTGCTCGATGGAGCTGGTCGCGCCGAGGGCGCGCAGGCCCGACTGGTGCATGTCGAGCGGGCGCGAACCGATCGCATCGCCGCCCGGGAGCGCCACCACCGCGCGGTGCTCGCGGGCCATCAGCGGGCCCAGCACACACACGGAAGCGCGGAACTGCTTGACCGCGTCGAAGTCCGCGCGGTGGTTCAGCACCGCGGGTGTGGTGATCCGGGCCGTGTCGCCCTCGAGCTCGACCTCCGCGCCCAACCCGCGCAGCACGTCCGCCATGAGCGGCACGTCGAGGATCTCCGGGCAGTTGGTCAGTACCGACGTGCCCTCGGCGAGCAATGTCGCCGCCATCAGCTTGAGCACACTGTTCTTCGCGCCGCCCACGGTGACCTCGCCGGTCAGCCGGGCTCCGCCGTGCACCAGAAACTTCTCTCCCACACCGTTCAGCCTATGGCACGTCGCCCGGGGCTGTGACAGCCTGTGACCATGGCTGTCCACCTCACCCGCATCTACACCCGCACCGGCGACGACGGCACCACCGGCCTGGGCGACTTCACCCGGGTCACGAAGTCCGACGCACGGCTGCGGGCCTACGCGGACTGCGACGAGGCGAACGCGGCCCTCGGGTTGGCAGTCACCGTCGGCGCCCCGGAGCCCGCACTCCGCGCCGTGCTGCTCCGGCTGCAGAACGAGCTCTTCGACGTGGGCGCGGATCTCTCGAACCCGATCGTCCCGGATCCCGAGTACCCGCCCCTGCGTGTGACCCCGGAGTACATCGAGCGACTCGAGGCGTGGTGCGACGAGTACAACGCGGACCTGCCGAAGCTCGATTCCTTCGTCCTGCCGGGCGGCACCCCCCTCGCGGCGTACCTGCACCTCGCGCGCACCGTCGTGCGGCGGGCCGAGCGGGCGGCGTGGGACGCGGTGCGCGAGCACGGGGACACGGTGTCGGTGCTGCCGGCGAAGTACCTCAACCGGCTTTCGGACCTGCTGTTCATCCTGTCCCGGGTCGCGAATCCCGGGGGCGACGTGCTGTGGAAGCCGGGCGGCGATCGCTGACCCGCGTGCCGCGGACGGCGACCGGCCGCGGGGTCACGGACGCTGGCGGCGCGGGCTCGGGCGCGACTCGAGCCAGGACTGGAACGCCGTGAGGCCGTCCCGCGCGAAGGCGAGCTCCGTCTCCCCGCCCGGGGTCACCGCGTGCACGATGACCATGTCGGGGTCGATGACGTCGAGCTCGGTGCCGTGCGGCGCGCGACGGCCGACGATCTCGGTCCCGTTGCGCGGCAGCGTCCAGCTGGGGCCGAGCCGCACGCTGGAGAGCCGGTAGTACTTCAGCTCGTGGTCGTCGTACCGGAGCGTGCCGTGGCGCCAGCCCTGCTCCTCCTGGGCCGGGAGGTACCGGAGGATGATCGGCACGCCGGCGACGCGGAGGCTGTAGAGACGCAGGGCGACGACCGCGCCGACGGCGAGCAGCACCAGGACGGCGACCACCGCGACGAAGACCACACCGCCCATCACGCGCTCCTCACTGCTCCGTGCCCGGATAGCAGGAAAGCCGGTGGCCCGTCTTGACCGGGCCACCGGCTTTCACGCTGCTGCTTCTATGTTACTTGCCCGCGAGGAACTCGATCGCGCGCAGCTGTCCCTGCGCGGTCGCCTGCTCGTCGGACCCCTCCGCCGCCGCCTCGAGGGCGCGCCGGACCTCGGCCTCCTCCAGCGTGGAGGCCCATTCGGCCCCGTCCGCCAGCACGGTGACCTTCTCGCCGGTCACCGAGAGGAAGCCGCCGCGGATGGCCGCGGCCAGTCGCTCGCCGCCCACCGTGTCGATGGCGACAGCGCCACCGGTGGTGAGCTGGCCGAACAGCGGCTCGTGATGAGCCAGGACACCCAGCTCACCCTCCGTGGTCTGGGCGATGACGAAGGTCGCCTCGCCCGACCACAGCCGCTCCTCGACGGAGACGACCTCTACCTGAAACGCCGTGTCAGCCACTTGAAGGTCACTTCCCGGCGATCTTCTGCGCGGCGGCCTCGACGTCGTCGAGACCACCACAGCTGTTGAACGCCTGCTCGGGCAGGTGGTCGAACTCACCCTTGCACACGCGGTCGAAGGCCTCGATGGTGTCCGCCAGCGGAACGACCGAGCCCTTCTCGCCCGTGAACTTCTCGGCGACGATGAAGTTCTGGCCGAGGAACTTCTGGAGACGGCGAGCGCGCTGCACCGTGACCTTGTCCTCCTCGGAGAGCTCGTCCATACCGAGGATGGCGATGATGTCCTGCAGCTCTTTGTACTTCTGCAGGATGCGCTTGACCTCGTTGGCGACGCGGAAGTGCTCGTCGCCGACGATCGACGCCTCGAGGATGCGCGAGGTCGACGTCAGCGGATCCACGGCGGGGTAGATACCCAGCTGCGAGATCGGACGCGAGAGCTCGGTGGTCGCATCGAGGTGCGCGAAGGTGGTGGCCGGCGCCGGGTCGGTGTAGTCGTCCGCGGGCACGTAGATGGCCTGCAGCGAGGTGATCGACCGGCCCTTGGTCGAGGTGATGCGCTCCTGGAGCTCACCCATCTCGTCGGCCAGGGTGGGCTGGTAACCCACGGCCGAGGGCATACGGCCCAGCAGGGTCGAGACCTCGGAGCCCGCCTGCGTGAAGCGGAAGATGTTGTCGATGAACAGCAGCACGTCCTGGTGCTGCACGTCGCGGAAGTACTCGGCCATGGTGAGGGCCGAGAGGGCGACGCGCATACGCGTCCCCGGCGGCTCGTCCATCTGGCCGAACACCAACGCGGTGTCCTGGAGAACGCCCATCTCCTCCATCTCGAGGTGGAGGTCGGTGCCCTCACGGGTACGCTCGCCGACGCCCGCGAACACCGAGGTGCCCGAGAACTCGCGCGCGATACGGGTGATCATCTCCTGGATCAGAACGGTCTTGCCGACGCCGGCGCCGCCGAACAGGCCGATCTTGCCGCCCTTGACGTACGGGGTCAGGAGGTCGATGACCTTGATGCCCGTCTCCAGGATCTCGGTCTTGCCCTCGAGCTGATCGAAGGCCGGGGGCTTGCGGTGGATGCCCCACTGCTCGCCGTCGCGGCCGAGCCCGGGGGTGTCCAGGCAGTCGCCCAGGGCGTTGAAGACGTGGCCCTTGACGACGTCGCCGACGGGCACGCGGATCGGGAAGCCCGAGTCGGTGACGTCGGTGCCGCGGACCAGGCCGTCGGTGGGCTGCATCGAGATGGCGCGCACCAGGTTGTCGCCCAGGTGCTGCGCGACCTCGAGGGTCAGCGTCTTGGCCACGGACGGGAGGGTGATCTCCGCGTGCAGGGCGTTGAACAGGTCGGGGACGGCGCCGCGCGGGAACTCGATGTCGACGACCGGGCCGATGACCCGCGTCACGCGACCGGTGGCCGCAGCGGTGCCCGCCGACGCGGGCTGGGTTGCTGTAGTCATGTGTCTGCTTTCCGGTTTCTAGTTCGCGAGGGCGCCGGCGCCACCGACGATTTCGCTGATTTCCTGGGTGATCTGCGCCTGGCGGAGCTGGTTGGCCTCGCGGGAGAGCGAGACGGCCAGCTCGTTGGCGTTGTCGGTGGCCGCCTTCATGGCCGTACGACGGGCGGCGTTCTCCGACGCCGCCGAGTCGAGCAGGGCCGCGAAGACGCGGGTGGCGATGTACCGCGGCAGCAGCGAGGACAGCAGGCTGTCGGCGCTGGGCTCGAAGGTGAAGTTCCGGGCCACGGCCTCGTCCTCACCCGTCGCGTCGCTCTCCTCGACCACCAGCGGGGCCATGCGGCGCACCTCGGGGTTCTGCGAGAGCATCGACACGAAACGGGTGTACACGATGTGCAGCTCGTCCACGCCGTGCGTCTCCACACCGTCGATCGTGACGTACTCCTGCGAGCCGGTCTCGAAGAGCTTCACCAGGGTCTCGGTCGCGGCGGTGGCGTCCGAGTGGTGCGGCTGCTGCGAGAACCCGGTCCACGCGCCCGCGACGTCCTGCCCGCGGAACCGGAAGTAGTCCAGCCCCTTCTGGCCCATGACGTAGAGGACGGGCTCCTTGCCCTCGTCCTTGAGCAGCTGGATCAGCTCGCGCGTCTCCCGCAGCACGTTGGAGTTGTAGCCGCCGCACATGCCGCGGTCCGACGACACGACGAGGATCGCCGCGCGCTTCGGGTTCGCCCGCTCGGTGAGGAGCGGGTGATCGAGCGAGCCCGACTTGCTGGCCAGCTCCGAGAGCACCGAGGTCATCTCCTCGGCGTAGGGCTTGGCGGCCGCGACTCGGGCCTGCGCCTTGGTGATCCGCGAGGTCGCGATCAGTTCCTGCGCCTTGGTGATCTTCTTGGTCGAGTTGACCGACCGGATCCGCGAGCGCAGCTCTCGGATACTAGCCATTGCGCTTGACCTTGATCGTCTCGTGCTCGACGTCCTCGGCGGGGAGGGCGCCGGCCTCGGCCTCGTTCACCACGCGCGAGCCGTCCGAGGCGAGGAAGCTCTGCTTGAAGCGGTTGGTCTCGGCGACGAGGATCTCCGCCTGGTCCTTCTCGAGCACCTTGCCGCCCGCGATGGACTCGTAGACGCCGGCCGCGGCGTGGTGCAGGTGGCTCAGCAGCTCACCGTCGAACCGGCGCACGTCCTCGACGGGCACCGAATCGTAGTGGCCCTCGCCGCAGAGGTAGATCGAGACGATCTCGTCCTCGACCGACGACGGGCTGTACTGGTCCTGCTTGAGCAGCTCGACCCAGCGGGCGCCACGCGCCAGCTGCGCCTTCGAGGCGTCGTCGAGGTCCGAGGCGAAGGCCGAGAAGGCCTCCAGCTCGCGGAACTGGGCGAGCTCGAGACGCAGCGAGCCCGAGACCTTCTTGAGGCCCTTGGTCTGCGCGGCGCCACCGACGCGGGACACCGAGGTACCGACGTTGATCGCGGGGCGGACGCCCTTGTTGAACAGGTCGGACTCGAGGAAGACCTGGCCGTCGGTGATCGAGATAACGTTGGTCGGGATGAACGCCGAGACGTCGTTGGCCTTGGTCTCGATGATCGGCAGCGCGGTCATCGAGCCGCCGCCGAGGGCGTCGGACAGCTTGGCCGAGCGCTCCAGCAGGCGGGAGTGCAGGTAGAAGACGTCGCCGGGGTACGCCTCGCGGCCCGGCGGGCGGCGCAGCAGCAGCGAGATGGCGCGGTACGCCTCGGCCTGCTTGGACAGGTCGTCGAAGACGATGAGGACGTGCTTGCCCTGGTACATCCAGTGCTGGCCGATCGCCGAGCCGGTGTACGGGGCGAGCCACTTGAAGCCGGCCGAATCGGACGCGGGGGCCGCGACGATGGTCGTGTACTCCATGGCGCCGGCCTCGTCGAGCGCGGCCTTCACGCCGGCGATCGTCGAGCCCTTCTGGCCGATGGCGACGTAGATGCAGCGGACCTGCTTGGTCGGATCGCCCGACTCCCAGTTCGACTTCTGGTTCAGGATGGTGTCGACGCAGACGGCGGTCTTGCCGGTCTTGCGGTCACCGATGACCAGCTGGCGCTGGCCGCGGCCGATGGCGGTCATGGCGTCGATCGCCTTGATGCCGGTGGCGAGGGACTCCTCGACCGGCTGGCGCTCGAGCACGGTGGCGGCCTGCAGCTCGAGGACGCGCTGCTCCTCGGCCTCGATGTCGCCCAGGCCGTCGATCGGCTGGCCGAGCGGGTTGACCACGCGGCCCAGGAACTTGTCGCCCACGGGCACGGACAGCACGTCGCCGGTGCGGCGGACCTGCTGGCCCTCCTCGAGCGACTCGTAGTTACCGAGGATGACGGCGCCGATCTCGTCCTCGTCGAGGTTCAGGGCCACGCCGAGCACCCCGCCGGGGAACTCGAGCAGCTCATTCGCCATCGCGCCGGGGAGCCCGGTCACGTGGGCGATGCCGTCGGCGGTGTCGGAGACGGTGCCGATCTCCTCGCGGGAGGCGTCGGCCTCGAACGTCGAGACGTACTGCTCGATCGCGCCCTTGACGTCGTCGGTTGAGATCGTCAACTCAGCCATGAGTACTCGTTTCCCTCTTTTGTGTTCTGGGTGGAAGTTTGTGTGTGTTAGCGGGGCAGCTGGTCGGCGGCCTTGTCGAGGCGCGACGCGATGTCGGCCTCGATGACCTCGTTGCCCACCGTGATGCGCAGGCCGCCCAGGAGCTCGGCGACGACCTCGGTCTGCACCGCGATCTTGCGCTGGTAGATGCGGGCCAGCAGATCCGCCGTGCGGGTCCGCTGGGCGTCGGTCAGGGCGACCGCCGACTCGACGACGGCGACGGACTCGCCGCGCCGGGCCGCAGCCAGGTCGGCGATCGACGCGACGGCGGCGTCCACGCGGCCGACGCGCACGAGGCGCACCGTCTGGCGCAGCAGAGCCGCGGTGAACTCGTTCACCTTGCCACCGAAGACCTTGTCCAGCAGCGCGATGCGGGTCGCGGCCGGGACGCGGGTGTCGGACAGGGCCGCGGTCAGCTCCGGCTCGCCCTCGAGGATGCGTCCCGCGCGGAACAGCTCGTCCTCGGTCTCGTCCAGCGAACCCGCGCGCTCGGCGCCGAGCAGCACGGCCACGCGGGCCTGGCGCTCGACGGCGGTCACGAAGTCGGCGGGGGCCGACCACTTCGCCGCCGCGGCGTCCTGCACGAAGGCGTTGGCCTCGGCGCTGATCTTGCCGCCGAAGAGGTTCTCGACCAGCGTCCGCTTGGCCTCGGGGGCCTCGGCCGACTCGGCGAGGTGCTTGCGCAGCACCGGCTGCTCGCCCAGCACGTTGACCACGTCGGCGAGGTCGTCGGCGACCCGGGCCAGCGCGGGCTGGTCGAGGCCGGCGGTGCGCTGGTCGAAGCCGGCGGCCAGGGACCGCACGGCGTCGCGGCTCGCGGCGCGCAGCGACCGGGTGCCGATGCGATCGGCCTCGCTGACGCGCACGTCGTCGGCGCCCTCGGTCATCGACTCGAGCTCGTCGAGCGCGCGGTCCACGGACGTGACCTGATTGGCGGGGTCGCTGAGGTGGTCGCGGACGAGGCGCCCGGCCACGTCGACCGCCTCGGCGCCCAACCCGGCGCGCAGGCCGCGCACCAGGTTGCTGCGGTTGAGCGCGATCTGGCCCTGGCCGTGCTCGCCGATCCGGGCGACCTCGCGCTCGGTCTGCGCGCGCAGCTCCTCGCGGATCGCGTCGGCGTCGCCACGGGCCTCGTCGCGGATCTGGCTGCCCTCGCGGGCGGCGTCGGAGCGTGCCCGCTCCCCCGCCTGTCCCGCCTGCGCCAGCTTCTCCTGCGCGATGCGCGACTCCTCGAGCTGCGCCCGGACGGTGTCCTGACGCTCCTTCATGAGTCGCTTCACCGGCGGGACGACGAACTTCCACAGGACGAAGAGGATGACCGCGAAGGCGATCAGGTTGCCGATAAAGACACCCATTTAGTTCTTCACCACCTTGTCGCTCGAGAGTGCATCCAGCTTCGCCTTGAGGGCCGGGTCCTGCGTGACGTCGAAGCCGAGCACGCGGCTCGCCAACGACGCCGAGAGCGGAGCGAGATCGGCGCGCGCCGCCGCGGCCGCGGACTCGCCCGCGGCGCGCAGCTGCTCGGTCTTCTCCCGCGTGATCGCGTCCGCCTCGGCCGCAGCCCGCTGCTTCTGCTCCTCCATCGAGACGCGGCCGGTGGCGCGCGCCTCGTCGCGGATGCTGCCGGCCTCACCGCGTGCGGAAGCGATTCCGGCGCGGTACTCCGACTCGGCGTCCTCGAACCCCTTGGCCGCGGCGCGACCGTCGTTGGCGGTCTGGTGGATCATCTTTTCGCGATCGTCCAGGACCTTCTGGATGGAAGGTGCCACGAAGAACCAGATCACTCCGAGCACGATCAAGAAGATGATCAGGCACGAGAGGAAGGTTCCCGCGGTGGGGAGGAGGAAGTTACCCTCAGCGAGCTGCATGACGTCAGTTCCCGTTTCTTACGAGCGAGTTAGGAGATCGGGGTCGCGAACACGAACAGGGCCATGAAGGCCAGGTTGATGAAGTACGCGGCCTCGACCAGACCAACGGTGATGAAGAACGGGGTCATCAGGCGGCCCTGGGCCTCCGGCTGCCGCGCGATGCCGGCGACGAGCTGGGAACCGGCGAGACCGTTACCGATACCGGCGCCGATGGCGCCGCCACCCATGATCAGGCCGCCGCCGATGAGGGCACCCTGCGCGATGTTCGGATCCATTTATCTTTTCCCTTTCGGTTTCTGGTAGTCGGCCTACCAGGGTCTACTCGTCCGTGGCCCGTGCGGGCCGCGAACAGGTCAGTGGTGTTCCTTCTCCATTGCGGTGGAGAAGTACAGGATGGTCAGGAGCGAGAAGATGAACGCCTGGATGAGACCGACGAAGAGCTCGAAGGACTTCCACAGGGAGTTCGGGAACCAGAGGATGTAGGCCGGCAGCAGCGCGATGACCGCGACCATGACCGTGCCGGCGAAGACGTTGCCGAAGAGTCGCAGCGCGAGCGAGAGCGGCTTGGAGACGAGCTCCTCGATCACGTTGATGGGCGCCAGGCCGATCGCGTGGCCCTTCACGACCTTGGCCGGGTAGCCGAAGATGCCGTGGGTGCGGAAGCCGGCGAAGTGGTAGCCCAGGTAGACGACGAGCACGAGCGCGTAGACGAAGCTGACGTCGGCCGCCGGCGGGAGGAAGATCTCCGACGGGGTGCCGCCCTCACCGGAGTACTGCTGCGGCAGCACGGCGAGCCAGTTCGCGAACAGGATCAGCGAGAACAGCGCGATCGCGAGCGGCAGCAGGAACGGCGCCACCTTCATGCCGATCGCGGACTCGATCTGACCGCGGAGCTGGATGGTGATGGCCTCCCAGAACAGCTGCACACCGCTGGGCACGCCGGTCGAGGTGACCTTCGCCTTGAGGATGAACGCCAGGATCAGGACGATCGCCGCCGCGATGGCCGTGGCCAGGATCGTGTCCCAGTGAAAGGTCATGCCCCACAACTCGAACGACTTGTAGTGGGCGACCTTGATCGCGCCCTCGGCGTACAGATTGGTGTTCATGACTGCTGGCGAAGCCCTTTCAGAACGGGGATGACGGTGTTCAGGACGAGGACGATCTGACCCACGGCGAGGCCGAAGATCACGCCCAGCCCATCGGGCCGGAAGAAGTAGGCGATCACGATCGCAATGACGGAGACGACGCCGAGCCGGACCATCGAGTTGACGGCGACCGGGGCCTTGCGGGGCTCGTTCTCCGCGGTGACGGTGGCGACCTTGAGCACGGCCAGCTTGGCGTTGAGCACGGAGAGCAGGCCGCCGAGCAGGAACCACGCGGCGAACCAGGGGTGACCGAAGGCGGTGCCGACGCCGGCCGCGATCACGGTCAGGCCGAGCACGATGACGATCGGGTTCACGAAGCTCACGACGGAACGGCCGACCTGGCCATCGACGGAGGGGGCGGGCGTCGTCATGTCCCCTCCTTCGGGGTCAGGGTCGCTCCAGCGAAGGTCTCGCGGCGACCGGGGGCGGCGTCTGCCGAATCCGTAGCGTGGGTCACATCACGGATTCTTTGTGATTGGCTGAGACTCTACCAAGAAGTAGGGGCACTCCCCACATCGGGTCCGTGCAGTGATCCCGCCGATCAACTACACACGATAGTACAACAGGACACCCGTCCTGCGTTACCGGGCTCCCGTCTTGGGCGATGTATCTGACCTCGCGCTTTCGGAGTAGCGTTCCCGCAACCGCGGCACGATTCGGGGCACGACGGTGAACACGAGCGCGCACAGCAGACCCGCCCCGAACAGCGGTGCGATCAGCGTCGGCGGCAGCATCGTGGACGCGGCGGCACTCAGGCCCAGCACACCCACCCACAGGTAGATGACCACCACGACGCGACGCTGACTGTGCCCGATCTGCAGGAGCCGATGATGCAGATGCATCTTGTCGGCGGTGAACGGGTGCACGCCGGCCCGCGTGCGGCGCACGACGGCCAGCAACAGGTCGAGCATCGGCACGAACATCACCGCGACGGCGAGCAGGAGCGGGAGCAGCAGCGCGAAGATGTCCGTCGTTCCGTAGGCGTTCTGCGAGATGCGCCCCGAGGCCGACGTCGACGCCGCCGCCAGGGTCAGGCCGAGCAGCATCGACCCCGAATCGCCCATGAAGATGCGGGCCGGCTGGAAGTTGTGGGGCAGGAAGCCCATGCAGGCGCCAAACAACGCCGCAGTAATAAGGGCCGGGGGGTACGACGGTGCGTCGCCGCCCGAGTCGAACATCAGGCCCACCGAGAAGACGAGGATCGCCAGCGCGGCCAGCGCCGCGACGCCTGCCAGAAGGCCGTCCAGGCCGTCGATGAAGTTCATGGCGTTGACCGTCGCGACGGTGACGACGACGGTCAGCAGGCCGGCCTGCAGTTGATCGAGCACCACGGTGGTGTTGATGCCGGGCACGTAGACCACGTTCCAGGCGACGCCCATCACCACGAGGAGCGCCGCCGCGAAGATCTGGCCGACCAGCTTCGTCAGCGCGTCCACGCCCCAGCGGTCGTCGATGATCCCGACGACCACGATGACGGCGCCCGCGACGAGGACCGCGACGGCGTCCTTCGAGTACGCGAAGCCCCGGGTGAGCGCGGGCAGCTGCGCCGCGAGGAAGATCCCCGCGACCATTCCCACGTAGATGCCCACTCCGCCGAGGCGCGGCGTGGGCACGACGTGGACGTCGCGTGCGCGGGGAACCGCGACCGCCCCGAAGCGCGTCGCGAGGACGCGGACCATCGAGGTGGCGAAGAACGTGACAACAGCGGCTGTCAGTCCGACGACCAACAGCTCCCGCATCGGGACTCCGGCGGCGCCGGCACCGACGACCGGTCCGCCCAGCATCTCGATGTGCACGCGTGCGAATCTACTCCCCCTCGGCCGGGGCCCAGGCCGTCCGGGCGCGGCCCCCGCGATCGGGCCCCAGGAGAACCCTGTCTGACCTGAGCCGATGGACAACGGCTGTGGGCGTGCCCGTTTGTTACTGACGAGTCGCTCACTCACCTCCGGCGAAGCAGGCCAATGACGCACATCACTCCACCGACCGTTATAGTGTCCTCGGTCATACACCTGAGAGTTCGATATACGGACCACAGTGTGACCACAGTCGAGAGGAGACGTTCGCGGTGACGCAATCCGTTGCGCAGGGCGCGGCACCTGCCAAGCGACCTTCCTATTGGTCCATCATCAGCAAGAACTTCTCCAGCACCGTCGTCGATTCCATCCGGACCATCGGCCGCAGCGTCCGCATGCTCATCATGTCGCTGGTGGCGCTGGTGACCGACACGGTCCGCGGCAGGCTGCAGTGGAAGGAGGCGCTGAACCAGATCTGGTACATGATCGGCGTCACCTCCGTCCCCGGCGTGCTCATCGCCGTTCCCTTCGGCATCGTCATCTCGATCCAGGTCGGCAACATCATCTCCCAGCTCGGCGCCGACTCCCTCTCGGGCGCCACGGGCGGCCTGGCCGTCATCACGCAGGGTGCGCCGATCGCGACGGGCCTTCTCCTCGCCGGCGCCGGCGCCTCGGCCATCGCCGCCGACCTCGGCGCGCGCACCATCCGCGAGGAGACGGACGCCATGCGCGTCATGGGCATCAACCCGCTCAACCGCCTCGTCGTCCCCCGCCTGCTCGCCGCGTGGATCGTCGCGCCGCTGCTCAACATCCTGGTGATCGCCGTCGGCACCATCTCCGGCTACCTCGTGGCGGTCGGCGGCCAGGGCGTCACGCCCGGCGCGTACTGGCTGTCCTTCGGCTCCTTCGCCCATCCCGTCGACGTGTGGATCTCGCTGGTGAAGTCCATCATCTTCGGCACCGTGATCGCGATCATCGGCTGCCAGCGCGGCCTCGAGGCCCGCGGCGGCTCGCGCGGCGTCGCCGACGCGGTGAACGCCACCGTCGTCCTCTCGTTCGTCGTCATCTTCGCGTTGAACCTGCTCATCACGCAGGTCACGACGATGTTCTTCCCCATGCAGGTGGGCTGACCCGTGCCCCACCCCCGCTGGACCCGTCCCGCTGCACCCCGGACGCAGGTGGGCTGACCATGCCCCACCGCACCGCCCACCCGACCGTCTCCGTCCCTGAACAGGTGAGCTGATCCATGGCAACCGTTTACCGCCCCCGGGGCACACGCTGGTTCTTCAACCTGTTCGGCGCATCCGGATCGGCCTGGAGCCTCTTCGACACCATCGGGCACGTCGTCTCCTTCGTGGCCGAGGTGATCCGCACCGTCCCGCACGCGATCAAGCACTACCGATCGCAGATCATGTACATCCTCACGGACATCACGTGGGGCCGCGGCGCCCTCGTCGTCGGCGGCGGCACGGCGCCGGTGCTCGCCGTCCTCGGCATCACCGTCGGCGGCATCGTCGCGGTCCAGGGCTTCGCGATCCTCAACATGCTCGGCATGGGCCCGCTCACCGCCGTCGTCGCCTCGTTCGCGAACACCCGCGAGTTCGCCCCGATGCTGGCCGGCGTCGGCTTCGCCGCCCAGGCCGGCTGCCGCATGACCGCGGAGATCGGCGCCATGCGCATCAACGAGGAGATCGACGCGCTCGAGTCCCTCGGCCTCCGCTCGGTGTCCTTCGTGGTCACCACCCGCGTCCTCGCAGGCCTGATCGCCGTCGTCCCCGTCTACCTGATCACGCTGATCCTGTCGTGGGTCTCCTGCGCCTGGGTGGTGAAGTCGGTGTACTCGATGCCGTCCGGCACCTACGACCACTACTTCAGTCAGTTCGTCAGTGGGCCGGACATCGTCTTCTCCGTCATCAAGGTGGCCGTCTTCCTCACCGCGGTCATCATCATCCACTGCTACCAGGGCTTCTTCGCCTCCGGCGGCCCGGAGGGCGTGGGCACGGCCTCCGGCCGGGCCATCCGCGCCAGTCTCGTCGCCGTCGTCGTCCTCAACCTCGTCATGACCGTCGCGCTGTGGGGCTTCACCTCCCCGGTCTACTTCAAGGGGTAACCAATGGGAGTCGTTTCCGTACCAGGAATGTCGATCGAGCGGTCGGTGCTGCGCCGCCGCGGGCTCATCGCGGTCGCCATCATCCTCGCGATCGTGCTCGTCGGATGGCTCGTCAAGGCGCTCTGGCCGAAGGACGAGTTCTCGTTCACCCTCCGGTCGCCCTCCGTCGCGGCGGGTATCGTCGCCGGTGCCCCCGTGCGCATCCAGGGCATCCAGGTGGGCGAGGTCACGGGCATCAGCTCGCTCGGCAACGGCCAGCAGGGCGTGAAGGTCACGATGAAGTCGGCCGACGGCAAGTCGCTGACCAACAACCTCGAGGCCGCGTACTCCGCCGGCAACCTGTTCGGCGTCTCCGAGGTCATCCTGACCCCGCACGACGGCGGCGGCCAGCTGCAGGACGGCGCCCAGATCGCGCCGAGGAAGCCGATCACCGACAACACCGTCTCGAACATGATCACCACGATCGGCGACGTGAACAGCGATGCGCTGCGCCCGCACATGAGCCAGATCCTGCTGAACTTCGACGCCTCGTCGAAGGCCATGATGCCGCTCTTCACCGCCCTCGGCGGCGTCGCGCAGGCGGTGCAGGACACCCAGCGCCTCACGACCGCGGAGACCTTCCCGATCATCGCGCGGGCCATGGAGAACGCGGACGCGGCCACGGCGGCCCTGGTGCCGGCGATCAAGGTCCTCTACGGCTACCAGCCGCTGCACGACAAGGGCTGGGTCGAGCGCGGTAAGACCACGCTCGACGCCCTGACCAATGAGCGGGACAGCCTGACGGCGGCGCTGCAGAAGATCCTCGATCCGAAGGCGCTCAAGGGCCTCGAGACGGCGACGCCGCTGCTGGTGAATCTGATGCAGCCCCTGCTCAACGCGTTCCCCAACGGGAGCGCCACGGGCGTCGGCATCCAGCTCGGGCAGCTCATCGACAACGTCCGCAAGGCGATGCCGAACACCCCGAACGGGCCGGTGCTGAACTTGCGGCTGTCCGTCGACTACCCTGCGATCGCGACGATGCTCCCCCCGCTTCCGACGTTCGAGTACATCCCGCCCAAGCCGGGCGACAAGCCCGCCGCCGGTAAGCCGGGCGAGCCCGCCCCGGCCACGCCGTCCCAGGGTGCACCGTCGTCCGCGAAGCCGAGCACCCCGACGTCCACGAAGCCTGGGAGCTGAGCGAACATGAAGTCAATGAAGGCGACATCGATCAAGATCGCGGTCTTCGCCGCGGTGATGATCCTGCTGCTGGTCCTCGTGATGCAGGCGCTGACCCGGCCGCCCCAGGGCGACCTCGACACCTTCCACGCGGAGTTCAAGGACGTCTCGGGCCTCAAGGTCGGTGACGACGTCCGCATGCTCGGCGTCCAGGTGGGCAAGGTGAAGGACATCGCGGTCAAGCAGTCCTCCGACCACCGGCTCTCGAACGCGGCGGTGACCTTCACCCTGCAGCGCGACCGGAAGTTCCGGACCGACGACACGCTCGCCATCCGGTACCAGAACCTCACCGGCTCCCGGTTCCTCGAGGTGCGCCCCACGCCGCGGAGCACGGCGGCCGAGGTCAAGCCCGGCAGCACCATCGACGAGAAGCACACGCAGCCCTCGTTCGACATCACCACGGTCTTCGTGGGCCTCAAGCCGGTGCTGTCGACGCTCAACGCCGACGACATCAACCACCTGACGCAGTCGGTGCTCGCGGTGGTCCAGGGCAACGGCGAGGGCCTCGGCCCGCTGCTGCAGTCGCTGGACAAGCTGATGGCGGTCAGCAACGACCGCCAGCGCGTCCTGACCCAGCTGATCACCAACCTCGGCTCGATCTCCGAGTCCATCGGCGGCGCCTCCCCCGGCCTCACGAAGGTGCTCCAGCAGCTCGAGCTGTTCGCCCGCACCCTGGCGAGCAACATCGACTCGATGCGCGAGTGGTCCGACAAGACCTCGGGCGTCGTCAGCAGCACGAACGCGCTCCTCGCGGCGCTGGGCCTCACCCCCAACGAGAACCCCCCGCTGGACGCGATCGTCAGCAACGCGATGCCGATGGCGGAGCAGCTGATCAACGCGCTCGGGACCCTCCCCGGCATCGTGCAGCTCCTCAACGAGGGCACGAAGCCGCAGGCGGGCAACGCGGTGGCGCTGACGTGCAGCAAGGGCGAGGCCAAGCTCCCCGGCATGATGAACTTTCTCGTCGCAGGTCAGAAGGTGACGGTATGCAATCCAAAGTGAACCTCTTCAACCGTCCGTTGCCGACGGCCGAACAGGACCGTCGGTACCAGCTGAACTGGGGCATCGTCGGAGCCCTGCTCACCGTGATCGTCCTCGGGATCTGCGGTTACCTCTTCGTCTTCCAACCCGGGACCAAGGAGTACTCGGCGGACTTCACGGAGGCCCAGGCGGTGCGCTCCGGCGTGGACGTCCGCGTCGCCGGCATCAGCGTCGGCTCGGTGTCCGACGTGGAGCTGCTCGACGACCGGGTGCGGGTGAAGTTCCGGGTGGACAAGGACGTCTTCCTCGGCGACGCCACCACCGCCTCCATGAAGATGCTGACCACGGTCGGCGGCTACTACATGGCGCTCACGCCGATGGGTACCGCGGACCTCGGTGACAAGCCGATCCCGCCGGAGCGCGTGTCGATGCCGTACAGCCTCCTGGAGACCTTCCAGCAGGCGACGCCGAAGGTGCAGAAGATCAAGGCGACGCCGGTGCGCGAGACCATGTCGCAGCTGAACGAGGCCCTCGAGGACCAGCCGGAGTCGATCCGCAACACCGTCACCACGTTCAACCGCATGTTCGACAACATCCTGCGGCAGCAGGACCAGGCGGGCGACTTCGTGAAGGTGATGAGCGAGTACTCGACGACGGTCAACCAGAACGGCGACCTGCTGCTCTCGCTCATGCGCAACATGAGCACCTTCTTCGCGGCCGCGGAGGTGAACCTGGCGGGCTTCAAGAGCTACCTGACGAACACCACGCAGATCGTGCAGCGCCTCGCTCCCGTCCTGAACGTGTACCTGAACAACGTGGACCCGATCGCCAGCCGTTTCGACGCGCTGGTCGCCAAGGCCCGCGAGCTGGTGAAGCAGGCCGAGCCCGCGATCGCCAACGCGAAGGAGATGCTGGCGGGCCTGCAGAAGACCATCGCGCCGGACGGCACGCTCCAGCTCAACGACTCCGAGAAGACCTTCCTCGCGACCAATGTCTGCATTCCGAGCCCGGGGGTGACCTGCTGATGCGGAAGTTCCTCGCTTCACGCGGCGCGATGTCCGCGTTCGTGGTCCTGTTGGCCGTCGCACTCGTCGTCGGCGGCGTGGCCTTCCGGGGGATCACCGAGAAGACCACGGCCTACTGCGCCGAGCTCGACAACTCGGTGGGCCTGTACGACGGCAGCAAGGTCGCCCAGTTCGGCTACCCGATCGGCGAGATCACCAAGATCACGCCGAACGGCGCGAAGACCCGGATCGACTTCACCATCCCGGCCGACCGCAAGCTGCCGACCAACATCGGTGTCGTGGCGGTCGCCGACTCGCTCGTCGCCCAGCGCCGCCTCGAGCTCCTCGAGACCTACAAGGGCGGTCCCACCTGGCAGCCCGGCAAGTGCATCACCAACACCAAGACCCCGCTGTCGATCACGGAGTCCCTGCAGGCCGTGTCGCAGGTCGTCGACGACCTCACCACCGCCGGCGGCGACGAGGAGTTCCGCAAGGCGATGGCCGCGGTCCCCGCGCTGAACAAGGCCACGAAGGGCACCGGCCCGGAGATCGCGGAGCTCACCAACAAGCTCGGCGAGCTGATGCGCAACCCCGGCCCCGGCATGGGCGACGTGGCGGCGATCCTCGACGCCTTCGCCCCTGCCTCCGACGGTCTGGTCCAGAACTGGGGCGAGATGCGCGACTTCCTCACGAAGTACGCCTTCTACATCAAGAACGTCGGCGAGCCGCTGATGGACACCGGTATCGGCGCCTTCCCGCAGATGGTCCCGCTGATCAAGACGCTCGCGACGGTGTTCGACAAGTACGGCGACTTCATCGCTCCCCTGCTGGAGATCACGGTTCCCGTCACCACGGTGATGGCCGCCTCCAGCAAGCAGTTCGGTGACCTGCTGAACATCCTGCCGCCGCTGATCCACGCCTTCACGGTGAGCGTCGACAAGAAGACCCTCGCCACCAAGATCACCTACCGGCCGCCGTCAGCGCTGGTGCCGTCGAAGAACCCCGCCCAGACCTGCAACAACCTGAACCGGTTCGCTCCGGGGCAGTGCAAGGTCGCCGATGCGGGCCACGTCAACGTGGAGCTCATCTCCACGGTCCTCCGCGCGACAGGAGCGGCGTACTGATGCGTAATCCACTGAACCGGCGATCCGTCGCCATGGGCGTCGCCACCCTCGCGACCGGGGCGCTGCTCGCGGGCTGCGGCTCCGTGCCGTTCAACCCGTCGGCGATCCCCGCGCCCGGGCAGCCCGGCGGCGGCGACGGCTACGTCGTGCACCTCGACTTCACGAACGTGCTCAACCTGCCCGACCGCGCGCGGGTCGTCTTCGACGGCGTGGTCGCCGGTCGCCTCCAGAAGGTGACCCTCGAGGACGAGAAGGCCGTCGTCGACATCAAGATCCAGGACGGCGTGAAGGTGCCGAACACGATCACGGCGACCCTGCAGCAGGACACGATCCTCGGCGACACCTACGTGGCCCTCAAGTCCACGCCGGGCAAGCCGGGCACCCCGCTCAAGGCCGGCGACACCCTGCCGACCTCGCAGACCAAGCCGCCGACCCAGATCGAGGACATCCTCGCCGATCTGGCGAACTTCCTCGGCAGCGGCAGCCTGATGCAGCTGCAGGACACCTTCAGCCGGATCAACACCAACCTGCCGGAGGATCCGCAGAAGCTCTCGGGCCTGATGAAGACCGTGTCGCAGACGGTGGTCGACCTCGGGCAGCAGAGCGACAACGTCAGCCAGGCGATCACCTCGGTCGGCAATCTGGTCAACACGGTCAACGAGAACGACGACGTGCTGGTGGCGCTGCTGCGCCCGCAGGACGACTGGTTCCCCGACTCGCTGCAGCTGACGACCGGCGCCATCAAGGTGCTCAGCCGCCTGTCCGACGCCCTCGCTCCCCTGGTGTTCACCAAGCCCCTGCTCGACGCCTCGACGGCGACGGTGGCCGGCGTGATCAAGCCGCTCATGTTCCCCGGCTGGCCCGATATGAACGGCCGGCCCGCGAACCTGGCGAACCTCGAGGACCTGCTGAGGAACAAGATCCTGCCGTTCCTCTCGAGCGGCGCCAAGGTGAACGTGAAGGAGTTGGGCACCAACGGCGGAGTGCCCACCTCCGAGGCCGCCCGCCAGGCCGTCAACAATCTCCGGATGGTGGGAGCAGTTCCGTGAAAAAGAGCACCTTCTTCAGCCTCCTGACCTTCGCGCTGGTCCTGGTGCTGGGCACGGCGTACATCGCCTTCTCCGTGCTGCAGTGGCGTCCGCTGGCGGACTACCGGTCGGTCACGATGAAGCTCGACGACGCGAACCAGCTGGTGCCCGATTCCTCGGTCCTGCTCCGCGGGGTCAAGGTCGGCAACATCCAGTCGATCGACCGGGAGAACGGCAAGGTCGTCGTGAAGTTCCGGTACGACGGCAAGTACAAGATCCCGGCGAACACCGGGCTGCGCATCGAGCAGCTGTCGGCCGTCGGCGAGCCGTACATCGACTTCCGCCCGGATTCGCTCGACGGTCCGTTCCTGGCCGACGGTGCGACGATCGACACGGCGAAGATCAAGGAACCGCTCTCGCTCCCCGAGATCTTCAAGCTGATCTCGGGCCTCACCAGCAACATCAACTCGACGGACCTGGGCGGCATCACCGAGACCCTGGCGGACGCCACGAGCAACACCCAGGCGTCGCTGCCGAACATCTCGCAAGCCGGCGACCTCCTGGCGCGCACGCTGACCGCGCGGATGCCCGAGATCCGCCGGATGATGGAGAACACGCAGAACTACCAGAGCGACATGAACTGGCTGCCCGGCGCGCTCGCGGACTTCGGCCCGGCCACGCGGACCTTCGTGGTCAAGAACGTCGATTTGCTCAAGGCGCTCGACACCCTGATGAAGGGGTCCGGCTCGCCGGAGGCGCTCACCAAGTCGGTCAACCCCGGCCTGATGCGGATCGCCCCGAACACCAGCAAGCTGCTGGCGAACCTCGGCACGATCAACGAGCCGCTGGTGCCCGTGGTGCAGGCCCTGACCGACGTGATGCCACAGATCGACGTGGCCGCGCTACTCTCGCAGGCGTTGAACACGGTCGGCTCCGACGGCGCCGCGAACCTCACGGTGGTGATTCCGCCCAAGAAGTAGCGCACCGCACGACCGACGCCCCGACAACGATTGGCTACGCGACAAGTGACTGATTCCACCCCGGACGACAAGACCCTCGATGACGAGGCCGCGGCGCCCGAGGAGACCGTGCAGGACGCCGCCGAGGAGGCCGAGAACGCCGATGCCGTGACCGACTCGGTCGCGGAGGCCGAGGCCCCCACGAAGAAGGTCTCGACCACGAAGAAGCCCTCGGCAGCGAAGAAGCGCCCCGCTCCCCCGGCCGAGGACGAAGACGAGGACGACGACGAGGACGAAGCGCCCGTGCGGCGGCGTCCCAAGGCTGCGCCCCGCGAGACGGCGCGGACCCGCGCCGCGGCCACGACGGCCGGCGCCACGGTGACCACCGTCGTGATCACCGTCGTGATCGTCGCGCTGCTCGCCGCCGCGATCACCTTCGGCGTGCTGTGGGGGATGCAGAAGTCCGAGAACGACGACATGAAGCAGGCGGCGGCCGACAAGGCGCACGCCGAGAAGGTGGCCTCGGAGTACGCCACCGGCACCGCGACCATCGATTTCCGCGACCTCGGTCCGTGGCGCGCGGCGCTGACGAAGGGCGTGACGCCGGAACTCAAGGCGAAGCTCGACGCGAGCGCGGGCGCGATGACCCAGCTGCTGGTCCCCCTCCAGTGGGTGTCCAAGGGCACCGCGCTCGACGCCGTGGTGAGCTCGCAGTCGGGTTCGGTGTACAAGGTGACCGCCTACGTCAAGGTGGACGGGACCAACATCCAGGCGACCACGTCCCGCGATCTGGTGACCGGCTACGAGATCACCATGGACAAGGCCAGGGACTGGCAGATCACCGATGCGGGCAGCTCCCTGATGGATTCCCTGGCGCCCGACGCCGGGGGTACCACCCAAGCACCGGCGGCGCCGACGGAGACCGCGCCGGCTCCCGCCCCCGCACCGGCCCCCGGCAACTAGCCGGATCGATTCGACCGGAGCGCCCGGTCCCCGCGAGGGGACCGGGCGTTCCGCCGTTCGCGGTGGGCGCGGGGCGGCCGAACCCGGGCGGGGCGAGCGATTCGGGTCAGGCGAGCGATTCGGGGGTGACGCCGAGGACCTCGGCGATCCGGGCGGTGCTCACGGCGCCTTCGCGCAGCACCCGCGGCTGGGGCCCGGACAGGTCGACGATGCTCGACGGGGCGGCGTGCTCGGAGGGGCCGCCGTCGAGGTAGACGTCGACGGAATCGCCGAGCTGGTCGCGCGCCTCGAGCATGGTGGCGGCGGGCGGCCGCCCGGAGACGTTGGCGCTGGAGACGGCCATCGGCCCCACGTCGCGCAGCAACTCGATGGCGACGGGGTGGAGCGGCATCCGCAGCATCACGGTGCCCCGGGTGTCGCCGAGGTCCCAGGCGAGGCTGGGCGCCTGCTCGACGACGAGCGAGACGGCCCCCGGCCAGAAGGCGCGGGTCAGCTCGCGGGCGGCGTCGCTGACCCGGCTGACGAGCCCGTCGATCGTGTTCCAGGAGCCCACGAGCACGCCGACGGGCATGTCCGGGCCGCGGTTCTTCGCGGCGAGGAGCGCGGCGACGGCACGGCCGTCGAAGGCGTCGCAGCCGATGCCGTAGACCGTGTCGGTCGGCATCACGACGAGGTGCCCGCTCTTGAGGGCGGACCGGGCGGCGCTGAGGCCCGCGGCGCGGGATTCCGGGTCGGTGCAGTCGAAGGCGCGGCTGGCGATGCTCACGGGTCCATCCTGCCAGTCACGTAGCGGGGCCTTCCGGCGAGGTCCCGGTGCTCGGCGACGCCCCCGAACCCGGCCGCGCGCAGCAGCCCGGCGGTGCCGTCGCCGTTGCTGTCGTCGTGCTCGACGCCCACCGCTCCCCCGCCGGCGAGCAGGCGGGCGGCGAGCGGGGCGAGGTCGCGCATCAGGTCGAGGCCGTCGGCGCCGGAGAACAGGGCGGCCGCGGGGTCGGCGGCGGCCTCGCGGTCGAGGTCCGCGCCGTCGGGCACGTACGGCGGGTTCGAGACGACGAGGTCGACGGCGCCGAGCCGCCCCGTCAGGCGGTCCGGCAGCTCCGGGTCGCGCACGTCGCCGTCGAGCACGGTCGCCGTGCCGGTGAGGTCGGCCGCGGCGGCGTTGCGCCGCAGGTAGTCGAGGGCGGCGGGTTCGCGCTCGACGAGCACGACACGCGCGTCGGGCACCGTCGCCGCGAGGTACAGGCCCAGTGCGCCGGAGCCGGCGCAGAGGTCGACGATCGCGGCGCCGCAGCCCACCTGCCGGGCGGCCCAGGCGGCGAGGAGTTCGGTCTCGGGCCGCGGCACGAAGACGCCGGGCCCCACGGCCAGCGTGAGCGGACCGAAGTACGCGCGGCCCAGGATGTGCTGGAGCGGCTCCCGGGACGCCCTGCGGGCGAGGAGGGCCTCGAACGCGGCGGCCTGTTCCGTCGTCGCGTCGTCGGCGACGGGAAGGCGGCCGCGGTCGATGCCGAGGGCCTCGGCGAGCAGCGTCTCCGCGTCGAACTGGGCCGACGGGACGCCCGCCGCCGCCAGCCGGGCCGTCGCGGCGGCCGCGAGCACTGTGGGCCGGGTCACCGCCGGGTTACTCGGCCTCGAGGCGGGCCTGGCGGTCCGCGGCCTGCAGCGCATCGAGCAGGGCGTCGAGCTCGCCGTCGAGGACCTGGTCGAGATTGTGCGCCTTGAAGCCGATGCGGTGGTCTGCGATGCGGTTCTCGGGGAAGTTGTAGGTGCGGATCCGCTCGGACCGGTCGACGGTGCGGATCTGCGCGGCCCGGGAGTCCGACGCGGCGGCCTCGGCCTCCTCCTCCTTGAGGGCCTGCAGTCGCGCGGCGAGCACCTGCATGGCGCGCGCCTTGTTCTGCAGCTGGGAGCGCTCGTTCTGGCAGGTCACGACGATGTTCGTGGGCAGGTGGGTGATGCGCACCGCGGAGTCGGTGGTGTTGACGCCCTGGCCGCCCTTGCCGGACGAGCGGTAGACGTCGATGCGCAGATCCGATTCGTCGATCTGCACCTCCTCGACCTCGTCGGGCTCGGGGTAGACCAGCACGCCGGCCGCGGAGGTGTGGATGCGGCCCTGGCTCTCGGTGGCGGGGACGCGCTGCACGCGGTGCACGCCGCCCTCGAACTTCATCCGGGCCCAGACGCCGTCGATGGTGCCGTCGGCCGCGGGGCCGCGGGATTTGATCGCGAACGTGGCGTCCTTGAAGCCGCCGAGGTCGGAGTAGGTGGCGCCGAGGGTCTCGACCTTCCACCCGCGGCGCTCCGCGTAGCGCAGGTACATGCGCGCGAGGTCGCCGGCGAAGAGGGCCGACTCCTCGCCGCCCTCGCCGGACTTGACCTCGAGCACCACGTCGTCCGAGTCGTGCGGATCGCGCGGGGCGAGCAGGTCGGTGAGCTGCTGCTCGAGCGCCTCGATCTGCTCGGTCAGGGCGGCCACCTCGTCGGCGAACGAGGCGTCGTCGGCCGCGAGCTCCTGCGCGGCGGCGCGGTCCTCGCGGGCGGCCTCCAGCTTGCGGTGCGTCGCCATGATGGGCGCCAGCTCGGCGAAGCGCTTGCCCACCTTGCGGGCCGCGGCGGCGTCGTTGTGCAGCGCCGGATCGGACATCTGCTGCTCGAGGCCGGCGTACTCGGCGAGGATGTCGTCGATCGCGGAGGGGGACGTGGCGCTCATGGCGGCGGTGCCTTTCTCGGACGGGGCGGTGACGGGGCGGGCGGCCCGTGAAACGCGCCGACGCCCGGCCTGCGGGGCAGGACGGGCGTCGGCGGGACAGCTACTCGGAGGCCGAGGCCTTGCTCGGGCGCTTGCCGTAGCGCTTCTCGAAGCGGGCGACGCGGCCGCCGGTGTCGAGGATCTTCTGCTTGCCCGTGTAGAACGGGTGGCACTGCGAGCAGACCTCGACGTTGATCCGGCCGTCGGCCTTGGTGCTGTGCGTCTCGAACGTGTTACCGCAACCGCAGACAACGGTGGTGGCCACGTAATCGGGGTGGATCCCCTGCTTCATGATTGCCGTCCTTCTTGTTCGTGGTCGCCGGGTCGCCCCTGGCGTGCGCCAGGACCGTGAACCGGAACCCATACCGACGTTCCAGTATGCCAGAACGCACAGGGCTTCGAGAAATTCCCGGCCGGAGGGCGTGCGGGCGCAGCCCCGATCACGATGCGGTACCCGTTTGGCGGTTGCCTGGCGCGCCGTAAGCCGCCCGGTGTTAGCTACGAGCTGTCACCGGACCGGCACCGTGCGTCAGCGGGCGAACGGGCCGAGTTCTCGAGGAATCCTGGGAGTGAAGACGTGAACGAGTCAGGCAGTGGACCGGCGATCGAGCCCGCCGGGACCGTGATCGGCGGATACGTCGTGGAGCGCCTGCTGGGCGCGGGCGGCATGGGCGCCGTGTACGCGGCCCGGCACCCCCGGCTGCCGCGTGTGGACGCCCTCAAGGTGCTCCCCACGGCCTTCTCCCACGACCCGACCTACCGGGCCCGGTTCGAGCGGGAGGCGGACATGGCCGCCCGGCTCGATCACCCGAACATCGTGCCGGTCTACGACCGCGGCAACGACGACGGCCGGCTCTGGATGTCGATGAAGCTGGTCCCCGGCCAGGACGCCTCGGCGCTCCTCGCGAGCAACCCCGGCGGACTGCCGATCCCCCAGGTGCTGACCATCGTCGACGCGGTGGCAGCGGCCCTGGACTACGCGCACTCCCAGGGCCTGCTGCACCGCGACGTCAAGCCCGGCAACATCATGATCGACACGACCGGCGCGTCGCCGCGCGTCATGCTCGGCGATTTCGGTATCGCCCGGCAGCAGCAGGAGAGCAGCGACCTGACCTCGGTCGGCATGGTGGTCGGCACCCTGGACTACGCGTCGCCGGAGCAGCTCAGCGGCGATCCCGTCGACGGCCGCAGCGACCAGTACAGTCTCGCCGGCACGACGGTGCAGCTGCTCACGGGCGCGAAGCCCTACGGGGCCAGCAGCGGCACCGCCGTGATCCGCGACCATCTGATGGCGCCGCCGCCGGCGCCCTCGCGCCAGCGTCCCGGGGTGCCGCCGGCGATCGACGCGGTGATCGCCCGCGCGATGGCGAAGTCGCCGCAGCAGCGGTTCGCGACGTGTCACGATTTCGCCCAGGCGCTGCGGGCCGCGGCGGCGGGCGGCGTGCAGGCACAGGCACCGTCGACCCCGACGGCGCGGGTGGCGACCCCGCCGCCGGGTCCGGCGTACCGCCCGGCGACTCCCCCACCCTTTCAGGGCGCGCCGTCGCAGCCCTTCGCCCGGCCGTCGGGGCCGGTGTCGAACCCGCAGGTCGCGGGGCCGCAGGGCACCTGGCAGGGCGGGCCCGTGGGTCTCGCGGGCCCGGTGCCGCAGGGACAGCAGGGCGGTACGCGCAAGGGCGTGGTCATCGGCGCGATCGCCGCGGTCGCGGTGGTGGCCGTGGCCGCGGTGTCGATCCTGGTGTTCAGCACGAGCTCCGACGAGGCCGTCGCATCGCCCACCTCGTCGGCCCGGCCCTCGGCGACGACCACGACGACCACCGCGACGCCGGTGAACAACACGTCCACGCTGCGGGAGGGCTTCATCGACCCGTGCCTGCTGCCGGTGTCCGTGATCTCGTCGCTGGGGATCAGCCCGCTCGCGGACGACCCCGGCCAGCGCTCCGGCGACGCCGGCGCCAAGTACGCCTGCAAGGGATCCGATTCCAAGGCGAGCAACGCGGACGTGAAGTTCGCGACCTTCGTCACCTCCAACTCGTGGGAGACGGGCGCCCCGGTGACGGTGCCGGGCTCGACGAAGTGGCGGTCCTTCACCGTGCCGAGCACGAACACCGCGACGCCGGACTACTGCGTCACGGCGTACAAGTCGTTGTCGAACGGGGTGCTCTACATCGGGCTGCAGAAGGTGGGTAACCGCGACTGCAATCGCGGCACGGAGATCGCCGCGGCGATCACGCAGTACCTGCCGCAGTAGGTCGCTCCCGCGGGCACCGAGGTCGGGTACGGGCGACGGCGCCCCACTCCCGAGGGAGTGGGGCGCCGTCGTCGTTCGGGCCGGGCGTCAGTCGTTGTCGCCGAAGCCGCTGTTCTTCTGCACCGTCATGAGGAACTCGATGTTGTTCTGCGTCTTCTTGAGCTGGCTGATCAGCAGGTCGATGGCCTGCTGGCTGTCCAGCGCGGAGAGCAGCCGGCGCAGCTTGTTCACCACGGCGGCCTCGTCGGGAGCCATGATGAGCTCGTCCTTACGGGTGTTCGACGCGGCGACGTCGACCGCCGGGAAGACGCGCCGTTCCGAGATCTTGCGGTCCAGCTTGAGCTCGGCGTTGCCGGTGCCCTTGAACTCCTCGAAGATCACCGTGTCGCCGGTGGAGCCGGTCTCGACCAGTGCCGTGGCGATGATGGTCAGCGAGCCGCCGTTCTCGATGTTGCGCGCCGCGCCCAGGAACCGCTTCGGCGGGTACAGGGCCGTCGAGTCGATACCGCCCGAGAGGATGCGGCCCGACGCGGGGCTCGAGTTGTTGTAGGCGCGGCCCAGGCGGGTGATCGAGTCGAGCAGCACCACCACGTCCTTGCCGCCCTCCACCAGGCGCTTGGCCCGCTCGATGGCGAGCTCGGCGACCGAGGTGTGGTCTGACGGCGGCCGGTCGAAGGTCGAGCTGATGACCTCGCCGCGCACGCTGCGCTGCATGTCGGTGACCTCTTCGGGCCGCTCGTCCACCAGCACCACCATGAGGTAGCACTCCGGGTTGTTGGTCGCGATCGCGTTCGCGATGTCCTGCAGCACCGTGGTCTTGCCGGCCTTCGGCGGGGCGGAGATCAGCGCGCGCTGGCCCTTGCCGATCGGCATGATCAGGTCGATCACGCGGGTGGTGAGGATGTTCTGCGCGGTCTCCAGGCGCAGTCGCTGGTTGGGGTACAGCGGCGTGAGCTTGTTGAACTCGGGCCGGTTCTTGGCCGCCTCGACGGGCTGGCCGTTCACCGAGTCGAGGCGCACCAGCGGGTTGAACTTCTGCCGGTTCTGGTTGCCCCGGCCGCCTCCGCCGCCGCCCTGGTTGCCGCCGTCGTTCTCGCCGTCGCGGGGCATCTTCACGGCGCCCGTGATCGCGTCGCCGCGGCGCAGGCCGTTGCGGCGGATCATGTTCATGGAGACGTACACGTCGTTCGGCCCGGCGATGTAGCCCGAGGTGCGGACGAAGGCGTAGTTGTCGAGGACGTCGAGGATGCCGGCCACGGGCTGCAGGACGTCGTCCTCGCTGACCTGCGGCTCGCCGTCGTTCTGGTTGCGGTCGCGGCCGCGGCGGCGCTCGCGGAAGCGGCGCCCGCGGCGCCCCTGTCCCTCGCCCTCGTCGGGGCCGTTGTTGTTCTGGTTCTGGTTGGGGCCGTTGTTGCCGCGCTGCCCCTGCTGGCGATCGTTCTGGTTGCGCTCGCCCTGCTGGCGGTCCTGGCGGTTCTCGCCGCCCTGACCGTCCTGGTTCTGGTTGCGGCGCTGGTTGCGCTCGCGGCGCTGGCCCTGCTCACCGTCGTTCTTGGCGGTGTCGTTCTTGGCGGCGTCGTTCGTGGGCGCGTCGGCCTTCGCGGCGTTCCCCTGGGGCGCGTCGCCCTGGGCGCTCGCGTCGCCGCGGTCCGACGATGCCCGGTCCGCCTTCGCGGCCCGCTCGCCGCGGGGAGCGCGGGTGCGGCCCTGGGCCTTCGCGCCGTCGGCCGCGCCCGCGGGCGCCTCGGTCGCGGCGTCGGGCTTCGGCGTCTCGTTCGTGGAGGCCTCGGCCGGCGAAGCGTCCGCCTTGGGCACGTCGTTCTTGGGCGCCTCGTTCTTGGGGGCGTCGCTCTTGGGGGCGTCGCTCTTGGGGGCGTCGCTCTTGGGGGCGTCGGCCTTGGTCGCCTTCGGCGCGGCCTTGCCTGCGCCGCCGTGCTCGTTGATCGCCGCGATGAGATCGCCCTTGCGGAGCCCGGAGACGCCCTTGATCCCCAGCTCGCTCGCGATTCCGCGCAGCTCGGCCAGCACCATGCCGTTGAGGCCCGAGCGGCGGCGCTCGTCGGCCCGCGTCGTGCTGGCCGCGGCGGTGGCCGTCTCCGGGCTGGTGGTCACGTCCGTTTCGGTCACGGAGTTCCTTTCAATTCCCTGCTCGCGCAGTGCGGAAGCAGGGGCCTACCGTGCTCGCCGGGCTGTCCTGCGATGGTGCACAGGCGTTTTCGCGGGCGACGCACGAATGACGAAGGTGCTTGTATGCGCTTCGGCTGCCGGGCCCCGCGTTTCCGGCGGGGGCACAGATGTCTCGGCCTGATGTGGAGACCGGCGCGCCATCACGTCCGAAGCTGGTTGCTGGGCGTGGAAATGGCAAGGTGCCGAAACAGCGTCCGCGCATTCGTCGGACACTTCGGCCATGATAGCGCGGGTGCGGGTCCCCGGCAATCACCGCCCCCACCGTGCCCGCCGTTCGCCCGCGGATCCGCGCACGCGGCACGGCCGCGGACGGCCTCGCGCGCACGCGGCGCGCGGGTGCGCACGCCGCACGTCCGCACCGTCGCGCCGGATGCGCGACAGCGGTCCCGCGCGCGGCACGTGCGCGGGAGGCGCGACGGCGGGGCGTCAGCCGCGCGCGACGCCGTCGGCGATCGGGAACTCCCGCACCGTGAACCCGGCCTCGGTGGCGGCGTCCGCCAGCCGGGTCGGCAGTGCCTGTGGGGTCAGTGCGAGCACGGTGGGTCCGGCGCCGGAGATCGCGGCCGCCACCCCGGCGGCACGCAGCCGCTCCACCAGCGCGAACGACTCCTTCATCGACGCCGCGCGGTACCGCTGGTGCAGCCGGTCCTCGGTCGCGTCGAGCAACAGGTCCGGGTGCGCGGTGAGCGCGAGCACCATGAGGGCGGCTCGCGAGGCGTTGAACGCGGCGTCGGCGTGCGGCACCAGCCGCGGCAGCATGCCGCGCGTGACCGACGTCGAGGACTGCACGTCGGGGACGAACGCGTACGCCCGGATGTCGGGGTGCACGTCCACGCGGCGCGCCCCGTAGTGCAGGGGGGCCGACGGTGCGGCGCTCGCCGCCGCGTGGTCGCGGTAGCCGGCGACGTCGGGTACGGGCACGGCGGGCACGGTCCAGGACACGACGGCGCCGCCGAGCACGCTCGCGGAGGCGTTGTCGGGGTGCCCCTCGAACTCCGAGGCGAGCTGCACCATCTCGTCGGTCGTCAGCCCGCGCGGCGCGTCGGCGTCGGCGGCCAGCGCCGCGGCGGCCGCGATCCCGGCGACGGCCGCCGCCGCGGACGAGCCCAGTCCACGCGAGTGCGGAATGCGGTTGACGCAGGTCAAGCGCAGTCCGGGCGCCGTGACGCCGAGGTGGGCGAGGGTGCGCCGCAGGGCGACCACCACGAGGTGACGGTCGTCGGTGGGCACCTCGCCGGCCCCCTCCCCCGTGATCTCGATCGTGAGATCGCCGTCGGTCCCGGGGTCGACGGTCTCGACGGTGACGTCGTCGTAGAGGCCCAGCGCGAGGCCGAGCGTGTCGAATCCGGGACCGAGGTTGGCGCTGGACGCCGGGACGGTCACGGTGGCCGCGAGGCCGGCGGGCAGGACGAGCGGGGCGTTCGAGGCGGGTGACACGGCCGCGGCTACTCCGTCAGTCCCATGGCCGCGGCCACGGCGACGGGGTCGATGCCCACGCGCGCGATCTCGGGCAGGCTGCTCAGCGCGGTGTCGGGGTCCTTGAGGCCGTTGCCGGTCACGGTGCACACCACGGTGGAGCCCTTCTCGATCCAGCCGTCCGCGGTGGCGGCGAGCAGGCCGGCCACGGACGCGGCCGACGCGGGCTCGACGAAGACGCCCTCGGTCTTGGCGACGAGCCGGTAGGCCTCGAGCAGCTTCTCGTCGGTCGCGGCACGGAACTGGCCGTCGGACTCGTCCTTGGCGGCGACGGCCTGGTTCCAGGACGCCGGGCTGCCGATGCGGATGGCGGTGGCGATGGTCTCGGGGTCCTTCACCGGGGCCCCGTTCACGAGCGGCGCGGCGCCGGCCGCCTGCACGCCGAGCATGCGCGGCCGGGAGGCGCTGACGCCGTCGGCGAAGTACTCGCTGTAGCCGCGCCAGTACGCGGTGATGTTGCCGGCGTTGCCGACGGGCAGCGCGTGCACGTCGGGCGCCTTGCCGAGCGCGTCGACGATCTCGAAGGCCGCGGTCTTCTGGCCCTCGATGCGCACCGGGTTCACCGAGTTGACCAGGGCGATGGTGTCGAACGTGGCGGTGGTCTTGCGCGCCAGCTCGAGGCAGTCGTCGAAGTTGCCGTCGACCTCGATGATCGTGGCGCCGTACATGACGGCCTGGGCGAGCTTGCCCATGGCGATCTTGCCGGCGGGCACCAGCACCGCGCACTCGATGCCCGCGATGGCCGCGTAGGCCGCGGCGGACGCCGAGGTGTTGCCGGTGGACGCGCAGAGGACGCCCTTCTTGCCCGTGGCCTTGGCCTCGGTGACGGCCATCGTCATGCCGCGGTCCTTGAACGAACCGGTGGGGTTGAGGCCCTCGACCTTGAGGTGCACGTCGCACCCCGTGAGCTCGGACAGCGCACGGGCCGGCAGGAGCGGCGTCGCGCCCTCGCGCAGGGTGACGGGGGCCCAGCCGGGCTCCCACGTGTCGCACACGGGCAGACGGTGCCGGTAGGCCTCGATCAGGCCGGGCCAGGGCCGGTGCACGGCGGTGCTAGTCATTGGTTCCCTCCAGACGGAGCACGGAGGACACGGCGGTCACCACGTCCAGTTTCTTCAGGGCCTCGACGGTGGCCGACAGGGCCGCGTCGGGTGCCTTGTGGGTGAGGATCACCAGCCGCGCACCCTGGTCGGGCGTATCGGCCTGCTGGCGGACGGTACTGATCGAGACGTCGCGCGCGGAGAACTCGTTCGCGACGGCACTGAGCACGCCGGGGCGGTCGGTGACCTCCATCGCCACGTAGTACCGGGTGAGCACCTCCCCGATCGGCGCGATCGGCAGCTTGGCGTACGCCGAATCGCGCGGGCCCCGGCCGGAGACCACCTTGTTGCGGGCCGCGGCGACGAGGTCACCCATGACCGCGGACGCCGTGGGCGCGCCGCCCGCTCCGGCACCGTAGAACATGAGCCGGCCGGCGTTCTCGGCCTCCACGAAGACGGCGTTGTACGCCCCGTCGACGCTCGCGAGCGGGTGCTTGACGGGGACGAGCGCCGGGTACACGCGGGCCGAGACGCGTTGCGCGCCCGAGGCGTCGGTGAACTTCTCGCAGATCGCGAGCAGCTTGATGGTGCAGTCGAAGGCCTTGGCCGCCTCGATGTCGGCCGCCGTCACGCCGGTGATCCCCTCGCGGTGCACATCGTCCGCCTTGACGCGGGTGTGGAAGGCGATCGAGGCCAGGATCGCGGCCTTGGACGCGGCGTCGTAGCCCTCGACGTCGGCCGTCGGGTCGGCCTCCGCGTACCCCAGGCGGCCGGCCTCCTTGAGCACGATCTCGTAGGGATCGCCGTGCTCGGCCATGTTGGAGAGGATGAAGTTGGTGGTGCCGTTGACGATGCCCGCCACCAGTTCCACGCTGTCACCGGCGAGCGACTGCTGGAGCGGGCGGATCACGGGGATCGCACCGGCCACGGCGGCCTCGAAGTACAGGTCGGCGCGGGCCTTGTTGGCGGCGTCGGCGAGCTGACCGGTGTACTCGGCGAGCAGTGCCTTGTTCGCCGTGACCACCGACTTGCCCGCCTTGAACGCGCTGAGCATCAGCGAGCGCGTGGGCTCGATGCCGCCCATCACCTCGACGACGATGTCGACGTCGTCGCGGCCGACGAGGGCCTCCGCGTCGTCGGTGAGCAGGCTCTTCTTCAGGCCGAGTTCCTTGAGCCCGCGGTCCCTCTCGGTGTTGCGCACGGCGATTCCGCGGATGACGAGCCTCGCGCCCACGCGGGCGGCGAGATCGTCCGCGTTCTCCACGAGGATGCGCGCCACCTCGGCGCCGACGGTGCCCATACCGAGGAGGGCGACGCCCAGTTCCTTGGTCTGACCAGGATTTTCAGTCATCAGAGCACCTCCAGGCTCACCAGATCGTCCACGGTCTCCCGGCGCAGGATCAGCCGCGCCGCGCCGTCCTTGACCGCCACCACCGCCGGTCGCGGCTGCATGTTGTAGCGGCTGGACATCGAATAGCAGTACGCCCCCGTGGCGGCGACGGCCAGGAGGTCGCCCTCCGCCAGGTCGCCGGGGGTGTCGGTGTCGCGGACCACGATGTCGCCGGTCTCGCAGTGCTTGCCGACGATGCGGGAGAGCACCGGCGCCCCCTGCGGGTCACGGCTCGCGACGACGGCGGTGTACTCCGCGCCGTACAGGGCGGTGCGGATGTTGTCGCTCATGCCGCCGTCCACGGAGACGTAGCGCCGGAAGCCCTGTGCCGCGGCGGCGTCCGATGCCGACGCCGCGTCGACCGCGACGTCCTTGATGGTCCCGACCTCGTACAGCGTGATGCCGGGCGGGCCGGCGATCGCGCGCCCCGGCTCGACCGCCAGGTGCGGCGTCGCCAGTCCCAGTGCGGCGGACTCGGCTTCGACGATGTGGCGCAGCTTCGCCGCGAGGTCGGTGACGGGCGGCGGGTCGTCGTGCGCGGTGTAGGAGATGCCCAGGCCGCCGCCCAGGTCGATGGTGCTCAGCTGCGCGGTCTTCTCGGCGCCGAACCGGGCCACCACGTCGCGCAGGAGCTCCAGCACGCGCCGGGCGGCGATCTCGAATCCGTTGACGTCGAAGATCTGCGAGCCGATGTGACTGTGCAGCCCCACCAGGCGCAGGTTGTCGGCGGCGAACACGGCGGTGACGGCCTGCATCGCCGGGGAGTCGGAGCCGGCTCCGCTGGCTTCACGGCCCGCCGTGGCGGCCAGCGAGAAGCCGAACTTCTGATCCTCGTGCGCGGTGGAGATGAACTCGTGGGTGTGCGCCTCGACACCCGGGGTGAGGCGGATCAACACCTCCTGCACCGTGTTCCGCTCCGCCGCGACGGCGTCGAGCCGCGCGATCTCGGAGAGCGAATCCACCACGACGTGCCCGATGCCCGACTCGACGGCGAAGTCCAGCTCGGCGACGGACTTGTTGTTGCCGTGCAGCGCGATCCGTTCGGCGGGGAACCCGGCG
Source organism: Tsukamurella paurometabola (assembly GCF_900631615.1). Classification (NCBI taxonomy): domain Bacteria; kingdom Bacillati; phylum Actinomycetota; class Actinomycetes; order Mycobacteriales; family Tsukamurellaceae; genus Tsukamurella; species Tsukamurella paurometabola. The sequence continues at coordinate 230,419 of NZ_LR131273.1, forward strand.
CGAAGCGCGACGGCGAGTTCGCCGCCGCTGCACACGTCGAGGCTCAGGCCCTCGTCGCGCACCCAGCGGGCGATCTCCATGGACAGGAACGCCTTCGAGGCGTAATGCACCGCGGCGTCGGCGCCGAAGGCCTCCCGCATGCCGCGGCACCGGGCCCGGAAGTCCTCCTCGTCGATCACGAGCAGGGGCGTGCCGAATTCGGCCGCGAGCGCGGTGACGGGCACCCCGGCGACCGAGACGGCACCGTCGGCCTCCCGGCGCGCGTGGGCGGGCCACACGGCCCGGTCCAATTCACTCACGAGTGGTGGCCCCTCACATCCGGTCGGGCGCCGAGACACCCACGAGGGCCAGGCCGTTCGCGAGCACCTGGCGGGTGGCGGCGCACAGCGCCACGCGGGCGCGGTGCAGGTCGGTCGGCTCCTCGTCGCCCAGCGGCAGCACGCGGCACTCACCGTAGAAGCGGTGGTACGCGCCGGCCAGCTCCTCGAGGTAGCGGGCGACGCGGTGCGGCTCGCGCAGGCTCGCCGCGCCCGCGGCCACCGCCGGGAACTCCCCCAGCGTGCGGACGAGGTCGCCCTCGCGGGCATGATCGAGCAGGCCCAGATGCTCCGTCGACGGCGCGATGCCGAGCTCGGCGGCCGAGCGGGCGATCGCCGAGAGCCGGGCGTGCGCGTACTGCACGTAGTAGACGGGGTTCTCGTTGCTGGCCTGCGCGAGGAGGTCCAGGTCGAGGTCGATGGAGGTGTCCACCGAGCTGCGCACCAGCGAGTAGCGCGCGGCGTCCACGCCGACGGCCTCGACCAGGTCGTCGAGGGTGATGACGGTGCCCGCGCGCTTGCTCATCCGGACGGGCTTGCCGTCCTTGACGAGGTTCACCAGCTGGCCGATGAGCACCTCGATGCGGTCGGGGTCGTAGCCCATCGCGGCGGCGGCGGCCTTGAGACGGGCGATGTAGCCGTGGTGGTCGGCGCCGAGCATGTAGATCGCCAGGGTGAAGCCGCGGTCGAACTTGTGCTTGATGTAGGCGATGTCGCCCGCGATGTACGCGGCGTCGCCGTCGGACTTGATGACGACGCGGTCCTTGTCGTCGCCGTAGTCGGTGGCCCTGAGCCACCAGGCGCCGTCCTTCTCGTACAGGCTGCCGCCGGCCTTGAGCTGCTCGACGCTGCTCTCCACGAGGCCCGAGGTGAACATCTCGTCCTCGTGGGTGAACACGGCGAAGTCGGTGCCGAACTCGTGCAGGGTGCGCTTGATGTGCGCGAACATCAGCTCCACGCCGGAGGCCCGGAAGGCCTCGATCCGCTCGGCGTCCGGGAGGTCGAGGATGCCGGGGGTCTCGGAGACGACGGTGGCCGCGATCTCACCGATGTAGTCGCCGGCGTAGCCGTCCTCCGGGGTCGGTTCGTTCCGCGCGGCGGCGTCGAGCGAGCGGGCGAAGCGGTCGATCTGCGCGCCGTGGTCGTTGAAGTAGTACTCGCGGGTGACCTCGGCGCCCTGCGCCTCGAGCACGCGGCCCAGGCTGTCGCCGACGGCTGCCCAGCGGGCGCCCCCCAGGTGGACGGGGCCGGTCGGGTTGGCGGAGACGAACTCTAGGTTGATGAGGGCACCGTCGAGCGCCGTGCCGTGACCGAACGCGCCCGCCTGCTCGAGAATGCTCGCGACGAGCTGGTTCTGCGCGTCCGCGGCGAGGCGGATGTTGAGGAAGCCGGGGCCCGCGACGGTGGCCTCGTCGATCCCCGCGGCGCTGCCGAGGGCCTCGGCGAGCCAGGTCGCGAGGTCGCGCGGGTTCACACCGGCCTTCTTGGCGACCTGCATCGCCACGTTGGTCGAGTAGTCGCCGTGTTCGGGATTGCGGGGCCGCTCGACGGTGACGCGTTCGGGCAGCACGGAGGCGTCGAGGCCGCGCTCGGTGAGCACGGTGGTCGCGGTGGCGTGCAGGAGTTCCGAAAGGTCAGCGGGAGTCACCGGTCCATCCTAGGGTGCGCCTGACCGCCCGGTTTCCGCCGGGCCTGCCCTATGCGCTAACCTTGCTACGCCCTGCGCCCCCGTAGCTCAGGGGATAGAGCGTTCGCCTCCGGAGCGAAAGGCCGCAGGTTCGAATCCTGCCGGGGGCACTCCTTCGGAATTCGTGGTTCTCACGTCGTACATCGCACGGTTCCGCCGCTCTCGCCATCGGCATCCGCGCAGTCGGGATTCGCGCCCCGGCGCGCATCGGCTCCGCGATTCGCTACCCTGAGCGGCCATCCGCAATGAGCCCAGACCTGTCCGGAGCCGATGTGCTGAACCGCCAGATCTTCACCGATCCGCCGCGACCGCTGTCCGAGCGGGAGGAGTGGAATGCGCTCTACGAGGCGCGCCGCGCCGCGCGGCAGTCGCGCAACACGCTGCGCACCGCCCGCGGGCAGTACCGACGGTATCGGCGGAGCCTGGATGGCCGCCCCTACCTGGATTGGCCGCGCTGGAAGGCCGAGTACGACAAGACCTACCGCACCATCGGTACTCCGATCCCGCCCGGCGACAGCAGTATCCCTCCGCCCGTGTCCTGACGCGAGCCGTCGGCGGCCCGTCGACCCGGGGTACGGCGCCGCCGGGGCGATCGTCGCGCGCCGTGCGGCGACACCCATGTGCATTCGTGGTATCGGATCCCCGTCATTCCGGCGGGGCGCCTGCCGCCGGGACCGGCGCCGGCGCGGTGCCCCGTGCGCGGCGCGGGCGACTCGGTGTTGGAATGGATAGGTGAGCGAACCAGTCCCCGAGCCCCCGCCCCGCGTCGCGCGCGTTCGCTCCCTCGTCTTCGCCGACGGTGCGCCGGTCTGGCGGTGGCGGGCCGGCCTGCGGGCCGCAGCGGCGGTCGGGATCCCGGGGGCGTTGCTGGTCGCCACGGGTCACGGCGCCTCCGCGCTGTTCACCACGTTCGGCGCCTTCGCCGTCCTGTACGGCGAGGGGCGCGCGTACCGGGTCCGCGGCCAGGTGGTCGCCGCCGCGGGGCTGGCCCTGCTGGCCGCGGTGGCGGTGGGTGCGACGGTCGGGTGGGCGGTGCCCGCCGGCGGCCCGGTCCTCAAGTCCTGTGCGGTCCTGATGACGGTCGTCCCCGCCGTGGCCGCGGTGTTCGTGGTCGACGCCCTGCGTCTCGGCCCGCCGGGCGCCCTGTTCTTCGCGCTGGTCGGCTCCGGCGCAGTGATCGCGGTGGAGTCCGGCGCCGACCCCGCGATGCTGGTCACCGGCGCCGCTCTCGGCGCGATGGCGTCCGTCCTCGTCTCCATGTCCGGGGCGCTCATCGACCCTTCGGCGCCACAGCGTGAGGCCGCGGGGCGCGCGATCGGGGCGGTCGATTCCTTCCTCGCGTCCGACGGTCCGCGGTCGGCCGAGCGCCGGCATGCAGCGGGGTCGGCCCTGGTCGCCGCCTGGTCGACGATGGACGATGCGCGGGCGGCGCACCGTCCGGCCGACGCTCCGCTGCTGGCCGACCTGCGGGATGCGAACCGCCGGTTCGCGGCGTCGTCGTCCGACGACTCCGACACCGAGGTCGATCCCACGCGCGCGGTCACCACGTCGCGACTGCGGCCGACTGTCGGCCATCGGCTGCGCCGTTCGCTCAGCCCGTCGTCGCATGCCGCCATCACGTCGGGCCGGGTCGGGGTCGCCTGCCTCGTCGCCGGTGGCGTGAGTACGGCGCTCGGCTTCGAGCGTCCGCACTGGGCGGCGATCAGCGCGCTCGTCGTCCTCCAGACCGGTGTCGACCGGGTGCACGGGACCGTGCGCGCGCTGCATCGGTTCCTCGGCACCGCGGTGGGGCTCGTGCTGTTCGCGGGACTCCATGCGGCCGCGCCGCAGGGCTACGCGCTCATCGCGGTCGTCGCTGTGCTGCAGTTCTGCATCGAGGTGCTCGTGGTGCGCAACTACGCGGCGGCGGTCGTCGTGATCACGCCCGTGGCGCTCCTCGCGAGCGGCGCGGGCGTGACAGGCGGGCCGGCCCTGCCGGTGATGCGAGACCGGTTGCTGGAGACGGTGGTCGGCGTCGTCGTAGCGCTGCTCGCGATGTACCTGCTGGACCCGGGTGCGCACCGCCGGACGTTCGCCTGGACGGATCGCCGGATCCGCGATGCGGCGGCGGCGCTGGTCGACGCCTGCGCGACCGCGCCGACCGGCTCCGCGCCCGCGCGCGAGGCGGCCCGGCACCTGCACTTCGAGTTGGAGGGTGGGGTGCGCGCGGGCATCGATTCGATGCACAACGAGCCGGACTGGGCCGCGGACCGCTGGCCGGCGCGGGCCGCGCTGATCCACGACGGCTACGACCTGACGGCGCGCTTCTGGACGACGCCCGCCGATCTCCCGATCACCGACGGCAACGCCTGGCGTCGCCGCTTCGTCTGACCTCACGCCGCGCGCGCCGTGGCCGCCGACTGCTCACACCAGGCGGTTTCGGCGTCGTGGTCGGCGAGGAGTTGTTCCAGGAGCGGCGGGCCGTGCGGGCCGTCGAGAATCTTCGCGACCATCTCCTGCTCGGCGCGCATGTCCTCGAACTGGCGGCGGAGATCCTGCTCGACCCAGGCATCCCGGAACTGCGCGCATCGAGTGCGCCAGCGCGCGAGCGCCTCGCGGTAGAGCTCCTCGGTGTGGTGCCGGTGGTTGACGCGGTGCACCCCGGTCGGGTCGGCCCCGCGGCGCCAACCGGTACGCCCGGCGTACTGCCGGCCGCGCGGGATGGTGATGGTCTCCCACCCGCGCGGGTCCTCCGCGAGGTCGGGCACGACCTTGCCGTGGTGGGCGTCGCAGGCGAGAGTGAGCGCCGTGACGTCGGTCGCGCCGCCTCCGGCCCACTCGGTGACGTGGTGCACCTGACAGCGCGTGGCGGGCGCGTCGCAGCCCGGTGCGCTGCAGCCCTTCTCAGCGCCGTACAGCGCGATGCGCTGGTCGGCGGAGGCGAGGCGCTTCTCGCGGCCGAGGAACAGCGGACGCGACGCGAGATCCAGCACGAGGACGTACTTGGGATTGGCGCCCATCATCCGCAGTGCATCCTCGACGGGAAGCCTGCCACCGGTGGCCGTCGTCGCGATGCCGGCCTCCGATTCGAGCTGCTCGATACCGAGCGTGATGATCGGGATGCAGGGAAGGCCGCGATGATTGCCGAGCCCGCCCGAGGCGATCGCGACACCCAGCGCGTACGCCAACGCATCGTGGTTGCGCTGCGTCGCGGTCCGGGTATCGCGGGCGGCGGCCTCGCGAACCGCGTCGGCGTCCGTCGGGTCGACCGGGGCGTCGGCATCGTCGGGGTTGACGACACCCGGACGGGCGAACTTCGCGAGAACCACGTCCAGGAGGGCGCGACATTCGGGTGAGAGGGAACCGCCGATGTCCGACATGAGGTCGTCGCCCTGGGCGCTCACGGTCAGTTCCCGCGAGCGCCGGATGCGGTCCTGGTCGGGCTCGGCACCGTCGGGATCGAGGTGGGCGATCGCTCGCTTGCCGATCAGCACGATGTCCTCCGGCGGCACGCTCTCCGCCGCCGTCACGAGGATCTCCTCGAGATCGTCGAGGTCGCGGCAGTTGAGCCGGTAGCTCCTGTCGAGAATGCGCTCCATCGCCGTGGCGTGCCGCTCGGAGATCCGGCCCTCGCGCTGCGCCTCCGCGATGATCGCGTACTTCGGCTCCGGCGCGAGGCCCCGGGCGTGCCGCGGCACCCGGCCCGTTCCACCGTGCATCCGGTCGCGGGCTTCCGCGCCGGCGAGACGCAGCTGGTCGACGAGGAGTTCCTTGATACCGGTGTACCCCAGCTGCGCGGGCAGACCTTGCTCGAAGGCGACTCCGGCGAGGAGGTTCTGGCCGTAGGGAACGCGGCGAGCGGCGGTTTCCAGCCGGCGCAGACAGTCGAGGACCTGCTGCGAGGAGAGCATCACCGGATCAGCGGCGGCGAGCCGTTGGGCCGCCTGTTCGAACATCGAGAGCGAATCGAGATACTCCTCTGCCGTGCAGGACCTCATCGCGCCCCCCTTTCACCTGCTCCCACCATTCTACGAGAATGTTCGATACATAGCCACACACTCGAATGTTCATTCTGAACTCAGGCGGCGGAGCGTTGACAGCGCTACAGCGAACTGTCCGTTGGACTGCACCGGCCGCTCGGCGACCCGCGTGATCGGCCCGTAGAACACGACCTCGGGCTCGCCGCGCACGTCCAGCCTGAGTACGAGCAGGTCGTCGGCCTCCTGATGAGACGAAGCGCGCAGCGCGATACTCGTCCCGTAGGTCGCCTTGATCTCGACCTTCCGGCCGTTGCGGTCGACGGCGTCGTAGCCCTTCGTGGACGGGGGAACGAGCCTGAGCCCGAACATCGATGCCGCCAGCACTTCCCCGAGAGTGCCGACGAGGTGCCCATCCGGCGTGAACCTCCGGCCGTGTATAGCGCCCAGCTCGGAGGTGATGGCGTGCAGTTGCGCTACGAGTTCCGTGGTCCGGTCCATCGGTGCAGCCAAGCAGACGATTCAGCGCGTGCGCGGTATCTCCATCCCACCGCCCGATGGCCGTGTCGATCTGCTTGCAATATCGAACACGAAGGCCTGCGCCGTGGGACCATAGCGCCCATGGAGAAGACGATCGTCGGGGAAGGGACGCCACGTCACCTGCTCCGCCGCATCGACATGCAGGACCGGGTGTGGCGCTACGCGATCGCCGCGCTGACCCTCGCGTACGGGGCGTTCGGGGCGATCACGCTCGTCATTCCCGACGGTGCGGGCGACAGTCACTGGCGGCGCGCCACGATCGGCCTCATCTGCCTCAGCGCGATCCCCGCCGCGGCGGTCGTCGCGCGGACACCGCTCGCCGGCGCCTGGTGGTCGAAGGGCGCTCGGAACAGGGGCAGCATCGCCTTCGTCGCCTATGCGGATCTCGGCCTCGCCGGCGTGGTGCTGTGCATGCAGAACGCGCAGGCGTCGCTGATCGGCACGGGACTGTTCTCCGTGATCGGCGCGTACGTCGCACACTTCGTCGACGGCAAGGTCATGACCCTCCACATCACCTTCTCGACCACGGTCATCCTGATCCTCGGGGCGAAACTCCTCGCCGCCGGGACCAACCCGATCACCGTGAGCCTCGAGATCGTGGTCGCGATCGTGGTGGCGAACGCGGTCGTGGCGCTCCTGCGGCGATACACGGTCGAGATGCAGCGGTTGATCACCAAGCAGCTGCTCGAGTCGTCGCTCGATCCGCTGACCAACATCCTCAATCGACGGGGATTCGCGTTCTCGGGCGGGCGACTCGTCGACCGCTCGCCGGGCGATCTGCTCGTGGCGGCCATCGACGTGGACGAGTTCAAGACGATCAACGACCGCTTCGGTCATGCCGTCGGCGACGGTGTGCTGCGCAACGTCGCCCGGCTCCTGGACACGGGTACCACGCCGGGCGCGGTCGTCGGCCGCCTCGGCGGCGACGAGTTCGCCGTCATCAGCGCGGACCCCGCGCACGACGCGACGTTCCTGACCGACGACGTCCACCGGGATCCGGTGCGGCTGCCGGACGGCAGCACGGTGTCGCTGAGCATCGGGCTCGTCCACGTGGACCACGTCTCCGATTCCGCAGTGCCATCGCTCGACGATCTCAACGACCGCGCTGATCGGGCCCTCAAGGCGAGCAAGACCACGGGCCGGAACCGGACGACCAGCGTCGAGGGCTGACCCCGCTCCGGGCGGTGACGGTGGCCGCGGCCCCCACCGGCCCCCACCGGCCGCATTGTCCGTCCGACTCCGTTCGTCCGGCTCCTAGGATCGAGCGATGCGGATCGAGCGATGGCGGACCGGCCGGGCGACCCCTCCGATCGTCACGGAGGACTACTTCGACGCCGCGGAGGCGTCCGCGACCTACTCGCGTGAGCGGCCGCGCACGACCCGCACCCACCGCGCACTCATCGACGGTCTCGCCGTTCCGACCACCGCGGCGCAGACGGCGCTCCGCGGCTGCCTCACCGCGCTGCGGGACGTCTCGCTCACCGAAGAGTGGTGCGTCGGCGTGATCGCCGCCGGGACCACCGGCGACCTGTTCCACGTCGTGTACCGCTGGCGGGACCATCCGATCACTCTCGGCTTCGCGACGGAGGCGACGATCTCACCGCTGTACGGGTTCCCCGGAGACCCGGAGACGGTCGGCCGGGACGCCGCCGCCTTCTGCATCGGCGAGCCGCTCGGAACCGTCGCCGATCACCTGCGCCCCGACGCGAACGGCGTCCACTGGTGGGGAACGCCGCTGCCCGGCTGAGCTCAGCCCGGACCCGCGAACCAGTCGACGGTGGCGAGGTAGCGCCCCATCCAGACGCTGCCCAGTCCCAGGATCACCACGACGGCGGCCAGGTACCGCACTCGTCCGAATCTCCGGACGAACCACCGGCCCATCGCGAGCACCGCCGCCGTGAGGACCACCGCCTCGGCCCAGGCGACGACGGACACCGCACCGGGCGCCCCGGCCCGCTCGAACCACAGGGCCGGAAGGAACAGCAGAAGCCCGACCACGATCGAGACGTACGGGAGCAGCACGAGGGCCGTCAGGCCGCTCGCCGCCCAGCCCACCGCATCTGCGATCCTCCGCCTGTCGCCCACCACGGCGGACGCGACGGCGAAGACGATCCACGCGACGACGGCGACGATGGGGACGATCCTCGACGCCGCGTCGTACACGGACCACATCTCAGGCGCCGCGATGCCCGAGCTTCGCGAACACGGCGGGCGCCGCGCGGCGGAGGACCTCCACCATCACGATCGCCAGCGCGCCGAAGGCGAAGCCGGTGCCCACCATCGCCGGGTCGCTGATGTCGAGGAAGAACTTCTCCTGCGCCAACGGGATCGAGAACAGCACCACGTAGAACGCGACCGAGGCGCCGACGAGGAGGACCTTCCACCAGGTGTACGGCCGCGCCACGATCCCCAGCACCCACAGCGAGCCCACGAGCAGCGTGATCAAGGCGGCCGTCGAGGCCTGGATCTGGTCGGCGCTCAGCGTCGCGGCCTTGCCGCCCAGTGAAGCGCCGGAGCCGCCGGGATTGACGACGAGGTAGCACAGGAACGTCGCCAGGCCGATCCCCACGCCCGACGGTGCCGCCAGCCGCAGCACGCGCCCGACGAAGCCGGTCTTGGCCCGTTCGTTGTTGGGTGCCAAGGACATCACGAACGCGGGGATACCGATGGTGAACCACGCGGCGATCGTCACGTGGATCGGCTGGAACGGGTACGAGACCGGCGCGAAGCCGAAGACCTTGGCGCCCAGGCCGGCCAGGCCCACGAGCCAGGCGAGCAGCACCGCGTACACGGTCTTGGTGAGGAAGAGGTTCGCGACGCGCTCGATGTTGCCGATCACGCGCCGCCCCTCGCCCACCACATAGGGCAGGGTGGCGAACTTGTTGTCCAGCAGCACGATCTGCGCGACCGACCGCGCCGCGGAGCTGCCGGAGCCCATCGCGACGCCGATGTCGGAGTCCTTCAGCGCCAGCACGTCGTTCACGCCGTCGCCGGTCATGGCGACCGTGTCTCCCCGCGACTGCAGCGCCTTGACCATCGCCCGCTTCTGGTCCGGGCGCACCCGGCCGAAGGTCACGTTGTCGGTGACGACCTCGCCCAGCTCGTCGTTGTCCGACGGGAGCTTCCGCGCATCGACGGACGAGTCGGGCGAGCCCAGTCCCAGCGAGTGCGCCACCGCCCCCACCGAGACGGCGTTGTCGCCGGAGATGACCTTCACGGCGACGCCCTGCGAGTCGAAGAAGTCGAGCGTGTCGCGGGCGTCGACGCGCACCCGCTGTTCCAGTGCGATCAGCGCGCGCGGCACCAGGTTCCCGGGCGCGGCGAGCCCGTCGACCTCGGTGTCCACCGGCACGTCGGTCGACGCCACGAGCAGCACCCGCAGGCCCGTCGACCCCAGCTCGGTGGCGCGCCGCGCACCGTCGGACTCGGGATCGAGGAGAACGTCGGCGGCCCCGAGGATCCAGTTCCCCCGCGGCGCGCCATCCTCGGCGAGCGAGATGCCGGACCACTTCTTGGCGGAGCTGAACGGCGCCACCGCGGCGGCGCGCCAGGACGGCGCGTCGGGATACGCCTCGGCGATCGCCTGCACGCTCGCGTTCGGGCGCGGGTCGAGCGCCGCGACGGCGGCGAGGGCGGTCTCGATGTCGGCGCGGTCGCCGTCGAGGACGTCCAGCTCGGACAGGCGCATGCCGTTCTCGGTGAGCGTGCCGGTCTTGTCGGCGCACACCACGTTCACACGGGCCAGGCCCTCGATCGCGGGGAGCTCCTGCACGAGACACTTGCGCTGCCCCAGCCGTACCACGCCGACCGCGAAGGCGATGGACGTCATCAGCACGAGCCCCTCGGGCACCATCGGGACCAGGGCAGCCACCATGCCCAGGATCGCCTGGTTCAGTTCCTGTTTCGAGATCACCAGCTGGTTGAAGACGGTGAGCACCCCGGCCGGCACCAACAGCCACGTGATCACCTGGAGGATCTTGTCGATGCCCGACCGCAGCTCGGAATTGACGAGGGTGAACTTGCTGGCCTCGTCGGCGAGCTTCGCCGCGTAGGCGTCGGCGCCCACCTTCGTGGCGCGGTACGCGCCCGAGCCGGAGACCACGAAGCTGCCGGAGAAGATCTCGTCGCCCAGCTGCTTGTCCACGGGATCGGCCTCGCCCGTGAGCAGCGACTCGTCGACCTCGAGGGCCTCGAACTCGATCGTCTCGCCGTCGACCACGATCTGGTCGCCCGGACCGATCTCGATCACGTCGTCGAGCACCACGTCGGACTGCGCGACCTCGGTGGCGACACCGTCGCGCCGCACCACCGGGCGGGCCTGCCCGACGATGGCCAGCGAGTCCAGCGTCCGCTTCGCACGCAGCTCCTGGACGATGCCGATACCCGAGTTGAAGACGATGAGCAGGCCGAACAGGCCGTTGATGAGTGAGCCGGTGAACAGCACCAGCAGGAAGAGCACGCCGAGCATCGCGTTGATGCGGGTGAAGACGTTGGCGCGGACGATGTCCCAGGTGCTCCGGCCCGACCTGTTGGGCAGCGTGTTCACCCGGCCGTCGCGTACCCGCTCCGCGACCTGCGCCGCGGTGAGGCCGGACGCGGGGACGCCGGAGGTCGTGTCGGGGGCAGCAGTCATGACCGCGAGTCTAATGACGCGCACGCGGCGCAGGCGCCGTGGTGATGCCCGTGACACCGCCGGTTGTTAGGTTCGGCTCGTGACCGCGACGACGCAGAGCCGCGCCCTGTACCCCCTGTACGCGGCGGGCTTCACCACGGCGTTCGGCGCCCACAGCATCGCGGCGAGCCTCGGCGGCCTCACCGGCACGATCGGCGCGCAGCTCCTGACACTCGGTCTGCTGCTGGCCCTCTACGACGGTGCCGAGGTACTCCTCAAGCCCGTCTTCGGCACGCTCGCCGACCGCATCGGTCCCCGCCCGGTCCTGCTCGGCGGCCTCGTGGCCTTCGCGGTGGCGTCGGCGGCGTTCGTCGTCGCCGGCGAGCCCGGGTGGCTCGCGCTGGCGCGGTTCGCGCAGGGCGCGGCCGCCGCCGCCTTCTCGCCCGCCGCGAGCGCCATGGTCTCCCGGCTCACCCCCGACACCGCGCAGGGCCGCGCCTTCGGCGGCTACGGCGCGTGGAAGGGCCTCGGCTACACCCTGGGCCCCGTGCTCGGCGGCGGGCTCATCTGGGCCGGCGGATACGCGCTGCTGTTCGGCGTGCTCGGCGGCGTCGCGGCGCTGGTCGCGGCGTGGGCCGCCGCCGCGGTACCGGCGCTCGATCCCCTCCCCCGGCAGCGGCAGACCGTGCTCGACCTCGCGCGCCGCCTCGGCTCACGGTCCTTCCTGCTGCCCACCGCGGCGCTCGCGGGCTCGACGGGCGTACTCGCCGTCGGTGTCGGATTCCTCCCCGTCGCCGGTTCCGAGCACGGCATGGGGCCGCTCGTCACGGGCGCCGCGGTCTCGGTGCTCGCGCTCACCGCGTCGCTCGTGCAGCCGCGGGCCGGGCGGGCGCGCGACGCGGGCCGCCTGTCCGACGGTGCCGGCATCGCCGCGGGCCTGTCCCTCGCCGCGCTCGGCCTGCTCGCCGTCGCGATCCCCGGGCCCGCCGGGATCGTGGTCTCCGCGGTCGCGGTCGGCGCCGGAGTGGGCCTGGTGACACCGCTCGGCTTCGCGCACCTCGCGCAGAACTCCCCGAAGGAGCACCTGGGCCAGACGATGGGCTCCGCGGAGATCGGCCGCGAGCTGGGCGACGCGGGCGGCCCGCTGCTGGTCGGGGCCATCGCGGCGGTCGCCGGCCTCACCGCGGGACTCGCCGGCCTCACGGCGGTGCTGGCCGTGATCGCGCTCGCCGCGCTCCGGCTGCGGTAGCGCCGTATCCTTCCGCTCATGACCGCCTTCACCGTGGCCCGATCGACCGAGATCGCCGCGCCCGCCGACACCGTCCACGGCCTCATCGCCGACCTCCACGAGTGGCGGCTGTGGTCGCCGTGGGAGGGCCTCGACCCCCACCTGCACCGGGAGTACACGGGGCCGTCGAGCGGACCGGGCGCGAGCTACGCCTGGAAGGGCAACCGCAGGGCCGGGGCCGGCCGGATGACGGTGTCCGCGGTCGAGCCCGGCCGATCGGTGGACGTCGACCTCGAGTTCCTCAAGCCCTTCCCCGCGCACAACCACGTGCGCTTCGACATCGTCCCGGCCGCCACCGGCGGCGGGGTCGCGGTCACCTGGACGATGACCGGCGAGACCAGCGGCCTGGCCTCGCTGATCGGCCGGATCGTGCCGATGGACCGGCTCGTCGGCAAGGACTTCGAGAAGGGACTCGCGGCCCTCAAGGCCCGCAGCGAGAACACCGGCGACGGCGACGCGTAGCCCGGTCGCCCGCGGCAGGGGGCGGAACCGGCCGCGCGACCCGCGATCGTCTCACCGCGTGCCGCGCACCGTCGGGCTGCGAAATCCGGCGAATCGTCCCCGGCCCGACGCGGCGGCGGTCAGAATGCACGCAATCGCCCGCGCCCGCTGCCGCAAGGAGGCACCATGCCCGCTCGCCCCGCCGTCGACCTCGGATCCTGGATCGCGCGCCGTGCCGCCGTGAGCGGCGACCGGCCCGCCGTCACGTACGGCGATACGACGTGGAGCTACCGGGAGTTCGCGGAGCGGGTCGACCGGCTGGCCGCCGAGCTGGTGGCCGGCGGCGTGCGCACCGGCGACCGAGTGGGCTACGTGGGCTTCAACCACCCCGACTTCCTCACCACGATGTTCGCGGCATCCCGCGCGGGGGCCGTCTTCGTGCCGCTCAACTTCCGGCTGACCTCGGCGGAGCTGGAGTACATCCTCACCGACGCGGGCGTACACACCCTCGTCGCGGACGCCGACCGCGCCGCCGTCGTGGAGCCGGTGCGGGCCTCGTCCGGGATCACGCGCGCCATCGCGCTCGAGCCGGTCGACGGCTGGGAGCGGCTCGACGAGCTGCTCGCGGCGCGCGCGCCGATCGCCGAGCCGCAGTCCCCGGCCGAGGACGACCTCGCGCTCATCATGTACACCTCCGGCACCACCGGCCGCCCCAAGGGCGCGATGCTCACGCACGGGAACATGTTCTGGAACAACATGAACGCGCTGCTGAGCCTCGACACGGTGTCGACGGACATCAGCCTCGTGGCCGCGCCGATGTTCCACATCGGCGGCCTCAACGTGACCACCCTGATCACCCTGCAGAAGGGCGGGCAGCTGGTGATCCTGCCCGCCTTCGACCCCACCGCCGCACTGCAGCTCATCGAGAAGCACCGCGTGACCACGATGTTCGGTGTCCCGGCGATGTTCCTGTTCATGAGCCAGGTACCGGCGTTCGAGACCGCCGATCTGTCCAGCGTCCGCCAGTTCACGTGCGGCGGCGCGCCCGTGCCCGAGCCGCTCATCGCGCTCTACAACGGCCGGGACATCCCCTTCTGCCAGGGCTACGGGCTCACCGAGACCGCCCCGCTCGCCCTGGTCATGGACGTCTACGACACCGCACGCAAGATCGGTGCCGCCGGCCACCACATCCTGCCGCTCTCCGAGGTCGCGCTGCTCGGCCCCGACGGTGCGCCCGTCCCCGCCGGGGAGCGCGGCGAGGTCTGCGTGCGCGGCCCGCAGGTCACCCCCGGCTACTGGCAGAACCCCGAAGCCACCGGCGCGGCGATCGACGCCGACGGCTGGTTCCACACCGGCGACGTGGGCGAGCAGGACGAGGACGGCTACGTCACCGTCGTCGACCGGGTGAAGGACATGGTGATCTCGGGCGGCGAGAACGTCTACCCCGCCGAGGTCGAATCCGTGCTGTACCGGCATCCGTCGATCGCGGAAGTCGCGATCATCGGTACGCCGCACGAGAAGTGGGGCGAGGCCGTGACCGCGATCGTCGCGCTCAAGCCGGAGGCCTCCCTCACGCTCGAGGAGGTCCGCGAGTTCGCGAAGGACTCCCTCGCGCCCTACAAGTTGCCGCTCGCCCTGCACGTCGTGGACGCCCTCCCCCGCAACCCCGCGGGCAAGGTGCTCAAGTTCAAGCTGCGCGAGCAGGTTTAACCGAGCGCGACCTCGGTGACGCCGTCGCGGCCGCGGAGGGCGTCGAATCGGCCGGGGACGCAGCTGAAGACGATCACCTGCGCGGAGCGGCCGGCCTCGACGAGCGCGTCCGCCATCGCGCCGAGGCGCGTGGGATCGCTGTGGCCCAGGGCGTCGTCGAAGATCACGGGCGCGCCGTCGGCACCGTCGACCAGGCGGGCGCACGCGAGCCGGCTGAGCACGCCCAGCTGCTCCTGCGCGCCGCCCGACAGCGACTCGAACGGCACCGTGACGCCGTCCACGGTGCGCGAGGCGATGGTGAGGTCGTCGCCGACGGTGATGGTGAGCGGATCGCCGAAGACGGTGCGGCCCAGCTCCTCCAGGGCCCGCTGATAGGGCGCCTGCACGCGGGCGCGGCGGGCGTCGCGGTGGGCGGTGAGCGTCTCGTGCAACAGCGCCGCGGCGCGGGCCCGCTCCTCCACCGACGTCCGGGCGCGCTCGGCGTGCACGTGCTCGGCCACGGCCGCGTCGAGGCGGTCCCGGCGACCGTCGGCCTGGAAGAGCTGCAGCTGGCCGTTCAGTCCCGCCAGCTCTTCGCGCGCGGCCGCCTCTGCGGCACGGGCCCGTTCGTCCCGCGCGCGGGCGGCGGCGAGCCGGGCGGCGAAGCCCGCTACGTCGGCCTCGCGCGCCGCCGCCTCGTGCTCGGCGACCTCTGCCGCGGCTGCCTCGCGCGCCGCGACGGCGGCGTCCGCCGCCGTGCCGAGCGCCTCGTCGGCGGACTCGGCCCGCGCGCGCTCGAGTTCCACCGTGAGCTCGGACGCCTGCTGATCGAAGTGCTGCAGGCGATCCGCGGCGACCTGCGCCTCGGTCGTCGCACGGTGCAGCTCCTGGTGCTTCTGCCCGAGCTGCTCGCGGGTCCGCTTCTCCTCCGTGCGCGACGCCACCTCGGCCTGCGTGGCCTCCATGAGGTTCGCCTTGGCCCGCTCGGGATCGACGGCCAGCAGCTCGGGGTCGACCGCCGCCTCGAGCGCGACGATCCGCTCCGCCGACTCCTCGGCGAGCTGCCGCAGCTCCGCGAGCGTGTTGTCGCCGAGGGCGTGCGCGAGGGCGATCCGCGCCTCCTGCAGCTCGATCTCGACGGCCTCGCGCTGCTCGTGCAGCTCGCGGGCCTCCGCGACGTCCGCCGCTCCCGCATCGCGGCAGGCCGCGAGCAGAGCGGCGTGCGCGGCCTTCACCTCCGCGGCGGCGTCGGCGCTCTCGCCGCGCTGCATCACCTCGATCCGCACGGCCCCGGGTACGTCGATCACGGTGCCGTTCCCGGCCACGACCTCCACGGGTTCCTCGCCGATGTTCCGCCCGTCGACGAGCACGTCGGCGAAGCCCAGTCGTTCGAGCTTGAGGGTGGCGGCGAGCGCGGAGAACCGGGCCTGCGCCTTCTCGTACCGCTGCTCGGCGACCGCGATCGTCTGCAGTGAGCGACGGTCAATGGGGTTGGCGGCCAGCCGGTTGCGCGCGTCCTCCACGTCCTTGCCGAGGAGTTGCGCCTGCTCGATCCGCTTCACGATCCGCTGATAGCCGACCGACTCGCGGGCGTAGTCGACGGCGTACTGCGCCTGCGACTTCCGCTCCCGGCGATCGGCCGAGACGGCCGACAGCTCGTGCACCGTGGTCTCGAGCCACGACGCCTCCGCGGCCAGGGCATCGCGATCGGCCAGCGCGCGGTCGCGCTGCACCCGCACCTGGGCCGTGCGCTCGACCGCGAGGGCCTGCTTGTCGACGAGGCGGCGCCGGCGGTTGGCCGCATCGCCCGCGTGCTGCTCGCGCAGCTGTGCGGACTCGAGGGCGGAGCGGGCCTGCGCCAGCCGCGATCGGAGTGCGCCGATCCGCTCCTGGTCGGCGGCGAGGGTCTCCAGGTCCGCGGCGGCGGCGGACCGTCGTTCCACCAGTGCGCCCAGGCGGGCGGACGCGACGGCGTGCTCCTCGACGACGCGGTCCACCTCCCGCAGCGCGGCCTCGGCCTCCTCCAGGGCCGTGCGGGCAGCGGTCTCCCGGGCGCGGGCCGCGGACAGCTCGCCCGTGGGCCGGCCCGTCGGCGTGAAGTACCGGGCGCGCTCGGCGGCGACGGCCTCGGCGAGCCGCTCCGCCCCCGGCTCGTCCTCGCCCGCGCCACCCGACGCGGAGTCCAGCGCCTTGGCGAACGCGGCGCTGTCCCGCAGGGACGGCTGCCCGGGGCCGGGGCCCTGCAGCACGGTGAGCGCGGCGAGCAGATCGCCGTCGACGTGCGCGGCCATCTGCTCCGCCACCCACGCCTCGGCGCTGCCGCCGGTGAGCTGCTGCGGCGTGGGTGCGAGCACCGTCAGCGTGGTGCCGGGGCGGCGGTGGTACTGCTTGGCGTAGACGAAGCGGTAGGGGCCGACGGTGAGCTCCGCCTCGACCCACGGCCCGGCGTCGCGGTGCGCGGGGCACACGGCCTCGACCCGCTGCGACTTCGACGTGGCCTTGACCTCCAGCAGCAGCTGCAGCGCCTCGACCATCGACGACTTCCCGGCCTCGTTCGGACCGTGCAGCAGGGTGACGCCGGTATCGGCGAAGACGATCTCGCGCTCGTCCACGCCGCGGAAGTCCTTGACCGCCAGCCGGTGCAGCCTCATGCGCCCACCTCCTGGCGGGTGAGGCGGTAGAGCAGCGCGAGCGCGCCCGAGGCGTCCGCCGCGCGCTCCCCTCCGCTGCGGGCGACGCCCAGCAACTCCTGCGCGGCGTCGGCGGCGGGGCCGGTGAGTTCCAGCGCGTCCAGTTCGTCCTCGCCGGGGAGCACCGCGAGATCGGTCTTGCGCTCCCACAGCTCGACGGCCGCGAACCGTGCCCGCAGGGCCGCGATCTCGTCGTCGAGGCGCGCCTTCGCGGCGAGCCCGACGGTGCCGGTGAAGCCGACCTTGACCACGGTGCGGTCCTTGTCGGGCAGGGCCGAGAGCGCGCCGACGGCGGCGTCGACGTCGCGCTCGGCGGTCAGCGGGAACTCGCGGGAGGCGAACCGCCAGGTGCCGACGCGGACCGGCTCGACCTCCGGCGGGCCGGCGTCGGGCACGTCGACGACGAGGACGGAGCCGGACGCCGTCTCCTTGTGGTCGAAGTTGGTGACCTCGGGGGCACCGGAGTACCAGACGCCCGGCGCCACCTCGGTGACCGAGTGCCGGTCGCCGAGGGCGACGTACCGCAGCTGTCCGGTGGCGATCCGCTGCGACAGCGCGCCGACGTCGATGAGGCGCTGGTCCTGCGCGCCGACGGGCAGCGTCCCGCCGTGCCCGACGGCGATCCGGATCACGCCCTCCGCGGGCGGCGGCGCCGCGGCGACCGCTTCGGTGAGCGGATCCCCGGCGGGGTGCTTGGAGAACCACGGCGCGGCCAGCAGCTCGCCCCCCGGGCGCACCGCGTGGACGCCGGGGCGCTCGAGCACGATCACGTTCTCGGGGCGGTGCCGCCGGAACAGCTCGGAGGTGTAGATCGACGCGGCGTCCAGCGGGTCGTGATTACCGGGCATCAGGTAGACGGGCCGCTCGATCGCGGCGATGCGGTCGAGGCTGCGGGCGACGACTGCGGGGGCGAGCCGGTTGTCCTCGAAGACGTCACCGCAGACGACGACGAACTCCGCGTCCCGCTCGGCCGCCACGGCGCCGAGCCGGGAGATCGCGTCCAGCCGGGCGTCGGTGAATCGCGCCTGCGCGTCCGCGTCGAGGAAGTGCCGGGTCATTCCCAGCTGCCAGTCCGCCGTGTGCAGAAATCGCATGCCCGTCACCCCCTCGTAGGTCGCCCCTCAGGGTAGTGACCCCCACCGACAGGTTCCGTCACCGACGCGGCCCCGCCGCGTCATCGCGGGTCACGGAGGCGGTCGTAGAGCTCGGCCAGCTCGTCCTGCGCCTCGGCGACGTCGGCGGGCTTCGTCCCGGTGCGGCGCAGCGCCCTGCGCAGGAGCGACGGGTCGAGCAGGGTCATGGCGTCGATCGGGGACGGCTCCGGCAGCGCCGGCAGGTCGTAGCCCTCGCCGTAGAACGCCGCGGCACCCGCGTCCCAGTCCCCGGGCTCCCCGGCAGCGGGTTCCCCGGCATCGCGCGCACCGTCGGGGCCCGTCGCCGAGCCCGACGGTGCCGGGCCCTCCCGCTCGGTCGTGCTGACGCGCGCCAACAGCCCCGCGAGCGGGACGCCGGCGAAGTCGAGGATCAGCGACGGGTCCGTGTCGGCGGCGGCGCAGAACTCGTAGGTCAGGGCGAGGGCGTGCACGCACGCGCCGGAGTCGTCGGGGCACGCGCAGTCGACCAGCACGTCGGACGCGGTCTCGGGCAGCACCAGCTCGCCCAGCGTGCGCCCGAGGTCGCCGCGGGTGACGCCGAGCAGCTCCGCGGCCGCGCCCTGCGCGACGAGCAGGGAGACCACCGCGGCCGGATCGCCGGGCACGCGGGAGAGCGCGACGCCGAACGGGTCGAGCTGGCTGCCCTGCACCGTCGCGGTGATCGACGCGGGCACCACGGCGAGCGAGTACACCTGGTGCTCCTGGTAGAGCCGCCGGGCGTATTGGACCTTGCGCCGCTCGGTGACGTCCTCGCGCTGCTGGATGAGGCGCCTGCTGAACCACGTCGCGCCCATGGGCCGCGCGGTGTCGCGGGTTCGTCTCGCCACCTAGACCACCGCCTCGTCGCGCAGGGCGACCAGCTCGTAGAGCTCGTCGTTGTTCAGCTCGGTCAGCCACGCCTCGCCCGTCCGCACCGTCATCGACGAGAGCTCCTTCTTGGCCGCGATCACCCCGTCGATGCGCTCCTCGAGCGTCCCCGCGCAGACGAACTTGCGGACCTGCACCGCTCGGGTCTGGCCGATGCGGAAGGCGCGATCGGTGGCCTGGTTCTCGACGGCGGGGTTCCACCAGCGGTCCACGTGGATCACGTGATTCGCGGCGGTGAGGTTGAGCCCGGTGCCGCCGGACTGCACCGTCGCGACGAGGGTCGGGGCGCCGTCACCGGACTGGAACCGCGCGACCAGCGCGTCGCGCTCGGCGCGGGGCACCCCGCCGTCGAGGACGGGGACGTCCGCGCCCAGCAGGCCCGTGAGCCAGGGCTGGAGCATGCGCGCGAACTCGGCGTACTGGGTGAAGACGAGTGCCCGTTCGCCCTCGTCGGCGACCGTGGTGAGGATGTCGGCCAGCAGCTCCACCTTGCCCGAGCGGTGCTGCCCGCGGCGCAGCAGCGGCGAGCCGTCGCCGAGGTAGTGCGCGGGGTGGTTGCAGATCTGCTTGAGCCTGGTCAGGGACGCCAGAACCAGGCCCCGCCGGCCCATGCCCTGCGACTGACGCAGCTCCTCGACCAGCCGGTTCAGCACGGCCTGGTACAGCCCCGCCTGCTCCGGCGTGAGCGACGCGCGCACCGTGAACTCGGCCTTCTCCGGCAGTTCCGGTGCGATCGCCGGGTCGGTCTTCTCGCGGCGCAGGATGAACGGCGAGGTCAGGGTGTTCAGCCTGCGGACGGCCGCCCGGTCCTGTTCGCGTTCGATGGGCAGCGCGTAGCGATTGCGGAAGGTGCGGGCCGAGCCGAGCAGGCCGGGGTTGACCAGGTCGATCACGGCGCGCAGGTCCTCGAGGCGGTTCTCGACGGGGGTACCGGTGAGCGCGACGCGGTGCGCCGCGGGGAACGCGCGCAACGCCCTGGCGGCGGCGGTGTTGACGTTCTTCACGTGCTGCGCCTCGTCGACCACGAGGCGGCCCCAGTGGTGCCCGGCGAGCAGCTCGCGGTCGCGCGCGGCGAGGGCGAACGTCGTGACCACCACGTCGGATTCGGCCGCGATCCGCCCGAACTCCTCACCGGTCGGGCGGTCTGCGCCGTGGTGCACGTGCACGCGCAGGCCCGGGGCGAAGCGCTGCGCCTCCGCGACCCAATTGCCGACCACGGACATCGGGCAGACCAGCAGCGTCGGCCGGACCGGCTCACCCGCCTCCCGCTCGTGGCAGAGCAGCGCGAGCACCTGGATCGTCTTGCCCAGCCCCATGTCGTCGGCGAGGACGGCGCCGATCCCGCTGCGCCACAGCGTGACCAACCACTCCAACCCGCGCACCTGGTAGTCGCGCAGCTGCGCTTTCAGGGTCGACGGTGCCGCCACCTCCGCCGGGGCGATGGTGCCGCCGCGGTACACGGAGTCGAGCCAGCCGAGGCCGTCGACGGCGGCGAGCGGCGCGGGCAGCGCCGCGGGGTCGGCGATCATCCCGAGCAGGTCGCTCAGGTCCGTACCGGACTCGGCGGCGGAGCGCTGCTCCGCCACGAACCGCGCCGCGTGCGCCAGCGTGCGGCGGTCGGCACGCACCCACCGGCCGCGCACCTCCACCAGCCCGGACGCCGAGTTCGCCAGGGACGCCAGCTCGCTCGCGGTGAGCACCGTGTCACCGACGGCGAGTTGCCAGGCGAAGTCCTTGACCTCGGCGAGACCGGCCTGCACCGTCAGGGCCGTGCGGCCCGGCTGCTCCCGCCCGACGAGCCGCAGGGCGGGGCGCACCGTCGCGATGGAGGCGGGCAGCAGCACCTCGTAGCCGGCCTTCGTGAGCCCGGGCGCGCCCTCCAGGAAGAGCGCCTCCGCCTCCTCGGTGGTGAGCAGGAAGTCCAGCGAGCTCTCGTCCTGCGCGACCCGTTTGAGCGGCGGATAGACCGCGAGCGCGCGGGCCAACTCCCCCGCCAGGTCGTCCAGGTCGACGGGGCTCATCCGGCCGGGATCGGCGCGCACGGGCGCGGCGCCGGGGACGCGGCGGCACACCTCGAGCCGCCAGAGGGCCGGCGGGGCTCCGCCCCCGGTGCCGGCGGCGGAACCGGCGGCCCGCATCGAATACGGGGCCAGGGGGTTCTCGCCCGGGCTGCGGCCGTCGGGCTCGACGAGGCGCAGCACCAGCAGCGTCTCGGCGGAGCGGACGCTCCCCGCCCATTCGGTCCACGCGGCCGCGGCCCCGGCGTCGGCGACGGCCCGGGCCGGCAGGGGCTCGCCGTCGACCAGAGCGCGCAACGACGGTGCGGCGACCCAGGACCAGGGGCCGTCGCCGAGCCGGACCCGGGCGTACCGGTCGGCGAGCTCGGCGGCCATGTCGAGGATCGCGGCGAGGTCGCCCGTGCGGCGCAGGACCGGCGGCATCGCGGCGGCCGCGGCCTGCACCCAGGTGCGCCACTGCACCGACTCGATGGGCGCCCAGCGCACGATCTGATCGCCGTCGTCGCTGCGCAGCACCGGGCTCACGGCACCGGCGGCGACGAACCGCTCGACGGACTTCGCGACCCACCGCAGGTACCGGAGGTCGCCTGCGCCCTCCGACGGTGCGAGGGCGTCGAGCAGCGCGGCGGCGCGGTCCGGGCCCAGCGTGAGGGCCGGCGCGACGAGGCGCCGCTGCGGCCCCGCGACGGTGACGGAGCGGCGGGGACGGCGGTCGCCGAGTACCTCGGCGACGGGCGCGGGCAGGGCCGCGGCCTCGGGCTCTGCGGTGGGCTCGCCGAGCTCGTCGGTGAACCAGAGCGCGAGCCCGAGGCCGGGGCGCCACAGCCCGTGCGCGGCGGCCTGGGGGCGGGGCAGGGCGGCCTCCCTACTCCGGGACGGCGCGGTAGGCCTCGTGCCGGTGGCGCAGGCGGTGCCGCAGATGCGCCTCCACGGTGGGCCACTCGTGCCGGAGGATGGAGAACAGGACCGCGTCCTGCAGCGCGCCGTTGCGGTGCCGCTTGTAGCTGCGCAGCACCCCGTCCTGCTTCGCGCCGAGGCGAGCGATGGCCTCGCGCGACTGGGTGTTGATCCACTGGGTGCGCAGGCCGATGCACTCGCAGCCGAGCACGTCGAAGGCGTGCTGCAGCAAGAGCAGCTTGGACTCGGCGTTGGTGCCGGTGCCGTGCGCCGATGCCCGGTTCCAGGTGTAACCGATCTCCATCCGCGGGACCGCGGGGTCGATGTCGTAGTAGGTGGTCATGCCGAGCACCCGGCCCGCGGCGTCGATCGCGGTGAACGGGATCATCGCGCCCTGCTCCTGCAGTTGCAGCCGGCGGTCGATCTCGGCGCGCAGGCCCGACGGTGCCGGCACGGACGTGTACCAGCGGTCCCACAGCTGCCCGTCGTCGAGCGCCTCGCGCAGGCCGTCGTGCTGGTCGTGCGCCAGGGGCACGAGCGTGACGAGGTGCCCCGTCAGCGTGACGGGCTCCAGCGGGGTGAGGAAGGCCATGCCTCGCAGACTACTGCGAGCCACCGACGAGAAGCCGCTCCAGTGCGGTGCGGATCCCGTCCGGCACGCCGGCCGGACGACGGGTCTCCCGATCGACGAAGACGTGCACGAACCACCCCTCCGCGGCGGCGGCACCGTCGGCCCCGAACAGGGTGACGGCATAGGTCACGCTGGACCGGCCGAGCTTCGTGACCGCCAACCCGGCGGTGACCGGCTCGGGGAAGGCCAGCGGGGCGTCGTACCGGCAGTGAGATTCCACACAGAGGCCGATGGTGTCCCCGGCGTGGATGTCGAGGCCGCCCTCGCGGATCAGGAAGGTGTTGATCACCGTGTCGAAGAAGCTGTAGTAGACGACGTTGTTGACGTGCCCGTAGACGTCGTTGTCCTTCCAGCGCGTGGGGATGACCAGGGTGTACGGCTGCTCGTCGATGCTCGGCATGGCCCGGACGCTACTTGGGGCCGGCGTGTGCCCCGTCACCGACGGGGAATTTCCGTCGCCGATCGGTGGTAACAAGGGGTGGACGGTCCCGACGGGATCGCACACCACGGAGGACACCATGGCGAACAAGCCCGCTCGCATCCAGCCCGATCAGCCCGACCTCCCCGCCGTGCGGCACGACGGGGGCGGCGTCCTGGGCTCCGTCATCGACCGCGCCGCGCGCCTGCAGGCCCCGGCCGTCGCCAAGTACGTCGCGAGCCTGCGCGCCGATCATCCCGACGAGACGCCGGAGCAGATCATCGCGCGCCTGGAGAAGCGCTACCTGCTCACCGTGACCGGGACGGGCGGCGCCGCGGGCGCCACCGCGGCCGTCCCCGGCGTCGGCACGCTGGCGGCGATCGGCACGGTCGGCGCGGAGACCGTGGTGTTCATGGAGGCCTCGGCCCTGTACGCCCTGGCCGTCGCCGAGGTCTACGGCATCTCGCCCGAGGATCGTGAGCTGCGCAAGGCCCTGGTCCTCACGGCGGTGCTGGGCGAGGCCGGGCTCGGCGCCCTGCGGGCGACGGTGGGCGCCAAGAACGCGTCGCTGATGAACCTGAAGAAGAACCCCACCCAGATCCCGGGCGTCGGCAACCTGAACAAGCAGCTGATGAAGATGTTCAGCCGCCGGTTCCTGGCGAAGAAGTCGCCCCTGATCCTGGGCAAGCTCCTGCCGGCGGGGATCGGCGCCGTGGTGGGCGCGGGCGGCAACCGGGTCCTGGGCAAGGGCGTGATCAAGAACGCCCGCGCGGCCTTCGGCCCCGTCCCGGCCACCTGGCCCACCGCCCACCTGCGGGTGGTCGAGGGGTCGGCGACCGACGGCCCGGCGACCGGACTGCCCGGACCCGGCGCGGAGTGACCGCGACCGCGGAACGGGAGTAACCGACACATGTTTTCCGTGGTGGACTACCCTGGACCGCGCGGACCTGCGCCCTCTGCGATCCAGGGTGGCGCGCGCTTGATACGACGATGATGAATCGAGGCGAGGACCTGCCGTGAGCAGCAGTTCTGTATCGGATTTCGGCCAAAACGAGTGGCTGGTCGAGGAGATGTACGAGCGGTTCAAGGCCGACCCTAATTCGGTCGACCCGAGCTGGCACGAATTCCTCTCGAAGTACACCCCGGGAGTTGCAGAGGGTGGCAACGCGGCCGGCAACGGCGCGGCCCCCGCGGCCGCTCCCGCCGCGGCGCCCGCCGCTCCGGCACCGGCGCAGCCCGCCGCTGCACCGGCGGCAAAGGCCCCCAAGACGGCCGACACCACGCTGACCCCCGCGCCGTCCGCCCCGGTGACTCCGGCACCGTCGTCGCCCGCGAAGCCCGCCCCCGCGCCGAAGGCCCCGGCGCCCGCCTCGTTCCCGGACGAGGAGGAGCGCACCGTGCTCCGCGGCGCCGCCAACGCCGTGGTGAAGAACATGAACGCGAGCCGCGAGGTGCCGACCGCGACGTCGGTGCGCTCGATGCCGGTCAAGGTGATGTTCGACAACCGCGTGGTCATCAACAACCACCTCGCGCGCACCCGCGGCGGCAAGATCAGCTTCACCCACATCCTGGGTTACGCCCTGGTGCAGGGCGTCAAGGCCTTCCCCAACATGAACCGGCACTACGCCGAGATCGACGGCAAGCCGAACGCGGTGACCCCGCCGCACGTGAACCTGGGCATCGCCATCGACCTGGTCGGCAAGAACGGCAGCCGCAGCCTCGTGGTCGCGGGCGTCAAGGAAGCCGAGACCATGGACTTCGGCCAGTTCGTGGCCGCCTACGAGGACATCGTGCGCCGCGCCCGCCAGGGCAAGCTGGGCGCCGAGGACTTCGCCGGCGTCACGATCTCGCTGACCAACCCCGGCGGTATCGGCACCGTGCACTCGGTGCCCCGCCTCATGGTCGGCCAGGGCGCGATCATCGGCGTCGGCGCCATGGAGTACCCCGCCGAGTTCCAGGGCGCGAGCGACGAGAAGATCGCCGAGCTGGCGGTCGGCAAGCTCACCACCCTGACCTCGACCTACGATCACCGCATCATCCAGGGCGCCGAATCCGGCGACTTCCTGCGGTACGTCCACGAGCTCACGCTGAGCGACGACTTCTGGGACGACATCTTCCGCACGATGCACGTGCCCTACGAGCCGATCCGCTGGCGGCAGGACATCCCCGCCCACGGCATCGACAAGGACGCGCGCGTCCTCGAGCTCATCGCGGCGTACCGGGCGCGCGGGCACCTCATGGCCGACGTCGACCCGCTGCGCTACAACAACGAGAGCCTCGAGTCGCACCCCGACCTGAACGTGCTCACCTACGAGCTCACGCTGTGGGACCTGGACCGCACGTTCAACGTCGGCGGTTTCCACGGGGCCGAGCGGCTCAAGCTGCGCAAGGTGCTCTCGGTCCTGCGCGACGCCTACTGCCGCCACGTGGGCATCGAGTACACGCACATCCTCGAGCCCGAGCAGCAGAAGTGGCTGCAGGAGCGCGTGGAGACGAAGGACATCAAGCCCACCGTCGCCGAGCAGAAGTACATCCTCAGCAAGCTCAACGCGGCCGAGGCCTTCGAGACCTTCCTGCAGACCAAGTACGTCGGCCAGAAGCGCTTCTCGCTCGAGGGCGCGGAGTCCGTCATCCCGATGATGGACGCCGTGCTGGACCAGGCCGCCGAGCACCAGCTCGACGAGGTCGTCATCGGCATGCCGCACCGCGGCCGCCTGAACGTGCTGGCGAACATCGTCGGCAAGCCGTACAGCAAGATCTTCACCGAGTTCGAGGGCAACCTGAACCCGGCCCAGGCGCACGGCTCGGGCGACGTGAAGTACCACCTCGGCGCCGAGGGCAAGTACTACCAGATGTTCGGCGAGAACGAGATCACCGTCTCGCTGGTCGCGAACCCCTCGCACCTCGAGGCCGTCGATCCCGTGCTCGAGGGCATCGTGCACGCCAAGCAGGACATGCTGAACGCGCCCGACGGCGTGCACCCGGTCATGCCGCTCATGCTGCACGGCGACGCGGCCTTCGCGGGCCAGGGCGTGGTGGCCGAGACGCTGAACATGGCGAACCTCGACGGCTTCTCCAACGGCGGCACCGTCCACATCGTGGTGAACAACCAGGTGGGCTTCACCACGTCGCCGGAGAACTCGCGCAGCTCGCAGTACTGCACCGACGTGGCGAAGATGATCGGTGCGCCGATCTTCCACGTCAACGGCGACGATCCCGAGGCCTGCGTGTGGGTCGCCAAGCTCGCCGTCGACTTCCGCGAGCGTTTCCACAAGGACGTCGTGATCGACCTCGTCTGCTACCGCCGCCGCGGCCACAACGAGGGCGACGACCCGTCGATGACCCAGCCCGGCATGTACGACGTGATCGACACCAAGCGCGGCGTCCGCAAGTCCTACACCGAGGCCCTCATCGGTCGTGGCGACATCTCGACCAAGGAGGCCGAGGACGCGCTGCGCGACTACCAGGGCCAGCTGGAGCGGGTCTTCAACGAGGTCAAGGAGCTGGAGAAGTTCCAGGCCGAGCCCGCCCCGTCGATCATCGCCGACCAGCCGCTGCCGAGCTCGCTCGTGACCGCGGTGCCGCTGGAGCAGATCCAGCGCGTGGGCGACGCCTACGCCAACGTCCCCGAGGGCTTCACCGTGCACCCGCGCGTGGCACCGGTGGTCAAGCGCCGCTTCGAGATGTCGCGCGAGGGCGGCATCGACTGGGCCTTCGGCGAGCTGCTCGCCTTCGGCACCCTGCTGGAGGAGGGCCGCACGGTCCGCCTGGCCGGCCAGGACAGCCGCCGCGGCACGTTCACGCAGCGGCACGCGGTGCTCATCGACCGCCAGTCGGGCACCGAGTACACCCCGCTCGACCACCTCGGCCCCGACGGCTCGCCGTCACCCGGCAAGTTCATGGTCTACGACTCGGCGCTCACCGAGTACGCGGGCCTGGGCTTCGAGTACGGCTACTCCGTGGCCGACGAGTCGGCGCTGGTGTGCTGGGAGGCGCAGTTCGGCGACTTCGTCAACGGCGCGCAGTCGATCATCGACGAGTTCATCAGCTCGGGCGAGGCCAAGTGGGGCCAGACCTCGGGCGTGACGCTGCTGCTCCCGCACGGTCACGAGGGCCAGGGCCCCGACCACACGTCGGCCCGTATCGAGCGTTTCCTGCAGTTGTGCGCGGAGGGCTCGATGACCGTCGCCATGCCGTCGACGCCGGCCTCGTACTTCCATCTGCTGCGCCGCCACGCCCTCGACGGCGTGCGTCGCCCGATGGTGGTCGCGACGCCGAAGTCGATGCTGCGCAACAAGGCCGCCGTGAACCCCGTCGAGGACTTCACCTCGGGCAAGTTCCGCTCGGTCATCGACGATCCGGCGTTCGAGGTGGAGGGCGGCGACCGCAGCAAGGTCACGACCCTGCTGCTGGTCTCCGGCAAGCTCTACTACGAGCTGGAGGCGCGCCGGAAGAAGGACGGCCGCGACGACGTCGCGATCGTCCGCATGGAGCAGCTCTACCCGCTCCCGTCGCGGCGCCTGCCCGCCACGCTCGACCTGTACCCCAACGCGACCGACGTGCGCTGGGTCCAGGAGGAGCCGGCCAACCAGGGCGCGTGGCCGTTCTTCGGCCTGGCGCTGCCGGAGCTCGACGGCCGCCTGGTGGGCATCAAGCGGGTCTCGCGCCGCGCCATGTCCGCCCCGTGCTCGGGTTCGTCCAAGGTGCACGCCGTGGAGCAGGCCCAGATCATCGACGAGGCCTTCACCCTCTAGATCCTCCGAGCCACGCCAGAGCCGCCCTCCCTCTCAGGAAGGGCGGCTCTGGTCGTCCATGTCGACACCAGCGGGCATGAATGCCCACCGGACCGGACGGCATTGAACGAGGGACGGGTGGCGGCACCGCCGTCGAGCGCATCGGAGCGAGCGAGCCGCTAGGCGAGGGAGCGAGGTCTAAGCGAGCGGCGGTGCCGCCACCCGACCCGGCCCGACACACCCAGCTCGGCCCAGCACACCCAGCACACCCAGCACCGTCAGGCCTCCACGGGCGCCAGATCCAGCCCCACCGCCCCGGCCATCCCCACGAACATGGTGGCGAGGTGGTCGACGACCTCGTCGCGGCTCATCGCGGCGAAGCCGGCGTTCTCGTCGAGCCACTGCACCAGCGTCTCCTCGACCACGGCGATCCAGCCGTGCACGGCGAGCACGAACCGGGGCGAACGCTCGATGCCGATGTTCTCGGCCTGGTTCACGAACTGGTCGACGATCTGCTCGCGGACGGACTTCACGGCCGTCCGGATCCGCGGCTCGGACCAGCTGACGCCGGCGAGCATCGGCAGCAGGGACTGCCGGTTCTCCATGATGTGGTCGACGTACGTACCGAGCGTCGCGGTGAGGATCGGCATCACGTCGGTGATGTCCTCGGGGTCGCGATCGGGGGTGGCGACCTCCCCGACGATCCGCGCCTGCTCCTCCACGAGCGCGACCTGGAAGTCGAGCTTGGAGTCGAAGTAGTGGAACAACAGGCCTGCGGAGACGCCCGCCTGGCTCGCGATGTCCTCGATGGACACCTGCTCGAGCGCCTGGTGCTTCAGACTGAGCAGGCCCAGGTCGATGAACTGCTGGCGCCGGGCCTGGGGGCTGAGCCGGGTGCGCTTGCGCCCCACCGCTGCGGCGACGGACTTTCTGGTCACCTACTGAATCATACTCAATAGGTCGTTGACAGACCTCCCGTACCGACCCTACTGTCGAGTAAGAACGCCGAGCAGCGGCGCAGCACAGCCGCCCGGCCACGACCAGTGTGAGGGATGAACAACAGCATGAAGATTTTCCGCGGCAAGGTCGCCGTCATCACCGGGGCCGCCTCCGGCATGGGCCGCGAGCTGGCCCTCCAGCTCGCCGACGAGGGCGCGAAGCTCTCGCTCTGCGATTACGACCCCACCGGGCTCGAGCAGACCGCCGAGCTGGCCCGCGCCCGCGGCGCCGAGGTGCACACGAAGGTCGTCAACGTGGGCGAGCGCGAGCAGCTGCTGGCCTACGCGGACGAGGTGGTCGAGCACTACGGCACCGTCAACCTGCTGTTCAACAACGCCGGCATCGCGCACCACGAGCCGGTCGAGACCACGTCGTTCAAGGACTACGACCGGGTCATGGACATCGACTTCTGGGGCGTGGTCAACGGCACCAAGGCCTTCCTGCCGCACCTCATCGCCTCGGGCGACGCGCACATCGTCAACACCAGCTCGCTGTTCGGCCTGCTGTCCGTGGGCGGCCAGAGCGCCTACAACGCCGCCAAGTTCGGCGTCCGCGGTTTCACGGAGGCGCTGCGCATCGAGATGCTCTCCAGCGACCACAACGTCGGCGTGACCTGCGTGCACCCCGGCGGCATCAAGACCGCGATCGCGCGCAACGCCACCGGCGCCGAGAACGTCGACACCGCGCACACCGCGGCCCTCTTCGACAAGTACCTCGCCCGCACGGAGGCCGACGACGCCGCGCGCACCATCCTGAACGGCGTCAAGCGCAAGCGCGGCCGCGTCCTCATCGGCGCCGACGCGAAGATCATCGACGTGCTCGTGCGTCTCGGCGGCTCCGCCTACGAGCGCGTCAACGCGCTCATCGACCAGCAGCTCAACAAGCGCCTGAAGTAGCGCTCCCCCGATTCGGCGAGGGCGGGTACCGGTTCCGGTACCCGCCCTCGCCGTATCGTCAGTTCAGCGTGTGCTCGGCGGCCCAGTCGCTGGCCGCCTGCTCGGGCGTGCGCTCACCCGACTCGACCTGCGCGACCATCTCCGCGAGGTCGGCGGTGGTGAGTTCGCCGGCGATCGCGGACAGCCGCTTCGTCTGCGCCACCGTCAGTCCGTCGCGCCGCACCAGCGGCACCACGGCCCGCGACGGCACGACACCGTCGGGATCGGCCACCTGGGCGAAGTCCTTCGCCGCGGACGAGAGCGTGCCGAGTTGCGCGAGCGCCGCGCGGCCCTCGCGGACGGCGCGCGCGGCCGCCGCCTCGTCGGCAACCGGGACCACCGGACCCGTCGGGCAGCCGTAGCGGGCCCGCAGGTCCGACGGCGACCCGGCCGGCACCGCGACCGCGCCGGACAGACCCTCGCATCCGCGTAACGTCGCGGACGGGGCCTCCTTGGGCGCGAACAGCATCGGCTGGTCGAGCGCCAGCGTCGGATCACCCAGGCCGAGTCCCTCGGGCAGGACGGCGCTCAGGGCCACGAACTGCGCGTCCCACTGCGCCCGCGGGTTCTCGGACTCCTCCTCCTTCGCCTTCGTGGGCTGCGGAGCGCCGGGCCGGTACCGGTCCCACAGGGCGCCGGTCAGCGCGGGCGCGACGGTGAGGTCGCCCCGCTCGACGGCGGCCACGGCGGCGTCCTCCCCCGGGCCGAGGCCGAGCCGGGTCTCGACCGGCGTCCCCGCCATCCGCAGGGCGCCGGCGTAGATCAGGGCCTCGATCTTCGAGGCGGCGCTCCCGGCCGACCCGACGGTGACGGTGCCGGGCGCGGTGCGCGCGCCCAGGTCCGCCTGGTCTCCGGGGTCGGAGCAGCCCGCGAGCACCAGCGCGGCGAGGGCCGCGGCGGCGAGGCGGGGCGTGCGAGTTCTCACGCCTACTTTCTACCCGCCGCCGCCGCGGCCGGGCCGCCTGGGCCGGTCTACTATCTCGACCATGCCCTCCCTGCCGTCCATGCCCCGGCCCGGCGCCGGCCGCCGCGAGGTCCGCGAGGCGGACGTGCCGCGCGTCCCCGTGCCCGTGGCGCGCGCCGTCGTCGATTGCGGCGTCTACGTCGACGGGGTGCGTCTCCCCGGCCGGTTCAGTTACGTCGAGGCGATCGAGGAGGTCCGGCGCCGCGGCGAGGGCTACGTCTGGGTGGGTCTGCTCGATCCGGACCAGCACCAGATGGACGAGGTGGCCCGCGTGTTCGGGCTGCACCCGCTGACCGTCGAGGACACGCTGGTCACGCACACGCGCCCCAAGGTCGACCGGTTCGACGACACGCTGTTCCTCATCCTCAAGACCGTGAACTACGTGGGGCACGACCGCACGGATCCGATGGCCCGCATCGTCGAGACCGGTGAGGTGATGGTCCTCGTCGGCCCGGACCACGTGATCACCGTCCGGCACGGCGACCACGGCAGCCTGCGCCGCGTGCGCCGCAACCTGGAGGCCAATCCCGAGCTGCTCAAGCTCGGGCCGTCGGCGGTCATGCACGCCGTCGCCGACCACGTGGTCGACTCGTACGTCGCCGTCTCGGACCTGCTCGAGGACGACATCGACCGGGTCGAGGAGGACGTCTTCCGGGCGGGCGCGCGGACCCAGGTGGACGAGATCTACCAGCTCAAGCGCGACATCGTGGAGCTGCGCCGCGGCATCCACCCGCTCTCGCACGCGCTCAAGCGGCTGACGTGCGACTTCGGCGACATCATCCCGCAGGAGATCCAGCGCTACTTCTCCGACGTCCTCGACCACCAGGCGATGGTCGCCGATCACGTGGAGACCTACAACGACGTGTTGAGCTCGCTCATCGACGCGGCCGTCGCGAAGATCGGAATGCAGCAGAACGAGGACATGCGCAAGATGTCCGCGATCATCGGCCTGGTCGCCGTGCCCACGATGATCGCCGGCATCTACGGCATGAACTTCGACAACATGCCGGAACTGCACTGGCAGTACGGCTACTTCATCGTGCTGGCGATCATGCTCGTGGCCTGTCTCGGCCTGTTCGTGGTGTTCCGCAGGATCAAGTGGTTGTGACGCTCACGATGTCGGTTTCTGCGGCTGTGGACGTGCCCTCACGCACGCGGACGCCCGCAGGTGTCGACATCGTGAACTAGACCTCGTGGGCGGCGGGCCGTCCCGGGTCCGCGGGGTCGATGCCCGCCTCCGCCCACGCCTCGCGCAGCGCCGCCGCGCCCTTGAGCCGTATCCACGCCGCCTCGTTCGCGGTGATCGGGTCGGCGCGCAGGAACCGCACCGGTTCTCCGTCGGCCCGCTCGAGGTCCGGCACCGCGGAATCCCGCAGCAGTACCGCGGTGAATGGCGCCCCGGCCCACAGCGGGGCGCTCAGATCGACGAGCGCATCGGGGGCGAGGACCAGCCCTTCGACGGCGGGCGTGGCGGCGAGAACGGCGAGCGAGCGGTGCACCCCGTCGAGCGCCGCACCCGGTCCGGAGGTCGCGGGGCGCAGCTCCAGCACGACCTCCGCGCGCGGTCCGTCCTCGCCGGTGACCAGCGCGTTGGGGTCCGTCATCGCATGGCGGCTGCAGCCGACGCTCGCGAACGCGACGAGCTGCTCACCGACCCAGCGCTGGATCGTCATGGGTTCGAGGCCGAGGAACGTGACCGACGCCGAGGCGGGCGGCGCGAAGCCGCGTCCCGCGTAGTGCTCGGCGAGGTGGGACCGGACGGCGTCGACGACGGAAGTCACGAGCGCCGAGTCTATCGAAGGCCGGCGCCCGGAAGCGTCGGCCGCGGAGCCGCGGTGCTGCCGCGGTCGAGCAGGACCGGCTCGCTGAGGCTCTGCAGTTCGGCCGCGGGCTCGCCCGCCACCCGGCGCAGGAGGAACCTGATCGCGCGGCGCGCCATGGCCGTGTGGTCGGGGCCGATGCTGGTCAGCCGGGGGCGGGTCAGCTCCCCGGTCTCGGTCCCCGCGAACACGGTGACCACCGAGAGTTCCTGCGGAATACGGACTCCGGCCGCGGCGGCGGCCGAGATCATGCCCAGCCCGGCGGGCTCGTTGCAGAGGAGCACGGCCGTCGCGGGACCGGCGGCGATGCCCGCGTAGGCGTCCCAACCACCGGCGAAGGTGGCCGCCGTGGGGACGACGCGGGCGCGGGCGCCGTGCCTGCGGACCGCCGCGGCCACGGCGGCCGATGAGCGCACGGCGAACCCCGGAGCGCGGGCGCGGTCCACCGCCGGCCCGGTGAGGACGGCGAGCTCGCGGTGCCCCTTCCCCGTGAGGTGCGCGACCGCCTCCTCCGCGGCGGCGTCGAAGTCCGCGTCGCAGAACGCCGTTCCCTCGACGTCGTCGGTCCGGCCGACCAGGACGAACGGAACGCCCGCCGCACGGAGGTAGTCGACGCGCGCGTCCGCGGTGTAGACCTCCATCACCGCGAAGCCGTCCACGAGCCCCTGGCGGACGGTCTCCCGCACCGGGTCCGCGTCGTCGGCGGGTCCCGGGAGCAGCATCAGGTGCGAACCGAGGGCGCGGGCCTCGTCCGCGGCGGCGGTGACGTAGCCCGCGGTGTCCACCCCCTGGCCGAGCGCCTCCGTCGTCAGCAGCAGCCCGAGCAGGCCGGTGCGTGTGCCGGCGAGCGCCCGGGCCAGCACGTTGGGCGCGTAGTCGAGCGCCTCCATGGCGGCGAGGACCCGTTCGCGGGTTTCCGCGGAGATCGGGCGGGCGCCGCTCAGCACGTAGGAGACGGTGCTGCGTGAGACGCCCGCGAGGCGCGCGACGTCGGCCATGGTCGCCACAGCTGCACCTCCCCTCGCCGCCGTCGGTCGGACGGCGAAACACCGCGTCCGATCCTACGGATCCGCTACGCTCGTGGGACGTCATCGACGCGCGTCGACGATCGGTCGGCGGGAGAAGCCTTCGAAGGGAGTGTTGTGGTTCTCAAGGACCTCGGAACGGCCGACTGGTGGCGCCAGGCGGTGGTGTACCAGATCTACCCGCGCAGCTTCGCCGATTCCAACGGCGACGGGATCGGCGACCTGCCCGGCATCACCTCGCGCGTGCCGTACCTGCGTGATCTCGGCATCGATGCGGTGTGGCTCAGCCCGTTCTACCCCTCCGAGCTCGCCGACGGCGGCTACGACGTGGCCGACTACCGCGACGTCGACCCGCGCCTGGGCACGCTGGACGACTTCGACGCGATGAGCGCGGCGCTGCACGAGGCCGGCATCAAGCTGATCGTCGACATCGTCCCCAACCACACCTCCGACCAGCACGAGTGGTTCCAGGCGGCGCTGGCCGCGGGGCGCGGCTCCGACGAGCGGGACCGCTACCACTTCTTCGAGGGCAGGGGCGAGAACGGTGACGAGCCGCCCAACGATTGGCAGTCCAACTTCGGCGGTCCTGCCTGGGACCGCGTGACGGAGCCCGACGGCAGTCCCGGGCAGTGGTATCTGCACATGTTCGCGCCCGAGCAGCCCGACCTGAACTGGGAGCGCGACGACGTCCGCGCGGACTTCGAGCGGACGCTGCGGTTCTGGTCCGACCGCGGAGTCGACGGCTTCCGCATCGACGTCGCCCACTACCTGCGCAAGGACATGAGCGAACCGTTCGCCGCGTGGCACGAGATCGGCAACGGCGAACTCACGGTCCACCCGGACCATCCGTTCTCGGACCGCGACGAGGTCCACGAGATCTACCGCGCCTGGCGCGCCGTCTTCGACGAGTACGACCCGCCGCGCACCGCGGTGGCAGAGGCCTGGGTGCACAAGTCCCGACTGCCCGCCTACGCCAGCCCCGACGGGCTCGGCCAGGCCTTCAACTTCGACCTCCTGGTGTCGGAGTTCGATGCCCACGAGTTCAAGGACGTCATCGACGAGAATCTCAGCCGCTCCGCCGAGACCGGCTCGTCGAGTACGTGGGTGCTCTCGAACCACGACGTGACCCGGCACGCGACGCGCTACGGCCTGCCGGCCGGTCTCGGCCACCACGCCGCGGCGTGGACGCTCGCCGGCGGATCGCACGACGAGGTGGACACCGAGCTGGGAGAGCGACGCGCCCGCGCCGCAACGATGCTGCTCTTCGCGCTTCCCGGCTCCACCTACGTCTACCAGGGCGAGGAACTCGGCCTGCACGAGGTGGGCGACGTGCCCGCCGAGTCCCGTCAGGACCCGACGTTCTTCCGAACCGAGGGCAAGGAGGTCGGCCGCGACGGCTGCCGCGTCCCCCTCCCCTGGGCCGCCACCGGCTCCTCGTACGGTTTCGGGTCCGACGGTGCGCACCTTCCGCAGCCCGCGTGGTTCGCCGACTACGCGGTCTCGGTCGAGGACGGGGACCCGGCGTCCACCCTGAACCTGTACCGGCGGGCGCTGGCGCTGCGCGGCGACCTGCAGAGCGCGGAGACCCTGACCTGGATCCCGCACCCGTCCGCCTCGGTGCTCGCCTTCGAGCGGCCCGGTGGCTGGCGGTCGTACACGAACTTCGGTTCCGAGCCCGTCGAACTGCCCGACGGCGAGATCCTTCTCGCCAGTACACCGTTCGACGGCGACCGGCTGCCGGGGGCGACGACCGTCTGGATGCGCTGAGCCGTCCGGCGCACAGCGAGGCGGGGCCGGTGACGCACGACGCGCCACCGGTCCCGCGCGCGAGGACGGTCGCCGCCTAGAAGAACCTGCCGGGCTGCCAGCCCGGGTTCTGCGCGGAGACCTCGTGGATGATCTCCGGCGTCCAGACGTGCTTGCGGACCAGCCGGTAGCGCTCGCACGCCACGAACAGGTAGACCTCGGCGTCGGTGGAGGACTGCATGATCCCGGCGGCCCGTGCCATCTCGATCACGGGCGCGAACTCCTCCTCGTACCAGCGGCGCGCGACCACGTCGCGGGAGAGGTACTCCCCCGCCTCCTGGATCAGCCGGAAGCCCCAGGCCTCCACCGATTCCGCGAGCACCGAGTAGTCCCAGGCGTTGGTGAACCGGATCCGCTCCCGCGCGGCGCCCTCCAGCGGCACCCGCTCGAGGAACAGCCGGCGGTGGTCCTTGAGCAGCAGGTCCGAGCGGACCGCGATGCCGCCGGAGCCGATGCGGGTGACCACCTCGGTGACGTCGGCGTCGATGGTGCTGAAGCCGCGGGCGAAGGCGATGGACACGCGGTGGTGGCCGTCGACGACGAAGTACATGTCGCCCACTTTCTTCAGCTCGACCGGCGGCATGGCCTCGCCGCGGCGCTGGGCCGCGGCCAGCCGCTGCCATCGGGCGCGCAGCGCGGGCGAGCGGGGCCGGAAGTAGCGGTCGAAGTCGCGGGTGCGGTCGACGCTGCCGACGATCCGCGCGACGGGCACCACCTGGAGCCCCAGCGGCCGTTCCGAGACGAAACCCAGCGCGGAGACGACCTCGTCGTACGGCAGCACCTCGTTGACGTCGCCGGGCTGGCCGCGCACCCACGACGCGAGGCGTGCGATGTTGGCGCGCCGCCGCGAACGTTCGAAGTCGGTGCGGGCGTCCTCGTCGGGGAATCCGGTGTCACGCGCCACGTCGCCGCTCCCTCACGCGGTAGTCCCCCGGGCTGCCGGGGGTGATCTCGAAATAGGTGTACCCGACGGTGTTGAGCACGGGCACACCGTCGATCTCGTGGTCCGGACCGGGCCGCCCGAACGGGTGCACGTGCCCGTGCACGAACACCTGGGGGCGGAGCCGCGCGACCAGGCGTCCGAGCGCGGCGAGGCCGCGGTGCGGCCCGTCCTCGCCGTCCCCCACGCCCTGCGCGGGTGAGTGCGCCAGCACCACGTCGACGGTACGCCGCCGCGCCGCGAGCCGCACCCGCCACGTCCGCCGGGCCGCCTGCGCCTGCGTCCACTGGTTCGGGCCCCCGTTGTACCGGATCGATCCGCCCAGGCCGGCCACCGTGAGGCCCCCGACGGTGACCACTCGGCCGTCGGCGTTGATCCCGCCGCGGGGGCCGGGCGGCTCGCACGGCACGCCGCCGCGCACGAATCCGCCGCGGGTGCGCCGGTACCCGGAGTGGTCCGGATCGTGGTTGCCGGGCACGAAGACGCAGGGCACGCCGTAGCGGTCGACGAGCGATTCGAGGTACGCGCCGTTCAGGTCGCCCGCCCCGAGGATCAGGTCGGGCCGCAGCGTCGACGAGGCGAGGGCGAGCCCCGGGACCTCCTCGTCGCTGACCGCGAGCACCCGCACGGCGGGCCTACAGGGCCAGGTTGCGACCGGTCGCGGCGTCGAAGACGGCGATCTTGGTGGGGTCGTAGTACAGGTCGACTTCGGCGCCGCGGGCGGCGCCCGAGTCGGCGGACAGGCGGGCGACGATTTCGTCGACGCCGGCGGGCGGCGGCAGTTGTTGTCCGGCGTTGAGGTCGCCGAGGACGTCGGTGCGGGCGTCGTCGGCGGGGACGGCGAAGTGGACGTACTTGTCCGAGCCCATCGATTCGAGGACATCGACGCGGGCGCGGAAGGTCAGGCCGCCGACACGCTGGTTGGGGTCGAGCAGGCGGGCGTCCTCGAAGTGTTCGGGGCGGATACCGACGACCACGTCACCGGTTTTGTTGCCCGCGGCGGCGGCCTTGTCGGCGAGCTGCGGCGCGTCGAGCAGCAGGATCTCACCGAGCGCGGTGTCGATACCGACGGAGGTGAGGCGGCCGGGCACGAAGTTCATCGCCGGCGAGCCGATGAAACCGGCGACGAACAGGTTGTTCGGGCGGTCGTAGAGTTCCTGCGGGGCGCCGATCTGCTGCACATCACCGCTTTTGAGCACCACCACGCGGTCGCCGAGGGTCATGGCCTCGGTCTGATCGTGCGTCACGTACACCATGGTGGTGCCCAGGCGTTTCTGCAGCCGGGAGACCTCGGTGCGCATCTGCACCCGCAGCTTCGCGTCCAGGTTCGACAGCGGCTCGTCCATGAGGAACGCCTTGGGGCTGCGGACGATCGCCCGGCCCATCGCCACACGCTGACGCTGGCCGCCCGACAGCTGGCTCGGGCGGCGGTCGAGGTGCTGCGTCAGGTCCAGCGTGCGGGCGGCGTCCTCGACCTTCGCGGTGATCTCGTCCTTGCCGAGCTTCGCCAGCTTGAGCGGGAAGGCGATGTTCTCCCGCACCGTCATATGCGGATACAGCGCATACGACTGGAAGACCATCGCGATGTCGCGGTCCTTCGGGGCGCGTTCGTTGACCCGCTCACCACCGATCCGCAGCTCACCGGCGGAGATGTCCTCCAACCCGGCGATCATGTTCAGCGTGGTGGACTTACCGCACCCCGACGGGCCCACCAAGATCACGAACTCGCCGTCGGCGATCTCCAGATTGATGTCACTGACGGCGGTCGAGCCGTCGGGGTAGGTCTTCTTGACGTGGTCCAGGACGATGTCGGCCATGGTGTTAGCTCCCCTTGTACTTTCCGGCGTCAGCCCTTGACCGCACCGGAGGTCAGTCCGGCGACGATCCGTCGTTGGAAGATCAGGACGAAAATGATGATCGGAATGGTGATGATGACCGCCGCAGCGGCGATGGACCCGGTCGGCTCCTCGAACTGCGAGCTACCGGTGAAGTTCACGATCGCGACCGGCGCGGTGATCGACCGCTCCGTCGCCGTCAGCGACACACCGAACAGCAGGTCGTTCCACGCCGCGATGAACACCAGGATCGCGGCGGTCACCACACCCGGCACCGCCAACGGCGCGATCACCTGACGAAACGCCTGCGCCGGCGTCGCACCATCCATCTTGGCCGCCTTCTCCAGCTCCCACGGGATCTCCCGGAAGAACGCCGACAACGTGTACACGCACAACGGCAACGCGAACGTCACGTTCGGCAGGATCAGACCCGGCCAGGTATCGAACAACCCCACCGCCCGCTCGATGTTGAACAACGGCGTGATCAGCGAAATCTGCGGGAACATCGCGATCAGCAGCGCCGCGCCGATGAACAACTTCTTCCCCGGAAAACTCAACCGCGCCACCGCGTACGCGGCGAACATCCCGATGATCACCGCGATCACCGTCGAGATCAACGCCACCCCGATCGAATTGATCAACGGGCGCACGAAGCCGCTGCCCTCGAAGATCGACGTGTAATTGTCCATCGTCACACTCTTCGGGACGAAATTCCCGTCCGTCACCGTCGCCGGCGACTTCAGCGACAGCGACACGATCCACAACACCGGGATCAGCGCGTAACACACGACCAACAGGTCGATCACACTCCAGGCGACCTTGCGCCCCGCAGTACTCGTAGCCATGACCGCGCCCCTACCTCTGGTCCTGATCCGAGCCCGGCACCGCGGTCCCGAACGCCTTGACGAAGATGAAAGCGATGATCGCCACACAGATGAAAATCAGCACCGAAATCGCCGACCCCACACCCAGGTTGAACGCCTTGAACAGATTGTCGTAACCGAGGATCGACACCGACCCCGTCCCATTCGCACCCTTCGTCAACACGTAAATGTTGTCGAAGATCCGGAACGCATCCAGCGTGCGGAACAACAACGCCACCAAGATCGCCGGCTTCATCAACGGAATGATGATCCTCGTCAACCGGGTCCACGGGCCCGCACCATCCATCGCCGCCGCCTTGAGCAGATCATCCGGCACCAACGCCAAACCCGACAACAACAGCAACGCCATGAACGGCGTCGTCTTCCACACCTCGGCCAAGACGATGATGAACAACGACGGGATCTGCTCCGTCAACGGCGCGCTGCCGTCCGGCAACAAATTCGCCAGATACCCCGTCCCCGGCGTCCACGCATAGAACCACGAGAACGACGCCGCCACCGTCACGATGCCGTACGGGATCAGCACCACCGTCCGCACCAAGCCCCGGCCGACGATCGTCCGATGCATCACCAACGCGATCGCCAAACCCAACACGAACTCGATCACCACCGAGACGACAGTGATGAACGACGTCACCCCCAACGCCTGCCACCAATACGAATCCTGCAACACCGTGCCGTAATTACCCAGCCCGATGAACTCATCCTGCCCCGGCGCCGCCAACGACGACTTATGCAAACTCAACCAGAACGCGTACACGATCGGATACGCCGTCACCAACAACATCACCAACGCCGCCGGCGCGATGAGCATCAGGCCCAGCTTGCGTTCCTCGCGCTGCCCTTGGGACAGCGCCGCCTTCTCCTCCGCGGGCGCGGGCGCGGTGCCCCCGTTCGTCGTCGCAGTCGTCACGGGACCAGCCCCTTCTGATCGATCGCCTTCGTGGCGGCGGTGACCAACTCGTCGACGAGCGTGTTCGGATCCCACGAGCCGACCGGGCTCAGCTTCGCCTGCAGCAGCGTGGACATCGCCTGGTACACCGGCGTCACCGGGCGTACCGAGGAGGTGTTCTCCTGCAACTGGTCCCGAATGAGCTTCGCCATCGGGTAGACGGCCAGGTACTCCGGGTCGTCGTAGAGCGACGGGAGGACGGGCGGCGTGCCCGCGTCGAGGCCGTACGCCTTCTCCGACTCCTCGTTGGTCAGGCACTCGATCGCCTTCCACGCCTGCTCCTGGTGGACCGACGTGGGCGAGACCGCGTAGTTGCCGCCGCCCATCGTCGGGCGGGCCGGCACGCCCGGCGCGACCTGCGGGAACGGCGCGAAATCGAACTTCTTGCGGATGACCTCGTTCATCTTCTTGAGCTGGTCGTTCGTCGGCTTCTTCACGTCGGCCGCGAACTTCGTCATCTCCGGCAGGAAGGGCACCGAGCCGGCGGCCGAGTTCTGCTGAATGGCCGACAGGACGAACGGCCAGTTCACCTCGAACAGCGCGTCGCCGCGCTCCATGCCGAGCCGGATCTCCGTCTCCATCGTCTGCGTGAAACTGGGATCACGGCCGGGGGCCGTCGCGACCGACTTCATGGTCTGCAGCGCCTTCACCGCGGCCTCGCGGTTCTTGCCCTCGCCG
Source organism: Tsukamurella paurometabola (assembly GCF_900631615.1). Taxonomy (NCBI): domain Bacteria; kingdom Bacillati; phylum Actinomycetota; class Actinomycetes; order Mycobacteriales; family Tsukamurellaceae; genus Tsukamurella; species Tsukamurella paurometabola. The sequence goes on from NZ_LR131273.1 coordinate 271,195, forward strand.
AGCACGACCTGCTTGCCGGTCTCGTCGACGATCCTGCCGCCCTCGCTCGCGAGGAGCGAGTTGAACCACACCGTGAGGCCCTCGTACTGGGCGGCGGTCACGCCGATCTGCGTGGGCCCGCCCTGCGCGCCGGACTTCGCCGACAGCTCGAGCATCTGGCTCCACGTCAGCTTCGGCGGCGAGTTGACGGGCTTGCCGGTGATCTTGGCGAGGACGTCCTTGCGGTACCAGAGCAGCTGCGTGTTGGTCCACGCCGGGATGGCGTACATCTCGCCGTCGAACATGCCGGTCTTCAGCGGACCCGCGAGCACGCGCTTCTTCGTGCGTTCGGCGAGGTCCGAGGGCACCTTCACCGCCCAGCCCGCCTGCGCGAACTCGGCGGTCCACGTCACGTCGAGCCCCAGGACGTCCAGGGTCTTGTCACCGCCGGTCACGCGCCGCGCCAGCTGCAGGCGGGCGTCGTCGGCCGATTTCGGCAGCGAGTATCCGACCACCTTGTACTCGTCGGTCGAGCACTTCTCCGCGGCCCGCGCCACGGTGGGTGCACTGTCGGCACCCACGTACACACTGATGGTGATGCCGCTCGAGTCGGTCCCGCACCCCGCCAACAGGGTGGCGGCCATCGTCGTGGTCACTCCGACCGCGCCGAACCGGGCCGCCCGGCTCCTACGCGTTCGACTGGTTCTGCCCGCCACGCGCCGCTCCTATCCCCGCTACCGACCGGAAGCGTCGATTCGAAAAGCTAGTCGACGCGGCCGGTGAGATGAACCACATTCGGGATAATCGTGCCAGACCGATGTGCCGGAGCCCGGATGTACCTGTGTTTGCTTCCGGGTGTGCGTCCCTACCGCGTCGTCACCCGCGCCCGGAAGTCGCTGCGGGCGTGGCCCCGTCGGACACCAGCCCCTCGAGGAAGGGCGTCAGCTCCGCGTCCGGATCGACGCGCACCCCGAGGGTGCGCGCGGCACCGTCGAGCACGAACCACGTGACGTCCGTGAGCGACTCGACCACCTCCGCGCGCGAGCGCCCCCGGACGGCGGCCTCGCCGCGCACCCAGCTGGTGAGCGTGCCCTCGACCATGGTGAACACCACGAAGGGCACGCCGTCGAAGGCGGACGGGTCGAGCCCGGTGAGTGCCGCGAGACCGTCGATCGTCTGCTCGGCGCGCGCCACCACGCGGTGCCGGAGTTCGCCGATCGCGTCGGGCGCCACGGGCACGTCGTCGGGCCCGCTCGCGGCGTCGGTGGGGCCGGCGCGCAGCAGGTCGACGAGCCGCGGATTGTCCTCCATCCAGGCGGCGGCGCTGGCGATCGAGCGCCGCAGGATCTCGCGCAGCGAGCCGGTGGAGACGTCGAGATCGGCCTCGAGCTCCGCGGCGAACTGATCGACCACGTAGCCCCGGAGGCCCCGCGCCAAGTCGTCCTTGCTCTTGAACTGGCGGTAGACCACCGACTTCACGAGTCCGGCGCGTTCGGCGATGCGGCGCACCGGGATCGCGGCACCCGGCTCGGACTCCTCGACGAGCTCGGCGGCCGCGCGCAGGATGAGCTCGCGACGCTGGGAGTTGTGGGCGCGCCAGCGCAGCTCGTAGCCGCTCTCGGGCTCGTCGTGCGCGGTCGCCATACTCGGCGATCCTACGCCCGCGCGCATCCGCCGCACCGCCCCACCGGCGCGCGGCCCGCACCTCGAGTGCCCCGGACGCCGCGGGTCACCCGGACGCCGCGGCCCGCGCGGGATGCCGCGGCCGCCGGGTCGCGCTCAGGCGGCGAGCTGCGCGGGTCGGGTGGGCTCGCCGCGGTACCGCGCCTTGTGCCCGTCGATCCTGAGCAGACGCCACATGAGCCTGCCCACCGGGGTCATGAGGCCCAGGTCGTCGGCGAGGGCGCGCATCTCGGCGAAGTAGTCGTTGAGAAGGGCGCGCGCCGTCGGGCCGCGCCAGAAGGCCTCCCGCTTGACCTCCCGCGGCACGTCGAACCGCTCGAAGAACTCCTTCGGCGGGGTGAAGATCTCCCCCACCAGCCAGCGCATCGCGAGCGGGAAGGCGAACGCGCAGAGCCGCTTCTGCCGCTTCGTCATGTCCTGGAGGTGGGCGTGCAGGAACTCGTGCGCGAAGGAGATGTGGCGAGCCTCCTCGGCCACGTGGATCTCCATGGTGCGCAGCACCAGCGGCGGGACCTGTCCCCCGTGGCGCATGATCGCCTTCTGGTAGTGGTCGATCGGCTCCTCGCCGCCGAGGATGCCCATGAACAGGATCACGTGGGCGTAGCCGCCGAGCACGCCGATCATCGGCGAGGCACGCCGGAACCACTTCCGCATGCCGGGCACGTCGACGTCGATGCGGTTGACCAGCTCCTGGAACATCTGGATGTGGTTGCACTCCTCGGTCATCTCGTGGAGCGAGTAGCGGAACTCCGGAGACCGGTTCGGGAGCTTCATGATGTACTGCATCATCCCGCGGATCAGGATGGATTCGAAGGCGGCGCCCACCTTGATGGTGTTCGCCAGCCGCCACTTGCCGATCTCGATCCGCTTCTCCAGGGGCAGATCGCGATACCACTGCGTCGCGCCGAGCGAGTCGAGCGTCGGCGGCAGGACCCAGCGGGGGTCGTTCGGGTCGAGCGCGAGCTCGGGCGCGTCCCACGCGATGTCGAGGAACGGGTCGAATCGGCGATGCACCGAGCCCTCCGACAGGTCTTCCAGCACGTCGCGGTAGCCCTGGTCCAGCTCGCGCCGGCTCACGCGCCCCACAATGTCCGCCATGAGAGTCCTCCTTGTGATCGCTATCACTTCGGAATTTAGCAGGACATCGCGACCCGGTAAATAGTTCGGCGAGAATTCCGAGATCCCCCCAGGTCGACCCAGGTTCGACGGGTGCGCCGTGCGGGTCCCCAGAGCGAGCGGAGATTCCTGTCGCGTGCGGAGATCCGCATCGCGCCCCGGCTCAGGTCGTGAGCTCGCGGAGCGCGGCGACGTGTCGCGCGAAGGCCGACGTACCGGCGGGCGTGAGCGCGACCCACTGCCGCCGCGAGTCGGCGGCGTCGCGACGGAAGGCGACGTACTGCGCCTCCTCCAGCTTCGCCAGGTGCTTGCTCAGCGTGGGCGCGCTCATCTCCAGCGCCTTCGCCAGGAGGTCGAAGCGCAGCTCCTGCGTCTGCGCCAGCGCGGCGCAGATCATGAGCCGCTGCCGCGGATGGATGAGGTCGTCGAACGCGGGCGCCTCGTTCTCGGCCGCGCTCACGACGGTCGCCGGAGCGCGATCCGCTCCGCCGCCACCCGGCAACCGCCGTACAGGACCACCACGATGAGGAAGACCGCGGCGTAGGTCAGCGGCCGCCCCGCCTCGAGGTACTTCGTGGAGATCATCCCGGCGATCATCGCGCCGAAGAAGCCGGACCAGTGGACGACGGAGGCACGGGACCCCGACGCGAGTTCGCCGGCCCGCCCGCGCCGCTTCGCGACCACGACCAGGACCGCGGCCGGCACGGCGAAGACGGCCACGGTGAGCCCGATGTTCCGCCAGGTCTGTTCGCCGCCGTAGAGCATCGACCACACGCCCGCGACCACGAGGACTTCGAGCGCGATCAGCCACCACGGCAGCGCGGCGCGCCGCCCGGCGGCCCCGGCCGCCTCGACGTCGGCGAGCGTGCCACCGTTCTCCGAATTCGTTTCCATACCGGAAACGATATTCGATCGTTTCCGGTCCGGCAACAGTCTCGGCTACTGGATGTTGAGCCGCGCCAGCATGTCGCGGGCGCGCTCGGCGACCTGCGGGTCGCAGAGCACGTCGTACCGGCCCGCGACGAGCTGCATCGTCGACGAGAAGTCGCGGGTGCCGCGCGACGCCCAGTACGGCACCGCGGCGCTGATCAGGCCGAAGACGATGCCGCCGATCACGCCGGCGATCACGGTGGCGGGCAGCTCCTCCCCGCCGCCGACGAAGAGGCCCACCAGCAGGCCGAGGAACAGGCCCAGCCAGGCGCCGGACGCGGCGCCGGCGCTGAGCACCCGCCCCCAGGTCAGGCGGCCCGTGATGCGCTCGACCTGCATCAGGTCGACGCCCACGATGGTCACGTTCTGGACCGGGAACTCCTGGTCGGAGAGGTAGTCGACGGCCCGCTGCGCCTCGGCGTAGGTACCGTAGGAGCCGATCGGCCAGCCCTTCGGCGGCGTCGGCAGGCCACGTCCGGCGGGCCCTCCCGGCTGGTTCGGCGACCCGGGTCCGGGTAGCGGTTGCGACATTCGGCGCCCTCCCTCACATGCGATTCGTAGAACGAAACTACCCTGAAGTACATGTCGGCTGTCTCCAGAGTATTCGTCGCGCGACTGTCCGGCTTGCCCGTCGTCGGCCCGGACGGTGAGTCCGTCGGCCGCGTCCGCGATGCGGTGATCGGCCTGCGCGCCGACCGCAAGGCGCCCCGGGTGCTCGGACTCGCCGTGGAGCTGGCCAACCGCCGCCGGATCTTCGTCCCGATGCTGCGCGTGACCAGCATCGAACCCGCCGCCGTCACCCTCAACACCGGCTCGGTGAGCCTGCGCCGCCTGCACGTGCGCCCCGGCGAGGCGCTTGCCCTGGGCCAGCTCCTCGGCACCAAGGTCCGCATCGAGGAGCCGGGCGAGCCGTACGACGGTGCAGACGCGACGGTCGCCGACGTCGGGATCGAACAGACCCGCACCCGCGACTGGGTGGTGCACCGACTGGCGGTGAAGATCCGCGGGTCGGGATGGAGCCGGCGCGGCGGCGTCCAGGTGGTGGATCTCCCCCACGTCTCCGGCTTCACCACCACCGCGCTCACCGGCGCCGACCACGACATCGCCGAGGCGCTGACCGTCTTCGAGGACATGCGCGCCACCGATGTCGCCCAGGCGCTGCGCGAGCTGCCCGCGCAGCGCCGGCTGTCCATCGCGGCCGCCTTCGACGACGAGCGCCTCGCCGACGTGATCCAGGAGCTCGGTTCCGACGACCAGGCCGAGGTCATCGCGCACCTCTCCAAGGCGCGCGCGGCCGACGTGCTCGAGGCCATGGACCCCGACGACGCCGCCGACCTCCTCGGCGAACTCCCCGCCAAACAGCGTGAGGAGCTGCTCGCGGTGATGGACCCCGAGGACTCGGGCACCGTGCGCCGCCTGCTCACCTTCTCCCCGTACACGGCGGGCGGCATGATGACGCCGGAGCCGATCGTGGTCACCCCGTCGACCACCGTGGCCGAGGCCCTGGCCCGCGTCCGCAACCCCGACATCACGCCGGCGCTGGCCAGCATGGTCTTCGTGGTGCGCCCGCCCACGGCGACCCCCACGGGCCGCTATCTGGGCGCGGTGCACCTGCAGCAGCTGCTGCGCGAGCCGCCGGCCGATCTGGTCGGCGGCATCGTCGACACCGATCTGCCGCGGCTGGGCCCCGACGACCCCCTCGGCGCCGTGACCCGGTACTTCGCGGCGTACAACCTGGTGACCGGACCCGTGATCGACGCGGAGAACCACCTGCTGGGGGCGGTCTCGGTCGACGACGTGCTCGACCACCTGCTGCCGGAGGACTGGCGCGACGAGGATCAGGACGAGGGCACCGTGGAGGTCAGCGGATGAAGGATCGTTCCCGGCTCGACACCCCGCGGCTGAACCGCAGCTTCCACCTCAACCTGGGCGACGACATGATCGGCCAGGGCGCCGAGAGCGTCGCCCGGTTCCTCGGGACCGGCCGCTACCTGGCCATCCAGACCGTGATCGTGCTGGTGTGGATCGCGCTCAACGTGCTGTGGTTCACGTACCACTTCGACCCGTACCCGTTCATCCTGCTCAACCTGGCCTTCTCGACCCAGGCCGCGTACGCCGCACCGCTGATCCTCCTCGCACAGAACCGGCAGGAGAGCCGGGACCGCGTCGCGCTCGACGAGGACCGGATGCGCGCCGCGCAGACCAAGGCCGACACCGAGTTCCTGGCCCGCGAGCTGGCATCGGTGCGCCTGGCCGTCGGTGAGGCGGCGAGCCGCGACTACATGCGCCGCGAGCTCGACGAGGTGCACGAGAAGCTGGACGCGCTCACCGCGCTGCTGCAGTCGATGCAGCACGCGCGCAACGTCGACGAGGAACGCGCCGATGCGTCCGACTGACCCGCGCGAGCTGCTGCATCCCGTCCTGCCGCCGGAGACCTACCGGCAGCTCGGGATCGCGCCCCCGCGGCCGCCGCAGCTGTACGGGACGGGCGGGCCCGTCTCGTCCGCGGGCACGCCCTACCTGACGGGCCGCGCCGTGACCGGCGCCCCGGCGGAACCGCGCGCCGCGGCACCGCCGGACCCGGACGGTCGGGGCGGGGGCGCGGCGACCGCCGGCCCGCCGTACGTTCCCGCGGTGCCCGCGGGACCTCCCCCGGCGAAGGACCGCTCCGTCGCGATCGTCTTGGGCGCGACGGTGCTCATCATCGCGATCATCCTCGGCGCCACCTGGTACATCCTCGCCAACCGCGGCGGCGCGAACGACGAGCAGCAGATCCGCGACGTGATCGCCGCGGAGACCAAGACCCTCAACGACCGCGACCTCGCGGCGCTCATCGGGGTGCGCTGCGCCGCGGACGTCCAGATGCTGCAGACGCAGTTCACCGCGCAGACCTTCGCCGCGGAGGTCGACACGCTGCTCGGCCCCGACGGCCGCTGGAAGGTCACCGTGGGGGACATCAGGATCGACGGTGCCCGGGGCACGGCGGAGGCCGAGGTCACCTCGACGCCGGTCGGCTCGTCGACGGTCGTCTCCAGATCCCTCACGGACACCACCACCCTCCGGAAGGAATCCGGAGGGTGGAAGGTGTGCGTCAGTTCGTCGCGGGTGCGCTGACCGCTCAGTAGCGGTAGTGCTCGGGCTTGTACGGGCCCTCGACGTCGACGCCGATGTACTCGGCCTGATCCTTGGTGAGCTTGGTGAGGGTGCCGCCCAGGGCCTCGACGTGGATCTTCGCGACCTTCTCGTCGAGGTGCTTGGGGAGGCGGTAGACCTCGTTGTCGTACTCGTCGGGCTTGGTCCACAGCTCGACCTGGGCGATGACCTGGTTGCTGAAGCTGTTGGACATCACGAACGACGGGTGGCCGGTCGCGTTGCCCAGGTTGAGCAGGCGGCCCTCGGACAGCACCACGATGGACTTGCCGGTGTCACCGAACGTCCACTGGTCGACCTGCGGCTTGATGTTCAGGCGCACGGCACCCGACTTCTCCAGCGCGGCCATGTCGATCTCGTTGTCGAAGTGGCCGATGTTGCCCAGGATCGCGTGATCCTTCATCGCCTTCATGTGCTCGAGCAGGATGATGTCCTTGTTGCCCGTGGAGGTGATGACGATGTCGGCGTCCCCGATCGCGTCCTCCACGGTCACCACGTCGAAGCCGTCCATGAGCGCCTGCAGCGCGTTGATCGGGTCGATCTCGGTGACCTGGACGCGGGCGCCCTGGCCGGCGAGCGACTCGGCGCAGCCCTTACCCACGTCGCCGTAGCCGCAGATGAGGACCTTCTTGCCGCCGATCAGCACGTCGGTACCGCGGTTGATGCCGTCGATGAGGCTGTGGCGGGTGCCGTACTTGTTGTCGAACTTGCTCTTGGTGACCGAGTCGTTGACGTTGATCGCCGGGAACTTCAGCTCGCCGGCCGCGGCGAACTGGTACAGGCGCAGCACACCGGTGGTGGTCTCCTCGGTGACGCCCTTGACCGACTCCGCGATCGTCGACCACTTGGTCGCGTCCTTGGCCAGCGACTCGCGCAGCAGGGCCAGGAAGACCTGGTACTCCGCGCTGTCCTGGTCCTCATCGGTCGGCGGGACGACCCCGGCCGCCTCGAACTGCGCGCCGCGCAGCACGAGCATGGTGGCGTCGCCGCCGTCGTCGAGGATCATGTTGGCGGGCTCGTTCGGCCAGGTCAGCATCTGCTCGGCCGCCCACCAGTACTCCTCGAGGGTCTCGCCCTTCCAGGCGAAGACGGGCACGCCCTGCGGCGCCTCGACGGTGCCGTTCGGCCCCACCACGACGGCCGCGGCGGCCTCGTCCTGCGTGGAGAAGATGTTGCAGGAGGCCCAGCGCACCTCGGCGCCGAGGTCCACCAGGGTCTCGATGAGCACCGCGGTCTGCACCGTCATGTGCAGCGAACCCGAGATCCGCGCACCCTTGAGCGGCTTGACGTCGGCGTACTCGCGACGCAGCGCCATCAGGCCCGGCATCTCGTGCTCGGCTAGGCGCAGCTGCTTGCGGCCCGCCTCCGCGAGGGAGAGGTCGGCGACCTTGAAGTCGATTCCGTTCGCCGTATCGGCGGTCAGCGTAGAAGTCACGCGCTCCAGGCTATCGCTCCTGGTGCTCGACGGTGCCGCCGCCCGTTGCGGTCGCGTTCCGAACGTCGGCTTTCTCGACGATCCGCGGCCGGATTCCGCCAAGCCCCTGAGAACCCTGATTTCGGACGCGACGGCTCACGAGGACTGCGGCTCTGCCCACTTGCGCGCCTCGATCCTGCCGTGCAATTGGTCGATCTCGGCGAGCAGGTACTCACGAACGGTGCCCGCCGACCGTGTAGAGGTCCCCTGGGGGTCATCGGCGTACTTCGCGTCGCGCGGGACCCATCGCACGAAGCCGTCGTCGGGGTCGACGCCGAAGGAGCAGATCGCCCACGCGGCGAACGGCACGGCGTCGATGCGCGCCGCCCTGAGCGATGCGGCGGCCGGATCGTCGTCGGGAATCGGGATGCCCGCGCCCGCGTACACCGCATCGCGGTTGCGCCGGTGATCGGCATCGGATCGATCCTGCTCGGCGAGCGTCGCCTTCCATCGTTCGCCGCTGATGATCTCGGCGGTGCTGAGGATGTACGGGATGCCGGGCCAGCCGTTCATGAGGAGGAGCAACTCCCGGTGTTCCGGATGCAAGGATCGACCGATCACCCGCTCCACCTCGGCCACCTGCTCCGCGGCCGCGGGCGCACCGGGTGGGACGAACGCCTTGACACGGCCCTCGAGCATCGCGAGGTCGAGTTGGGCGTCGACCAGACGCCGGACAATCTCCTCGAGAGTGGGTTCGGCCTCGCGCAGATCGCGCCCCCACGCCGCGCCGTGGGGCCCGAGAGCCTCCCGGTCCGCCCACGCGGTGAGATCGGCCAGATGGTCCGTGACGTACTCCTCGAACGTCCCGTAGATCCGGTCGCCGTACACCGGGCGAAGTAGGCTCCCCGCCGGATACCCCTGGCTATCGCGGTGGAGCATCATCGTGACGGGGTCGTCCTCGATGCGAACCCAATCCGCATCGGTCGCCCATTCGAGGACGGTGTTGTTCGCCAGGCGGATGGACACCTCGAGCCCGGCCCCGCCGCTCATCGCCTCACTGCTGAGCAGCCGGCCGGAGATGCCGCCCCACCCGTTCCATCCGTTCGCGACCGTCAGGAACTCGCGGTACTGCGCGGGGATGCGGTGCCCCAGTCGCTCCTCTGCGGCGAGCAACTGCGCCTCGGTGGCACCGAGGTTCGGCTGCGACATCTCGTACAGGTCGGGATCCGCCCGGATGAGCCGCTCCTTCTGAGCGAGGATCTCATCGATCAGCTCCCGCCAGCGTGCTACCCCCACGTCGGTGTTCACGATTCTGAATATAACTCAGCCGTGTCCGAGATGGACAGAATCCGAGAGCGCAGTCCGGCCGCACCTGACGCCTCGCGCCTCGACCGTCTCGCGGACTCCGATCAGTCGGCGAGCGACTCGATCTTCTCGCCGCGCGCGCGTCGCCCGAGGACCGAGTGGTTCATCGAGTAGAGGAAGTACACGATCACGCCGAGCGCCATCCAGCAGACGAAGCGGAACCAGGTCTCCAGCGAGAGGTTCAGCATCAGCCAGCCGCACGCGATGACCGACAGGATCGGCACCAGCGGAACGAGCGGAGCGGTGAAGCCGCGCTTGAGGTCGGGCCGCTGCTTGCGCAGCACGATCACGCCGACGGACACCAGGACGAAGGCGAACAGGGTGCCGATGTTGATCAGCGAGGCCAGCTCGCTCAGCGGGACGAGGCCGGCGAAGATCGCGACGACGACGCCGACGCCCACCGAGATCCGCACGGGGACGCCGCGATCGGAGGTCTTGGCGAGCTTGCGGGGCAGCAGGCCGTCCCGCGCCATGGCGAACAGCACCCGGTTCTGGCCCATGAGCAGCACCATCACCACCGTGGTGAGGCCGGCGAGCGCACCGATGGAGATGATCGTCGCCGCCCAATCCACACCGTTGAGCGAGAAGGCGTACGCGAGGTTCTTCTCCTTCCCATTGCCGGCGGAGGTCGCGAGGTCCTTGTAGCTCGCCATACCGGTGACCACGACGGTGACCGCGATGTACAGCACGGTGACGATCGCGAGCGAGCCCAGGATGCCGCGCGGCACGTCGCGCTGCGGATTCACGGTCTCCTCGGCGGACGTCGCGACGATGTCGAAGCCGATGAACGCGAAGAAGACGATGCCGGCGCCGGCGAGCACGCCGTACCAGCCGTAGGTCGAACCCGAGCCGCCGCTGATCGCCTGGAACAGCGTGGTCGCCCACGTCACGTCGGTGCTCTTGCCCGGAACGGAATCCGGCACGAACGGGGAGTAGTTGGAGCCCTTGATGTAGAAGGCACCGACCGCGATGACGAGCAGCACCACCGCGACCTTGATCGCGGTGATCACGGCGGACACCCGCGAGGAGACCTTCGCCCCGAAGGTGAGCAGCACGGTCAGCACCCCGACGATGAGCATGGCGCCCCAGTCGACCGTATGCCCGCCGACCTGGAACGCCGCGGGTCCGGTGCCGAACACCGTGCCGAGGTAGCTCGACCAGCCGCTCGCGACGGCCGCGGCGGCGATGGAGAACTCCAGCACCAGGTCCCAACCGATGATCCACGCGGCGAACTCGCCGAAGGTCGCGTAGGAGAACGTGTACGCCGACCCCGCGACGGGCACCGTCGACGCGAACTCCGCGTAGCAGAGTGCGGCCAGGCCGCACGCGATCGCGGCGATGATGAACGAGACCGACACCGCGGGGCCGGCGAAGTCACCGGCGGTCGAGGCGCCGATGGTGAAGATGCCGGCGCCGACGACGACGGCGACGCCGAAGATCGTGAGGTCCCAGGCGGTGAGCTGCTTCTTGAGCCGGGTGCCTACCACCTCGGTGTCGGCGATCGATTGTTCCACCGATTTGGTGCGCAGCAGTGGGTTGGCCATGCGTGCTCCTGTGTCGTCTCGGGAGTGTGAGTCGTCTCGGGTCTGTGACGATTCATCAAACACCACTGCGGCACTGCAGCGGGGCATTTCAGGCGTCTGCACCGCGCACTGCGACAACCCGCGCCCGTCCCGCGATAGCAAACAGCGTCGTCGACGAGGAGCGGAAGTTACTCGCGGGTGTTACTCGTTGGTAGGCGAAAAGTGTTGGCGTACCGGCAAGTAACACTTACCGTCGGGCCTATGACCAAGACTTTCGCGCACACCACCGACCAGACCGTCGCCCAGCTCCTCAGCATCGTCGAGGGTGGAGACGATGTGCTGCTCACGCGCGACGGCAAGCCGCTCGCCGTGCTCAGCAAGGCACAGCCCGAGGCCGTAGCCGTGGGTGACATGCAGACCTTCGACATCCCCGAGACGTTCTACGAGAACCTCGGCGGCTGCTGATCCCTCCGGTGGCCTAGTGCCCGCCCACCAGCGTGCGGAAGAACTCCGCCGCCGGTGAGTGGGCCGCCACCACGACGCCCGGGTCCGACGCGGCCATCCACAGGCCGCTGCCCGCCGGGACGTCGATCGCCCGGCCCGCGCTGCGCACCGTCACCGTTCCCTCGGTGACCACGAGCAGTTGCGGGCCGCGTGCGTCCAGCTCCACCGACGCGGCGCGCTTGAGCGCGGTCCCGTCGAGCCGCACCCGCGACACCCGGAACTCGGGCGCGGGGGTCGAGAAGATGACCTCCGGGCCCACGGTGCTCGTCCGGGGCGCCAGCTCCGACGGTGCCCGAGGCGTGAAGTCCAGCACTCGCAGCAGTTCCGGCACGTCGACGTGCTTGGGCGTGAGGCCGCCGCGCAGCACGTTGTCCGAGTTCGCCATCACCTCGACGGCCGCACCGCTGATGTAGGCGTGCAGGTTGCCTGCCGAGAGGTACAGCGCCTGGCCCGGATCGAGCACGATCCGGTTGAGCAGCAGCGCCGCCAGCACTCCCGCGTCGTCGGGGTAGCGCTCCCCCAGCGTGAGCGCGAGCTGCGCCTCGCCCTTGAACTGCTCCGCTCCGCTCTCCAGGTAGCGCACGCAGCCGGCGAGGACGGCGGGCACCAGCACCGCGAGGGCGGGCTGCGGCAGCGTGATCCACGTCGTGACCAGCGCCCGCAGCCCCTGCGAGTCCGGCTGCCCGGCGAGCAGGCCCAGATAGCTGTCCAACTCGGGCACGGCCAGCACGCGCAGCAGTTCGACGGTGACCGCCGGGTCGCGGAAGCCGGCGAGGGCCTCGAACGGGCTCAGCGCGATGACGACCTCGGGCTTGTGCGCGGCGTCGCGGTAGTTGCGCTCGGGGGCGTCGAGGGGGATGCCGGCGGCGTTCTCGCGGGCGAAGCCCTCCTCGGCCTGCTCCCGGGACGGATGCGCCTGCAGCGACAGGGGTTCGTCGGCGGCGAGCACCTTCACCAGGTACGGGAGCCGGTCGCCGAACTCGTCGCGGCACGTGCGGCCGAGCTGACCGTCCAGGTCGGCGCCGATCGCGGACAGCAGGTCGCCGTCGGTCGCGGTGTCGGCGTCGTAGAGCTTGGCCGGGTCGGCGGGGTGCGCGCCGAACCACAGCTCCGCCTCGGGATGGTTCGACGGCACCGGGCGCCCCTGCATCGTCGCCAGGACCGTGCGCGAGCCCCAGGCGTACGGCCGGATGACTCCCTCGATCCGCTGCATCACGCCTCCCCCGTCAGGCGCCGGTACACCGACGCGAGATCGAACCGTACCGCGAGCGCCAGCAGGTCCAGCGCGTCCGCACGCGGCACCGTCGTCTCCGGTGCGCGCTCCGTGCCCTCGTCGACGGGCAGCGACTCCACGTCGGGCAGGGCGCGCAGCCGCGCCTCCACGAGGGGCGCGCGCTGTTCCGTGGTCAGGATGAGAACCCGGAGCGGCGTCTGCGCCGCCGGGCCGTCGAGGAAGGGATCGTGGAACAGCGGGTCCGCGGCGGCGCCCGTCTCCAGCGCGCCGCCGGACGGGGCGGCCGCGAGCTCTGGCGTGGCGAGCTCGACATCGGCCAGGCCGACGGCGGCGACGACCTGCCCGCCGAGCGTGAGCGCTTGCGACGCCGCATGTTCCGCGACGGCCAGGCCGGGCGCGGTGTCGGCCGTGAGCGCGATCCGACGGCCGGTCATGCGGGCCGCGAGGCGCTTGGCGGGATTCGACTCGACGTCCCGGTCCGGCGCACCGCGCACGGCCTCGTCGTCGAGCGCCGCGGCGAGCGTGTGCAGGAAGCCCTCCCCCGGGACCTCGCCGCGGTCGGTGCCGGCGAGGCGGCCGAGCACCGCCAGGAGCGCGGCGGCGACGCCGACGAAGCCGAACCGTTCGGGCACGCGCAGGCGGGGCGAGAGGTCGACGGTGCGCCCCGCTGCCGCCTCGGCGACGGGGCCCTCCATGGGGACCGCCACGACGACGACGGCGCCGCGGCGCGAGGCGGTCGCGATGGCGCGGGCGAGCACCAGGTCGCCGGCGTCGAAGCCGCAGACCACGACCACGTCGAGCGCGCCGACCCACGGCGGTAGCTCGGTGGAGCGCACGAGCGGGACGTCGAATCGGCCGGCGGTGAGGGCTTCGACGAAGCCTGCGGCAGCGGCGGCGGGGCCGGCACCGCACACCACGACGACGGCGCGCGGGGCGAGACCGTCGAGCTGGGCGAGGGCGCCCTCGTCGACGGCGCTGGCGACGGCGCGTACCTGCGCGCCCGCGAGCGCGGCGGCACGCAGGTGTCCGCCCACGTCGGCCGCGATCAGACCCGCCGGATCATCGAGATCGGCAATCTCGGTCACGGCTTCCTCCCGTCCCATCGGCGCTGCGTCCCGCCGGCGCCGTTTCGACCGCCGGAGCGCACTGCGCGATCAGGCACGTACGATCGCCAGGATCCGCTCGGTCAGCGCGCGCACCTCGTCCGTGGTCGCGGCCTCGACGTTCAGCCGGAGCAGCGGCTCGGTGTTGGAAGCGCGCAGGTTGAACCAGGCGCCCGAATCCAACTGTACCGTCACGCCGTCCAATTCATCGGTGCTCCGGATTTCGTCTCCGAAAGCATCGATCACGGCGCGTGTGCGCTCCCCCTGATCCGCGACCGTCGAGTTGATCTCGCCCGACGCGGCGTAGCGGTCGTACACCCCCATCAGCTCCGAGAGCGGCTTCGGCTGCTCCCCCAGCGCGGCCAGCACGTGCATGGCGGCCAGCATGCCGGAGTCGGCGCCCCAGAACTCACGGAAGTAGTAGTGCGCGGAGTGCTCGCCGCCGAACACCGCCCCGGTCTCGGCCATCTGCGCCTTGATGAAGGAGTGCCCCACGCGGGTGCGCACCGCGGTGCCGCCGTTCTCGGCGATGATCTCGGGCACCGCCTTGGACGTGATGAGGTTGTGGATGACGGTGGCGCCCGGGTTCTTCGCGAGTTCCCGCTCGGCGACGAGGGCGGTCACGGCCGACGGCGAGACGGGCTCACCCTTCTCGTCCACCACGAAGCAGCGGTCGGCGTCACCGTCGAAGGCGAGCCCGATGTCGGCGCCCTGCTCGACGACGAACCGCTGCAGGTCGACGAGGTTCTTCGGGTCGAGCGGGTTGGCCTCGTGGTTGGGGAAGTTGCCGTCCAGTTCGAAGTACAGCGGACGCACATCGAGCGCCTCGACGGGGCCGAGGACGGAGGGCACGGTGAAGCCGCCCATACCGTTGCCGGCGTCCACGGCCACGCGCAGCGGGCGCGATCCGGAGAGGTCGACGAGTCCCCGGAGGTAGTCGCCGTACTCATCGAGCACGTCGCGCTCGGAGACGACGCCGGGGGCACCGTCGTACGACGGGACGCCCTCGGCCACCTGCTCGGTGATCCACCGCAGGCCCGACTCCTGGCCCACGGGCTTGGCCCCGGCGCGGCAGAGCTTGATGCCGTTGTAGGCGGCGGGGTTGTGCGAGGCGGTGAACATGGCGCCGGGCCGGTCGAGCAGCCCGGAGGCGAAGTACAGCTCGTCGGTGGACGCGAGGCCGATGAGGGTGACGTTCACGCCCTGCGCGGTCACGCCCTCGGCGAAGGCCGCGGACAGGGACGGCGACGAGTCGCGCATGTCGTGCCCGACGACGGCGTCGGTCGCGCCCTCGCCGCGGATCAGCGCGCCGAACGCGGCACCCACGTCGCGGACGAAGGCCTCGTCGATCTGCTCACCGACCAGGCCGCGCACGTCGTACGCCTTGATGACAGCCTGCACCGACTCCAGCGCTCGAACCACGCTCGACGACCTCCTGTGAACGGCATGCGGGTACCCGGCGGGCCCCGTGCGGACGCCCCACCCTATCGGCAAACGGAGCGCGGACCGGCATCCGGCGCGGGGACGGCGCCGGTTCTCGGGCGACTCTCAGTCGACCGGATCGGGCAGCACCCGCAGATGGCCGCGGCGGCCCGGGCGGGCGGCGTGCTTGGGTGCGGATCCCCCGGGCTGCGCCGAGGGGGTGGCCTGGGGGCCGCCGAGCCCGTCGTGGACGGGGCGCATCGCGCCGATCGGCGGGAGCGAACGCAGCGGGGCCTCGGCGGACTCGGGCGCATGGCGTCCCTGCTCGCGGGCGGCGCGTTCGTGAACGGTGTCGGCCAGGGCGGTGAGATCGTCGTCGAGTGCGGCGTTCCCGACGGACGCGGCGCTGTACGCGGAGAGGTTGCGGAGCATCTCCCAGCCGCGGGGCGCGGTCATCCGGGTGGCGTGGAATTCGCAGAGGTCCCACGAATGGGGCTCACTCGTGGTTCCCAGGGGCCCCAGCACGGCGATCGACTGGCGGTAGTCGAACGTCAGCGTCGCCACGGCGTGGTTCCTGCAGCCGGGGCGGCAGCACTGACGGACGGAGTTCACAGCAAGAAGGTTAACCCCTGGCTCGGACGGCGCGCTCCCGACACACCGCACAGCGGCGCGCGGCGCCCGTCCGCGGGGCCTCCACCTAGACTGAGAGCACGATGAGAAGCAGGAGACGGACGCCCGACGGCGGCGCGCGGCTGCGGCGCCGCGTGGCGCGGGACCGTCGCGGCCACGGGCTGCGCGGCCCGCTGGTGCCCCGCGATCTGCCGGCGCACCGGACGCGGGCGCAGGACTTCGACGAGGTGGTGCTCGACGCCTTCGCCGAGATCGATTCGCTGTGGCACGACAGGCTGAGCGAGTTGGACATCGCGGTCGACGACGTGCCGGGCATCCTGCCGCACGATCCGGATGCGGTGTCGTGGCCGGCCGAGGTCGAGGCCGACGGCCCGATCCCGTTGGCGCGCATGGTTCCCGTGGGGATCGACCGGCGGGGGAACCGCACCCGGGCGCGGTTGATCCTGTTCCGGCGGCCACTGCAGCGGCGCGCGAAGACGGAGGCCGATCTGCTGGAGGAGATCCTCGCGATCCTCGTGCATCAGATCAGCGACTACCTGGGCGTGACCGAGGAGACTCTGCTCGCCGGTCCGGACGCGCTCTGAGCGGCGGGCGGACGGCCCTACGCCGAGGCGCCGCCCCGAACGCAGGAAGTCCGCCCGGGCGGAACTCACCGCTCGGACGGACCTGTCGTACGGACCGCCGTCCTCACGGCGGTCGTCGCGCGACGAACGATCAGATGATGCCGCGCTTGAGCTTGCGGCGCTCGCGCTCGGAGAGGCCGCCCCAGATGCCGAAGCGCTCGTCCTTCTGCAGGGCGTACTCGAGGCACTC
This sequence comes from Tsukamurella paurometabola, assembly GCF_900631615.1. NCBI lineage: Bacteria > Bacillati > Actinomycetota > Actinomycetes > Mycobacteriales > Tsukamurellaceae > Tsukamurella > Tsukamurella paurometabola. Next base: position 288,061 of record NZ_LR131273.1, read on the forward strand.
GTTGCGCACCTCGCAGCCCAGGCAGATGCGCTTGGCCTCGCGAGTGGAGCCGCCCTTCTCGGGGAAGAACGCCTCGGGATCCGTCTGCGAGCACAGTGCGCGGTCCTGCCACTGTTCCTCGACGGCCTCGTAGAGTTCCTCGAAACCCGCGGGCACGACACTCAGGTGCGCGCGGCTGGACCCACCGGAGAAGCTTCCGAACGGTTCACGATGAGCGTCGATCGTCATCGGCCCGCCTCCCTCGTTGCTTTCGTGGTGTTCGATGGTCTTCCTGTCTGCATGCCCCGCGCCGGCGAAGAGATCGCCGCACTGAATGACACGGTTGTGATTACACACGTGCAAAGCTGCCACGTCAAGCTGAACCGGGAAATTAGCTAATACCACCTGGATGCCCGAATCCGAGCCCTCGACACGTGGTTGAGATGTGATACGCGTCATATTTCACACGCGCTCGCCGACGCACCACAGAGGGGCGCCGCACCGTCGATCATGCCAGGGAAGGGGTCGTTCGCGCGACCTGCCGGACGGTCGAGACCCGTCGCGGGAGCGGCCGCCGGCCGACCATTACGCTCGAAGTCGTGAAGGTGACGGTGCTGGTGGGCGGTGTCGGCGGTGCGCGGTTCCTCGAGGGCGCCCGGGAGCGCTTCGGGGTGACCCCGTTCCCGGAGCGGGACGACACGGCCGCCGTCGGAGCCCCCGAACACGCCGTGACCGCGGTGGTGAACGTGGGCGACGACGCCTGGATGCACGGCGTCCGGATCTGCCCCGACCTGGACACGTGCATGTACACGCTCGGCGGCGGCATCGACACCGAGCGCGGCTGGGGCCACCGCAACGAGACCTGGCACGCCAAGGAGGAGCTGGCGAAGTACGGCGCCGATCCGGACTGGTTCGGCCTGGGCGACCGCGACCTGGCGACGCACCTGATCCGCACGCAGATGCTCGCCTCCGGATACTCGCTGACCGATGTCACGGCGGCGCTGTGCAATCGCTGGCGGCCCGGGGTCCGCCTGCTGCCCGCGACCGACGGCCGGCACGAGACGCACGTCGTGGTTGCGGACCCCGACTCCACCGACGGGGCGAAGAAGGCCATCCACTTCCAGGAGTGGTGGGTGCGGTACCGCGCCGACATCGAGACGTTCGGCTTCGCGCAGGTCGGCGGCGCCGAGGGCGGCTCCCCCGGCGCCCAGGGGAATCGGGCGCAGGCGTCGCGGGCCGCGATTACGGCGATCGAGGAGGCCGACGTGGTGTTCCTCGCCCCGTCGAATCCGGTCGTCTCGATCGGGGCGATCCTGTCGGTCGGCGGGATCCGCGCCGCGCTGCGCACCACGAAGGCCCGCGTGGTCGGGGTCTCCCCCGTGATCGGCGGCGCGCCGCTGCGCGGCATGGCCGACCGCTGCCTGGAGGTCCTCGGCATCGAGACCAGCGCCCGGGCGATCGGCGAGCACTTCGGAGCCCGGAGCGGCAACGGCCTCCTCGACGGCTGGTTGGTCTCGGAGGAGGACGCGGGCGTCGCGATCGACGGCCTGCCCGTCGCGGCGGTGCCGCTCCTGATGAGCTCGCCGCAGGCCACGGCGGCCATGATCGACGCCGGGCTCGAGCTGGTGGGCCTGTGAGCGCGCCGGACGGTCCCGCGTCGCGACCCGATCGCGACCACGGCGCCGCGTCCCTCGAGATCCTTCCGGTGCTCGGCGTCCCCGAGGTGACTCCGGGCGACGACGTGGCCGCACTCCTCGCCGCGGCAGCGCCATGGCTCCGCGACGGCGACGTCGTGGTCATCACGTCGAAGGTCTTCTCCAAGGCGGAGGGCCGGGTTCTCGACGCGCCGTCGGACCCCGACGAGCGGGACGCCTTCCGGCGCCGTCTGATCGCCGAGGAGTCGGTGCGCGTCCTGGCGACCAAGGGGCGCACCTGGATCACGGAGAACAGGCTCGGCATCGTGCAGGCGGCGTCGGGCGTGGACGCCTCGAACGTGGCATCGGACACCGTCGCGCTGCTGCCCGAGGATCCCGACGGCAGCGCCGCCGCGGTGCGGGCCGGCCTGCGTGAGCGCCTCGGCGTGGACGTCGCGGTGCTGGTCACCGACACCATGGGGCGCGCCTGGCGGAACGGGCAGACCGACGCCGCGATCGGCGCGGCCGGGATGGAGGTGCTGCACGGCTACGCGGGTGCGGTCGACGCCTACGGCAACGATCTCGTGGTCACCGAGATCGCCGTCGCCGACGAGCTGGCCGCCGCCGCGGATCTGGTCAAGGGCAAGCTGGGCGGCGTTCCCGTCGCGGTGGTGCGCGGATTCGCCGTCCGCGCCCCCGAGGCCGGCTCGCCGCTCGCGACCGCCCGGGGACTGGTCCGCCCCGGCGAGGACGACCTGTTCCACACCGGCGTGGAACTCGCCCGCCGGCAGGCGCTGCTCGTGCGCCGCTCGGTCCGCACCTTCTCCGAGGAGCCCGTGCCGGCCGAGGACGTTCGCGATGCCGTGGCGGAGGCTCTGACGGCCCCTGCGCCGCATCACACGCATCCGGTCCGGTTCCTCTGGGTGCGGGACGCCGCGCGCCGCACGGCGCTGCTGGACGCCATGAAGGACCGGTGGTCGGCGGACCTCACCGGCGACGGGCGCACTCCCGAATCGGTGGCGAAGCGGGTGCGGCGGGGGCAGCTGCTCTACGACGCCCCGGAGCTGATCCTGCCGTTCATGGTCCCCGACGGGGCCCACACCTATCCCGACGCGCGACGCACCGCCGCCGAGGAGACCATGTTCACCGTGGCCGTCGGCGCCGCGGTGCAGTCGCTGCTGGTGGCCCTCGCGGTGCGGGGCATCGGCAGCTGCTGGGTGGGGTCGACGATCTTCGCCGCCGGGACCGTGCGCGAGGTACTGGGGCTCCCCGACGACTACCGCCCCGCGGGCGCGATCGCCGTCGGCTACCCGGCCGATCCGTCCGCACTGGCCGCGCCCCGGCCGCCGCTCCCGCCGGGCGACATGCTCATCGAGATACCCGCTCCCGGCGGCACCGCGCAGGCCGCCGAGGCCCCCGCTGCGCCGGAGGGACGGTAGCCGAATGACTTTCGCCTCCCTGCACGCCTCCGCGATCGATGTCCTCGCCCGGTTCGACGCCCGCACGGACGCCGACGACGCACTGCGCCACACCGTGCTCGCCTTCCTCGACGCCCAGCCGAACGCGTGTGCCCGCGCGAACGTGCCGGGCCACATCACCGCGTCGGTGGTGATCCTCAACGAGGCGCGCACCCACGTCGTGCTCACCCACCATCCGCGGGTCGGCGAGTGGCTGCAGTTGGGCGGGCACTGCGAGGACACCGATTCGACGGTGCCCGCCGCCGCCCTCCGCGAGGGGCACGAGGAGTCGGGCCTCGCCGATCTCGTCCTCGACGCGGATCTCCTCACGCTGCACACCCACCCGATCCGATGCTCACTGGGCGTGCCGACGCGCCACCTGGACCTGCGCTTCCGCGCCTTCGCGGTGGGCGCCGGCACCCCGGAGCTCGCGATCAGCGACGAATCGAACGATCTTCGGTGGTGGCCGGTCGACGCCCTTCCGGACTCGGCGGAGCACACCACCGTGGCGCACCAGGTCCGCGCCGCGCTCGCCCGCGACTGACGCCGGCATTTCCATCACCAGCGACTTTTCTGAGAGGTATTGCGCCGACTTCTATCAATCCGTACGCTCCGAACAATCCGTCCGGCGCACCGTCGGACCCCGCGGGCCCGGCCCGCCCGACCACGACGAGGTGGCACGAGATGTTGGCGTACGAACGATTCGGCTCCGGTGAGCCGCTGGTCCTGGTCCACGGGATCGCGCACCGCCGTCAGGCCTGGTACCCCGTGGCCGAGCGGCTCGCCGAGCACCGTGAGGTCGTCCTGTTCGACCTCCCCGGACACGGCGAATCCCCGGCGCTCGACCTCGCCGGCCGCACGGTCCAGGAGGCGCTCCAGCAGCACCTGGAGGACCTGTTCCGCGAGTTGGGCCTCGTCCGCCCGCACATCGCGGGCAATTCGCTGGGTGGCCGCATCGCGCTCGAGGCCGCGGCGAGCGGCATCGTCAGCAGCGCGACCGGGCTCGCGCCCGCGGGCTTCTGGCGCGACGACAAGGACTTCCAGCTGATCCGCGCACACTTCGCCGCGCTCATCGCCGCGGGGCGCGTCGCGGCGCCGCTCGCACCGACGCTCACCCGCAGCGGCATCGGCCGGCGCCTGATGCTCGCGTCGCTGATGACGCACGGCGAGCGGCTATCCGCCGATCGCGTACTCGGCGACCTCCGGAACATGGTCGAGGCGCGGAAGACGCTCCGCGACATCATCGGTGGCGCGTTCCCGTTCGAGGCCGAGATCGCCGCCGATGTCCCCGTCACCGTCGCGTGGGGCACGCGGGACCGCGTCCTCCTCCCCTACCAGGGCCGGCGCGCCCGCCGCCTGCTGCCGCAGGCCGAACACGTCTGGCTCCCCGGCAGCGGTCACGTCCCCATGTCCGACGATGCCGACGCCGTCGTCGAGATCATCCTCCGCGGTTCCTCGGGCGGCCTGCTCGCCGTCGACGACGCCGCCTGACGAGAACGAGACGCCGGCCGTCAGGGAATCCGTCCGCGCCCGTAGGCCGCGATCTTGTGCTCCGTCGCGGCGAGCGACAGCCCGTCAGCCGATCCGGACGCCCTTGCCAACGGTGACCACGCCGCCCGCCGAGACGTTGAACCGCTCGCGCTCGCGGTCGAGGTTCACGCCGAGGATCTCACCGCGGCCCACCACGACGTTCTTGTCGAGGATCGCCTTGCGGACCACGGCGCCGGGCTCGATCCGCACGCCGGGCATGAGGACCGACCCCTCGACGGTGGCCCCGTCGCCGATGGTGACGTTGGCGCCGATGACGGAGTTGCGGACCGTCGCGCCGGAGATGATGCTGCCCGCCCCCACCATGGATTCCTGGGCGAGGCCGCCGCGGGCGAACTTGGCCGGGGGCAGGTTGTCGTTCTCGCAGCGGATGGGCCACTGGCGGTTGTAGAGGTTGAAGATCGGGTACACCGACACCAGGTCCATGTGCGCGTCGTAGAAGGCGTCGACGGTGCCGACGTCGCGCCAGTACCCCGCGTCGCGCTCGGTGGCGCCGGGCACCTTGTTGTCGCTGAAGTCGTAGACCGCCGCCTCGCCGCGAGCCACGAACGCGGGGATGATGTCCCCACCCATGTCGTGATCTGAGTCGGGGTTCTCCGCATCGGCGATGATCGCCTCGACGAGCGCCTGCCGGCTGAAGACGTAGTTGCCCATCGACGCGAAGGTGACCTCGGGGTCGTCCGGCGTGCCGGGCGGGTCGGCCGGCTTCTCCAGGAACTGCGTGATCCGGCCGGAATCGTCGGACTCGATGCAGCCGAAGGCCTTCGCCTCGGACCGCGGGACTCGGATGCCCGCGACGGTCACGCCGGCGCCGGATTCGATGTGCGCCTGCACCATCTGGGACGGGTCCATCCGGTACACATGGTCCGCGCCGAACACCACGATGTAGTCCGGGTCGTCATCGGAGATGAGGTTCATGGACTGGAAGATCGCGTCGGCGCTACCCGTGAACCAGCGCTTGCCCACGCGCTGCTGCGCCGGGACGGGGGTGATGTACTCCCCGCGGAAGCCGAACATGCGCCAGGTCTGGCTGATGTGGCGGTCCAGCGAGTGCGACTTGTACTGGGTCAACACGCACAGCCGCTGATACCCCGCGTTCACCAGATTCGACAGCACGAAGTCGATGAGGCGGTACGAGCCGCCGAAGGGCACTGCGGGCTTCGCGCGGTCCGCGGTCAGCGGATACAGACGCTTGCCCTCGCCGCCGGCGAGGACGATTCCCAGGACACGAGGCTGGCTGCTCACGGGTCCACGCTAACCCCAATCCGGGCAGCCGTGCAGCGTTCTGCGACAGCGGATCCTGTTCCAGGGCTAAGCACAGGCGTCCGGGCGGACAACCACAGGTGAACCACAGCGCTCGGGCTCCGTCGAACCGCCTGCGTGCGGCCCCGGCACGCTCTAGCGTGGTGCCATGCGTGTAGCGATGATGACGAGGGAGTACCCGCCGGAGGTCTACGGCGGCGCGGGCGTGCACGTGACCGAACTCGTCGCGCGGCTGCGCAGCCTGTGCGAGGTCGATGTCCACTGCATGGGTGCCCCGCGACCGGACATGGACGGCGTGACCGTCTCCGGGCCGGACCCGCAGCTCGTCGGCGCGAACACGGCCCTCGAGATGTTCTCGACGGACCTGCGGATGGCGAACCTCGCCGCGGCCGCCGACGTGGTGCACAGCCACACCTGGTACACCGGCCTGGCGGGGCACGTCGCCGCCCAGCTCTACGGCGTCCCCCACATCCTCACGGCCCACTCGCTCGAGCCGCACCGTCCGTGGAAGGCCGAGCAACTGGGCGGCGGCTACCGGCTCTCCAGCTGGGCCGAGCGCAACGCCGTCGAGTACGCCGACGCGGTGATCGCCGTCAGCCGCGGCATGGCCGACGACGTGCTGGACGCGTACCCGAACCTCGATCCGGCGCGGGTCCACGTGGTGCTCAACGGCATCGACTCCGAGCTGTGGCATCCCGCTCCGACCTTCGGCGAGGACTCACCGCTCGTCGACCGTGGGGTCGACCCCGATCGCCCCATCGTCGCCTTCGTCGGCCGGATCACGCGGCAGAAGGGCGTCAAGCACCTCGTCGCCGCGGCGCACCGGTTCGCTCCGGAGGTCCAACTGGTGCTCTGCGCCGGCGCCCCGGACACCCCCGAGATCGCTGCGGAGACGGCGGACGCCGTGGCCGCGCTCGCGGACTCGCGCGACGGGGTGCACTGGGTGCAGGACATGCTGCCCACCCCCAAGGTCCGTGAGATCCTCAGCGCGGCATCCGTCTTCGTCTGCCCGTCGGTCTACGAGCCACTGGGCATCGTGAACCTCGAGGCCATGGCCTGCGGTACCGCCGTCGTCGCCTCGGACGTCGGTGGCATCCCCGAGGTCGTCGTGGACGGCGAGACCGGCACGCTCGTGCACTACGACGAGGCGCACACCGATGCCTTCGAGGCGGGCCTCGCCGACGCGGTGAACGCGCTCTGTGCGGATCCGGCGCGCGCCGCTGCGTACGGCGCGGCCGGACGTGCTCGCGCGATCGCCGATTTCAGCTGGGAGTCCATCGCCGCGCAGACGCTGGACGTCTACGAGCACGCCCGGGCCGCTCGCGGGTGAAGCACGCGGCGCGGGTATCCGCGCACGTGGCGCGACTGTGCGCACGCGGCACGTCCGCACGGCGGCGTCCTGTGCGCGGCCGCCTCTGCGCACGCGGCACGTGCGCGCCTACCCGCGCAGGCGAGCCACGCCTACCTCAGTGCGTGGCCGCTGGTTGTCGCGAGCCCGTCACTGCAGGGCGTAGACGCTGACGGTGCCCGACGCCGTCACCGCCGCGGTGCCGCCCGCGGTGAGTTCGGCGATCGCGGCCGCCCGGGCCTCCGGGGAGCCGTGGTGCGCACTGGGTCCCATCGCGACCAGGTCGGCCACGGCGTCCGCGGTGAGATCCATGACCCACTCGTGCTTCTCGCGGGCGACGAGCGAGAAGTCGTGCAGCGCACCGTCGAGCCGGGCGACCTTGCCGTCCTCGACGGAGATCATCCCCAGCGGTCCGACGATCTCGCGCAGGTGTCGCGGCCCGGGCGTGAGCACCACGAGCAGCCCGCCGGGGGCGAGGACGCGCGCGAACTCGGCCGCGTTACGGGGCGCGAAGACCGACAGGACCGCGGCGACGGCACCGTCGGCGACGGGCAAGCGCGCCCACCCGTTCGCGACCACCGAGCCGATCGACGGCCCGCGTCGCGCCGTGCGCCGCGCAGCGGGCTTCGACAGGTCGAGACCGATCCCGGTGCCGCCGAGCCCGTTCGCCGCGCGCGCGGCGCAGGCCCGCGCGAGGTACGCGCCCTCGCCCGCGCCGCAGTCCAGGGCCGGTCCGGCGGGCGCCGTGGCGGCGGCCGCCGCCACGGCGGCGTGGAAGGTCTCGTAGTGGCCCGTCGCGAAGAAGCGTTCGCGGGCCGCGATCATGTCGGCGTCGTCGGCGATGAGTCCGCTCGCGTCGCCCGCCAGGAGGGAGACGTATCCCTGTCGTGCGACGTCGAAGGAGTGACCGACGGGGCACAGCAGCGTGCCGTCGTCGGCCTCGAGCGCGCCGGCGCAGTGCGGGCACGCCAGGGCCGGCAGCACCGCGGCCAGACCGGGCGGGACTTGCACCATGGGACACCTCGGGAAACGAGGAGATCCCGCACGGTGGCACCGCGCGGGATCTCCAGGGAAACAGTTCTACCGGCTACGACGTGACGCCGCGCAGCTCCTCGCCGAGCGCAGCGGCCTCATCCGGCGTGAGCTCCACCACGAGGCGTCCACCACCCTCCAGGGGTACGCGCATCACGATCCCGCGCCCCTCCTTGGTCGCTTCCAAGGGGCCGTCCCCCGTACGTGGCTTCATAGCCGCCATCCGTTGCTCCCTTCAGATCCTTCACCCGCCCGAGCGCAGCCCGCAGCGGGTCCGCTCCACATTCTAGCCTGTGCGCTGCACTGATCGGCGCGGACTACTGGCAACGTGGGGCTAATCGTCCTCTCCGGGGGCGTCGGTCACGGCCTCCGCGGGCTCCCGTTCCGCGGCCAGCCGGGTCCGCAGGACGTCGATCTCGCGCGCGAGCCGCTCGAGGGCCCAGTCCACCTCGGCGGGTTTGTACCCGCGTACCACCTGCTGGAACCGGAGCGCACGGACGTCCGCCCCCGCGACGTCCTCCGCAGGGAGCACCGTGGGCGTGGCACCCGTCTCCAGGGGCGGGGTATCGTCGCCGCGCCCGAAGACCAGCGCCGCCACCCCGTACAAGACGGCGGCGACGGCGAGCAGGCCCAGGGCGTACATCACGATCACCATGGGGCCATCATGCCCGAACCTCGCGGAGGAAGAGCACACCGTCGGTCTCCGCGAGGCGGCCGGCCTCCAGCGGGAAGTAGGCGCCGCGATCGTCGCGGTCCTCGCGATCGGCGGCGGCGCCCAGCCGTTCGGCGAGCTCCGGCCCCGCGTACAGGTGGGCGGGCGCGGATTGCGCGCGATGCAGTTCGCCCTCGATCGTGCCCGGAGCGGGCACCGCGAGGCCGTGCGCGGGCGCGGACCCGACGGCGATCGCGACGAAGCGGTAGCCGTCGCCGAGGTGCGCCGCCGCCTGCGCGCCACCGCTGAACCAGCGCACGAGGTGCGGTCCCATCCGCATCTCGCTCGGCCCGCGCTGCAGGTGCAGGTTGTGAGCGGATGCGATGGTGCCCCCGCGGCCCGCTTCCCGATCGAGGATCGCCCGCAGGTTCCGGCCCATCATCGCGTCCCGCTGCGCACTGAGCCGCCCGAGGCGGTCGGGGGTGTCGGTCGCCATGATCGCGTGATACCGCAGCAGGCCGACGGCGGTCGCGGCGTCGGCGCGCAGCCACCACCAGTCCTCGGGCCGCTCGGCCAGTTCGGGAGCGTGCGCGTCCAGGACCGCGCACAGGTCGTCGGTGAGCAGGCGGAGGCGGTCGGCGTCGACGGTCCGCCCCACGCCCCGGTCCGCCTCGTACATGGCCCGTTCCCCGGTCCACCGCGCCTCGTCACCGAGCAGCGCATCGAGTTCGGCCTCGCCGACGGTGCCCGGTGCCACCGCGGCCAGCGCCGCGCGCACGGGGAGGAGGAACGCCCGCGGGCTCGGGGCGGACGCCATCTCCATCGGCCCGTCGAAGCCGTAGAAGCGGACCGGCGTGTCCAGGGAACGGTTCAGGTCGCGGAGGGTCCGCAGCAACTCGGCGGTCGCGTCGAGCGCGTGCACGAAGGGGTGGCTGAAGCCCTCGTCGAGGACCCGATGCAGGTCGAGGTCCGCGCCCGCGACGTAGGCGTTCACGAGCGGTGCGCGATGGAGGTCGGACTCCACGGCGATCGAGCGGTAGCCGGCGTGCCGTACGAGATCCTCGATGGCGGCGTTGCGCGCGCGCAGGATCTCCTCGGAGCCGTGCAGGGGCTCGCCGAGCGCGAGCAGGCGGGTCGGAGTGGGCTGGGCGTCGAGGAAGGAAGGGAGGTCTACCTGGTCCGTGATCACCCCTTTCACGATATCGTTGAAGCCTCCATTGAAACTTCTCGTCGATTACTCGAGGTTGATGACCACGAACCTTCAAGAGCGGCTCCGCCCGATCGATCTCGCCAGGCCGCACGGCCTCTCCGCGCAGGCGGTGCGGAACTACGAGGAGCAGGGCGTGTTGCCGCCTGCGGCGCGCACCCCGTCGGGCTACCGCGCCTACGCCGAGCGACATCGACTCGCGCTCGCCGCCTTCCTCGCGCTCGTCCCGGGCTGCGGGCACGCGCGGGCCGGATCGATCCTGCGGGCGGTGCACCGCGGCGACCTCGACGCCGCTTTCGGTCTGCTCGACCGGGCGCACGAGGAACTCGCGGGCGATCGCGACACTCTCCGGCGGGTCCGTGCCGCGCTGGCGGACCTCGACGATCCCGAGGACGACGGCACCCCGGGCCTGTACGTCGGCGAGGTGGCCCACCGGCTGGGCGTCGTGCCGGCGACCCTGCGGGCCTGGGAGCGAGCGGGTGTCGTGCGGCCCGTCCGTGAACGCGTCACCGGCTATCGCCTCTACTCCCCCGCGGACGTCCGCGACGCGCGGACGGCGGAGCAACTGCGGCGCGGCGGGTACGGACTGGAGCGCATCGCGGAACTCACCGAGCGGGTCCGTGCCGCGGGTGGGGTCGGCCCTCTCCGCGCGACGCTCGACGGCTGGCAGGCGTCCCTGACCGCACGGGGGCGGGCACTCCTCGCCGGCGCGGCGGCGCTGGACGCGCTCCTCCGGGCGGACTGATCCCGCGGTCAGGATCCGTCGGCGATCGCACGCAGCGCATCGAGGTGCGACGCGAAGGCCGTGCGTCCCTCCGCGGTGAGCGACAGCCAGGTGCGCGGCCGCTTGCCCACGTACCCCTTCTTGATCGCGACGTATCCGGCCGCCTCGAGCTGCGAGGCCTGCTTGGACAGGACGGAATCGGAGAGCTCCACCGCGTCCCGCACGGCGGCGAACTCGGCGTTCTCGACCTTCGACAGCGCCGCCACGATGGAGAACCGCACCGGCGCGTGGATCACGTCGTCGAGCCGGTGGCGCGCGTGACCGCCCGTCGTGGTCATCGCAGGGCCAGCTTGGAGATGGCTCGAGCGCCGAGCAGCGCCGGGATCGTGGTCACGAGGGCGGCGGTGATCGTCCAGTGCCACGCAAGCGCATCCTCGCCGCGTGCGGACTGGAGGACGACGTATCCGGCGTACAGGGCCATGGTGCCGCCGAGGCCCAGGTGGTACCGCAGCGTGAAGCCCCGCGGCGCGGCGGAGGCGCGCCGCATACCCGCGACCGCGATCGCGATCGCCGCGAGGTAGAGAAGCACGACGACCGCGAGGCCACCGAGCCGGAACCACCCGGGGGCATCCGGGTTACCGACGGTGACGCGGAGCGCGGGCACCAACGCCCCCACCGCGAGCCCGATGGTGATGAGGCCGCGCTCGAGCCGGTCGCGGTCGGCGGGTGTGGCCACCGAGGCCCGGTCGGCCCGCGCGAGGGCGCTCCGCGCCTCCTCCGGGGTGGGGTTCGCGTAGTGCTCGGTCATGACGGCTCCCTCCGTGGTCGATGACTCAACCATAGAAAGCACTTTCCAGTCCGTCAAGTAGTTTCTGCTAGGTCACCTCGCTCACGGGCGGCCGGTCCGCCAGCGACAGCTCGGTGGTGACCTCCGTGAACCGGTCCTCGGGGCCCGGCTCCACCAGGTACTGCGTGATCCCCGCGCCCGAGTCGTCGATACCGCAGCGCCGCAGCGCCGTCCCCATGATCTGCCGGCTCATCACCCCCAGGTCCCGGAGGTCGCGGTTGCGGTGCTTGCGCACCGGGAGGTTCACCTGGGCGATCCCGGCCAGGCCGTAACGTGCCTCCGCGTCCAACAGCAACCCGATCTCCACGCCGTAGCCGGGCGCGAACGGCACCGAGGCCAGGAACTCGCGCGTCCCCGCGTACTCGCCGCCGAGCGGCTGCAGGATCGCGCGCAACGACGGCCGCAGCGCCGCGAGCAGCGGCCGTGCCACGAGCTCCGTGACGCGCCCACCGCCCGTCGGGTCCTCGCCCGCCTTGAACACGCGCAGCGGCCGCCGGTAGTAGGCCTTCACGAGGTGCACGTCGGGGTGGAACAGCACGGGGCCGACCAGCCGCGGCACGTACCGCGGATCCGGCTCGATGAGGTCCGAGTCGATGAACGCGATCAGATCGCCCGTCGATGCCGCGACCCCGCGCCACAGGGCCTCGCCCTTCCCCGGCACAGGCGGCAGTGACGGGATCGCCTGCTCCCGGCTGATCACCGTCGCGCCCGCGGCGCGGGCCCGCTCCGCGGTGCGATCCGTCGAACCGGAGTCGAGCACGATCAACTCGTCGACGAGGGTGCCCAGCAGGGGCTCGATCGTCGCCACCACCGCACCGACGGTGTCCTCCTCGTTCAGCGCCGGAAGGACCACGGAGACGGTACGGCCCGCCTTGGCCGCGACGAGTTCCTCGATGCTCCAGCGGGGCTCCTCGAAGAACCGGTGCGCCGTACTCACGCGAGGCCCCGCACCACGCGGGCCGGCGGGCGCACACCGTCGATCGACGCCACCATTTCGACCACCCGACGGGTGTCGGCCACCTGGTGCACGCGGAACATCCGCGCCCCCGCGTGCGCGGCCAGCGCCGTCGCGGCGAGTGTCCCCGCCACCCGCTCCTCCAGACCCGCGTCCAGGGTCTCGCCGATGAAGTCCTTGTTGGACAGTGCCATGAGCACCGGCCACCCCGTGCCGACGAGTTCATCGAGGTGCCGCAGCAGCGCGAGGCCGTGGTGGGTGTTCTTGCCGAAGTCGTGGGTCGGATCGATGACGATGCCGTCCGCACGCACCCCCGCCGCGAACGCGGCCTCCGCGGCCGCGGCGAGCGAATCCCGCACGTCGGCCACCACATCGGGATAGCGCACGCGGAACGGCCGGGTGCGCGGCACGGCGCCGCCCGTGTGCGAGCAGACGAGGCCCGCGCCGGTGGCGGCGGCGATCCGCGGCAGGTCCGGGTCGGCACCCGCCCAGGTGTCGTTGATGAGATCCGCTCCCGCATCGACGGCCGCCTCGGCCACGGACGCGCGCCAGGTGTCCACACTGATGAGCAGATCCGGGTGGCGATCACGCACCTGCGCGATGAAGGGCACGGTGCGCGCGATCTCCTCGGTCGCGTCGACCTCCTGGCCGGGGCCGGCCTTGACGCCGCCCACGTCCACGACATCGGCGCCCTCGGCGACCGCGGTGTCCACGCGCTCCAGCGCGGCATCCACGGCGAAGTAGCTGCCGCGGTCGTAGAACGAGTCCGGCGTGCGGTTGATGATCGCCATCACCAGCGCGCGGTCCACCGGCACCGGGCGACCGCAGAAGGTCGGGCGCACCGGCGCGCTCGACGCCGGAGGCCGGCTCGGGGACGCCGCGGGATCCGGGCCCGCCGCCGACCCGGCCACGCTAGGAGCGCCCCGGCGAGCCGGGATTCCCGCGCAGGTCCGGGACCTTGGCGGCGGCGACGTCCGCCGCGTAGCCGTCGTACGCGGGAACGTAACCGTCCGCGCCGCCGACGAAGACGTACAGCGGGTCGTCGCCGGTCTCCGTGAACCCCTGCTCGCGGAGTTCGCCCTTGAGGCTCTTGAAGGTCGATGTGACCTCCAGGCTGGGCACCACGCGCACGAAGAGCGGGATCGCGTAGCCCGGCAGCTCGTTCCGCAACTGCGACGCCAGTGCGGCGCCGTCGAACTCGCGTCCCTCGGCCAGCTTGACCGCGGCCATCCCGGCCTTGCCGTCGGCGCCGGGGATCGCGACGCCGTAGACGATGGCGCCCTCCACCTGATCGGCCTCGTCGAGCGCGCCCTCGACCTCGGTGGTCGCGACGTTCTCGCCCTTCCACCGGAAGGTGTCGCCGAGGCGGTCGACGAACGCGATGTGGTCGAAGCCCTGGTTGGTCACCACGTCGCCGGTGTTGAACCACACGTCGCCGTCCTTGAAGCCGTCGCGGATCAGCTTGGCGTCGTTCGCCTTCCCATCCGTGTAGCCGTCGAAGGGTGCGGACTTGGTGATCTTCGTCAGCAGCAGGCCGTTCTCGCCCCTCTTGACCCGCTTGAGCCTGCCGCGCGCGTCGCGCAGCGGCCCCGCGGTGTCGATGTCGTACTCCACCACGGCGTGCGGGAGGGGGCACAGTCCGACGGTGCCCTCGATGTTGAAGACGTTGACGAAGGCGATGTTCGTCTCGCTCGCCGCGTAGAACTCCATGATCCGCTCGATCCCGAAGCGCTCCTGGAACTCCCGCCAGATCTCGGGCCGCATCCCGTTGCCGGCGGCGACCCGGATGGTGTTGGACCGGTCGCTCGGCTTGGGCGGCTGGTTGAGCAGGTAGCGGCAGATCTCGCCGATGTAGATGAACATCGTGGCCGAGTTCTCGTTCGCCTCGTCCCAGAACCTGGTCGCCGAGAACTTGCGGCCGATGGCGAGGGTGGCACCGGAGACGAGCACCGAGCCGAGCGCCACGAGTGCGGCGTTGTTGTGGTACAGCGGAAGCGGGCAGTACATCACGTCGTCGCGGCGCATCCGCACCGCGGTCGCACCGAAGCCCGCCATGCCCTTGAGCCAGCGGTAGTGCGTCATGATCGACGCCTTCGGCATGCCCGTGGTGCCCGAGGTGAAGACGTAGAAGGCGCGGGTGCTCGCGGGCAGCGTGGCGGTGACGGCGGGATTCTCGGTCGCGCGCGGATCCTCCGCGCGGACCCGGCGCGCCTGCTCGGCGAGCTCGTCGACGGTCAGCACCACCCCGTCGGCCGGGCGGTCGGCCTCGTCGAGCGAGTCGAACGCCTCCAGGTCCTCGGTCCCGGCGATGATGGTGCCGGTGTCGAGGATGCCGAGGCTGTGCGCGAGCACGGCGCCCCGCTGGTTGTAGTTCACCAGGCCGGCGGTGGCGCCGACCTTGACGATGGCGAGCATCACCAGCACCATCTGCGGGTGGTTGTGCATGACCACGCCCACCACGTCGCCCACCTTGACCCCGCGCTGGAGCAGCACGCGGGCGTAGGTGTTGACCGTGGCGTTCGCCTCGCCGTAGCTGATGCCCTCGCCGTGGAACCGCAGGAAGTCGCGCGACGGGTGCTGCGCCGCGCGCTTGGCGAACACCGTGCCGATGGTCTCCTTGCTGTTCTGCGTGCGCAGCAGGATCGACGGGCCCTCCTTGATCAGGAGGGGCAGGTCGGGTACCAGCTTGCCGACACCCCGCGCCAGGTCCGCGACGCCGACGGTGGTGTTCTTATGCGTAGAGCTCACGCGGCGAGCCTACCGTGGCACCGCCGTACCACGGCACGCCTCGAGGGCCGCCGTGACGTCCGTCGCGCGCAGCAGTCGGCCGAGAGCCGCGTCACCCACGAAACCCTTGGCCTTGAGGCTGTCGATCCAGTCCAGGAGCGGGCTGTAGAAGCCCTCGTGGTCGAGGATCACCACCGGCTTGTCGTGCATCGAGAGATAGCCGGCGGTCCACGCCTCGAAGAACTCCTCGAGCGTGCCCACGCCTCCGGGCAGCACGAGGAAGGCTCCCGCGTTGTCGTCCATCAGTTGCTTGCGCTCGCGCATCGTCGCCACCACGAGCAGTTCGTCCGCGGCGTGGTCGGCGACCTCGCGGTCGACGAGCGCCGTCGGGATCACGCCGAGCGTGTGGGCTCCGCCGCCACGGGCGGCCTGGGCGACCGCGCCCATCATCGAGACGTGGCCGCCGCCCCACACCAGGGAGTCGCCACCGGCGGCGATGCCGCGCCCCACCTCGGTGGCGAGGTCGATGTACTCCTGCGGCACGGGGCGCGAGGCGCAGAAGACGGCGATCGCGGTCACGACGGGTCCACCTCGCTCGCCTCGGCCTCGCGTTCGCGGGCGGCGTCGGCGCGCACGATGATCTCGATGGCCTCGTCCACCGAATCCGTGACGGTGATGAGGTCCGCGTCGCCGGGCGAGACCATCCCCTCCTCCGTCAGGGTGCCGCGGATCCAGTCCACCAGGCCGCCCCAGTAGGCGGAACCGAGCAGCACGATCGGGAACCGGGTCACCTTGTGCGTCTGGACCAGGGTGAGTGCCTCGAAGAGCTCGTCGAGTGTGCCGAACCCGCCGGGGAGGCAGACGAAGGCCTGCGCGTACTTGACGAACATCGTCTTCCGCACGAAGAAGTAGCGGAAGTTGATGCCGAGGTCGACCCAGTCGTTGAGCCCCTGCTCGAAGGGCAACTCGATGCCCAGCCCCACCGAGAGACCGTCGGCGTCCTTGGCGCCGCGGTTCGCCGCCTCCATCGCGCCCGGTCCGCCGCCGGTGATCACGGCGTAGCCGGCCCGCACGAGACCGGCGCCCAGCTCGCGCCCGGTCGCGTACTCGGCCGAATCCTGTTTGATCCGAGCGGAACCGAACACCGTGACGGCCCGCGGCAGTTCGGCGAGGGCCCCGAAGCCCTCGACGAACTCGGCCTGGATCCGCATGACGCGCCAGGGGTCGCGGTGCAGCCAGTCGGCGTCGTCCGCGTTGGCGAGCAGCCGCTGATCGGTGGTCGACGATTCCGTCGCCGCCGCGCCCTGCACGCGGACGGGGCCGCGGTAACGCAGGTAGTGGTCGGCGGAGGGCTTCTTATCGGAGGCCATGACGCACAACCTACCCAGCGAGGAAGGCGCGCAGCACGGCGGCCACCTCGGTGATCTGCGCAGTCTCGACGTGTTCGTCGCGCTTGTGCGCGTAGTTGGGGTCGCCCGGGCCGAAGTTCACCGCGGGGATGCCCAGCGCGGCGAAGCGGGAGACGTCGGTCCACCCGTACTTGGCGCGGAAGCGGCCGCCCGCGGCCGCCACGAGCCTCGCCGCAGCCGGGGCGCCGAGGCCGGGCAGCGCGCCGGGGGCCGCGTCGGTGACGTCGAAGGACAGCGCACCGTCGGCGAGCGGTCCCGCGAGGACCTCGCGGACGTGGGCGACGGCCTCCTCGACCGTGCGGTCCGGGGCGAAGCGGAAGTTGACGTCGACGAAGGCCTCGTCGGGCACGACGTTGCCGGCGACGCCGCCCTCGATCTTCACCGCGGAGAGGCCCTCGCGGTACTCGCAGCCGTCGATGTCGACGGTGCGCGCGGTGTAGCCCTGCAGGGCCGTGAGGACGGGCCCCAACTTGTGGATCGCGTTGTCCCCCAGCCACGACCGCGCGCTGTGCGCCCGGACCCCGCCCGCGGTGATGCGCACCCGGATGGTGCCCTGGCAGCCCGCCTCGATGAGCCCGCCCGAGGGCTCGCCGAGGATCGCGACGTCGGCGGCCAGCCACTCCGGGAGCTCCCGCTCGATGCGGCCGAGACCGTTGAACTGCGAGGCGATCTCCTCGCACTCGTAGAAGATGAGCGTCAGATCGTACGCGGGCTCGGCCAGCGTGGCGGCGAGGTGCAGGAAGACCGCGTCCCCGCTCTTCATGTCGACGGTGCCGCAGCCGTGCAGCACGCCGCCCTCACGGCGGCTGGGCACGTTGTCGGCGATCGGCACGGTGTCGAGGTGGCCCGCGAGCATCACCCGCTGCGGCAGGCCGCGGTCGGTGCGGGCCAGCACGTTGTTGCCCACGCGGAGCACCTCGAAGCGACCGAGTGCGCGGAGCGCGGCCTCCACCTCGTCGGCGATGCGCTCCTCGTCGTGGCTCACGCTGGGGATGTCCACGAGCGCGGCGGTGAGGTCGATCGGGTTCTGGGTGATGTCGAGGGGCACGGCCCCAGCGTAGTGGCGCTACGGGGCGCGACCACTCCGAGGTCGCGGCGGGCGGGCACAGCCCCAGCGTGGTGGCGCTACCGGACGCGACCACCGCCAAGGGCGCGACGGCGGAGTCACCGCTCCAGGGGAGTGGTCAGATCCCGAGGATCGCCTTGGCGATGAGGAAGTACAGGATGAGGCCCGTCGCGTCGACGAACGTGCTGATGAACGGGTTGGAGAAGACCGCCGGGTCCACGCCGATCGATTTCGCCACGATCGGCATGAGACCGCCGACGGTGGCCGACATGGTGCACACGCCGAACAGCGTCGCGCCGATCACCAGGCCCACATCGGTGCCGAACAGGACGCCCGCGATGACCGCACCGAGGGTGCCCAGGACCAGGCCGAGCGTCGCCCCCACGCGGACTTCCCGCCCCAGCACCCGGAAGACGTCGCGGGTGGTGATGTCGCCCAGCGCGAGCGCGCGGGTGACGGTGGTGGCGGCCTGGTTGCCGGTGTTACCGCCGGTGCCGATGATGAGCGGCACGAACAGCGAGAGCACCACCATCTCCTGCAGGCTGTCCTCGAAGACGGAGAGCACCTTCACGGTGAGCGTCGCGCCGATCGCGAGGACGAGCAGCCACACGACGCGCGAGCGCACCAGGGTCCGCACGGGCGTGGACAGGTAGGGCCGGTTCAGCGGTTCGACACCGCCCTGGCGCGCGGCGTCCTCGCTCTCCGCCTCCTCGAGGATGCGGAGGGCGTCGTCGACGGTGAGGATGCCGACGAGGCGGTGCTCGTCGTCGACGATCGGCATCACCAGCAGCCGCTGCTCGGCGCAGCGGCGCGCGGCGTCCTCGGCGGACTCCCGTGCCCGGGCCGTGCCCGCGATGTTCATGATCTCGCTGACCGGGGTCTCCGGATCGCTGCGCAGCAGGCCCCGCAGCCCGACGATGCCCACGAGCACCCGGCCGGGGCCGACGACGGGGATGCCGTAGATGGTCTCGACGTCATCGATGCGCTCCCGGACCGCGGCGAGGGCCTCTTCGGCGGTGTCGCCCGGGTGCACCGAGACGAACTCGGGCGTCATCTCGCGTCCGACGGAGCCCTGCGGGTAGCCGAGCAGGGCCGCGGTGGCGGCACGTTCCCCCTCGGGCAGGCCGTGCAGCAGGCGCGCGGCCACGGTCGCGGGCAGTTCGTCGAGCAGGGTGACCCGGTCGTCGGGGTCGAGGTCGGCGAACAGGCCGGTGACCTGTTCGTCCTGGAGGTCGTGGATCAGCTCGCCCTGCAGCGGCGCGTCCAGCGATTCGAAGACGGTCAGCGCTTCGTCCTTGGCGAGGAGCCGGAAGACGACGGCGCGGTCCTTGCGGCTCAGGCGCTCGAGGACGTCGGCGACCTGGTGCGACGTGAGCGGTGCGATGAGCGACGAGACGGTCGCCAGGTCCCCGTCGTCGACGGCGTCATCGATCCGGTTGGCGAGCCTGGCCGTGTCGAGAGTCGTGGTCACTGCATGGACGGTATCCGAATCCGGCGACTGCGCAGCGCGAGCGCGCCGCGGGGAGGGAACGCCGCCGCGACCGCTCGCCTGGGCCGCCGCCACCCCGGAGGGGCCAGTAGTCTGAGCGGGTGACGAATCGTGGAGCGAAGGCATACGGACTGGCCACCCTCACCGACGACGGGACGGTGCTCGACACCTGGTTCCCCGCGCCGGAGCTGACCGACGGCGGCGGCACCGCCGGGTCGGTCCAGGATCCGGCGGGCGCG
Organism: Tsukamurella paurometabola; assembly: GCF_900631615.1. NCBI lineage: Bacteria > Bacillati > Actinomycetota > Actinomycetes > Mycobacteriales > Tsukamurellaceae > Tsukamurella > Tsukamurella paurometabola. The sequence continues at coordinate 307,637 of NZ_LR131273.1, forward strand.
CCCGCCGAGCTGACCGCCCTCGCGGGCCCGGACGCCGATCGCAAGGTGCGTACCGTCGTCGTCGAGACCACCATCGCGGACCTGGCGGCGGCGCCGATCGACGCGCACGACGTGTACCTGCGCCTGCACCTGCTGAGCCACCGCCTCGTCCAGCCGCACGGGCTGAGCCTCGAGGGACAGTTCGGCCTGCTGGCGAACGTCGTGTGGACGAACTTCGGGCCCTGCTCCCCCGCCGGCTTCGAGCTGGTGCGCGCGGCACTGCGCAAGCGCGGGCAGGTCACCGTCTACTCGCTGGACAAGTTCCCGCGGATGGTCGACTACGTGCTGCCCACCGGCGTGCGCATCGGCGACGCCGACCGGGTGCGCCTCGGCGCCCACCTCGCCGAGGGCACGACCGTCATGCACGAGGGCTTCGTGAACTTCAACGCCGGCACGCTGGGGACGGCGATGGTCGAGGGGCGCATCTCCGCCGGCGTCGTCATCGGCGACCACTCCGACGTAGGCGGCGGCGCGTCCACGATGGGCACCCTGTCGGGCGGGGGCAAGGAGATCATCGCGCTCGGCGAGCGGTGCCTCCTGGGCGCCAACTCGGGCCTGGGCATCCCGCTCGGCGACGACTGCGTGCTCGAGGCGGGCCTCTACCTCACCGCCGGAACCAAGGTGACCGCCCCGGACGGCACCCAGGTCAAGGCGCGCGACTTCGCCGGCCGCAGCAACCTGCTGTTCCGCCGCAACTCGGTGACCGGCGCGGTCGAGGTCGTGCCCTGGAAGAGCGAGGGCGTCGAGCTCAACGCCGCGCTGCACAAGAACTGACCCGCGTCTCGGGAGACGGCGGCCGGCATGACGCCGGCCGCCGTTTTCGTACCGTGTCAGTGAATTCTATTTCGCGACCGCGTCGCGCGGCAGGCCCGGAACACACCCCAGGCCGCTGAGCACCCGGTCCAGCGCTCGGTGGAGAACCGGTTCGTCGCCGACCCGTTCCGAGACCGACAACCGGGGAGAGCCCGCACCCACACACTCCGGATGAGCTGCGACGAGCCGTGATTCGATGATCCACAGGGCGACGCCGCACATCACCACGGCCGCGCACAGTGCGGCGACCGCCGCCGTTCCCGCTTTCGTGAATCGCATATTCACCACCTCCGCTCAACTGAACCTCAGTCGCTTTTGCGATAGCGTATCACTGGAACGCAAATTCTTCGCACAAGCAACCGTCCGCGGCTCCGACCGCGCCGCGGATCTCCGCAGCGGCTACCGTCGCCGCGCCCCGTACACCCGGGACCCCACCCGGACGACGGGCCGGCCGCGCGCGAGTGCCCAGCGCCGCGCCCCGCTGCGCACCGCCTCCACCGCGACCCAGGCGCGCTCGGCGTCGGTGCCGTGCGCGCGGAGCCACGCGATGTAGGCGCGGGCGTCGTGGGCGGAGCAGTCGGCCTTCGGATGCGCCGCGGCATAGGCGACGAAACCCGCGGGCCAGCCGGGCAGGGTCCGCAGCGCCGGAAGGGCCCGGGCCGCGGAGCCCGCCCGCTTCACCGCGAGGACCCTGCCGGTCAACGCGGTGCCGTCGGCATCGAAGCCGGCGGGCACCCGGCCGGCGAGGAGATCGGTGAGCACCGCCGCCTGACGCTGCCGCAACCGCTCCCGCGCCTCAGGAGGAACCACAGCTGCTCGAACTGCTCGACGAGCTCGACCCGCAGCTGGAGCCTCCGCAGCTGCTCGCGCTGCAGTTGGAGCCGGAGTCGTGGCTCGAGTGGTGCGAACCACCGTCGGAACCGTCGAAGAACCAGGCCGAACCGCTCCCGGACGAGCCGCCCCGCCTGCGCGAGCGTCCCCCGCGCCGACCGTTCCCACCGCCGCCGGCGATGGACACGCACACGGCGATCACTGCGAAGATCACGAAGAGCACGATGGCGAACTCCATCCCGCACCTCCTCGTCGTTCAGTCGATCCCGAGAACCTCTCGTAGGCACAGCATCTCGTGCCGGACGGCGGATTCGATCACGGACTCGTCACGTTCCAGCAACACTCCGGGCAACACGCCCCCACCTGCGGAAACGCCCCCAAGAGAACGCTGTGAATCCCGCCAGACGGCGAGCAGCTCCAGAACTTCCGGACAAATCGGATCAGCGTGGGTGTCGAGGTAGAGCGTCCCGTCGAACCGGCCGCCCGCGATGTGCACGTACGCGACGGCCTCGAGCGGATACCGGCGCAGCTCGGCGGCGGCATCCGCCCCGCGCGCGGTGCACGACGCGTAGACGTTGGCGAGGTCGAGAACGAGGCGCACACCGGTCCGCTCGACCAGTTCCCGCAGGTACGAGGGCTCGTCGTAGCCGTCCTCGGGCCAGGCGAACAGGGCCGCGATGTTCTCCAGCGCGAGCGGCACCGGCAACGCCGCCTGAGCGGCCCGGACGTTCTCGACGAGCACGTCGAGCGCCTCCGCGGTGCGCGGCGCGGGCATGAGGTGGCCGGCTTCGAGCACGTCGGCGTGCGGCCCGGCCGGATCCGACGGCGCATCGTCGTCCAGCCCGACGGTGCCCGCCCGGACGAACGCCACGTGCTCGCTGACCAGCGGCGCGTCCAACGCCACGGCGAGGTCGGCGAGCCGCTGCAGGCGGCCGGGATCGGGGAGGTCAGCGCCCGCGATCCCCAGCGTCACGCCGTGCGGCACCACCGCGACACCCAGGCCCGCCAGGTCCGCCAGTTCCGGCGGTGGAGCGGCCGGATCGACGTTCTCCGCCACGACCTCGGTGAAGGCGACGGTGCCCGACCGCGCACCGTCGAGCAGCATCCCGGCGAGCTCGGGCCGCCACGCGGCCGAGACGCCGGAGATCCCCATCAGGCCAGGCGCTCGGCGGCAGCGGCGATCCGCTCGTCCGTCGCGGTCATGGCGATGCGCACGTGCTGGGCGCCCTGCGGGCCGTAGAACTCGCCCGGGGCGGCGAGGATGCCCCGCTCGGCCAGCCAGTCGACGGTGTCGCGGCACGGCTCGCCGCGCGTCGACCACAGGTACAGCCCGGCCTCCGAGTGATCCACGGCGAAGCCCGCGCCGCGCACGGCCCGCAGCAGCACCGCGCGGCGCGCGGCGTAGCGGGCGCGCTGCTCCGCCTCGTGCTCGTCCACCGAGAGCGCGTAGGTCATGGCCGCCTGGATCGGGAACGGCACGATGGCGCCGGCGTGCTTGCGCACCGCGGCCAGCTCCGCGATCAGCGCCGGATCGCCCGCGAGGAAACCCGCGCGGTACGAGGCCAGGTTCGAGGTCTTCGACAGCGAGTGGATCGCGATCAGCCCGGTGGTGTCGCCGTCGCAGACACGGGGATCGAGCACCGAAACGGGCTCGGCCTCCCAGGCCAGACCCAAGTAGCACTCGTCCGAGGCCACGATCGCGCCGCGCTCGCGGGCCCACTGCACCACCTTGCGGAGGTGATCGACCCCGAGCACCTTGCCGGTCGGGTTCGACGGCGAGTTCACGAAGACCAGCGCCGGCCGCTCCGGGCCGAGCTGCGCGGTACCGTCGGCCCGCACCGGCCGCGCGCCGGCGAGCAACGCACCCACCTCGTACGTCGGGTACGCCACCTCGGGGATCACGACCGTGTCACCCGCGCCGAGCCCGAGCTGCGACGGCAGCTGCGCGATCGCCTCTTTGGTCCCGATCACGGGCAGGACGGCGTTCTCCGGCAGCGCGACGGTGCCGTACCGGCGGCTCAGTGCCGCCGCGGCGGCCTCGCGCAGCGCGAGGGTGCCGATCGTCGCCGGGTATCCCGGGAACGCGGAGCCCTCGTAGAGAGCACGACGGATGGGCTCGGCCACCGGATCGACCGGGGTGCCGACCGAGAGGTCGACGATGCCACCGACGTGCGCGGCGGCCTTCGCCTTCGCGCCCGCCAGGGTGTCCCACGGAAAGTCCGGCAGGCCGGACGCCACGGGCACGCGCGGCACGTCAGTGCTCGGTGTCGGTGTTCATGGGCGGGAGCGCCTTGATGAAGGGATGGTCGTAATCGATCTTCCCCTGCTTCGCGGCGCCGCCGGGCGAACCGATCTCGTTGAAGAAATCGATGTTCGCGGTGACGTACTCGGCCCACTCATCCGGCACGTCGTCCTCGTAGAAGATGGCCTCGACGGGGCACACGGGCTCGCACGCGCCGCAGTCCACGCACTCGTCGGGCTGGATGTACAGCATCCGGTTGCCCTCGTAGATACAGTCGACGGGGCACTCCTCGATACATGCCTTGTCGAGCACATCCACACAGGGCTCTGCGATGGTGTACGTCACCTGTCATCTCCTTCGCACCGACTGCTTCCACCCGACAGTATTCCGCGCCGCTGGAACGTGTCACAAAGAAGTGTCGCCTAACCTGCCGGTCTGTGATTTCATTCACCAGTGCACGTAATCGTCGGTGTGTTCGGACTCGTCGTCTTCCTCCTCCTCGCGTACCTGCCCACGCGGAACGTCGCCATGCTCAAGAAGAAGGCGCCGTACATCGTGGGCATGCTCGCCATCCAGTTCGTACTGGGCCTGGTGATGCTCAAGACCTCCGTCGGCGAGAACGTCATCCGCGCCCTCGGTAACGGCTTCAAGACGTTGTTGTCCTATGCGCACGAGGGCACGGCCTTCGTCTTCGGCGGCCTGGTGGACTACAAGGCCAGCCCCGACGGCCCCACGGTCTTCTTCCTCAACGTGCTCACCCCGATCATCCTGATCTCGGCACTGATCGGCATCCTGCAGTTCATCAAGCTGCTGCCGCTGATCATCAAGTACCTCGGCCTCGCGCTCTCGAAGGTCACGGGCATGCCGAAACTGGAGTCCTTCAACGCGGTGAGCTCGGCGATCATCGGCCAGTCCGAGAACTTCATCGCGATCAAGAAGATCCTCCCGACGCTGCCCGCGAACCGCCTGTACACGCTGTCCGCGTCGGCCATGTCCACGGTGTCGATGTCGATCGTCGGCTCGTACATGACGATGATCGAGCCCCGCTACGTGGTCGCGGCGATCGTGCTCAACCTGTTCGGCGCCTTCATCGTGGTCTCGCTGCTCAACCCGTACGAGATCGCGCCGGAGGACGACGTCTTCGCGCCGCCGGAGCAGAAGAAGCAGTCGTTCTTCGAGATGCTCGGCGAATACATCATGGACGGCGCGAAGGTGGCGCTCACCGTCGCCGCGATGCTGATCGGCTTCGTCGCGCTGCTCGCGCTGGTGAACGGCCTCTTCGCGGCGATTTTCGGCGGCACCACGTTCCAGGACGTCCTCGGGTACGCCTTCGCACCGCTGGCATGGCTCACCGGCGTGCCGTGGTCCGAGAGCGTGCAGGCGGGCGAGATCATGGCGACCAAGCTCGTCAGCAACGAGTTCGTCGCCATGATGTCCTTCACCGAGGCGAACCCGTCCGGCAACGGCCCGGTCGAGATGAGCGCGCGCGCCACCGCGATCGTGCAGACCTTCCTGGTCTCCTTCGCCAACTTCAGCTCGATCGGCATCATCGCCGGCGCCGCCAAATCCCTCGCCCCCGAACAGGGCGATCAGATCGCCAAGTTCGGCCTCAAGCTGCTCTACGGCGCGACCCTGGTCTCGTTCATCTCCGCGACCGTCGTGGGGCTCATCTCCTGAGCGCCGTGAGGCCAACGCGCTTCGTCGCCACAGCTGTCGCCGGTACATGTTCGCGTCGATCACGGTGTCCTTCGACGCCGGCAGTCATCTGCTGAAACCCGCGGGGTTCGGTGCAGGGCGGGTTTCTCGCGGCGATGCTCGACGACACGCTCCGCCCTGCGTTGGTCGCGACTTTGGGACCTGGGGAGTTCGCGCCGACGCTCGTCAGGCGAGGGCGGTCAGGTCCACGCGGACGTCGAACGGCACCGTCGTCTCCAGCACCCCCGTGACGACCTCGCCGATGTAGGCGCCGTCCTCGAGTCGCAGGGCCTCGATGCTCGGACCGCCGTCGAGGTCGACGATCCAGTAGTGCGGGATCCCCGCGTCGGCGTACTCGCTGCGCTTGGTCACCAGATCCTGGCGACGGGTGCCGGGCGAGAGGATCTCGACGACGAGCACCACATCTGCGGCGACGATGTCCGTCTCGATGCTCGCCGTCACGATCACGAGATCCGGACGACGCACGGTCGGCGGGAACCCGCTCGCCACGATGACGTCGACATCCGGCACGATCTCGACGCCGTCGGGTACCTGCGGGTGTAGCGCCAAACCGAGTCGAAAACCCGCCTTCTGATGCCTCGGCACCGGACTCGGAGACACGATCAGGACCCCCTCCTGAAGCTCCGACCGGCCCGCCGTGTCCTCCCCCAGGGCACGCCAGTCGTCCAGCGACATCAAGTCGACTCTCCGAGCTGCGGTCATGCCGCCGAGTCTAGCGCCGCCGACCGACAGGATTCAGGACTACGACTCCGCTTCGGGGTCCGCCTCGATGACCGACGGTGCCGCGCTGCCTGCGAAGGCGGCCTCCAGGCCGAGGATCTTCGCCCCGTCGGAGGCGCGCGCCTCGACGATGCGCAGTGTGGCGAACTCGCCCACGTAGCCGGCCACCGCGCCGACGACGGGCAGCTTGCCGAGCGTGTCGAAGACGCCGGCGGGCCGCGGGCGCGATTCGAGGGCCGAGCGCGCCGACTTCACGGTGTGCAGGACGTCGCGGACCGCGCCGAACGCCGAGAAGACGCCGCCGCGGAGCTTGTCGCTCGTCTCGCGCACCGGCACCAGGTCCTGGAATCCGGGGTGATCGCCGAGCAGCGCCCGGGCGTCGATCTGGCGCCGCGAGAGCACCCGCGCGACGAGGTCGATCTGCTCGGGTACCTGGTCGACACCGTGCTCGCCCGCCACGCCGACGACCACGAGGGTCTGGTTGGCGAAGCCGAGGTAGGTCTGCACGGGCAGCAGCCGCGCGATGATCCCGAGCGCGCCCGGCCAGGCCACCGCCACCGTCGAGACCGCGCCGACGGGGATGACCCACCACCGGGACCGCCCGTCGGCGTCGCGCTTGAGGTAGCCGTTGACCAGTGGGATCGGGGTGAGCCCGGCGAGCGTGGAGACGATGCGGACGCCGGCGACCGCGGGCCGCGCGACCGTCACGAACACCCCGACGGTGCGCGCCAGTTCCAGGTCCGTCACCGTGCCCGTGACCGCGCCGCCGCGCGGCTCCAGCGCGTTCACGCCGCCCCCCGCTGGGCGTGCGTCGTGGTCCGCTCACGGGCGGGCCGCCCGATGCCGTTGGCTATCGCGTGCAGTTCGGCCACTGTCTTCTCCGATCCGTGCGCCGATCCCGCCATCCGCGAGATCGTCTCCTCCATCAGGGTGCCACCCAGGTCGTTCGCGCCGCCCTGCAGCATGGCCTGCGTGCCCGCCGTGCCCAGCTTGACCCACGACGTCTGGACGTGGTCGATGCGGCCGTGCAGCATGACCCGGGCCAGCGCGTGCACCGCGCGGTTGTCGCGCTTGGTCGGCCCCGGCCGTGCCGCGCCCGCCAGGTACAGCGGGGCGCTCTGGTGCACGAACGGCAGCGGCACGAACTCGGTGAAACCGCCCGTGCGGTCCTGGATGTCGCGCAGCACGTTCAGGTGCGTGACCCAGTGCGACGGGTTGTCGACGTGGCCGTACATCATCGTCGAGCTGGAACGGATGCCCACCTCGTGCGCCGTGGTGACCACGTCGATCCACGCCGACGTGGGCAGCTTGCCCTTGGTGAGCACCCAGCGGACCTCGTCGTCGAGGATCTCGGCGGCGGTGCCCGGGATGGTGTCCAGGCCCGCCTCCCGCAGGCCGATCAGCCAGTCGCGCACGGACTCCCCGGAGTGGGCGGCACCGTTGACGATCTCCATCGGGCTGAAAGCGTGCACGTGCATGCCGGGCACGCGGTCCTTGACGGCGCGCACCAGGTCGGCGTAGCCGGTGGCGGGCAGGTCGGGGTCGATACCACCCTGCATGCACACCTCGGTGGCGCCCACCCGCCACGCCTCCTCGGCGCGGTCGGCGACCTCCGTCATCGACAGGGTGAAGGCGTCGGCGTCGCCCTTGCGCTGCGCGAAGGCGCAGAACCGGCAGCCGGTGTAGCAGATGTTGGTGAAGTTGATGTTCCGGTTGACCACGTAGGTCACCACGTCGCCGACGACGTCCTTGCGCAGCTGATCCGCCAGCGCCACCAGCGCCTCCAGCCCGCTGCCGTCGGCGTACGCGAGCGCCCGGTACTGGTCGTCGGACAGGCCGCCCGGGTTCTTCTCCGCGGCCCGCAGTGCCGACAGCACGTCGGACTCCACCTTCTCGGGCGCCGACAGCGAGAGCACCTGCTCGCGCACCGACTCCCAGTCGCCGAAGGCGGAGCCGAGATCCGAGCGGGTGTCGGTGTTGCGGCCGTCGATGTCGATGGCGGTGTTGAGGTCGGTCCGGCCGGAGGACGCCCACTCCTCGTCGGGCTCCTGCCAGGGCAGTCCGACGGGCATCGCCCCGGGGTCAGCGAGCCCCGTCTCGGCGTCGGCGAGCGCCGCGACGTGCGGCGCGACGCGCGGGTCGATCCACGGGTTGCCGGCGCGCACGTACTTGGGCTGCGCCGTGAGCCGCTGCCGCAGCTCGAAGCCCGCATCCGCGGTGATCGCGGCGAGCGCATCCAGGTCCGGCCAGGGGCGCTCGGGGTTGACGTGGTCCGGGGTCACCGGCGAGACGCCGCCCCAGTCGTCGACGCCGGCCTCCAGCAGTAGGCGGCACTCGTCGGCCGACACCAGGTTCGGCGGGGCCTGCACCCGCATCGCGGGTCCCAGCACCATCCGCGTCACGGCGATCGCCGCGCGGTAGACCTCCAGGTCCGCGTCCTCGACCGACCGCATGGCGGTGTCGGGCTTGGCGCGGAAGTTCTGGATGATGACCTCCTGCACGTGACCGAACGCCTTGTGCGCCTTGCGGATGGCCATGATCGACTCGGCGCGTTCCCGCTCGTCCTCACCGATGCCGATGAGCAGCCCCGTCGTGAAGGGCACCGAGAGGCGCCCCGCGTCGGTGAGGGTGCGCAGGCGCACGGCCGGGTCCTTGTCCGGCGAGCCGTAGTGCGGCTGCCCCTTCTCGGTGAACAGGCGCTCCGAGGTGGTCTCGAGCATCATGCCCATCGACGGCGCGACGGGCTTGAGCCGCGACAGCTCCTCCCAGCTCATGACGCCCGGGTTGAGGTGCGGTAGCAGCCCCGTCTCCTCCAGCACGCGGATCGCCATGGCGCGCACGTAGTCCAGCGTCGAGTCGTAGCCGCGTTCGTCGAGCCACGTCCGGGCCGCCTCCCAGCGGTCCTCCGGCCGATCGCCCAACGTGAACAACGCCTCGTGGCAGCCGAGTTCGGCGCCGCGGCGTGCGACCTCGAGGATCTCGTCCGGCTCCATGTAGGCGCCGTGCCCCTCCGCGGCCAGCTTGCCCGGCACCGTCACGAAGGTGCAGTAGTGGCAGCGGTCGCGGCACAGCCGCGTGATCGGGATGAAGACCTTCTTGCTGTACGTGACCTGCGGCGTACCGTCGGCCCCGGTGAGCCCGGCCTCGAGGAGCCCGGCGTCGCGCACCCGCGCCGCGGAGCGGCACAGGTCGTCCAGATCATCGCCGCGGGCCGCGAGCAGCACCTGCGCCTCGTCGACGTTGAGCACCGCGCCGTCCCGCGCCCGCCGCAGGGCGCGGCGCATGGCCGAGGCGGTCGGCACGTACGGCTCCGCCGCTCGCTTCGGCACCGAGGGCATCGGCAGAAGAGCGGGGGTCTGCTCTGAAGCGTCCGTCACTCCATCGATGATGCCAGGTGTCCCGCGAGGATCGGCATCCCGATTCCACAGAGCAGGAGCAGCAGCAGCCGCCAGTCGGCGTAGAGCACGATGTCGCCGCCCGGACCACCGAGCAGGAACACCGCGATCACCAGGAGGAACGCGATCACGGGCAGCGCGCCGTGGACGGGTTCGCCCCCCAGGCGACGCGCCGCGACGGAGATTCCCGCGAGCAGCGCGCCGAACAGAACCGCGGAGATCGGAAGGGGCACCGAGCCGGCGTAGAGGTAGAGGTACATCGTCGCGCCGACGGCGCAGACGGCGCCGCCCACGACGGCGAGGCCGAGCAGGATCCTGTCGAGCGGTTCCATCACGCCACCCCCGCGAACAGGTCGCGCTCGAGCCCGTCGGCGCCGGGGACCGGCGCACCGTGGGCGAGCACGTAGGCCTCCTCGGCGAACACGGGCTGCGCGATCCGGTTGGTCAGTGCGAGCGCGGCACCGTCCGTGCTGAGGCCGAGCTGCGTCGCGTGGGCGCGGAGGGCGGCGCGTTTGCGGTCGAGAACGGCGGAGACGTCGATCCGGGTGGTGATCGCGGCGTCGTCCCGGGCCGGAAGCTCGTCCGTCGCGGGCACGCGCCAGCCCGCGGGCAACTCCGCGTCGCGCAGCGCCGCGAGCCCGGCGTCGAGGTCACCGCGCGAGGTCACCGTCCAGTACAGCTTCGCGACGGCCCACGGCTCCCCCGGGACCGCCGGATCCGCTGCGGCGGAGACGGCGCCGTGGGTGACGCGGTGCGCGGTGATGTGATCGGGGTGCCCGTAGCCGCCGATCTCGTCGTAGGTCACCACGACCTGGGGCCGCGTCTCGCGGATGATCCGCGTGAGCGCCTCCAGGGGGCTGCCGTCGACCCACTCCCGGTACGGCGACGACGCGAAGGCGCGGGGATGCTCGGCCGCGGGAGTACCGGCCATGCCGGAGTCGCGCCAGCGGCCCATGCCGCCGAGGAAGCGCGGCCGCAGCACCGGGCCCGCGGGGTCGCTCAGCGCGGCCAGCGCGCCGGTGAGCTCGCCGATCCTGTACCCACCCAGCTGGTCGGCGTTCTCGGCCGTGAGCTGTGCGAAGCGCGGCTCCATCACCTCGCCCTCCTCGCCGAGCGTGCAGGTCACCACGGTCACCTCGGCGCCCTCGGCGAGGTAGCGCGCGATGGTCCCGCCGGTGGTGATCGTCTCGTCGTCGGGGTGCGCGTGCACCAGCAGCAGCCGCCGTCCGCTCGCGTGCGTCACTTGCGGGACCATCCCTCCACGCCGGTGAAGACCCCGTCGCGCGGCGGGCCCTCCAGCGTCACCCCCTGCACCGTCGGGCCGACGGCCGTCAGGGTCACGTCCTGCAGGATCGGCAGCACGGTCGCGCGCGACCACAGTTGCGCGTCGATCGCCGCGAGGTCGATGGGGCCGCCGCGCAGCCCGTCGAGCGCGAGGCCCTGCAGGTCCGCGTCGCACAGGCCGGCCAGGTTGCCCCCGACGGTGGTCGCCGCGGGGTCGTTCTCGAGGTTCGGCACCGGCGGCGCGCTGGTGGTCGTGGGCCGCTGCGTGCCCTCCGACGGGGGTGCGGGGCACTCGACGCGGGAGGCGAACCGCTCGGCTGGCGTGGGACCGGTGCTGGACCAGCCGACGACGGCGTCGACGGCACCGTCGAGGAGCGCGGTACCCGCGACCACCTGCGGCTCCAGGGTGACCACCGAGGCGAAGACGCCCATGGCCCGGAGCTGATCGGTGGCGTTGCTGGCGACGGCGAACGCGGCGACGTTGCCCTGCGGCACCCCGATCCGCAGGAACATCGGCACCCCGTCGCGCACGTACTGCTGGACGTTCTCGCCGGGCGACGGCGAGGGCGGCACCGGGAGCGCCGACGGGTCGGTGCTGGTGCTCGGTGCCGTGGGCTCGGTCGCGGTGGGCGGCGGCGTGGGGGGAACGCTCTGACTCGGCGGGATCGGGGCGTTCTGCAGCGTGTACCCGGCGGCGGCGAGCGCCTGCTCCAGCCGGGCCTTCGCCTCCGCGGGGGCGGGGCGCGCCGGCATCGTCGGTGCGTAGCCGGGGTCCGACGGTGCCAGCACCTGCGCGCGGGCGGGGCGCACCGCATCGCCGCCGGAGCCGACCGTCGTGAGCAGGTCCACGTTCACCGCGTCGAGCAGGGCGCGCCGCACCTCCACGTCGGAGAGGAACTTCGACCGGGTGTTCAGCGTCAGCGACAGCACCCGGGGGTCGACCTGCTCCACGGCCCGCACCTCGTAGATCGACGTGAGCTGCGCCAGCAGGGACTGCCCGCCGTGCATCGAGACCACCTGCACGTCGCCGGTGCGGACCGAATTGGCGAGCTGCGTGTCGGTGCCGCCCTTGCGCAGCACGATCCGGTCCACGCGCGCGGGCTTCATCCAGTACCGGTCGTTGCGCTCGAGGGTGACCTCGTCGCGCGCCACGTCGACCTTCTTGACGAGGTAGCCGGCGCCCGAGGCGGGGATCTTCTCCCGCATCGCGCCGTTGAAGCCGCCGGGCGAGCCCTTGACGAGGTGGCTCGGCAGCAGGTTCTGGAACAGCGTCCGCCAGCCGGGCAGTGGGGCCTTGAGGGTGACGATGACCCGCTTGCCGCCCGCGCCCGACGCCACCGACTCGATCTGCCGGTACGGCGCGGACCCCACGGTGTCGGGCGCGGTGGTCATCGACTGCCAGAGGTACACGAAGTCCTCGGCGGCGATGGGCGCACCGTCGGACCACTGCGCGTCCTGCCGGATGGTGTAGGCGATCTGCAGCGGCGCGGGATGCTCGATCGTCGGGACGAGGTCGGTGTTCTGCGCGAGCGTGACCCGCCCGTCCGGCCCCTTGACCTCGCGGAAGACGCTCGGCAGGGTCATCGCGGCCAGCGCCCGCGAGGCCGAGGAGGAATTGGACGCGAGGTGCGGGTTGAAGCCGGGGCCCAGCCCGTCGATCGCCACCTGCACGGTGGCGCCGGTGGTGGCCGGGGCCTGCGGCGGCGCGGAGGTCTCCGAGCCCGGCACCGCCGGCGGCGGGTCCGCGACGCAGGCGGTCAGGGTCGTCGCGAGCAGCGCCGACGCCACCGTCAGCCCCAGGGACCTACGCCGCACTGCTCGTGCCTCCTACCGCTCGCTCGAAGTCCACTCCGCCCGACGGTCACCGTCGGGTCACGTCACCGCGACCGAGGGCGGTCAGCCCGCGGCCTGGTCCCGCGACTTGGCGCGCGACCGCTCGCGGGCGCGCTCGGTGGCGTTCAGGTGCACCTTACGCACCCGAACCACCTCGGGGGTCACCTCGACGCACTCGTCGGCGGCGCAGAACTCCATCGCGGCCTCGAGCTCCAGCTTGATGGGCTTGGCGAGGGTCTCCATCACGTCGGCGGAGGACTGACGCATGTTGGTCAGCTTCTTCTCCTTGGTCACGTTGATGTCGAGGTCCTCGGCGCGCGGGTTGATGCCCACGACCATGCCCTCGTAGGTGTCGGCGCCGGGCTCGACGAAGAAGGTGCCGCGGTCCGCGAGCTGGATCATCGCGAACGGCGTCACGGTGCCCTGGCGGTCGGAGACCAGCGAGCCGGTGTGGCGGGCGCGGATCTCGCCGGCCCACGGCGCGTACTCGTGGAAGACGGCGTTCGCGATGCCGGTGCCGCGGGTCTCGGTGAGGAAGTCCGTCCGGAAGCCGATGAGGCCGCGCGACGGGACGACGAATTCCATGCGGACCCAACCGGCGCCCTGGTTCGCCATGGTCTCCATGCGGCCGCGGCGGTTCGCGAGCAGCTGGGTGACGGAGCCGAGGTACTCCTCGGGCACGTCGACCGTCAGGTGCTCGTAGGGCTCGTGCACCTTGCCGTCGATCTTCTGGGTGACCACCTGCGGCTTGCCGACGGTGAGCTCGAAGCCCTCGCGGCGCATCTGCTCGACGAGGATGGCCAGGGCCAGCTCGCCGCGGCCCTGCACCTCCCACTGGTCCGGCTTACCGATGTCCATGACCTTGAGCGAGACGTTGCCGATGAGCTCGGAGTCGAGGCGCGACTTGACCATGCGGGCGGTCAGCTTGTGGCCCGACACCTTGCCGACGAGCGGCGACGTGTTGGTGCCGATGGTGACCGAGATGGCGGGCTGGTCGACGGTGATCCGCGGCAGCGCGACGGGGTTCTCCACGTCGGCGAGGGTGTCGCCGATCATGATCTCGGGGAAGCCCGCGACGGCCACGATGTCGCCGGCGACGGCCTCCTCCGCGGGCTTGCGCTCGACGCCCTCGGTCGCGAGCAGCTCGGTGACCTTGGCGTTGGTGACCACGGGCTCGCCGTCGACCTCGCGCATCCAGGCCACGGTCTGGCCCTTGCGCAGCGTGCCGTTGTGGATGCGGACCAGCGCGAGGCGGCCGAGGAACGCCGAGGCGTCGAGGTTGGTCACGTGGGCCTGCAGCGGGGCCTCGGCATCGCCCTTGGGCGCGGGGATGTGGTCGTGCAGGATCTGGAACAGCTCGTCGAGGTTCTCGGCGTCCGGGACGGCGCCGTTGGCGGGCGCGGTGGTCGATGCCTTGCCCTCGCGGCCGGAGGCGTAGATCACGGGCAGCCCGAGCGCGAGCTCGGCGGCTTCCGCGGCCTCGTCGGACAGGTCGGAGGCGAGGTCCAGCAGCAGGTCCTGGGCCTCGGTGACGACCTCCTCGATGCGGGCGTCGGGGCGGTCGGTCTTGTTCACGACCAGGATCACGGGCAGCGACGCGGCGAGCGCCTTGCGCAGCACGAAGCGGGTCTGCGGGAGCGGGCCCTCGGAGGCGTCGACGAGCAGGACGACGCCGTCGACCATGGACAGGCCGCGCTCGACCTCGCCGCCGAAGTCGGCGTGGCCCGGGGTGTCGATCACGTTGATGACGGTGGTGGTGCCATCGGCGTTGACACGATGCACGGCCGTGTTCTTCGCCAGGATGGTGATGCCCTTCTCCTTCTCCAGGTCGCCCGAGTCCATGACCCGGTCGACCAGTTCGGCGCGCTCGCCGAACGCGCCGGACTGCCGCAGCATGGCGTCGACCAGAGTGGTCTTCCCGTGGTCGACGTGCGCGACGATGGCGACGTTGCGGAAGCTGGGCTGAGCCACTGTGGTTCTCCTGTGAGGTGATCGTGCGCGCCGCGGCGGTCGGTGGTCCGTGGGCGCGTCGAAGGGGGCGTGCGGACACGCCTGGTCGTGACCAGGTTACTTCCCGGAGGCCCGCGGAGCCGCATCGTGACCGCCGGATGTGACGGTTGGCATCCCACGCTTAGGTTGCGCTAACCTACTTGTGTGAGTAAGACCAAGGCGCACAAGCTCGTGGGCAGCAAGCCCAAGAAGAAGTGCTGCCGCAAGAAGACGCGGTGCCTCAAGTGCCCCGTGGTGATCCACAAGCTCAACCGGATGGCCGCGCACGGCGCCACCAAGAAGGAACTCGAGAAGTCCCTGAAGACGGTGCGCGCCAACCCCGATCGCACGCGCGTCGCCTGATGCCGCGGGTGCCGTCGCGGCGCTACGTATCCCCGCCGGCCGTGCGGTTCTCCCCGTCACCTGCGCGATCCTCCGCGGCGCCGGCCAGCATCGCCCGGAGCGCGGCCGGATCGGCCGCGGTCGCGACCGCGACCTCCCGTTGCTCCGCCGTCACCGGCAGCGCTCGCCACTCCCCCGCCAGCGCGGCCACGTCCGCCGCGCGCCCCGCCGCGGGCGCGATCTCGAGCAGGAAGGCCAGGGCCAGCGCCCGGTCGGCGTCGGTGTCGCCCTCCTTGGGGCGCCGCAGCGCCGAGGTCAGCGCGCGGTACGCCGCGGCGTCGTCGTTCTTGAAGCCGCTGAGGATCCGGGCGTTGTCGAGCGCCTTCGCCAGTCCCGAGAGCTCCTTCCCGCCGCCGTAATCGAACTCCGGCTCGTCCTTCTGGATCACCAGCAGCTGGTTCCCCGACGGATCGACGAGGGTGAACCGCGTGGCGCCGGGGCGGAAGCGGGTCAGCCGCGGCTCGCCGGAGGCGGGCACCCTGCCCAGCAGCCCCTTGATCGCGGCCTTGAACGCCGCGTGCTCGGCGGCCACGTCGTCGACCAGCAGCAGGCAGGTCCCCGTGTCGTCCGCGTCGCGGGCGAACCGCCCGAAGTGGACGTCCGCACCGTCGCGCCGGAACGCGAGGTACAGGTACGGGCGCACCTGGTAGTCGATGCACTCGAATCCGAGGGCCGAGTAGAAGTCGCGGAGGGACTCGGGGTCGACGCAGGGCAGCACGGGGACGGCGATGGTGGGCACGGCGCCAGGCTAGTGCGGAATCCGGTCAGTTCCTGTCCGACGGTGCGGTCACCAGCAGGTTCGTCAGCACGGAGGTCAACACGCGCACCAGCTCGGCGGGGTCGGACCGATCCTCGGCGTACTGCCACCAGGCGAGGACGAATTCGTTGACCGAGGGGATGAAGGCCGCATGCACCCACGGCGCGACCGGGCGCGCGCCGGCCGCCTCCGCCGCCGCGCGGATGGTCCGCGCCCACTGGTCGCGGTTGGCCAGGCGGTAGGCCTCCAGTTCGGCGCTCACGCCCACGACCTCGACGAGCGCGACCCGCAGCCCGCGCGGGTCCGCGAGGATCGCCTCGATGTAGGCCGTCAGGCCCCGCGCGACCAGGGGCGCGACGGCACCGTCGCCCGTGCCCGCTGCGGGTGCCCCCTCCGCCAGGGCGGCGGCCACGGCCGCGCGCCCCCGGTCGTGGACGGCGGTGTAGAGGTGCCGCAGCAGGGCCTCGCGGTCGGCGAACTGTTCGTAGAAGTGGCGCCGCGAGACCTTCGCCCGCTCGCACACGTCGGCGACCGTCGTCTGCTGGTACCCGGCGGTGGCGAACAGTTCCAGCCCCGCCTCCTCCAGCCGGGCGAGGCGCTCCGCGTGCCGTGTCCGGGCATCGGCGCCGCCGTACAGCCGCCCGGCGGAGTCGTGCCGGCCGGTGTCCCGCCCGCCGGCAGCGGCCGCACGGGCGTCACGGGGTGCGCCGGCCGCACCCGGTCTCGCGGCGGTCACGGCGTCGAGGCGGTGGCGCCCCACCAGATGTTCACGTCGCCGTCCACGGCGAACTCGTCGATCGCGGTCAGCTCGTCGGGGGTGAACTCGAGGTTCGCGACGGCGCCCACGCTGTCCTCGAGCTGCGCGACGCTGGACGCGCCGATCAACGCGGAGGTCACCGCCGGCGACCGGAGCACCCAGGCGATGGCCATCTGCGCGAGGGTCTGGCCGCGGTCGGCGGCGATGCCCGCGAGCCCCCGCACGCGCGCGAGGTTCTCCTCGGAGAGCATGCCGCCCGAGAGGCTCTTGCCCGCCGCGGCGCGGGAGTCCTCCGGCACGCCGCCGAGGTAGCGGTCGGTGAGCAGGCCCTGCGCCAGCGGCGAGAACGCGATGACGCCCATTCCCTCGGCGGCGGTGGTCTCCAGTAGCGAGGGGCCGGTGCCGGTCTCCCCGCCGCGCTCGATCCAGCGGTTGAGCATCGAGTACGACGGCTGGTGGATGAGCAGCGGCGTGCCGAGGTCGCGCATGATCTCCTGCGCCCGCGCGGTGAGCTCCGCGCTGTACGACGAGATGCCCACGTACAGCGCCCGTCCCGAGGTGACGGCGGTGTGCAGCGCGCCCATGGTCTCCTCGAGCGGCGTCTCGGGATCGGGCCGGTGACTGTAGAAGATGTCCACGTGGTCGAGGCCCATCCGCCGCAGGGACTGGTCCAGCGAGGACAGCAGGTACTTGCGGGAGCCGCCGAAGCCGTAGGGGCCGGGCTGCATGTCCCATCCCGCCTTCGAGGAGATGATCAGCTGGTCGCGGTAGGGCCGGAAGTCCTCGGCGAACAGGGTGCCGAAGTTCCGCTCCGCGCTGCCGGGCGGCGGGCCGTAGTTGTTCGCGAGGTCGAAGTGGGTCACGCCCAGGTCGAAGGCTCGGCGCAGGATGTCGCGCTGGGTCTGCAGCGGCTTGTCGTCGCCGAAGTTGTGCCAGAGGCCGAGCGAGACAGCCGGGAGCCGCAGGCCCGACGCGCCCACCCGCCGGTACGGCATCGCCTCGTAGCGACGGTCGTCGGCGGCGTACGGATCGAATGCACCCATGCCCCCCATCATGCCCGGCGCACGGCATCGCCGGGCCTACGATCAGCAGCATGAGCGACGAGGCGGCGGACGATTCCCAGGACGAGAGCCTGCTGACGGTGCTCATCGCCTTCGGCGCGAACGTGCTGATCGCGGTGGCGAAGTCGGTCGCCGCGGTGGTGACCGGCTCGGCGGCGATGGTGGCGGAGGCGGCGCACTCGTGGGCCGACACGGGCAACGAGGTCTTCCTGCTCATCGGCGCGAAGCGCGCGAGCAAGCCCGCCGACGAGGCGCACCCGTTCGGGTACGGGCGCTCGGGCTACGTGTGGTCGATGTTCGCGGCCTTCGGCCTGTTCAGCGTGGGTGCCGCGGTGTCGGTGTGGCACGGCATCTCCTCCCTCGGCGCGCCCGAGGAGGCCACGGATTACGGCTGGGGTTACGCCGTCCTGGCCATTTCCTTCGTCCTCGAGGGCACCTCGTTCCTGCAGGCACTGCGCCAGACCAAGGAGGGCGCACAGGAGCGGATGCTGCACCCGCTGCGGTACGTGCGGGTCACGTCGAACCCCGTGCTGCGCTCGGTCTTCGCGGAGGACCTCAGCGCGCTCATCGGCATCGTCATCGCCGCGGCCGCGATGGCGCTGCACCAGATCACGGGCAATCCGGTGTGGGACGCGATCGGTTCGATCCTCGTCGGCATCCTGCTGGGCTTCGTCGCGGTCTTCCTGATCCGGCGGAACATGGATTTCCTCACCGGTGAGGAGGCGACGCCGCTCGCCCGCAACCGCATGCTGGAGGCCCTGCTCGCGCACCCGGACGTCAAGCAGGTCAGCTTCCTGCACATGGAGTGGGTCGGCGCCGACCGCCTGTTCCTCGTCGCCGCCGTCGACCTCGAGGGCGACCTGCCGGAATCGCAGGTCGCGGCCCGCCTGGCGGCGATCGCGGACGACATGAACCGGATTCCCCGCATCCAGCGGGCGCTGTTCACCCTCACCCGGCCCGGTGACCCGACCCGCCTGTCCACGGAGCCGCTCCCGGACTGGTACCTGCCCGAGGACGAACGCCGGCCGTAGCGCGCGGGCCTGCGCTACGTGAGTCGCGCCGCGAGCCGGGTCGCGTTCATGTGCGCGATGGCCTCGATGGAGATCATGGGGTTCACGCCGCTCGGCGTGGGGAAGCAGGAGGCGTCCGCGACCACGAGGTTCGGCACCTCCCAGGTCGCGCCGTCCGGATCCGTCGCGGAGGTCTCGCGGCTACCGCCCATCGCGGCGGTGCCCATGATGTGCAGAGCGATCATCGAGCACCGGGCGGGCGCGTAGCCCTCGCGCTGCGCGGCGGCGGCGAAGTCGTCGAGCGGCCCCGGCAGGTCCGCGGCCACCCGGTTCTGGTGCGAACTGCGCACCGATGTCGCACCCGCGGCGGCGAGGATCTCGGCCGCGCCCACCACGCCGCGCTGCATGTGCGCGGCGTCGTGCGCGTTCAGGCGGTAGCGCACGACGGGCTCACCGTCGCGCCCGACGGTGACCCGACCGCTCCCGGTGTCGCGGACGATGACGCCCACCTGCACGGTGTGCCGCAGCGCCCGCATGTCGGCGGCGTGGCGGGCCGCGGAGTGCCACGGCTGGAACAGGGTGATCGCGCCGGGGCTGGCGGGCCCGGTCTCGTAGATGACGCCGTAGCCGTCGCCGTCGAGGTCGGCGTGTTCGGTGGAGTAGCGGGTCTGCAGGCCGCCCTCCCAGGGCCGCACGTCCTCGTCGAAGACGCCGGCGACGGCCGTCACGGGGTGCAGCCGCAGGTTCGCGCCGATCCGCTTGTTCCGCAGGCCCGAGCGGCGCAGCAGGGGCGGGGTCTGCAGGGAGCCCGCTGCCACGACGACGGCCCTCGCCGCGACGGTGACGGGGGCACCGTCGGGCCCGACGGCCTCGACGCCGGTGGCGCGGCCCCGTTCGACGACGACCCGCCGCACCTCGACGCCGACGGCGATCCGGGCACCGTCGTCGGCGGCGTCCTGCAGCCAGGTCTTGGCCGTGGACTGTTTGGCGCCGATCCGGCAGCCGTAGCCGCAGCGCCCGCATTCGACGCCCTGGTCGCAGCCGAGCACGTTGCGGGGCATCGCATCGCACTGCCAGCCCAGGGCGGTGAGCCCGCGTTCGAGGATCGCATCGCGCGACGAGGCGGCGCCGTGCTCGGTGTTCACGCCGAGCCGGCGCTGCACGGCGTGGAGGGAGCGGGTGAACTCGTCGCCGGCGAACTGCCGCGCCCCGTGCGCGGCCCACTCCGCGCGCACGCGATCGGGGGTCGCGAACGACGTGGACCAGTTGACGACGGTACCGCCGCCGAGCGTGCCGCCCGCCATGAACGAGGAGACCTGCCCCTCGGCCGAGACCGCGGGGGCGCCGGCGTACAGCGTGGTGAGCGATTCCAGCTCGCCGCGACCGAAGTCGCGATCGTCGTGGTAGCCGCCGCGTTCGAGCACCAGCACGTCGAGTCCGGCGGCGGCCAGCACGGCCGCCGCGGTGCCGCCGCCCGCACCGGAGCCCACGACCACGACGTCGGCCGTGAGGTGCGTGCCGCCCGCCGGGATCGCCAGCGGCCGCAGCGGCGGCTCGGGTGCGTCGGGCAGCGGTCCGGGGGCCTCGGGGTAGCCGATCGCCGCGCGGGCGGCGATGGCGTCGGGGGCGATGTAGTAGGAGCCGATGAGCAGCGAGCGCAGCCCCTGGAAGACGGCGCGCACGGGTGCGAGCGAGTGGGCGCCCCAGGTCAGTAGGGCCTCCTCGCGCCGGGCGTGCGGCAGCGCGGAGAACCGCCGCGGTCCGATGCCGGTGACCAGGCCGAAGCCGCGGGTGTCCCAGAGGTCGAGGAAGGCCTTCAGCTCGCGCAGCTCGCGGGGCAGCATCTTGTGCTGCGCGGTGCGCGAGACCGAGGCGAGGAAGTCGATGTCGCGGGCACCGGGTACGCCGTCGCCGCCGGGGACCAGGGTGTCGGCGATCGAGAGCAGCGCGCGGGCCTGGCGCGGGGTGAAGACGTCGGTCACCGGACTATCCGATCACGGCGATGCGGCGCGGGTTGAGCGCGACGCGCACGATCTCGCCGTCCGCGGGCGCGGTGTCGCCGAGGGCGTCGACGAGCAGTTCGCCGTCGTCGGTGTCGACGGCGGCGGTGATCCGCACCCCGTCGGCGGTGGGCACGGAGCCCGTGACCCGGGCCGGCACCCCGTGGGCCTGGATCACGACGGACCCCGGGCGCAGGCCCAGCCGGAACCGGCCGTCGGGGCAGTCGACGAGCACCTGCCCCAGCGCTGACGTGGCCTGCAGGTCCTTGACCTGCGCGTCCACCAGCACCGAGTAGCCGAGGAACCGGGCGACGTCGGGCGTGCGGGGCCGCCGCCACAGCCGGGCGGGCCGGTCGACCTGGGCGAGTTCACCGGCGTCGAGGACGGCGACGGTGTCGGCCAGCTCGACGGCCTCGTCGTGGTCGTGGGTCACGATGAGCGCGGGCGTTCCGGTCTCGCGCAGGATCCGCCGCAGGTCGCCCACGAGGCGGTCGCGCAGTTGCCGGTCGAGCGCGGACAGCGGCTCGTCGAGCAGCAGGAGCCGGGGTTCGGGCGCCAGTGCACGGGCCAGCGCGACGCGTTGCTGCTGCCCGCCGGACAGCTCCCCGACGGGCCGCGCGCCCATCCCCGGCAGGCCGACGAGTTCCAGCAGTTCCTCCACGCGGGCGCTCGCCGCGGCCCGCGCCCAGTGGTGGCGCTGCAGGCCGTAGCGGATGTTGCCGGCCACGTCGCGGTGCCCGAACAGCTGCCCGTCCTGGAAGACGACTCCGAAGCCGCGCCGGTGGGTCGGCACGTCGGCGAGGTCCTCGCCGTCCCACAGGATCCGGCCGGCGGCCAGCGGTTCGAGACCCGCGACGGCGCGCAGCAGGGTGGACTTGCCGCAGCCCGACGGGCCGAGCAGCGCGGTCACGGCACTTCCGCCGCCCGTGGCCGCACCCGCCACCGCCCCGTCGCCGACGGTGAGCGAGACGTCCCGCACGGCCGTCCGGTCGCCGTAGCGCACCGAGACCCGGTCGATGGTCAGCACCGTCGGCCCC
This sequence comes from Tsukamurella paurometabola, assembly GCF_900631615.1. Classification (NCBI taxonomy): domain Bacteria; kingdom Bacillati; phylum Actinomycetota; class Actinomycetes; order Mycobacteriales; family Tsukamurellaceae; genus Tsukamurella; species Tsukamurella paurometabola. Next base: position 329,523 of record NZ_LR131273.1, read on the forward strand.
CTCCCCTGTTCTCGCATCCTCGGATCCGCATCAGAACTCGGCCCGCCCGATGTCGTCGCGGCGCAGCGCCTCCACGGCGCCGATCACCGCCACGGTCGCGGCGATGAGCAGCACCGAGCACGAGGCGGCGAGCGCCGCGTCGGACCAGCCGGGACGGCCGGAGATCCGGCCGATCAGCACCGGCAGCGTCATCTGCTCGGGCCGGACCAGGAAGCTCGCGGCCCCGAACTCCCCCAGCGTAACGACGTAGGCGAAGCCGGCGGCCACGGCCACCGAGCGGCTGATGACCGGCAGGTCGACGGAGGTGAAGACGCGCAGCGGCGAGGCACCGAGCACGGCGGCCGCCTGCCGTTGCCGCGGGTCGACGGCGCCGAGTGCGGGCACCAGCACGCGCACCACCAGCGGCAGCGCGACGAGGGCCTGGACGAACGGCAGCACCGCGGGCGACTCCCGGACCGCGGGCAGCGACTGCAGCGCGAGGAGGTAGCCGAAGCCGAGCGTCACCGCGCTCACGCCGAGCGGCAGCATGACCACGGCGTCGGCGAATCTGCTCAGCAGCCCCCGGGACCGGGAGATCGCCACCGCAGCGAGCCCGCCGACCAGCAGCGCGATCGCGCCCGCTTGCGCGGCCGTCACCAGCGACATCAGCAGCGCCTTCGCCGGCACGACCCCACCGAAGTCGCTGGTGAGCCGCCGGTAGGCGTCGAGGCTCAGCGCGCCCGACGGGTCGGGACGCAGCGAGCGCAGCAGCAGGGCGCCGAGTGGGAAGAGCAGCAGCACGACGCTCACGGGTACGCCGGCGAGCACCGCGAGCCGGGCGCGCCCGACGGGTCGGCGAGGGTCGACCCGCGCGGCCGCCGAGGGCCGCGAGACCCGCACGCGCAGCGCGCCGCTCAGGGCGACGGCGAGCACCACGATGACGATCTGGACCAGGGCCAGCAGCGCGGCGGTACGCAGGTCGAAGGCGCCGACCACCTCCTGGTAGACGGCGGTCTCCAGGGTGCGCAGCCGGCTGCCGCCGACCACGAGGACGATGCCGAAGCTGGTCGCGCAGAACAGGAAGACCACGGACGCGGCGGAGGCCACCGCGGGCAGCAGCGCGGGCGCGGTCGCGGTGAGGAACGCGCGGACCGGGCCGGCGCCCAGGGTGCGCGCGGCCTGTTCGGCGCGCGGGTCGACGGCCGACCACACGCCGCCGACGATCCGCGCGACGACCGAGACGTTGAAGTAGGCGTGCGCGAGCAGGACCGCCCACACGGTCTCGGAGAGGCCGAGGAAGCCGAGGCCGCCGCCGGGCGCGAAGAGGGTGCGGAAGGCGACGCCGACCACGACGGTCGGCAGGACGAAGGGCACCGTCGCCACCACGCGCAGGAGCCACTGTCCCCGGAACCGGACCCGCGCGGTGAGCCACGCGAGCGGCAGCCCGAGCGCCACCGTCAGCAGCGTCGACGCCGCGGCCTGCCAGAGGGTGAACCAGACCAGCCCCGGGCCGCCCGCCCCGGTGAAGCCCTCCCACAGTCCGACACCGTCGGACGAGAGCCCCCGCGCGACGATCGCGGCGACGGGCCAGAGGAAGAACACCGCGACGAACAGCAGCGGGGCGGCCAGCAGCGCGAGCCGACCGCGCGAGGGTGACGTCACGGCGCCCCGCAACGACAGCGGAGTCACCGCCCCATCAGCTGGCGCCACTGCCGCACCCAGCCGTCGCGCTCGTCCGCGAGGCGGTCGGCGGGCAGGGTCGAGGCCCTCGGCGGCACGGGGGCGTACTTCTCCCAGGTCTCGGGCAGCGCGACGCCGCGGGTGACGGGGTAGACGTACATCTCGTCGGGGATGGTGGCCTGCGCCGCGGGCGAGAGCAGGAAGTCGATGAGCTTGCGCGCGCCGTCGGGGTTCTTGGTGCCGCGCAGCACGCCCGCGTACTCGACCTGCCGGAAGCAGGTGTCCAGGAGTGCCTTGGTCGGCGGCGCTGCCCCGTCCTTGCCCACCTCGGCGGCGGGCGAGCTGGCGTACGAGACGACGATGGGCTTGGGCCCCTTGCCCGACGAGCCGGAGAAGTCGGTGGAGTACGCGGTCGTCCAGTTCGGGCTGACGGCGACGTCGTTGGCGCGCAGCGAGCGCCAGTAGTCCTGCCAGCCGTCGCCGAGCGTCGCGACGGTGCCGGCCAGGAAGGCCATGCCGGGCGACGCGGTCTCCGGGTTCTGCACGACGGTCAGGCCGCGGTACTCGGGCTTCGCCAGGTCCTGGTAGGTGACCGGCTCGGGCAGGTTCCTGTCCTTGAAGTACCGGGTGTCGATGTTGACGCACACGTCGCCGAAGTCGATCGCGGTGAGCTGCGGCATGCCCGCGAGCGCGTACTCCTGCGCGCCGTTCGCGGCGGCCGGCGAGACGTACTCGTCGAAGACGCCGGCGCGCACGGGCCGGGCCGCGTAGGTGTTGTCCACGCCGAACGCGACGTCGCCGGGCGGGTTCCCCGGGGTCAGCGCCAGCTTGGTGGCGAGCTCGCCGCCGTCGCCCAGCTCGACGGTCTTGATCGCGAGCCCGGTCTGCTTCGTGAAGTCGGCCAGGACGTCCTGCGGCAGATGGAAGCTCGAGTGCGTCACCAGGGTCACGGTCCCGGTGGCCGACGGTGCGCCGCTCTCCGCCGACGGTGCAGTGCTGGTCGCGCAGGCGCTGGTCGCGAGGGTCGCCGCCGTGAGGATCGCCAGGCCGAACCGGCCGAGGTTGGTCATCCGCTCAGACTAGTGCGTCCAGCCGTCGCCGCTGCGCGAGGATCAGCCCGACCAGAACGGCGGCGGCGAGCACGCCCGGCGCCATGAAGAGGGCCCAGACCGGGCCGTCCTCGATCCCGATCACGGCGAGGCCCTTGCGCAGGAAGTGCACCCCGATGTAGCCGAACACCGCGGTGACCGCCGCGACCCGGGTCGCCCACGGGGTGAAGGCATCGCCCGGGCTGCGGAAGTCGGCGCCGCCGCCGGGGCCGAGCGGGCCGTGCACCACCCAGATCAGCAGCGGAACGATCCACACGAAGTGATGGATCCAGGAGATCGGCGAGGAGAGCAGGCCCAGGAACTGGACCAGGACCAGGGTGATGAGGGCGTCGCCGCGGCGCACGACCCACCACGCCGCGAACAGGAGGATCGCGGCCACGGCGACCGCGACGATCCAGGCGGGCCCGGTGCCCACGTCGTGCCCGGCGAACCGCGAGACGGCGCCGCGCAGCGCCTGGTTGTCGGGCTTGGCGGGGTCGCCGATGGGGCCGGTGTCGCCGAGCAGCACCGTGAAGTAGCGGCGGGTCTCCGAGGGCAGGATCAGGTAGCTGATCCCGACGGTGGCGGCGAACGTCACGCCGGAGAAGACGGCCGCCCACACCCGGCCGCGGGCGAGCAGGAACAGCCCACCCACCGCGGGCGTGAGCTTGATCCCGGCGGCGAGCCCGATGAGGAAGCCGGAGGCACCGTCGACCTTCTCGGGCCTGAGCGCGAGCGCGGGGCGGGGCGCGACGCGGGCCACGAGGTACGCGGCCCACACGCCGAAGGTCATGAGGACCACGTTGATCTGGCCGTAGTCGAGGTTGGTGCGCACGGGGTCGATCCAGAGCGCGGCCGCGGTCCACGCCAGGGGCAGCTCGCGCGGCACGTCGCCCAGGCGCGACGGTGCGCCGCGCCCCGCGGCGAGGATGGCCAGGCACATCCGGATGACCAGGAACAGCAGGCCCGCGGTGAGCGCCACCCAGCCGACCGCGACCACCGGGAACGGGAGGAACTTCAGCGGGTAGAAGAACAGGGCGGCGAAGGGCGGGTAGGTGAAGGGCAGCGGCTGTTGCGGGGTGTAGTCGCGGAGCGCGAAGTCGTAGAGCCCGCCGTCGGCGGTCACCCGCTGGGCGGCCTCGTAGTAGACCCGCAGGTCGACGAAGTTGAAGTTGTGCTGTCCGGCGAGGATCCACACGATCCGGGCGCCGAGGGCCACGAGGAAGAGGGGCAGCGCGGCACGCCGGAGACCGCTCGCGGGACCGCCCACGGCGGACGAGCTGCGGTCCTTGGTCACGGGTGGACACCTTAGCGATGCTCACACCCGTTGCGCGAACCGCCGCGCATCTGGACCATGGAGCGGGTGACTGCAGCACAGACGACCGCCCCCGACCACTCCGCCCTGCGCTCGGCGGTGTCGGGAGCACGCGCGATCGTCGACGTCGGCGTCGTCGTCGCGGTGCTGGTCGCGACCAACCTGGTCGCGCATTTCACGGGCAGCTGGGCCGCCCTGCTGGCGGTTCCGGTGTCCGCGGTGCTGCTCATCGCCATCGCCCGGCACCGGGGCCTGGACTGGCACGAGCTGGGCCTCGGGCGCGAGCACTGGCGTTCCGGCGCGAAGTACGCCGCCGCGGCCGTGTTCGTGGTGGCGACGGTGATCGTGATCGGCGCGCTCATGCCGGTCACGCGCGGCCTGTTCCTCAACGACCGCTACGCCACGTTCTCGACCGCGATCATCGCGTCGATGGTGATCATCCCGCTGCAGACGGTGATCCCCGAGGAGCTCGCCTTCCGTGGCGCGCTGCACGGCACCCTGTCGCGCGCGATGCGCTTCCGCTGGGTGGTGGTCACGGGGTCGCTGCTCTTCGGTTTCTGGCACATCGCCTCGTCGCTGGGCCTGACCAGCGGCAACGCCGGCCTGACCAAGATCCTCGGCGCCGGCCCGCTGGCGCAGGTCCTCGGTATCGCGGGCGCCGTGGTCGCGACCGCCTTCGCGGGCTGGGTGTTCACCTGGCTCCGCTCCCGCAGCGGCTCCCTCATCGCTCCCATCGCCCTGCATTGGTGCCTCAACGGCGCGGGCGCTCTCGCCGCCGCCTTCGCCTGGCAGCTCCTGCGCTGACCCGCGCCGTCGCGCCCGCTCGCTGCGCTCGTGGCTCTCTCCCTAGCGGGACTGCCGTCTCCCTAGGTCCATGGACATGGGGAATGCACGACACGCCAGGGCGCAGCACGTCCCGCTAGGGAGATCGGACGGTGCCGGCGAGGCCGAGCAGGCATTCCCGCGAGGGGGCGTCCGACGGTGCCTGCGGGTGTCAGCCGGGGAACCGCGGGATCGATTCGATCACGCCAGTGTTGAACATCTGCGTGGTCAGGATCGAGTAGAACCGCTTCCGGTCGAGCAGGTCCTCCCACTTCCAGTGGCACACGGTGATCCCGATTGTGGCGAAGTCGCTGTCGCGTCGTTGCTCGTACCGGCGACGGTCCGCGTCCGAGCGGTACTTGTCCTCCCCGTCGAACTCCCCGACGAGCCTGCCCCAGCAGAAGTCGACGTGGTACGTCCGCCCCCTGATCCGGAACGTGCGCTGCAACTGCGGTGCCGGCAGCTTCCACTGGATCATCCGAGCCCGCGACCACGACTCCCCCGCGGATTCGCTGCCCTCCACGGAGTCCGCGAGCGCGCGCATCACGGTTTCGCTACCCGTCCGCCTGCCGAGCGCGGTCACCACCCGCACCAGCTCCGCGAGCGGCACCGTCGGACGATCCGAGGGCGTGGGCACCCGCGGGACCCGCCGCGCAGCGTCGATGAGGACGAGGGCCTGCTCGTAGTCGCCCGCCATCGCACAGTCGATCGCCGTCCGGGCGAGCGAGGTGACCCGGATCCCGTCGAGGACCGTCACGTCCTCGGGCGGCAACGGTCGTGGGTGGACGTGCCGCTTCCCGCTGACCAGACCTCCTTTGTGGCGATCGTCGATCGTGGTGTGCACCCGGGAGTGGTCGGGCCTGAGCACGGGCAGCCCCCAGAGGACCGCGGCACTCTGGTGGCTGATCACTCCCCATCCCCCGACGGTGCCGGCCGCCCGCACCATCCGCTCGTACTCGATCCACGCCTCCCCGACGGACGCATCGGTGTAGATCGTCGGCCACAGCATCCGCAATTTCTTGGCCCGGATCGCCTGCCTGATCCCGTTGCGCGTCCACCCCTGCGCGAGCAGCAGATCGCGCGTCATCAGTTCCCCCATGGAGCCGATGCTGCCGCTCCGGCGCCTCCCGCCTGCCGGGCCGAGCCGCCGAATCGGCCGTCCAATCCACAGGACCGCGGTCATCCACAGGCGCTCGCGCTCCGCCCCGCGCACGTTCTTCCCTAGCGGGGCGGCGGCCTCCCCATGGCCATGGACCTGGGGAATGCACGACGCGCCATGGCGATGCACGTCCCGCTAGGGGAGGGCCCGACGGTGGCGGCGCTCGCGAGGGCCCCGCGTGCGCGCCTCAGCCCGCGCTCGACGGTGCCTGCGCCTCCGGCTCGCGCGCCGCGGGTGCCACGGCGACGGCCACGGCGACCGCCACGAGCACCAGGATCAGTGCGTAGAGCAGCGTCACGTACTCACCCAGCGCGCCGATGATCGGCGGGCCGGCGAGGAACGAGAGGTAGCCGATCGTCGAGACCACCGATACGCGCGCCGCCGCCATGCGCGGGTCGTCGGCCGCGGCGGACATTCCGACGGGGAAGCCGAGCGAGGCGCCGAGGCCCCACAGCGCGACGCCCACGTAGGCCGCGGAGGTCGGGCCGAAGATCACCAGCGACAGGCCGACGAACGCGAGGCCGCCGCAGGCCCGCAGCGTGCGTACCCGCCCGAACCGGTCGAGCACGCGTGTGCCGGCGAACCGGCCGATGGTCATGAACGTGACGAAGACCGCGAAGGTCAGGGCGCCGACGGTCTTCGACGTGCCGTGGTCGTCGACCATCGCCAGGGCCAGCCAGTCGTTCGCGCTGCCCTCGGTGAGCGCCATGCCCAGCACCATGAGGCCGATGAGCAGCGTGCGGGGCTCGCGCCAGACGGCGAGGCGCTCGCGGCGCGAGACCGGCGCGTGATCGTCGGCGTCGTGCGCCTCGTACGGAACGTGCCGCAGGGCGAACCACCCGGCGGCGAGCAGGACGCCGTTCACCACCAGCAGGTGCGGCAGCAGGGGCACGTGGGCGGCCTGGGCCGCGGCCGCGGTGAGCGCGCCGGCGACGGTGCCCAGGGAGAATCCGGCGTGGAAGGCGGGCATCACGGTGCGCCCCAGGGCACGCTCGTTCTCCGCGCCGGAGAGGTTCATGCACACGTCGGTGATGCCGTGCGAGAGCCCGACGAGGATCAGCGGCAGCAGCGTGAAGGCGTAGTTCCCGGACTGCGCACCCGCCGCGGCGGCGATCATCGTGACGCCGAGCGCGGGCAGGGTCACCGCGAGCACGCGGCGCGCCCCGAAGCGGGCGGCCAGCGCCCCGGAGCCGACGAGCCCCACGACGGAGCCGACCGCGAGGCCGAAGGTCAGGAGCGCCACCTGCAGGGTGGTCGCGCGAAGGTCGTCGCGCACCTGGGGCAGTCGCCCGATGTAGCTGGCGAAGGTGAGCCCGCTGAGCGCGAAGATCACGAAGACGCCGTTGCGCCAGGCGAGCACCGAGCCCCCTGCCGCACCCGTCTTCTGCTCCTGGAAATCCACGCTCACCGCTCAACCCTTCGAAACGTTTCGATTGCTGCTTGCTAGGCTAAGTCCCCATGACACGCGGGTCAAACCGAATAACGCTGGTGCACGTCGCCGAGGCGGCGGGCGTCTCGCTGTCCACGGCCTCGCACGCCTTCGGCGTCGACAAGCCCATCAGCGATGCCACCCGCGCCCGGGTCCTCGCCGCCGCGGCGGACCTCGGCTACGAGGGGCCGGACCCGCGCGCCCGGTCGCTGCGCAGCGGACGGACCGACATCATCGGCGTCCAGGTGGACGACGAGGCCGGCCGCGCCTTCCGCGATCCCGTGATCATCGGCATCCTCGACGGGGTGTCCGCGGCGCTGGCCGCGAGCCCCACGTCCGTCCTGTTGCTGCCCGACTCCCTCCCGGAGGAGCGCCTGCGAACGCTGCCCGTCGACGGTGTCGTCGCCGCCGGCTGCTCCCCCGCCCTCGAGTCGCTGCGCGCGGCGATGGCGAAGCGCTCGATCCCGGTCGTCACGGCCGGCAATCAGGTCGACGCCATCGGCAGCGTCGGCGTGGAGAACCGCGCGGCCACGACCCGGCTCACGGACCACCTGCGCGCGCTCGGCCACAGCGCGGTCGGCGTGGTCCGGCTCCGGCACGGCGACGTGGAGCGGGCCCGGACGGCGGCGGCCCTCGCCGCGTTCCCGGGGGCGCCCGTCGTCGTCTCCACCGACAGCACGATCGACGAGGGCTTCCGCGCGGGCGGCGAACTCCTCGACGGCGCCGGGACCGACGCGAGCGGGCCGGATCGATTCCGGTACGCCCCGACCGCCGTCATCGCGCAGTCGGATCTCCTGGCCGCGGGGGTGATCCGCGCCGCCGAGGCCAGAGGGTTGCGCGTCCCGGAGGATCTCTCGGTCGTCGGATTCGACGGTGTCCGGGTCGACGGCTTCGACCGCTCGCTCACCACGATCCGCCAGCCGATCGTCGAGATGGGCCGGCGGGCCGCCCAGGCCGTTCTCGCCGCCCAGGAGGGTGCGCCGCTGCCGACCCTCGCGTTGCCGGTCGACCTCGTGATCGGCGATACCACCGGGCCGGCGCCTCAGCGCGCCTGAGCCACCTCGTCCAGCGCCGCCGCGAGCAGGTCCGCGTACGCGTCCGGATCCGGGACGGCGGTCCTACTGCTGGTGGCCGACACCGTCACCGTCTCGCCGAGTCCGTGCACGCCGTGGGTGAGGCCCATCGCCGGCGAGAGCGCCGGGAACCCCGCCGTGAACACCGATCTGCCGCCGAGGAGTTCCAGGTCCGCCGGGCCGCGGTGCACGCTGGAGAGGACCGTCGCGCCCGCCATCGTCTCCGGAACGACGGTCGGGTCGAAGGAGCGCACGCCGAGCACCGTCAGGGCCGACGGTGCCGCATCCTCCGCCGCGCCCACGATGCGCCACAGGGGACTCGCCGCGCGCTCGCGCGCCGCGGAGAGCGCCGCGGCGATGAGGCCGGCGCGCTCCGCCGTGGGCGCGCCCGGGTACAGCGGCACGGAGACGTTGCCGAACGCGTTGCGCTCGCCGTGCCGTCGTTCGCGCGCCACCATCACCTCGGCGGACAGTTCCGCCGGCACCGCGCCGCCGCGCGACCGGAGGTACCGCTCCACCGCGAGCGAGATCGCCGCCAGCGCGGTCACGGTGACGGTGCGCTCGGCGCGTAGGAGTCCGGTGTCGCGCACCAGCATCCGCACGTCCCGGGTCGTGTCGGGCGGGGCGTTGAGGAGGGTGCGCGGGCAGCCTGGGGCCGCGGGCGGCAATGCGCCGTCGCGCGTGCGCCTGTCGATGGCGGCCCGCGCCCGCGGGGCGAGCGCGCCGAGCGCCACCGTCCGCCCCAGCGCGACGGGAAGTCCCAGCACGCCGCGCACGGCACGCAGGGGGCCGGGCAGCGGCCGGAAGACGGGCGCCTCCACCGGGTCCCCGGGACCGAACAGCGCGCGGGCGATCTCGGCGGACCGCCTCCCGTCCGCGAGGGCGTGTGCGATCTGGAGGACGACGACCGTCGCCGGGCCGGTGCACCGCGGCGCGCCCGCCACATGCGGGAAGACGTGCAGCCGCCAGGGCGCGACGGTCGCGTCCACCTGCCGCGCGAACAGCCGGGCGACCGCGGCGGGCACCGCGTCCCAGGTGCGCGCGACGCCCTCCCGGACGTCGGCCACCGCGCTCGGCGCCCACGCCGGATGCTCGAGATCGCCGGGAGCGGGGGCGATCCGCAGCCGCAGGTCCGTCACGGAGGGCACGCGCGCCAGGACGGCGTCGGCCACCCGAGCGGCCGACGGTGCCGGTCCCGCGCCGTGGTCGAAGCAGTACAGGAGGAACTGGTCGCTCGGGATCACCGCGGACGCCCAGTAGGTGCGAGCGTCGCGCGGGGAGAGCAACCCGTCGGTCACGGCAGCAGGTCCCGCCGGTACACGAGCGCGGCCGCGCCGACGAGTGGGGCGTCACCCCCGAGGCCCGCGGGCACCACGCGCGCGCCGGCCACGTAGGGCAGCGGGTGCGCGGCGACCGCGGCCTGCACGAGGTCCACGAAATCGTCGGCGACGCGGGTGAACCCGCCGCCGAGGACGACGACGGAGACGGGCACCAGCGCCACGGCGCTGCCGATCCCCTGGCCGACGGCGGCGGCGCACCGTCGGACCGCGGCAACGGCGATGGCGTCCCCGGCGCGGTAGGCGGCGCCGAGGTCCTCCCCCGTCTCGCCGGTGAAACCCTGCGTGCGCGCCCACTCCACGGTGTGCGGGCCGGAGGCGACGGATTCGAGCATGGTGGTGCGGCCGAGGGATTCGCTGCCGGTGTACCCCGACAGTTCCACCTGGCCGATGTGTCCCGCGTTGCCCACCAGCGCACGGCCGCCCACGACGAAACCGCCGCCGATACCGGTGGAGACCACCATGCCGAGGGCGTCGTCGTGGCCGCGGGCGGCACCGAGCCAGTGCTCGCCGAGGACGATCGCCACCCCGTCGCGGCGGAACTCGACGGGAAGTCCGCCGGCGGCGTCCGCGACGAGGTCCCGCAGCGGGAAGCCGTGCAACGCCTCGAGGTTGATCGGCGACGTGGTGCCGGCCGCGTCGTCGACCGGCCCTGCGGCCGCGAGGCCCACGCCCTCGACCGGCCCGTCCGCGGCGGCCAGCGCGTCGCGCACGACGCCGGCGATCGCGGCCTCGAGCCGGGCCGTCGTCGCCTCCGGTCCGGTCGGGGCGCGATGCCGCGACGCCTCGACGACGGTGCCGTCCTCCTCCACGAGCGCGGCCGCCACCTTGGTGCCGCCGAGGTCCACCGCCAGTACCGTCATCGTGCGTACCGCACGAGGCCGAGTTCGGCGGGGCCGGTGAGCAACCGGTGCTGCGGGAGCACCCGCACCGCGTAGCCGAACCGGCCCACCTGCCCGGGCAGCACGGCCCGGTAGCGCTCCCCGTCGAAGTGCAGGCGGACGGCGCGGCCGTCCACGATCTCCCCGGCCTCGTCGACACCGCCGATCACCGCCTCGACGCGGACGTCGCCGTCCTCCAGCGCGCCCAGTGCGATGTCGGCGGCGATCTCCACGCCCTCGGGCAGCACGGCGGCGGCGGTCTCGCCGACGCGCACCCCGTCCCACCCGGAGCGGACCTTCTCGATGTACTCGACGAGTTCGCCGATGGCGGGCCGGGTCGAGCGGGCGGACCGTGCGGCGGGGCGGTAGTACTGGGTGGCGTACTCGCGGACCATCCGGTCGGCGGAGACCTCCGGCGCGGTGGACGAGAGGGTGTGCCGTACCTTCGCGAGCCAGCGCGGGGGCGCGTCGTCGGTGTCGCGGCGGTCGTAGAAGGCGGGCACCACGTCGTGCTCGAGCAGGTCGTAGAGGGCGTCGGCCTCGATGTCGTCGCGGCGGCCCGGGTCCACGCCCACGGCGGACGGGATGGCCCAGCCGTTGTTCCCGTCGTAGAGCTCGTCCCACCACCCGTCGAGCACGGAGAGGTTGAGGCCGCCGTTCATCGCGCTCTTCATGCCCGACGTGCCGCAGGCCTCCAGGGGGCGCAGCGGGTTGTTCAGCCACACGTCGCAGCCGTGGTACAGGTACCCGGCCATCCCGATGGAGTAGTTGGGCAGGAAGGCGATCCGGTGTCGCAGCGTACGGTCGTCGGTGAAGTGCAGCAGCTGCTGCAGCAGGCGCTTGCCCTCGTCGTCGTGCGGGTGGCTCTTGCCGGCGATGACCACCTGGACGGGGCGGTCGGGGTCCAACAGCAGCGCCCGCAGGCGCTCGGGGTCGCGCAGCATCAGGGTGAGCCGCTTGTAGGTGGAGACGCGGCGGGCGAAGCCGATGGTGAGGACCTCGGGGTCGAACATCCGGTCCGTCCAGCCGAGTTCGGCGTCGACGGCGCCGCGCTCGCGCCACGCCGCGCGGGTCCGGGTGCGCACCTCGTCGACGAGGCGGTGCCGCAGCACGGTGCGCAGGCGCCACAGGGCGTCGTCGGGCATGGAGAGGGGGTCGGTCGCGCGTTCGGCGACGAGGCGGTCGGCCCACGTGCCGTGGTGCACGCCGTTGGTGACCGAGCCGATGGGGACCTCGGCGGGCTCGAAGCCCGGCCACAGCCCGGCGAACATCTCCCGGCTCACGGCCCCGTGCAGTTTCGAGACGCCGTTCGCGCGCTGGGCGAGCCGGAATCCCATGTGGGCCATGTTGAAGACACCGGGGTCGGCCTCGGCGCCGAGCGCGATGACCTCGTCCAGCGGGACCGTGGGCAGGAGCGAGCACATCTGGCCGCCGTCGCCGAAGTAGCGGCGCACGAGGTCCACCGGGAACCGGTCGATGCCCGCGGGCACCGGGGTGTGGGTGGTGAAGACGGTGGCGGTTCGGGCCAGCGTCTTCGCCTCGGCGTAGGTCAGCTCCTCGGTGGCCATGAGTTCGCGGATCCGCTCGAGGCCGAGGAAGCCGGCGTGGCCCTCGTTCGCGTGGAAGACCTCGACGCCGGGATGGCCGGTGAGGTCGCAGAACGCGCGAGCTGCGCGGACGCCGCCGATGCCGAGCAGGATCTCCTGGCGCAGTCGGTGTTCCGCGTCGCCGCCGTACAGGCGGTCGGTGACGCCGCGCAGGTCGGGATCGTTGTTCTCGATGTCGGTGTCCATGAGCAGCAGCGGGATCCGGCCGACATCGGCCCGCCACACGGCGGCGCTGAGCACCCGACCTTCGAGTGGCACCGAGACCACCAGCTGCTGGCCGCCGGAGAGCGTCACGGGCCGCAGCGGCAGCTGCCCCGGGTCCAGTTCGGGGTAGGCCTCGAGTTGCCAGCCGTCGGCGGAGAGGGACTGCTGGAAGTAGCCGTGCCGGTACAGCAGCCCGAGCGCGATCAGCGGGAGCCCCAGGTCCGAGGCGGCCTTGAGGTGGTCGCCGGCGAGCACGCCGAGGCCGCCGGAGTAGTTCGGCAGCGTCTGGCTCACGCCGAACTCCATCGAGAAGTACGCGATCCCCTTCGCGCCGTCCTTGAGCTCGTCGGCCCAGGCGGGGCGCGTGAGGTAGTCGTTCAGGTCCGCGTGGAGTGCGCGGACCAGCGCGGCGAACTCGGGGTCGGAGCCCAGCGCAGCGACCCGGTCCTGATCCGCGCCGCGGAGCGCCGCGAGCGGGTCGCGGGTGGCCGCCCACACCTCGGGCGCGACGGTGGAGAACAGGTCCTGGGTGGGTCCGTGCCACACCCAGCGCAGGTTGCGCGCGAGGTCGGCGAGCGGCGCGAGCGACTCGGGGTAGGCGGGCTCGACGGTGAAGGTTCCTTCTGCGTGCACGCCTACCGACCCTATTGGTTGCCCGCGCCGCCCGCGACGTTACCGGCGGGTCACGTGGCCTGCGCCGCGCCGATCACGGCGGCGGCGGTCGCGGCCAGCACGGAGCGATCGCGGCCCATGCTCCAGCGCACCTCGCCGCCGCGGCGGTACTCCAGCAGCGTCAGGGCCTCCGCGTCGTCGCCGCGGCCGAGCGCCGTCTGGTGCAGCGCGAGGACGTCGAGCTTCGCGTCGTGCTCGGCCAGCGCCGCGACGAGCGCCTCGACGGGGCCGGCACCGTCCACCACGGTGCGGTGCGGCGCGCCGTCGACGCGCAGTCCCACGGTCACGCGGCTGCCGTCAGCGGTCTCCTCGACGACGCAGTCGGCGAGCTCGAACCGGCCGGCTCCGGCCCGGTAGGCCCGCTCGAAGACCGCCCACAGCGCCGCGGTGTCCATCTCCGCGCCGTGCTCGTCGGCGTGCGCCTGGACGTGGCGCGCGAAGTCGATCTGCAGGCGCCGCGGCAGTTCCAGTCCCAGGTCGCGCTCCAGCAGGTAGGCCATGCCGCCCTTGCCGGACTGGGAGTTGACCCGGATGACGGCGTCGTAGGTCCGGCCGATGTCGGCGGGGTCCACGGGCAGGTACGGCACGCGCCATTCGATCTCGCGCTCGGCGCGCCCCTCGGCCGCGGCGCGGGCGCGGTGTTCGGCGAAGCCCTTCTTGATCGCGTCCTGGTGGGTGCCGCTGAAGGCCGTGTGCACGAGATCGCCGACGTACGGGTGCCGATCGTGCACGGCGATCCCGTTGCACGCCTCGACGGTTCGCCGCACCTCATCGATGTCGGAGAAGTCCACCATCGGGTCGATGCCCTGCGCGAACATGTTCAGGGCCAATGTCGCCAGGTCCACGTTGCCGGTGCGCTCGCCGTTGCCGAACAGGCAGCCCTCCACGCGCTGCGCGCCGGCGAGCACGGCCAGTTCCGCGCACGCGATGCCGGTCCCGCGGTCGTTGTGCGGGTGCACCGAGAGGATCACGGCCTCGCGCCGGGCGAGGTTGCGGTGCATGTACTCGATCTGGTCGGCGTAGACGTTCGGGGTCGCCACCTCGACGGTGGCGGGGAGATTGAGGATCACCGGTCGCTCGACGGTCGCGTCCCACAGCGTGGTCATCGCGTCACACACCTCGAGCACGTACTCCGGCTCGGTCAGGTTGAACACCTCCGGGGAGAACTCGAAGCGCACGCCGTCGAGGTCGCCCGCGGCGGCCAGCAGATCGCGGCCGCCGTCGAGGATCAGCGACCTCAGCTCGTCCCGGCCCCGGCCCAGCACCACGTCGCGCCAGGTGGGCGCGGTCGCGGTGTACATGTGGATCACCACCTCGTTGCGGATCCCGCGGACGGATTCGACGGTTCGCTCGATGAGGTCCCGGCGCGCGGGCGTGAACACGACGACGGTCACGTCCTCGGGGGCGAGATCGGTCTCCGCGATCAGGCGGACGAAGTCGTAATCGGTCTGCGAGGCGGACGGGTAGCCGACCTCGATCTCCTTGTAGCCCATGGCCGCCATGAGTTCGAAGAAGCGGCGCTTGCGCGCCGGGTCCATGGGTTCGGGCAGAGCCTGGTTGCCGTCGCGCAGGTCGACGGGCACCCACAACGGTGCTGCGGTCAGGCGCCGCGTGGGCCAGGTGCGGTCGGTGAGGGGGACGTCGACGCGCGCGTGGACGTCGCGGTATCGGTGATGCGGCATCTGCGAGCCGCGCTGCCGGTTCCATGCCGGCGCGGCGGCGGGCACGGGTCCATGGGGCGTGTCGATCGTGGGGAAGGGCATGACGTTTCCTTGGTCGGGTCCGGGAGGGCCGGCGCGGATTCCCCACGGCGGGAGGCCGGCCCGAGAATCAGGCCCCGCCGTGGCGCGGAAGGAGAAGGAGGTGGCCGTGCTGCGTCATGGGGACGACCCTAGCACAACTCCTCAGACAAGCTGAGAAGTATCCTCGACGCATGCCCCCGCTCCGCCGTACCTCCCTCGCCGACCAGGCGGCCGACGCACTGCTCGCCCGCCTCCGGTCCGGCGAGTGGGACGTGGGCGACAGGCTGCCCGGCGAGACGACCCTGGCCCCGCAGCTCGGCGTGGGGCGGTCGACGGTGCGCGAGGCGATCCGCCGGCTCGCGGGCATCGGCGTGCTCGCCACGCGGCAGGGTTCCGGGGTGTTCGTGACCAGGCTCGACGCGCCGTCCGGCCTGGACGTGCTGCTCGACGGTGCCGCCATCGACGCGGTGATCGAGGCGCGGATCGCGGTCGAGGTGGAGGCCGCGGCGCTCGCGGCGCGGCGGCGGACGGAGGAGGACCTGGTCACGGTCCGCGCCGCGCTCGCCATCCGGGCCGCGCACCGCACCGATCTCGTCCGCCACGTCGAGACCGACACGGACTTCCACCGCGCGGTGATCGCGGCCGCCCACAACCCCGTCCTCTTGGAGATGTTCGACGGCATCGCCGCCCACCTGCGCCGGGCGATGATCGACATGCTGCGCACCCGCGTCGGGGACTTCGGCGGCGAGGACGACCAGCACTCGCACGACGCGCTGCTCGCCGCGATCGAGCGCCGCGACCCCGAGGAGGCTGCGCGGCTGAGCCGGGAACACCTGTCGGGCATGCTCTCCGGGCGGGACGAGCGCTGAGCCGACCCGCCCCGTTCAGGCGTCGCGGTGCTCCGGCGGGACGATCCGCGTGAGCCGCTCCCGGGTCTCCTCGTCGCGCGGGAGGTAGGTCAGCATCCGTAGCGTGGGCCGGTCGCGCAGGTTGAAGGTGCTCACCTGCAGGCGCAGCTCCCCCACCCGAGGATTACGGATCGTCTTCTCCCAGTCGGCGGCGTCCAACACCAGGCCCGCGTTCCACAGCTGCGCGAACAGCGGCGAGGCCGCCTGGAGGCGGCGGAGCAGCGGCTCCCACGCCGGGTCGGCGTGGCTACCCGCGTACAGCGCCCGCGTCCGCGCCACGACGGCCTCGAGTTCCTGCCGGTCGGAGGCGTACGCGCCGAGCCAGAGCTCGTCGGTGAAGTCGAGCCACAGGCAGTTGCGGTGCTCGGGCGGGAACTCCTCGACATCGGTGATGAGGAACCGGAATGCGCGGTTGTACAGGACCATGTCGCCACGGGTGTTGAGCACGGCGGCCGGGTTGGGCAGGAGGGCGTCGAGCACCGGCTGGACGGTGGCGGCCGCACCCGACTGCTCGGCCGGCGGCCCCGGCGGATGGCCCGCCAAGCGCAGGACGTGGTCCCGCTCCCCCGGGTCGAGCAGGAGTGCGTCGGCGACGGCGCAGAGCACCTCAGGACTGGGGTTGACATCGCGGCCCTGCTCGACCCACGTGTACCAGGTGGCGCCGACGTGGGCGCGCGCCGCGACCTCCTCCCGGCGCAGCCCGGGCGTCCTCCGGCGCCCACCGGCCGGCAGGCCCACCTGTTCCGGGGTCACCTGCTCGCGGCGGGTGCGCAGGAACCGCGCCAGCTCGGCGTTGTTGCGGGTACCCATGCTCCGAGTATCCCCCGGCCCCGCCCCGCGACCGCGCGAGCAGCCCGGTGGTGTCACTACTAGGATCCGGACCATCTGGATACCCGGATGAACGCCGGGCACCGTCGGGGCCATGACCTCCGCACCCGTGTCCCTGGGCCACCGCGGGCTCGCCGTCCTCGGCGTCGCCTACTTCCTCACGACCTACCTCTTCGCGTCGGCGAACGTCGCCGTCCCGGAGGTGGCGCGGCGGCTCTCCGCGTCACCGGCGCAGCAGACGCTGATCCTGGCGGCGTTCTCGGCGACGTTCGCGACGGCGCTGGTCCTGTTCGGGCGGCTCGGCGACAATCGCGGACGCAGGCGCATCTTCTTGGCCGGCCTCGCCGCGGTCGGGATCACCTCCGTCGCGGCCGGGTTCGCCCCGGACATCACCGCACTGATCGTGTTGCGCGCGGCGCAGGGCCTCGGCGCGGCGGCCTTCACGCCGCAGGTGCTCTCGACGGTGCAGGCCACCGCCACGGGTGAGGCGCGGCGCCGCGCGATCGCGGTGATCGCGGCGACCGCCGGCCTCGGCTTCTGCGGCGGTCAGGTGCTCGGGGGCGCCCTGCTCGCGTGGGATCCGGCCGGGCTCGGGTGGCGAACGGTCTGGTGGTCGGCCGCCGGAATCGCCCTGGTCGCCGCCGCCGGCGCGCGGGCGGTGCCCGACACCCGGGCGGAACGCCGGCTCCCGCTGGACTACCGCGGTGCGGCGCTGCTCACGGTGGCGCTGCTCGCCCTGCTCACCGGGCTCTCGGTGGGCGGGACGCTCGGCTGGCCGCCGCAGTCCGCGCTGCTGGTCGCCGTCGCGGCCGCGGCCGCGATCATCTTCTGGGCGGGGCAGCGTCGGGCGGAGGCGGCGGGCGGTGCCCCGATGCTCCCGCCGTCGGTGTTCGCGCACCGGCCGATCCGGGTCGGGCTGCTCATGGCCCTGCTGTTCTTCTCCGGCTACGGGGCACTGGTCTTCGAGTACGCACTGGTGAGCGAGCACGCGCTCGGGATGACTCCCCTCGCCTCCGGCGTGGCCCTGGTGCCGTACGGCGCCGCCTTCGTGGCGGTCTCGCTGGCGCAGCCGGTGATCCATCGCCGGCTCGGCGAACGGACCATGCCGGTGGGCGCGGCACTCAACGCCGTCGGGCTGCTCGCGCTCGCGGTGAGCGGCCTCGCCGCGCCGCAGGTCTGGGCGTGGGCGGTGCAGCCCGCCCTGATCGTGGTCGGCGCGGCCCAGGCGATGCAGTTCGGGCCGCTGGTCGGGACGATCATGGGCTCGGTGCCGGATCGCATCGCCGGCCTGACGGGCGGGCTGGTCTCGACGGCGCAGCAGGCCGCGTTCGCACTGGGTGTCGCCACGCTCGGAACCGGCTACACGGCGCTGGCCTCCGGGATGCCCGCGCAGCGTGCCTTCGCGGTGGTCCTGGTCGTGCACGCGGGGCTCGCGGCCGCCTTCGCGTCGTGCGCTCGGAGCCTGCACCGCGCACCGTCGGACGACGGCACGGTGGCCCGCGCCCCGGGCGCGCCGGTCAGAAGTCGCCGTTGAAGCGGCGCAGGGAACGGATCGCCTCCACCAGCGCGGCGGATTCGTCGTCGGGCATGCCGATGTCGGCGAAGACGTCGTTGAGCACCACGGTCGCCTTCTCCACCAGTTCCCGACCGTCCGGCGTGATGGCGACGAGGGTGGTGCGACCGTCGGTGGGGTGCGGCTTGCGCTCGACCAGCCCGGCCTCTCCGAGCCGGTCGATCGCGTGGGTCACCGACGAGACGTGCACCTGCAGCCGGGTGCTCGCCTTCGAGATCGGCAGCTCGCCGCGCTTGGTGAAGGCGAGCAGCCGCAGCAGCTCGAATCGGGAGAAGGACAGGCGGAAGGGCTTGAGCGCCGTTTCGATCCGCGCGAGCAGGATCTGGTGCGCGCGCATCACGGACGTGACCGCCTCCATGCCGGAGGCGATCTCGCCGCCCCAGCCCGCGTCCTCCCAGTTGCGGCGGGCGCGGGCGATCGGGTCCCGGGGGTCCGGCTCTGCCATCGCGCCCGCCTTCCTCGTCGTGGTTCCTACCTCAGCGTCTGAATGATCGCACTGAAGTCCAGGTCGCCGTTGTCCTGCGCGAACGCAGAGTACAGCTCCGCGGCGTGCGTGCCGAGCGGCGCGCTCGCACCGGTGGACGAGACGGCGTCCATCGCCAGGCCCAGATCCTTGTTCATGAGGGCCGTCGCGAAGCCGGGCTTGAAGCCGTTGCCCGACGGTGCCCCCGCCACCGGCCCCGGCACGGGGCAGTTGGTGTGCAGCGACCAGCAGTTGCCGGTGGCGCCGGTGACCACGTCGTACAGCGCCTGATCCGCGAGGCCCAGCTTCTCGGCGAGGACGAAGGCCTCGCCGACGACGATCTGCTGCACGGCGAGGATCATGTTGTTGCACACCTTGGCGGCCTGCCCGTTGCCGGAGCCGCCGCAGTGGATGACCTTGCCCGCCATCGGCTCCAGCACCGGCTGGGCCGCGGCGAAGGCGGCGTCGTCGCCTCCCACCATGAAGGCGAGGGTGCCGGCGTCGGCCCCCTTGACGCCGCCGGAGACCGGCGCGTCCACCTGCTGCATCCCGGCCGCCTCGGCCAGCGCGTGCACGGCCCGGGCGTCGTCGACCGAGATGGTGGAGCTGTCGATGAACAGGGTGCCCTTCGCCGCGTTCGGGAGGACCGCCTCGTACACGGACGTCACGATGGCCCCGTTGGGCAGCATCGTGACCACGGCGTCGGCGCCGGTCACGGCCTCCTCGGCGGTGTCGATCACGGTGACGCCGGCCGCGCGCGCCGCGTCCTGCGCCGCGGGCACGAGGTCGAAGCCGCGCACGGTGTGCCCCGCGGCCACGAGGTTCTTCGCCATCGGGCCGCCCATGTGGCCGAGGCCGAGGAATGCGATCGTGCTCATGAGAGGTCTCCTCCTACTTGCCCTGGATGCGGGCGGCCTCGGCGCGGCCGATCACCATCCGCATGATCTCGTTGGTGCCCTCGAGGATCCGGTTCACGCGCAGATCGCGGACGATCTTCTCGACGCCGGTCTCGTGCAGGTAGCCGTATCCGCCGTGCAGTTGCAGCGCCTGGTCCGCGACCTGGAAGCAGGTCTCCGTGACGAACTTCTTCGCCATGGCGCACAGCTCGACCTTGTCGGGATCGTTCTCGTCGAGCGCCGTGGCCGCACGCCACAGGATCAGGCGCGAGGCCTCGAGCGAGGTGGCCATGTCGGCGAGGGCGAACCGGATGGTCGGCTCGTCGATCAGCTTCCGGCCGAACGTCTCGCGCTCTGTCATGTACCGCAGCGCCAGGTCGTAGGCGGCCTGCGCGCCACCGAGGGAGCAGGCGGCGATGTTGAGGCGGCCGCCGTTGAGCCCGTTCATGGCGATGCCGAAGCCCTTGCCCGCCCCCTCGGCGCCGCCGAGCATGCGCGACGCGGGGATCCGCACGTTCTCGAAGATCACCTGCGTGGTGGGCTGGCTGTGCCAGCCCATCTTGACCTCGGGCGGCCCGAAGGACAGGCCCTCGGTCCCCTTGTCCACCAGGAAGGTCGAGATGCCGCGCGCGCCCTCGCCCTCGCTGCGGGCCATGACGACGTACAGGTCGGAGGCGCCGCCGCCGGAGATGAACTGCTTCGTGCCATTGAGGACGAAGTCGTCGCCGTCACGCTCGGCCCGGGTGGTCAGTGAGGCCGCGTCCGAGCCGGCACCCGGCTCGGTGAGGCAGTAGCTGGCCATGACGTCCATCGGCGCCAGCTTGGGGATCCACTCCCGCCGTTGCTCCTCGGATCCGTAGGTGTCCACCATCCAGGTGCACATGTTGTGGATCGAGATGAACGCCGCGGTCACCGGGTCGCCCTTGGCGAGCTCCTCGAAGATGCGGACACCGTCGAGCCGGCGCAGGCCGGACCCGCCCACGTCCTCGCGGGTGTAGATCGCGGCCATGCCGAGGCTGCCCGCCTCCTTCATCTCCGCGACCGGGAAGTGCTTGGCGGCGTCCCATTCGAGTGCGTACGGCGCGAGGCGCTTGCGGGCGAAGTCGCGCGCCATCTCGACGATGGCGAGGTCGTCCCCCGTCAGGTTCGGGTAGGGCACGTGCCGCTCCTAGTGCATCGTGGGGATGGAGAACTCCGCGCCGTCCTTGATGCCCGAGGGCCAGCGCGAGGTCACCGTCTTGGTCTTGGTGTAGAAGAGGATCGAGTGCGGGCCGTGCTGGTTCAGGTCGCCGAAGCCGGACCGCTTCCAGCCGCCGAAGGTGTGGTACGCCACGGGCACCGGGATGGGGACGTTGACGCCCACCATGCCGACCTCGACGCGGGAGACGAAGTCGCGCGCGGCGTCACCGTCGCGGGTGAAGATCGCGACGCCGTTGCCGTACTCGTGCTCGGTGGGCAGTGCCAGGGCCTCCTCGTAGGTGTTGGCCCGGACGATGCACAGCACGGGACCGAAGATCTCGTCCGTGTAGATCGACATGTCCTTGGTGACGTGATCGAACAGGGTGGGGCCGAGGTAGTTGCCGCCCGAGAGGTCGGCGTCGCCGAAGGTCAGCTCGTCGCTGGTGCGCTCGCGGCCGTCGACCACGAGATCGGCGCCGGCGTCCACGCCCTGCTGGATGTAGTTCCTGGTGCGCTCGACGGCCGCCGGGGTGATGAGCGGCCCGTAGTCGGCCTTCGGGTCGTGGCTGTGGCCGACGCGCAGCTGTTGCACGCGCTCGACGAGGCGCTCGCGCAGGCGGTTCGCGGTCTCCTCGCCGACGGGCACGGCGACGGAGATCGCCATGCACCGCTCGCCGGCGGAGCCGTAGCCGGCGCCGATGAGGGCGTCCACGGCCTGGTCCAGGTCGGCGTCCGGCAGGATCACCATGTGGTTCTTGGCGCCGCCGAAGGCCTGGCTGCGCTTGCCGTTCTTGGCGCAGGTCTCGTAGATGTACTGCGCGATGTCGGAGCTGCCGACGAAGCCGACGGCCTTGACGTCCGGGTTGTTCAGCAGCGCGTCGACCGCCTCCTTGTCGCCGTGCACGACCTGGAAGACCCCCTCGGGCAGGCCCGCCTCGATGAACAGTTCGGCGAGGCGCACCGGCACGGAGGGGTCGCGCTCGGACGGCTTGAGGACGAAGGCGTTGCCGCACGCGAGGGCCGGGCCGGCCTTCCACAGCGGGATCATCGCCGGGAAGTTGAACGGCGTGATGCCCGCGACCACGCCGAGCGGCTGCCGCATCGAGTAGACATCGATGCCGGTACCGGCGCCCTCGGTGTACTCGCCCTTGAGCAGGTGCGGGATCCCGATCGAGAACTCGATCACCTCGATGCCGCGCTGGATGTCGCCCTTGGCGTCGGCGACGGTCTTGCCGTGCTCGCTCGAGAGCAGCGAGGCGAGCTCGTCGACGTTCTGATGGACCAGCTCGATGAACTTCATGAAGACGCGGGCGCGGCGCTGCGGGTTGAACGCCGCCCACTCGACCTGCGCCTTCTTGGCCCGCGCGACCACGTCGTCGACCTCGGCCGTGCTCGCCAGCGGGACGGTGGCCTGCACCTGGCCGGTGCTCGGGTCGAAGACGTCCGCGGAACGGCCGGTGCCCTCGACCCGTCGCCCATCGATGAAGTGCGGGATCGCCCGTACAGCCATGGTGTGTCCTTCTCTCTTCGATCGAGGTACATCGCGGGTTCTTGCGCGATGTGTCGGTCATCACTATATACTTGGATATCCAAGTAATCAACCGGAGGATCTGAAAGTGGCTAGCACACAGGGGTATCGAGAGTTCCTCGCCGCGCGCGACCTGCTGGTCGAGCTCGCCGACGACTACGACGCGGCGCGGGAGCGGTTCAGCTGGCCGCAGCTCGACGAGTGGAACTTCGCGCTCGACTGGTTCGACCGGGTGGCCGAGGGCAACGACGCCCCCGCCCTGTGGATCGTCGAGGAGGACGGCTCCGAGTCGAAGTTCAGCTACGCCGAGATGAGCGCGCGGAGCAACCGGGTCGCGAACTGGCTCCGCGAGCGGGCCGTGCAGCCGGGCGACCGCATCCTCCTCATGCTCAGCAACCAGGTCGAGCTGTGGGACGTGATGCTCGCCGCGATCAAGCTCGGCGCCGTGGTCATCCCGGCCACCACCCTGCTGGCCGAGGCCGACATCGCCGATCGCATCGCGCGCGGCGGCGCCAAGCACGTCATCGTCCGGAGCGAGCTCACCGAGCGGGTCCCGGCGGACGCGCAGGTCACCCGGATCGCCGTCGGCGATCCCGTACCGGGCTGGGAGTCCTTCGCCGCGGCGTACACCGCACCGTCGGACTTCACGCCCTCGCACGTCACGCACGCGGACGACACCCTGCTGCTCTACTTCACCTCGGGCACCACCAGCGCGCCGAAGCTGGTCGAGCACACGCACGCGAGCTACCCCGTCGGTCACCTGTCGACCATGTACTGGATCGGCCTCCGCCCCGGCGACGTGCACCTCAACGTGAGCTCGCCCGGCTGGGCGAAGCACGCGTGGAGCAACGTCTTCACCCCGTGGATCGCGCAGGCCTGCGTGTTCATCTACAACTACAACCGGTTCGACGCCGCCGCGCTGATGAAGCAGATGGAGAGCGCGGGCGTCACCAGCTTCTGCGCGCCGCCCACGGTGTGGCGCATGCTGATCCAGGCCGACCTCAGCGCGCTGTCGACCCCGCCGCGGGTCGTCGTGGGCGCGGGCGAGCCGCTCAACCCCGAGGTGATCTCCCGGGTCCGGAACGCGTGGGGCGTGACGATCCGCGACGGCTTCGGACAGACCGAGACCACGGTGCAGGTCGCGAACACGCCGGGCCAGCCGCTCAAGGACGGCTCGATGGGCCGCCCCTGCCCCGGGTACGACGTGGTGCTCGTCGACCCCGCCACCGGCGAGCAGGGCGTCGACGAGGGCGAGATCTGCCTGCGCCTGGACCCGCGCCCGCTCGGCCTCATGGTCGGGTACCACGGCGATGCCGAGAAGACGGCCAAGGTCATGGAGGGCGGCGTCTACCACACGGGCGACGTGGCCTCGAAGGACGCGGACGGCTACCTGACCTACGTGGGCCGCACCGATGACGTCTTCAAGTCGAGCGACTACAAGATCAGTCCCTTCGAGCTGGAATCGGTTCTGCTGGAGCACGATGCGGTGGCCGAGGCAGCCGTCGTCCCGGCACCGGACGAGCTGCGCCTGGCGGTGCCGAAGGCGTACATCGTCCTCGCCGAGGGCCACAGCCCGGACGAGGCCACGGCGAAGTCGATCTTCGACCACAGCCGCGAGCACCTCGCGCCCTACAAGCGCGTGCGCCGCATCGCCTTCGCCGAGCTGCCGAAGACGATCAGCGGCAAGATCCGCCGCGTCGAGCTGCGCAAGGCCGAGGAACAGGGCCTGACCTCCGCGGAGTTCCGCGAGTCCTGACCCGCGCGCCGCCCACGCGGCGATCCGCATCGACATGTTCTAGATCGTGAACTAGTTTCGTGGCATGACCACACCAGCACCGCCGGCACTGCTCCTCGAGGACCTGCACGTCGCCTTCGGGGGCACGCCGGCGGTGTCGGGCGTGTCCCTGTGGGTGCCGCAGGGATCGATGTTCGGCCTCGTCGGCCCGAACGGCGCGGGCAAGACCACCTCGCTGTCGATGGCCGTGGGCCTGCTCCGGCCCGCACAGGGCCGGAGCCTCGTCTTCGGCGTCGACGTCTGGGGCGATCCGATCGCCGCCAAACAGCTCCTCGGGGTGCTTCCCGACGGCCTGTCACTCCCGGACCAGTTCACGGGCGCCGAGCTCCTCACCTACCTCGGCCGACTCCGCGGCATGCCGGAGGGGGTGATCGCGGCCCGGCGCGACGAACTCCTCCACGTGCTGGGTCTCGCCGGTGCCGATCGCACCGTGATCGCCGACTACTCGGCCGGCATGACGAAGAAGATCGGCCTCGCCGCGGCCCTCCTGCACAGCCCGCGGCTCCTGGTGCTCGACGAACCCTTCGAGTCCGTGGACCCCGTGTCCAGCACCACGATCCGGACGATCCTCGTGGAGTACGTCCGCGGCGGCGGCACGGTGATCCTCTCCAGCCACGTCATGGCCACCGTCGCCGAACTCTGCACCCACGTCGCGGTCATCAACGGCGGACGGGTCGCAGCGGCCGGCACCGTCGACCAGATCCGCGCGGGCGGCACGCTCGACGAGGCGTTCGTGCGCCTGGTCGGCGGGCCCGCGCACACGGGCGGACTGTCGTGGCTGCAGTCGTGACGACGCCCGATGCGTCCCTGAACCGGGTCGTCGCCTCGATGCAGTGGACCCTGTACAAGCGGCGGTCCACCGGCGGGCGGCTCGCGGCCACGATCGTCGTCGGCGTGCTGGGCGCCTGCGGCGCAGTGGCGCTCGTCGTCGGCGCGGTGGCCGCGGGGCTCGACGGTAGCGACTCCGCCGGCGGGTTCATCGGCGCCGGGCTGGTCGGCATCGGCGTGATGTGGGCGTACCTGCCCGCGCTGTCGGGCTTCTCCGACAACACCCTGCAGCCGCGCCAGTTCACCCTCCTGCCGCTCCGTTCGGCGCCCCTGGCCCGCGCGCTGCTCCTGGCCTCGCTGATCGGCGTGCCCGTTCCGCTCACCGCGCTCGCGCTCCTCTCCGTCGTCGCCTACTCGGCCGCGCTGGCGCCGGTCACGCTGGTGCTCGCCGTGCCCGCGGCGGTCCTCACGCTGGTCCTGGTCGTCGCCCTGTCCCGCGTGATCTCGCTGGCCCTGTCGCAGGCGGCGCGGACCCGGCGAGCGCGCGAGGCGGCGCTGCTGCTCTTCGTCGCCGGATTCTGTGCGCTGTACGCCGGGCAGTTCCTGCTCAACGGCATCATCACCGCCTCCGACGGGAAGGGCTGGAGTGTCGCCACCGCGGTCCCGTTCGCCTGGGGCATCGCCGCCGTCGCGCGCGCGGCGCACGGCGAGTGGGCGATCGCCATCGCCGCCGTGCTGGGGCTCGCGGCGCTCGACGCCGCGCTCCTCGGCACCTGGCAGCGCCTCATCGATCGGACCTTCGCCGGCCGGGTCCCCGCGCCCACCGAGTCCCGCACCGGTCGCGAGCGGCGCGGCTACCGGCGCGGCGGATGGCGCGCGAGCCCGCGGGGCGCCGTCGTGGCGCGCGAGCTCTCCCTCTGGGGTGGCGACATCCGGCGCCGCTACCAGCTCCTCTCCCCGATCGCGTTCGCCGTCATGAGCGGCGTCCTCCCGCTGTTCCTCGACGACTTCCCGTTCAACGCGCGATGGGGCGCATGGATGGTGCTTCTCATGGCGGTCCTGGGTGCACTGAACCTGTACGGGCTGGACGGCAAGTCCTTCTGGCACGTCGCGCTCGTCCCCGAGGCCGCGCCGGCGGACGTCCGCGGCCGGCAACTGGCGTGGGCGATCGTCGTCACCCCGATCGCGGTGGTGCCGGTGATCGTGGTCCGCGCCTTCGGCGGCGCCCCGTTCGACCGGGTGGCCGTGCCCGTGGCCGTGACCGCCTGCATGATCGGCGTGGGTGCCGGTCTCGTCGCCCTCGCCTCCGCCACCGCTCCCTACCCGGTCCCGGAGGCCCGGAAGATGATGTCGTTCTCCACCCGGACCTCGTCGAGCGGCGCCGCGATCGGGTGGGGATTCGGTTCCATGGGCGTCCTCGCGCTCACCACACTCCCGTGCGCACTGCTCGCGGTTCTGCTTCCCGGCCCGCTGGCGTGGCTCGGCGTCCTCGTCGGCGTCGGGCTCGGTGCGACCTTCTGGTGGCTGATGGGGCGGAGAGCGATCGGGCGCCTCCGGCAGCGACCGGACCTCATTCAGTACGCGGTCACGCGCGGCTGATCCCGGGCCCCGGACACGGCCCCGGGCGTCAGCTCCTCGTGCGGTCCGCGGGCGCGTCGACGATCGCGCGTACCGCGGCATGCCATCGCTCGGGGGGATCGCCGGCGCACCAGGCTCGCAGCGCGACCGCGACCACCGCGTAGGCGAGATCCCCGACGTGCACGGCCGGCGGCAGGCGGCCGGCGCACTCCTCGGCGGCGAGACGCTCGCGCACGGCGCTCGTCACCGCCTCGAAGCCGGCCGCGTCGGCGCCCAGGACATCGGCGGCGCGGTCGCGAAGGTCCGGTCGCGCGGCCAGCAGGCGGGCGAAGGCGGTGGCCGCGGGTTGCGGCAACGCATCGAGCTGCGCGCAGAGCGCCTCCGCCACCGTCGTTTCCGCCCCCTGCCCCGACGGTGCCACGTCCCCCGCCTCCGCGCCGAGCAGGAAGCTGCGGTCGATCACGTAGGCGGCGAGGAAGCCCTCGAAGTCGTCGAAGTGCGCGTGCAGCAGCCCCGTGGCGACCCCGGCCCGCGCTGTGACCGCACGGCCCTTCAGTCCGCCCGCGCCGTCGCGGAGGATCACCGCCTCGGCGGCGGCGAACAGGCGCTGGCGCGCACCGTCGATCGCGACTCCCCTGGGCATGCGTCGATTCTACGAGTCGGCAGGGTCGCCTTGCGCCCAGTATGAACATTCGCTCATACTCGGTCTGAACAGTCGCTCAAACCAGGAGGACGGCATGCCCACCGAACATCCCTTGCGAATCGTCATCGCCGGTGCCGGGATCGCCGGCCTGGCGACCGCGCTGCGACTGCACCGCGACGGTCACCGCGTTCTCGTCGCCGAGCGCGCGCCTGCCCGCCGCACCGGCGGATACCTGGTGAACCTCCTGGGCCCGGGCTTCGACGCCGCCGAGCGCCTGGGCATGGTGCCCGCCCTTCTCGAGCGCGACCAGGGAATCTTCACCTCGCTCCTGGTCCGTGCCGACGGCTCGACCAGGCTCACGATGCCCGCCGCCCTCGCCGAACAGTCACTCGGGTCGCGGGCACTGACCGTGTTCCGGGGCGACCTCGAGGAGGCGCTGTGGAGCGCGATCGACGGGACCGTCGAGGTCCGGTTCGGCACCACCATCACCGCGATCGACGACATCGACGGTCCGCTCCGCGTGACGTTCAGCGACGGCACCGTCCACGGCGCCGACCTGCTCGTCGGCGCCGACGGCCTGCACTCCGGGGTCCGCGAGCTCGCGTTCGGGCCGGAACAGGAGTACGTCCGCGACCTGCGGCACGCAGTGGCGGCCTTCCCCCTGGGCGAGGCTCCGCGCGGCCTCCCGGAGCAGACGGCGAGCACGTTCATCGACGTCGGGCGCACCGCGGCGGTCTTCCACCCCCGCAGCCACGCACCGTCGGCGTTCTTCACCTACCGCACCGGGGACGCCGGCCCGGCCACCTCCCCCGCCACGGCCGTCGCCGCGCACTTCGGCGACCTCACCGGCCCGGTGCACGAGGCGGCGCGACGGGCCGCGGGCACCCAGGACGCCTACTTCGACTCCGTGAGCCAGGTGGTCATGGACGGATGGCGTCGCGGCCGCGTCGTGCTGGTCGGCGATGCGGCGTGGTGCGTCTCCCTGTTCGCGGGCCACGGGGCGGGGCTCGCGCTCGCGGGCGCGGACCGACTGGGGCGCGCGATCGTCGAGCACCCCGAGAACGTCGAGGCGGCACTGGACGCCTGGGAGGCGGCGCTGCGACCGGAGATCACGCAGCGCCAACGGCAGGCGCGCGCCGGGATGGCGCGCTTCGCCCCGCCCAGCCGCCTGCACCTCGGCGTACAGGACCTGATGATCCGTGCACTCACGACGCCGCTCCTCGGCCCCGCGCTGCTGCACCTGATGAGCCGCGCGCGCTGACTACCGGGGAGTGGCGAGCACGCGTCGCACGTGAATCGCCAGGAAGGGATCAGGGCCAACGCCGTTAAGTCGCGAAGGGCGCGCGCGGGCGCCGACACCGCCCTAAGCTGGGCGTCTCATGCTCACCTACGTGCTCGACGTCCGGGACCTCTCGGACGTGCGCTTCGTCCTGGCGCCGATGAACGAGACCTCGCTGAGCCTGTTCCACCTGAACACGACGCACGAGAGCTCCGCCCATCTGCAGCGCTGGCGCAGCAATGCCCAGGCGCAGCGCGACCGGTACGACCACCGGCTCGTGAGCGCGCTGGTGGCACCGTCGGGGACCGCGATCCCGGACTTCCTCACCCCGATGCCGGAGCCCGGCAACGCACGGCCGTCCCTCGACGACGGACTCGCCGCCATCGCGTCGACCGATCCGGCGCTGATCCACGCACAGCTGGACGAACTCCGTGAGGGCGAGGAACCGTCGCCCGCGCTCGCGCGCCTCCTCGACGATCCCGAGCGGGCGGGGCCGCGGATCGCGGGCGCGCTGGAGCGCTACCACCGGGTGGTGATCGCCCCGATCTGGCCGTCGGTCAACCGGATCCTGGAATCGGACATCACGTTCCGCGGCCGCGAGCTGGCGATCGGCGGCCCGACGCAGCTGTTCGCCTCGCTCAACCCGAATCTGACCTGGGAGCGCGACGGCCGGCTGCGGCTGGATCTGGCGTACACGCGATCCGGCGAATACGCCTCCGCGGGGCGCGGACTCATCCTGATCCCCAGCGTCTTCCTCACCCGCCTCGTCAGCGCGCACTCCCCGGAGACGGCGATGCCGCACGCGGGCTATCCGGCGCGCGGCAGCGCGACCCTCATGGAGTCGATGCGAGAGGTTCCACCGGGCGCACTACGGCGTCTCATCGGTGGGGCGAAGGCGGACGTGCTGCACG
Source organism: Tsukamurella paurometabola (assembly GCF_900631615.1). Taxonomy (NCBI): domain Bacteria; kingdom Bacillati; phylum Actinomycetota; class Actinomycetes; order Mycobacteriales; family Tsukamurellaceae; genus Tsukamurella; species Tsukamurella paurometabola. The sequence goes on from NZ_LR131273.1 coordinate 358,860, forward strand.
CCCTGGACGAGCCGGTGGCGGTCAGCGAACTGGCGCGGCGGCTGGAGGTCACGCCGTCGGCGGCGTCGCAGAGCCTGCGGGTGCTCCACGAGAACGGGCTGGTCGACCGGGCTCGGAGCGGACGCGAGGTGCTCTACCGGCGCACGCCGGACGGTGACCGGCTGGTGCGCGGCCACCGCGCCTGAGGGATGGAGCGGGGAGGATCAGAAGCGCAGCGCGGCGGGGCCGGTGTACTCGGGGTTCGCGGTGACGAAACGCTGCAGGGCGGCGCGCAGGCCGGCGGCGGCGAATCCGGAGCGGGGCGCGGCGGTGGGCAGTGCGGCGTCGTCGTGGATGTCCGCGAGACGGGCGTAGACGGTGCCGGCGGTCGGGTCGGCGGTGAGGCTCTTGAAATCACGGTAATTGGTCATGACCAAGAGTGTCCTAGCGCCGGGGCCGTGCCGCCAATCTTTAAGCAATGACCTAAAATGTGACCGCGGACACTGTGCGCTGGAACACTTTCCGTCGAGCCGTCAGCGCGCGACTTCGCGCCGGCCGGCGTCGAGCCGCCGGGTCCAGCCCCGTGCGTCGAGCAACTCCAGGAGGGGAACCGCGACCCGCCGGCTGGTGCCCAGCGCCTGCCGCGCCTGCGACACGGTGAAGGGCTGCGGCAGCCGCGCCAACTCCCGCATGGCGAGCGCGGGCGCACGCGGGGCCAGCACGACGCCCTCCGCCAGCCGCAGCAGCCGTCCCGCGCGCTCGGCCGCCGCGAGCTCGCGGGTGCCGAGCCGCAGTGCCGCCAGATCGTCGGCCTCCGGGGCGGCGAAGGGCGCCTCCGCGAGACGGCGTTCGATGTCCGCCACGGCCGACTCCGCCGGCCCCAGGTCCGTGCGGTGCCCCGGCAGCGCAAGCCGCCCGCCCTCGGACTCGAGCCCCGCGCCGTCGAGCACCGTCGCCAGGAGCGACGGGTCCGGTAGGCCCAGCCCCTCCCGCGCGGCGCCCAGGGAGAGCCCCGCGGCCAGCGGGTCCCGATCGTGCAGGTCGGCGACCAGCCCACGCAGGCGGGCCTGCCACGCGTCGATCGCGGCCTCGTGGATCCACCACGGCCCGACCACCCGTACCCCCTCCGGCACGTCCACCCCGTAACCGAGGTCGTCGAGGCGCTCACGCCGCACCGCCCCGCGGCGCTCCACCTCCGCCAGCAGGTCCCCGTCAGCGCCCCGTCCCGCGAGGGCGTCGCCCCGGCGGGCACCGTCGCCGCGGCGACGCAGGGGCGGCGGGTCCGCATCGAGTACTCGCGCTCCCCCGACGATCCGCTTCTCCCCCGGATCCCGCAGCACCAGCGCGTCCCCCAGGACCAGCGGCAGCCGGCGTGCCAGCGTGAGCCGGGCGTGCACGCCGCCGAACGGCCGGACGCGGGCCGGGACCGCGACGGTCCCCGCATGGACCGTGAGCCACTCGGGGACCGGCGCCTCGGGATCCGACGGTGCCAGCCGCACGTCGACGACGCCGGTTGCGGGCCACTGCCCCGGGGTGAGCAGCGCATCGCCGCGGTGGATCTCCTCGACCGCGACTCCGCGCAGGTTCACCGCGACGCGCGAGACCGGGCCCACGGCGTCCGCGGCGGTGCCGTGCCGCTGCAGGCCGCGCACCGTGACGCGGCGGGCGCCGCGGGCACCGAGCAACTCCAGCTCGTCGCCGACGCGCACCGTGCCCGCGGCGACCGTGCCCGTGACGACCGTGCCCGCGCCGACCACGGAGAAGGCGCGGTCGATCCAGATCCGCACGCGGGCATCCGGATCGGGTCGCGGCACATCGGCGAGTACGGCGTCGAGCGCGCCACGCAGCTCGTCGAGCCCGGCACCGGTGACGGCGGACACGGCAACGGCGGGCGCGTCCTTCAGCCCGGTCCCGGCCAGCGCGCGGCGGGCCCGTGCGGTCACCGCCGCGACGGCGCCGGGCGCCCGGTCGGCCTTCGTCACCACGATCAGCCCGTGCTCGATCCCGAGGGCGGCGACCGCGTCCCGGTGGTCGTCCGATTGCGCGCTCCAGCCCTCGTCGGCGGCGACCACGAAGCACACGACGGGCACGGGACCCAGGCCGGCGAGCATGTTGCCGAGGAAGCGCTCGTGCCCGGGAACGTCGACGAAGGCGAGCTCGCGACCGGACGGCAATGCGGTCCAGGCGAATCCGAGGTCGATGGTGAGGCCGCGGCGCTGCTCCTCCGCCCAGCGGTCGGGCTCGATCCCGGTGAGTGCGCGGACCAGCGTGGACTTGCCGTGATCGACGTGGCCCGCGGTGGCTACGACGTACACGCGCGCACCGCCTCGGCCACCACCTCGTCCGCCTCCTCCGGCACGCAGCGCAGGTCGAGCAGGCAGGCACCGTCGGACAGGCGCGCCAGGACCGGCGGGCTCCCGGCCCGCAGCGGCGCCGCGATCGCCTCGGGCAGCCGAACCGCCCAGCCGGGCAACGGAACCCCCGGCGCGCCCCCGCCGCCGACGCGGCCGTCGTGCGGCACGACGGTGCCGCCCACCTCCGCGGCGAGCCGCTCCGCGCGGCGCCGCAGGGCCGCGGGGTCGGCGTGCAGATACGCCAGGACGGGCGCCTCGGGCCCGCCGACGGTCGCCTCCAGCGCCGCGAGTACGAGCTTGTCGGCGCGGACGGCCCGGGCGAGCGGGTGTTTCGCGAGCCGGGACACCAGCTCGGCTCGGCCCAGCAGGATCCCGGCCTGCGGTCCACCGAGCAGCTTGTCGCCGCTCGCGGTCACCACGTCGGCACCGGCCGCGAGGGCGGAGGCGGCGTCGGGCTCGCCCGGCAGGGCCGGGTCTGCGGCGAGGAGACCGCTGCCCAGGTCCATCACCAGCGGGACCTCACCGCACACGGCACGTAGCTCGGCGAGCGGAACGTCGGCGGTGAAGCCCTCGACGCGGAAGTTGCTGGGGTGCACCTTGAGCACGCAGCCGGTCTCCGGGCCGACGGCCTCGGCGTAGTCGCGGGCGTGCGTGCGGTTCGTGGTGCCGACCTCGCGCAGCCGGGCGCCGGTGGAGGCGATGAGATCCGGCAGGCGGAAGCCCGCTCCGATCTCGATGAGCTCACCGCGGCTGATGACCACCTCGCGGCCGGCGGCGAGCGCGGTGGTGGCGAGGACGAGGGCCGCGGCACCGTTGTTGACGACGAGCGCCTCCTCCGCAGCGGGACACGCGGCGAGCAGCGCCGCCCGTGCGGCCACCCCGCGCCCGCTCCGCGCGCCGGTGCCCAGGTCGAGTTCGACGTCGGTGTATCCGGCGGCGTCGACGAGTGCCGCGACGGCGGCGGCCGAGAGCGGGGCCCGCCCGAGGTTGGTGTGAACGACGACGCCGGTGGCGTTGAGGACGGGCCGCAGGGAGGCGGGCGAGGCCCCCGCGAGTTCCCGCTCGACGGTCGCCGTGACATCCTCCGGCGCGAGTTCGCCGCGGCGCGCGGCCTGCTGGGCGGCGGCGACGGCGGCGCGCACCCGGCGTTCGCCGAGCCGCTCCGCCGCGGCGGCGATGGACGGCGCGGCCAGGAGGTGGTCGGTGCGGGGAATCCGCCTGCGGGGGTCCGTCATCCGTCCTCCTCGTGGCTCCGGCCTCGTCCCGCGGCGCGCGGACACTTGGCGGAGGTGGACGGGAATCGAACCCGCCAGGCCGAGATACTCGACCTCACCGGTTTTGAAGACCGGGGGGCCCACCAGGAACCCGGACACCTCCGCCGACCAACATAGCCGTACGTCGCCTCCCCGGCCCCGCGAAGGGTCTGATCGGTGCGGGGCTACGGTGGGATCATGACCGACCAGATCGCCCGGCTCACCTCGTTCGCGCACGGCGGCGGCTGCGCCTGCAAGATCCCGCCGGGCGAGCTCGAGGACGCGGTCCGTGGCCTGCAGGGGCAGGTCGCGCCTGACGTCCTGGTCGGCCTCGACGACGGCGACGACGCCGCTGCGGTCCGGCTGTCCGACGACCTCGCCGTGCTCTCCACCGCCGACTTCTTCACCCCCGTCGTCGACGACGCCTTCGACTGGGGCCGGATCGCCGCGGCCAACGCACTTTCCGACGTCTACGCGATGGGCGGGCGTCCGGTGATGGCGATCAACCTGGTCGGCTGGCCCCGCGAACAGCTGCCCATGGAGCTGATGACCGAGGTGCTGCGCGGCGGCCTGGCCGTCGCACAGGAGGCGGCGTGCCCGGTGATCGGCGGGCACAGCATCGACGATCCCGAGCCCAAATACGGAATGGCCGTGACCGGGGTGGCGCACCCGGACCGGTTGCTGCGCAACGACTCCGCAGCAGCCGGCCTGCCGCTCACCCTCACCAAGCCCATCGGGGTGGGTCTGCTGAACAACCGGCACAAGCGCACCGGTGAGGTCTTCGACGCCGCCATCGCGACCATGACGACGCTCAACCGCGACGCCGCCGCCGCGGCGCTCGACGCGGGCGCCCGCGCGGCGACCGACGTCACCGGCTTCGGCCTGCTCGGCCACCTGTTCAAGATGTGCCGGGCGTCCGGGGTCTCCGCGGAGATCGACGCCGCCGCGGTGCCGCTGGTCGACGGTGCACGGGAGGCCCTGCGGGACGGCTTCGTCTCCGGCGGTACGCGACGCAACCTGGACTGGGTCGCGCCTCATCTCGACGCCGACGGCGTCGCGGAGGACGACCTGCTGTTCCTCGCCGACGCGCAGACCTCCGGCGGCCTGCTGGTGGTCGGCGAGGTCCCCGGCTACCCCGTGATCGGCCGGACCGTCGCGGGGCCGGCCGGGCGCATCGTCATCCGGTGATCGAGTCGCCGGTGTTCCCGGCGGCGCGACGTGCGGCGAGGCGCCGCTTCTGCGGCTCGATCGTGTAGCGCGGGTCCTTCGCCGATTCCAGGCCGGCCTCGAAGACGCCGAAGCGCGTACAGGCCGATGCCGCCATGAGCGCCCCGCCGGAGAGGGCGGCGAGGCACCGTCGGACCCGGCCCCGGCGACCGCCCGTGAGCAGCGCGCCCACGCCCCCGGCGACGGCGAGGCGCTCCGCCCACCGCATGAGCTTCCCCGGCGTGCCGTGGTGCAGCGGCTCGGCGGCGACGGGATCCATGCGGGACTCCATGATCCGGGTCGCGGCCACATCGCCGATCACACCGAGCACCGCGAGGTTCCGGGCCGGACCGGCCTCGGCGGCCGGGGTCGTGACCAGCGCGAGGCCGCCGGCGGCCAGGCTCGCCGAGCTGACGAACACGAACGGCAGGTCCTTGTACGCCGCGTTCCAGGTCGGCATCGCCGTGTCCGCGAGGAGCACCGCGGTGTACGCGGCCAGCGGGGTCGCGAAGACGGCGGCGCCGAGCCCCGCGGGCGCCTCCCCGAACCGGAGCACCTTCCGCAGCGGGCCGAGCGGGAGCCACTCACCGAGGAGGCGGTCGACCTCCGCCGCGGCCGCGACGCCGATCATCCCGCTGTAGCCGGAGAGGATCCAGGAGCCCACGCTCATCGGCGAGGTGACCTTGAAGGTGCGCATCATGTGCAGGAAGCGCTCGGGGCGGCCGAGATCCACGACGAGGGCCAGCGCGCCCACGCCGGCGGCACCCAGCCCGGCGAGGCGGGCGTTGCGCCGCAGCGCCGGATACCCGGCGAGCTGCGCGCCCGCGGCGAGGAGGCCCGAGCCGCCGGCGACGCCGCCCAGGAAGAGGTACGCGCCGACCGGGGCCTCCCACGGCGGCGGCTTCACGATCGGGTGGCCGTAGTAGCCGTCGACGTGTTCGATCACGGCCTCGGGCACCATCAGGTCGTCCGGTCGCCGGCGCTTCGGGGCACCGTCGCCGCGCTTGCCGCGGCGCTCGGGCTTCGGCGGGCGGAACTGGTCGAACTCGGAGCTGGTCACCGGCGGCCCTTCTTCCGCGCCGAGAGGAAGGAGACCGCGGCGGCGGCGATCATGCCCGCGGCGGCGGTGCCGGCGCGCTTGTACATCGTCATGAGGTCGGCGGTGCACACCCGCGGGTCGGGCGGCAGGCCGTAGACCTCGGGCTCGTCGAGCAGCAGGAACACCGAGCCGGTGCCGCCGACCCCGTCGTTGTCGTTGGCGCCGTACAGGCGCGCCTCGGGCATGCCCTGGGCGTGCAGCTGCGCGACCCGCTCGCGGGCCGTCGCGACCATCTCCTCCCGCTCACCGAACTTGATCGACGTGGTGGGGCAGGTCTTGGCGCACGCCGGCGTCTCGTCGTCGCGGAGCCGGTCGTAGCAGAGGGTGCACTTCTGGGCGATGCCGCGGTTGTCGACCGGGGGCTGCTCGCCCTTGCGGTGGCCCTCGCGCACTGTCGGGGCGACGGTGCCGTCGCTGCGCCGCTCGACGACGCCGAAGGGGCAGCCCGCGACACAGGTGCCGCAGCCGTTGCAGATGTCGTTCTGCACGACGACGGTGCCGAACTCGGTGCGCATCATGGCGCCGGTGGGGCACACGTCGAGGCAGCCCGCGTGGGTGCAGTGCTTGCACACGTCGGAGGACATGAGCCAGCGGAACTCGGGGGTGTCCGGCGGCGTGATGTCGGCCTCGCCCCAGGCCGGCATCTCGTCGCTCACCGGCGCCGCGGCGCCCCGCACGGCGGGCATGCCCAGGCCGACGAGGGCGCGGCCGGACTCGCGGGCCTGCTCGATCCGCTCGCGGTCCTGCTCGATGAAGGCCACGTGCCGCCACGTGCTGGCGCCGAGCGCGACGGTGTTGTCGTAGGACATGCCCGTGAGCTCGAGGTCACCGTCGCGCGGGTTGCGGTTCCACTCCTTGCACGCCACCTCGCACGCCTTGCAGCCGATGCAGATGGACGTGTCCGTGAAGAAGCCGCGCCGGGCCTCGTGCACGTGCCAGTGCGCGTCGGCACTCGGGTCGGTGGGGCCGGTCAGCTGTCCCATCGTCTCGCACCTCCTCGTCGCCGTGTCCACGTCACCATCGGGTCCATCCCTCCTGCTCGGGATCGTCCCGCCGCGGGTCCGGGTAGATGTCGCCCGGTTTCGGGGCGGTCAGCCGCACGTTGTCCGTCGCGGTGGTGACGCCGGCCCGGTCCCGGTAGCTCTGCACCAGATCCTCGAGCGCCGCGCCGCGCGGCCGGCGGCCGGCGATCACCGTGCAGGAGCCGACCTTCGACTCCTGGATCTGCGTGTTCGGATCGAGCGTGACGCCGATCAGGTCGTTGGCGGCGTCGCCCGTCACGACGGCGTCGCTGCCGACGCCCCAGTGGTAGGGCAGGCCCACCTGGTGGACGGTGCGCCCGCCGATGGTCAGCGGACGCATCCGTTCGGTGACGAGGACGCGGCACTCGATCGCGGCGCGCGGGGAGATGATGGTGGCCCAGCCCTCGTTCTCGAGCCCGCACTCCGCGGCCAGCCCCGGCGAGACCTCGCAGAACATCTCGGGCTGCAGCTCCGCCAGGTACGGCGACCAGCGGCTCATGCCGCCCGCGGTGTGATGCTCCGTGAGCCGGTACGTGGTGAAGACGTACGGGTACACGTCCGCCCCCGGGTCACCGGCGCTCGGCGCGTCGAGGTTGTCCTCACGCGGGAACAGCACCCGGGCCGGGGCCTGCTGCTGCGGGTAGATCGCGTTCCGCACCGGCGACTCCTGCGCCTCGTAGTGCGTCGGCAGCGGACCGTCGACGAGGCCCGTCGGCGCGAACAACCAGCCCTTGCCGTCGGACTGCATGATGAACGGATCGTCGCCGGCGAGGGCCTCGGCCCCCGTCGCCCCGGGTTCGGGGACGGTGCCGGGGGCGAGCGTGGCCGGGAAGTCCGGGACGTCGGGCCCTGTCCACCGGCCCTCGGTCTCGTCCCACCACAGGTACTTCTTGCGCTCGCTCCACGGGCGCCCCTGCGGGTCCGCGGACGCCCGGTTGTAGAGCATGCGGCGGTCCGCGGGCCACACCCAGCCCCACTCGGACTGGGTGATCCCGCCGCCGCCCTGCGGCACGCGGCGGGCCGCCTGGTTGGCGCCGTCGGCGTAGACGCCGGTGTAGATCCAGCAGCCCGCGATCGTCGAGCCGTCGGCCTTCAACTGCGTGTACGACGTGAGATCGCGGCCCGCGTCGGGACCGGAGACGAAGCGGCCGTTGATCTCCGCGAGCACCGCCTCGGGGTCCGGATTGCCGTGCGCATCGGGCGGGTAGTCCCAGGTGAGGTCGAGCAGCGGACGGTCGCGCTCGTCGGTCGAGCCCGCCAATCGCTCCCGGATCCGGAGGCCCAGCTCGTAGAAGAAGTCGAGCTCGCTCTGCGCCTGGCCCGGCGGCTGCACGGCCTGGTGCCGCCATTGCAGCATGCGCTGGGTCTGCGTGAACGAGCCCGCCTTCTCGACGTGCGTGGCGGCGGGCATGAAGAACACCTCGGTGCCGATGTCCTCGGTGCGCAGCTCACCGGAGGCGATCTCCGGGCCGTCCTTCCACCAGGTGGCCGACTCGATCATGTTCAGGTCGCGCACGACGAGCCACTTGAGCTTCGCCATGCCCATGCGCTGCTGCCGGCCGTTCGCGGAGCCGACGGCAGGGTTCTGGCCGAGCACGAAGTACCCGTCGACCTTCCCGTCCAGCATGTCGACGGCGGTCTGGTAGGTGCCTGCGGGACCGTTCAGCTTCGGCAGGTAGTCGTACGCGTAGTCGTTCTCCGCCGTCGCCGCGTCGCCCCACCAGGCCTTGAGCAGGCTGATCATGTAGGCGTCCGCGTACTGCCAGTAGCCCTTGCCCGTGTCCGGCCTCACCGACGCGATGTAGTCGGCCAGGGTGTCGTGCTTGCCGACCGAGGGCATCGGCAGGTATCCCGGCAACAGGTTGAACAGCGTGGGGATGTCGGTCGAGCCCTGGATGCTGGCGTGCCCGCGCAGCGCCATGATGCCGCTGCCCGGCCGCCCGACGTTGCCCAACAGCAGCTGCAGGATCGCCGCGGTGCGGATGAACTGAGCGCCCATCGTGTGCTGCGTCCAGCCGGTCGCGTAGCCGAAGCACGTCGTGCGCTCGCGCCCCGAGTTGCTCGTGATCGAATCCGCCAGGTAGGCGAACTCGGCCGGCGAGATGCCGCACATGTCGGCCACGACCTCCGGGGTGTAGCGCGCGTAGTGGCGGCGCAGCACCTGGAAGACGGTCCGCGGGTCCTGCAGCGTCTCGTCGCGGCCCTCGGCGTACTGCCACGTCGACTGGTCGTACTTCCCGGTCTCCGGGTCGAACCCCGAGAACAGGCCGTCGAGGTCCTCCGTGTCGCGGTAGTCCTCGCCCACCAGCTCCGCCGCGTTGGTGTACGCGACGACGTAGTCGTGGAAGTACGCGTCGGTGGCGAGCACGTGGTTGATGAGCCCGCCGAGCAGCACGATGTCGGAGCCCGCGCGGATCGGCACGTGCCGGTCCGCCACCGCGGAGGTCCGCGTGAACCGCGGGTCCACGTGGATCACCCGTGCGCCGCGGGCCTTCGCCTCAGCGACCCACTGGAATCCGACGGGGTGCGCCTCGGCCATGTTGCCGCCCATGAGCACGATGCAATCCGCGTTGGCCATGTCCTGCAGGGACTGGGTGGCGCCGCCGCGCCCGAACGAGGCTCCCAGACCGGGAACCGTGGCGGAGTGTCATATGCGGGCCTGGTTCTCGATCTGGATGGCGCCCGCCGCGGTGAACAGCTTCTTGATGAGGTAGTTCTCCTCATTGTCGAGCGTGGCGCCGCCGAGCGAGGCGATGCCCATGGTGCGGCGCAGCGGCCGCCCGTGCTCGTCGAAGTCCTGCCAGCCGTGGCGCCGCGCCTCGACGAACCGGTCGGCGATCATGTCGATCGCGGTGTCCCGGTCGAGGTCCTGCCACTCGGTGGCGTAGGGCGCGCGGTAGCGGATCTTCGTCTGCCGCAGCGGATTGTTCACCAGCTGCTCGCTGGACGAGCCCTTGGGGCACAGCCGCCCGCGCGAGATGGGCGAATCCGGATCGCCCTCGATCTGGATGACCTTCTCGTCCTTGACGTACACCTTCTGGCCGCAGCCGACGGCGCAGAACGGGCAGACGCTCTGCACCACCCGGTCGGCGGTCTTCGTGCGCGGCTCGAGTGCGCGGGTACGCGGGGACTCGACGGCCGGGCCGCGGCCGAACACGTCCCCGGAGCGGAGCTGCCGCAGCACGGGCCATTCGAGGGGGCTGAACCTCGTCATGCCGCTCAGCCTAGTCCTGCGCTCCGGTCGTCGCGCGGGGAACCGGTGCGATCGCCCCGGCCGGCTAGCACTTGACGGTGTTGCCGAGCCCCGTGTCGGAAGTCTTCGCGAAACTCCAGTCGCAGAGCACGGAATTCCGGTTGCCGCTCACCACGACGGACTTCACCGGGCTGGTCACGCGGACCACGTTGTCGTCACCGGAGACGACGAGCGTGTTGCAGTGCGCGGTGACCTTGACGACGTTGCGACCGCCGCTGACGACCACCGTGTCGAAGCAGAAGACGTCGCGCGTCGTGCCGTACCCACTGCGAAGCCGCGCGAGAGCGGCCGGCATCCGGTCGGATAGCGTCAGCGCCATGAGTGTGGGGGACGACAGGATGACCGGCCTCGCAGAACGCGCCGAGCGGGAGCTCACGCCCGAGGTCTGGGCCTATCTGATGCGCGGCGCGACCGTCGGCGAGTCCCCCTGGGAACGGTGGAGGTTCGCGCCGCGGGTGTTGCGCGACGTCCGGTCCGTCGACACCGCGACGAGCCTCTTCGGGGCCTGGCGCTCCCCGATCGGCGTCGCACCGACGGCCTTCCATCGCCTGATCCATCCCGAGGGCGAGGCCGCCGTGGCCCGCGCCGCCGCCGACTGCGGCGCCCCGTTCGTGCTGTCCATGCGGGCCACCACGCTGATCGAGGACATCGGTGCCGCGGTCGCCGGGCCGTGGTGGCAGCAGGTGTACCTCATGCGCGACCGCAGCATCACCGAGGCTCTGGTGCAACGTGCCGCGGCGGCCGGCGCGACGGCGCTCGTACTCACCGGCGACACACCGTACGTGGGCCGCTCGGGCGGCCGCGGGCTACCGCCGCTGGACGACGACCTCGCGCTGGTCAACGTGGCCCGTCACCTGCCGCCCGGGGCCGACGCGTGGGCATCGATCGAGCAACACGCGGGCGCGGTCGTCGACGACATCGCCCGGTTGTCCGCGCTGACGGGGCTGCCGGTGATCGTCAAGGGCGTCCTGCGCGCCGACGAGGCGCGACGGTGCGTCGACGCGGGCGCAGCCGGGGTGTGGGTCAGCGATCACGGCGGGCGGCAGTTGGGCCGCGCCGTCGCCCCGGCGCGGGCGCTGCCCGAGGTCGCCACCGCCGTGGGTGCCGACGCCGCGGTCCTCGTGGACGGCGACGTCCGCGACGGCCTCGACGCGCTGGCGGCGCTCGCGCTCGGCGCGGACGCCGTGTTCGTCGGGCGCCCGGTCCTGTGGGGCCTGGCCGACGCCGGCGCCGACGGGGTGGGCTCCGTCCTGGCCGGGCTGCACGACGAACTCCGGCACGGCATGGGCCTGGCCGGCGCGACGCGCCTCGGCGAGCTGTCGCCGGACCTCGTCGTCGCCCGCTGATCCGCACCGCCGCTCCCGGGCCGGTCCGTATCGTGGTGCCCACCACGCCGATCCCAGGAGGACATGCATGCTCACCGGTCGCGCTCTACTGCTGGACATGGACGGCACGCTGGTGGATTCGCACGCCGTCGTCGAACGGTGCTGGAGCCGGTGGGCACGGGAGAAGGGCCTGGACCCGGCCGAGGTGCTGGCGGTCGCGCACGGCCGGCAGGGGCACGCGACGATGGCGGCGCTGCTGCCCGAGCGCCCCGTGGAGGTCAACCTCGCGGAGAACCGCGCACTGCTCGCGCAGGAGACCGCCGACACCGAGGGCATCGTGCCCGTCTCCGGGGCGCCCGCCTTCCTCGCCGCGCTCGGCGGCGCCCCGCACGCCCTGGTGACCTCCGCGGACGTCGCACTGTCGACGGCGCGGATGGGGGCCGCGGGGCTGCCGCTACCGGCCGTCCGGGTGACCGCGGAGGACGTGCGGGCCAGCAAACCGGACCCCGAGGGCTTCCTCCGCGGCGCGGAACTGCTCGGCATCGACCCCGCCGACTGCATCGTCTTCGAGGACTCCGAGGCCGGCATCGCCGCGGCGAGGGCCGCCGGGATGCGCGTGGTCGGCGTCGGGCCCCAGGCGGCGCGATTCGCCCCCGACGTGCAGGTCGACGATCTCACCGCGGTGACGGTCACCGTCGACGGCGAGGGCATCCACGTGGCGATCTGACGACCCCGCCGCCGGGGATGAGACGGTCGCCCGGCCCGGCGACATAGAGGGGGTGTGACGTCCACGATGAGAACCGACGAGTCCGCGGACCGGACCCTCCTCGCCCGCGCCGCGGGTGGCGACGGCTCGGCGTTCGCGGCGATCCACGACCGCCACGTGCGCCCCGTCTACTGGCAGGCGTACACCGTCCTGCGCGACGCCGACGCCGCGCAGGAAGTCGCCCAGGACACCTTCCTCACGCTCTGGCGCCGCATCGACTCGGTGCGCATCGTCGACGAGTCGGTGCTCCCGTGGCTCCTCACCACCGCCCGGTACACCGCGCTCAACGCGGGCAGGCGCCTCTCGGTGGTCCGGGACCGGGCCGCACCGCTCGACGATGCGGCGCCGCCGGCAGCGGCGCCCTCGCCCGAGGACGAGGTGCTCGCCGCCGAGGTCCGCACGATCATCGCCGAGGCGGTGAGCGCCCTGTCGCCCACCGACCAGCGCCTCTACCGCCTGTGCGTGGAGGGCGAACAGACCTACGAGCGGGCCGCGGCCGAGGTGGGCGTGACCCACGCCGCCGTGCGCAACCGCGTCTCCCGGCTGCGCGGCCGCCTGCGCGCCGACCTGAGCACCCTGAGGGAGCAGTCATGACCACCCGCACCACCCCCGACGACATCCTCACCGACGACCGGCTCGCCGCCATGCGGTCCACCGTCATGTCCGAGGTGAACGACGACCTGCGTACGCGCCGGCGGAGCCGTAGGCACCGGACCATCGGCATCGCCGCGGCCGCCGCGGTGGCGGTCGTGGCCGTGGGCGGTGTCGTCGTGAGCCAGTTCCAGGGCAGCGCGAGCGAATCCGCCTTCTACCGGCCCCCGGCCCCGCAGGCCGGGAGCACCCGGGCCGCCGAATCCGCGCCGATCACCGGCGGCGCACCGATCGCGGCGCCCACGACCGCCCCGAACGCGGCGCCCACGACCGCGCCGAACGCACCGTCGACCCCGGCCAACGCGCCGACGAACCGGCAGGTGATCACGACCGGCACCGTCGATGTGACGAACGCCGACCCGGCGTCCGCGGCGCGGGAACTGGCCGCGACCGCCGAGCGGCTCGGCGGCCGGGTCGACGCGCGTACCGAGTCCGGCGGCGAGGACGCCCGCGCCAGGCTGACGCTGCGGGTGCCGAACGACAAGGTGAACGAGCTGGTGGAGAACGTCGGGGGGCTCGGCGAGGTCGGGTCCGTGCGGCTCGAGCACGAGGACGTGACCGGCACCGTCGTGGACCTCGAGGCGCGGATCCGCGCGACCCGGGTCTCGGTCGACCGGCTGACGGCGATCCTCGAGAAGGCCGACACCACCGACAAGGTGATCGCAGCCGAGTCCGCCCTCACCACCCGGCAACAGGAGCTCGAGACGCTGCAGTCGCGGCGCGCGTCGATCGGGGACCAGGTCGCGCTGTCGACGGTGACGGTGACGATCGAGAAGCCGACGGTCACCACCGACCGGTCCGGGTTCACCGGCGGGCTGCAGGACGGCTGGGACGCGCTGCTCGGCGCCGGACGGTGGATGCTCGTGATCCTGGGCGCGGTCCTGCCCTGGGCCGCGCTGCTGCTGGTGCTCTACGGCGCCTACCGGGCGGTGCGCCGTGTCCGCCGCTCCTGAACCGCTAGGAGGGGACGATGAGCGCGCGCGCCGTGGCGAACCGGGGCCCGCGCGCACCGTCGACCTCGACGAAGAAGTCGGCCTCGGAGAAGCTCTGCTTGCTGCCCGGCTTGATCACCCGACCGACGGCGAGGAAGGCCTCACCCTGCGCGGGGCGCAGGAACTGCGTGTCCATCTGAGTGACGAGGCCGCCCGCGCCGGGGTGCATGGCGAGCGCGTAACCGCACGCGTTCTCGAGGACGCCCACGATGAGCGCGGCGTGCAGGCCGCCGACGTTCTGGCACAGATCGTCCCGGCGCTCGAGGCGGAGCACGACCTCCTGCGGGTCGGCGCTGAGCACCTCGATACCGGCCCACCGGTTGAACGGCAGGGACGCGTTGTACTTGACGAGTTCCTCGAAGGTCACCCCAGCACTATCGCACCCGGCGCTCAGCGCCCGCTCGCGGCGAGCACCGGAGCCGGGGCGGGGCGGGGCGCCGGGGCGGCGGGCGCGACGGGGGTGCCGAGGCCACCGAGACCGGAGAGGACGTCGAAGGCGATCTCACCCGTCTGCCACAACGCGAGGATCTCGCCCTCGGTCACCGGGCGCGCGCCGGGGTTCTGCAGCGCGAGGCCGTTGGCGAAGGTGAGGGTGTTGTAGCCGTCGTCGGCGGCGCGGAGCATCAGGTTCGACGCGACGCCCGCGCCGGCGATGCGGTCGAGCCCCTGACCGAAGAAGTAGAAGGTCCACAGCCCCCACAGGTCGGCGCCGTAGATCCGCTTGCTGCGCTCCGGGATCACGTTGCCGTTCTTCGCGATCGAGTCGACGATGCGATAGAAGTCGAGAGCGTTCGCCGGGGTGCTGCGGCTGTACGCGACGGTGTAGGCGAGGTCCACGGTGATGTGCGCGTTGTACCCCGCCATGGCCACCCTCCCCGGCGGGAGGTCGCACCGTGCGGCCAGGTGGAAGTAGTTGCCCCACCACTGCGGCACGGCGCCGCCGGTCCACTGGGCGTGGACCGCCCGCAGGTAGCGGCTCACCAGGTCGATCGAGAGGGACTTGGCGTAGCGCGGATCGTCGAGCCCGGCCTCGTCGCGCTGCGTCGGGGTGACGGCGTCACGGATGACGCCGTCCATGCCCACCCCGAACAGGCCGCGCCGGTCGCGGTGGGCGGCCAGGATGTCGGCGATGCCGCGCTGCCGCTCCGTGACGTCGTCGAGGCTCGCGAAGGTCGGCGCGGTCGGCAGCGCGTGCGGGTCGGACAGGGCGACGACGCGGGCGTTCTCCGCGGGGCTCAGCGCGCTGCCGCAGTAGTGCGACGGTGCCGCGGCGGCGGTCGTCGCAACGCCCGCCGGGATCACGACGGCGAGCACCGCGCCGGCGATCCACGCCCGCCGGCGCGTCATCGACCTAGACCTCGGCGAGGGGGATGCCGGGGTCGGCGAGGCGGGCCGCGTCGACCGCCCTCCCCGACGTGATCAATGCACGCACGTCGTCGCCCACGTCCCAGACGTTGACGTTCATGCCCGCCAGCACGCGCCCCTCCTTGGTCCAGAACGCCACGAACTCCAGGGCGTCGAGGTCGCCGCGGATCACCACGTCGTCGTAGCCGGTGGACAGCCCCAGGTACTCCATGCCGAGCTGGTACTGGTCGGTGAAGAAGTACGGCAGGCGGTCGTAGACCTCGGAACCGCCGAGCATGTTCGCGGCGGCGACGCGGGGCTGGTTGAGCGCGTTCGCCCAATGCTCGACCCGCACGCGCCGGCCCACCGTCGGGTTCTCGGCGGCGGCGATGTCGCCGACCGCGAAGACGTGCGGGTCGGAGGTGCGCAGACCCGCGTCGACGGCGACACCGCCCTCCGCGGTCTCCAGGCCGGCGGCCTCGGCCAGCTCGATGTTCGGTATCGCCCCGATTCCGACGAGCACCGCGTCGGTCTCGATCCTGGTCCCGTCCTCGAGGACCAGTCCCCTGCCGCCGGGCTCGACGGCCCGCACGCCGGTGCCCGTGCGCAGGTCCACGCCGTGCGAGCGATGCAGGTCGGCGAAGACCTTGCCGAGCTCGGGGCCGAGCGCGCCGAGGAGCGGTTGCTCCGCGGGCTCGACGACGGTGACCTCCAGTCCGGCTTCGCGCGCCGCGGCCGCCGCCTCGAGCCCGATCCACCCGCCGCCGACCACGCCGAGGCAGCCGCCCTTGTCGAACACCGCGCGCAGGGCGTCGCTGTCGTCGAGCGTGCGCAGGTAGTGCACCCCGTCGGCCCCGGGCAGCGGACGCGCCCGGGATCCGGTGGCGAGCAGGAGGTGGTCGTAGGGCAGCGACTCCCCCGTGTCGAGGCCGACGGTGCGCGCCTCGCGGTCGAGGGCGGTGGCGCGGACACCGGTCCGCACGGTGACGTCGTGGTCGGTGTACCAGGCGGCGTCGAACGTGAAGACGCTGTCACGGTCGGCTTTGCCCTGCAGATAGTCCTTGGACAGCGGGGGCCGCTCGTACGGCGGGTGGGATTCCGCGCCGATCAGCGTGATCGGGCCGTCGTGGCCCAGATCCCTCAGCGCCTCCGCCGCTTTCGCGGCTGCAAGCCCTGCTCCGACGATGATGATCGCAGCCATGCCTGTAGACCGTAGCCGCGTCCGCCGGAGAGCGGAACCCCTCGGCGCGGTTCGTTCGGAGATGACCGGCGAATCCTCCGGAATCGGCGTACCGGCTGCACGATTCGTCCGGTTCGCTACGCTCGAAGCATGGAAGTACTACGCAACGTCATAGTTCTGGTGCACATCGTGGGCTTCGCCGTGACGTTCGGCGGCTGGGTCGCCTCGGCGGCCGCGGGCCGGTTCCGATTCGAGCGGGTCATGGACTACGGACTCCTGGTCTCGCTCGTCACGGGCCTCGCGCTCGCCGCGCCATGGCCCGCCGGAATCGAGTTGAACTACCCCAAGATCGGCATCAAGCTCGTCATCCTGCTCGTGCTCGGCGGCCTGCTCGGCATGGGCAGCGCGCGCCAGAAGCGCACCGGCGAGCCCGTCCCACGCGGAATGTTCTACGCCGCGGGACTGCTGTCGCTGACCGCCGCGGGACTCGCCGTCATCTGGTGACGCCGCGAACACCGTGAACGTAGTCGCGGAGCTCGTCGAGTTTCGCCTTCGCCGCGACGAGTTGCGCGATCCGCTCGTCGAGCACAGCGCGGCGCTCCCCGATGCGGACCAGTGCGGCGTCGAGTTCCTCGGGCCGGGCGTCGCCCTCGCCGCACACGATGCCGACGAGCTCCGCCGTCTCGGTGGCCGACAGCCCGGCCTCGATGAGGCACCGCGCATCGGCGACGGTGCGCACGTCCTCTTCGGTGAACACCCGGTAGCCGTTCGACTCGCGCCCCGGCGCGAGGATGCCCGTCTTCTCGTAGTGCCGGATCATGCGCGGCGTGGCGCCGGTGCGGGCGCACAGGTCGCGCATCCGCAGCCCCGACTTGACCATGACACTGGTGTCAGAGTTCATGCTCTCAGTATGACGAATCAGCAGCAGTCCCGCGCGGTCGTGGTGACCGCTCACCCCGACGCCGACTCCGCCACAGCCCGCACCGCCGCGGCCGTCGCCCGCGGCCTGCTGCGCGGCGGATACGCCGAGGTCGAGCGGCACGACGTCCTCATCGCCGGCTTCGATCCGACCTTCGGTCGGGCCGATCTCGGGGCCTACCGCGCCGGCGGCGCCGTCCCTCCGGACGTCCGGGCCGAGCAGCGGCACCTGGAGGAGTTCGACGCGATCGCGGTCGTCTTCCCCGTCTACTGGTGGAGCCTGCCCGGGCCGCTCAAGGGCTGGGTCGACCGGGTTTTCACACGCGACTGGGCGTACGACGACACCGGTTCCGGCGCGGTGCTCGCGGCACCGAAGCGCCTGTACTTCTTCGCGATCGGCGCCGCCGGCGAGTCGACGTACCGCAAGCACGGCTATCTCGACGCGATGCGCGCCCAGCTGGTCGACGGGCTCGCGAACTACATGGGCGCGGAGGATTCCGGGCTGTTCCTGTTCGGCGACGGGGAATCGGCCGACACCGAGCGGCATCGCGCCCGCGAGACCGCGGCCGAGGACGCCGCTGCGGAGATCGCTGCACGCACCCTCGGCGAGGCCGCCGCCTGAGCTGTCGTCAATCAACGCTTGACAAGCACGCCGCGTCAACTCATGCTTGACGCATGCCTGAGAAGAACGAGCCGGTCAGCCTCGACGCCCTCATCCGCACCGTGCACGCGCTCCACCCGGACGGAGACGCGCTCGATCACCTCGGCGACGCCGTCGCGGTCGCCGCGCACCTGGGAGAGACCGCCGACCACCTGGTCGGGCACTTCGTCGACCAGGCGCGGCGCAGTGGCGCGACCTGGACGTCGATCGGCGCGTCCATGGGTATGACCAAACAGGCGGCGCAGCAGCGCTCAGCGCCGCCGAGCATCGACCCGTCGGCGCTGATCGAGGCGACCGGCTCGCCCTACTCGCGCTTCACGCCGCGCGCCCGCAGCGTCGTCGTCGCCGCACAGGACGAGGCCCGTACCGCCAGGAGCCCAGTGATCGACACCGATCACATGCTGCTCGGGCTGTTCCGCGAACCGGAGGGCATCGCCGCGCGCCTCCTCGTCGGACGCGGCGTCACCGAGACCGCGGTGCGGGTTCGCGTCCCCGTGGCCGAGGACGGCGACGCGCCCGAGCAGATCCCGTTCTCGGCGGCCGGGAGGAAGACGGTCGAGATGGTGCTGCGCGAGGCGCTGCGCCTGGGGCACAACTACGTCGGAACCGAGCACGTCCTGCTCGGCGTTCTCGCGGAGGGCGACGGCCCCGGGGCGGTCATCCTGAACGAGCTCGGCGTCGACCACACGATGATCGACGAGGCGGTGCGCGAGGTGCTGTCGGCGTACACGCCGGAATGACGGCCGTCGTCAGGCGACGCGCGCGGCGAGGGACGGCGCGCCGGGACCGCCCAGTGCCCCGAGGGCGACGGTGCGCCCGCTCACGACGAGCAGCAGGTCGAGCAGCGGTCCGGTGACCTCGGGGCCGTCGCCGATCGTGACGTCGGCGTCGGTGGCGCGCAGCGTGAGCCCCGCGACGTGCTCCTTCGCACCGCCGATCCCCTTCCCCGTCCGCGCCTGCAGCCGGAGCGCACGCTCGACGGCCTCCATCGGGTAGTCGCCGACGGTGCCGAGCGGACGGCGGACGTCCTCGCCGTGCACGACGACCTCGACCAGGCGCGTGTCGAGCGGCGCGGGCGGCCCCGAGGTGCGGTCGACGATCGAGCGGAACCGGTCGAGCATCTGCGCGGCCGGGCCGAGTTCACGATCCACGCCGTTCTGATTGTCCCGGTCGAAATCGAAGCGGGCGAGGAGCATCCCCTTGAGAAAGCCCAGGCGCGTCGTGTCGGCGGTGGCGATCTGGTGGGCCACGACGTCGCGGACGCGCCACCCCGGGCAGAGCGAAGGGGTGTCCCACCGCGCGTCGTCGATGCCTTCCAGGAAGGCGATCAGGGCGCGGCGTTCCGCGTGGACCAGCTGCCAGACATCGGACATGCGACTCCTTCGTCCCGCTCACCGTAGCGCGGAACCCGCGCCCTCACCGGCGAAGTTGGATGGTGCTCCCCGCGGACGCCGAGCCGCGCAGCACCACGAGCGGGCCCGCGGTGCCGGCGGCGGGCCCCGCCTTGTCCTTGAGTGAGCTCCAGCCCGAGTAACCCATTCCGGAGGCGTCCACGCGCATGGTCGGCGTCAGGTGCAGTTTGATCGTGCTCCACGAGACCTGGACGTCGATCTCGACCCCGCCGTACGGGAAGTCGGCGCTGCGGAAGTCGATCTTCGCCGTGCCCGTCGAACCGGCGATGCGCAGTCGCGCGGGCACCGTCCATACGCCCTTGCGATGCACCGTCGTCCATTCGAGGTCGAGCACCTCGACCGGACGGTCGGCGGCGTCCGGCGCCGCCGGGAAGAGCCGGTCGCGGATCGGCAGGTCGTTGATGAGCGCTTGCAGTTCACCGCGATTCACGGCGGCGTACGCCGCGTGCGTGCGCTGGTCGAACTCCTCCACCGTCAGGTAGCCGGTGGCCATCGCCTCCCCGAGCAGTTCGACGGCGCGTTCCCGTTCGGGGTCGCCCACCCGGATACCATCGCTGTCCGTCATGGGCCCGACCCTAGCGATCACGTCCGGATTCCGCCGCTACCGCCCGATTCCGCGGGCGCGGCGCTGCAGGTGTTCACGCTCTGCGGGATCGGTGGTGAGCGAGATCGCCTTGGCGTACGCGGCGGCCGCGGCGGGGTCACGGAGACGCTCGAGCAGGGATGCGCGCAGTGCCCATGCGGACTGCAGCCGCTCGACGCCGTGGACCGCCTCAAGGGCTTCCAGTCCCGCACGCGCACCGTCGGTCTCGGCGACGACGGCGGCACGTGCCACGGCCGCGCCACGGGTCGGAGCGAGAGCGACGAGCGCGTCGTACAGGCTCCGCAGGTGCGCCCAATCGGGCGCCGCACCGGGGCGGCGGGCGCAGTGCACGGCACCGATCGCCGCCTCCAGCTGGAACCGTCCGACGGTGCCGAGTGCATGCGCGGCGCGCAGATGCCGATGCCCGGCAGCGATGAAGTTCCCGTCCCAGCGTCGCGGATCCTGCTGCGGGAGTGGGATGTACCGTCCGTCCTCGTCCACCCGTGCAGGCAGCCTGGCGCTCGAGAGGTACATCAGGGCGGCCAGGCCGTGCGCCTCGGCCACCGAGGGGGCGGCCTCGGCGACGGTGCCGGCGAGGCCGAGGAGCAGCGCGTGCCGCTCGCGCGGCGGGGTGGGCCACTCGATCGAGTACGAGCCGTAGACGGCCTCGAGAACCGGGGCCAGCCGGGCGGCGAGGTCCCCGGCTCCGGGGAGGGCGAACGGGATCTTCTCCCGCGCGATCCGCTTCTTCGCGCGGGTCAGGCGAGCCGCCATGGTGGCGGTGGGGATGAGGAACGCCGCGCCGATCCGCGCGGCGGTGAACCCGAGCACGGTGTTGAGCATGAGCGGCACGCTCGCGCCGGCGAGATCGGGGTGCGCGCAGACGAGGAGCAGTTCGAGCCGCCGGTCCGGCAGTTCGCCCTCCGCGGCCGCGTCGTGCGCCGCCTCGTCGAAGGGCACGGAACGACGCTCGGCCGCCGACCTCCACCGGTCGCGCTGCCGGTTCCGAGCGACGGTGAGCAACCACGCGTCCGGGTCGTCGGGTATTCCGTCGACCGGCCAGCGGGTCAGTGCCCGCTCGAAGGCGTCGGCCAGGGCGTCCTCCGCTGCGGCGAGATCGTGCGACCGGGCGGCGAGCAGCGCGAGCAACCGGCCGTACGAGGTGCGGGCGGCGAGCTCCGCCCGCACCTCGGCGTCGACGGTCATCAGTCCGTGCAGGCCGCGACGTTCCAGATGCCCTCGTCGCAGGCCGCGGCGACCTTGCGGACCTCGATCACCGCGTACTGGGTGGCGGGGTGCTTCTGAGCCCAGGCGAGGGCGGCGTCACGGTCCGGCACGTCGAGGAGGAAGACGCCCGCGAGTGCCTCGCGGGTGTCGGCGAAGGGGCCGTCCTCGATCCGGAGGTCGCCGTCGCGCCGGGTGACCGTCACCGTCTGCGCCTGCGGTTCCAGGATCTCGGCGCCGATCAGTACACCCGCCGCCTGCAACGCGGCGGTGTAGTCGGCCATCGCCTGCTGCATCTGCAGCATGGTCTCGCGCGGGACCTCGCCCTCGGCGGGCTCGGCGTTGTTGAGCAGCAGTGCGTAATGCATGATTCCTCCTGATGTCCACTGTGCCCCAGGGGCGGGGCACAGTGATGACGATCGAGGCGACGCGGAATCGACACACCGCGCAGGATTTCTCTACGGCATTTCCTACCGCGTCGCGAGCAGGGCGAGGACAGCCTCGGCGACGGGGTGGGCGCTGGCCGGGTTCTGCCCGGTCACGACGGTGCCGTCGGTGACGGCGAACGGGGCCCAGGCCTCGTCGGCCTGCACATAGGTGGCGCCGCGCTCGGCGATCCGCTGTTCGAGGTTGAACGGGACGATGGCGTCCAGCCCGGCGAGGACCTCCTCGTTCCAGGAGAAGCCCGCGATGCGACGACCGGCGATGAGCGGCGCGCCGTCGGCCTTCGTCGCACCGAGCAGCCCGGCGGTGCCGTGGCAGACGGCGGAGACGACCTTGCCGGCACCGTCGAACTCGCGGAGCAGGGCGGCGAGACGCTCGTCGGTCGGGAAGTCGAACATGACGCCGTGCCCGCCGGTGAGGTAGATCGCGTCGAAGTCGGCGGCGTCGACCTCCGACAGGGAGGGCGTGTTCCGCAGGCGATCCATGAACTCGGGGTCGTCGTACCGGGCGCGCGTGCCGCCCTGCGCGAGGACCTCGTGGCTGAGGGACTCGGGATCGATGGGGACGAAGCCCCCGTCGACGCTCGCGATGACGGTGGTGTGCCCGGCGGCTTCGACGGCATCGACGAAGTGCGTCAGCTCGCCGAGCCAGAGGCCGGTGCGGCGGCCGCTCACGGCGTAGGACGGGACGCTGGTGGTGACGACAAGGACACGGCTCACGATGTACTCCTCCAATTTGATTTGTCCAACAACTGAACCGTATCACAACTGATATGTGAATCAACTGATATGTGATGCCTGCTAGCATGGTGCGGTGGCGGAGCACGAGGAGACCTGCGATTTCGGCTGGTCCGTGGGGGTGTTGAACAAGGCGTACGCGGAGGCCGTGGCGCCGATCCTCGACCGGATCCCGCGCGGAGTGCGCGGTTACCAGACGTTGTACGCCGCCGCGACCTACGACCTGCCGACGCAACTCGCGCTCGCCGACTACCTGCTGATCGACAAGTCGGTGATGCCCTACGTGGTGGACGACCTCGTCGACGCGGGCCTGGTGCGCCGGGAGCCCTCGCCCACGGACCGGCGCGCACGGCGGGTCGTGCCGACCGACGCCGGCCTGGCGATGCTGCGCGAGGTGGTCGCGAAGGTGAGCGCCGCCGAGGCCGAGCTGCTCGGGCCCCTCTCCCCCGCCGATGCCGACGCGCTGCGCCGCGCGGTCGCGATCGTGGCCCGGACGTCGCGCGACGGTTGCGCGGGTTAGGCGCGCTCGAGCATCAGATGCAGCAATGGGTACGGGCGGCCCTCGCCGTCGGTCGCGCTGCGGCCGGTCACGACGAAGCCGCTGTGTGCGTAGAACCCGACCGCCTGCGCGTTCTGCTCGTTGACGTCGACGGTGCGCACGCCGAGCTCGCGGACGGCGTGGTCGACCAGCGCACGTCCGACGCCGCGCCCCCGGGCGTCGTCGTGGACGAACAGCATGGCCAGGTCGTTACCGACCGTGCCGGCGAACCCGGCCACCGCACCGTCGACCTCCGCGACGGTGAGCCGGACCTGCGGGAAGTAGTCGCTCGCGAGCCGCGCCTCGATGGCGTCGCGGTCGGCCTCGGCGAGGAAGTCGTGGGTGGCGTCGACGGAACTGCGCCACACTCGCACGAGCGCGGGATGGTCGGCGCCGGTGCCATTGCGGAGCGTGATCACTCCGGTCATTCTTCCGGACCTGTCGAGCGGTTTTCGCCCCACGGGTATCCCTTGGGGCGATGCCTGGGCGGGATCAACGGCAAGCCGAGTTCCGGTGCGACCCCGTAGATGTAACGCTTCACGTGGCGGGGTGCGGGCGCGGTCATCCACCCGATCGAGAACGACGCGGGACCGGCGGGATGAACCCATCGCCGTTGCCAACCTGTGAGGTCGTCCGGCACCGATTCCAGTGCGGAGGCACGCGCGGACGGATGCAGTTGAAGTAGGAAGTCCGACCGATAGGTCACGCCCCTCGCATCTCGCGTCATCACCTGAATCATCCGGATCTCCGACCAATCCCATTCGCGGAGTGCCGGATCCGCGACCCAGGGCAGAGTGATCCCACCCGGCGACAGGATCGCTGCGACGCGGCGCGACGCCAGGAGAGCCACGAGCGCCACTGCGAAACCCGCCGAAGCCACCCCCAGTACGCCCACGAGTGCCACCGCGGAGGCCGACTCGCCCTCAGTCGCCAGGCCGAAGCTCGCTATGAGTGCGAGCACCGCAAGGCTGCCATACGCCGCCAGCGCGATGAACCCCGCACCGCGGAACCCGAACCCGACGACGAGCGCCGACGGGACCTCGTGGCCGAGAGCTCCACTGCCGAACCTTCGACTCATATCCGTGATCATGAACACTCGCGAGGTTGAAAGCAAATCTGCGTCGGGGCCCCGCGGAACCTCAGCCCCGGAGAGCGGCGAGGGCGCGGTCGGCGTGGACCTGCATGTTCACCTCGGAGGCGATCACGTCGGCGACGGTGCCGTCGGCGCGGATCGCGAAGGTGGTGCGCTTGGTGGGCATGCCCGCCAGTTTGAGCAGGCCGTCGCGCTTGACGCCGTAGGCCGTCGCGACGGCACCGTCGACGTCGGACAGCAGCGGGTAATCCAGTCCGTACTTGGCGGTCCAGTCCTGCTGCTTGGCGACCGCGTCGCGGCTGATGCCGACACGCTGCACGCCCGCCTCCGCGAACTCCGCGGCCAGGTCGCGGAAGTGGCACGCCTCCTTGGTGCAGCCCGGCGTGAACGCCGCCGGGTAGAAGAACAGGGCGACGGGGCCGGCGGCGAGCAACTCGCTCAGCTTCCGCAGAGTGCCGTCCTGATCGGGCAGTTCGAAGTCGGGAGCGGTGTCACCGGGTTTCATGTCGTCCACGCTAGTCCCCTGTCCGCGCGAGCGCCCGCGTCGGCGGCGTCACAGGTACTGACCGACCGGGACGGCCGCGAGCCAGCCGCGGCGACGCACCTCCGCGAGGAAGGCGTCGAGGCCGGTACCGGTGTTGGCGAGGACGACGCGCCGGACGAGCGCGCCCACGTCGGCGCCGCTGGTCTCGGGCGGCAGCGAGTCGACGATCACGGCGACGTCATCGCCCGTGAGACCGAGGCCGACGGTGCGCCGCCCGAGGATTCCGATCAGCGCCTCTCGGCTCGGGTACCCGACCTCGACGACGCTGTCGAAGCGGGTCGCGCGGGTGGCGGCACCGTCGAGCGAACGCGGGTCGTTCGTCGTCGCGATGGTGAGCACCTCGGCGGACTGGTCGACGCCGTCGAGCGCGTCGAGCAGCGAGGCGAGCGCGGAATCGTCGCCGTCACCGCGCCGACGAACCGCGAGGTCGACGTCGTCGAGGATGACGACGCACCGCCCCAGCTCGACCGCCGCCGCGTAGACCGACGCGAGGCCCGTACCGACCGCGGCGGCGCCGACCACGATCACGGTGAAATCGCCGACCAGCTCGGCGGCGACCGCGCGGGACACCGCGGTCTTCCCGACGCCCGGAGGTCCGCAGAGCAGGACACCGCGCGCAGCCCGGAAGCCGAGGCGCCGCAACTGTTCCGCGTGCGTGGTCACCGCGCGGACCGAGAGATCGATCTCGGCCCACACCCGATCCGGGACCACCACGTCGGCGCGATCGCCCGTGAGCTCGAACGCGCGAAAGGCCAGGCCGCCCTGGAACGCTGCGGCGAGCGCCCGCCCCTTGAGCGGGTTGAGTTCCTCTGCCGCCGTGCGGATCCGGTCGCGAACTGCCTCCCCCGCCGCGACGTCGTCCGACCGGGTCACGACGCCGACACTGAGCGTCTCGCGGTACTCGGTCTCGCAGCGCAGCACGACCGGCACACCGGAGAGGGTTCCGGCGCGGAAGGCGAACGCCGCGTCGCCCGGAATGCGGTCGGGCGCGCCTCCCAGGTCGACCGAGATCCACGACGGCGGATCGGTGTGACTGGCCGGACCGGACTCGGCGTCATGCTCGGCGACGAGCCGCGCCACCGCGAGGCCGATCGCGGTGGCGGTCGCGGGAGTGGTCTCGATCTTGATGACCGTGTGCTGCGCTTCGAGCACGCCCAGTGCGTCCTCCGCGAACGAGGTCGCGGTGCGCGGCGTGATGTGCGCATCGCCGAGCAGCGCGCGGATCACTTCCACAGCGCGCGTCACGTCCCGGTTCTCGCCGGTCAAGTCGATGGGCATCGGACGAACGGTAGGCGGAGCCGCCGACCGGCGCCACCGAATATCCGTGGCGGCGGTAGCCTCGGCGGCATGAGCTTCACCGGATTCCCCGAGGCCGCGCTGGACTTCTACGACGACCTCGAGGCCGACAACTCCAAGGTCTTCTGGGAGGCGCACAAGGAGGTCTACAAGACCGCCGTCGCCGCACCCATGGCCGCGCTCACCGAGGAGCTGGCCGACGAATTCGGCGCCGCGAAGATCTTCCGCCCCTATCGGGACGTCCGCTTCTCCAAGGACAAGACGCCGTACAAGACGCATCAGGGCGCCTTCGTCGCCGTGGGCCCGGCGACCGGCTACTACCTGCAGATCGGCGCACCCGGAGTGCGGGTGGGCGCGGGCTTCTACGAGGCGAGCCCCACCCGGCTGGCCGCCTTCCGGAAGGCCATCGACAACGACCTGTACGGCCCGGCGCTGGAGCAGATCATCGCGAAGCTGCGCCGCAAGGGCTGGGAGATCGGCGGCGAGACCCTCAAGACCGCGCCCCGCGGCTGGGACGCCGACCACCCGCGGATCGAGCTCCTGCGCCACAAGTCGCTGACCGTGATGCGCGACTACGGCTTCGAGGAGATCATCCACACGCCGAAGCTGGTACCGCAGATCCGCAAGCACTGGCGCGAGACCTCGCCTCTGCTCGACTGGCTGGTCGAGCACGGCGATGCCTGATCCCGTTCCGCCTCCCTACACTGGTTCCATGGCAGGCCGGTCCCGATTGAAGTGGATGTGGTGGATCTTCGCTTACATCGCCCTCGGCCTGGGCATCGTCGGCGTTGTGGTCCCCCTCATGCCGACCACCGTGTTCATCCTGATCGCGGCGTACTGCGCGGCCCGCGGGTCCGACACGCTGCACCGCAAACTGCTCGAGCACCGGGTGTTCGGCCCGATGATCCGGGACTGGCAGGCCACCGGCGCCGTCAGCCGCAAAGCCAAGTACATGGCGGTCGGCAGTATGGCCGTGTGCGCGGTGATCCTGTTCCTCGTGACCCCGGCGTGGTGGATCGCCACGATCGGCACGGGGATCATGGCGGTCGTCGCGATCTGGCTCTGGCTGCGGCCCGAGCCGATGCCCGGCGACGCGCAGGAGCCCACGCCCGATGACCCGCAGGCCCCCGAGCCCACGGCCGGGCCGGACCCCGATCAGGCGATCAGTCGTCCAGAGCAGTGACGGCGATCCCGTAGGGCAGGAACCGGACCTTTCGCGTGACGTCGGTGTTGTGCTGATTGGCGCGCAGCGCGTCGATCTCGGTCGCGTACACCTGCTCGACGCGGGCGCCACCGTCCTCGTCGGTGGCGATGATCGCCCACACCCCGTCGCCGGTCTCGCCCGCGGTCTCCGGCCGGCGCTTCGGGCGGCGCACGGCATCGTCGAACAGCCCGGAGAACGCCTCCCGGCCCGCGGTGCCTCCGACGAGCCTGCCGATCATGTCCCGGGCCTCGCGCGCGAGGTCGTCGAACTCGCCCGGACCGAACCCGAACGGGTTGTCGTTGCCTGCCATGTCTGACTCCTCGAGCCGTAGGGACCCCCGTGACTCCAGTGTCCACGCCCGGCGAGTCGACGGCCACCCCGTTCGTCCAGGGCGAACCCGTTCAATCGAGGCAGAACTCGTTGCCCTCGACGTCGGCCATGGTGAGACAGGACTCGTTCTCGCCATCGGCCTCCTGCAGGTAGAGGCGGGTCGCGCCCAACTTCTCGAGCCGCGCGCCCTCCGCCTCCAACGCCGCGAGGCGCTCGGCCCCCACCATCCCGG
Organism: Tsukamurella paurometabola; assembly: GCF_900631615.1. Lineage (NCBI taxonomy): Bacteria > Bacillati > Actinomycetota > Actinomycetes > Mycobacteriales > Tsukamurellaceae > Tsukamurella > Tsukamurella paurometabola. The sequence goes on from NZ_LR131273.1 coordinate 386,500, forward strand.
TGCCGACGCGAACGTCGAGGTGCACCCGGTTCTTGACCGCCTTGCCCTCGGGCACGCGCTGGAAGAAGAGGCGCGGGCCGATGCCGTTCGGATCGACGCACGCGAAGGCCGAGCCGTGCACCTCCGCCGGCAGCGTCGCCTCGAAGGCGTCCCAGTCCGCGAAGCCGGGCGGGGGCGGCGGCACGACGTACCCGAGCACCTCACACCAGAACAGCGCGACGCGCTTCGGGTCCGCACAATCGAAGGTGACCTGGATCTGCCTGACAGTCATGGGATCACCGTAGCGAGCGATCAGGTCGGTTCACGACCTGATTTCCGCGGCACGGCGGCGCCTCCGCTCCCGCACGTACTGTGCAGTGTGGCTCCTCTTCCGCATCCCGAGATCGATGACGCCGTGCGCCGGTACCTCACCGCCGCCGACCGCCTGCTCCCCGGCGCGGTGACCGCCGCCGCGCTCGGCGGTTCCGTAGCGCTGGACGCCTATCGCCCGGGCGCGAGCGACCTGGACATGGTCGCCGCACTCGACGACACCTGGCGGGGGCGGCCCGGCCTGACGAACAGGCTGCGGATGCTGCACCTGTCCCAGGTGCCGCGCATCGCGGGCCGGATCGCACGCGGGCTCGGGGTGAGCGCGACGGTCAACACGTCCTTCATCTGGGCGTCGGACCTGCGCCGCCCCGTCACGGAGATCACGCCGGTCGCCTCGCACGTCGGTGAGATCTTCGACCCGCGTGGCGCGTTCGATGTCAACCCCGCTGTGTGGGCGGAGCTCGCCGTCGGCGGAGCAACGGTCCGCGGCCCCGATGTCGCGTCGTGGGGTCTCGACCCCGAGCCCGACCGGCTGGCCGAGTGGGTCCGCGGCAATCTCCGCGACTACTGGCTCCCCCTCGCGTGCCGCGTGGAGCGCGGCGTCCGGCCGCTGCGCGCGGGCCGGGTCGCGTGGTGCCTCGCGGGCCCGGCACGAATGCACGTCACGACCACGACGGGCGTCGTCGTCAGCAAGGCCGACGGTGCGCGCCGGGCCCGCGCGCTCTTCCCGTCGCACGCCCCGATCCTCGGGGTCGCCCTCGCGCACCTGACGAGATCCGCCGCACCGGCGCAGCCACCGCGGGATCAGTGGCGGGCGCTGACCGTCGCGGCGATGCGGGAGATCATCGCCGCGGCGTGAGGGTCACCAGCCGCGGCCGAGGTCCACGACCGCACGCCCCGTGTACTCGCCGGCGCGGAGGGCCTCGACGACCGCACCGACACCGTCGATCCCGATGTCGTTGGCGACGAGGTCGAGGTGCCGCGGCCGCAGATCCGTCTCGATCCGCTGCCAGAGGGCGCGGCGGGGCCCGATCGGCATGAGCACCGAGTCGATGCCGGCCAGGGTGACCCCGCGGAGGATGAACGGCATGACCGTGGTCGCGAGCCCGGCGCCACCGGTGAGGCCGCTGGCGGCGACCACGCCGCCGTAGTTCAGGGTGCTGAGGACATCGGCCAGCGCCGCGCCGCCCACGCAGTCGACGGCCGCGGCCCAGCGGCTCTTCCCGAGCGGTCGGGGCTTGGCGTCGGGATCGAGCGGAAGCCGGCCGATGACCTCGGCCGCGCCCAGTTCGCGCAGCCGATCCGCGGCGGCGGGCTTGCCCGACGAGGCGACGACCTCGTAACCGAGGCCGGCCAGAAGGTCGATGCTCGTGGAACCGACACCGCCGGTCGCCCCGGTGACGACCACGGGGCCGTCCCCGGGGGCGATGCCGGCATCGATGATCGCGGCGACACTCATGGCCGCGGTGAAGCCGGCGGTGCCGATGGCGGCGGCCTCGCGCGTGCTCAGCTCGGTGAGCTTGACGGCCCAGTCGGCGGGGACGACGACCTGTTCGGCGTAGCCCCCGTCGCGCGCGGTGCCGATCTCGTAGCCGTGCGCGATGACCCGGTCGCCTTCCGCGAACTCGCCGGAGGTGGATTCGAGGACGGTCCCGGCGACGTCGATGCCCGGGACGATCGGGTACTCGCGTACCACGCCGCCACCGGGCGTGAGGGCGAGCGCGTCCTTGAAGTTCACGCCGGAGAATTCGACGGCGATCCGCACCTGACCGGGCTCGAGCGCCGCCTGCTCGCGGGTCTCCACACGGGAGGTCACGGCGTCGTCGGCGCGATCGGCGATCAGTGCCCGGTACTGGGTCATCATGTGTCTCCTGGGTGTCGGCAGCTTTCCCGCGATGCTACGTCCGCCCCGGATCGGCCTGCCCCGCCCGGTCCAGGTGCCGCTCGATCACCGCGCGGAGCAGCTCCGGCGGATACAGGTCCGGACACAGCACCGCATCCACGGCGAGCCCGTCCACGAGCGCCGCGAGCCGCTCGGCATCGAGCACGACGGCGCGGTCGCCAGGATCGACGCCGCCTGCGGCCGTGGACCGTTCGACGATCGCCCGGGTGAGCGCCCGGACCGCGCCGTGCAGGTCGTCGACGATTCTGCGGAGTTCCGGGCGGTGGATGGCCGACGTGCTCAGCGCGAGCCACGCGGTCACCTCACGACGCCGGTTCTCGTCGAGCGGAAGCAGCTCGCTGAGCAGGTCGACGGTGGCGCGGCGGCGGGCGTCGGCGCCGGTCACGTCACCGTCGAGGACGGGCTGCGCTATCGACCGGACACGATCGCCGATGCGATCGGCGAGCCACCGCATCGCATACTCCACCATCGCGGCCTGGCCGTCGAAGTAGTGACGCACCGAGCCGATGGCGAGCCCCGCTTCTGCGGCGACGTTCGCGAGCGTCGCATGATCGGCGCCGCCCCGAGCGACGACCGTGACGGCGGCGTCGGCGATCGCGCTGCGTCGCTGGTCGGGATCGACGATCTTGGGCACATCTTTTTATAGCACGACTCTGCTACATTGATTTGGCAGAGGAATGCTAAATAAGACGGAAGGTGGACCTCATGGCCGACGCCGTGATCGTGGCCGCGATCTTCCTGGTGCTCGTGCTCACGACGCAGCTGGGCACCCGACGTCACACGCTCGTCCTCGCCGTCATGCCCTTCATCACCAGCGCGGTGATCGGTTACGCCGTCCTCGGCACGGGGTCGCACCGGTACGCGGCGGGGGACGGCGCGCTCATCGCCGCCGGCATCGTCGTGGGCGCGGTGTGCGGTCTGGCACTGAACGCCGTGATGGACGTTCGACGGGACCCGGCCCGCGGCGGACACCTCGTGACCCGGGCCGGGCTCCCCTACCTCGCCATCTGGGTGGGCGTCCTGCTCAGCCGCTGCGCCTTCATCGCCGCAGTGGAGCACTCGGAGGACTTCGCGATCCGGTTCGGCGCATTCCTGGATCGCATCCACGGCAGCCCCGACGGGGTGGCCGCGTTCTTCCTCGTCGCGGCACTCGCGATGAGCCTCACCCGCGAGGTCACGATCCTCGTGCGGAGCCGCCGGATTCCGCGGACACCGCCCGCGCGAGCCGTCCCCGAGCAGGCCAGGCGATAGGTCACCTCCGCGGCGCGCGCAGGCTCTCGACGACCGCCCCGATGCGCCGCTCCCGGGTCTCCGCGCGTTTCGCCTCGGTCACGCCCCGCGCCGCCTCCTTGCGGCGGGTGTAGCTGAGCGCGTCGAACGCCTCCCTGACACCGGCCTCGTGCAGCGCGGCCGCGAGGTCGTCCGGGATGTCGACGGTGCGCTCATCCTCGTCGAGTTCGACGAGGGCGTCGACCGTGTCGCCGATCTCGACCTGCAAGTCCTTCCGCGCGGCCTTGGACAGGCCGATCAGATTGCATCCGCCCATGCCCGCGAGCCGCAACCGCGCGGTGCGGTCGCCGATGGTGACCCGTACCGCTGCACGTTTGCCGCCACCGAGTTGCTCCACCTGCGCGTCGCTCAATTCGATCGCCGTGGCCGGACCGACGGGTTCCAGGGTGGTTCGTACGCGCAGTGCCATGCGTCCATGGTGCCCGCTGCGGCGCGGGGCGGGATACGAACACCGGACCGTGCCCGATGTCGGCCTACGCGGGGGCACCGCCGATGCCGACCTCGTTGCCGTCGGGGTCGACGAAGATCGCCTTGCGCACGCCGTTCTCGTACATCTCCTCCGATTGCGGGCGCACTCCCCGTTCCGCCGCCGCGGCGAGGAAGTCCTCGTAACCGTCGAGGAACAGCGTGACCGCCGCGTGTCCCGCGTGCTCCGGGAGCAGCTCCGCGTAGACGTGCACGTGCTCCCCCAGCGTCCACACGTGCTCGACCTCGTTGGGCGCGAACGACTCCACGTCGCCGAAGAGTCGGTCGCCCCACGCGATCGCCCGGGGCAGGTCGGTGACGGCGAGGCGTGCGAAGAGGTCCATGACGCGCCCCGATCAGTGGTGTGCGGCCGGGGCGGCACCGGCGACCTTCGACGGCAGGAACAGTGCGCAGAGAACGACCACGAGGCCCATCAGCGCGGCAGCGGCGAAGGCCCACTGCAGGCCGCCGACGAAGGCCTCGGGCTGGGACGCGCCCGCCTCGGCGAGGTGCGACGAGCGGTTCGACATGACGACGACGAGGGCCGCGGTGCCGATCGCGCCGGCCACCTGCTGGAGCGTGCCCAGCAGCGACGAGCCGTGCGAGTACAGGTGTTCCGGGAGGTCGCCGAGGCCCACGGTGAAGACCGGAGTGAAGACGGCGGCCAGCGACACCATGAGCCCGATGTGCACGGCGACGATGACCGGATACGGGGTGGTCGCGCCGATCCGGCTCAGGGCCGCCAGGGCGACGACGATGCCGATGGCGCCGGGGATGACGAGCGGGCGAGCGCCGACGCGGTCGTAGAGCTTGCCGACCTGCGGGCCCAGCAGGCCCATCGCCAGGCCACCCGGCATGACGAGCAGGCCGGTCTGCAGTTCGGACAGGCCCCGCAGGTCCTGCAGGTACAGGGGCAGCAGGATCATCGAGCCGAGGAACGCCATGAACCCGGCGGTCATCAGCAGCAGGGAGACCGTGAACGTGCGGTGCCGCAGGGCCCGCAGGTCCAGCAGCGGCATCTCGCGCTGTTGCAGGCGCACCTGGTAGGCGGCGAAAGCGGCGATCAGGAGAACACCGGCGACGACGATGAGGACGGGACCGGTGAGGTCGCCCGTGCCGATCTCGCTGAGCCCGTACACCAGGCTGCCGAAGCCGCCGGCCGCCAGCGCCACACTGAGCCAACTGATCGGGGTGCTCTCCGTCTCCCCGACGTTCTGCAGCTGCCGCATCCCGGCGACGCCGACCGCCACCGCGATCGGGAGCACGAAGACGAAGATCAGGCGCCACGAGCCGAGGTGCAGGATCATGCCGGACACTGCCGGGCCGAGCGCCGGGGCGCACGACATCGCCAGGGTCACCTGCCCCATCACGCGGCCGCGGTCGTTCTCGGGCACGACGGTCATCAGTGTGGTCATGAGCAGCGGCATCATCACGGCGGTGCCGCCCGCCTGGACCACGCGCGCTGCGAGCAGCACCTCGAACGTCGGCGCGATCGCGGCGAGGGCGGTGCCGGCGCTGAACGTCGCCATGGCGACCGCGTACGCGGTGCGGGTGCTGACCCGCTGCAGGAACCAGCCCGTCACCGGGATCACCGCGGCCATCGTCAGCATGAACACGGTGGACAGCCACTGGGCCGCGCGGGCGTCGACGTGGAAATCGGTCATGAGCCGCGGGATCGCGTTGATCATGATCGTCTCGTTGAGGATCACGACGAACGTGGCCGCCACCAGCAGTTTGATCACCAGCGGCGTGCGCCCGGCCTGCACGATCCGCTCGGTCGACGGCACCTCGGCGGGCTTCGTCAGGTCGGTCGGGGGTTGGTCCATCTGTTCAGTGTGCGTGGTCATGGTGGATTCCTCGAAGTAGTTTTCCCGGCGACCTGTCGATCGCCCTCATCAATACGACGAACCACTGACAGGTTTTTCGACATCGGCCGCCGGTCTGATCTGTGAATTCCGCGTTCTACGCGCACACGAGGCCGGATTCGGCCTCGTGTGCCCGATTTCCGCGGTTTTCACGAGCGCCGACGACCTGGTCGGCGCGGTCGGGCGGGTCTACTGTCGAGACATGAGCAGAACCGCGGGGACCGCCAGCACCATGCCGCTGCAGGGCGTCGTGAACGCCGTGATGCGGACGCTGCTCAGAGCGCCCGGTGTCTCGCGATTCCTCGGCGAGCGCCTGCTCACGCTGTACGTCGTGGGGCGGAAGTCGGGCAAGGTCTTCGAGGTACCCGTCGCCTACACGAAACACGAGGGGAACCTGCTCGTCGGTTCTCCGTTCGCCTGGGGGAAGAACCTGCGCACGGGCGAGCCCATCGACATTCAGCTCGCAGGCCGCCGCCGGACCGCCGATGTCCGAGTGGTCTCCGACGAGGCCGGAGTGGTGGACCTGTACGGCGTGATCGCAGCGGACAACGCGAACTTCGCCTCGTTCAACCACATCGGCTTCACCGCCGACGGCTCCCCCGATCCGGAGGATCTACGCCGTGCGTTCGAGGGCGGCGCGAGGGTCTTCGTCCTCACGCCGCGCTGACGCCCGCCTGCCGGTCAGCGCGGAGCGCGCCACATCGGCCACAACGGCGGTGCGTCGGGGGCGACGATGATCGGCGAACCGAGGTCGACGAAGCCGTTCCGCGCGTACAGGCGCCGATTGTCCTGCGACGACGCCTCCAGGTAACACATCAGCCCTCGGGCGCCGGCGCGACGCAGCCCCTCTGCGAGCATCAGGGCACCGACCCCGCGCCCCCGGCTCCGCGGGAGGACCGCCATCGATGCGAGGTGGACATGAGGCTCGGTGGGCCGCACGGCGTTCGTCGCCGCATGCACGGCGCGCATGCGACGCACGAGTGGATCGTCGCCGGCGAGGTCCGGCTCCGGCGCGGTGTGCGATTCCAGCCAGATCGAGACCCCCACAGGGCCCACGCCCGGGACCACTGCCGCGATCGCGCCGCCCGACGGCACCGCCTCGGAGAGCGCCGCTGTGAACATGTGCGCGAGAACGCCCTCCCGCGCCGCGGCATCGGGGTGCATCCAGCGGGTGAAGGCGTCGTCCTCGAACGCCTTCGCACAGATCCTCGCCAGAGCCGGTAGCTCCGCGCCGAGCGCCGAGCGGATGTGAACCCCGGGGGCGGTGTCGCCGTGCACGTCGGTGCTCATCGCCGGGCCGCCAGTGCGCTGGGCGTGGCGCACCCCACGATCGCGGGCGCCTTCCGGATCAGGGAATCGTCGGTCAGGGCCTCGATCATGTACAGCGCGTAGTCGATGCGTCGCGTCCGATCGCTCGCGAGGACGGGATCGCCCACGTGGTCGCCCGCGATCGGGAGCCCCTCACTGGGGCCCTCCTCGAGCGAACTCGCTCGCACGAGCGTCCAGGCCGCGCCGCTCGCATAGATCCGTCGTGCCGCCTCGACCTGATCGTCGATGTCCATGACCCGCAGCATCCTCATCACCCGCGTCACCGCGGACTGCACCAGCACGGTTCGGCGCGGATACCGGTCCGCGTCGTCGTACGGCACGTGCCACCCGCACGAGAAGATCAGCCTCGCTCCGGGTTCCGCGCCGTCGAGGACGGCCTGCGCGGTCCCCGAGGAGTACCCGCGGACTCCCCATGGCACGAGCACGGTGAGCACCCCGTCGCACCCCGCGACCGCGCGCCGGATCACCTCGGCGTCGTCGGTGTCGCCGGGCACCACCGTGATCCGGTCGGCGCGATCGGCGAGCTTGCCGACGCTGCGCTCCCGGCACACCCCCACCACCTCGTACCCGCGTCGCAGCGCCTCGTCGACCAGGTACCGACCGAGCTTCCCGGACGCGCCCACGATGCAGACCCGTCGACTTCCGCACTCCGTCATGTCGTCTCCCCGTCACCGTTCTGACTTACAATGTAAGTAGTGTAGACTTACGCCGTAAGTTTCCGCAAGGCCCAAGAGGACTTCTCATGAACGAGACCCGCCAGCCGCTCTCCAGGGGGCGCGTCGTCGCCGCCGCGGTGGGGCTCGCCGACGGGTCCGGTCTCAGCGCCGCGACGATGCGCGCGGTGGCGGGCACTCTCGACGTGGAGGCGATGTCGCTCTACAACCACGTGAGGAACCGGGAGGACCTCCTGGACGGGATGGTCGACGCGGTGTTCGCAGAGATACCGGTCCCGGCCGACCCCGCCGCCTGGCGCGATGCACTGCGCGAGGTCGCGCACCAGACCCGGGCCGCCCTGCAACGACACCCCTGGGCGATCGGGATGCTCGACTCCCGCGTCACGCCGGGGCCCGCGACGTTGCGCCGTCACGACGCGGTCCTCGGACTCCTCCTCGAGGCCGGGTTCTCCGCCTCGGAGGCCGTGCGGGCCGTGGCGGTCCTCGACAGCTACGTCTACGGCAGCGCACTCACCGAGAAGAGCCTCCCGGTGAGCGGCGACCGCACCGTCGCCGAGGCGGCCGCCGATCTGGTGTCCACGGTGTCCGAGTCCGACTATCCGCATCTCGTCGAGGTCGCGCGGGCGCGGGCGCGCGATCGCTCCGAGGACTCGTACGACGCCGAGTTCGGGTTCGGACTCGATCTCATCCTCGACGGGCTGCACCCCGGGTCGCCGTCCTGACGGAGCCGGCCCCGCCGGTGCGGGGCCCGTCTACCAGTAGCCTGGGTCCGGTGTTCGCAATAGTGCGCCGCCTGATCCGGTACGTCGTCATCGCGGCCGTCGTCGTCATGATCGTCTCGAGCGCCTGGGTGCAGTGGGAGAGCCGGTCCCGCATCGCGACGGACGCCTCCCGGCCGTGGGTCGTCGTGCTCGGCGACCGCGTACACGACGGTGAGCCGTCGGTGTACCTGCGCGAGCGGCTCGACACCGCGCTGACCATCCTGCGCGGCAACCGCGCCCAGCGCGTCCTGATCTCCGGCCACGCGGCGTCGACGAAGGGCGACGAGGTCGCTGCGATGCGGAAGTACTTGACCGAGCGCGGCATCGCCGCCGAGGCGATCACCGACGACCGATTCGGCGTGACGACGTACAACACCTGCGCTCGCGCCGCATCCGTCTTCGGGATCACCGGCGCGATCCTGGTGACGCAGGACTTCCACCTGCGACGCGCTGTCGCGCTGTGCCGAACGCAGGGCATCGACGCGGTGGGCGCCGAAGCGGACTCCGACGCCGGCGTCTACCTCACCGTGCGGAACTGGGTGCGCGAGATCGCACTGTCGCGCCCGAAGGCCGCGCTCGATGCACTTCGTGACGCCGACCCGGTGTCACGGGAGCGCTGACGGCGATCGCATCCGCTACGCTGTTACAGCGACTGTAAGCAATGTGAGGTGACGTGAGCGCTCCCAGACCCGGTCTGCGCCAGCAGAAGAAGGAGGCGACGCGCGCCCGGATCGCCGCGGCCGCGATGGAATTGTTCGTCCAACGGGGGTTCGACGACGTCTCCGTCGCCGAGATCGCGACCGCCGCGGGCGTCACCGAGAAGACGGTCTTCAATCACTTCGCGACGAAGGTCGATCTCGCCTTCCCCGGCGATCCCGCTGCCGAGGCAGCACTCCTGGACGCGCTGGAGTCGCGCCCGGCGGGCACCTCGGCCCTCGACGCGTTCCGCGACTTCGCGGACGCCGTGTACGCGTCGTACTTCCCCGTCGATGAGCGCGGCCGCCGGCGGGAGAAGGAGATCGCGCTTCTGGTCGACTCCAGCCCGACCCTCCGGGCGTGGAAGCGCGACATGCTCGCCCGGTACGCCGGCATCGTGCGCGACCACCTGGCGACGGAGCTCGGCGCAGCCGACTCCGACCTGCGCCCGGCCGTCGTGGCCCGGGCACTGCTGGCCGTCCACGAAGGTGTGATCGACGGCTTCCGCGACGCCCTCGTCGCCGGAGACGAGGATGCGGAAACCCTTGCGCGACGCCTTCGCGCGTCCGCGCACCAGGCGTTCGACCTCCTCGGCGCGGGGCTGCAGGACTACGCTCCCGGCCCCGCAGCATCGCCGGCAGGCCACGCGGACTGAACCCCCGACTCGCGGCTCACGCGTCCGCGAGCGGACTGAACCGGATGTCCACGAGACGCCGGCCGCCGCTCACGCCGGGCGCGGCCCCGCGTCACACCTTCACCACCATGTCGACGGTGGCGAGGATCAGGATCGCGGTGACGACGAGCGCGAGTCGATACCACCGCCGGGCCTCGCGCGCCGCGCCGGCCGCATCGTCGCGATCCACCGCTGCGGTGGCACGTTTGGCCGTCCTGCCCAGCCCGAGGATGCCGAGCGCCGTCACGACCGCGTACGCGACGAGCCCCAGCACGATCCACAGATCGCTCATGTCGACCCACGGCTGCCGGACCACCAGCGCGACCCCGGCGACCAGCACGGCCACCGTCGAGGGACCGATGACCGCCGGTCCCAGCACGCGCATCAGCCGCACGAGCCGGCACACGGCGTCGCCGGTGGGTTCGCGCACGACGTCGGCGGCGACCACGCAGATCGCGGCCCAGCTCCCCACCCACACGGAACCTCCCACCACATGAGCCACGGCGAGCCAGGTGTCGAGTCCGGTCACGTTCGGAACCTCCTCGAACCTTGCAAACTTACAGTGACTGAACTATAAACGTTACAGTGACTGAACACAATGCCGGATGAACGGCTCCCCGAGGAGACCAGCATGAGCAGGGTCGTCGTCAACCAGAGCGTCACCGCCGACGGATTCGCCGCCGGGCCCGACCAGACCGAGGACCGGCCGTTCGGCGACGACGGCGGTGACGGCTGGGGAAGCAGGCTCCACGCCTGGATGTTCGACGACGCCGACGAGAACCGCGCTGAGCTCGCGCAGGCCTCGGATGCAGCGGCACACATCATGGGCCGCAACATGTTCGGCCCCGTCCGCGAAGAGTGGGATCGGCCGTGGAACGGCTGGTGGGGCGAGGACCCGCCGTTCCACGGACCGGTCTACGTCCTCACCCATCACCCGCGCGAATCGCAGCCGATGGCGGGCGGGACGACGTACCACTTCGTGACCGACGGCCCCGCCTCGGCGCTCGCCCGCGCCCGCGACGCGGCCGGCGACGGCGACATCTGCATCCAGGGCGGAGCGCAGACCATCAACCAGTACCTCGCTGCGGGCCTCGTCGATGAACTGCGGCTGCACATCGTGCCGTACACCTTGGGCAGCGGTGCCCGGCTCTTCGACGGAGTTCCGCCGTTGAACCTCCAGCAGATCCACGTCCGCGCGGCGAGCTCGGTCCTGCACGTGACCTACCGCGTCGAGCGACCCCGTTGACCGCACCGGCTGCGGCCGAGCGCGCCACGCCTCGCAGGTGGTGGGCCTACTGGCCGGCGCTGGTCGGCCTGGCGGCCGCGGTTGTTCAGATCGCCTCCGGGGTCGAACCGGGCACGGTATCGATCACCGTCGCCGTCGCCGCGTCGTGCTATCTGGCCGCAGCCGCGCTGGGGACGCCGTGGGTGGCGTGGGCGGGGATCCCCGCCGGGTCCGCCACCGTCGTCGGCGGCGAGGCCGCCGGACTTCCCTGGTGGACCGGCCTTTCGACCTACGCCGTCGTCCTGCTCCTGATCGGCGTCGCGCGACACGGGCGCGGGCGCTCCCTCGCGGAGCAGGCACTGGCAGTGTTGGCGTACGGCGGCCTCGCCGTCACGGCCATCCTGGTCTCCCCCAGGGTGGGCCTGGCGCTCGCCGGGACGGCGCTGGCGTGCCACGCGCTCTGGGACCTTCGGCACCTGCGCCGAGGCGACGTGGTGCCGCGGTCGCTCGCCGAGTTCTGCATCGCGCTCGACATCCCGCTCGGCGCCGCCGCGATCCTGCTCGCCGCCACCGGGAGCCCGGCGTCGATGGGATGACCTCAGGAGGTCCGATGGCTACCGGACGCGGCGGTCGGTCGACGTTCGATCGGGTGCGGAGGGACCGGCCAATCCCGCGAAGCACCCCTCGCCCGGCCTCCACACGGTCCACGCGCCGTCGGGGAAACCGCACAGAAGTCCGATCTCGACGAACACCTCGTCGATCGTGGGGTCGATCACCAGCGCTCCGGTGTCCAGCTCGATCCGGATGCCGCTGCCGATCCTCTCGACCGAGGACCGCACGACACCGGGAGTCAGCCTGCGCATCGCATCGGCGTAGCCGAGGTCGGGCTCACGCCATGTCCGGCCCCCGTATTCGACCGTCGGCCACACGTCGACGTTGAACAGCACCGGTGCCCCACTCGGCTCCCTGTCGAACTGCAGCTGCACGTAGTCGTTGACCACGAAGGTCACCGCGTACAGCCGCACCCCAACGAGGCGCGCGAGCAACGAGCCCGGCTCGGTCAAGGGCTCGGCCACCTCGTCGCCCTAGACGTTGAAGCGGAACTCGACGACGTCACCGTCGGACATGACGTAGTCCTTGCCCTCCATGCGGACCTTGCCGGCGGCCTTCGCGGCGGCCATGGTGCCGTGCTCGTCGAGGTCGGCGAACGAGACGATCTCGGCCTTGATGAAGCCCTTCTCGAAGTCGGTGTGGATCACGCCGGCGGCCTTGGGGGCGGTGTCGCCCTTGCGGATCGTCCAGGCGCGCGACTCCTTGGGCCCCGCGGTGAGGTAGGTCTGCAGGCCCAGGGTGTGGAAGCCGGCGCGCGCCAGGGAATCCAGCCCCGGCTCGTCCTGTCCGATGGACTCGAGCATCTCGGCCTGGTCCTCGGGATCGAGCTCCAGCAACTCGGACTCGATCTTGGCGTCGAGGAACACCGAGTCGGCGGGAGCGACTGCGGCGGCCAGCTCCGCCCGGCGCGCTGCATCGGTGAGCACGCCCTCGTCGGCGTTGAAGACGTACAGGAAGGGCTTCGCGGTCATCAGGTGCAGCTCGCGGATCGGCGTGGTGTCGAAGCCCGCTGCGAACAGCGTCCTGCCGTCCTCAAGCACGAGCTGCGCGGCCTTCGTCGCCTCGAGCGTCTCGACCAGCTCCTTGTTCTTACGCGCGTCCTTCTCGAGCCGAGGCAGCGCCTTCTCGATGGTCTGCAGGTCGGCGAGGATCAGCTCGGTGGCGATGGTCTCGATGTCGGCGAGCGGGTCCACCTTGCCCGCCACGTGCACCACGTCCTCGTCGGAGAAGACGCGCACCACCTGGCAGATCGCGTCGGCCTCGCGGATGTTGGAGAGGAACTGGTTGCCCATGCCCTCGCCCTCGGACGCGCCCTTGACGATGCCGGCGATGTCGACGAAGGACACGGTGGCGGGCAGGATCCGCTCCGAGCCGAAGATCTCGGCCAGCCGGTTCAGGCGCGGATCCGGCAGGTTCACCACGCCGACGTTCGGCTCGATGGTGGCGAACGGGTAGTTCGCCGCCTCCACCTCGCTGTTGGTGAGGGCGTTGAACAGGGTGGACTTGCCGACGTTGGGCAGTCCGACGATTCCGAGGGTAAGGCTCACGGGGCCTCATTCTACGTGGTCGCGCGTGCACTCCCCGACGGTGCGGGCCGCCCTCACCCAGGTCCGGCCCGCACCGTCGGAAAGCTCTCCGGTCAGCGGTAGAGGCTGCCCGCGATCTTGGGATCGTCGATGTTGGTCTTGTCGTACCAGTAGAAGCCGGTGTCGATGGTCTTCGGCAGGCTCTCCCCCTTGATCGCCTTCACGGCGGCGGACACCGTCTCGCGGCCGATGCCCACCGGGTTCTGGGTGATGGCGCCCGCCATCAACCCGGAACGGATCGCGTCGATCTGCGCGGCGCCGGAGTCGAAGCCGATGATCTTGATCGACGGCTTGTTCGCGCGCTGCGCCGCGTTGACGATCCCGGTGGCGGCACCCTCGTTGGTGCCGTAGAGACCCGCGAGGTTGGGGTACGCCTGCATCATCGTGGCCGCCAGGTCGGCCGCCTTCGCCGGATCGCCGCCGTACTGCACGTCGACGATCTTCACGCCCGGCGCGTTCGCCTTGATCCATTCGGTGAAGCCGTCACGCCGGTCCACGCCGGTTCGCGACGTCTGGTCGTGCGCCACGACGCCGATCTCGCCCTTCCCACCGATCAGCTCGACCATCCGCTTCGCGGCCTCCGCGGCCGCCGCCTTGTTGTCGGTGGACGCGGTCGTGACGGGGATGTCGCTGTCGACGCCGGAGTCGAAGGCGACGACGGGGATGCCCTTGTCCTTGGCCTGCTGCAGGATCGGGGCCACGGCCGCCGAATCGAGCGCCGCGATGGCGATCGCCGCCGGATTGCGGTCGATCGCTGTCTGCAGGAGCTGCACCTGCTTCTCCACCTGCGTCTCGTTGTCCGGCCCCTCGAAGGTGATCGTCCGGCCGAGTTCCTTCGCGGACTCCTCGGCGCCCTTGTTCACGGCCTTCCAGAACTGGTGCTGGTACCCCTTGGAGATGATGGCGATCTGCCCGTCGCCACCCGACGAGCCGCCGCTCGAACAGGCGGTCGCGGTGGTGACCATCATGACCGCGGCGACGGTGACCGTCGCCGCCCGGAAGATGCGCCGAAGCGGCGCGGAGGCCTTGGTGAACACGCGATTCTCCTTGGGTGGGATGGGAGGGAACGTGCCGGCGGACGCCGGCCCGTCAGGTGCGTTTGCGGACGATGTCGATGTAGACGGCGACGAGGATGACCACACCGACCGCGATGGACTGCCACTCCTGCGGGATCGACATGATCCGCAGGCCGTTCGTGAGCACGCTCATGATGAGGATGCCGATGACCGTGCCGGTGATGGTGCCGCGGCCACCGGCGAGCGACGTGCCGCCGATGACGACGGCGGCGATCGCCTCGAGCTCGAGCCCCTGTCCGCCCGTGGGCTGCGCCGAATTCAGGCGAGCGGCGGCGAGCACCCCCGCGAGGCCGACGAAGACGCCGGAGAAGGTGTAGACGATCACCTTCCATCGCTTGATGTCCACACCGGAGAGGCGGGTCGCCTCCTCGTTGCTGCCGATCGCATAGGCGTAGCGGCCGAGCTTCGTCTTCGCGAGCACGAAACCGGCGATCACCGCCATCACGGCGAGGAGTACCACGCTGAACGGGATCCGGGCACCCGGGACCAGGGATTTGTTGGCGATGGCGCTGAATCCCTCGACCGAGGTGAAGCGGATCGGCTCGGTGCCCGAGATGACCAGCGACGCACCGATCGTCACCAGCATCATCGCCAGCGTCGCGATGAACGGCGGGATCCCCAGATAGGCGACGACGAGACCGTTGACGAGGCCCACGAAGGCTCCGAACAGGACTCCGCCGGCGACGCCCACCCAGAGGGGCAGGTTCCAGTGCACCAGGAAGACACCGGTCATGATGCCCGACAGGATCATCGCCGTGCCGATGGACAGGTCGATGCCGCCGGTGATGATCACGATCGTGGTGCCGAGTGCGAGCAGGCCGATCGTCACCGACGCGACCAGGATGCCGGTGAGGTTGCTCGCCGTCAGGAAGTTCGGACTCGCGAACGAGAAGAACGCCACGATCACGATGAGACTGACGAACGCCAGGAACTGCTGCATCTGCCCGCGGATCCAGGCGGTCACCGCGAATCCGCCGCTGCTGTCGCTGTCGCGCGTGGGCTTCGCGGCGGTGGCCGTCACGACGTCACCGCCGTCTCGTGGAACCGGGTCGCGTTCTCCATGATCGTCTCCTGGTTTGCATCGTCACGGTCGAGAACGGCGGCGAGCCGACCCTCCCCCATCACCGCGATGCGGTGGGACAGTCGCAGGACTTCGGGGAGGTCACTGGAGATCACCATGATCGCCTTGCCCGATTCCGCCAATTGTTCGAGGAGCCGGTAGATCTCGTCCTTGGCGCCGACGTCGATGCCGCGGGTTGGCTCATCGACGATGAGGATGTCGCAGTCACGGGCCAGCCATTTGCCGATGATCACCTTCTGCTGGTTGCCGCCCGAGAGGTTGCGCACGGCCTGCCCGATCGACGGGGTCTTGATCCGGAGCCTCGCCACCATGTCGGTGGCGAGCGCGCTGAGCTCCCGGTCGTGGATCACGCCGAGCCGCGAGTGCGCGTCGAGCGACGACAGCGCGATGTTGTCGCGGACCGTCTGATCGACGACGGCCCCGAATCGCTTGCGGTCCTCCGACAGGTAGCCGATGCCGAGGGCCGCCGCGGTCGCCGGGGAGTCGATCGTGCGCTCCACCCCGTTCACCTCGATCCGGCCGGCGGTGATCGGGTCGGCGCCGACGATCGCGCGCGCCAGCTCGGTGCGTCCCGCACCCATGAGCCCGGCGAAACCGAGGATCTCGCCGCGGTGCAGCTCGAACGAGATGTCGTACAGGGGGTGCCTACTGCTCAGGCCGTCGACCTTGAGGACGACGTCACCGGGCGTCTCCGGCACCGTCGGCCCCTGCTCGTCCGCGACCTCGCGCCCGACCATCATCTCGATGATCTCGCGCATCGGCGTCGTCGCGGTGGGACGTTGCCCCACATAGGTTCCGTCCCGCAGGACCACGATGCGGTCGGAGATGCGGGGCAGTTCATCCATGCGATGGGAGATGTAGACGACGCCCGTCTCGTCGGTGACGAAACGTCCGATCAACTCGAACAGCGTCTGGACCTCCGCGTCGTTGAGCGCGGCGGTGGGCTCGTCGAGGATGAGGAGGCGGGCGTTCTCGGACAGGGCGCGCGCGATCTCGACCATCTGCTGCTTCCCCACGGTCAGGTCCCGGACCCGGGCGTTGGGATCGATCACCATCCCGAGCCGCTCGAGCAGCGCGGTCGTGTCGCGGATCGCGCCACGACGGTCGACCACCCCGAAGCGGGTTCGCTCGCGCCCGAGGGTGATGTTCTGGGCCACGGTGAGATCCGGAACCAGGCCCAGTTCCTGGTGGATGATGCTCACGCCGAGGGACTGCGCCTGCGCGGGCGAGGTCAGTTCCACCGGGGCACCGTCGATCTCGATGGAACCCTCGTCCGGCGTCTCCACGCCGCTGAGCAACTTCATGAGGGTGGACTTGCCGGCGCCGTTCTCCCCCACGAGCGCGACCCGCTCCCCGGGGTTCACCTCCAGGTCGACGCGATCCAGCGCCACGACGCCGGGGAAGCGCTTGGTGACGCCACTCATGCGGATCAACGGCAGGCGGTCCGCCGACGGGGCACCCGCGTCCCGCGATGTCGCGTCCACGCTCATGTGGTGACCACCCCGATCCTGCGCCGAACGGCGGCGCCCATCGCCCTGCCGTAGAGTGGACAGACGACCACCCTGTGTGCTGCATCACATTAGACATCGGATGTTTGTGTGTCAATAGCAAACGCCGAGACGGAAAAATCGATGACAGCCGCGCTCACGCCCGCGCACACATCAGATGTTCGGGCGCTCCGCGACGCCGGTCCCCCGCTCTCCGCACGGACCCGTACCGGGACCGGCGCGGCCGATTCCACAACGCCCGCGGCACTCGGGTGAAACGATGATCCGTGCGAACCACCACCGTGGCGTAGACATCCCAGGAGGCCTCGTGTCAGCTCCCACCGCTCCGTCGACCACGGAGACCGACGGCGACATCACGTACGTCCGGACCGACCCGGACCTGCCGCCCGTCGCGATCATCGACCGCAGCCCGATCACCACCAAGCACAAGGTGATCTTCGGCGTCATCGCGATCGTCGGCGCCGTCGCCTGGGCGATGATCGCCCTCGCCCGTGGCGAATCCGTCAACGCGGTCTGGTTCGTCCTCGCCGCGATCTGCACCTACGTCATCGGCTACCGGTTCTACGCCCGCCTCATCGAGCTCAAGGTGGTGCGCCCGCGCGACGACCACGCGACGCCGGCGGAGGTCCTGGAGAACGGCACCGACTACCTCCCGACCGACCGGCGCGTGCTGTTCGGCCACCACTTCGCCGCGATCGCCGGAGCCGGACCGCTCGTCGGGCCCGTGCTCGCCGCGCAGATGGGCTACCTGCCCGGCACGATCTGGATCATCGTCGGCGCGCTGGTCGCCGGTTGCGTGCAGGACTACCTGGTACTGTGGGTCGCCACCCGGCGCCGCGGCCGGTCGCTGGGCCAGATGATCCGCGACGAGCTCGGCCCCGTCGGCGGCGCCGCCGCGATCATCGGCATCGCTGCGATCATGACGATCCTCATCGCCGTGCTCGCCCTCGTGGTGGTGCAGGCCCTCGGTCACAGCCCGTGGGGCGTCTTCTCCATCGCCGCGACCATCCCCATCGCGCTCTTCATGGGCGTCTACCTCCGTTTCCTGCGCCCCGGCCGGGTCTCCGAGGTCTCCCTGATCGGCTGCGTGCTGCTCCTCGCCGCCGTCATCGGCGGGCGCTACGTGGGCGAGAGCAGCTGGGGCAAGGACCTGTTCACCCTCACCCCGGTCCAGTTGAGCTGGGCGATCATCATCTACGGCTTCGCCGCCTCCGTGCTCCCCGTGTGGCTGCTGCTGGCGCCCCGCGACTACCTCTCGACGTTCATGAAGGTCGGCACCATCGTGCTGCTCGCCGTGGGCATCCTGATCGCGCGTCCGCTCATGGAGGCACCGGCCGTCTCCGACTTCGCGACGCGCGGAGACGGCCCCGTCTTCGCGGGCTCGCTGTTCCCGTTCCTGTTCATCACGATCGCCTGCGGCGCCCTCTCCGGCTTCCACTCCCTGGTCAGCTCCGGCACCACGCCGAAGCTGCTGGAGAAGGAGGGGCAGATGCGGCTGATCGGCTACGGCGGCATGCTCACCGAATCCTTCGTCGCGATCATGGCGCTCATCACCGCGTCGATCATCAATCAGCACTTCTACTTCGCCATGAACGCCCCCGTCGCGAAGACGGGCGGCACGGCGGAGACCGCCGCCACCTACGTCAACTCCCTGGGCCTCGGCGGCGCCCCGGTCACCGGCCAGGAGCTCTCGCAGGCGGCCAAGGACATCGGCGAGGAGTCCATCGTCTCCCGCACCGGCGGAGCGCCGACGCTGGCCTTCGGCATGTCCGAGGTACTGCACCAGGTGTTCGGCGGCTCGGGGATGAAGTCCTTCTGGTACCACTTCGCGATCATGTTCGAGGCGCTGTTCATCCTCACCACCGTCGACGCCGGCACCCGGGTCGCCCGGTTCCTGGTCTCCGACGCGCTGAGCAACCTCGGCGGACCGTTCCGGCGGCTCAAGGACCCGAGTTGGCGAGTCGGCGCGTGGGCCGCGTCGCTACTGGTCGTCGCCGCGTGGGGCAGCATCCTGCTCATGGGTGTGACCGACCCGTTGGGCGGCATCAACACGCTCTTCCCGCTGTTCGGCATCGCCAACCAGTTGCTCGCCGCCATGGCGCTCACCGTGGTCGTCGTCGTGGTGGTCAAGAAGGGCTACTACAAGTGGGTCTGGATACCCGCGATCCCTCTCGTCTGGGACCTCATCGTGACCATGACGGCGTCCTGGCAGAAGATTTTCAGCTCCGACCCGGCGGTCGGCTACTGGAAACAGCACAGCAACTTCAAGGCCGCCGCCGAGGCCGGGAAGTCGTCGTTCGGCTCCGCCAAGACGCCGGAGGCCATCGACGCGGTGGTACGCAACACCTTCATCCAGGGCACGCTGTCGATCGTCTTCGCGATCATGGTGCTCATCGTCGTGGTGATGGGCGCGTGGACCATCTACCGCACGGTCTCCGGCAACGGTCGCCCGCTCACCGAGGAGGAACCGGTGCCGAGCAGGCTGTTCGCGCCGAGCGGCCTCATCCCCACCGCGACGGAGAGGAAGGTGCAGGAGCAATGGGACGCCCTGGGCACGACCCGATCATCCGGGCACTGAAGGCGGTCCGCTGGTACGTGGGCTCCGTGATGGGCGACAACCACTACCAGCGGTACGTCGAACACCGTCGTGCGACGCATCCGGGCGAGCCCGTCATGACCGAACGCGAGTACTGGAAGGCGCGCCACGACGGGGCGACGGTGACGGCTCGCTGCTGCTGAGCCGGGCCACGGCGATGTCCGAAAGCCGCTAGCGCGGACCGGCGGGCGGTGCCAGAGTCGATGGCGTGACCACCAGTTCACCCCACCTCGACTTCGACCGGTGCTACCGGGCGATCGCCGGCCGCGATCCCCGGTTCGACGGCCAGTTCTACACGGCCGTCGCCACCACCGGCATCTACTGCCGCCCGTCGTGCCCGGCGACCACGCCCAGGGCGGAGAACGTGAGCTTCCACCTCACGGCGGCCGCGGCGCAGGCGGCCGGCTACCGGGCGTGCCGACGCTGCCTACCGGACGCGGTACCGGGCTCGCCCCGGTGGAACCTGGAGTCCGACCTCGCCGCGCGGGCCATGCGCCTCATCGCCGACGGAGTCGTCGACCGGTCCGGCGTGACGGGTCTGGCCGAGCGGTTGGGCTACAGCCCGCGCCAGCTCACCCGGGTACTCACCGCGGAACTCGGCGCCGGCCCCCTGGCACTGGCCCGCGCCCACCGCGCGACCACGGCCCGGCTCCTCATCACCGCGACGTCGCTGCCGTTCTCCGACATCGCCTTCGCCGCCGGCTTCACCTCCATCCGGCAGTTCAACGACACGATCCGGGAGGTCTTCGCGCGCACCCCGTCGGACCTGCGGGCCCAGCGCGGACCGGATCGCGCCGCGCCGTCGACCGGGGAGCTCAGCCTGCGGCTCGCCCTCCGGGGCCCGTACGCGACCGGCTGGGTGCGCTGGTTCCTCTCGGCCCACGCCGTGGCCGGCCTCGAGCACGCCGACGGAGATCGCTTCACCCGGGTCCTGAGCCTGCCGGGCGGGAACGGGATCGCCACCGTCGACCTCGGTTCCGCGGCGGACGGGTACGTGCGTGCCACCCTGTCGCTCGCCTCCATGAGCGACCTGTCCACCGCGGTGGCCCGACTGCGCCACCTGCTCGACCTCGACGCCGATCCCGCCGCCGTCGACGAGGCGGTCGCCGCGGACCCGCAGCTCGCCCCGCTGGTGGCGGCCACGCCGGGGATCCGGCTGTTCGGCTGCGTCGACCCCGGGGAGCTGCTGCTGCGCACCATGATCGGGCAACAGATCTCCATCGCCGCGGCGGCCACCCACCAGGCCCGCCTCGTCGACGCGCTCGGAGCGGAGGTCGACGACCCGTCGGGACGCGTGCGCCGCGCCTTCCCCACCCCCGCGGCCATCGCCGAGCGCGGTGCGGAGGTGCTCACCGGACCGCGGAACCGGACCGCCGCGATCCTCGGCGTCGCGACCGATCTCGCCGAGGGGCGGCTCGCGCTGCACGCGGGCATGACCCGGGAGGAGGCCCGCACGGAACTCCTGCGGCTGCGCGGTGTCGGGCCGTGGACCGCCGACTACGTGACGATGCGGCTCCTCGCGGACCCCGACACCCTCCTCGCGTCCGACCTCGTCGTCGCGAAGGGCGCGGAGCGGCTCGGCCTCGACATCGCGACGAACCGGTGGAGCCCGTGGGGCAGCTACGTCTCCCTGCACCTGTGGAACCACTCACTCACCACGGACCGGAGGATCGCCTCGTGACCGCCCAGTACGCCACCCTCGACACGCCCGCCGGGCCGTTCACCGCCGTCATCGACGCCGACGGTGCCGTGCTCGCCTCCGGCTGGACCGCGGACCCCGGCGCCCTGCTGCCGGTCATCCACGCCGCCCTGCGCCCGACGGCCCTCGCGGAGCGCCGCGACCTCGGCGCCGTCACCCGCGCCGTCGCGGACTTCCACGCCGGCGACGTC
Organism: Tsukamurella paurometabola; assembly: GCF_900631615.1. Classification (NCBI taxonomy): domain Bacteria; kingdom Bacillati; phylum Actinomycetota; class Actinomycetes; order Mycobacteriales; family Tsukamurellaceae; genus Tsukamurella; species Tsukamurella paurometabola. The sequence continues at coordinate 408,039 of NZ_LR131273.1, forward strand.
GCCGCCATCGACGGCATCGCGGTGCGGCAGCGGTCCGGCGCGTTCGTCGAGCACGCCTGGGAGGTGCTGCGCACCGTCGAACCCGGAAAGCCGGTGACGTACACGGAGTACGCCGACCTGTCCGGGCGGCCCGACGCGGTCCGGGCCGCGGCGATGGCGTGCGCCCGCAACGCCGCGGCGCTGTTCGTCCCGTGCCACCGCGTGCTGCGGCTCGACGGCTCGCTCGGCGGCTTCCGGTGGGGACTCGCCGTGAAGGAGTGGCTGTTGGCGCACGAGGCACATACGATCGCGTCGTGAGTGATGAGATGACGAACCCGCCGCCGGGCAAGAAGACCCGCAGCGAGGTCTACGGCGAGGCCGGCAAGTGGCTCGCCACCTGGAGCTGGCGGACCGTTGCGGTCGCGGCGATGCTGTTCGTGGTCACCTGGCTGATCGGCGAGTTCTGGTCGATCCTGCTGCCCGTGCTGCTGGCCATCCTGCTGTGCACCGTGCTCTGGCCGCCCGTGCGCTGGCTGCGCTCGAAGGGACTGCCGCCCGCACTCGCGACCGCCGTCGTGCTGCTGCTCTCGCTGGGGGTCCTCGGCGGGATCATCGGGGCGATCGCGCCGTCGATCGGCGGCCAGTCCAAGGAGATCGCGGACCGCGCCGTCGAAGGCGTCGGCAAGGTGCAGAAGTGGGCGCAGGGCCCGCCGCTGAACCTGCAGGACGAGCAGATCAGCAAGTTCGTCACGTCGATCACCAAGAAGCTGCAGGAGAGCGCCGAGACGATCGCGTCGGGCGTGTTCACCGGCGTCAGCGCCGCCGGCTCGTTCGTCGTGGCGATCGTCATGGTCGCGATGCTGACCTTCTTCTTCCTCAAGGACGGCGACAAGTTCATGCCGTGGCTGCGGCGCCACTCGGGCACGCCGGTCTCGGAGCACTTCGCCGAGCTGCTCAGCCGGATCTGGGCCACGCTGGGCGGCTTCATCCGCACGCAGGCGGTGGTCAGCTTCATCGACGCGCTGTTCATCGGGATCGGCCTGGTGGTCCTGCAGGTGCCCCTCGCCGGCGCGTTGGCCGTGATCACCTTCCTCGGCGGCTTCATCCCCATCGTGGGTGCGTTCGTCGCCGGCGCGCTCGCGGTGATCGTCGCGCTCGTGACCAACGGCTTCGGCACGGCGCTGGCGGTGCTCGTCGTGGTCATCGCGGTGCAGCAGCTCGAGGGCAACGTGCTCTCCCCGATCCTGCAGTCCCGCTCGATGCAGCTGCACCCCGCGATCGTGCTGCTCGCCATCGCCTTCGGCGGCACCCAGTTCGGCATCATCGGCGCGTTCCTCGCCGTGCCCGTCGCGGCCGCCATCGCGGTCCTGTTCCGGTACCTGGGCGAGCTCGTCGACGAGCAGACCGGGGAGACGCCCCCGCCCGAGGACGAGCCGAAGCCGAGCTTCTGGGACAGGTTCCGGCGCAAGTCCACGAAGCCGGACTCCTCGCCGGACTCCCCGCCGGCGGAGGGCACCCCCGCCGAGACCGCCTGAAACTTGTCAGTGGGGGCGTCCATGCTGACGCCATGGATCTCTCGCATCTGATCGTCGCGCTGCTGGCGCTGCTGGTCGGCGGCGCCGTGGGGATCATCCTGACCCGGTCCCTCCCCGGGCCGCCGGGCCGGTCCGACGGTGCCGTGCCCGCACCCGAGGCCGTCGTCGGGCCGGTGAACGCGCTGCTCGCTCCGCTGCGGCAGACGTTGGACGCGCTCGGCCAGGAGTTCGCGGTGGCCGAGCGCAGCCGCGTGGCGGCGTTCGCCGGCCTGCGGGAGCAGATCGGCACCGTCGCGCGGACGAGCGAGGCGCTGCGCGCCGAGACCGCGACCCTGCGCTCGGCGATGAAGTCGTCCACCGTGCGCGGGCGCTGGGGCGAGCTGCAGCTCGAGCGGGTGGTGGAGCTGGCGGGACTGAGCAGGCACTGCGACTTCTCCACCCAGGTGGGCGGTGCGGTGGGCGACGCGCGGGTGCGGCCGGACGTCGTGGTGCACCTCGCGGGCGGACGGGACCTAGCGGTCGACGCGAAGGTACCGCTCGACGCCTACCTGCACTTGCTCGAGGCGCCGCCCTCCGAGCACGCCGCCCTCCTCTCCGACCACGCCCGCCGCTTCCGCTCCCACGTCGTCCAGCTGTCGGGCAAGCGCTACTGGGAGGCCGTGGGCTCGCCGGAGCTCGTGGTGATGTTCGTGCCCGCCGAGGCCTTCCTCGACGCCGCGCTGCAGGCCGATCCCGAGCTGCTCGAGTTCGCCCTCGACCGGAATGTGGTGCTCGCCACACCGACCACCCTCGTCGCGATGCTCCGGGCCGTCGCGCTGAGCTGGCGCCAGCACGCCCTCGGGGAGGATGCGGCGCGGATCCAGGCGCTCGGTCGTGAACTGAACGAGCGGTTCGACGTTCTGAACAGCCACTTCTCCTCACTGGGTACGGCGTTGGGCCGGACCGTCGAGGCCTTCAACGCGACGGTCGGTTCGTACAACTCGCGGGTGGGGGTCACCGCGCGCCGCCTGTCCGATCTGGATTCCATGCCCGACGGTTCCCGCGAGGATCCGCTGGAGCTCGATCGGGCGCCGCGAGCGGTTCCCACGGCGGCAGATTCTCGGTTCTCACAGCGTTAACCGGTACGGTTCACCTGTGTCGAAGTTCCAACCGTCCCGCTCCCAGGTACCGGTCGACGAGCGTTCCGTGCTCGCGACGGTCCCTGGTCTGCCGTGGTGGGGCGCCGTCCTTACCATGCTGGTCTTCACCGCGGCGGGCGCCCTGGCATCGGGCGAGTTCGCGGGTGCGAACGCCGGTGTGCTCGCCATGGCGGTGGGCGCCGTCGTCGCCGTGCTCGCCGTGCGCAACCGCGCGCTGTTCACCGCGATGGTGCAGCCCCCGCTCATCATCGCCACCGCGATCCCCGTGTACCGCTGGTTCTCCCTGCCCAGCCCGCGCAAGACCAGTCAGATCCTCACCGACGTGCTGTTCCCGATGATCTCGCTGTTCCCGTGGATGTTCTGGACCACGGTGGTCGTGCTGATCATCGGCGGCGTGCGGCTCCTGCAGTACCGGTCGCTCACCGCGAACGCCCGCAGCGCGCAGCGCAGTGGCGCGTCGACCGCGGCGAAGACCTCGCTCGCCAAGGCCACGGCCAAGGCCGGTGCGTCGAAGCCCGCCGCCAAGCCGGGGGCCGGGAAGCCCGCGGCGGCCGCCGCGACCGCCACCGCCACCGCGACGAAGGCTCCGGAATCGGCCGGCCTCCCGCTCGGCGAGCGCATCCGCGCGGCCTTCGCGCGCCTGCGCCCCGCACCCGCGGCCGGCACCGTGGGGGCCGCGGCACTGGTCGGCGACGGCGACGGTCGGGCCGAACGGCACCAGAGCCGCGCTTCCCAACACCGCTCCAGTCGACCTGTGCGCGACCGCGCGGAGCGCGCCGATCGCGCGGAGCGCCGCGAGGCCGGTCGCTCCGAGGCCGGCGCCGCGGCCCGCGGCCGCAGCTCGGCCGCCCGTCGGGAGGATCCGCGCCGGGCCCTTCGCCGCGACGAGGTGAAGCGCGACGAGCAGCGGCGGGACTCCGCGGCACGGCTCGCCCGCACCCGCGAGGAGATCGCGGCGCGCGACGCCGGCGCCCCGGCCACCCAGATCAACCGTGTGGTCCGCCCCGACTCCGGGCGGATCCCGCGCCCGCCGATGCCGCGACGTCCCGTCGAGGACGACCGCCGGGCCGTACCGCGCGGTGCCCGGCCCCGCCCCGCCGTGGCGCAGGGCGACCGGCCGCGGCCCGGCATCCACGACTCGCGGGAGCTGCGGCACGACGAGGACCGGCGGCGGATCGGCGAGCCCCAGCCGCGCTGGCGCACCCCACGCGACCCCGAGGCCCGGCCGGGTGCCCGCCCGGCGAGGGCGGCCGCACCCGCGGATGTGCGCGACTACCGGCGCGAGGCCCACGACATCGACCGCGCTCGCGGCGTGGATCCGGCCGCGCCCCGTGCGGAGCGGGAGCGCCCGCGGATCCCCCGCGACGACTTCGCCTCGCTCCCCCGCATCTCGGGCAGCCGTTCGGCGCAGCCGGACCTGCCCAGCCTCTCGGGCGACGAGCGGCCCGCGCGCCGCGGCGAGTCACCGTCGAACCCCGGTCGCTACGAGCACTACCGGCCCCCGCGCTACCGGCCGCAGAGCGAGGACACGGCGGTGGAGACCAACTTCCGCGACGACTTCGCCGAGCCCGCGGAGGAACCTCGGCAGATCCGCCGGTACCGCTACAAGGACTGACCGCCGCGGACGATCCGGCAGCGGGATTGCGATGCCCGCGCTCAGTAGCGACGGAAGCCGCGATCCTCGGGCCGCTCCGGCGCCGCCGGCCCCGACGAGCCCTCGTACCGGGCCAGCCGGGCGTACAGGTCGCGCAGAGTCGCCTCGACATCGTCGAGGAACGAATCGACCTGATCCTCGTTGTAGCCCCGCTTACCGATGGGCGGCTTGGCGAAAGCGACGTTCCGCACGTCGTCGGGCGTCAGATACCTCATACACGTCACCGTATCGCAGATACGGTGACGTGTTAGTCGGTCAGGCCTTGGCGCGGGGCCGGAGCTCGCGCGGCAGGGCGAAGACCAGCGTCTCGTTCGCGGTGGTGACGGGCTGGACGTCGTGGAAGCCCTCACCGTCGAGGTACTCGACAACACCCTTGACCAGGATCTCGGGCACGGAGGCGCCGGACGTGATGCCGACCGTCTCCACGCCGTCGAGCCACGCGGGGTCGATCTCCCGGGCGAAGTCGATGAGGTGCGCGGCGCGGGCGCCGGCCTGCAGTGCCACCTCCACCAGGCGCACCGAGTTCGACGAGTTCCGCGACCCCACGACGATCACCAGATCGCACTCCGGGGCCATCGCCTTCACCGCGACCTGGCGGTTCTGGGTGGCGTAGCAGATGTCGTCGCTGGGCGGATCCTGCAGCTTCGGGAACTTCTCCCGCAGGCGGCGCACCGTCTCCATCGTCTCGTCGACCGACAGCGTGGTCTGCGAGAGCCAGACCAGCTTCTCCTCGTCGCGGACGGTCACGTTGTCGACCGCGTCCGGGCCGTCGACCAGCTGCACGTGCTCCGGCGCCTCACCGGCGGTGCCCTCGACCTCCTCATGGCCCTCGTGGCCGATGAGCAGGATGTCGTAGTCGTCGCGGGCGAAGCGCTTGGCCTCCTGATGCACCTTCGTCACCAGCGGGCACGTCGCGTCGATGGTGCGCAGGCTGCGCTGCGCCGCCCCCTCGTGCACCGCCGGCGAGACACCGTGCGCGGAGAACACCAGCAGCGAACCCTCGGGCACCTCGTCGGTCTCGTCGACGAAGACCACACCCTTGTCCTGCAACGTCTCCACGACGTGCCGGTTGTGCACGATCTCCTTGCGCACGTACACCGGGGCGCCGTGCTTCTCGAGGGCCTTCTCGACCGTTTCCACCGCACGGTCGACGCCCGCGCAGTAGCCACGCGGCTCGGCCAGCAGGACACGCTTGCCAGAACTCATGCTTCCAGGCTACGGCACCTGGCGGTGTGCCGGTGGGCGCGATGAGGCACCCTGGACACATGAGCCGTTTACCGTTCGTGGTCCGTGTCGCGGTCGGGGCCGTCGCCCTCGCCGCCGAGAAGGGCCAGGAGATCGTCGGGGGCGCCGTGAACGCCCCGCTCACGCTGGGCAGCAAATCCGCGCAGGCCTTCATCCACGTCCAGCAGGACCTGGCCGATCTCGCCGTGCGCGGCGACCGTGCGATCGAGAGCGTCTTCCCCGCCAAGGAGGAGGAGCAGGCCGCCTGGGCGACGTTCGACGACGACGAGGACGTCGACGTGGACCTGCCCGCGCCGCGGCCCGCCTTCGGCGAGGTCCGGCCGGCCACCGCGACCACCCCGGCCGACGGTGCCGGGGCCGCCCGCGCGGAGGCCGCCGCGGCGGAGCGCGCCGACGAGCCGGCGGAGCAGGCACCGTCGGGCTCGGGCCGGTACGCCCTGTACAGCTCCCCCGCCCCGGCACCGTCGGGCAGGGCCGCCCCCGCCGACGAGCCCGACGACCTGCCGGCCGCCGCGCGACGCATCGACTACCCCGAGCTCACCCTCGCGCAGCTGCGCGGCCGGCTGCCAGGCCTGACCACGCCCGAGGTCGAGTCGCTCGTCGAGTACGAGCGCGATCACAAGGCGCGGCCGCCCTTCCTCACGATGCTCGAGAACCGCATCACGCGGTGACCGGACCGGCTTCGACCAGCGCGTCCGGGGCGGGCGCGGGGGGACCCTCGACCGCCGAGCACCCGTGGCCGGTGCGCGTGGTCTCGATGAAGATCGCGCAGTGGATCGACCGTCTCGGCGAGGTGTGGGTCGAGGGGCAGATCACCCAGCTCAACCGCCGGGGCGGCGGGACGGCGTTCCTCACGCTCCGCGACCCGTCGGCCAACGTCTCACTGCAGGTCACGTGCCTGCCGGCGGTGCTCGATCGGTCCGAGGTGCCGCTGAACGAGGGCACCCAGGTGATCGTGCGCGGCAAGTTCACGTACTGGACCGGCCGGGGCAGCCTGTCGCTGCGGATCACCGAGATCCGCGCCGTCGGCGTGGGCGAGCTGCTCGCGCGGATCGAGCGATTGCGGCAACTCCTGCACGCCGAGGGCCTCTTCGATCCGCGACTCAAGCGACCGCTGCCGTTCCTGCCGCGCACCGTCGGCCTGGTGACCGCGCGGGCCAGCGCGGCCGAGCGCGACGTGCGATCCATCGCCGAGGGCCGCTGGCCCGACGTGCGGATCCGCGCCGAGTACGCCACCGTGCAGGGCCCGACCGCCGTCCCGCAGGTGGTGGCCGCGCTGCGCGCCCTCGACGCCGATCCCGAGGTCGACGTCATCATCCTGGCGCGCGGCGGCGGCAGCGTGGAGGACCTGCTGCCCTTCTCCGACGAGGCGCTGTGCCGCGCCGTGCACGCCGCCCGCACCCCGATCGTCTCGGCGATCGGCCACGAGCCCGACAATCCGCTGTGCGACTTCGCCGCCGACGTCCGCGCCGCGACCCCGACCGACGCCGCCAAGCGCGTGGTCCCCGACGTGGTCGCCGAGCTGGAGCGGATCGCGGAGCTGCGGCAGCGCGCCGCCGCGGCCCTGCGTGGCTGGGTCGACCGCGAGGCCCGAACCCTCGAGTCGCTGCGCTCGCGGCCCGTGTTCGCGCATCCGCTGCGCCTGGTCGACGACCGCGCCGACGAGGTCGAGCGGCTGCTGCGCGACGCGCGGCGCGACGTGCGGCGCACCGTCGAACGGGAGTCGGACCGGACGACGCACCTGGCCGCGCGCCTGACGGCGCTCGGCCCCGCCGCGACCATGGCCCGCGGCTACGCCGTGGTGCAGAAGGTGACCCCGGACGGCGAGAATCCCGTCGTCCGCGGCATCGACGACCTCGCGCCGGGCTCGCAACTGCGGGTCCGGCTGCCCGACGGTGCCGTCGGCGCCGCCGTGTTGGGTATCGAGCGACTGGGTCCGGGCAGTCCGGGCTCGCGCTGACGAGGCCCGGGAGCACAGCGTGATGAAGATCTCCGGACGAACCGAGGAAGAAGCATGAGCGATGAGACCCCGGTGGCCGAACTCGGCTACGAACAGGCCCGCGACGAGCTCGCCGTGGTGGTGAAGCTGCTGGAGCAGGGCGGGATCGACTTGGACGAGTCGCTGAACCTGTGGGAGCGCGGTGAGGCCCTCGCCAAGCGCTGCGAGGAGCACCTCGCGGGCGCGCGGGAGCGGATCGAGAAGGCGATCGCCGCCGAGGAGTGACCCGACGGTCCGCGGTTGGCCCTACCGGGGCGCGGGGGCCGGCGCCGCGGACCGCGGCAGCGGCTCCTGCGACTGCACCGCGGCCGCGAGCTCGGTGAACCGCGGCACGGTGCCGCCGCCGAAGACGATGATCACGGCACCCTCGACCCGGAGCACCCACGCGCTGCGGTTCTTGTCGTTGGGTCCGTAGACCTCCCAGGTCCGCCCCTCGACGGGAACACTGCCGGACGGCGTCGCCTTCGCGCCGTAGACGGACTCGATCACCACATCGGCGGGGGCGCCGGACTGCGAGAGCTGCAGCGAGTTCTTCTCGGGCGTCACGTAGTTGACGGAGAAGACCTTGCCGCCGACGACGTCGTCGTCGCGGGTGGCGGTGGCCTTCCAGCCCTCGGGAACCCCGTCGACGACGCCGGTGCCGCCGGGCATCCGGACCGGGAAGCCGAGGTTCTCGGCCGACACCTGATAGACGCCCCTGGGGTTGATCGGGTCGACGGTCTCGTCCTTCGGGTCGGCGCCGAAACCGAGCTTGAAGTTGCCCGACGCGATCAGGACCAGCAGGCACAGGGCGATCAGCGGAACCATCGTGAGCACCATGTCGCGACGGTTCTGCAGGATCCGGGGTTTCTCAGCCACGCCGTCCAGTATCCCGGGCGCGGCGGGCGGTGGTGGAGGCGGGCATGGCGCGGCGGTGCGGCCGGGCGTCGTGGCCGACCGCCCCCGTCGCCGAACGGTAGGGCATGGAACAATCGGGCGAGGCCCACCGCGCTCGCCGCGCGCATCGAGATCCGGAGGAATCCATGTCCGACCCCCACGCTGAGAAGAACCCCATCGCGCCGGACCGGAACCTGGCGATGGAGCTGGTGCGCGTGACCGAGGCGGGCGCGCTCGCCGCGGGCCGCTGGGTGGGGCGCGGCCAGAAGGAGTCGGGCGACGGCGCGGCCGTGGACGCGATGCGGCAGCTCGTCTCGACCGTCTCGATGAGCGGCGTGGTCGTGATCGGCGAGGGCGAGAAGGACGAGGCGCCCATGCTCTACAACGGCGAAGAGGTGGGCAACGGCTTCGGCCCGTCGACCGACGTGGCCGTGGACCCCGTGGACGGCACCACGCTGATGGCCAAGGGCATGCCCGGCTCCATCGCCGTGCTCGCGGTCGCCGAGCGCGGCGCCATGTACGACCCCTCGGCCGTGTTCTACATGAACAAGATCGCCGTGGGCCCCGAGGCCGCCGGTGTCATCGACATCCAGGCGCCCATCGCCGACAACATCGCCAAGGTCGCGAAGGCCAAGGGCATCAAGGTCACCGACGTCACGCTGACGGTGCTCGATCGTCCCCGGCACGAGCAGCTCATCGCCGACATCCGCGCGACCGGGGCGATCGTGCGCCTCATCTCCGACGGTGACGTGGCCGGCGCGATCGCGGCCGCCCGCCCCGAGGCCAAGACCGACATCCTCGTCGGCATCGGCGGTACTCCCGAGGGCATCATCGCCGCGGCCGCGCTGCGCTGCATGGGCGGCGAGATCCAGGGCACCCTGGCACCGTCGAACGACGTGGAGAAGCAGCGCCTGGCCGACCTCGGCATCGACCCGAGCGAGGTGCTCACCACGACCGACCTGGTGCGCGGCGACCACGTCTACTTCGCCGCGACCGGTGTGACCGACGGTGACCTGCTGCGCGGCGTCAAGTACCGCGCCGACGGCGCCACCACGCAGTCGATCGTCATGCGCAGCAAGTCGGGCACCGTCCGCACGGTCGACGCGACGCATCGTCTGACCAAGCTCAAGACCTACGCGCAGATCTTCGACTGAGAGTGATCTTCTCCTCGGGCCCTGGGAATGCTCCCGGGGCCCGAGTACGTTTCTAAGGTATGGCTAACACCGCTGACACCCCGGAGACCGAGTACCGCATCGAGCACGACACCATGGGCGAGGTCCGGGTGCCGGTGAACGCCCTCTGGCGCGCGCAGACGCAGCGCGCGGTGGAGAACTTCCCGATCAGCTTCCGTCCGCTCGAGCGCGCGCAGATCCGGGCGATGGGGCTGCTCAAGGCCGCTGCGGCGCAGGTGAACCAGGATCTGGGGCTGCTGGCACCGGAGAAGGCCGGCGCGATCATCGCCGCGGCGCAGGAGATCGCCGACGGGCGACACGACGACCAGTTCCCCATCGACGTCTTCCAGACCGGTTCGGGCACCAGTTCCAACATGAACACCAACGAGGTGATCGCCTCGCTGGCCGCGCGCGCCGGAGTGCAGGTGCACCCGAACGACGACGTGAACATGTCGCAGTCGTCGAACGACACCTTCCCGACGGCGACGCACGTCGCGGCCACCGAGGCCGCCGTGACCACGTTGATCCCCGCCCTGGAGCACCTGCAGGCGACGCTGGCCGCCAAGTCCGCCGAGTGGCGATCGGTGGTCAAGTCGGGCCGCACGCACCTCATGGACGCGGTGCCCGTGACGCTGGGCCAGGAGTTCGGCGGCTACGCGCGTCAGGTCGAGGCCGGCGTCGAGCGGGTGCGCGCGACGCTCCCCCGTGTCGGCGAGGTCCCGATCGGCGGCACCGCCGTGGGCACGGGCCTCAACGCCCCCGAGCGGTTCGGCTCGCTGGTGGTCGCGGAGCTGGTCAAGCTCACCGGCGTCTCCGAGATCCGCCTCGCGAAGGACAACTTCGAGGCGCAGGCCGCCCGCGACGGCCTCGTCGAGCTGTCGGGGGCGCTGCGCACGATCGCGGTCTCGCTGACCAAGATCGCGAACGACGTGCGCTGGATGGGCTCCGGCCCGCTCACCGGCCTCGGTGAGATCGCCCTCCCGGATCTGCAGCCCGGCAGTTCGATCATGCCCGGCAAGGTCAATCCGGTGCTGCCCGAGGCCGTCACCCAGGTGGCCGCGCAGGTGATCGGCAACGACGCCGCAGTCGCGTGGGGCGGCGGCAACGGCGCCTTCGAGCTGAACGTCTACATCCCGATGATGGCCCGCAACGTGCTCGAGTCGATCGCGCTGCTGGCGAACGTCTCCCGGCTGTTCGCGGACCGCTGCATCGAGGGGCTCGTCGCGCACGAGGAGCGGCTGCGGACGCTGGCGGAGTCGTCGCCGTCCATCGTGACGCCGCTCAACTCGCTCATCGGCTACGAGGAGGCGGCCGCCGTGGCGAAGCAGGCGTTGAAGGAGGGCAAGACCATCCGGCAGACCGTCATCGACCGCGGGCTGATCGGCGAGCAGCTCACGATCGAGGAGCTCGACCGTCGCCTGGACGTGCTCAAGATGGCGAACGTCGACCGCAAGCGGTGAGGCCACGGCCGCCGGACGTGCGACGGACGGCGGTTCAGGAGTCGGCAGATCAGGGGGCGGCGGGTCAGCTGAGGCCGGCGGCGCCGATCGCGCCGTAGGGCGCCGCGGCGAGCGCACACTCGCCGGCGATCGCGAGCGCGGCGACGGTGACCGACCGGGCACCGTCGAGCGGGATGACGAGGTTCTGCGGCGGGTCGTCGCGCGTGAGTGTGGCGACCCGCTTCGTGTCCCCGTCCACGATGACGGAGATGCGTACCCGCAGCCCGGCCGGCGTGTGCGGCTGCAGCCCCAGGACACCCGTGAGCCGGGCGAACTCACCGCCGAGCCGGTACACGGCCGTCGCCGCGGTCCCCTCGCAGCCGATCCACACCCCGGTCGCACCGGGGTACGTGGTGCCGCCCAGCGTCGCCGTGAGCGCCTGGCCGGTGTCGCCGGTGGCGCTGGAGCTGGTCAGCCGGGAGTAGAGCGGGGTGGCGGCCGGCGTCGGCGCCGCCGCTGCCCCGGTGCTCGACGGGGCGGCACTCGCCCTCGCCTCCACGCTGTGCGCCCCCGGATGCGCCTCGTCCGACGACTCCGAGCGCGCCTCACAGCCGGCCGTCGCGACCGCGACGACACAGGTCAGGACCGTGAAACTCGTTCTCCATCTCACGAGAGGTGAGGGTAGCCCGGCGAGCGGACGGCCGCGCCGGATCGGCGACGACGGAGCCGGGTTCCCTGCGGTTTCGGCGGCCGGATCGCAGGTCAACGACGCCGAAACCGCAGGGAATCACCAGGGCGGACCGCAGGACGAAGCGTCGCGATCTGCACGAAACCCCTGCGGGTAACTTGGACGGCATGAGCACCCCGCGCTGGTTCACGGACACCAAGGAAGGCCACAGCGAGTGGTACATCGAGCGGTTCCGCACGATGGCGCGCGAGGGCGCGGATCTGGCGGGTGAGGCACGGCTGGTCGATGCGATGGTGGGCCGCGGGTCGCGCATCCTGGACGCGGGCTGCGGGCCGGGGCGGCTCGGCGGGTACCTGCACTCGGTGGGCCACGACGTCACCGGCGTGGACGTGGACCCGAAGCTCATCGCCGCGGCGCAGCAGGACTACCCGGGTCCGCGATGGCTCGTGCAGGACCTCGCCGAACTGGACCTCGACGGCACGTTCGACGCCATCGTCTGCGCCGGGAACGTGCTGGTCTTCGTCGCCGAGGGCACCGAGACCGCGGTGCTCGCGAACTTCCGGAAGCACCTCGCGCCGGAGGGCTTCGCGATCGTCGGCTTCCACACGAACCGCGGCCTCACGCCCGACCGGTTCGACGAGTACGCCGCGGCCGCCGGGCTGCGCACGGATCTGCGTCTGGCCACCTGGGACGTCAAGCCCTGGCACGACGACGCCGACTTCGCCGTCACGATCCTCCGCCCCGCCTGACGCGGAACGCTGCCGGAAACGCCGAACGCTGCCGGTTACCGGCAGCGTTCGGGGGTTTCGGCAGCGGCGAGGGCTAGCGCTCCTTCGAGCGGATCCGGATGCCGCTCAGCGGGATCGAGACTTCACCCGACGGGTCGGTGAAGAAGTCGTTGCCCTTGTCGTCGACGACGATGAACGCCGGGAAGTTCTCCACCTCGATCTTCCACACGGCCTCCATGCCGAGCTCGGGGTACTCGATGACCTCCTGCGACTTGATGCAGTCGAGCGCGAGGCGCGCCGCGGGCCCGCCGATGGAGCCGAGGTAGAAGCCGCCGTGCGCATCGCAGGCCTGCGTGACCTGCTTGGAGCGATTCCCCTTGGCCAGCATGATCATCGAGCCGCCCGCGGCCTGGAACTGGTCGACGTAGCTGTCCATGCGGCCCGCGGTCGTGGGGCCGAACGAGCCGGACGCCATACCCTCCGGCGTCTTCGCCGGGCCGGCGTAGTACACCGGGTGGTCGCGCAGGTACTGCGGCATCTCCTCCCCCGCGTCCAGCCGCTCCTTGATCTTGGCGTGCGCGATGTCGCGCGCGACGACCAACGGGCCGGTCAGCGACAGGCGGGTCTTCACCGGGTACTTCGACAGCTCCGCGAGAATCTCGGGCATCGGCCGGTTGAGGTCGATCTCGACGACCGCGCCGCCCTCGATGTCCTCCGCCACACCGGCGTCGGGCATGTACTGCGCCGGGTCGGTCTCCAACTGCTCCAGGAAGACGCCGTCGGCGGTGATCTTGCCGAGCGCCTGACGGTCCGCCGAGCAGGAGACGGCGATGGCGACGGGCAGCGAGGCACCGTGCCGCGGCAGGCGCACCACGCGCACGTCGTGGCAGAAGTACTTGCCGCCGAACTGCGCGCCGATGCCGAACGACTGGGTGAGCTCGAAGACCTTCTCCTCCAGCTCCTTGTCGCGGAACCCGTGGGCGGCGATGGAGCCGGTCTCGGGCAGCTCGTCGAGGTAGTGCGCCGAGGCGTACTTGGCGGTCTTCAGCGCGAACTCGGCCGACGTACCGCCGATGACGATCGCGAGGTGGTACGGCGGGCAGGCCGCGGTGCCCAGCGAGCGGATCTTCTCGTCGAGGAACGTCAGGATGCGGTCCGGGTTGAGGATCGCCTTCGTCTCCTGGAACAGGAAGGACTTGTTGGCCGAGCCGCCGCCCTTCGCCATGAACAGGAACTTGTACTCCGGTCCCTTCGGCCCCTGCTCGGTGGCGTAGATCTCCACCTGGGCCGGCAGGTTGGTGCCGGTGTTCTTCTCCTCGTACATGGTGATCGGCGCGTTCTGCGAGTAGCGCAGGTTGAGCTTGGTGTAGGCGTCGTAGACGCCGCGGGAGATCCACTCCCCGTCGTCGACGCCGGTCAGCACGCCCTCGCCCTTCTTGCCCATGACGATCGCGGTGCCGGTGTCCTGGCACATCGGCAGTACGCCGCCCGCGGAGATGTTGACGTTCTTGAGCAGGTCGAGCGCCACGAAGCGGTCGTTGCCCGACGCCTCGGGATCGTCGATGATCCTGCGCAGCTGCTGCAGGTGCGCGGGCCGCAGGTAGTGGCTGATGTCGTGCATCGCCTCCGCGGTCAGCTGCTGCAGCGCTTCGGGCGCGACTTTGAGGAACTTCTGCCCGTCGACCTCGAAGGTCTCGACGCCCTCGGTCGTGATGAGCCGGTACGGCGTCGTATCGGGACCGATGGGCAGCAGGTCGGAATAGATGAATTCGGGGCTGTTCGAAGTCACGTATCGAGGGTATTCCCCGGCCTCTCGACCGTCCGGGTTAGGTTGCCCTACCTGCGGGAACCGGGGGCCGACGGTGCCGCCCGCGCGGCTCACTACGCGACCGCCCCCGCGAGCGCGTCGAGCAGTTGCCCCCATCCGGGTTCGAGCCCGGCGACCATCGGCGCGGCACCCTCGCGGACGTCGGTGACGTCGATCGTCAGCCCGACCGTCGTGGGACCGTCGCCGCTCAGGACCACCGTGTGCCGGGCGGTGAAGTACCGGACGCCATCGGTGTCGACGGGCGCGAGGGTGAAGACGAGCCGGTGCGGCGCCGCCGCCTCGATCACGCGCCCCTCGGACACGTACCGCGCACCGTCGCCCTCCCGGAGGACGAGCCGGACGGGCGCGTCCGGCGTGGGCGCGATCGCGGCCTCCTCGACGGTGAAATGCCGGGGCGCCCACCAGGTCGCGGCGCGCGCGGGATCGGTCCACGCGGCCCAGACCCGCTCGACGGGCGCGTCCACGACGCGGTCGAGGGCCACGGCGCGGGTGCCGTCGCCGATGCGTTCCGCGGCGATCGCGAGCTCGTACCGTTCGAGTGTCGCGTCGTCGTCGCCGGGGGCCGCGAGCGCGGCGAAGTGATCGGACAGGCGCCGCATCGTCGCGCGGTCGATCCGCGCGACGCGGCGCCGGCCCAGCTTGTGCAGCACGACGACGCCCGCCGCGTCGAGGACCTGGAGGTGCTTGGTGGTCTGCGGTTGGCGCGCGCCGATCGCCTCCTGGACTTCGGAGACGGTCCGCGGACGCTCGGCGAGGAGGCCGATGATCCGGAACCGCGTGGGCTCGGCGACCGCCGCGAGCGCCCGCTGCAGATCGTCACTCACTCCGCGGCGACCAGGGCCGCGAGATTGTCGAGCTCGTTGCCGCGTCCCGCGACCAGGCGCTCGGTCCACACCTCGTCGTGCATCGGCTCGACGTGCATGACGACGCGGGTGCCGGCGGGGTCGGGATGAAGCTCGACGACGGTGAGGTGCTCGTAGGGCTCACGGTCGGGCACGAAGTCGATGACGGACCGGTACGACAGCCGGGACGGCTCCTCGACCTCGGCGAAGAACTTGACCGACCGGGTGGCGAGCGGCATGCCGTTCTGCTCCATGAAGGCGACCTGATCGGGCGCGACCGCCGTCATCGTGTAGGCGAGTTCGCCTCCGGGCGCGAGATCGAGTCGCGTGACATCGGTGCGGAATCCCTCCGGGGCCCACCAGGCGGAGATCCCGGCCGGGGTGGTCCAGAGTTCCCAGACCCGCGCGGGCGAAGCGGAGACGGTGCGTTCCAGGATGGTAGCCATGCCGAACAGCATACATTCTTTCACAGGAATGTTTCAAGGGTTGATCTCCGCCGGCCACCGCGCCGGTCAGGCGAACCTGAAGATCGGCGGAAAGGCGAGAGCGACGACCGCCGCCCACGCCGCATAGGCGGGCAGCGTGCCGGTCTGCCACCCCTCGACCGCGGCGAAGTCGCGCCGCCCACGGACGAATCCGTACCCCACGCGGACGGCGCCGAGCAGGATCACCAGCAGGATCAGGTTCAGGCCCAGCACGGCGGCCTTGTTCGGCGACGTGCCGAACTCCGCGGTGCGGGTCACCATCGCGACCAGCACCACCAGGTCGACCGCGATGGCCGCGAGGACGAGCGCCACCTGCAGCCGGTCGAAGACGTCGGGGCGGCGGCGCGGATCGCGGGCGGAGACCGCGTAGAGCAACAGCCCGACGACGAGCACGAGCACCACCGTCATGAGCACCAGCAGGTCCCGGTCGGCGCCGACGAGGCCGGGCCGCGACGCGAACGCCCCCAGCACCACGAGCAGCATGACCAGTGTGATCGGCGTGAAGATCCGCGTCAGGACGGGCGCGATGTTCTCGATCACCTCCTGCTTGGCCTCCACGAGCCACGCGGCCACCAGCACCGCACCGCCGACGCAGACCGGCAGCACCCACGTGGTGATCGGAGTCTCCGCGCGCAGCCCGACGGTGCTGAGCGCGCCGATCGTCAAACCCGTGATCGCGCCACCGCCGAGGGCGATGAGGAGGAAGTAGATGACGAACTCGCCGGTGAACCGCACGAAGTCCATCCGCCGCGGCGCCGACCGCCACGCGCCACCCGTGTAGGCGACGCCGACGCCGAACCACAGCACCACCGGTGCGGCGGCCACGGCCAGCACCTCCGTCGACCCTCCGGACGCGAACGGGTACGCCGCGAGCAGCGCCGCCGTCACCGCGAACCCGCCGAGAACCACCGCCGCGGCCCGCACCGGCATCGCCCGCTTCCACGCGAAGTAGGCGACCAGGAAGGGCGCGACGGCGAAGCCGACGAACCGGGGCGCCGCATCGCCGAGGAGGTGCAGCATCGCGAGCAACGCCAGGCCGGCGGCGGCACCGAGCGCGAGCACCGCGGGCAGCTCGCCGCGAGACGCGGACGCATCGTCGACCCCGCCGAGCACGAGCTGCTTCCACAACCGGTCGGAGTGCTCCCGCGCGAATTCGTGCGCCACCGCATCGGCGGCCCCCATGCGCTTGACCGCAACCAGGAAGGACTCCTCGCCGTCGAGGCCGCGGGCCTCGAGATCGGCGATCGCATCGCGCAGGTGGGACTCGAGCTCGTCGACCTCCTCGGCCCGCAGCCGACGCCGGCCCTCCAGGTAGCCGCGCCACTGCCGGATCTGCGCGTCGACCGGGCCGGTCATGCGAGCCCCGGCTGCGGCGCACCGTCGGACCAGAGGACGTCCAGGGCGGCGCTGACGGCCCGCCACTGGTCCCGACGGTCCGCGAGCGCCTCCCGCCCGGCGGGGGTGATGGCGTAGTGCTTGCGCTTGCGGCCGGTGTCGGCGACCTCCCATCGCGACTGCACCTGCCCGAGGCGTTCGAGGCGGTGCAGCAGCGGGTAGAGCATGCCGTCGGACCACTCGAGGCGTCCGCCGGAGAGCTCCCGCACGCGGGTCAGAATGGCGTAGCCGTAGCTGTCCCCCTGGCTGAGAATGCTCAGTACCAGCGGGGTCGCCGACGCGGCGACCAGGTCCTTATCGATGTGCATCAGGCCTCCATACCTAGAACCACTAGGTACAGATATACCTTGCGGTTCTAGGTACGGCAAGGGCGGCCCGGACACTGCCGGCACCGCAGGCCACGTCCAGTACTCTGGCCAGACGTGACCGATGTCCCCCGGCCGGCCGCACGGCCGTCGCCGCCGCCCCTGCCCGCATCGCGCGGAGGCGCCGGCGAACCGAGCACCGGCGAGCGAGTGCCGCTGCCCGAACGCGAGTTCTTCGTCGAGGAGTTCCGCGGCATCACGATCGTCGTCGCGCTGCCGCGGATCGACGCCGCGACACTGGAGGCGGCGAGCCGCACGGTCGACGCGTTCGCAGCCGGCGACACCCGCTTCGTCTTCGTCGTTCCCGCCGACGGCGTTGCGGCGACCACCGCCGCGGTCGGCGGACGCGCCGTGCACGGCGCGTCGACCTGGAACGACGATTTCGTCGCCGACCTCTGGCTGACCGTCACCGACGCGAAACGCGTCGTGGTCGGGGCGGATCCCGCGACGCTCGCCCGCACGGCCGGAGCCGTGTCCGCGAGCGTCCGCGCATCGAAGATGGTGCTCACCGATCCCGGTGGCGGATGGGGCGACCCGCCCCGCAGCTACGCCGACATCGACCTCCACGGCGAACGCCTCGCGGCACACCTCGCGGGGCGCGGCCTCGCCGACTACGCGCCCGCCGCACAGGCGGCCCTCGTGGGCGGGGCGTACAGCGTGAACCTCTGCCGCGCCGAGGACCTCGACTATGAGCTCCTCACCTTCGACGGGCGGGGCACGGTGCTCACGCACGGCCGGTATCTGCACCTGGCCCCGCTCCAGGTGGATGACTTCGCCCGGATCGAAGCCCTGGTCACCCAGGGCGTCCAGGACGGGATCCTCAAGCCGCGGAGCCGGGCCGAGATCGCCAGAATGGCGGCGGGCGGCCTCGGTGCCCGCGTCCTCCGCACCGGCCACCTCGCGGGTGTGGTCGGACTGGAGGTGGACCGGTACGCCGGCACGGGCTACGCCGAGGTCTCGGGCCTGATCACGGTCGCGGAGTTCTCCGGACTCGGCGCCGGCAGCCTCCTGATCGACGGGTTGTTCGACCTCTGCCGCACCCGCGGACTGACGCACGTCTTCGCCGTGACGGTCAGCGACAGCGCCGCCGACTTCTTCGCCCGGCGGGGATTCCGGGAGGTCGGACACGACGCCGTTCCGGCGCGCAAGTGGGAGGGCTACGACGCCGAGCGCCTCGAAGTCGCGCGCTGCTTCCTGCGCCCCGTCGAGAACCCCTCCCGCTCCGCAACGTCATAGTCGGCGTCATAGTCGGCGTCGACGAGACCGGCCGGCTCCCGGCCGGGCTCAGAGCCGCCGCAGGAACGCCACCCTGTCCTGCCCCGGACCGTCGTAGTCGGCGTGCACCGGCACCCCGTCGACCTCGCGATCACCGGGCTCGACCTCGAACCCCAGGGCCCGATGGAAGGCGATCGAACCCCGGTTCTGCGGCGACGTGATCGCCCGGACCGAGGTTCGCCCGGCACTGGCCGCACGCTCGAAGAAGGCGGAGTACAAACGCCGAGCGACGCCCTGACCACGCAGGTCGGGGTCCACGCCGACGAAATGGATGTACGACTCCGCGGGCCGGTCGGCGGAATCGAATCCCACGAGGAAGGCCCGGACCCCGGACGCGCCCTCGAGGATCAGGCTCGTGCCCGCGAAGTGCTGCAGGAACAGACGGGGCAGCAGGAGCGAGAGCTCGCGCGACTGTTCGGGCGATCGCGAATCGCCCCACCAGCGCTGCACGCACCGCACTAGGGCGCCGTGGTCGTCGGTCCTCGCTCGCCGGAGCTGCTGCACGTCCCTCTCCCGGGTGTCGACGGTGCCGGACCGGGCGGCCCGGCACCGTCGACACTACGAGGCCTACGCGCCGGGGGCGAACTCCTCCAGCATCTCGGTCACCAGCGCCGCGATGGGCGAGCGCTCGGACCGGGTGAGCGTCACGTGCGCGAACAGCGGGTGGCCCTTGAGCTTCTCGATCACCGCCGCCACGCCGTCGTGCCGGCCCACCCGCAGGTTGTCGCGCTGCGCGACGTCGTGCGTGAGCACCACCCGCGAACCGGAACCGAGGCGCGAGAGCACCGTGAGCAGCACGTTGCGCTCCAGCGATTGCGCCTCGTCGACGATGACGAAGGAGTCGTGCAGCGACCGGCCGCGGATGTGCGTGAGCGGCAGCACCTCCAGCATCCCGCGCGACATCACCTCGTCCATCACCTCGGGCGACGCGAGACCGTCGAGCGTGTCGTAGACGGCCTGCGCCCACGGCCCCATCTTCTCGTTCTCGGTGCCGGGCAGGTAGCCGAGGTCCTGGCCGCCCACGGCGTACAGCGGGCGGAACACGACGACCTTGCGCTGCGTGCGCTTCTCCAGCACCGCCTCGAGGCCGGCGCACAGGGCCAGCGCCGACTTGCCGGTGCCGGCCTTGCCGCCGAGCGAGACGATGCCCACCGACTCGTCGAGCAGCAGGTCCAGCGCGACGCGCTGCTCGGCGCTGCGGCCGTGCAGCCCGAAGGCCTCGCGGTCGCCGCGCACCAGCTGCACCTGCTTCTCGGCGGTCACCCGGCCCAGCGCGCTCGACGTGCCGCCGAGGAGGCGGACGCCGGTGTTGCACGGCAGCTCGCGCGCGGCATCGTGATCGACGACGCCGTCGGCGAAGAGGGCGTCGATCACCTGCGGCGCGACCTCCAGTTCCTCCATGCCGGTCCAGCCGGAGGTCACCACGTCCTGCGCGCGGTACTCGTCGGCGTCCAGACCGACGGCACCCGCCTTGACCCGCAGCGGGATGTCCTTGGAGACCAGCGTGACGTCCCTGCCCTCGGCGCGCAGGTTCAGCGCACACGCGAGGATGCGGGCGTCGTTGGTCTCCGTCCGGAAACCGACCGGGAGCACCATCGGGTCGATGTGATTGAGCTCCACCTGGACCGTTCCCCCACCCGGGGTGGGGATCGGCTGGTCGAGTCGGCCGTGCTCGAGCCGCATGTCGTCGAGCATGCGCAGCGATTCGCGGGCGAACCAGCCGAGTTCGGCGTGGTGCCGCTTGCCCTCGAGTTCGCTGATCACCACGAGCGGGAGCACGACGTCGTGCTCGGCGAAGCGGGTGATGGCCCAGGGATCGGACAGCAGGACGGAGGTGTCGAGCACGTACGTGCGGGGGGTCTCACGGAAAGACACGGTGACGCTCCTAGCCTGCGCGGCGCCCACGCAAGCGTGTAGCTGCGGCCGGCCGGTTCCAAACGCCTCGGTGCGTGGTCTACGCCCCGACGACGAGGACCGGGGCCGGCCCTCTCGCGACGATGAGTCGAGTCACGGTTGGAACCTCCCGGGACGAACTGCTTCCCCGCAATCCGTCACCGCCAAACTAACGCCGAACGCGCCGCGCGGCCCGGAGGCTGCGCGGCGCGTTCGTGAACACTTCGTTACGGGCCGGGGACCGGTGTTACAGCGAGAGACCCCACGTCGCGAGGAGGCCGTTCAGGATCTCCCGATCCCGCTCCGGCGAGCTGATGCCGGCCTCGGTGACGATGCGGCGCGACTCGTCCAGGCCGTCGGCGGTCTCCGCGCCGATCGGCGACGTGACGCGGGCCTGGCCCAGCAGGGCGTCCTTGACGTGGCCCTCGTTGACGTCGAGCGCGACGGTCAGGAGCTCGGTCCAGTACTGCTGCTGCACACGATCGTCGTGGGCGACCTTGCGGAGCGTGGTGACAAGGCCGGCCGGAGTGCCCTCGGCCTTCTCCGCGTAGTCGGCGAGGCGGTCGAAGAAGTCGGCGGACAGCGCCTCGTGGGTGATCACCATGGCGATCTGCTCCGCGACGTGGATCTCCGCGCGGGTGCCCTCGTACTGGCGGTAGCCGCGGGTGACGGCCTCGAGCCGCCACATCTCCAGCTTCTCGACGTCGAAGGTGCGGCTGACCACGACGTGGTCGCGCAGCGCGATCCCGTGGCGGTTCTCCTCGGCGGTCCAGTGGCCGACGAACTTGCCCCAGTCCGAGTCGATGAGGTGGTGCTGCGCCAGCAGACGGTGGAAGGACGGCAGGTGGTCCTTGGTCAGCAGGCCGAGGACGAGGCCGTGCGCCACCACCGGGTCCACCTTCACGTCCTCGGGGGTGAAGTCCTCGCCACCCAGGAAGGCGTAGTTGCGGCCGTCGTCCCACGGGACGTAGTCGTGCGGCTGCCAAGCATCGCCCGCCTCGACGTAAGCCGCGCGGATGTCCGGCAGCGCCTTGTCGATGGCGAGCGTCAGGTCGTCCTCTGTAGTGCTGGAAGTCACCCGGACACTGTAAGGCAGCGCCCACCCGGCCTTCAAACCACGGTGACGACGACCCCCGCGTACACCCCGGGACGCCGCCGATAGCGCCGATCAGCGCGAGAGCAGGCCCCAGTCCTCGAGGCCCTCGTACAGCGGGACCTCGAGCGCCAGCGCGGACACGCGGGCGCGCAGCGCAGCGGTGTCGGCGGCCCTCCCCTGCGCGAGGGCGGTGCCGATGATGTCGGCGACCTCCGTGAACTCCTTCGCACCGAAGCCGCGGCTGGCCAGGGCGGCGGTGCCGATCCGCAGGCCGGAGGTGACCATCGGCGGGCGCGGGTCGAAGGGCACGGCGTTGCGGTTGACGGTGATGCCCACCTCGTGGAGGAGGTCCTCTGCCTGCTGGCCGTCGAGGTCACTGTTGCGGAGGTCGACGAGCACCAGGTGCACGTCGGTGCCGCCGGTCAGCACGGTGACGCCGGCATCGGCAACGTCCTTGCCGTTCAGGCGGTCGGCGAGGATCTTGGCACCGTCGAGCGTGCGCTGCTGCTTCTCCCGGAACTCCTCCGTGCCCGCGACCTTGAGCGCGACGGCCTTGGCCGCGATCACGTGCATGAGCGGGCCGCCCTGCTGGCCCGGGAAGACGGCGGAGTTGAGCTTCTTCGCCCACTCCTGCTTCGCCAGGATGATGCCGGAGCGGGGGCCGCCGAGGGTCTTGTGCACGGTGCTCGACACGACGTCGGCGTGCGGGACGGGGCTGGGGTGCAGGCCCGCGGCCACGAGGCCGGCGAAGTGCGCCATGTCGACCCACAGATGGGCGCCCACCTCGTCGGCGATGGAGCGGAAGGCGGCGAAGTCGAGGTGGCGCGGGTACGCGGACCAGCCGGCCACGATCACCTTCGGCTTGGTGTCGAGGGCGATCTTGCGCACCTCGTCCATGTCGACCCGGTGATCCTCCTTGGAGACGCCGTAGAAGACGTTCTCGTAGAGCTTGCCGGAGAAGTTCAGCCGCATGCCGTGGGTGAGGTGCCCGCCGTGCGCGAGATCGAGCCCCATGAGCGTCTCGCCCGGCTCCATGAGGGCCTGCAGCACGGCCGCGTTGGCCTGCGCGCCCGAGTGCGGCTGGACGTTGGCGAAGTCGGCGCCGAAGAGCTCCTTGGCGCGGTGGCGGGCGAGGTCCTCGACCACGTCGACGTACTCGCAGCCGCCGTAGTAGCGGCGACCCGGATAGCCCTCGGCGTACTTGTTGGTGAGCACGGAGCCCTGCGCCTGCAGCACCGCGCGCGGCACGAAGTTCTCCGAGGCGATCATCTCCAGCGTGTCGCGCTGCCGCGCGAGCTCGCCGTTCATGGCGGCCGCGACCTCGGGATCGAGTTCGGCCAGGGACGCGGAGTTCACGCTGGAATCGCTCATGCGCTCATCCTAAGCCGCGAGCTCCCGCCGCAGCGCAGACGGGGTGAGGGGCTCGTCGAGCAGCCTCCCGAACCGGTCCAGCCGGGCCGGGCCGGGATCGGCGCGGTCGAGCCAGGCACCGAGCAGCGCGTAGCCCTCGACGTACGTGCTGATGTACGCCCGCCACAGCGGCGAGCCGATGAACCGCAGGGACTGCCGCGCGCTGCGCTCGGCCATGAGGCCCCACCGCTGCAGGTACGCGGCCACGTCGTCCTCGCTCGCACCGCGGTCGTGCAGCAGGAGGGCAGCGTCCTGGCGCACGTGCAGCAGGCCCGACGATGCCGTCGCGATCCGCTCGGCGAGCTCCCCGTCGAAGGACAGGCCCAGGTCGGCGTAGATCTCCTGCGCCCAGCGGCCCCAGCCGGGGCCGATCGCAGCACCGAGCGCGTGGTCGGCCAGGCCCTCCGCCATGAGGCACTGCGGGGTGTTGACGAGGAAGATGGTCTGCTCCGGCTGGTTCTCCCCCGCGACGAGGAGCTGTTCCTTGCGGCAGTGCTCGGTGTGGTGCCCCGGGTAGGCCTCGTGCGCGATGAGGTGCGGCAGCGACGACAGGTACTGCGGGAGGTCGCCGTTCACGGCGACCCGCGAGCGGCAGTCGCCGAGGTAGTAGTTGAAGCCCGACCAGGGCTTGTCGTGCTCGATCTCGAACTGCACGGTCTCCGCCTCCGGCAGCGGGTACCGCGCGCGCACGACGTCCCGCAGCGCGCCGGCGAGTGCGTCCACGACCTCGGGCACCCGTTCGGCGGGGACCTGGAAGCGGTCGCGCTGCGCCTGCATCCGGGGCTGCAGCGGGCCGGAACCGGGCAGCACCTCGTCCAGCGCGGCGTGCGCCGCCTCGTAGTCGGCGGTCTCGCCCATGGCGATGTCGACGTCGAAGTACGCCTTCACCTCGTCGACGAAGCCGATCGGCGCACCGTCGAACGTGCGCGCCGAGCACTCCAGCGCGGCGATGTGCCCGGCGAGGAACTCCCGACGCTGCGGGGTGAGCGCGGTGTCGGCCTCGACGTCCCGCAACAGGGCGCGCGCCTCGGCCGCGAGCCGGGCCGGCTCGGGTGCGTCCTCCGCCTCCACGGCCCGACGGTGCGCGGGGTCGCCGAAGTAGGCATCCACGAAACCGGATTCGATGCGGTCGAACCGCAGGCCGAGCCGCAGGTAACGGTCGGTGACGCTCAGCTCCTCCATGCGTGCCAGACTAGAGGGCATGTCTGACGCGGTGAGCCTCGTCCGGTGAGCGAACCGAGCCCGTACATCGAGCTCGACCGCGCTCAGTGGCGCGAGCTCCGGCAGTCGACGCCCCTGTCGCTCACCGAGGAGGACCTCTCCGACCTGCGCGGCCTCGGTGAGCAGATCGACCTGGCCGAGGTCGCCGAGGTCTACCTCCCCGTCTCCCGTCTCATTCACCTGCAGGTGGCCGCGCGGCAGCGCCTCTACGCGGCGACCGCAACCTTCCTCGGCGAACAGCGGCACGACGCGCAGGTCCCCTTCGTGATCGGTGTCGCCGGCTCCGTCGCGGTCGGCAAGTCGACCACGGCCCGCGTGTTGCAGGCGCTGCTCGCCCGGTGGGACTCGCACCCGCGGGTGGACCTGGTGACCACCGACGGCTTCCTCCACCCGACCGCGGAGCTGGAGCGGCGGGGCATCATGCACCGCAAGGGCTTCCCCGAGTCGTACGACCGGCGCGCGCTGTTGCGCTTCGTGACCGCGGTGAAGTCGGGCGCGGAGGACGCGACCGCGCCGATGTACTCGCACCAGCTCTACGACATCGTGCCGGGGGAGTTCATCCACGTGCGCCGGCCCGACATCCTCATCGTCGAGGGGCTCAACGTGCTGCAGACGGGGCCGCGCCTGATGGTCTCGGACCTGTTCGACTTCTCCGTGTACGTGGACGCGCGGATCGAGGACATCGAGCGCTGGTACGTCGACCGCTTCCTGTCGATGCGCACCACGTCCTTCGCGGACCCGGCCTCGCACTTCCACCACTACGCCGGGCTCTCGGACACCGAGGCCCGCGACCGCGCCGAGGGCATCTGGGCCGGCATCAACCGCCCCAACCTGGTGCAGAACATCCTGCCCACGCGGCCGCGCGCGACCCTGGTGCTGCGCAAGGACTCCGATCACTCCATCAACCGGGTGCGGTTGCGCAAGCTCTGACCCCAGCTCGCGCGACGGTCAGCGCCCGCGGGCATCGCGCCCCGCCTACGATCGACATCCATGACCCGCCCCGGAGCCTCCCTGTCCGAGCTGCTGCTCAAGGCCGGCGCGCACGCCGACGTCAGCGACGCCGATGCGGGCGTCTACCGCGCGGCGTTGAAGGTGCTGGGAGCGAAGGGGACCCGACGGGCCACCGTCGAGGCGATCGCCGCCGAGTGCGGGGTGAGCCGGATGACGCTGTTCCGTCGGTTCGGGTCCAAGGACGACATCCTGGCCGCGGCGCTCGCCTGGTCGCTGGGGCGCCTCTTCGCGCAGACCACGGAGGTGGTCGCGACGACCCCGGACGTGGCCGAACGGATCGAGGAGGTGTTCGTGCTCTGCTGTCGCTTCGGCCGCTCCCTGCTGCCGACCTCGTCGCCGGAGGAGCGCGCCGCCCTGTTCGCCGACGAGCGACTCGATCCGGTCGGGCACGGCATCCGGTTCGTGACCGCCATCCTGGCGCAGGAGCAGGAGGCCGGCGTGGTCCCGGCGGGCGACACCGGGACCCGCGCCGATGCGCTGGTGCGGATCACCACCGCCTGCTTCGCGATCGCCCCCGCCCCCTTCGATCTCGAGAACGACGACGCCGCTCGCGCCTACGCGCGCACGGCACTCGTCCCCCTGGTCCGCTGACCCCAGCGCCGGACGCGGGGCCGCGTCCGGCGCGCCCGGATCAGCCGAACGGACACCCCGCGGCGGCGGCGCGACGGCGCTGAAAGGCCGTGAAGTCCGGCAGGTCCCGTCGCTTCATCGCGCGCAGGGCGCGGGCTTTGCCGCGGGCGTGGTACGCGAGCGGCGTGTACCCGACCCGCTCGGGGAGCACCCGGTACGCCTGCCGGATCGCCGTGGTGACACCGCGGTAGGCGAATTCCTCCCGGCGACTCCAGGTGACGCCGAGGATCTCGCGGATCTCGGGGCGCAGCACACCCGCCGTGAGGAGGTACACGGCGCGGTTGACGGAGACGCCCACGGGCTTGAGGGCCGGCTCGAGCGCGCGGAGGAACGGTCCCGCCTCCGGCGGGAGCGGCGGGTTGCCGTGGGCGAACTCGTCGAGGAATTCGAGCGCCCCGGGGTGTGCGACCAGCTTCGGGAGCATGTCCTCGTAGTACCGGGCGAAGGCTCCGGGCTCCCAGGGGACGGCACCGTCGGGCACCTGGACGATCGCGGCGATCTTGCGCGAGTCGTCGAAGAGTTCGAGTACCTCCGCGTCGGTGAGCGGCCGGCCGAGGCTCCGCGGCAGGGAATCGATCCCCGTGATCGTGCCGGTGGCGATCACCCAGCCGTAGGCCTCGGGGTTGAGGGCGCTGATGTGTTTGCCCTCGGCGTTGCGCATCTGCAGCGGTCGATGCTGGGCGCGCAGCCGGTAGCCCTCCTCGAGCGCGGCGTCCTCGCCGAAGTACCAGCGCTGCACCGAGTCCATGGAGCGGATGGCGCGGCCCACCGGATCGGTGTAGGCGACGCTGAACTCGCCCACGATGTCGCCGATCACGGGATGCATCAGCTGCATCACGAAGGCGGCGCCGTTGATCGGCAGGAAGGACCACTGCCCGGCGACGGTGCCGCTGATGCCCAACGGGTCCACGAACGGTGATTCCGGCCCGTACCGGTCGGGAACGCGGGTCGTGGTGTCGGTACGGATCTCGGACGTCGCGAGCTGGGTCATGTCCCGGCCTCCTCGGGTTGTTACGACTAATGATTCAATCGTAACAGCGAGTGGCGTGTGTCACCAGACTTCGGTGATAGGAAATGTGCGATCGCCCCTCACTCCGGCGATCGCGGCAGGTCACGCGGGCTCTACGCCCCGAACCGGCGGTGCCGGGCGGCGTAGTCGCGCAGCGCGCGCAGGAAATCGACGCGCCGGAACTCGGGCCAGTAGGCCTCCGTGAACCAGATCTCGCTGTACGCGCTCTGCCACAGCAGGAAGCCGGAGAGCCGCTGCTCCCCCGACGTGCGGATCACCAGGTCGGGGTCGGGCTGCCCCTTGGTGTAGAGGTGCTGGTCGATCCCGTCGACGGTGACCGCGTCCACCAGCTCCTGCCCGGACATCCCCTCGGCGAGCTCGCTGCGCAGCAGCGACTGCACCGCGTCGACGATCTCCTTGCGGCCGCCGTAGCCGACGGCCACGTTGACGTGGGTTCCCGTCCGCCCCGTGGTGCCCTCGGCGGCGGCGGTGAGCCGGCGCGCGGCGTCGGGCGGCAGCAGATCCATCGCGCCGACGATCTTCACGGACCAGTTCTTGTCCGGCCCGGAGATCTCCTCGACGACGTCGGTGATGATCTCCAGCAGCGCCGCGAGCTCGTCGGGGTCGCGGCGCAGGTTCTCGGTCGAGAGCAGGTAGATGGTGGCGAGTTCGATGCCGGCCTCGTCGCACCACTCGAGCATCTCGGCGATCTTCTTCGCGCCCATGCGGTAGCCGTGACTCACGTCGCTGAACCCGGCGGCGCGGGCCCAGCGGCGATTGCCGTCGCAGAGCACCGCGACGTGCCGCGGCCGCTGCGCGCCGTCGCGGTAGGCGGCGGTGAGCTCGTTCACCAGCCTCCGCTCGTAGAGCGCGTAGGCCGGCGAGAAGAGCTTGCGGGCCGGCCCGGTCGGCAGCGACACGGGCAGTCTGGGGGCACTCACCACGGTGGCAACACTACGCCGCGCGACCTGTGCTGCCGCTGAGGTTCAGCCGTGTGCTGCGTAGATCGCGGCGGCGAGCTCCGTACGCAGGGCTTGGAACTCGGGCGTTCCGGTCACCGACGGGTCGCGGACGGTGTCGGGTCCGTCGCCCGGCAGCTCGACCTTGCGGTCGATGACCACGCGGCCCGGCCGGGCGCTCATCACGAGAACGCGCGTGCTCAGGAAGACGGCCTCCTCGACGGAGTGCGTGATGAAGACGATGGTCTTGCCCGCCTCCCGCCAGATCTTGAGGAGGTCGACCTGCAGCCGCTCGCGGGTGAGCGCATCGAGCGCGCCGTACGGCTCGTCCATGAGCACGATGGCGGGATCGTTGACGAGCACCCGGGCGATCTGCGCGCGCTGCTGCATGCCGCCCGACAGCTCGTAGGGCCGCTTGTCGCCGAAGTCGCCGAGGCCCACGAGGTCGAGCAGCTTCTGCGCCTGCTCGCGCCGCTCGGCCTTGCCCACGCCGCTCACCTTGGGCCCGAACTCGACGTTGCCGCGCACCGTCAGCCACGGGTAGAGGGTGGGGGCCTGGAAGACCACGCCCCGGTCGGCCGACGGTGCCGTCACCCGCGCGCCGCCGACCTCCACGACGCCCTCCGTCGGGTCCTCGAAGCCGGCGATCAACCGGAGCAGGGTCGTCTTGCCGCAGCCCGACGGCCCGACGATGGAGACGAACTCGCCGGGCTCGATCGTGAGGTCGGTGGGCTGCAGCGCGACCGTCTGCCCGCTCGCGGTGTCGTAGGTCTTGCCGAGCCCGGTCAGCTCGACGCGTTCCGTGCCGGTCACTTCGTTCCCCCCTGTGCGGCGGCGGCGTAGACGCCGTCCGTGTAGTGCTGTGCCGGCCCCACGCCCTGCACCTGCCCCTGCTGGAGCAGGAATTCGGCGGTCCGCCGGATGTCGGCGCCGAGCTGCCCGCCGAGGTGATCGGGGCCGCCCTGGGTCTTCGCGTCGAAGTACGCGTAGCCCTTGATCTGGGTCAGCACCTGTTCCAGCGGCACGCCCAGCTGGCCCGCGATGTGCTCGGCGGCCTTGTTCGGATCGGTGTTGAGCAGGTTCGCGGCCCACCCCTGCGCGGCGGCCCACGCCTTGAGGAAGGCCGGGTTGTTCTTCACGAAGTCGCCCCGGGCGCCCTCGAGGTCGTAGGTCGGCGCTCCCTGCTCGGCGACCTGCGCGCTCGTGGTGAGCACCGTGCCGCCCAGTTGACTCAGGGTGGGTTCCCAGATGTAGGTGGCGTCGATCTGCCCGCCGCCCCAGGCGCCGTGGATGGCGTCCGGCGCCAGATTGATCACCTGCGCGTCGGTGACGCCGGCCTTGTCCAGGGCGGTGAGCAGGCTGTAATGCGCGGTCGACGCGAAGGGCACGGCGATCCGCTTGCCCCGGAGGTCGCCGACGGTCCTGATCGCCGGGTCCTTCGCGACCAGCGATTCCGCGGCCCCGATGCGGTCCTGGATCCAGATGACCTTCATGTCGATGTTGAGCGGCGCGCTGAGTGCCTTCGCGGCGGGCGCGCTGCCGAGCAGGCCCACGTCGAGGCTGTTCGCGCCGAAGGCCTGGATCACGTCGCCTCCGGAGGCGAACTTGCTCCACACGACGTTCACGTTGGGCAGGCAGGTCTTGAGCAGGCCCGTGTCCTTGACGACGAGGTCGCCGTTCGGGATCTCCTGCCAGCCGATCCGGACGGTGCCGCGCACCGTCGGGTCCGGGTCGACGGGGCACGCCGTCGTGCCGCCGAGGGAGCGGGACTGCTCGGCCCGGCCGGATTCGACGATGCAGCCGGTCAGGGTCAGGCCGACGGTGCCGACGACGAGCGCCGTGCGCGCGAGGCGCGTGAGGCGGTTCATGCCTTCCCCTTCCACGGGACGGCCAGCAGGCCGATCCACTTGATGAGCGAGTCCAGCAGCAGCGCGGTGACGCCGATGACGATGATGCAGGCGATGGTCAGCGGCGTGTTGAGCTGCTGGCCGGCGAGGTAGGCGAGGCCGCCGATGCCGGGGATGCCGTTGTTGAGCTCGGCCGCGACGACGGTGGTCCACGCGAAGCCGACGGCGATGCGGATGCCGTTGATGACCTCGGGCAGCGTCGCGGGGACGATGACGCCGCGGATGGTCTGCAGCCGGTTGGCGCCGAGCGCGCGGGCCGCGTTGATCTGATCCTGGCTGACACCCTGCACGCCGTTCACCGTGGAGATCGCGATGGCCGGGAAGGCGGCGAGGAAGAGCAGCCAGATCTTCGACGTGTCGCCGATGCCGAACCACACGATGAGCAGGCCGATGTAGCCCAGCGGCGGCAGCGCGCGCAGGAAGTTCAGGTAGGGCTCGATGATCGTGTTGACGGTCTTCGACGTGCCCATGGCGAAGCCGAGGAGCGGACCGACGATGATCGCCGCGCCGACACCGGCGAAGATCCGCTGCAAGCTGGCGACGAGGTGCTCCCACAGGAAGTAGTTCTGCTCGCCGAGCACCTCGCGCGGCACGCCGGGCGCCACCTGGTGCCAGGTGCTCGCGCGCACCGCCGCGTCCCAGACCGCCTTCGGCGTGGGCAGGAACGTCTCGTCGATCAGGCGCAGCCCGCTCACCAGCCACCACACGGCGACGAAGACGAGCAGCGCGATGATGCGGACGAGCCACGACCTGACCGCCAGCGGCAGCGGTTCGATGACGGCGTTCTTCACCCTCAGCAGCGGGGGCTCTCCGGCCATGTATTCCTCTCCGGCGCCCCAGTGGGCACACGAACAGGAAACTCTGTCAGGCGGCGATCCGCACCGGAACCGTTCGAATCGCGGTGATCGTTAGGTGCACCGGTGCACGGTCGCGGGGCATAGGGGTGGCTCAGACGTTCCTCCGGTGCACGTTGCGAGCGGCTACCTGGTCCCGGGGCATGATCTGCAGGGAGTCGATGTTGACGTGCGGCGGCCGCGTGACGGTCCAGGTCACGGCGTCGGCGATGTCGTCGGCGGTGAGGTTGTCGACGCCCTCGTAGATCTTGTCGGCCGCGGCCTTGTCGCCGCCGAGCCGGACCACGGAGAACTCCGTCTCCACGAGGCCCGGGTCGATCTCGATGACGCGGATCGGTTCGCCCTTGAGCTCCAGGCGCAGCACGCGGGTCACCGCGCGGGCGCCGTGCTTGGCCGCGTTGTAGCCCGCGCCGGTCTCGTAGGCCTCGAGCGCCGCGACGGAACCGATGGTCACGACGCTCGCGGCCGGCGAGTTCCGCAGCTTGGGCAGCAGCGCCTGGGTGACGCGCAGGATCGAGAGCACGTTGATGTCGTACATGCGGGACCAGTCGGCCTCGTCGGCGGTCTCGATGCGGTCCACGCCGAGCGCTCCGCCCGCGTTGTTGACGAGCACGTCGACCTTGTCGATCGCGTCGGTGAAGGCCTTCACCGAGTCGGCGTCGGAGACGTCGAGCGGCAGCGCGGTGACGATCCGCTCGGGGTGCTGGGCCTCGATGTCGGCTTTGAGCGCCTCCAGCCGCTCGACGCGGCGGGCGCCGATCACCACGTCGAACCCCGCGCGCACCAGGTGCCGCGCCGTGGCGGCCCCGATCCCGCTGCTCGCTCCGGTGACGACGGCGACTTCGGCCATGACTGCTCCTGCTCAACGACGGGACGATGGAACCTCACCGTATCCCCGCCCGAGACGCACCGTCGGACCGAGGGCGAGCGATCCGACCGATTCCCGCCAGCGGCCGCGCCGGCGCCGGGATGGAATCGACGGATGCGCGCCATCCCGTTGCAGTTCGCCGCCCTGTCCATCGCCTGGGGCTCGAGCTTCCTGTTCATCAAGGAGGGCCTCGCCGGCCTGTCCCCCGCCCAGGTCACCGCCGCCCGGATGACGATCGGCGCGCTCACGCTCGTCGTGGTCGCGGTCGTGGTGCGGGCGCCTCTCCTCCGCGACCCGCGGGCGGTGGCGCACATCGCGGTCGTCTCGGTCACGCTCTGCGTCGTGCCCTTCACGCTGTTCGGATGGGCGGAGCAGCGGATCGACTCCGGTCTCGCGAGCATCCTCAACGCCACCACGCCGCTGATGACGGTGCTCGTGACCTGTGCCGCGCTGCGGTCCGAACGGCCCGGCCGCCATCAGCTGATCGGCCTCGGGGTCGGCTTCGCGGGGGTCGTCGTGGTGCTGGCGCCCTCGATCTCGCACGGTGCCGCGTCGATCTCCGGGCAACTCGCCTGCCTGGCGGCGACCGCGAGCTACGGCGTCGCCTTCGTGTACCTGCGACGGTTCGTGACCCCGCTCGCGCTGCCCGCACCGTCGGTCGCGCTGTACCAGGTGGGGATCGGCGCCGTGCTCATCGACACCTGGGCGCTGACGGCCGACCCGCACGCCGCGGCCTGGACGCCGCGGGTGGTGCTGTCGATGCTGGCGCTCGGGGCCCTCGGGGCGGGCCTGGCCTACCTGTGGAACACGAACATCGTCGCGGCCTGGGGCGCCGCCGCGGCGGCGTCGGTGACCTACCTGACGCCCGTCGTGGGTGTCGCCCTGGGCGTCGCGGTGCTCGGTGAGCGGCCCACGTGGAACCAGCCACTGGGCGGGCTGATCGTGCTCGCCGGGATCGTCCTCAGCCGACGGGCCGCGGATCCAGCCGCACGTCCACGCGATGATGCTCGAGGTCGTGCAGGGCGTAGACCGCAAAGGACTCGACCGTGAACGCGGAGCCGTTGGAGCGCAGGCCCGTCCGCGTCCATTCGTCGCCGGCGACCGCGCGGTACGCGTGCGCGAACGCCGTCGCCGCGTCCGCCAGCTCACCGGCGACGGTAGCGGGATCCTGCTCGCCGTAGGCGTCCTCGACGGCGGTGACGTCCTGGTCCCAGTTCGCGAAGGTGGCGCCGTCCCGCCCCAGCATCAGCTCGAGGCGCTCGCGCATGATGCGGTGCACGTCGCGCACGTGGCAGCCGTATTCGAGCACCGACCACGTCCGCTCGTCGGGCCGTTCCCGTGCGTCCGGGCGCGCGAGCGCCCGGTCCCAACCGGCGGCCGACCGCGCGATGCGGTCGCCGACGTCGTCGCGGCGGACCGTCGAGGGGTCGAATCCGCAGGCCGGGCAGGCCCGCTCGATGACCCACGTCCAGTCCTTGGTGTCCGGTGTAATCGCCACACCACGAATCTACTGCGTTGCTCACGATGTCGGGTTCTGCGCGGGTGCACGTGCTGCTGCGCACGTGCACCGCGCGAGAACTCGACATCGTGAGCCATCCGCTCAGCGCAGCGCGGCCGCGAGATCGTGCAGCACCGAGTCGGTGGTACCGAAGTCCATGCACTTGTCGGTGACGGACTGGCCGTAGACCAGCGGGCCGGGACCGGGCTGCTGCGCGCCGGCGACGAGGAAGGACTCGAGCATGACGCCGGAGATCCCCTTCTCCCCCGCGGCGAGGCGGCCTGCGATCTCCCGCGCGACCTCGGCCTGGCGGACGTGGTCCTTGCCTGAGTTGGCGTGGGAACAGTCCACCATCACCGACGGCGCGAGGCCCGCCTTCTCCAGCGCGCCGACCGCCGCACCCACGGCGGCGGCGTCGAAGTTCGGACCGCCGCGGCCACCGCGCAGGATGACGTGGCAGTTGTCGTTGCCGACGGTCTCCACCACGGCGGCGGCGCCCTCGTCGTCGGTGCCGAAGAAGACGTGCCGGGCCGCGGCGGCCTGCACCCCGTCGATCGCGACGGAGACGTTCCCGTCGGTCGCGTTCTTGAAGCCGATCGGCATCGACAGCCCGGAGGCGAGCTGGCGGTGCACCTGCGACTCGGTGGTGCGCGCGCCGATCGCGCCCCAGGCGACGGTGTCGGCGATGTACTGCGGGCTCGTCGGCTCGAGGAACTCGCAGCCCACGGGCAGCCCGATCTCCAGGATGTCGAGGAGCAGCTGGCGGGCGGTGCGCAGGCCGCGCGGCACGTCGTAGCTCTCGTCCATGCCCGGGTCGTTGATGAGGCCCTTCCATCCGACGGTGGTGCGCGGCTTCTCGAAGTACACGCGCATCACGACGAGCAGTTCGTCGGCGAGCTCGTCCGCGATGGGCCCCAGCCGCCGGGCGTAGTCGAGCGCGGCCTCGGGATCGTGCACGGAGCAGGGGCCCACGACGACGAGGAGTCGCTGGTCACGGCCGGCGATGACGTCGGCGACCGCGGCGCGGTCGGCCTCGACCTGAGCGGCCAGTCGGGGCGCGAGGGGCAGCTCGTCGCGCAGCTCCGCGGGCGAGGGGATCGCGTGGAACGCCGAGACCCGCCGGTTCGATGTGGACGCCGGTGTGTCGAGCTCGATGGTCATGTCAACCTTCCTGGTGGCGGCACCAGAACCCTTCCGGTGCCATAGAAAAAGGCAGCGAGTGATCTCGCTGCCTTCGGCTCCGGGTTCGTACGGGGGGTTTATCCGCGCATGCGCGCATCACCGCCGGCTCCACCCGGAGCCTCGGTAAAGCGCCAATACGCGTTCATACCCACGAGGCGAACATAGCACAGCTACCGCGCGATCTCTGTGGCGAGCGTCTCACCGTCGGTGACGGGCAGGGAGCAGACGGTGCCGCGGCAGACGTAGGCGGCGGCCCGCCCGTCCACCGGTCCGCGCCCCTCGAGCAGGGGCTGCGAGTCCTTCGCACCCACGACGACGACGGCTCCCCCGGGTGCCAGCCGGCGCGCCTCGGCGGCGAGCGCGGCGGCACCGGCACCGTCGGCGACGGCGATCTGCAGGCCCGCGGCGGCCTGCTCGGCGACGGCGAGGTGATGGCCCGCGCCGCGCGGCACCCGGCGGATCAGCTCTCCCGAGCGGGCCCGGGTCGCCGCGGCGAGCGGGGCGTACCGCTCCCCGAGGAGCGCCTCGGCGTAGGTGAGCGCTTCGGCGATGAGGCTCGCGCCGGCGGGGGTGGCGCCGTCCGCGGGATCACGGGGGCGGGTGAGGAGCGTCTCGCCGTCCGACGGTGCGTCGTACCAGCTCCCGTCCGCCGCGGGGTCGGCGAAGCGCGCGGTCGCGGCGTCGAGAATCGTGGCTGCCGCTGCGGCCCAGTCGGTCTCGGCGGCGGATGCGTCGGCGTGCTGCGCCAGCGCGAGCAGCCCGGTGACGAGGGCGGCGTAGTCCTCCAGCATCCCGTCGGCCTCGCCGACGGCGCCGCCGAGCGAGCTGCGGCGCAGTCGCGCACCGTCCCAATGGGTTCCGAGGACGTATTCCGCGACGGCCGCCGCCTCGGCGACGCGACCCGCCTCGGCGAGTGCGGTGATCGCGAGGCCGTTCCACACGGTGACCACCTTGTCGTCGCGGCCGGGCTGCGGGCGCTGCGTGCGGGCGTCGTAGAGCCGGCGCCGCACATCGGCGAGGCGCACCGGGTCGGGTTCGCCGTGCAGTTGCAGCGTGGAGGTGCCGTGCTCGAAGGTGCCGCCCGGCGTGACGGCGAAGACCTCGGCGGCCCAGGCCCCGTCGGCGTCGCCGAGCACCTCCACGAGCTGCGCCGGCGTCCACACGTAGGTGGCCCCCTCGACGCCGTGGCCGTCCACGACGGTGTCGGCGTCGAGCGAGGAGGCGAGCCCGCCGCCGTCGACGCCGAGGTCGCGGACCAGGAAGTCGGCGGTCTCGTCGGCCACCCGCAGCGCCAGCGGCGAGCCGGTGCGCCGGCCCAGGTGCGCGTAGAAGCGGAGCAGCAGGGCGTTGTCGTACAACATCTTCTCGAAGTGCGGAACCACCCAGTCGGCGTCCACGGCGTAGCGGGCGAAGCCGCCGGCCAGCTGGTCGTAGATGCCGCCGCGGGCCATCGCCTCAGCGCACCGTACTGCCACGCCGTAGGACGCGGGGTCGCCCGTGCGCTCGTGGTGCCGCAGCAGCGCCTCGACGGTGGCCGACGGCGGGAACTTCGGGGCGCGGCCGAAGCCGCCCGACGGATCCTCGTCGGCGCAGATCGCACGCACCGCCCCGGTGAGGTCGTCGGCGGAGGGGGCGGCACCGTCGGGCAGGCCGGCGGAGGCCTGCCGCAGGTGCTCGGCCACCTGCGCGGAGACGCGGCCGACCTCGTCGCGGCGGTCGCGCCAGGTGGCGGTGATGGCCTCGAGGAGCTGCGGGAAGCTCGCCTGGCCGTTCCGGGGCTCGGGCGGGTAGTACGTGCCGCAGTAGAACGGCTCGCCCGACGGGGTGAGGAAACACGTCATCGGCCAGCCGCCCTGCCCGGTCATGGCGACGGTCGCGTTCATGTAGATCGCGTCGAGGTCGGGGCGCTCCTCGCGGTCGACCTTGATGCAGACGAAGCCGGCGTTCATCTGGGCCGCGATCGCCTCGTTCTCGAAGGACTCGTGCGCCATGACGTGACACCAGTGGCACGCGGCGTAGCCGATGGACAGCAGGATCGGCACATCCCGCTCGACCGCCTCCGCCAGCGCGGCCTCGCTCCACTCCTGCCAGTGCACCGGGTTGTCCGCGTGCTGGCGCAGGTAGGGGCTGGTGGACGCGCCGAGACGGTTCATGTCCCCATCCTGCCTCAGACCACCGACACGGCGCGTGGCCGACGAGCGGCGACTAGCGTCGGCGTCATGAAGTGCACGACCTCCATCGAGATCGCCCTGCCGCTCGACCGCGTCGCACAGCTGCTCGCCGACCCGGCGCAGCTGCCGATGTGGCTGCGGGGCATGGTGGTCCACGAGCCGGTGCGCGGTGAGCACGGTGAGGTCGGCACCGTCTCGCGCGTGGTGCTCCGGTCGGGGAAGCGGACGATGGAAGTCACCGAGACGGTCACCCTCCGCGAGCCGGCGGACCTGCGCACGCTCCCCGAGGGCACCGTCGTGCGGTTCGAGCGGGAGATCGAGGGCGCGGGTATGTGGAACGCCGCGCGCGAGCGGCTCTCGGCGGCCGCCCCGGACCGGACGCGGTGGGAGAGCGAGAACGAGTACCGCTTCCGCAATCCGCTGATGCGGCTGATGGCGCTCCTGATGCCCGGCGCCTTCCGCAAGCAGCAGCTGCAGCACATGGAGGACTTCAAGGCCTTCGCCGAGCAGGGAACGGACGTCCGCGACGGCGGGGCCTGACCATCGGTCCTCTCCCGCCTTCGCCGCGAGCAGGTTGGCGCGACATTCCGACTCCCGCCCTTCGATGCGTGAGCCATGACTACGCCACCAGCTTGTAGACCGTCGCGCTTCCGACCTTGGTGGCGGTGAAGTTCTGCTCCACCCAGCTCTGGATCTCGGACTTACCGCCGCCGGGGCGGAAGCCGCCGGAGGCGACGTAGTACGAGACCTTCCCGTCCCTCACCCACTGCTGGAACTGCGCGAGCGTGGGCGCGGGGTCGGAGCCGCTGAACCCGCCGATGGCGATCACGGGCCTTCCGGAGTTCAGCTGTAGCGAGCCCTGGCTCTGCGCACCGTTCACCGCCGCCGCCCACTGGGTGGTGGTGCCCTTGAGCAGCGAAACCAGCTCGGCGTTCGCCTTCTCGTCCGGCCGCCCGGCGGCGCCGCGCGCACCGTCGGGCAGCTCGACGCCCGCCGGCAACTCAACCTTCGCCCCGCCGCCCGACGGTGCCCTCCCGTCGCGCCCACCACCGGGCCCGCCGCCGACCATGTCGCCGGATTTCGCGGTCTTCACGGCGGTGGGCACGCCGCCGCTGTGCGCAGTGCCGGCCGTCGAGACGGAGAACGCCGCCGTCGCGACGCCGCCCGCGAGCAGCGCGAGCACCACCGCGGCGGCCACCGCCCGGCCGGTGCCGCGACGGGTCACGATGAGCGCGACGACCGCCACCGCCATCAGGACTCCCACGACGATGCCCAGGGCCGGCCAGGCGTATCCCGCCCGCCAGGCGCGGACGATGCCCCAGCCGCCGGCGGCGAGCACGAGCGCGACCAGCGCGAGCGTGCCGGGCACCGTCGACCTGCGACTCCACGCGACGGCCGCGCCGCCGCCCACGAGCACCGCGATCGCCGGCGCCAGGGCCACGGTGTAGTACGGGTGCACGGTGCCGCTCATGAACGAGAACACCACCCCGGTCACCGCGAGCCACGTGCCGAACACCGTGAGTCCCAGCGCGAGGTCGCGTTCGAGGCGGCGGCGTGCCACCAGGGCGAGACCGATCAGCAGGACCAGCAGCGCCGCGGGCAGCAGCCAGGAGATCTCGTTGCCGAACTCGTTGCTGAACAGGCGCGCCGGACTCGGAGTGCCGCCGAACGAGGTGCCCGTCGCGCCGCTCCCGCCCGGCCCGCCACCGCCGCCGAAGCCGGAGTCGCCGCCGCCGTTCCCGACGATGCGTGCGAGGCCGTTGTAGCCGAGCACGAGGTCCATGAACGTGCCGTCCTTCGAGCCGCCGATGTACGGGCGCGAGGACGCGGGCCACAGCACCGTCAGCAGCACGTACCAGCCGGCCGAGGCGACCACGGCCACGACGCCCAGCGCGAGGTCCCGCGCCCGCCGCAGCCAGGTGGTCGGCGCGAACAGGAGATACGCGAGGCCGAAGCCGGGGAGCACGAGCAGGCCCTGCAGCATCTTGGTGAGGAAGGCGAGGCCGAGCAGCGCGCCGCACGCGACGAGCCACCGCCACGAGGCCGCCTGGCACGCCCGCACCGTGCAGTAGGCGGCGGCGGTCATGAGCAGCACCAGCAGGGCGTCGGGGTTGTTGAACCGGAAGATGAGAACGGCCGCGGGCGTCAGCGCGCACACGGCACCGGCCAGCAGCGCGCCACCCGTCGCGGTCCGGCCCGCCAACGAGCCGAGGAGCCGGCGCGTGGTCACGTAGACCAGTCCGACGGTCCCGACCCCCATCAGCGCCTGCGGCAGCAGGATCGACCACGAGGAGAGGCCGAACACACGGACGGACAGGCCGGTCACCCACAGCGCCGCGGGCGGCTTGTCGACGGTGATCACGTTTCCCGGGTCGAGCGAGCCGAACAGCCAGGCCTTCCAGCTCAGCCCGCCGGCCTGCGCCGCGGCGGCATAGAAGTCGTTGCCGTAGCCGCTGATCGACAGGTTCCAGCAGTACAGCAGCGCCGTGGCGGCGAGCAGTGCGGTCACGGCGCAGCGCCGCGGAGTCAGGTACGTCACGGATCCCACCCTCGCGGGCGGAACTGGGCGACCCCGGCCGTAAGCCTGGGAGGTCGCTGTGAGGCCCTACCGGGGCCCGTCGCCCCCGTCACCGTCGGATCCGCCCGACGGTGCGCCGTCGCCCTTCGTCAGCGAGGCACCGTCGGCCTCGATCCCGGCGTGGTCGGTGCCGCCGGCCTCGTCGCCCTCGCCGGGCGCCTCGTCCTCGAAGGACTCGGGGAGGTTGCGGACGTGCTTGTTCATGGAGCGGATGAGCAGGAAGGTGACGGCCAGGAGCACGACGATGACGGCCAGGCCGAGCGGCCCCGACTTGCCGAACTCGGGCCCCTTGGGTTTCTGCGGGTCCTGGGCGAGGATCGCCACGTCGCTCGCGAGCTGTAGCAGCGGTCCCATCACTTCTCGATCCCGCTGAACAGGTCCTTCTCGGGCATCCTGCTGCTCACAGTGGTCTTCGCCAACTCGTACTCCTCGGTCGGCCACAGTCGCTGCTGCCACTCCATCGGCACCGCGAAGAAGGGGCCGTTGGGGTCGATCTGGGTCGCGTGCGCACGCAGTGCGTCGTCGCGGACGGGGAAGTACTCGCCGCACTCGACCTGCGTGGTCACGCGCGCCATCATGTCGTTCTTCTCATCCTTCCACCGGGCGAGCCACTCGGTGTAGGGGTTCTCGAGGCCGTGCTTCTCGAACTCGTCGGCGAAGGCCTGGAACTTGCCGCGGAGGAAGCCGTGGCTGTAGTAGACCTTCGAGATCTGCCAGGGCTCGCCGGCGTCGGGGAACTGCTCGGGATCGGCCGCGGCCTCGTACGCCGCCATCGAGACGGTGTGGGTCATGATGTGGTCCGGGTGCGGGTAGCCGCCGTTCTCGTCGTACGTGATCATCACGTGCGGGCGGAACTCGCGGATGAGCCGCACCAGCGTCTCCGTCGGCACCTCGACCGGCTCCAGCGCGAAGCAGCCCTCCGGGAGCGGGGGCAACGGGTCGCCCTCGGGCAGGCCCGAGTCGACGAACCCGAGCCAGCGGTGCTCGACACCCAGGATCGCGGCGGCCTTGGCCATCTCCTCACGACGCACCTCGGGCAGGCGGTCCTTGACGCCCGCGACGTCCATCGCGGGGTTCAGGATGTCGCCCCGTTCGCCGCCCGTGAACGTCGCGACCAGCACGTCGTTCCCCTCGGCCGCGTACCGCGCCATCGTGGCGGCGCCCTTGCTCGACTCGTCGTCCGGGTGCGCGTGAACGGCGAGGAGGCGGTATCCGGTCATGACCCCCAGTGTTCCACGATCGGCCGAGGGCACGCCGAGCCGGGTGTGCTTCCATGGAGGCATGTCGACCGCCCCCGTGCGCCCCTCCGATCGCTATCCCGACGAGCGCGATCCCGCCCGCGCGCGCCGGATCGGCGTCATCGGGCTGGTCGTGGTCGTGTTCCTCGGTGTCGGGCTCGCATGGATCGGCTACCAGAAGTTCTCGCGGCAGCCGGTCACCGGCGAGACCGCGGGCTACGAGGTGCTGTCCGATTCGGCGGTGGACGTGCAGGTCACCGTCACCCGCACCGACCCGCAGCAGGCCGTCAGCTGCATCGTCTACGCCAAGAACAAGGCGGGCGACGAAATCGGCCGGCGCGAGTTCTACGTCGCCCCGTCGGCGGACCCCGTCATCGTGGTCACCAGCGAGGTGCGCACCACCGAACCGCCCGCCGTGGGCGATGTCTTCGGTTGCGGCACGAACGTGCCCGCGTATCTTGACCGTGCGTGAGCACTGACAACTCCCCCACCCCGAAGTCTGGGCAGCCGGCCCGCGTCCGCGTGCGGCCGGCGTTCGCCACGGTCTCCAGCTACTACTTCCCCATGCTCGTCGGCCTCTTCGTCGGCGTCATGATCATCAGCAACATCACGGGCACCAAGGCCGTGTTGTTCGCCCCGTCGCTGCACTTCGAGTTCCTCGGCCTGCAGGTCGACGGCATCGCCACCGACGGCGCCTTCTACCTCTTCCCCCTCGCTTACGTCCTCGGCGACGTGATCTCCGAGGTCTACGGCTTCCGCGCCATGCGCCGCGTGATCCTCACCGGCTTCGCGATCCTCGCCCTGGCCGCGCTGTGCTTCTGGGTGACCACGCTGCTGCCGCCCGCGCCGGGCTGGCCCAACGACGAGGCCTTCAGGACCGTCGCCGGGGTGGTGCCGCGCTTCCTCATCGCCGGCCTCGCGGGTTATCTCGTGGGCGAGTTCATGAACTCCTGGGTCCTGGTGCGGATGAAGGCGTGGACCGGCGAGAAGCACCTCTGGTCGCGCCTGCTCGGGTCCACCGTGGTCGGGGAGTTCTTCGACACCCTGGTGTTCTGCTCCATCGCCGCGCCCGCGCTGGGCTTCACCAGCCCCGGCCAGTTCCTCAACTACCTGATCCTCGGTTTCGTGTGGAAGACGCTGGTCGAGATCGTCATCATGCCGCTCAGCTACGCGCTGTGCGGCTACCTCAAGCGGCGCGAGCCCACCTACCAGCAGGCACTGCAGGCCGCCTGAACCGAATACCCGTTTCCGTTTCCCATGCTAGAATCAGCGGATACACGGTTCCGCATGGAGCCGTGTATTGCTGCATTTACGGGCCCCGGGCGCCGTTCCGGGGCCGGTCGGCTGCGGGAT
Organism: Tsukamurella paurometabola; assembly: GCF_900631615.1. Taxonomy (NCBI): domain Bacteria; kingdom Bacillati; phylum Actinomycetota; class Actinomycetes; order Mycobacteriales; family Tsukamurellaceae; genus Tsukamurella; species Tsukamurella paurometabola. Next base: position 449,561 of record NZ_LR131273.1, read on the forward strand.
GGCGAGTCCCACAGCAGGCCGTGCCGACTACGACGAAGGACGAAGAAATGACGGACACTCAGGTGACGTGGTTGACCCCCGAGTCCCACGAGCGCCTCAAGAACGAGTTGGACGCGCTGATCGCCAACCGCCCCGTCATCGCCGCCGAGATCAACGAGCGCCGCGAAGAGGGCGATCTCAAGGAGAACGGCGGTTACCACGCTGCACGCGAGGAGCAGGGCCAGCAGGAGGCGCGCATCCGCCAGCTGCAGGAACTCCTCAACAACGCCAAGGTCGGCGAGGCCCCCACCCAGTCGGGTGTGGCGCTGCCGGGCTCGGTCGTGAAGGTGTACTACGACGGTGACGAGAAGGACACCGAGACCTTCCTCATCGCCACACGCGAGGAGGGCGCGCAGGACGGCAACCTCGAGGTGTACTCCCCGAGTTCGCCGCTCGGTGCCGCGCTCATCGACGCCAAGGTCGGCGAGACGCGCGAGTACACCATCCCGAGCGGTGCCGTCGTCAAGGTCACGCTGGTCAGCGCGGAGCCCTACCACTCGTAGGCTCCCCGCACCACGAGAATGCGGCCCGCCCCTTCGAGAGGGGCGGGCCGCATTTCGCGTTCCGCGGCCGGCGGTCGGTCGGCCGGTGGAGCCCGGTCAGCCGGCGCGGCTGCGCAGCAGCTGGCTGACCGTGACGAAGGCGTAGCCCTGGTCGCCGAGCTGCGTCATCATGCGGTCCATCGCCGTCGCCGAAGCGGAGAACGTGTCGTGCAGCATCACGATCTGCCCCGGCTTCGCTTTGAGCAGCACCTGGGTCAGCCCGTCGGGGTTGGCCTGGTAGTTGTAGTCCATCGAGTCCAGGTCCCACAGGATCTGGGTCAGGCCCAGCCGCTTCCCCGCGTCCACGACCGCCGGGGAGGTGTGGCCGCCCATCGGCCGGAACAGCGTCGGCGCGCTGCCCACGGACGCGCGGATCGCGTCGTTGGTCTGCTGCAGCTGCGCGGTGGTGTCGGTGTCCGAGAGCGTCGTCATGTCCGGCTGGGTCCAGGTGCCGTTGGCGACCTCGTTCCCGGTGCCCGCGATCGCGGTCATGATGTCGGGGTTGAGGTTCACCTGCGCGCCCGTCACGAAGAACGTGCCCTTGGCACCGTGACTGTCGAGGATCTGCAGGAACTGCCGGGTCACGGGGCCGGGGCCGCCGGAGAAGGTGAGTGCGATGCACTTGCTCCGCGCGCAGTCGACGCTGCCGTCGGGCAGGTACACGGGCTTGGTGACCGGTTTCGCCGCCGCCTGCGGGGCGGGCGCGGGCGCCGAGGTGCCGCCGCCCTCGCCCGACGGTGCCCCCTCGCCCCGGTTCGCCGCGTCGCCGCCCGCGGGCGCGGTGGGCGCGGGAGGTACCGCGGCCGCGGTGGGCCCGGCGACCGTCGGCTGCGGCTTCGCCGGCGCACTCGGCGGCGGCACCACGACGGTCATCGTGGCGGGCGGCTGCGGCGACGGCGGAGCGGTCGTCTGCCCGGAGGGCGGAGCCCCCGGATTGATGCCGGCGCCCGGCGTCGCGGAGGCGCCCGACGGGGCCGACGGCAGCGGGTCGAACGTGAGACTCGAACCGAGACGGCTCGGGTCGCCGCCGGTGACGCCGCATCCGACCGCGACGGCAGCGGCGATCACGAGGACGCTCCCCGCCACCGCGAAATTGCGGACCTTCCGGCTCTGCTTCGGCCTCACGAACACACTCCAGCCACTTGTGTCACTTTCTACAACAAGCGCCACTTTAGTCCCACGAACCTTAAAGGGGAAGTCGAAGGTTCAGATGGTGACCGAGTCGTTACTGCCGGCCGCCTCCCATGCGGTCGCCGATCGGACATTTCTCGTAGGTTTCTGCGCCGGATCCCGCCTCGGAGCTCGCAGAACGCCTCGAAAGATGCGGCCGCGCCCGTCTCAGGCGCACTGTTGGCGCCCCCTGTCCGACCCGGTGCCCGTCGACGAGCACGACGAGCGCGGTCCGGTCACGGCTGAGCTGGTACGGCGCCGACGTCGACGCGGGTACTGCGGGGTCAGCTGAACGCGTTCTCCAGATCGGCGATGAGGTCGCCGATGTCCTCGATGCCGACGGACAGCCGCACCAGGTCCTCGGGGACCTCGAGCTGCGAGCCGGCGGTGGAGGCGTGGGTCATCGCGGCGGGGTGCTCGATCAGCGACTCGATGCCGCCGAGCGACTCCGCGAGGGTGAAGACCTCGGTCCGGGCGCAGAACCGCTGCGCGGCCTCGCGGCCGCCGGCGAGGCGCACGGAGATCATGCCGCCGAAGCGCTTCATCTGCTTGGCCGCGACCGCGTGGTTCGGGTGGCTCTCCAGGCCCGGGTACAGCACCGTCGACACCTCGGGACGGCCGGAGAGGAACTCGACGATCTTCTCCGCGTTGTCGCAGTGCCGGTCCATGCGGACGCCGAGCGTCTTGATGCCGCGCAGCGCGAGGTAGACGTCGAACGGGCCGGGCACCGCGCCCGCGCCGTTCTGCAGGAAGGCGAAATCGGTGTCGAGCTGCTCGTCGTTGGTCACCAGCGCGCCGCCGACGGTGTCACTGTGCCCGCCGAGGTACTTGGTCACCGAGTGCAGCACCACGTCGGCGCCGAGCGTGAGCGGCGTCTGCAGGTACGGACTGGCGAACGTGTTGTCCACCACCAGCTTCGCGCCGCCGGCATGGGCCACCTCGGCGAGGGCCTCGATGTCGCCGATGTTGAGCAGCGGGTTGGTCGGCGTCTCGATCCACACCAGCTTGGTGTTCGGGCGGATCGCGGCGCGCACGGCGTCGACGTCGTTGACGGCGGCGGGCGTGTGCTCGATCCCCCACTGCGAGAACACCTTGTCGATGAGGCGGAAGGTGCCGCCGTAGGCGTCGTCGGGGATCACCAGGTGATCGCCCGGGCGCAGGGTGGCGCGCAGCAGCGTGTCGGTGGCCGCCATGCCGGAGGCGAAGCCCCGGCCGAAGGTGCCCTCCTCGATCGCGGCGAGGTTCGCCTCGTACGCGCGCCGGGTGGGGTTGCCGGTGCGGGCGTACTCGAAGCCGCCGCGCATGCCGCCGACGCCGTCCTGGGCGAAGGTGGAGCTGGCGTAGATCGGGACGTTGACGGCGCCGGTCAGCGGGTCGGGCTCGTAGCCGGCGTGGATCGCGCGGGTCGAGAAGCCCTGCGCCGCGTGCTTGTCGATCGCGCTCTTCTGCTCGCTCATGTCGCTGGCCCTTTCTACTTGCCGTGGGAGAGGAAGTTCAGCACGTCGTGCCGGGTGATCACGCCGACGGGCTTGCCGTCGTCGATCACCATGAGGGCGTCGGACTCGCGCAGCGCGGTGTTGGCGGCCGAGATCGGCTGGCCCGCACCGATGAGCGGGAACGCGGGGCCCATGTGCTTGCTCACCGGGTCGGCGAGGTTCGCGCGGCCCTCGAAGACCGCGGAGAGCAGCTCCCGCTCGGTGACGGCACCCGCGACCTCGCCGGCCATGATCGGGGGCTCGGCGCCGACGACGGGCATCTGCGAGACGTTGTACTCCGCGAGGATCTCGATGGCGTCGCGGATGGTCTCCGACGGGTGCGTGTGCACCAGGTCGGGCAGCTCGCCCTTCTTGCCGCGCAGGATGTCTCCGACGAGGGCCTCCTGCTCGTTGGGGTCGAGGGGCGCGCGCAGGAAGCCGTAGCTCGACATCCACTTGTCGTTGAAGATCTTCGACAGGTAGCCGCGGCCACCGTCGGGCAGCAGCACGACGACGACCGCGTCGGGGTCGCGCTCGGCGACGCGCAGCGCGGCGACGACGGCCATGCCGCACGAACCGCCTACGAGGAGGCCCTCCTCGCGGGCGAGGCGCCGGGTCATCTCGAAGGAGTCGGCGTCGGAGACGGCGATGATCTCGTCGGGGACGTCGGGGTCGTAGGCGGTGGGCCAGAAGTCCTCGCCCACGCCCTCGACGAGGTAGGGCCGGCCGGTGCCGCCGGAGTAGACCGAGCCCTCGGGGTCGGCGCCGACGATCTTGACCGTGCCGCCGGAGATCTCCTTGAGGTAGCGGCCGGTGCCGGTGATGGTGCCGCCCGTGCCGACGCCCGCCACGAAGTGGGTGATCTTGCCCTCGGTGTCGCGCCAGATCTCCGGGCCGGTGGTCTCGTAGTGCGAGGCGGGACCGTTGGGGTTGGAGTACTGGTTCGGCTTCCAGGCGCCCGGGATGTCGCGCGTCAGGCGGTCGGAGACGTTGTAGTACGAGTCGGGGTGCTCCGGCGCGACGGCGGTCGGGCACACGACGACCTCGGCGCCGTAGGCCTTGAGGACGTTGCGCTTGTCCTCGCTGACCTTGTCCGGGCACACGAAGACGCATTTGTAGCCGCGCTGCTGCGCGACGATCGCGAGGCCCACGCCGGTGTTGCCGGAGGTCGGCTCGACGATGGTGCCGCCGGGCTGGAGCTCACCCGATGCCTCCGCGGCGTCGATCATCTTCACCGCGATCCGGTCCTTACTGGACCCGCCGGGGTTGAGGTACTCGATCTTCGCCGCGACCAGGCCCGACCCGGGCTTCACCACGGAGTTCAGTCGCACCAGTGGGGTGTCGCCGATCAACTCGCTGACGTGTCCTGCGATACGCATGCCTCCATCGTCCCAGAGCGCCCGGTACGCCTCACGCCCGGTCCACGGCAGGACGTCTAGATTGGTGAGCATGGGGTACTCCCGAAGCCGGCTCGCCCGTGACGCGCTGTACACCTCGGCGGCCGCCGTCAGCGGCGCCGGAGCCACCTGGGGCGCCTACGCCCTGCTCACCAAGCAGGCGCGCACCGCGCGCACCGTCATTCCCCACCGCACCGACATGGCGCCGTCGAAGGACGGCATCTACTCGCCCGGCACCACCGTCGTCGAACGGCCGGGGCCGCACGTCTCCGCCGACGTGAGCCTCATGGTCTTCGGCGACTCCACGGCCGCGGGCCTCGGGGTCGACGATGCCGAGCACACCCCCGGCGTGCTCCTCGCGCGGGGCGTCGTGGCGGAGACGGGCCGTACGGTGCGGCTCGCGGTGAAGGCGATCGTGGGCGCGACGTCGAAGGGCTTGGCCGGGCAGATCGAGGCGGCGTTCATCGCGAAGCAGATCCCCGATGTAGCCGTCATCATCGTCGGCGCGAACGACGTGACGGCGCTGAACTCGATCGAGCCGTCGGCGCGCCGGCTCGGGGCGGCGGTCGCCCAGTTGCGCGGCGCGGGCGCCGAGGTCGTGGTGGGCACCTGCCCGGACATCGGGGTGGTGCAGGCGATCCCGCAGCCCCTGCGGTCGGTGATTCGGCGGTACGGGCTGCAGCTCGCGGCGCGGCAGCGGGCGCACGTGCTGGCTGCGGGCGGGCATCCCGTGCCCTTCGCCGACACCTTGACCCCCGAGTTCCTCGATGCGCCGGAGCGCATGTTCTCGCCGGACAACTTCCACCCGTCGGCAGCGGGCTACGAGCTGGCGGCGCGGCTGCTGCTCCCCGAGGTGCTCGCCGCGCTCGGCGAGTGGCACGGCCCGCTCCCCTCTCCGCCGGAGGTCTCGGAGGCCGCCGACGCGAACCGGCTGACGGCGCGGTTGGGGCGCGCCCTGCGCCGGGGCTGACGCGGCCCGGACACGCCGAACGCCCCGCAGCCCAGGGCTGCGGGGCGTTCGCGCGGGTAGTGACTAGTCGCTGCTGTAGAAGTAGCTCAGCAGGCGCAGGATCTCGACGTACAGCCAGACCAGCGTGACGGTCAGGCCCAGGGCCACGCCCCACGCCGCCTTCGACGGTGCGCCGGCGCGGATCAGCTGATCCGCCTGGTCGAAGTCCAGCAGGAAGCTGAACGCCGCGATCGCGATGCACACCAGCGAGAAGATGATCGCGATGGTGCCGCCGCCGCGCAGCGGGTTCGACTCGCCGCCGGTGACCATAGCAATGACCATGTTGCCGAGAGCCAGCACCAGCACGCCGATCATGGCCGCGAACAGCATGCGGGTGAAGCGCGGGGTCACGCGGATCGCGCCGGTCTTGTAGACCACGAGCATGCCGATGAACACGCCGATGGAGGCAAGTACAGCCTGGCCGATGAGGGCACCGGCGCTGGGGCCGCCCTGCGAGACCGTGATGGCCGCGAACACGAAGGAGATCGAGCCGACGAACAGACCTTCGAGCGCCGCGTACGACAGCACGATGGCGGGGTTGTCCTGCTTGCGGCCGAAGCTCGCGATCATCACCAGGATGAAGCCGCCGATAGCGCCGACGAGCATGAGCGGCATCGCGGATACGATGCCTCCTGCAATCAGCGCATAGGCCGCGACCGCGAACGCAATGAGCACGCCGAGCGTCGCCGCGGTCTTGGTGACCACGTCGTCGATCGTCATCGTGCCGGAGCCCGTGCCCTGCTGGTACGGGGCCTGCGGCGGCTGCTGGTACTGCTGGAACTGCATGCCCTGGGCGGCGCCTGCGGCACCCATCCCCAGGTTCATGCCCTGCGGGTATCCCTGCTGCTGACCGTAGCCCTGCTGCGGGTAGCCCTGCTGATAGCCGGCGGGCGCCTGCTGGCGGGTCTCCTTGGTCAGCCCGCGGAAGATCGGGTTGCTGCTTTCGCGCACCGTGGGGTCCTTTCCCTGGTCGTGCACCTGTACGTACTGTTCAACGCTCGAGTCGGCGGTTGCGTTCCCGATTCTTGCGACAATTCTTTACGAACAGCTTAACCGTGTCCCGGCGGGAGTGCAGGTGGCTTACGCCGCAGGCCGGTCCAACAGGCTGTACAGCCGCTGGCGCAGCTCGTCGCGCGGCACCACGGACTCGACGGCCGCGAGCGCGTCGGCATCGTCGCTGCGCAGCACACCGAGAACCATGTGGGCGCCGTCGATCGTGCGGTCCTTTCGGTGCGCCGCCTCGCGCACCGCGAGTTGCAGCGTCTTCTTCGAGGCGGGATCGAAGGGGATGTGACCGGCGCGGAACTTCTTGCGGATGGGCCGCAGGATGTCGAAACCGAAGCGCTTCTCGACGGCGTCCGCGACGGCGCCCACGTCGATCCCGATGCCGCGCAGTGCCTCGGCGTCCTGGTCGGTGAGCACGCGGCCCGCGGCGGAGGCGCGCACCGCCTCGGGCGTGAGGCCGACGTCGGTCAGCTCGCGCTGCAGTGGACCGTCGACGGTGCCGAGCACACCGAGCAGCAAGTGGGTGGGAGTGATCTTGTCGGCGCCGCTGTCGCGCGCCTCCTCCTGGGCGAGTACGACCGCGACGCGGGCACTCTTGGTGAACCGTTCGAACACAGCAGTCCTGTTCCCGGCTTACTTGCCGTACTTCTTGTGCACCGCCTGGCGGCTGACCGCGAGATGTTCCGCGATGTCCTGCCAGGACCAGCCGAGATTCCTGGCGTTGGACACCTGGACCGCCTCGAGTTGGTCGGCCAGCTTCCGCAGTGCGACGACGGCGCGGAGCCCCTCCGCGGGGTCCTCCGACGCCGCCGATCCGACGAGGGTGGGTGGTGAGCTCACACCCGTCAATTTACGTTGACACTTCCGCCTTGTCAACGCATGTTGACGGATCCGACGGTGCGCCGCACGCTACGCTTCCCTCGCGCCCCCATAGCCCAATTGGCAGAGGCAGCGGACTTAAAATCCGCACAGTGTCGGTTCGAGTCCGACTGGGGGCACTGCATCACCGCAGGCAGGCCAGGTTTTCCCGGCTCACCTAGGTACTACCACCCCGGCCGCGCTACCCCCGTGCTACCCAACATGCGTGAGCCGGGGTGGTATCTCGCAAAAAGGATCGAGCTTGTCGGTGCCGCATGCGACGATCTGCGCATGGGATTCGACGCACACGTACTCAAAGTGATGATCTCGTCGCCAGGCGACACCACAGACGAGGTTCAGGCCGTCAAGGACGCACTGTACGGCTGGAACGGGTCGCGGTCCGAGAACGCCGAAACGGTTCTACTACCCCGCTTCTGGAAGACTGACGCGGTGCCAACGCTCAGTAGTTCCGGAGGTCAGAGCGTCATCAATTCGCAACTCCTCGACGATGCAGACATCGTCATTGTGTTGTTTGATTCTCGGCTCGGCCAAGCCACCGACACCGCAGTATCGGGGACCGCGGAAGAGATTGAGCGGGCGGACGGTGCGGGCAAGCCCGTTCATGTTTGGTTTTCGGACGAGCCGATCGACCGACACACGGACCTCAAAGAGTTGGGGCGCCTGAAGAAGTTCCGAGACGAGTTGGAGGACAAGGGGCTGCTCGGCGTCTACGCCGACCTGAACGACCTCGCCTACAAGGTGCGCGACGCAGTGGAATCCGACATCTCCAAAATGGGACTCGGAACACCGTCGGTCAAACGAAAAGGTGAACACGCGAAGCCTCGCGCCAAGATCCGGTCGTGGCGCGAACAGGACGGAATCGACAGACGATCCGGCGCTGCAAAATTTAAAACCAGAAATCGCCTCGTGCTAGAAAATCTATCCGACACCGTGACCGCTGAGGGACTTACAGTGGACCTCGGCGAGTTGGAATCGTGGGTCAGGCGCCCAACTACGGAGCCTTTCGACCTACCACCCGACTCTCCCCTTGAATGGGTTGCCCTACTTGTCGGCGACATCCCTCCTCAGTTGACGGTCACCTTCCGCTGGACAGAGGACGGCAACGAACATTCATTCGATCAGCCCCTCACAATCTAAGGGCCGAATAGTTGAATAACCGGGGCGAGGTCCGCTGCCTCTGCCAATTGGGCTATCGAAACCGGCGCGGGCAGGTTGTTGAGCGCGCCGCCGTCTTCTTCGGGGATCCAGTCGCCGTAGGTGTCCAGGGTCAAGGTGAACGTGCCGTGACCTAGCCACTTGGACACCTGCATGAAGTGCACCCCGGCCATCAGCTGCATGGTGGCGAAGGTGTGGCGCAGATCGTGCAGACGGACTCCTTGGTGCGCTGGTTCAGCGGGCCGGGTTTTCGTCGCGGGCTTAGCGGGCTGGCTCGCTGGCAGTCCTACCGCGAGCAGCGCGGGCTTAAGGATCGTGTCGTAGAAGGTGCCCATCGCCAATGGCTGAGACCAGTCCAACGGCACCGCGTACCGCTCCCCCGCCGCACGATGCCCTCCGCCGTTCTTCCGGCTCGGCCACAACGGCGCAGTCGGCTCGTCAGCGCGAGGATGAACGTTCCGTAGGTAGGCGTGCATCCGCTCTGCGAGCCAGCCTGGCAGCGGCACCGAGCGGCGAGACTTCCGGCTCTTGGGGGTGCTGGTGGTCCACGCGCCGCCCTTACGCTCCTTGGTCCGCTGCACCCGGACCGCGCACTGAACCGTCGGTGTGGAGTCGCTGCCAGGGCGGGTAGTGAACAGGAGATCCCCCACCTCTAGACCGGCGTTCTCGGCGCTGCGGAGACCGCTGTACGCGAGGAAGTCCACCATCAGCGCATACACCGGGTACGCCGGAAGCTCCGCCGACGGCTTACCGTCCAACTCTCCTCCGACGGCCGCGCTCAGCTTGGCGACCTGCGCCGCCGTCAGCGGGTGATGCTCGAACTTGTCGTGGTCGCCCGTGGCGCGATTGGTCGCAAAGTCCACCCGGTCGCATGGGTTCGCCGTCAGCGCGCCTTGCTGGAGTGCGTACCGCATCACTCGACGGAACGTGCCCCACGCGTGCTTCACGGTCGCGGGCTTGATCGGCTCTCCCCCATTCTGCCGCGACTGCTGCCCAACCAGACCCGCGAGGAAAAGCTCGCAGTCTCGCGGCGTGATGCTCGCGACCGCCCTGCCTCCGAAGTGATCCAGCGCGTAGCGCCGCAGCACCTTCTCGTAGTCGTCGAGGGTGCGCTGCTTCAGTCGGCCCTGCGCCACCTTCAGCGCCTGACTCTCGATCCACGCCTGGGCGTAGTGCCCGAACGGTAGATCGCCGGCGACCTTCTGATCCGCGAGCGCGGAGGTGCCGTTGGTGTGGCGGGCGGCGTTCAGCTCGTCACGACGAGCCTCGGCCAGCTCTCTCGTCGGGAACGTCTCCTGCCGGTTGGCCGTCTTCTTGCGACCGTTCGGCTTCGCGGGGTCCACCGGGATCGGCAGGCCGTAGTCGTCTCGCTCGGTCTCCTTCCAGATGACGACGTACGCCTTCACGGGCTTGCCGCGATGTCGCGTGGCGGTATCCCGCGTCTTGATCCAAGCCACGTCAGGCTGCCTTTCGTTCGATGCGGGCCAGGGCTCGCCTGACCGAGCTGTAGCTCCATTCGCTGCCGCCCTTGGCGGTGGGGATTCCCTCGTTGGTGAGCGTGCTGGCGATGGCCTTAGCGCCGAGGCCCTGCGCGGCGAGCACCTGGATGCGCCGCTGAGCCGAGACGCTGATCAGGCCGGGGTCGCCCTTGCTGCGCTTCTGGTCCAGGGCTTCGCGGGTACGGGTGCCGATCTTGCGGCGTTCCTCTGCGGCCACAGCCAGGCGCACATCCGCTACGAGACGCTGGCTCGGGTCGCCGCTGTCGGCGCCCTCGCAGTCCAGGAGTCGCCATCCGTAGTCGTTGGCTCGCTTCATGATCTTCGCGGCGTCCAGCTGGTCGCGGGTGACACGGTCCAGGGCGCGGACGAGTAGCCCTTGCGCCACTCCGCTTTCCACTGCGGCGACGGCGACCTCACGGCCGAACATCGCGTCGTTCTTCGCGCCGCTGACCACGTCCGTCGTGACCGTGAGTAGTTCGTGACCGCGAGCCGCACACCACTGTGCGAGTGAATCGCGCTGCGCTTCAAGACCGAGACCGCTGACCCCTTGATTCTGCGTACTGACCCTGACGTATCCGATGACTCTCATCCGTTGTCTCCCTTGCTGTGTGGTTCAGGGGGCGCGGCCCTGCCTGCACCCCATGCACCCCACGTTACCGCACTGTGAGGTGCATCACTATTGACGAATATCTGTGTGCTGTCGATTGATTCGCGTATCGCTCAACGTCGTTGTAAGCGCTGACGCCACGCGCCCCACACCCGCGGGCCAGGCCGCCCCGCCAAGCTGGCAGCGGGGCAGCCAGGCCACCGCGATAGCCCCTTGCCGCTACCCGGTGCGGCCCCGGCGCTTGCCGGTGGGCGCGGGCGGCGGCGTGGTGGCACGGAGCTGCGCGAGGGCCGTCTCCATGTCCATCAGTCCCGTGTCGCGCGGCTTCGGTGTCGCCGGCTCCTCGCTGGGCCGCGGACGTGGCTCGGGGTCCTCGACCTCGACGTCGATCACGTTGGACGCTGCGAGCTCTTCCGTGATCCACGCGGTGTCGGCGTCCTGGTCCTCGGCCACGCCACGCTCCCCGCGGGAGGCCGCACGGCTACCGCCCGTGAGCGTTGCCATGCCAGATAGCAACTGCTCGAACGGCTTCGGGTCCACGGAGACCTCCACGGCGGTCTTCGGGCTGAGGCCAGCGCGGTCGAGCGCGTCCTTGATCGCGGCCAGCTTCACGTTGTCCGGGGCGTCGTCGCTGACAGCGATCTTCAGGAGCTCCTTCGCCATGCGGTCGGCGGCCATCTCCAGGCGGACGCGGGCCTTCGCCTTCACCTGCGGCGAGCGGCCTCCGTGCGTGGCGCACACGGTTCCGCCGTTGATAGCGGCTCTGCGGCACGGGTCGCCGTTGGTGCGATGCGCGGTGCACTGCCGTTCTGGTCGTCGGCCGTCCTGCCATGCGGTGTCGAATACGTCTTCCAGGTCTGCCACCTTCGATGGCTCCAGGCCACCCGCGTCCTGATCGTCGACCGCCTCGCGTTCGACATCGTCGTAGTTGTTCTCGGTCATCATCTGTCCTTTCAACTGAATTCTGTTTCTGTGTGGGCTATTCCGAGCTGGTAGCGCCACATACCCCTATTGCGCGCGGGGAAATACCCACCTTTGCTTCTAGGGGGTTATGGGGGTATCTGGGGGCTTCTGGTGCCAGGTAGCCAGGTGCCCAGATGCCCCCAGAAGCCACCGGTTGCCACAGGTACAAACGCGGGGCATGTGGCTACCCCCGTGCCTTGAACGTGTTCGGCGGCAGTCCCCACGTCCATCGGTCGACCTTGCCGCTTTCGCCACGGATCGGCGTCTTGACGATCAGTAGCTTGCTCGCGGCGTTCGCCACCGTCTTCTCGCTGCATCCGGTCTCCGCGCTGACCATCCGGCGAACCTCCTTCGCGTCCATCGGCCCACCAGCGAGGAGTTCCTTCAACATTCGTGCGGCCTCGTCTCTTGACGGTGCCGCCTTACGTGCGTCCGGCTTGGCGCCGTCGGCACCGACCAGCTGATCGGCGTCCTCGTCGAGCACCCCGGCCCATGCCACGACCGGCGAGTCGGCGTCGTGAGGACTGGATGTCAGGCGATACCCAAGGGCCGAGGGTGTCCGCGACAAGTTCCCCTTGATTGACGCCAGCCCGTGAGTGGCATCCGTGTTCTGACGTTCGTCGCTGGGTGGGAGCTTCGCCGCCAACAGCGACGACCGCGCCAGAGCCGTAAACGCGATGGAGCCCCCGCCACGATGCTTAGCGCTCATGCCGGTGGCCTTGTTCAGGTGCCGCACCAGCACCACCGCTGTGCCGGTCTGCTCGGCTACATCGGCGATCTCCATCAGCGCCTTACGGTTTGCCGTGTCGCTTCCCGGCCTCACGGCATCCGACATGAACGCGGTGATCGGATCAACAATGACCAGCGCCGCATCGACCTCTTCGATCGCCTTCTTCAAGCGGTCAACATCGTCCGGGATCAGGAAGGGGACGGGCCGTCCGTTTTCGTCGCGCGGGCGTGCGAGCGTCGCCACCCGCTGCATGTCGGCACCGGCGGCGAGCAACCGCGGCACGACGGTGTCAGCCAGGTCGTCTTCCACGCCGACCAACACCACCGACGCCGGTTCGTTCAACCCCTTCTCGTTGCGGGTTTCACGCTCACCGACCATCGTCGTCGGCCACGGACCGCCGCGAGTGACCAGCGCCGCCCACGTGAGGGTCATCGTCGATTTGCCCACGTCCGGCTCGCCCTCGAACATCGTCAACTTGCCGCGCGGAATCCAGGGCCACCACAGCCAGTCCACCTTCTTCGGCGTCACATCGGCCAGCGACTCAGTGAAGCGCCGACCGGCATCCCCGGCCGAGCCGTCGGTGTTCGGCTTCAACACAGCCCGGGACCGGGTGCCGTCCTCGTTGGCGACCCACCCCGACCTCGGCCCCCAGATACCGTCTAGCTCGAACGCACCGCCGCTGTAGAAGTCCAACGCGACGTAGTCGGGATCGCCGGCGACGACGCGCAGCGCGCTGGTCAGAGACCGTTGGAACTCGCCGGAATCGTGCCCTGGGGAGTCACCCACCGCTTCGAATAGCGCTTCCACGGTGATCAGCGCGGTGCGCACGCCGGGTTCGCCCTTCGCGCCGAGCCGGACAAGGCCGAGCGTCGCGGAGTTCATGGTTGAGTGGCGGTCAGCGCCGTCCTCGATCGCGGCCTCCACCTCGCGGACCTTCGCGGCGACCGTCGCGCTCATCGCGCCGCTACGGAAGCCGTCGAGTACCGCGCAGCCCTCCGCAGGGGTGCCCTTCGCATGGACGGGAGACGCTACGGGCGCTTCCGGCAGGATGGCTCCGAGTTCCGCGACTTCGAGCCACCCGGCCTCTGCATTCACCGAGCACCGCGCAGGCACCGGCTCGTCAGGGACCTTCCAGTTGGTCGACCCAGGGCACCGGAGCACGCGGTCGATGTTGAACACCGAGTCCACGTGCCCGTCGGGGTTGATCTCTGCGGCGACCTGCCGCACCAGGGCTGCCCATCGCGCACTGATCGTCTTCCAGGCCACCGCTCCGTCGGTGATGGTCGGCGCATCTCGGACGCGCCATATCGGTTGCAGGCCATGCCCGCTCTCGATCACCACGGCAGGCGCACAGCCGAGCGCCGCGGCGAGCTTTTCGATCACCTGCTCGCACTCCGCCAGCGACGCCAACCCCTTGTCCTTCACGCCGGGGATTACGACGTCCAGGTCCACGTACAGGGCGAGCCCCCGCGAGACGTCCGCCTCGCCACCCTTGCGTGAGATGCCAGGCTCCAGGGTCAGCGGGTTGGGCGAGAACCACACGTTGACGTCGTCGGGCGGCGACCACCCTTGTCCCAGGAGCTCGACACGCATCGTCCGTCCTCGAAAGGGCGTCGTGTGGTCTGGCTCCTGGGTGCAGACGCTGACCACGGCGTCGTCCTCGTGCCCGAGCACGAGCAGCACTTCGTAGAGACCGACAGAGTTGTCGCCGCATCTGTATGACGGCAACGGAATACCGTCCAGATCGGAGTTGCTTGTATGCTTCAAGATGCAGCCTTCAGGTTGTGGTATCCGTTGCCCTACAACGGATATGGAGGGTCAGCTCAGCTGACCCGAGAGCTCTTGCTCGCCGTGTGGAAATCGGTCGGGACGGCCTCGAGGACAGCGTTCTCGGGGTCGTCCGTTCGTTTCGAGCAGACGCACAGCGCCTCCAGGCCGACGCCCAGCGTTGAGATGCACACCGTGCGCCCGCTACTGCCAGCCGCACCGTTGCATCCGACCCGGACGACGCCAGGCCGCAGCGCGGCATCAACCTTGACGGCCGCGTACACCGCCCATCCGGCCAGCCAGGCCAGGGCGGCGATCTCGACGGCGCTCATCACCAGAACCCCTGATCAGGCCAACCGACGGACGCGGGCCAGGTGTCGGATCGGCCGGCGATCCAGTCCGTGCGAACTGGCACGCCTTGGTCGGCCATAGCCTGCGCCTCGCTGTAGACCGACCAGTGGCATGACTGGCAGCTCGGCAACAGGTAGGTCGTCCCGCCCGAATCGACGATCATGAAGTCGTCCAGTCCGCGCGACCCGCACCGCGTCACCCGACAGAACGCGCACTCGCGGACCGTGACGTGCTTCGCGATGTACTGGCAGAGGCGGTAGGCGGTCCAGTATCCGGGGACGACCAGGAACTCATAGTTGCCCTCGTGACCGCCCGCGAGAATCACCGTCGGTACCGGGCTACCGCCGTGCTCTGCGACCGCGACCGCAGTGGGATAGGTCTCGGCGTCGCGGACTACCTTTTCGCGCTCGCCGCGGTCGGCGGCGTTACGAAGCGTGACCCTGCGCTTCTCCTCCTCGGTCGGTACGTATCCGCCGTGCATCGGCATCCGTTCCCGCCCGCAGTTCGTCTCGAGGTAGCCCCACGGCATCCCTTCGGAGTGAAGCTCGCCAGCACGGGCACGCTCGACCGCCCTCGCGACCGACCGGAGGTAGCGCGTAGCGCCCTGCGAGTACCGAACGTCACGGCTCTTGTCCCTCAGCGGGCTCTCGCTGTGCTCCATGACCGTCAGGTACTGGTCGCACGTGGAGTTCGAGGTCGCGCGCAATGACGGGTCGGTGTACTCACGGTCGGACAGCGCCGGGAACTGCTCAAACTCGGGCTTCCAGCCCGGATCGGGGATCGGCCCGCTCATGCGGCACCCCCGCGCTGAACGGCGGGGCGAGCCAGGCTCTTGACCCACAGGTACAGGTCGCGCTCGCTGAAGTAGTTGCAGCCGCTGATCTTGAACACCGGGAGCTCGCGCCCCTCGATCGCGGACCTCATGCGGGTCTTCGTCACCGGGACGTTGAACACGTCGTTGATGAACTCGACCGCGCCGTCGCGTCCGCGGATCGTCGGCATCTCGTTCAGGGTGATGGGGCCGACCGTCTCGGTCGGACGAGCAGGGGTGGCGGTCGCCTTACTCATGTCAGTAACCTCTCGAATTGGATATTGCGCAGCGTTTGTTTTGCCATTCGCGTCTTGAAACAAATGGACTGGCGTACTGCCGTTGCCCCATTGTTTGCGTTGCGCTGGCCCACTATAAGCACAGCTGCAGCCCGGCGCGCAACCACCAATTTGCGCAGAGATAGTCCAGCGCAACAGGTTTCATCCATGATTGCTTTGTCCGATTTATTTCGACCACACTAGGGGGTAATTGCCGCCCGCCAATAGCCCCGCTGCCCGATTTTCTTTCTGTGTGCGTGCAGGGGTGCGCGCCGGAGAAGTCAACCGACGTGTGCGCTAGGTGTAACGTCGAGCCTGTGGGTGCCGAAAAAATATTCTCCTGCCCGGTCTGCCGCGGCCCGATCGAGCCGCCAGGGGTCCGGACCCACGTCGTGGTGTACCGGTCGCGCAGGCGGCTCGACGTGATGTCGAGACGCTGGGAGCTGGTGTGTCGATCGTGTGCGACATTGGGCAGCCTCGAGGGCTCAGGTGAGATTGGGATCGAGTCGCCGAGCGGGCGCACCGTGGCGACGCCCGTGTCACCCGGAGCGCTCACGCTTCACGAGTGCGTGACATGTGCGCGGCAGTTTCTGGCCGGCGAAGACTCGTTCCTCAAGGTCGCGACCTGTTCATCGACGTGTCGTTGGTCCTACTACCGCAACCGAGACCGGCCCACGCCCTCCGCTGCGAGTTGTTGTCGCGGTTGCGGGTCGCCTATGGAAGGTCGATCAGACCGGCGATACTGCTCATCGGCGTGCCGACAACGGGACTACCGCTCACGAAAGAACGCACGCAAGTGACGCCCTCACCGAAGCGACTGTGCCGCCGTGGAGTACGGGCCCAAATTGTGGAGCTACGGTAGCTCCCTGGTTTCGAGAGGAAGCCCGTCAAGTAACGCTCCCGGCGATGTGTCAAGGCCGTGCGCGAGCTTGAGGATGGAGTCGATGCGGCTACTCCGCTGCCCGCGCTCGGCGCGGGCGTAGTAGCTCCAGTGCACCCCCGCCTTCGCGGCGGCGGCTTCCTGCGAGAGTCCGAGTTCCTCGCGTCGAGCGCGCAACCGTCGGCCGAACTCCACCACGGCGGGCGTGGGCGGCGTCGGTTCGGCAGCTGGACTCATAGCGGCATCCACTACAGCGGGTTGCGGCCAGACGGACCAGAGCCAATCGGTCCACGGCCAAACGGTTTAGTATTCGATTCCAGCCGGATTGTCCGGCAAGTCGGGCATGATCTGCCTGGTCTAGAAGGAGGCACAGATGCATGGATGGAAGCGGGCCGGGGTCGGCTTGGCAGTGGGATCGATGGTCCTGACAGGATGCGGCGGGGGCGAGAAGGCGACGACCGGCAGCACGTCGACGACGACTGAGGCGACTGCTACGGCGGCCAAGGTAAGCGCGCAGACGTTCAGCGGGTCGCAGGCGATTTTGGTCGCGCTGCAAGCAGGAGGCGTCAACTGCGTTCAGGACATGATTGCAGCCCCTGGCGCTCAGTCTCAGCGGTGCAATGTGGATGGCGACGCGATGAAGAGTCTCTCCATCTACTACTCGGCGGACCCCTCCGTCTTCCAGAAGCGGCTGTACCTGGAGACGTCTATGGTCACGACTAACAGTGCCGCACTGGCCCTATACCTGGTTCAGGGGTCGAACTGGTTCGTCTCGTGCGACGGACTGGTCCAAGCTAAGCAACAGGCAGCGTGCAGCGCGGTCTCTGGCGTGCTCGGCGGCGAGGTGCAGTTCTTCAAGTCGGCGTCGTTCAAGTAGCTACGTCGAACAGCCGAAACCCCGCCGAGGCGATGATTGCGATCGAGTCGTCCTCGGCGGGGGTTCGGTGTTTGCGGGAAGAGGGCCGAGCCTGGCTCTCCTCCCGCACCGCGTCGGACAAGTCGACGACGCGCGGCAGGGACAAGTCGACCTGCCGTCGGTGAGCGGGGAACTCACCGAGTCTGTGGCCGGGCGGTGCCCGGCTCGCTGTGTAGTTGTGGTGGTGGGGCGGCTGCAACGTGGCCGCTCAACCGCCTATCGCGGGCCACAGGCTGTCGCGGTGGCTCCCTGCGCGGGGTGGGTGGCCCACAGGGCGTGCCCGGTGCTGCGTCAACGGCGTAGGTCCGATCTGGGGCAGATCGCCGGCGATCATCGCCGCACCTTCGTCCCTGCCGTGGCCTTACGGCTCGCGGGGTTCGGCCGCGCGGTGACCGTCAGCTTCTTCTGCGCCTTGTCCAGCGAGGGCGTGACGTCGAGCCGGCGATCAGGACGGCCGTGGTAACCGACGATGCCCTTCGCGACCACTCCACGACCGGCGGGCGAACGGAACTCAGCACCGATCTTCACGCCCTTGTAGTCGCCGCCCTGACCGACGGTCAGGTGCTTCTCAAAGCTGCCCTGGACGTAGGCGTTGCTCACCGACTTGGACACCTTCTTGCCCGCGTTCGCCGTCGCCGCCTTCGTGGAGCTGACGACCTTCGAGCCCGCCCCAGCGAACCGGCCCAGCCGGTCCCTGCGCTGGACGCGGCGGCTCATTGCCGACCGCCCTGCAGACGCTCGCGGCGTGCGCGCCGTTCGGCCAGCTCGTCAGTGAGGGCGCGCAAGTCCTCGGACTCAGGCATGGGTGGCGTCGTCCCGCGATACATCCCACCCTGCGAGGGCGGAGCGTCCGCGAGCTCGGGCGGCGTGAGGCCCGGCCCCCAGCTGAATTCGCTCGGCTCCAGCTCGGGCAGGTCGTGTTCGTGACTGCCAGCGAGCGGCCTACCGGTCGTCCTCGGTCGCGACGCGTGCATCAGCGCCACGACCATTCGGGCTCGGAGTACGGACCGGACGACTTGACCTGGACGACGCACGCCGCGCCCCGGTACCGGACGCCCGTCCCGTACCCGCGAGCGAAGAACGAATCCTGCAGCGGGTACCTCTGGTCCCGGCCCGGAATCATTCGCAGGCCTTGGTAATTGGGGTTATTGTGCTGCCGGAAGGCGACCGGGTTCATCGAGCTATTCGGTCCACCGGTCGCGACAACGGCGACGTACCCGACGGGCAGGTAGTGGCTCTCGATCAGCCATGCCGGGCCGTAACTGCCGCTGACCTCCAGGCCTCCGAATTCTGCTGGGGCGATCTGGCCCACGACGTTCTCGGTGGTGAGGTACGCCGGGGCGGACGACGACGGGATGAAGTCGTACTTGCTCTCGATGCCGTTCGTGGCGATGCCTGCACGGAAGGTCTGGATGATCTCGCCGTCCGCGGGGTTCGCCAGGATGATCAGCCGAGAATTGCCGTCGACGCCGAAGCCCTTGGAGCGGACCTGGTCGATTGCATCCTTCAGGTCGCCGGGGTCGAGATCGGTGTTCCCGCTCACGAGGTAGTGACTGGTCTCGGGTGGGAACACCTGACCGGCGTACTCGGGCGGGATCATTCCGTCGGTGCCGTTGTAGAGGCCGTAAACCGGAGTGCCGAACTCGTTGGCCCCCTGCTCGGGGCTGAACAGCCGCCGGAGGATCGCGCCGGTCGTCTGACGATTGTCGGCCTCCATCACGCGGTTGACGACGCTGCGGACCTGCTCAGCGTTCGCATCGCGCAAGAACTTCCAGGTGAACCGCGACGCGATGTCGTAGTCCTCGTAGTCATACCCGAGCAGAAGCGCGTTCGGCTCTGCGCGGAGACCGGTCGGCTCGCCGAATTCCGACGCGACCTCGAAATGGTCGCCGCCGAGACTCTGCGGAATGGCGTCGCCCACGTTCACCGTCGAGTACGAGATGAGCGAAGCCAGCGCGGAGCGCTTCTGATTCCACATTGCCATCGCGGCCTGCGCGTCGGACCAGAGGGACGAAAGATCGACGCCGTCGGCCGTTTGGTGCACGAGCACATCGCCCGCGGTCGAATAGCCGGTGGCTGCGTCACCGCCGAAGGCGAACAGTTCGTCGCGAAGATCGCGGAGATCGGGCGGGGTCAGGGTGGCGTTCATGGATTTCTCCGTTCGGTAGAAGGGACTGGATTCGTCGGGGCTCTTTCTCGACGACGCCGGTCTCTGACCAAGCGAAGAATTACGCGGTTCGCGGTGAACCTGAACTGCGACAGCTGCGACCTCGGGTCGCGGGCGCTGCGGGTACTGCCCGGTTGCGGCGTGCTGGCTGCTGCCACCGTACGCCCACCGTCCGACCAGCGGCCAGCGCACGCAGGGGAGCCAGGCGAATCGCTGAACGGACGGTGCCATGCCACCCCCGTGCTACCCACCGGCGCCAGCTTGGCGGTGCGCCAGCGGTAGCCGCTGGTGGTCAAACGGTGGTCAGTTATGGGCGCTCACCTGCGAGTCTGCGGGATCGACAATGGCGTCATGCCTGGTGGCGTATCTCGGAGAACAGCACACCGGGAGTACTTAAAATCCGCCGAGTGTCGGTTCGAGTCCGACTGGGGGCACCTGTCGCAGCGCGCGTACCCGACCGGCCGCGCAATGTCCGGAAAGATGCCGATCAGGCAGGGCTCCTGGCGCTGCTCTTCGCATTCATCCCGTTGATCGGCATGATCGCCTGGCTGCTGTCGCCGATCGGACTACTGCTCTCCGGAGTCGGCTTGGCGAAGTCGCCGAGGGGGGCTAGCGATCGAGGAATGGTGCTGTCGGGCGTCGCTCTCCTCATCTGCTTCGGCTGGTTGATACTCCTGGCCATCTGATCCGCCGACGAATGCGACCGTCGAACGCTTCGCTCAGGACCTCATCAATTCCGCCGCAGGAACCTGCGCGGTCACGGTTCAGCGCAGCACGCGGTAGTGCACGAAATCGACGCCGCATGCGAAGGATCGGCCGCCCACACGCTCCAGAGCGGTGGCCGTCCCCTGCTGCGGGAAGTACGGGGTTCCGCCGCCGACTAGCACCGGATACACGCGCACGCGGTACTCGTCGAGCAACCCCAGCCGAGCTGCCTCGGCGGCCAGGCCGGCGCCGCCGACGCCGATGTTCCCCTCGCCGGGTTCGCCGCGCAGCCGGGCGATCTCCTCCGCGAGGTCACCATGGGCGAGGCGGGTGTTGGCGCCGTGCACCTCGGTGAGCGTCGTGGAAAAGACGACCTTCGGCAGGTCCTTCCAGAGCGCGGCGAAGACCCGCTCGTCGGCGTCCAGCGGTTGGGTCTCCGCGGCGGTGTCCCAGTACAGCATCGTCTCGTACAGCCGCCGCCCCATCAGGTGGACATCCAGTCCCCGCACCTCATCAGTGGCGAAGCGGAACACCTCCTCGTCGGGCTGGGACCAGTCGAAGGCCCCGTCCGGCCCCACGATGTACCCGTCCGCCGACGTGCTCAGGGAGTAGGTGACACTGCGCATCCGTCCATGATGACCGAATCGTCCGCTCCCCGCGGCACTCCCGGGAGAGACCCAGGTCAGTCCTGCACCCCGGCGGCCACCGGGAGTCCGCTGCGGTAGGGCGGGGCGATGCCGTGCTCGTCGAAGGCGCGCAGGATGCGGCGCCGGAGCTCGCGCTCCACCGCCCACTGCCGGTTGGCGCGCACCCGCACGGTCAGGCGGATACTCACCCGGTCGGCCGTGGCACCGTCGACGCCGAGCATGTCGGGTGCTCCGAGCACGTCGTCCGCCAGCGGCGCCTCGGCCACCGCATCCAGTGACGCCTCGAGGGCGACGCGGCACGCGAGGTCCACGTCGGCGGAGTACGAGATGGGCAATTGCAGGAAGGCCACCGCGTAGTCCTGGCTGAAGTTGGCGACGCGCATGATCTCACCGTTGCGGACGTACCAGAGCGTGCCCTGCACGTCGCGTACCGTCGTGATCCGCATGCCCACGGTCTCGACGGTGCCGGTCACCTCCCCCAGGTCAACAACATCGCCCACGCCGTACTGGTCCTCGATCAGCATGAAGATTCCGGAGATGAAGTCCCGCACCAGGTTCTGCGCACCGAAGCCCAGGGCCACACCCACCACACCGGCGGAGGCGATGAGCGGAGCCACGTTCACCCCGAGGATCGCCAGCGATTGGATCACCACCCAGATGAGCACCAGGAAGGAGACCGCGGACTTGAGCACCGACCCGATGGTCTCCGCCCGCTGCGCCCGCCGGGCCCGGGCCTCCCGGTCGCGCTGCGCCTTCGCCGGATCGTCGACGGTGCGCCGCCGTACAGCGGGCAGCCGCCGGCTGCCGAGTCTGCCGCGGAGCCGATCCAGGCCGAATCGCCGTGGGGCCGAGTCGCCGTCGCGCCGGTTGCCGCGGACGAGCCGGTCGATGCCGCGGTGCAGCACGTACCGGACGACGACGGCGAGGACGACGTAGAGGCCGATCTCCAGAGGCGTGTGGATCAGCCACTGCCGTCCGTTCTCGCTGAGTTGAAGGGCTAGATCGGACATGCCCCCGACGGTACGGACGACTCCCGCACACGCAAGTTCCCGAAACCGGGGATGCGTGGCGGACCGGTCAACGAATCACGTCGTAGATCACCTTGAGCACACCGTTCGGGTACGCCTGCGATTCCCGCAGGCGCAGAGCCGTCGCGTCGCGGTCCTGGCGGCCGAAGATGCTCTTGCCCGCGCCGAGCAGGTACGGGAAGACGAGGAGGTTGTAGCGATCGATGAGGCCGGCGTCGGCGAGGTTGCGGGCGAGTTCACAACTGCCGTGGATGAAGATCGAGCCCCCGTCGGTCTGCTTGAGGGCGGCGACGTCCTCCGCCGACCGCAGGATCGTGGTGCCGCCCCACCCGTCGACGAGATCGCCCTCGCCGATCGTCGTGGACGCGACGTACTTCGGCAGGTCCCGGTAGGCGGCGTGGTCCTCGGACTGCGGCCACACCGCGCCGAACGCCTCGTAGCTGCGCCGCCCGAACAGCAGCGCCGTCGTCTCCCCCAGTTCCTCGCCCTTGAGCGAGAAGGCCTCGGGAAGGAACTCGTGCCGCGCCACCCAGCCGCCGCTGCGGTGCCCCTCGACCGTCCCGCCGGGCGAATCCGCCACCCCGTCGAGCGAGATGAATCCCGTGTACACCAGTTCGCGCGTCATATCGCTCACCCTAGTGCGCGGGTCAGATTCGTCACCGGCACTTGCCCGTCGGACTCGGTCGAGTAATCTGGTTGTCGTCGCGAAGGACATCCGGACGAGGCACACCGTACCCGGCGAGCGAAAAGACGGTGTGTACCTGAGGAGGTTCGCATCATGGCATGGATCGTTCTGGTCGTCTCCGGCGTTCTCGAGGCCGTCTGGGCCACCGCGCTCGGCAAGTCCGAGGGCTTCTCCAAGCTCACCCCGTCGATCGTCTTCGGCGTCGCGCTCGTCGCGAGCATGGCCGGGCTCGCCTACGCCATGCGCGACCTGCCCACCGGCACCGCGTACGCGGTCTGGGTCGGTATCGGCGCCACCCTCACGGTGGTCTACGGCATGGCAACCGGCGAGGAGTCCGCGTCCCTGATCAAGATCGTCTGCATCCTGGCCATCGTCGGCGGCGTCATCGGGCTCAAGCTCGCTCACTGACCGCGGTGCGCGCGTGCTCGCGGACGCTGCGGGTCCCGCCGTACGTCGCCACCCGCAGCACCCATTCGGCGGGGCCGTACCGGAACCGTCGCGTGTACCACCGCGCCGCCGCGAGCTGGAGGGCGAACACGACGACGGCGAAGGCGAGTACGGCACCGTCGGACCACTTTCCGGCCTGCGCGAATCCGTAACCCGTGAAGACGATCGCCGCAATGAGCGACTGCGACAGGTACACCGTGGCGCTGATCCGGCCTGCCGGGGCGAAGACCTCGGACACGGCGGGGCGGGCGTGGATCACCCGCAGGAAGGTGGCGGCGTACGCGGCGGCCAGGAGGGGGCCGGAGACGTACCCGAGTGCCTCGGTGTGCGGGATGTGCAGCGCCACCGGCATCACCGAGAGCGGAAGCCCCAGGCCGAATCCGACCGCCTGCACCCGCGGGAGGTGCGGGAGGTAGCGGGCCGGGTCCTCGAGCAGGCGGACCTTCCCCGCCGCGAGGCCGACCAGGAACAGCGGCAGCACGTTGAGCAGTCCGAAGACGACGGTGGGCGCGAGGCGATCGACACCGTCGGTCCAGCGGTACATCGCGGCCTCGCCCCAGCCCGCGCGGACGGCGTCGAGGGCGGCGGCGTTGTCGGCCGCGGTCTGCGCCGCATCCGGCGGTTGGCCCATCCGTGCGACGGTCAGCGCGACGAACAACACCAGGCACGCTCCGTACAGCACACCGGCGAGGCGCAGCGCGGACCGCGGACCGAGTCCGCGCAGCGCCAGCAGGGCGAAGCCGATCACGCCGTAGCCGAACAGGACATCGCCCGTGAACAGGAACACGGTGTGGAGGGTGCCGATCGCCACCAACGCGGCGAGCCGGCGCACGGTGCGCGCCGTGGCGTTCGCGCCGTCACGCTCCGCGGAGCGGAACTGCAGGGTCAGCGAGTAGCCGAAGAGGAAGGAGAACAGCACGTAGAAGCGGTTGTGCAGGAACATCTCCTCGAAGGCCCGCACCGGCCCCTCCGCGAATCCGGCCGGGTTCGCCATGATGGCGATGTTGACCGCGAAGATCCCGCCGAGCGCGAAACCGCGCAGGGCGTCGAGCGCCGCGATCCGCGGCACCGACGGGCTGGTCGTCGTCATGCGGCAAAGCTAGGACCGCATCGCCGCGCCCGCCTCCGTGAAGTCCCGGATATCCACCCCGATTCCGGGGTCGGACGGTGCGGGTCGGTCAGGCCGCGCGGGACGCCAGCCGGCCGGCCGGGTCGAGCACCGTGTCGACGGTGCCGTGCCGCGCCTCGGCGCGACCGACGGCCGTCGCCCACTGCTCGGGGTCGGCGAGGTCCGCGACGAGCGCGTAGACGTCACCGGAGAGCACGGAGACCACGTCGCGGAAGTTCGAGCCGACCGCGGTCACCCGGTTCCCCGCCGTGGCGAGCTCAGCGACCAGTCGTGCTGTCGCGTCGGTGCCGTCCAGTACCACGATCACGCATTCGGTTGCCTTCGTCATCTTCGACTCCCTTTCGCCGTTCGAGGAAGACGTTAGGCGGCCGAACTGCTTCGTGCGCTGCGGAAAGGCTGTGAGTTCGTCAACAGTGCGTTAATTCCCGGATTCGGCGAGCCCCATGGCCACGCCGTCGAGGATGTCGTGCTCGGAAACAGTGAGCTCGGTCACGCCGACGGTGGCCAGTCGCTCCGCCAGACGCATCGCCACGAGCGCGCCGCCGCCGATCACATCGGCGCGACCGGGGTGCATCGGGCCGAGGGCCAGGCGCTCCACCGAGGTCATGCCCACCAGCCGGCGGCACAGCGCGATCAGATCGTCGAGCGGCACCCGCGAGCCGTGGATGCGGGCGGGGTCGTACTCCGTGAGCCCGTGCGCGAGCGCGGCGAGCGTCGTGAAGGTTCCCGCGACCCCGATCCACGTGCGAACGCCATCGAGCGGCACCACCGCGGTCGCTCCGTCGAGCGCGGCGTCGATGTGCACGATCGCGTCCGCCACCTCCGCGTCGGTCGGCGGGTCGGTGCGCAGCGCGCGTTCGGTGATGCGGACGCAGCCGATGTCGGCCGAATGAGCGTGCGCGACGGTGCCTCCCGAACCCACGACGAGCTCCGTCGACCCCCCTCCGAGGTCGACGACAAGGGCCGGGTCGGCTGCGTCGAGGCCCGCGGTGGCGCCGCGGTAGGAGAGTTCGGCCTCTTCGGTGCCGGCGATCACCTCGGCGCGGACGCCGGGCGTGATCCGGCCCAGCGCGGCCGCGGTGAGGTCCAGGAAGGCGTCGCGGTTCGAGACGTCGCGGGCGGCCGAGGTCGCGACCATGCGCACCCGGGTCGCGCCCAGTTCCAGTGCGGTGGCGACGTACGCGTCCAGCGCCGTGCGTACGCGCTCGAGGGCCTCTGCGGCGAATTCACCGGTGGCGTCGACGCCCTGGCCAAGCCGGACGATCCGCATCTCGCGGTGCAGTTCCTCCAGGCCCGCGGCGGTGGACCGCGCGACGTACAGGCGGATGCTGTTGGTACCGCAGTCGATCGCCGCGACGACCAGGGGGCTCACTCACCACCCCAGGGGAACTGCGGCTCCGGCCAGTCGGCGGGGACCGCGTTGCCGCGCAGGCCGGCCGCGGCGGCGAGTGCCACGGCCTCGTCGCCCAGCCGGACGACCCCGGGCCCCTCGGCGAGCGCGTAGGCGATGAGTACGTGCAGGCACTTCACCCGGTCCGGCATGCCGCCGCCGGTGAAGTCGGTACCCAGGTCCTCCAGGGCGTTGCGGGATTCGAGGTAATGCCGGTGCGCCGCACGGTAGTTCTCGGCGATCGACTCGTCGGAGGCGAGGAGCGCCTCCATCTCGCGCATGAGTCCCGCGCTCTCCTGGCGGCTCGCCTCGGCGGTGAGCCGGGGGTCCGTCAGGTAGTAGAGCGTCGGGAAGGGCGTCCCGTCGGGGAGTCGCGGTGCGGTCTTGACCACGGCGGGCTCGCCGTCCGGCGTGCGGTACGCGATCGCGAGGACGCCGCGCGGGGTGCGGCCCAACTGCGCGGCGACCCGGTCCAGGTCCTCCTGGGAGACTGCGTCACTCATCAGTGCGGCACCGCGATCGTGCGCCAGACATTGGTGTACCAGGGGTTCTGCTTGGCCTGTTCCGCCTCCACCTGCTCCGGCGTCGGCTTCGGGGCGCCGGGCACCTGCACGCGGTACGGCGTCTCGCCGGGCATCACGTACTGCAGCCGGATCCGGGCCTGGGCCTTGATGTACTCCGGATCGTCCTGCAGGCGCTTCTGCTCCTCGAGCCGGGCGATGTCGGCCAACAACTGGGCGTGCTCGGCCGCGACCTTCTCCTCGCGGGCCTGCTCGGACATGTACGTCCGCACCGGCACCGCGAGGGTGAGCGCGAGGACGCACAGCACGAGGAACAGCACGACGGTGCGCCCGGCGCTCCGACCGTCCGCGCGGGCTTCAGCGCCCGACGGGCTGCGCACGAGGCGGGACCTGCTGCTCACTTCGGCTGTGCTCCTTCGACTCTCGGGGTACTACTCGGCTAGCTGGTGAACTCGAAGCGGGGGAAGGCGGTGTCGCCGGCGTACCGCGCGGCATCGCCGAGCTCCTCCTCGATGCGCAGCAGCTGGTTGTACTTCGCGACCCGCTCCGACCGGGCCGGCGCACCCGTCTTGATCTGGCCGCTGCCCACGGCGACGGCGAGGTCCGCGATGGTCGTGTCCTCCGTCTCACCCGAACGGTGACTCATCATCGACTTGTAACCGTTGTTATGCGCCAACGCCACCGCATCCAACGTCTCGGTCAGCGTGCCGATCTGATTCACCTTCACCAACAGAGCGTTCGCAGCACCCCGAGCGATACCGTCCTCAAGCCGCTCCGGGTTCGTCACGAACAGATCATCACCCACCAACTGCACCTTGTCGCCGATGGCATCGGTCAGATCGACCCAGCCCTCCCAGTCGTCCTCCGACAACGGGTCCTCGATCGAGACCAGCGGGAACTCCCCGATCAGACCCCGGTAGAACTCCCCCATCTCCGCCGCGCTCAGGGTCTTGCCCTCGAACTTGTAGCCCCCCGAGCCGTAGAACTCCGTCGCCGCCACATCGAGCGCGAGCGCCACATCGGAGCCCAACTGCAGGCCGGTCTTGCCGATGGCCTCGGAGATCAGGTCCAGCGCCTCGCGGGTGCCGGCGACCGACGGCGCGAAACCACCCTCATCACCCAGCCCCGTGTTCAACCCCTTGCTCTTGAGCACCGACTTCAGGGCGTGGTACACCTCCGCACCCCAGCGCAGCGACTCCTTGAAGGTCTCGGCACCGATCGGCGCGACCATGAACTCCTGCACATCGACACCACTGTCCGCATGGGCGCCGCCGTTGAGGATGTTCATCATCGGCACCGGCAGAATGTGCGCGTTCGGGCCACCCAGGTAGCGGAACAGGGGCAGCGCGGCGGACTCGGCGGCGGCCTTCGCAGCGGCGAGCGAGACGCCGAGCAGCGCGTTCGCGCCGAGGCGGCTCTTATCCGGAGTGCCATCCAGATCCAGCAGCGTCTGATCGATGATCCGCTGCTCATCCGCCGGAATGCCGATCACCTCCGGCGCGATGACCTCCAGCACCCCCTCGACGGCCTTCGTCACACCCTTACCCAGATACCGGTCGCCACCATCGCGCAGCTCCACGGCCTCGTGCTCACCGGTGGACGCACCCGACGGCACCGCCGCACGGGCGAAGCTGCCATCGGCCAACACGATCTCGACCTCCACCGTGGGGTTACCACGCGAATCGAGAATCTCGCGGGCGCCTACCTGGATGATTTCGGACACGGTCTCTCCTTATGCACTGGCCGAGCTCGGGGGCAACTCAGCAGCCAGCCTAGTGCCCGGCACCCACGACACGAAGCCCGGCGCGCACGAAGTCCCGATCACGCTGATCGGATCCACTCATACCGGGACCGTCCGGCGCTACCCTGCGGTCATGTCCGTCCCGGTGCTCGACCTCGCCCTCCTGGACACCGACCCCGCGCGGTTCGACGGTGCCGTCCGCGCCGCCGCGCACGACGTGGGCTTCTTCTATCTGACGGGGCACGGCCTCCCGCAGGACCGCATCGACGAGGTGCTCTCCGTGGCCCGCGCCTTCTTCGCGCTGCCGCAGGCGGACAAGGACGCCGTCGCGATGACGAACTCGCCCCACTTCCGTGGGTACACCCGTCTCGGTGGCGAGCTCACCCGCGGCGAGGTGGATTGGCGGGAGCAGATCGATCTGGGACGGGAGGACCCGGCACCGTCGGGCCCGGGACCGGACTACCGGAACCTGCTCGGCCCGAAC
The DNA here is from genome assembly GCF_900631615.1 of Tsukamurella paurometabola. Lineage (NCBI taxonomy): Bacteria > Bacillati > Actinomycetota > Actinomycetes > Mycobacteriales > Tsukamurellaceae > Tsukamurella > Tsukamurella paurometabola. The sequence goes on from NZ_LR131273.1 coordinate 477,975, forward strand.
CAGTGGCCGGCGGCCCTGCCGGAGCTGCGGACGGTCATGGAGCGCTGGGACGCGGACCTGTCGCGGATCTCGCTCGCGCTGCTGCGCGCGTGGGCGCGGTCACTGGGCGCCGACCCGCACGTCTTCGACGAGGCCTTCGCAGAGCGGCCGGCGACGCTGATCAAGGTGGTGCGCTATCCCGCGGGCACGGCCACCGCCCAGGGCGTGGGCGCGCACAAGGACTCCGGGGTGCTGACGCTGCTGCTGGTGGACCCGGCGTCGGAGGGCCTGCAGGTACTGCCGCCCGGCGCGACCGTATGGGTGGACGTGCCACCGCTGCCCGGCGCGTTCATCGTGAACATCGGCGAGATGCTCGAGGTCGGCACCGACGGCTACCTGCATGCGACGGAGCACCGCGTGGTGAATCGCCGCACCGGCGCCGACCGGATCTCCGTGCCGTACTTCTTCAACCCGTCGGTCACGGCGCGCATGCCGCACCTGCCGCTCCCCGCGGAGCTGCGCACGGGCGTCACCGTCGACCCGGACAACCCGATCTTCGACACCTACGGCGAGAACGCCTGGAAGAGCCGCCTGCGGGCGCACCCGGACGTGGCGGCGCGGCACTACCCGCAAACCGCCTCGTAACCCGATCCTCGTCCCTATCGTGGGGACCATGACCGGCGCAGCCCCGCTCGTCCTCGTCTACAGCTCCAACGCGCGCCACCGCGCGGAGATCACGGCGGCCCTGGGCACACGCCCCGCCCCGGACAGACCTCCGATCACGGTCCTCGAGGCCGCCACGGCCCCGGCGGTCATCGCGCGGCTCGACGAGGGCGGGGTCGCACTGGTCGTGCTCGACGGGGAGGCCGCCCCCGCGGGCGGCATGGGCCTGGCGCGGCAGGTGCGCGACGAGATCGATCCGTGCCCTCCGCTGCTGGTCGTCACAGCGCGTCGTGCCGACCGCTGGTTGGCACGGTGGTCCCAGGCGGACGCCTGGGTGAGCCACCCGCTCGACCCGTTCGAGCTGGCGGAGGCCGCCGGACGACTGCTCGCCACCGCGACCCTCTGAAAATCAGACACGCTCGCCCCAAAAGCCCACCCCGATCACACGTAGGACATATAGTTGTGATGTAGCTCACAACTTCACTCAGGGGAGCCTAACCGGTTCTGCTGAATGGGATTTCGCATACACCGCGGAAGGAGCGTCGCCGTGAACCTGTACGTGCCCATCCTGGTACTGGGGGCGATCGCGGCCGCCTTCGCGGTGTTCTCCGTGGGCGTCGCCCGGTTCGTCGGGCCGCGCCGCATCAACCGCGCGAAGCTCGAGGCGTACGAGTGCGGCATCGACCCCTCCCCCACGCCCGCGTCGGGCGGCGGCCGGTTCCCGGTGAAGTTCTACCTGACGGCCATGTTGTTCATCATCTTCGACATCGAGATCGTCTTCCTCTATCCGTGGGCCGTGCACTTCGACGTGCTGGGCACGTACGGCCTGCTCGCAATGGCGCTGTTCCTGGTGAACGTCACGGTCGCCTACGTCTACGAGTGGCGGCGAGGGGGACTGCAGTGGGATTGAGGGAGGCGCCCGCGGTGCGCCACGCTGACGGATTCGTCGGGAGCGAGGTTCCGCCGTGGGGGTAGAGGACAAGGTTCCGGGCGGATTCCTGCTGTCGACGCTCGAGGTGGTGGCGGGGTACGCGCGGAAGGGATCGCTGTGGCCGGCCACGTTCGGCCTGGCCTGCTGCGCGATCGAGATGATGGCCACCACCGGCCCGCGTTTCGACATCGCCCGGTTCGGCATGGAGGCGTTCCGCGCCTCACCGCGGCAGGCCGACCTGATGATCGTCGCCGGCCGCGTGAGCCAGAAGATGGCACCGGTGCTGCGCCAGGTGTACGACCAGATGGCGGAGCCGAAATGGGTCCTGGCCATGGGGGTCTGCGCCAGCTCGGGCGGCATGTTCAACAACTACGCCATCGTGCAGGGCGTCGACCACGTGGTTCCCGTCGACATCTACCTGCCCGGGTGCCCGCCCCGCCCGGAGATGCTGCTCAACGCACTGCTGGCGCTGCACGAGAAGGTCGCGGAGACGCCGATGGGCGTGAACCGCGAGGCCGCCCGCCGCGCCGCGGAGGAGGCCGCTCTCGCCGCACGCCCGACCATCGAGTTCAAGGGTCTGCTGCGATGACCGAGTCCCCCGACCCGCCCGAGCCCGGCGGCACCGTCGACCCCGGCGACGCCGTCGAGCGCACGACACCCCAGCCCGACGTCGTGCGGACGCGTACCGGGATGTTCAGCGGCGGCACCGGCGATACCTCGGGCTACGGGCGGATCAGCCGTCCCGTCGTGATGCCCGGGCCCGGCGAGGAACCATTGCCCGACGGTTTCGACGGGATGCTCGCCGTGCTGCGGGACGCCCTGGACCGCACCGACGGTGCGCCCTTCGCCGAGGCGGTCCGCGCGGTGGTGGTGCACCGGGGCGAGGTCACGCTGCGGGTACCGCGCGAGCACGTGGTCGCCGTGGCGCGGCTGCTGCGCGACGAGCCGGCCCTGCGGTTCGAGATGTGCCTGGGCACCTCCGGCGTGCACTTCCCCGAGGACGCCGGCGCGGAACTGCGCGCGGTCACGCACCTGCAGTCGATCACCCACGGCCGCCGGCTGCGCCTCGAAACCTCGTGCCCCGACGCCGATCCGCACGTCCCGTCGTTGTTCTCCGTGTACCCCACGACGGACTGGCACGAACGCGAGACCTACGACTTCTTCGGCATCGTCTTCGACGGCCACCCCTCGCTCACCCGGATCGAGATGCCGGACGATTGGGAGGGGCATCCGCAGCGCAAGGACTACCCGCTGGGCGGCATCGGCGTCGAGTTCCACGGCGCCGAGGTCTCCGCGCCCGACACCCGGAGGTCGTACTCGTGACCACCGACCACAGCGAGTTCACCGCCATGGGCTCCGACTGGGACGACATCGCCGCCGAGGCGATCGGCCAGGAGCGGATCGTGGTCAACATGGGCCCGCAGCACCCGTCGACGCACGGCGTGCTGCGCCTGATCCTCGAGCTCGACGGGGAGACCGTGACCGAAGCGCGGTGCGGGATCGGCTTCCTGCACACCGGCATCGAGAAGAATCTGGAGTTCCGCACCTGGACACAGGGCACCACCTTCGTCACCCGGATGGACTATCTCGCGCCGCTGTTCAACGAGACCGCGTACTGCCTGGCGGTGGAGAAACTGCTGGGCATCACGGAGGAGATCCCCGAGCGCGCGACGGTCATCCGCGTACTGCTCATGGAGCTGAACCGGATCACCAGCCACCTCGTGGCGCTGGCCACCGGTGGTATGGAGCTGGGCGCCGTCTCCCCGATGCTCCGCGGTTTCGAGATCCGCGAGCAGATCCTCGACGTCTTCGAGACGATCACCGGGCTCCGGATGAACCACGCCTACATCCGGCCCGGCGGCGTGGCGGCCGACCTGCCCGCCGAGGCGGTCCCGCAGATCCGGGAGCTGTTGCGGACGCTGCCGCCACAGCTGGACGCGATGTCGTCGATGCTCACGGACAACCCGATCTGGATCGCCCGGACCAAGAACATCGGCTACCTCGACCTCACCGGCTGCATGGCGCTCGGCGTCACCGGGCCGGTCCTGCGGTCGACGGGCCTGCCCCACGATCTGCGCCGCAGCGAACCGTACTGCGGCTACGAGGACTACGAGTTCGACGTGGTCACCGACAGTGGCTGCGACTGCTACGGCCGGTACCTGATCCGCGTGCTGGAGATGAGCCAGTCCCTCCGCATCGTGGAGCAGTGCCTCGACAAGCTCGCGCCCGGCCCCGTCATGGTCGACGATGCGCGCCTCGGCTGGCCGGCGGACCTCGCGGTCGGTCCCGACGGTCTCGGCAACTCGCGCGCGCACATCGCGGAGATCATGGGCGAGTCGATGGAGTCGCTCATCCACCACTTCAAGCTCGTCACCGAGGGCTTCGCGGTTCCCGCCGGCCAGGTCGCGGTCTCGGTCGAGGCACCGCGGGGCGAGTTGCTCGTGCACGCCGTCAGCGACGGTGGCACCCGGCCCTATCGGGTGCACTTCCGCGACCCCTCGTTCACGAATCTGCAGGCGGTCGCGGCGATGTGCGAGGGCGGCATGGTCTCCGATGTCATCGCGGCCGTCGCCAGCATCGACCCGGTCATGGGAGGGGTGGATCGATGAGCGAGCCCGTCTTCCTCGAGTTCGGCGCGCGACCGCAGGAGGCCGTGCAGTTGTACCGGCCCGGCGCGCCCACCGAGTACCCCGCGCCCGTCGCCGAGCGGCTCGCGGCGGACGCCGCACAGTTGATCGCACGCTATCCCGAGAAGCGGTCGGCCCTGCTGCCGCTGCTGCACCTGGTGCAGTCCGAGGACGGCTACATCACGCCCGCGGGCATCGAGTTCTGCGCGGCCGCACTGGGCCTCACCGCCGCCGAGGTGGTCTCCGTCGCCACGTTCTATTCGATGTACCGGCGCGGCCCGACGGGCGAATACCTGGTCGGCGTGTGCACCACCACGCTGTGCGCGGTGCTCGGCGGCGACGCCATCCTGTCCTCGCTCTGCGAACACCTCGGGATCGCCCCCGGCGGCACCACCGACGACGGGAAGGTCACCGTCGAGCGGGTCGAGTGCAACGCGGCCTGCGACTACGCCCCCGTCGTGATGGTCAACTGGGAGTTCTTCGACGACCAGACGGTGGCGAGCGCCCGGGACCTGGTCGACGCGCTCCGGTCGGGCCGGCCACCGTCGCCGACGCGCGGCGCCCCGCTCGGAACCTTCCGCGAGACCGCCCGGCTGCTGGCCGGTTTCGACGACCCCCGGCCCGGCGCCGTCTCCGCTTCCGGCGCTGGCGGCGCGCCCACGATGGCCGGCCTGCAGGCCGCCCGGGAGGCGGAGTCATGACCGCGCAGCTCACCCCCGTGCTCTCCGCCCACTGGGGCGACCCCGAGCCCTGGACCCTCACCTCCTACCGCGCCGCGGGCGGCTACGAGGGACTCGAACGCGCGCTCACGATGACCCCCGACGAGGTGATCGCCCTGGTCAAGGACGCGGGGCTGCGGGGCCGCGGCGGCGCCGGCTTCCCGACCGGCCTGAAGTGGAGCTTCATCCCGCAGCTCCGCCCGGGCGAGGACCCCGCACCCGGCGCCGACAAACCGCATTACCTCGTGGTGAACGCCGACGAGTCCGAACCCGGTACGTGCAAGGACATGCCGCTCATGTTCGCCACGCCGCACACCCTGATCGAGGGCGTCATCATCGCCTCGTACGCCATCCGAGCACGGCGGGCGTTCATCTACGTCCGTGGCGAGGTACTGGGCGTGCAGCGGCGGCTGCGCGCCGCCGTCGCCGAGGCGTACGCGGCGGGCTATCTCGGCAAACCCATGGGTCCGAGCGGTTTCAGCCTCGAGCTCGTGGTCCACGGCGGTGCCGGCGCGTACATCTGCGGCGAGGAGACGGCGCTGCTCGACTCCCTGGAGGGCCGCCGCGGGCAGCCGCGACTGCGGCCGCCCTTCCCCGCGGTCGCCGGCCTGTACGCCTCGCCGACGTGCGTGAACAACGTCGAGTCGATCGCCAGCGTCCCGGCGATCCTCGCGCGCGGCGCCGAGTGGTTCCGCACCATGGGCAGCGAGAAGTCGCCGGGCTTCACGCTGTACTCGGTCTCGGGGCATGTGGTCCGCCCCGGCCAGTACGAGGCCGCACTCGGGGTGACGCTGCGGGAGATGCTCGAGCTGGCGGGCGGTGTCCGGCCCGGGCACGAGCTCAAGTTCTGGACGCCCGGCGGATCGTCGACGCCGCTGCTCACCGCGGAGCACCTCGACGTGCCGCTCGACTACGAGGGGGTCGCCGGGGCCGGCTCGATGCTGGGCACCAAGGCGCTCCAGATCTTCGACGACACCGTGTGCGTCGTGCGGGCCGTGCTGCGCTGGCTGGAGTTCTACGCGCACGAGTCCTGTGGGAAGTGCACCCCGTGCCGCGAGGGCACCTACTGGCTGGTGCGGCTGCTGCGCAGGCTGGAGGAGGGCGAGGGCCGCGCGGAGGACCTCGACACGCTCGCCGAGGTGGCCGATGGGGTGCTCGGCAAGGCCTTCTGCGCGCTCGGCGACGGTGCCGCGAGCCCGATCCAGAGCTCCCTGAAGTACTTCCGCGAGGAGTACGCGAGACATGTCGCCGAGGGCGGTTGCCCCTTCGACCCCGCCGCCTCGATGCGCGAGGCCCCGGTCCCGGGAGGTGCGCGATGACCGCGCCCGAACCCGTCAAGGCCACCATCGACGGCATCGAGATCGAGGTCCCGCCGGGCACTCTCGTGATCCGCGCCGCCGAGGACCTGGGCATCGCGATCCCCCGCTTCTGCGATCACCCACTGCTCGCCCCCGCGGGCGCGTGCCGGCAGTGCCTGGTGGACGTGGAGGGCCAGCGCAAGCCGCTCGCCTCCTGCACGACGACGGTGACCGACGGCATGGTCGTGCGGACGCAGGCCACCTCCGCCGCCGCGGCGGGGGCGCAGCGGAGCGTGATGGAGCTGCTGCTGGTGAACCACCCGCTGGACTGCCCCGTCTGCGACAAGGGCGGCGAGTGCCCGCTGCAGAACCAGGCGATGTCCGCCGGCCGCGCCACCTCGCGCTTTCCCGCGGCCGACAAGCGCACCTATCCCAAGCCGATCCCCCTCTCGGCGGAGATCGTGCTCGACCGCGAGCGCTGCGTCCTGTGCGCCCGGTGCACCCGCTTCTCGGACGAGATCGCCGGCGACGACTTCATCGAACTCATGGATCGCGGTGCGCTGCAGCAGGTGGGCGTCGCCGGCGATCAGCCGCTCGACTCCTACTTCTCCGGCAACACGGTGCAGATCTGCCCGGTCGGCGCGCTGACGAACACGTCGTACCGGTTCCGCGCCCGCCCCTTCGACCTGACCTCCACCCCGTCGGCGTGCGAACACTGCGCCAGCGGCTGCGCGCTGCGCGTCGACCACCGCCGAGGCGAGGTACTGCGCCGCCTCGCGGGCGACGACCCGGAGGTCAACGAGGAGTGGAGCTGCGACAAGGGACGCTGGGCGTTCACCTACGCGTCGGCGCCGGACCGGCTCACGACGCCCCTGGTCCGCGCGGCCGACGGTGCCCTCGCCCCGGCGTCGTGGCCGGAGGCGATCGCGGCCGCCGCGAAGGGGCTGACCGGGCGGGCGGCGGGCGTCCTCGCCGGCGGCCGCGGCACCGTCGAGGACCTCTACGCCTACTCCGCTTTCGCCCGCATCGCACTGCGCACCAACGACATCGATTTCCGGATCCGGCCGCACAGCGCGGAGGAGGCGTCCTTCCTCGCCTCCGGAGCCGTGGGCGGGGTGACGTACGCCGACCTCGAGGCGGCGCCGGTCGTCCTGCTCGCCGGCCTCGAACCCGAGGAGGAGTCGCCGATCGTGCACCTGCGGCTGCGCAAGGCCGTCCGGGCCTGCGGCACCCGGGTGCTGTCGATCGCCCCGTTCGCCTCGCGCGGCCTCGGCCGCCTCCACGGCACCCTGCTGCCCTGCCCGCCCGGCGACGAACCCGCCGCCCTCGCGGACGCGGCCCTCATGGAGCGGCTGACGGAGCCCGGCTCGGTGATCCTCGTCGGCGAGCGGCTCGCCGAGACCCCGAACGCGCTCGCGGCCGCCGCTGCACTGGCCGGCACCACCGGCGCTCGGCTCGCATGGATCCCGCGCCGCGCGGGCGAGCCCGGCGCCGTCGCCGGGGGCGCGCTGCCCGGGATGCTCCCCGGCGGTCGGCTGACGGCCAACTACGCCCACCGCGCCGAGCTCGAAAGCCTCTGGGGCGTCACCCTGCCCGAGGGGCCCGGTCGCGACACCGCAGGCATCCTCGCCGCTGCGGCGAGCGGCGAACTCCCCGCACTGGTGTGCGGCGCGGTGGACGTCGCGGATCTGCCTGACCCACGGGCCGCGCGCCGCGCCCTCGACGCCGCCTTCGTGGTGAGCCTGGAACAGCGCGAGTCCGAGGTGACGGCCCGGGCCGACGTGGTGCTCCCCGTCGCCACCGTGACCCAGCGCGCGGGCACGTTCCGGAACTGGGAGGGCCGCGACCGGTCCTTCGCCGCCGCCCTCCCGACGCCCGGCGCCCTCGCCGACGCGCGGGTGCTCGCCGTGCTCGCGCGGGCGATGCGCGCCGACCTCGGCTTCACCGACAGCGACGGGGCCGCCGCCGCCCTCCGCACGCTCGGCACCGTCCGGCTGCCGCGCCGCCCCGTCACCGGGCGACCCGGCACCGTCGGGGCTCCTGGCGATGGGGAGGCCCTGCTCGCGACGTGGCGGCAGCTGCTCGACCTGGGCCGCGGCCAGGACGGGGAGCCCGACCTCGCGGCCACCGCGCGCCGCCCGGTCGCACGGATGTCCGCGGCGACGGCGGCCGGCATCCTCGCCGCGGACGGCGCCGACGTATCGATCTCGACCGACCGCGGCACCATCACGTTGCCGCTCGCGGTGACCGAGATGCCCGACGGCGTGGTGTGGGTGCCGCGAAACTCTCCCGGGAGCACCGTCGCCGAGACCCTCGGCGTCGGCTGGGGCGCCGTGGTGGGGATCGGGGTGGCACGATGACCCTCGCCCTCGGACCGCACGACCCGGTCGACCTCTCCGCCTTCGGCCGCGACCCGTGGTGGCTCATCCTGCTCAAGGCCGTGGCGATCTTCGCCTTCCTCGTACTGACCGTGCTCGCCGCGATCCTCATCGAGCGCAAGGTCATGGCGCGGATGCAGCACCGGTACGGGCCGAACCGGGTGGGTCCCTTCGGCATCCTGCAGTCCCTCGCGGACGGCATCAAGCTCGCGCTGAAGGAGGGCATCACGCCCGCGGGCGTCGACAAGCCGGTCTACCTGCTCGCGCCGATCATCGCCACCATCCCCGCCTTCATGGCGTTCGCCGTGATCCCCTTCGGACCGCAGGTCTCGGTGTTCGGGACGTGGACGCCGCTGCAGCTCACGGACCTTCCCGTGGCGGTGCTCTACATCCTGGCGATCACCAGCATCGGCGTGTACGGCATCGTGCTCGCCGGCTGGTCCTCCGGCTCGACCTACCCGCTGCTCGGCGGGCTGCGGTCCACGGCGCAGGTGATCAGCTACGAGGTGGCGATGGGCCTCTCGTTCGCCGCCGTCTTCCTGTACGCGGGCACCATGGCGACGTCGGGCATCGTCGCCCGGCAGGAGGGCACCTGGTACGTCTTCCTGTTGCTGCCCTCGTTCGTGGTCTACGTGGTCTCCATGGTCGGTGAGACCAACCGCGCGCCGTTCGACCTCCCCGAGGCCGAGGGCGAACTGGTGGGCGGCTTCCACACCGAGTATAGCTCGCTGAAGTTCGCGATGTTCATGCTCGCGGAGTACGTGAACATGACCACGGTCTCCGCCCTGGCGACCACCCTGTTCCTCGGCGGCTGGCACGCGCCGTGGCCGCTGAACATGTGGGAGGGCGCCAATTCCGGTTGGTGGCCGGTGGTCTGGTTCGTGGGCAAGGTGTGGTGCTTCCTGTTCGCCTTCATCTGGCTGCGCACCACCCTGCCGCGGCTGCGGTACGACCAGTTCATGCGCTTCGGCTGGCAGCTACTGATCCCCACGGCGCTGGCCTGGGTGCTCGTCGCCGGCGCGGTGCAGGCGTGGGCGCTCACCGGGCGCTCCACGACGGTGCTGGCCCCCGTCGTCTCACTGCTGTTCACCCTCGTCGTGCTCGCCGTCCTGGTGGCGCGGCACCGTCGCCAGAAGGCGCCCGATCCCGGCCCCGACCCCGAGACCTTCTCGATGCCCTTCGATCCCATGGCCGGCGGCTTCCCGGTGCCGCCCCTGCCGGGCCAGTACCTGTCCGAGCCCGCTCGGCGCGCCCTGCCGAGTGAGGCGGATGCGAAGGAGGCGTCCCATGGCTGATGCTGCATCGCCCCCACCCGGAGGCCACCCGCTCGGCCTCGCCGGGTTCGGCGTGACCCTGCGGACGATGTTCACCAAACCGGTCACCGAGAACTACCCGGAGGAGAAGGCACCCACCGCGGGCCGCTACCACGGGCGCCACCAGCTCAACCGCTACGCGGACGGCCTGGAGAAGTGCATCGGCTGCGAGTTGTGCGCGTGGAGCTGCCCCGCGGACGCGATCTACGTGGAGGGCGCCGACAACACCGAGGAGGAGCGGTACTCCCCCGGCGAGCGCTACGGCCGGACCTACCAGATCAACTACCTGCGGTGCATCGGCTGCGGCCTCTGTGTCGAGGCCTGCCCGACGCGCGCGCTGACGATGACCAACGACTACGAGATGGCCGACCGGGATCGCGGCGCGCTGATCTACGACAAGGACGACCTGCTGGCCCCCTTGCACGAGGGCGAGCAGCCGCCACCGCACGCCATGCGCGAGGGCCTCACGGCCGCGGACTACTACCGCGGGGCGGTGGACGAATGACGGGCGAGGAGTGGGCGTTCTGGATCGTCGCGGTACCCGCGGTCGTCTTCGCGCTGGGCGTCGTGCTGGCCTCCAAGGCCGTCTACTCGGCGCTGTGCCTGGCCGCCACCATGATCCTGTTGGCGGTCGCCTACATCGCCCAGGGCGCGACCTTCCTGGGTGTCGTCCAGATCGTGGTCTACACCGGCGCGGTGATGATGCTGTTCCTGTTCGTCGTCATGCTCGTGGGCGTCGACTCCTCCGACTCGCTCGTGGAGACCCTGCGCGGGCACCGGGTGGCCGCCGCCGTCGCGGGGCTCGGCTTCGGCATGCTGCTCATCGGCCTCGTCGCCCGGGCCTCGGTACGGGACGCCGGGGCCGCGCAGGGGGCGCCCCCGGGCGAGTACCCGCCGAACTCCGTGGAGGCGTTGGCCGACACCGTCTTCGTGCGCTACCTCTGGGCGTTCGAACTCACCGCCGCGCTGCTCATCACGGCCACGCTGGGCGCGATGATCCTGGCGCACCGGGAGAAGCTCACCACCGCGCTCAGTCAGCGCGAGCAGTCGATCCGCCGGTTCCGCGAGGGCCGCCGGGCCACGCCGTTGCCCAACCCCGGTGTGTACGCGCTGGGCAACGCCGTCGACCTGCCGGCCCGACTGCCCGACGGTTCGCCTGCCCTCGACTCCGTCAACCACACGCTCACGCCGCGCGCGCCCGGCGAACGCCGCGCCCTGCCCGACCGCGCCGCGTCGCTCGACGACGAGGTCCCGCACGTGCTCCGCGACGAGGAGGTGTCTCCGTGAACCCGCATCTCTACCTGTACCTGGCCGCGCTGCTGTTCGCGATCGGCGCGGCCGGGGTGCTGCTGCGCCGCAACGCCATCGTCGTGTTCATGTGCGTGGAGCTCATGCTCAACGCCGCCAACCTGGCGCTGGTCACCGCGGGCCGCATGCACGCGGTGCCCCACGGCCAGGTACTCGCCTTCTTCACGATGGTCGTGGCCGCCGCCGAGGTGGTGGTGGGCCTCGCGATCATCATCGCCATCTTCCGGGTCCGCAAGTCCGTGTCGGTCGACGAGCCGCACCTGTTGAGGCGGTGACCGGTGACCGTACTCCTCGCGGCTCTGCCGCTGATCCCCCTCGCCGGAGCGGCGGTCCTGCTGCTCGGCGGGCGCCGCACGAACGCCTGGGGGCACCTGGTGGGGACCGCCGTCGCTGCGCTGTCCTTCGTGGTCGCGGCCATCGCCTTCGGCCTGCTCCTGGCCCGCGATCCGGCGGACCGGTCCGTGGGCACCGTTCTCTATCATTGGTTCTCGGGCGGAGACCTGTCGGTCGACCTCGCGTTCCGGCTGGACCAGCTGTCGGTGTGCTTCACGCTCCTCATCACGGGCGTGGGCACCCTGATCCACATCTACTCGATCGGATACATGGCGAGCGATCCGGGACGACGACGGTTCTTCGGGTACCTCAACCTGTTCCTCGGCGCGATGCTGGTGCTGGTGCTGGCGGACGGCCTCGTGGTGCTCTATCTGGGCTGGGAGGGCGTGGGCCTCGCCTCGTACCTTCTCATCGGCTTCTGGCAGCACAAGCCCTCGGCGGCGACGGCGGCGCGGAAGGCCTTCATCGTCAACCGCGTGGGCGACATGGGACTCGCCCTGGCGGTCGCCGTGACCCTGACGACCTTCGGCACCACCACCTTCGGCGAGTTCCTGCCGCGCGCGGGTGAGGCCGGCGAGGGCGCGCTCACCTGGCTCGGGCTGCTCCTGCTGCTCGCCGCGTGTGCCAAGTCGGCGCAGGTTCCGCTGCAGAGCTGGCTCGGGGACGCGATGGAGGGCCCCACGCCCGTCTCCGCGCTCATCCACGCCGCGACGATGGTCACCGCGGGCGTCTACCTCATCGTGCGCACCGGCCCCGTCTTCGAGGCCGCTCCCGTGGCGCAGGGTTTCGTACTCGCCGTCGGCGCGGTGACGCTGCTCTTCGGTGCCGTCATCGGCTGCGCGAAGGACGACATCAAGAAGGCCCTCGCCGCGTCGACGATGAGCCAGATCGGCTACATGGTGCTCGCCGCCGGCCTCGGCCCCGCGGGCTACGCCCTGGCCATCGCGCACCTGCTGGCGCACGGCTGCTTCAAAGCAGGGCTGTTCCTCGGGGCGGGCTCGGTCATGCACGGGATGAACGACGAGACGGACATGCGCCGGTACGGCGGCCTGGCGAAGGTCATGCCGGTCACCGCGGTCACCTTCGGCCTCGGCTACCTCGCGATCATCGGCGTCCCGCCGCTGTCGGGCTTCTTCACCAAGGACGGAATCATCGAGGCGGCGCTGGGCCGCGGCGGCTTCTGGGGCGTCGTGCTGGGCGGCGCCGCGATCCTCGGCGCGGGGATCACCGGCTTCTACATGACGAGGGTGATGGTGCTGACCTTCTACGGCGAGCCCCGCTGGCGCGCGGGCACGCATCCCCATGAGTCGCCGAGCGTGATGACGGCGCCCATGATCGTGCTGGCGCTGGGCAGCGTCGGTGCGGGCGCGCTGCTCGTGCTCGGCGGCACGCTCTCCGACTTCCTCTCCCCCGCCGTCGGATCCGCACCCGAGGCGCACCACGCGATCCCCGCGTGGGCGGTCACCCTGCTGGTCCTCGGCGCGGTCGCGATCGGCGTCGCGGTAGCGGTCCGCCTGACGCGGACGGTGCCCGTCGAGGCACCGACGGCCGTGAGCCCCCTGACCCGCGCGGCCCGCCAGGACCTGTACGGCGACGCCCTCAACGAGGCCGTCTTCATGCGTCCGGGCCAGGCCGCCACCGAAGCGCTGCTCATCGCCGAGCGCAGGGGCATCGACGGCGCGGTCGACGCGATCCCCGCGGGCGTGCACCTCGGATCCCTCCTCCTGCGCCGCTCGCAGACGGGGTACGCGCGGAGCTATGCGCTGACCATGCTGGCCGGGACGGCGGTGCTCATCGGCGCCGCGGCGGTGTGGCTCTCATGAGCGGGCCGTGGCTGACGCTGCTGTGGGCGGCGCCCGCGGTCGGCGGCGTCGCCGCCGCTGCGGCGCCTCGCGCGGCGCGGTGGATCGGGCTGGCGGCGTCACTCGTCGCGCTGGTGATCGGCGTCGCGCTGGCGTTCGCGTTCGACACCGCCGGCGGCTTCCAGTTCGTCGAATCACACTCGTGGATACCGTCGTTCGGCGCCGGCTACCGCCTGGGGCTCGACGGGACCGGTCTGGTCCTGGTACTGCTGACCACCGCGCTGCTGCCCGTCCTCCTGCTCGCCGCGTGGCGCGAGACCTCCCCGCAGAGCGAGCGGGCCGGCACCTATGTCGCGCTCACGCTGGCGGTCGAGGCGATGGTGCTGGTCAGCTTCGTCGCCACCGACGTGCTGCTGTTCTACCTCGTCTTCGAGGCGATGCTGATCCCGCTGTACTTCCTGCTCGCCGGATTCGGCGGCACCGGAAGCGAACCCGGCGTCCGCATCCGTGCCGCGGTGAAGTTCCTGCTCTACAACCTGGCGGGCGGGCTCGTCATGCTCGCGGCGATGGTCGGGCTGTACGCCGCGTCCGGCACCTTCGACCTGCGGGCCCTGCTCGACGGTGCGCGGCCCGGCCCCGGGATCGCGCAGGACCTGATGTTCCTGGGCTTCCTCTTCGCCTTCGCGGTGAAGGCGCCACTGTGGCCGCTGCACACCTGGCTGCCCGGCGCGGCGGTGCAGACGAATCCGCCGACCGCCGTGCTGATGATGGCGATCGTCGACAAGGTGGGCACCTTCGCCATGCTGCGCTACTGCCTCACCCTGTTCCCCGACGCCGCCGCCCGAATCGCTCCGTGGGTGGCGGCGCTGGCGGTGATCGGGATCGTCTACGGCGCGATCCTCGCGATCGGGCAGTCCGACGTGATGTCGCTCATCGCGTACACGTCCATCAGCCACTTCGGCTTCATCATCCTCGGCGTGTTCGCGCGCACCGGCGACTCGCAGGCCGGCTCGGTGCTCTACATGGTGAACCACGGCGTGGCGACGGCCGCGCTGTTCCTCACCGCCGGGGTGCTGGTGGCGCGTCGCGGGAGCCGCAGGGTCGCCGACTTCGGCGGCGTCTGGTCCCGCGCGCCGAAGCTGGGCGCGATCTTCCTCATCGCCGGCCTCGCCACGCTCTCCCTGCCCGGCCTCGGCCCGTTCGTGTCCGAGCTGCTGGTCGTGGTCGGCACCTACCCGCGGTGGGCGCTCGCCGCGGTCGTCTCCGTCCTCGCACTGGTGCTGTCGGCGATGTACGTGCTGTGGACCTACCAGCGCATGTTCACCGGCCCCGCGCCGGAAGCCGTGGAGCGCACCTTCGGTGCCGGGAGCGCGGCGAGCGGGCCGGATGCTTCCGGCGATGCCCGGCCGCGCGAACTGCTCGTGCTGGTCCCGCTGGTCGTCGCGCTGTTCCTGCTGGGCTTCTTCCCCGGCCCCGCGCTGGACGCGATCAACCCGTCGGTCTCACCCACGGTCGCGGAGGTCGCCCGATGAACCCGCAACCACTCGGCCCGCTCGCTGCGCTCCCGGCGCCGTCGATCGAGTACTCGCAGATCGCCCCGGCCATCATCGTCTTCACGGCGGCGATCATCGGCGTGCTCGTCGAGTCCTTCGCGCCCGCCGGCGTCCGCGCGCGGGTGCACGCGGTGCTCGGCGGTGGCGCCGTCGGGGTGGCGCTGCTCGCGGTGGCGCTGCTCGCGGACGCCGGAGCGCGCCCGCGGGCCGTCCTCGCCGGGTCGGTCGCCGACGACGGGCTCTCCCTCGCGCTGCAGGGTCTGCTGCTGGTGTCCACGCTGCCCGCGCTGGCGCTCATGGTGGCGCGGTACGACTCTCTGACGCACACCGAGGCGGTGCCACTGACGCTGTTCGCGCTCGGCGGCATGCTTGCCTTCGTCTCCGCGCAAGACTGGCTGACGGTGTTCGTCGCACTCGAGGTGTTCTCGCTGCCGCTGTACCTCCTGTGCGCGCTCGCGAAACGGCGCGGCCTGCTGCCGCTCGAGGCGGCGCTGAAGTACTTCCTGCTGGGGGCGTTCAGCTCGGCGATCCTGCTGTTCGGCGTCGCCCTCCGGTTCGCCGCGACGGGATCGACGGCGATCACGGCGGTGCCGCAGGACGCGACGTTCGGCACGCTCGGCGCGGCACTGATCGGTGTGGGGCTGCTGTTCAAAGTCGGTGCGGTGCCCTTCCATTCGTGGGTCCCCGACGTCTATCAAGGCGCACCGACCCCGGTCACCGCGTTCATGGCGGCGGCCACCAAGATCGCCGCGTTCGGCGTGATCGTGCGGCTCACCCTGGTCGCGTTCCGGGACGTGCCCTGGCGGCCGGTGATCGCCGCGGTCGCCGTGGTCACCGTCGTCGTGGGGTCGGTCATCGCGGTGACCCAGTCGGACGTCAAGCGCCTGCTCGCCTACTCCGCGATCGCGCACACGGGCTTCCTGCTCATCGGCGTCTTCGCCGGGACCGTCCGGGGGACGGGCGCGGTCTGCTTCTACCTCGGGGTCTACGGGATCAGCACCGTCGGCGCCTTCGCCGTCGCCGCCGCCGTCCGGGAGACGCGGCCCGACGGGACGACCGCGGAGGTGGCGGAGCTGGATCGGTGGGCGGGGCTCGGGCGGTCGCGCCCGTTGCTCGCGGGGGCCATGGCGTTGTTCCTGCTGTCGTTCGCCGGCATACCGCTGACCGCCGGGTTCGTCGGCAAGTTCGCGGTCTTCGCGGCGGCGGCGCAGCGGGGCGGTGGGTGGCTCGTGGTCGTCGGCGTGCTGGCGAGCGCGCTGGCCGCGGTCTTCTACATCCGCGTGCTGATGACCATGTACTTCGCTCCGGCCCACGAGTTCGCGCCGGACGTGCCGCGGGTGGACCCGCTCACCGGCTTCGCGATCGTCCTGGGCGTGGCGGCGGTGGTCGCGCTCGGGATCCTCCCCCAGCCGTTGTTGGACCTGTTCGCCGATCTCACGGTGTTCACGGGCCGATAAGTAGAATCGGCACCCATGAGTGACAAGCCGCTTCCGTTCAGCAACGGCCTGCAGTTGAAGTCCATGGGCGCAGTCCTGCTGCTGGTGCTCGGCGTGCTGATCTGGCGGCTGACCGACGCGACCACGACCACGGCGCGCGTGCTGTACGTCGCGGCCATCGTCTTCGAGGTGCTGTTCTTCGTCGGCCTGATCTTCGCGAGCCGGTTCATCAAGAAGCAGCACGACAAGGCGGAGGCGGCGTACCGCGCGCAGATCGCCGCGCAGGCCGATGCCGCGCGCAAGCCGTCGGACGCCCCCGGCGACGACGGTGCCGTGCCCGGCCCGACGGACGCGTCGTGACCTCCTCCGCCAAGGCGAACCGCGCCGCGCCGGCGCGGAAGCGGATGACCGCGGCCGAGCGCCGGAACCAACTGGTCGACACGGCGCGGTCGGTGTTCGCCGATCGCGGCTACGAGGCGGCCACCATCGAGGAGGTCGCGGCGAAGGCCGGCGTCTCGAAGCCCGTCGTCTACGAGCACTTCGGCGGCAAGGAGGGCCTGTACGCGGTGGTCGTGGACCGCGAGATGGAGATGGTCCTCGAGGTGTTCTCCCGCGCGATGCGCGAGGACCGGTCGAAGACGCGCATCGAGCAGATCGCGCTCGCCCTGCTCACCTACGTCGAAGAGCGGGCCGACGGCTTCCGGATCCTGACCCGCAACAGCTCCGTCGAGCACTCGGGCGGGTACTCCACGCTGCTCAACGACCT
Organism: Tsukamurella paurometabola; assembly: GCF_900631615.1. Classification (NCBI taxonomy): domain Bacteria; kingdom Bacillati; phylum Actinomycetota; class Actinomycetes; order Mycobacteriales; family Tsukamurellaceae; genus Tsukamurella; species Tsukamurella paurometabola. The sequence goes on from NZ_LR131273.1 coordinate 495,081, forward strand.
CGTCGGACAGGTGGAGAACCACCTCGAGGGCGAGTTCGAGCGCAAGAACCTCGATCCGGAGCTCGCCCCGCTGTACGCGCAGGCCCTGGTCGGCATGGTCGCCATGACGGCGCAGTGGTGGCTGGAGGTACGCACTCCGCCCAAGGAGGCCGTCGCCGCGCACATCGTGAACCTCTCCTGGTACGGCCTCATCGGCCTCAAGGAGAACCCCGTCGCCATCGAGCCGAGCCGGCTGGGCGGGCCCGACGGCACCGTCGAACCCGCCCCCGGGGACTGACTACCGGGGTCCCGCCCCGATCGGCGCGCCGACCAGCGAGGCGAGGACGGTACCGATGGCCTGCCCGAAGGTGCCGATCGCCGCGGGCTCGAGGCCGCTACTGAAGACGGTGCGGATGTCGCAGCCCGACGGTGCCGGCCCGGTCGAGTTCATGCGCTGCTTGAGCCAGTCGAACGCGCCGCCCGCGCCGGTCACCACGACGGTCCCGTGGGTGGTCATGAGCTGTTTGACCGGGTTGGGCGGGAAGTCCTCGCGGCGGTAGGTCACGGACGCGCCGCCGGCGCAGTACGAGTTCACCAGTTTGTCTGTTCCGGTGATCGGCGCGACCTCCTCGGTGACGCCGTTGTAGACGTACGCGGGCACCGTCGGGATGCGGCCGCTGATGCCGCGCTCGCGAATGGTCTTGGCGATGATCGGGATGCGCAGCACCTCGTCGACCGGCTTGGTGAGCAGGCGGTTGTAGTCGAACCACAGGTTGGCGACGACGTTCTGCGGCATGCAGTGCCGACGGGTCTCGTTCACGCGCGCCCGCCCCTCGGGCGTGAGCACCCCGTCGAGGGCCACGCGAAACTCCTCGGAGTCCTTGCCGAGCGCGGAGAGCGCCAGCGGAATGAGGCCCGCGAGCAGCGAGGTGTTCACGGCCTTGAGCGACGCGGCGAGGTCCCGCTCGGGCGCGCCGAACGCGGCGCCGCGGATGTTGAGCTCCGGCGCGTAGGTCGGGTGCTCCTCGATGGTCCAGCTGCTGGCGATCGCGCCACCGGAGTAACCCCACAGGGTCACCGGGGTCTTCTCGTTCATCCCGAGGCGGGAGAAGTTCTCCACCGCGCGGATGCCGTCGAGCACGGCCCAGCCCGGCTGGCGCGGCGTGAGGAAGCGGTCGTCACCGCCGCCGTGGTCGGGCATCGCCACCGCCCAGCCCTCCTGCACGCCGAGGCCGGCGAAGAGCAACTCGGCGCCGGGCATGCCGAAGGTGAGCGGCCCCTCCTTGGCGGCGAGGTCGATGGGACCGCCCTTGGTCGTCGCGTACGAGGCCTGGCAGATCCGCAGCGTGGAGTCGGCGGCCGCCTGATAGGAGAGCAGCTTCGTGGGCTTCTTGCCGCGCGGCACCATCACCGTGGTCACGCTGAGGTCGGGCTCGCCGGTCATTCCCGTCGTGCGGTAGGCGAGCTGCCAGGCGTCCACGTTGAGCGGCATCACCTGCAGCGACCGGATCGACGTCGTGCGGGTGCGCACGATCTCGCCGGGCTTGAGCGATGCGAGGTTCGCGGGCCGGTCGTAGAAGGCGTCGGCGGGCGGAGCCGGCTCGACGATGGGCGGCAGCGCCCGGGCGCTCGGAGCGGTCACGACGCCCACGGCGATCACGAGGACGGCCCCGAGCAGCGCGGCGAGCGCCCGCGACCCCATCCGGAACGCTGATGTTTCATTCACCATGAGCAAGGAATTTAAAGTGACCCGCGTCACCTGTCAAGACCTGCGGCGACCGGGCTCACACATGATCGGCGACTGGGGCTCGCGCTCGCGGGACGCCCCTAGCGGGACGGCCGCCTCCCCAGGTCCATGGACGTGGGGAATGCACGACACGCGAGGGCGGTGCATGCCCCGCTAGGGACGGCCGGGGTCAGTGCAGGAACCCCAGCACGACCGCGACGAGTGCCAGCTTGAGCAGCCAGTCGCCGGCGTGGATCGCGGCGGTCTGCCACGGGACGCGCTCCCAGATGATCGAGCCCGTGAGCAGGACCACCGGGAACGCGACCCACAGCACCAGGGCGAGCGCGAGGGAGCTCGGAAGCGCGAGCAGCGCTGACCGCTCGGCGATCCACGCGAAGCCGGCGGCGACCACCGCGGTGCGGACCAACTCCGCCACGACCTTGGCGGGCCCCGGCGTGCCGCGGTCGAGCGCGCGGTCGCCGAGCGCGCGCTGCTCGACCGGCGAGAGGAGCACGTAGTAGACCGAGCTCAGAACGAATGCCGCAAGGGCGGCGACGGCGATACCTGCGACGATCATGACGTCCTCCTTTTAGTACTAATGAGTACTCTACGTCCGAGCCTCAGTACTGTCCAGTACTATTTCGGCATGGACAGCGCATCCGACGTACCGCGCCCGCGTGGCCGGCCCGGCGGCAGCAGCGGCGCCGACCTGCTCGCCATCGCACGCGACCTGTTCCTCGATCGCGGCTTCGCGGGCACGACGATGGACGCCGTCGCGGCCGGTGCCCGGATCTCGAAGCAGACCCTCTACCGGCAGTACCCGTCGAAGGACGGGCTGTACGCCGCGGTCGTCCGGGACTGGGTGGATCGCGGGCGCGACGCGATGCGCCCCCACCTCGACGCGCTGATCGCGACCGACGACGTCGGCCGCGGGCTGCGCTCCCTGGCCCGAACGCTGCAGGCGGGCGTCCTCAGCGCCCCCGTCCTGCGGATGCGCACCCTGGTCGCCGCAGAGGCGCACCGCTTCCCCGAGGTGGCCGACGACTACGTGCGCCGCAGCTGGGACCGCAACCTGGCCCTGCTCGCGGACGCCCTCGCGCACCTCGCCGCGCGGGGTCTCCTGCGCATCGACAGCCCGGCCGTCGCCGCCGAGCAGTTCACCTGGCTCGCCCTCGCCGCGCCGCTCAACCGCCTCACGCTCACCGGGGGCCGGACGGGCGGCACGCAGGAGGAATCCGACGCCGTCGCGGACGCTGCGGTGGCGACGTTCCTGGCGCGCTACGCCGCGCCCGGCTCCGGCGCGTGAACGGCACTCGGGCCCGTCGGCGCGTGTCGGACCGCGCCAATACACTGGTTCGGTGCCTGACGCCGCCCCCTCCTCCGTCCCAGCCCTCTCCGGACTGACCAGGGCGGTCGCCGCAGATCCGGACATCGCCGCCTTCGCCGACGCCGCGGGAAGGCCCGACCTCACGGTGACCGCGGTCGACGGTGCCCGCCCCTTCCTCGTCTCGGCGCTCGCCGACCGCGCACCGGTCCTCGTCGTCACCGCCACCGGCCGCGAGGCGGACGACCTGACCTCCGAGCTGAGGGAGATGCTGGGCAACGGTGCGGTGGCCCAGTTCCCCAGCTGGGAGACGCTGCCCCACGAACGTCTCTCCCCCGGCGCCGACACCGTCGGACGACGGCTCCAGGTCCTTCGCCGGCTCGCCCACCCCGAGGACGCCCAGTACGGCGAGCCGCTCCGGGCCGTGGTGGCGACGGTCCGCTCGCTGGTGCAGCCGATGGCGCCCGGCCTCGGCGACGCCCCGTCGATCACGCTGCGCGAGGGCGTCGAGCACGACTTCGACCAGCTGATCGAGACCCTCGTGGAGCTCGCCTACACGCGGGTCGACATGGTGGGCAAGCGCGGCGAGTTCGCCGTCCGCGGCGGCATTCTCGACGTCTTCCCCACGACCACGGATCTCCCGGTGCGCGTGGAGTTCTGGGGCGACGAGATCACCGACCTGCGCGCCTTCTCGGTGGCCGACCAGCGTTCCCAGCCCGAAGTCGAGGTCGGAACCGTGCACGTGTACCCGTGCCGCGAGCTCCTGCTCACTGCGGAGGTCCGCGAGCGCGCCGCAGCACTGAAGGCCGAGCACGAATCCGACGCCGCCCTCGTGGAGATGCTGGAGAAGCTCTCCCAGGGCATCCCGGTCGAGGGCATGGAGGCGCTGATCCCCGCCCTCATCCCGGGCGAGCTGCAGCTCCTCACCGACGTACTGCCCGCGGGCGCGCACACCCTGCTCCTCGACCCCGAGAAGATCCGCACCCGCGCAGCGGATCTCGGCCGCACCGGTCAGGAGTTCCTCGAGGCGTCGTGGACCGCGGCCGCGCTCGGCTCCGCGGCGCCACTGGACCCGACGGGGATGAACCTGGGTGCCAGCGCCTATCGCTCGCTCGACGAGGTGCACGACTCCGTCTCCGACGCCGGCCGCCCCTGGTGGACCGTCTCCCCGCTGGCGACGGGGCCGGACGAGGGGCCGGACCACCTGACGGTGCGCGCCGAGCACGCGCCCGCGCCCCGCGGCTCCGAGGCCGAGGCGGAGAAGCTGTTCGCGACGCTGCGCGCCCACGCCGCGGCGGGCGGGACCGGCGTGATCGTGGTCGCCGGACAGGGCACCCGCGCCCGTATCCTGGAGCGGCTGCGCGACGCGGAGGTCCCCGCCGCCGAGTTGGACGCGGGCGCCGCGCCGCGGCCCGGCACCGTCGGCGTGCTGCGCGGCAGCCTGCAGACGGGCCTCACCGTGCCCGCGGAGAAGCTCGTGCTGCTCGCCGAGCCCGACCTCACGGGCAACCGGGTCGCGGGCGTCGGCGATGGCCGGAGACTGCCGGCCAAGCGCCGCAACCAGGTCGACCCGCTGGCCCTCACGGCCGGCGACCTCGTGGTGCACGACGAGCACGGCATCGGCAAGTTCGTCGAGATGATCGAGCGCACCGTCGCGGGCGCCCGTCGCGAGTACCTCGTGATCGAGTACGCGCCCGGTAAGCGCGGCCAGCCGGGCGACAAGCTCTTCGTCCCGATGGAGTCGCTGGATCAGCTCTCCCGGTACGTCGGCGGCGAGATGCCGGCGCTGTCGAAGATGGGCGGCAGCGACTGGCAGAACACCAAGCGCAAGGCGCGCAAGGCCGTCCGCGAGATCGCGGGCGAGCTGGTGCAGCTCTACGCGGCCCGCAACGCCGCCCCGGGCCACGCCTTCGCGCCCGACTCCCCGTGGCAGCGCGAGATGGAGGACGCCTTCCCGTTCACGGAGACCGTCGATCAGATGACGGTGATCGGCGATGTGAAGGCCGACATGGAGAAGCCCGTCCCCATGGACCGCGTGGTGATCGGCGACGTGGGCTACGGCAAGACGGAGATCGCCGTGCGCGCCGCCTTCAAGGCCGTACAGGACGGCAAGCAGGTCGCTGTGCTCGTGCCCACCACCCTTCTCGCGCAACAGCATCTGAAGACGTTCGAGGAGCGGATGCAGGGCTTCCCCGTCACGGTCAAGGGGCTGTCCCGATTCACCGACAAGCAGGAGACGCAGGCCGTGCTCGAGGGCCTCGCCGACGGCAGCGTCGATGTGGTGGTCGGCACGCACCGACTCCTGCAGACCGGCGTGCGCTGGAAGGACCTGGGCCTCGTGATCGTCGACGAGGAGCAGCGCTTCGGCGTCGAGCACAAGGAACACATCAAAGCGCTCCGCACCAACGTCGACGTGCTCACCATGAGCGCCACCCCGATCCCGCGCACGCTGGAGATGAGCATGGCCGGCATCCGCGAGATGTCCACCATCCTCACCCCGCCCGAGGAGCGGCACCCGGTGCTGACCTACGTCGGCGCCTACGACGACAAGCAGGTGGCCGCCGCCATCCGCCGCGAGCTGCTGCGCGACGGCCAGGTCTTCTACGTGCACAACCGCGTCAGCTCGATCGACCGGGCGGCCAAGCACATCCGCGACATGGTGCCCGAGGCGCGGGTCGTGGTCGCGCACGGACAGATGGGCGAGGAGGCCCTCGAGAGCACGGTCCAGGGCTTCTGGAACCGCGAGTTCGACGTGCTCGTGTGCACCACGATCGTCGAGACGGGCCTGGACATATCCAACGCGAACACGCTCATCGTGGAGCGGGCCGAGAACCTCGGCCTGAGCCAGCTGCACCAGCTTCGCGGGCGCGTGGGCCGCTCCCGCGAGCGCGGTTATGCGTACTTCCTCTACCCGTCGGAGAAGCCGCTCACCGAGACCGCCTACGACCGGCTGGCGACCATCGCGCAGAACAACGACCTCGGCGCCGGTATGGCGGTGGCGATGAAGGACCTCGAGATCCGCGGTGCCGGCAACGTTCTCGGTGCGGAGCAGTCCGGCCACGTCGCCGGCGTCGGCTTCGACCTGTACGTCCGGCTCGTCGGCGAGGCCGTCGAGGCCTACCGCGCCGCCGCCGACGGCAAGCCGATCACCGTTCCCGAGGAACAGAAGGAGGTGCGCATCGACCTGCCCGTGGACGCGCACATCCCACCCGACTACGTCACCAGCGACCGGCTGCGGCTCGAGGCCTACCGGAAACTCGCGGCGGCGCACGACGACGCGGCGGTCGCCGAAGTGCTCACCGAGCTCACCGACCGCTACGGCCCGCCGCCGGTCGAGGTGGAGCGGCTCGCCGCGATCGCCCGGCTGCGCTCGCTCGCGCGGAACGCGGGGGTCACCGAGATCACCGTCACCGGAACCAATCTCCGGATCGCGCCGATGGAACTGCTGGACTCGCAGCAGATGCGCCTCAAACGCCTGTACCCGGGCGGCTCGTACCGCGCCGCGACCCGCACCGTCACCTTCCCGCTCCCCCGGGTCGGCGGGGGCGGCGTCGGCAGCGAGCGGGTGCGCGACATCGAGGTGCTGCAGGCGGTCGCCGACTTCCTTGCGGCGATGGACGGTAAGGGCGCCGGGTACTGGCGGCTCGACCAGCCGCCCCGCGCCGTCGCGACGGCGGACGCCCCGTGAGCGGCGCGCGCGGCACCGTCGTCCTGCTCGACCCCGAGCTGCCCACCCTGCTGCCCGTCGCGGCCCTCGGCCGGCTCACCGGCACCGTGTACTACACGGAGGAGCTGCCGGTGAAGCTCGCCTGGCACCTGCCCGACGGCCGCCCGGCCCTCGGCGCGGACATGCCCGCCGGCGCGACCCTGCTCACCACTGACGGGGAACACCCGGCCGCCGCCGCGCTGCGGACGGCCGGCGCCGACGTGATCACCGCGCCGCGGCCCGCCGGGCTGGCCGTCCTCGACACCGTCGAGCTGATCGATCGGCTGCGGCGCGCGGGACCGTGGGAGTCCGAGCAGACGCACGCCAGCCTGCTGCGCTACCTCGTGGAGGAGACCTACGAGGTGGCCGACGCGGTCGCAGCGCTCGACTCCCCGGAGGACGGGGCGGCCGCCGCGGACGAGCTGCGCAGCGAGCTCGGTGACCTGCTCCTGCAGGTGGTGTTCCACTCCCGCATCGCGGAGGAGGGGCCGCACCCCTTCGGCATCGACGACGTGGCCCGCACCCTGTCCGCGAAGGTGCGTCGGCGCACGCCGCACCTCGCCGACGGTGCCGAGGTCGACGTGGCGACGCAGGCCGAGAACTGGGAGCGGCAGAAGCGGCTCGAGCGCGGCGACCGCGCCTCCGTCCTCGACTCGATCTCCCTCGGCCAGCCCGCGTTGGCGCTGGTGGCGAAGGTCTTCGAGCGGCTGCGCACCGTCGACTTCCCGGCCGAGCTGGTGCCGGAGGACGTGCGGACCGTCACCGTCGACCCGACGGAACCGGACGCGTCGTACGAACTGGACTACCGGCGGCGGGTCCTGGCCTTCATGGACCGGGTGCGCCGGGCCGAGGCCGCGATGGCCTCCGGCGAGGTAGACTCATGGGTCACCGCCTGGGGGGCCGGTCACGCCGGGAACCCCGAGGCACGACCCGGACGTTGAGATCGCGTCCCCAGTTTTCGGCGAGAGAGTTCACGGCAGGATCATGGTCAGTTCCCGCATGCGCGCAGCGGTGGTCGCCGTAGGTGCGGCGACGGTGCTCGCCGGGTGCGGCGCGATCGATCCGCGCCCCGACATCCCACAGGGCATCCCGCCCGGTGCGGGCGCGCCCGTGCCGTACATCAACGTCAACGGACCGGGCCGCACGTCGGACCTGCTCCGCGATTGGGCGACGCCGATCAGCGTGGCGACCGGCATCCCGGTGATCTCGCTCGAGGCGTACGGCAATGCGGCCGAGGCGCTGCGGCAACGCACGCCCGAGTGCGGCATCGCATGGACCACGCTGGCCGGCATCGCCTTCATCGAGAGCAAGCACGGCACGTACCACGGCGCGACGATCGCACCCGACGGCAAGGTCTCACCGCCGATCCGCGGCGTGCCGCTCGACGGGACCAACGGGAACCAGGAGATCCTCGCGACGGGGACCGACCCGCACCGGCCGAACGCCAAGTACGACGCCGCGATGGGTCCGTTCCAGTTCATCCCGGAGACGTGGCAGCGCTTCGGCGTGGACGCCAACGGCGACGGCAAGGCCGACCCGGACAACATCGACGACGCCGCGATGACCGCGGCGCGCTACCTGTGCGTCTCGGGCAAGGACCTGACGACGGCGAAGGGCTGGGAGAAGGCCGTCATGGTCTACAACCAGTCCCGCAAGTACGTGCTCGACGTGCGCGACGCCGCGGCCGCCTACTCGGTGAACGTGCAGCCGTAGCGGCCCACTCGGCGCCTATTCGGCGCCGGCTCGGCAGGCGTCGAGCTCCGCCCGCAGCGCCGCGCACTCGTCCTCGAGGGCCAGGATGCGGTCGACACCAGGGAGATTGACCCCCGTGGCGACGAGGTCGGTGATGCGGCGAATGCGTGCGATGTCGTCCTCGCTGTAGCGGCGGGTGCCGCCCGCGGTGCGCTGCGGCTGGATCAGGTTCCGCCGCTCGTAGAGTCGGAGCGTCTGAAGGCCGACCTGTGACAGTTCGGACGCCACCGAGATGCTGTACACGCCGAGGTCGGAGCGCACGCGATGGGACTGGGTCATCGCACGCACACCTCCTTCGCACCGTCGCTCCACTGCTGTGCCCGTCGGGAGCGAAAACCTACACCCTCCACTGTAGATCCTGGCGACCGCCGCGGCGTGGACCCCCGCCGCCGTCACCCGCGGATCGTCCCCGCGGATCGGCTCCGCGGGGACGATCAGGCGTGCGGGACCTCGGTGAGCGGCGGGAGGTCGCCGACCGCCGCGTCGTAGGCGTCGATCAGCCACGCCGCCGAGCGGTCCGCCACCTGGACGGCCGCAGTGTCGGCCAGGGCCCCGTCGAAGAACCGGACCCGCCAGGGTGCGCCCGCGTCCTCGTCGGCCAAGCCGGTCTCCGCGTCGGTGTTGGTCGCGAGCAGGTAGCGACCGAGCTCGAAGTCGACGCGCAGTGCGTACTGCCCGCCGAGGTTCTCGACGCGGGCGCTCCGCTGCGTCGAGACCTCCAGCGCGTGCAGCGCGTCGGTGTAGCGCCCGGTGAACTCTGGCCTGCGGGGCACGGCGTCTCGATTCTGCTCGACCTACCGCGGCCGCGATCCGGGCCGGGCGGCCCCACGTTACGCGACCCGGGCCCGTTTCTTCCTGTCCGCCACCGTCGCGGACGCCTCGTCCCGCAGGGCATGCAGACGGTCCCCTGCCTTTTCGGCGAGACCGGCCGCGGTGTCCGCCGCGTCGGCGAGGACCGGTCGCGCGCGGTCCACCGCGTCGTCGACGACCGGCTTCACCTTGTCCGCGGCGTCGGCGATCGCAGGTTTGGCACGCTCGACGGCATCGGCGATCGCGGGCTTCGCCTTCTCGACGGCCCCCGCGACGGCGGGTTTCGCCCTGCCGATCGCGGCGGCGCCGTACTCCTGGGCGGCATGGGCCCTGTCCTGCCAGGTGTCGCCGTCGTCGTGGCCGGGCGTGATCGCCGCGACGGTGTCGGAGACTCGCGCGGAGGCGCGCTCCGCCGCCCGGCGGGCGCGCCACGTGACACCCGGCTTGCCCTCGGTGTCGAAGCCCGCGATCAACAGGCCACCCAGCAGCGACAGGTTCTTCACGAAGTGCAGCTGCTGCTCGCGGCGCGCCTCCGGGTCCGCCTCCGCCCAGAACGGGTGGTCGACGACCGTCGCGGGCACGAGGGTGCCCGCGAGGGCCAGCGAGGCGGCCCGCGGCGCCCGCCCGGTGGCGAGCAGCAGGCCGCCGCCGAGCTGGACACCCGCGTTGATCCGCACCCAGCTCCGGGCGCTCGTCGGGATCGCCGTCGAATCCGGAAGGGCCTCAGTGGCCTTCTCCACCAGCGGGGCGACGGTGTCCGCCTTCCGCCCGGGGTCGCTCGTCAGGCCGGTGTACCCGGTGTAGACGAAGATCGAACCGAGCAGGGGTCGCGCGATCCGTCGAATCATGTCCAGCTCCCATCGTCGTCGGGGTCTCGGGCGGTCAGTTGCCCGAGAGCTTGTCCTTCACCTCGTCGACGCCCTCCTTGACCTTGTCGGCGGCGCCGGCGATCTTGTCCTTGATCGAGGCCTCGGCCTGGTCGCCGCGGCCCTCCTCCTTGAGCTGGGGGTCGTCGAACGCGGTGCCGACGGTCTCCTTGGCCCGGCCCTTGATGTCCTGCGCCTTGTTCTTGGCGTCGTCGGTGAAGCTCATCGTGCTCTCCTTCGCATCGGGTTCGCCTGTGCTGCTCGACGGCCGTTCAGCCGATCGGGACACCCACGAGGTGCATGACGAGAGGCGCCATCATGACGCTCGCAGTCAGCACCAGCAGGGTGACGATCACGACACCACCTCGGGGGTGGAGGACCAGCGGTGTAGCCGCTTCGACGGGGTGGCGCGGGACTCGTGCCTGGGTGGCTCGGGTGTCGTTCATCTCGCGCTCCCATCCGAAAATCTATGTCGTGTCGAACAGATTTCACGCTATGGCGGGTAACTATTCCTGTCAATGGCCGCGCCAGAAAAGTCGGTTCAGCATCAGCAGAACACCCCGCCACCTGCGCATTGCCCGCGATGTGCACCTCGTCACACTTGATTGTGCAGACCGGATCGGCGGCGGCCGCTCCCCGAGTGACGACGGGCGCGAAGAACCCGCAGTGAAGGCGCACCCGGCTGACACCGGATCCCCAGGTTCGGGGCGCACCGTCGAACCATGAACATCCGCCGAAAGTCCCTCGCCGCCGCCGGATTCCTCGCGATCTCGGCCTTCGCGCTCACTCCCGCCGTCGCCGCCGCCGACCCGCCGTCGATGTACGACTCGTGCACCCCCACCCAGGAGGGACAGCGCGTCCTCGCGTCGAACGGCGACACCCTCGAATGCGTGGAGGTGGACACCGGCATCGGTTACGACTGGGAGGAGCCGGACTAGACCCGATCGCCTGCGTCCCCGGGCGCGCGATCCCGCCGAGGCGCGGGCCGCTAGACCTCGAGTCCCGCGGCCCGCGCCTGCTGCTTGATGCGGTTCATCTCGGAGACGTTGCCGAGGAGGGCGATCCAGTTGTAGACGAGCAGGGAGATCACACCCCACCAACCGGCGAGCAGGTTGTGGGTCTGCGCTGCGCGGTAGGCGGCGCGGATCTGCTGGTAGTCGCCCGTGGCGCAGGAGTCCTGCCACTGGGCCAGGATCAGCAGCCCCGTGTGCCTGCGGAACTTCGCCTGGAAGACGGGCCCCTGCGGGTACGGCTGCGGCTGGACATAGGGGTGCTGCGGATAGCCCTGCCCCGCGTAGGGCTGCTGCGGGTAGGACGGGCCGGCAGGCTGCTGCGCCGGGTTCTGCTCGTACGGGTTCATGCCGTCAGTCAGCCACCGCGACCTTGTCCTCGCCTTGCACCCCGGTTGGTGCGCGGGACATTTCGGGCGAACCGGCACGGGCGACGGTTCCCGGACCCGGCCGGATAGCGTGGGGGCATGCGCATCTGGTCGATACACCCCCGCTACCTCGATCGGCAGGCGCTGATCGCCTGCTGGAGGGAGACATTGCTGGCGCAGGCAGTCCTCGCCGGGCGCACGAAGGGCTACACCCAGCACCCCCAGCTGGAGCGGTTCCGCGCGGCGCCCGATCCGCTCGCCGCAGTGGGTGCGTACCTCGCCGCCCTCGCCGACGAAGCCGACGCCCGCGGTTACAACTTCGACCGCACCCGCATCGACCAGCCTGGCGCGGCCGTCGCCCGGATCGACGTGACGGCCGGACAGCTGGACCTGGAATGGGCGCACCTCCGGGCCAAACTGGAAGCCCGGAGCCCGGACGTGGCGGAACGGTGGCGCACCATCGAGCGGCCGGATCCGCACGGGAGCTTTCGGACGGTGCCGGGGCCCGTCGCGTCGTGGGAGCGGGCGAAGCAGCCGTGACGCCAGGTACTGCTCTCCCGCCAGGACTCGAACCTGAAATGTCTGAACCAAAATCAGAAGTGTTGCCGATTACACCACGGGAGATCGGGTCCGGGCGGGAGCCCGGAACCGTCGTCAAGCATTGTGCCACGGACGCTGCACTCGGGCGGTTCTCGTAGGATTCCAGCCGACGCTCGACGCGAACGCACGACACGGACGACACCTCAGGAGCAGCGATGGCGAACGGTACAGCGGTGGTGATCCTCGCCGCGGGCGCGGGAACGCGGATGCGGTCGAAGACCCCGAAGGTGCTGCACGCGATCGCGGGCCGCACGCTGCTGGGACACGCCCTGCACGCCGCCGCGGGCACGGAGCCGGAGCACCTCGTGGTGGTCGTCGGCCACGACCGCGACCGGGTCTCCGCGGCCGCACTCGCCACCGCGGGCGAGCTGGAGCACGAGATCCTCGTCGCGGTGCAGGAGGAGCAGCGCGGCACCGGCGACGCCGTCCAGGCGGGCCTGCGCGCGCTCCCGGCCGACTTCGCCGGCACCGTCGTCGTCACCGCCGCCGACGTGCCACTGCTGGACGCCCCGACGCTGCGCGCGCTGCTGGACACGCACACCGGTGGCGCGGGCGCCGCCGTCACCGTGCTGACCACCGCGGTCGCCGATCCCACCGGCTACGGGCGCGTGCTGCGCACCCAGGACGGGCAGGTCACGCAGATCGTGGAGCAGAAGGACGCGACGCCCGAGCAGCTCGCCATCACGGAGATCAACTCCGGCGTGTACGCGTTCGACCACGCGCAGCTCGTCGCCGCACTCGCCCAGCTGCGGCCCGACAACTCCCAGGGCGAGCTGTACCTCACCGACGTCATCGGCATCGCCCGCGCAGCCGGCCAGCTGGTGCGCGGCGACCACGTCGACGACGAGATGCTGGTCGCAGGCTGCAACGACCGGATCCAGCTCTCCCGGCTCGGTCGGGAACTGAACCGCCGGATCGTCGAGCGGCACCAGCTGAACGGGGTCACCGTCGTCGACCCGGAGAGCACCTACATCGACGTCGACGTCGAGATCGCCCCCGACGTGGTGATCCAGCCGGGCACGCACCTGCGCGGCGCCACCGTCATCGCCGAGGACGCGGTGATCGGCCCCGACACGACCCTGATCGACACCGAGGTGGGCGCCGGCGCGACGGTACTGCGCAGCGAGGTGCACCTGTCGGTGATCCGCGAGAACGCGACCGTCGGGCCGTTCAGCTACCTGCGGCCGAACACCGACCTCGGACCGAAGGGCAAGATCGGCGCCTTCGCCGAGACCAAGAACGCGCAGATCGGCGCGGGCAGCAAGATCCCGCACCTGAGCTACATCGGCGACGCGACCATCGGCGAGGGCAGCAACATCGGCTGCGCGACGGTGACGGTGAATTACGACGGGGTGAACAAACACCGAACGACGATCGGCGACCACGTGCGCATCGGATCGGACACGATGCTCATCGCGCCGGTGGAGGTGGGCGACGGCGCGTACACCGGAGCGGGTACCGTGATCAAGCGCGACGTGCCGCCGGGAGCCCTGGCGGTCTCCGCCGCGGATCAGCGGAACATCGACGAATGGGTCCTGCACCGGCGTCCGGGCACGAGCTCTGCCGAGGCGGCCCAGCAGGCTATCGCGAGGATTGACGAGCAGTGAACAACTGGATCGATAACCAGAAGAACCTGATGCTGTTCTCGGGTCGTGCCCATCCCGAGCTGGCGCAGCAGGTCGCCGACGAGCTCGGTGTGCAGGTCACCCCGCAGACGGCACGCGATTTCGCCAACGGCGAGATCTTCGTGCGCTTCGAGGAGTCCGTGCGCGGCAGCGACGCCTTCGTCCTCCAGAGCGCGCCCTACCCGGTCAATCAGTGGATCATGGAGACGCTGATCATGATCGACGCCCTCAAGCGCGGTTCCGCGAAGCGGATCACGGCCGTCCTGCCCTTCTACCCGTACGCCCGCCAGGACAAGAAGCACCGCGGCCGCGAGCCCATCTCCGCGCGCCTGGTGGCGGACCTGCTCAAGACCGCCGGCGCCGACCGGATCATCACCGTCGACCTGCACACCGACCAGATCCAGGGCTTCTTCGACGGCCCCGTCGACCACATGCATGCACAGCCGATCCTCGCGGGGTACGTCCGCGAGAAGTACGGCACGGACAACATGGTGGTCGTCTCCCCCGACGCCGGCCGCGTCAAGGTCGGCGAGAAGTGGGCCGACGCGCTCGACGGTGCGCCGCTGGCGTTCGTGCACAAGACGCGCGACCCCAACGTCCCGAACCAGGTCAAGAGCAACCGCGTCGTCGGCGACGTCGCGGGCCGCACCTGCGTGCTGATGGACGACATGATCGATACCGGCGGCACCATCGCCGGCGCGGTGGGTGTGCTCAAGGAGGCCGGTGCGAAGGACGTGATCATCGCGACCACGCACGGCGTCTTCTCCGATCCCGCCACCGAGCGCCTCGCGAACTGCGGCGCCCGTGAGGTGATCGCGACCAACACCCTGCCGATCCCTCCGGAGAAGCACTTCGACAACCTCACCGTGCTCTCGCTCGCCCCGCTGCTGGCCCGCACCATCAACGAGGTCTTCGAGAACGGCTCGGTGACGAGCCTGTTCAACGGCAACGCCTGACGTCCGGTGGCAGGCGTGCGGGGTGACTTCCGCGCCGAGATCTGGCTCTCGGAGGTCTTCGCCGCCTGCCGCTTCGTCGCGCTCCCGAACCACCTGGCCGACGAGATCGCCGACACCGTCGATCGCTCCCGGCCCGGGTTCGGGAGCGTTCGCGTCTCGGTGACGATCGGTGGGACCACATGGGCCACCTCGATCTTCCCCGACTCCGCACGCGGCACCTACGTCCTTCCGATCAAGAAGGCCGTCCGCACCGCCGAGGGCCTCGAGGACGGCGACTCCGTCGGCGTCTCGCTGACGGTCCTCGGCTAGGACCGACTAGATTGGCCGATATGGACGCGACGATCTACCACAACCCCCGCTGCACCAAGTCCCGCCAGGCGCTGGCCCGGCTGGAGGAGGCGGGCGCGACGGTGACGGTGGTCAAGTACCTCGACCAGGTGCCGTCGAAGGCGGAGCTGAAGAAGCTCATCGACGATGCCGGGCTCACCGTCCGGCAGGCCGTCCGCACCCGAGAGGCCGAGTACAAGGACCTCGGCCTGGCCGACGCGTCCGACGACGCGCTGCTCGACGCGATGGTGGCGCACCCCAAGCTCATCGAGCGGCCGTTCGTGGTGACGGAGAAGGGCACCCGGATGGCGCGCCCGACCGAGGCCGTCGACGAGATCCTGTAGCGAAGGGCGATGCTCTTCCGGCAGCTCGAGTACTTCGTCGCCCTGGCCCGTGAGCGGCACTTCGCCCGCGCGGCCAGCGCGTGTTACGTCTCGCAGCCCGCTCTGTCCGAGGCGATCCGCAAGCTGGAGCACGAGCTCAAGGTGCCGCTCGTCCTGCGCGGTTCCTCCTTCGAGGGCCTGACCCCCGAGGGCGAGCGGCTCGTGCCCTGGGCGCGACGCATCCTCGCCGACCGCGACGCACTGGAACACGAGGTCACGGCCCTGCGCACCGGTCTCACCGGGGAGCTGAGCCTCGGGGTGATCCCCGCCGCCGCCACGTCCGCGGCGCTCCTCACCGACCCCTTCTGCGCCGCGCATCCGCTCGTCCGGGTCCGGGTCCGGGCGGGCCTGCGCTCCGCCGACGTGGTCGAGCGGATCCGCCGGTTCGAGCTGGACGCCGGCATCGTCTACCCCGACGGTGTCGACGTCGACGGGCTGTCGGTGACGCCGCTGTACACCGACCGGCTCGCGCTCATCGCCCGCGAGGACCTCCTCCCCGACGGCGACGGGCCGTGTCCATGGGCGGACGCCGCGCAACTGCCGATGTGCCTGCTGCACGAGGGCATGCACGGGCGGGACCTGGTCGACGCGGCGGCCCGAACCCACGGGGTGCGGCTCTCGCCGCGCCTGGAGGCCGACTCCGTCGCCACCCTGCTGGCGATGGTGGGCGCGGGGCGGTGGGCGTCGATCGTGCCGCGGGCGTGGATCGCCACGTACCGCGCACCGTCGGGGACGCGAACCGTCGAGTTGGAGGACGCGGGCGAGCTCGCCACCTCCGTCGCCCTCGTGCGCGGCGCCGGCGAGCCGGAATCGGTGCTCGCGCGGGCCCTCGCGGAGAGCGCGCAGAGCGCCCACTGAGGCCCGGCCTGCGGTGATCGGTGCCGCCTATCGGGCGAGCGGATCCCCGTATTGGACGTGCGCGACGGGACGCGCGAGAGTGGATGCAGAGGGACGAAATCCATTCTCCCCCTCGCCCATTCAAGGAGTGATCATGGCGAAGATCCTGTGTGTCCTGTACCCCGACCCGGTGACGGGCTACCCGCCCGAGTACGCCCGCGACTCCATTCCGCTGATCGAGGCCTACCCCGGCGGCCAGACCATCCCCTCCCCCGCCGCCATCGACTTCACGCCGGGCGAGCTGCTCGGCTGCGTGTCCGGGGAGCTGGGCCTGAGGAAGTACCTGGAGGCCGCCGGCCACGAGCTGGTCGTGACCTCCGAGAAGGACGGCCCCGAGTTCGAGAGGCACCTCGCCGAGGCCGAGGTCGTCATCTCGCAGCCCTTCTGGCCCGCCTACCTCTCGGCCGAGCGGATCGCGAAGGCTCCGAACCTCAAGCTCGCGCTCACCGCGGGCATCGGATCCGACCACGTCGACCTGGACGCCGCCATCAAGGCCGGTATCACCGTCGCCGAGGTCACCTACAGCAACTCGATCAGCGTGGCCGAGCACGCCGTCATGCAGATCCTCACGCTGGTGCGCAACTTCGTCCCCTCGTACAAGTGGGTCATCGAGGGCGGCTGGAACATCGCCGACTGCGTCGAGCGCGCCTACGACCTCGAGGGCATGGACGTGGGCATCATCGCCGCCGGCCGCATCGGGCAGGCCGTGATGCGCCGTCTCGCCCCGTTCGGCGTGCGACTGCACTACTTCGACACCCGGCGCCTGCCGCTGGAGCTCGAGCAGGAGCTGAACCTGACGTACCACGAGTCGGTGGAGTCGCTGGTGCGCTCGGTGGACGTGGTCGACATCCACGCCCCGCTGCACCCGAAGACGTATCACATGTTCGACGCCGACCTCCTGGCGACGATGCGCCGCGGCTCCTACATCGTGAACACGGCGCGCGCCGAGATCGTGGTCCGCGACGACATCGTGGCCGCGCTCGAATCCGGGCAGCTCGCGGGATACGCGGGCGACGTCTGGTTCCCGCAGCCGCCGGCCGTCGATCACCCGTGGCGCACCATGCCGAACCACGCGATGACCCCGCACGTGTCCGGCACCACCCTGTCCGCGCAGGCGCGGTACGCCGCGGGCACCCGGGAGATCCTCGAGGACTTCTTCGCCGGTTCGCCGATCCGCGACGAGTACCTCATCGTGGACGGCGGCGCGCTGGCGGGTGTGGGGGCGAGCTCCTACACCGCGGACGGTTCCGCCAGCCCGGGCGCCCAGGTCTGATCGCCGACGGTGCGCGTCCCGGCCCGGAGCGACGCCTCAGCCGCGCCGCTCGGCCGGGCCGCGCCGCTCGGCCGGGCTGCGCACCAGGAGCGCGACGGCGACGCCGACCACCACGCCGATCACCGTGTCGATGCCGCGGTAGAGCAGCATCCGCACCGGGTCCGTGGGATCGGCCAGTTCCGTCATCAGCATGATCAGCGGGGTGAAGAAGCCGATCGCGACGGCGTAGTGCCGCGCCATGTACAGCTCCGTCGGGAACAGCAGCGCGATCGCCACCAGCGCCAGCGCGGCGGGCCCGGGGTCGAGCGCCAGCAGCGCCGCGGCCACCGCGAGCCCCACGAAGGTGCCGATGGTGCGGTGCGTCGCCCGGGTGATCACCAGCCCGGTCTCGGCGTCGGAGGGCCGGCCCGCGTCGATCACGGCGAGCGGGACCGCGGCGGCGGCCATCGCCCAGTTCGCGTGGTCGACGCCGAGCAGCACGCCGGCGCCGCCCGCGAGGCCGACGGCGAGGGCGTACCGCAGCGCGTGGATCCCCACGCCGGGTGCGGGCCGGCGCAGCACCATCGCGATGCCGTCCCACCAGGGACGCCCACGGAAGGGGTCGGGCCGGCCGATCGCGCCGACCACGATCGCGAAGACGACCGTGGCCGCGCAGATCGCGAGCGCCTGCCAGGGCGGGGCCAGCCCCGCCGGCAGCGTCGCGGTCGCCCCCATCGCGAACAGGAAGAAGAACGGCCCCGCGGGGCGCAGGCGCACCGCGTCGGACAGGACGGAGCAGACGGTGGCGAAGACCACGCCGACGGCCACGAGCACCCACGGCGGCGCGTGATGGTGCGCGAGCGTGATCCCGAGCGCCTCCCCCGCGAGGAGCAGCCCACCGGCCTGCACCTGGTGCACGATCCGCGGCCGGCCCACCTCGCCGCGGCCGTACATGCCCGCGAACGCGCCGAACTCCGCGTAGATCAGCAGCTCGGGTCGGCCCCAGGCGATGAGTGCGAGGCCGGGGATGAGAAGGGCGATCGCGACGCGGAGCGCGTGGCCGCTGTCGCGCAGGTCGGGCCGGTAGCGCTCGGGGACGCGCACCTCCACCGGACGCCGCACGCGGGGTCAGGCGTAGGCGGCGAACACCGCGGCGAGGATCGCGCACACGGCGGCGCCGCTGACCGCGCCGGCGGCGAGGAGGGCGTTGGTCGTGTAGGTGGCGTCCGAGGCGGGGCGGCGGGGCGTGGAGATCACGCACGCGGCCACGACGCCCGCGAGCGCTGCCACCGCCAGTACCACCACTGCGATCCACGTCATCTTCGACTCCCTCCGGTCCCGCGAACACCACCTATTACGGTCGATTCGGCATCGACATCGGTGCGTGGACCATCATCGCACGCTCTGCTTTTCACGTCCCGATGCACCGATCGTTCTTCCCCCGTCACACCGTCCAGACCTGAGTTAGGGTGAAAATCGTGGTCCCGAATCAAGCAGTGATCTCGCCGTTGACCCAAGCCGCGATGTTCGTCGTGGTGACAGTCGGACCGGGCCGGGAGGACCACGTTCACGACGCGCTCGACAACCTCTCCGGGCTCACCCGCTCGGTCGGTTTCCGGTACCCGGACAAGCAGCTGTCGCTGACCACGTCCTTCGGCTCCGACGCCTGGGACCGCCTGTTCTCCGGCCCCAAACCGAAGGGCCTGCACCCGTTCGTCCCGCTCGACGGTCCGCGGCACAGCGCCCCGTCGACACCGGGCGACATCCTGTTCCACGTCAAGGCGAGCACGCTCGACATGTGCTTCGAGCTGTCGTGGCGCGTCCTCGACGCGCTCGGCGACGCGGTCACGGTGGTCGACGAGGTGCACGGCTTCCGCTTCTTCGACGACCGCGACCTGCTCGGCTTCGTCGACGGCACCGAGAACCCCGCGGGTGCGGCGGCCGTGGCCGCCACAGCGATCGGCGACGAGGACCCCGACTTCGCCGGCGGCAGCTACGTGCACGTGCAGAAGTATCTGCACGACATGGCGGCGTGGCGCGCGCTCTCGGTCGAGGAGCAGGAGCGGGTGATCGGCCGCACCAAGCTCGAGGACATCGAGATGGACGACGACGTGAAGCCGGAGAACGCCCACATCGCGCTCAACGTGATCGAGGACGAGAACGGCGAGCAACTGCAGATCGTGCGGCAGAACATGCCGTTCGGCGAGCTCGGCAAGGGCGAGTTCGGCACGTACTTCATCGGCTACTCGCGCGACCCCGGTGTCACCGAGCAGATGCTGCGCAACATGTTCCTCGGCGATCCGCCCGGCAACACGGACCGGATCCTCGACTTCTCGACGGCCCTCACCGGCTGTCTGTTCTTCACCCCGTCGGGCGACTGGCTCGACGGCCCGCCCGACCTCCCGACCGCCGGCGGCGCACCGTCGGCGGCACCGACCGGCACGACCCCACCCGCCCCCGCCGACGGTTCGCTCGGCATCGGCAGCCTGAAGGAAGGTACGTCATGAACAACCTGCACCGTCACCTCGCACCGGTCACCCCCGAGGCGTGGGAGGAGATCGAGACCGAGGCGTCGCGCACCTTCAAGCGCAACATCGCCGGCCGCCGCGTGGTCGACGTGACCGGCCCGGACGGCCCCGAGGCCGCGGCGGTCGGCACCGGCCGCCTCCTGCCCGTCGACGGCCCCGCCGAGGGCGTGCAGGCGCAGCTGCGTGAGAGCCGCCCGCTGGTGCGGCTGCGCGTGCCCTTCACCGTGACCCGCGACGCCGTCGATTCGGTGGAGCGCGGCGCGCAGGACGCGGACTGGGATCCGGTGAAGGCCGCGGCCAAGCAGCTCGCCTACGCCGAGGACCGCGCCGTCTTCGAGGGCTACGCCGCGGCGTCGATCGACGGCCTGCGCGCCTCCTCGTCGAACAAGGCCATCGCGCTGCCGAGCGATCCGATCGACGTTCCGGACGCCGTCGCGAGCGCGCTCGAGGACCTGCGGCTCGCCGGGGTCGACGGGCCGTACTCGGTGCTGCTCTCCGCCGACGTGTACACCTCGATCAGCGAGACCACCGACCACGGCTATCCGATCCGGGAGCAGCTCAAGCGGCTCGTGGACGGCGAGATCATCTGGGCGCCCGCGATCGACGGCGGCTTCGTGCTGACCACCCGCGGCGGCGATTACGAGCTGCGGCTGGGCACCGACGTCGAGATCGGCTACCTCAGCCACGACGCGGCGACGGTCCAGCTGTACCTGCAGGAGACCTTCACGTTCCTGGCCTACACCGCGGAGGCATCGGTCCCGCTCACCTCCTGATACCGCCGGAACCATCGGCCACCCCACCCGAATAACCGCAGAAAGGCTTTTCCATGAGTGAACTCGACGGCGTTTTCGACGACATCTTCCAGCGGTTCTTCGGGAACTCGGTGGGGCGGCCGTCGGTGCAGCGGGTCGACCTGAACCGCCTGCTCAACGATCAGGCGAAGAACCTGCTGGCCGAGGCCCAGGTCGCCGCGGCCGACTGGGGCAACAGCGAGATCACCCCCGAGCACCTGCTCTACGCGGCTGCCGTGAACGAGCCCACCCGCGAGATCATCGTGCGCGTCGGCCTCGATCCCGACCGCGTCGCCTCCGCGATGGAGGCCGCCGCGAAGGCCGGCGCGAATCCCGGCGGGGCCGACGGTGCGCCCTCGCTCAGCCCGGCGTCCCGCCGCGCGCTGCGCGTGGCCCAGCAGCAGGCGGCGCACTCCGGGCAGTCGTACGTCGGCCCGGAGCACATCCTGCTCGGCATCGCCGACAACCCGGACACCGTTGCAGCGCAGACCCTCGCGGGCGGCGGGATCTCCTCGGGCCAGTCGGTGCCGGGTAAGGGCGGCAAGCCCGGGAAGGGCGGCCAGCAGGCACCGGCCCCGCAGGGACCGAGCAGCACCCCGACGCTCGACGAGTACGGCCGTGACCTCACCGCCGAGGCCCGAGCGGGCAAGGTCGATCCGGTGGTCGGCCGCGCCGAGGAGATCGAGCAGACCATCGAGATCCTCTCCCGCCGCCGCAAGAACAATCCGGTCCTCATCGGCGATCCCGGTGTCGGCAAGACCGCGATCGTGGAGGGCCTGGCCCAGCGCATCGTCAACGACGACGTGCCGAAGACCCTCGCGGGCCGGCGGGTGATCGCGCTCGACCTGAGCTCGATGGTGGCGGGCAGCAAGTACCGCGGCGAGTTCGAGGAGCGGCTGACCAAGGTGCTCGACGAGGTGCGCGAGCACTCCGACGAGCTCGTCGTGTTCATCGACGAGCTGCACACGATCATCGGCGCGGGCGGCGGGGGCGACGGCTCCATGGACGCCGGCAACATGCTCAAGCCCGCGCTCGCGCGGGGCGAGCTGCACACCATCGGGGCCACCACGATCGACGAGTACCGCAAGTACATCGAGAAGGACGCCGCCCTCGAACGCCGGTTCCAGCCCGTGATGGTGAGTGAGCCGACCGTGGCGGACACCATCGAGATCCTGCGCGGCCTCATCGATGTCTACGAGGAGCACCACCAGGTGCACTACGACGACGACGCGCTCGTCGCCGCCGCCGAGCTCTCGGACCGGTACATCACCGACCGGTTCATGCCGGACAAGGCGATCGACCTCGTCGACCAGGCCGGCGCCCGGGTCCGGCTGCGCACCAAGACCTCCGATCAGGGGACCCGCACCGTCGAGGACGAGCTGGCGCGCCTGAACCGGGAGAAGGACAGCGCCGTCGCGGACGAGGATTACAAGACCGCCGACGAGCTCAAGGTCAAGATCGCCGAGGCCGAGGAGCGGTTGAAGACCATCTCCGCGGACGGTGAACCGAGCGACCCGGATGTGACCGTCACCGATATCGCCGAGGTGGTCTCGCGCCGCACCGGTATTCCGGTCGCCGATCTCACCTCGGAGGAGAAGGAGAAGCTGCTCCGCCTGGAGGACGATCTGCACGCGCGGGTGGTCGGGCAGGACGAGGCGGTCGTCGCCGTCTCCGAGGCGGTCCGCCGCGCGCGGGCCGGGCTCAAGGATCCGAGCCGACCGATCGGCTCGTTCCTGTTCCTCGGCCCCACCGGCGTCGGCAAGACCGAGCTCGCGAAGGCGCTGGCCGCCACCGTCTTCGGCGACGAGGACCGGCTGATCCGCTTCGACATGAGCGAATTCCAGGAGAAGCACACGGTCTCCCGGCTCGTCGGCGCTCCTCCCGGCTACGTGGGCTACGAGGAGGCCGGTCAGCTCACCGACAAGGTGCGGCGACAGCCCTACTCGGTGATCCTCTTCGACGAGATCGAGAAGGCCCACCCGGACGTCTTCAACATCCTGCTGCAACTGCTCGACGACGGCCGCGTGACCGACGCCCAGGGTCGCACCGTCGACTTCAAGAACACCATCGTGATCCTCACCAGCAACATCGGCGCGGACCTGATCCTCGAAGCACCGGAGGACGATTGGGAATCCGTGGTGCCGAAGGTCAAGGAGCGCCTGCACGCGCACTTCCGGCCCGAGTTCCTCAACCGCATCGACGACACGGTGATCTTCCACCGCCTCGACAAGCAGCAGATCCGCAACATCGTCGAGCTGATCCTGCAGAGCACGCGCGGGCTGCTGCGCGGCCAGGACGTGGAACTGGACGTGACGGAGAAGGCCGAGGACTGGCTCGCGGAGGAGGGTTTCCAGCCGCAGTTCGGCGCCCGGCCGCTGCGCCGCACGGTGCAGAAGGAGCTGGACAACCGCCTCTCCTCGATGCTGCTCAAGGGCGACATCGTGCCCGGCGACACGGTGCGCGTGGACGCCGACGACGACGGCCTCGTGCTGTCCGTGGTGGAGAAGCACGCCGACGGATCCGTGTCCGAGGGCTCCCTGCCCGCCGCCGACGGCACCGACGAGGCGGCCGCGTCGTCCGATTCCGAGAAGGAGAACGCATGAGCGACAAGAACACCCGAGAAGAAGAGATCGAGCACGAGCGCAAGCGCGCACAGGAGGAGCGCGACCGGCTCGAGCGTGAGGAACAGGAGCGACTGGAATGAGCGATCCGAACGAAACGGACCTGTCCGCCCTCGCGGAGACCCCCGAGGAGGCCGCCGCCGAGGCCCAGCAGGCGGAACTGGACGCGCGTGAGGCCGTGGGAGCGGACCTCGACGACGACGGCGAGAACGTGATCGCCGAGGAGGAGGGCATCTCCTAGCGCACCGCCCTCCGGGCGCCCCCGGCGGTCAGGCCGAGGAGGGGCCACCCGGAGGCCGGCGGGTCGTGCGACCACCGCCCGCCTCCTTGCTGCTGCGAAGGGCATCGTCCGCCGACTCGATGATCGCGTGGAAGAACCTGCTGCGGTCGTCGAAGGTCGACAGCACCGCGCGAGCGGGGAGATCCACCGACGCGATCCCCGCGCTGATCGACATCCGCTCACCGTTCGCCAGGGTGGGCAGCCTCTCCCGTACGGCGCCCAGGACCGCCTCCAATCCGGGGGCGCTCATGGGCGCGACGACGGCGAACTCGTCGCCGCCGATTCGGGCGACCAGCGCGTGCCGCGGCGCGGCTCGCTGCAGGGCGGTCGCCACCGCTTGGAGCGCGGCATCGCCGGCGAGATGTCCGTACGCGTCGTTGATGTGCTTGAACCGGTCGACGTCGATCATGCACACGGCGAGGCGTCGTTCATCCGACCGCAGCACCTCGTCGACCGCATCGCGGAAGCCGGTCCGGTTCAACAGGCCCGTCATCGCGTCGGTCGACGACGCCGTCAGGCTCGCCCTGATCAGCTGCTTGAGGTGCACCGTGTAGAGGTAGTTGAGGACGACGACGCCGCTGATCCCGAGGACGCTGACGGCGACCTGCGCGCCGACGGCGAGCGGGGTCGCGGCGTACACCTGGACGACGCGGACCCCCAGGTACACGATCACCGCGCTGGAGAAGACGAGGTGCATGGCCAGGGCGCGCGTCGCCAGGAAGTGCGCGGCGTAGGCGCCGACGGTCGCGAACAGCACCGTTCCGGCGAGCGCGGCGGCCGGACTGTTGTACAGCACCAGGATGCTCGTGACCGCGACGTCCGCGTAGAGGACGAACAGCGTGCTGATCCTTCTCCGCCGTGGGCACGGGCTCCACCACAGGGACGTCACCGGCAGCCGACTCACGGCGACGGCCGCCGGTATCCCGGTGCCGCACAGCAGGGCGAGGGTGATCGTGCGCGGGGTGGAGTCGCCCGCACCTTCGGGCGTGAAGATCATCACCGCCCCGAACATCCCGACGCACAGCGTGAATCCGGCGACGGCGTAGCGCCACACCACGTCGCTGATGACGGCATGGCGCCGCAGGCGGTTGAACGCGAGGCCCAAGTCGTCGCCGGCGCGGTCGGAGTGGACCCCAGTGATCTCCATGATGGGGCCGAGACTAGCAATAGCAAATAGATGGTAATGGCACGTAAAAGCGTTGATGGCCGCTCCGTGACGATCGCTCGCCGCGGGAAGGGCGCGCACCCGGCGGGGTGCTCGCGTCTGCGCCCGCGATCAGGCCCCGGCCGGGAGGGTGTCGCGGAAGAGCTGGATCACGTCGTCGAGTGCCTGCCGTGTGGGCTGCCCGGGCTCGTCGATGAGGTGCTCGGTGAGGACGGAGTGCGGCGGGGTCAGGGCGTCGGGATTGGCATCGGCGTCGTCGATCTCCACGGCGATGAAGCCGTCGCCGAGCTGCTCGCGGAGGAAGTCGAAGCGCTCACCCGGCACCATGCGGTCGCCCGTGAAGCGCAGGCCCATGACCTTGAGTCCCTGTTTGGCGCACCGCACCTTGACGGTGTCGAGGTCCTGCGGCGAGATGTCGATCGTGCGACCGGTGCCCGGGATGGGTCGGAACGGCAGCGAGGGCTGGCTGAGCACGGGCGCGAGCATCACGTCGTCGACGGCCATGCCGAGCGCGAACCCGCCGGTGAAGCACATCCCGACCGCGCCGACGCCCTTGCCGCCGCAGCGCACGTGCTCCTGGCGCGCCAGCGCACGGAGCCAGGTGACGACCGGGGAGGACTTCCCCGTGGCGAGGATCGTGAACTCGCGGCTCACACACAGCGAGCCCACCAGCTTCGCCATGCTCTTCGCCGTCCCCGCGTAGCCGATGGCCTTCGGGTTGGCGGCGTCCAGGCCGGGCGTTCCGAACAGGTGCGGCAGCACGGCCGTGAAACCGGCGTCCACCACCCTCCGGGCGAAGTCGAGCACCTTGGGGGTGATCCCGGGGATCTCGGCGATCACGATCACCGCCGGGCCCGAGCCCTTCCGGTACACGTCGTGGGTCACGCCGGCGTCGGTGAACGACTCCTTCGTGAAGTCGGCGAGGTTGGCAGCGGCTTCGGCTTTCAGGTCCACGCCACCATCGTGCCCCACCGTCCGCGGGAGCGCTGCTCGATGGGGTCAGCGCAGGCGCTGAGCGATCGCCTCCAGGGCCGGCCACGGATCGTCGCCGAGCGCCTGCACCGCGACGTGGTCGGCGCCCGCATCGAGGTGTGCGCGCACACCCGCGGCGATCGCGTCACCGTCCCCGTGCACGGCGAGTACGTCGATGAGGCGGTCACTGCCGGGGCGTTCGAGGTCGGCGTCGTCGAAGCCGAGCCGCCGCAGGTTGGCGACGTAGTTGCGGAGCCGGAGGTAGAAGTCGACGGTCTTCCTGCCGGTCTCGCGGCCGCGCGCGTCGTCCTCGTCGAGCACGACCTTCTGCTCGGGTGCGAGCAGCACCCCGGCGCCGAGGATCTCCCGCGCGCGGCGGGTGTGCTCGGGCGAGGTGAGGTAGGGGTGCGCGCCGGCCGTGCGGTCGGCGGCGAGCCGCAGCACCTTGGGGCCGAGCGCGGCGAGCACCGTCCGCTCCGCGGGCACGCCCTCCGCGGCGAGGACGTCGAGGTAGTCGACGAGCGCCTGGTACGGGGTGCGGTAGTCGGCGGTGGCCTCGCGGTGCCCGGCACCGATGCCGAGCACGAACCGGCCGGGGAACAGCTTCTCGATGCGATGGAAGGCAGCGGCCGCCGCGCGGGCGTCGTCCTGCCAGATGTTGAGGATGCCCGTCGCCACGACGAGGTTCCGCGTCGCCTCCAGCAGCGGGTCCACCACGGCGAGGTCGCCGCCGGGCGATCCGCCCAACCAGAGCGTGCCGTAGCCCAGTTCCTCGGCCCGCGTCGCGAAGGCACCGTCGACCTGCGTCGCGCCGCGCCAGATCCCCAACTCACCCACAGTCGTCATGGCCCGTGCAACGCCGCCCACCGCGCGATCCTTCCCGTCCGTCCGCGACGGATCAGATCACCGCGCGCGGCAGGGTGGGCCGGGCCGGCGCGTAGAACACGCCCGCCACCGCCCGGGCCGCGGCCCGGGCCACCGCGCGCACGTCGGCCTCGTCGCGCCAGGCGATGATGCGACCACCGTCGACCTCGAAGGTCCCCCGGACCTGGAACTGGACCCGCAGCGGCCCGTAGACGAGGGCCGTGACCCGCTCGGTCACGGCGACCGCGCAGGCGGTCTGCTCCGACGCCAGCAGCACGGCCTGCATCGCGACGCGAGTGCGGGCGTGCCAGCGGAAGTGGCGCGCGACCGCGGCGCGACCGCGCAGGGGGCGGCCGCCGGTGCGCCGGTACACGACGTCCTTGGCCAGCAGGTGCTCGGCGATGTCGTAGTCACCGCTGCCCAGGGCGTCGACGAAGCGCTCCGCGACGTCCTGCGGAGACCACAGCGGGGCGTTGTTCACGGGATCGATGGTGCCCATGTGGCGTGGACGCCGCGCGAACTGGACATGACGGATTGAAGAAGCTTCGATTTCGCTCCTGAGCGGGCCGTTCGGTAGACTCTGCGGCGACCTTCTCGGCGAGGGCGGCCCCGGGCCGCCGTGATCGACGCGAACGGCACTTCCTCCCGCGGAGTCCGCGTGGCGCAGTGCGGACCGCCTCGGCATCGCCGGGGCCGCTACACCGCACCGAAGGAGTCTCATGTCCGAGACCAACAAGCTCGTCGCCACCGTCCGCACCGAGTTCGGCAAGGGCGCCGCCCGGCGCGCCCGCCGCGACGGCCTCGTGCCCGTCGTCCTCTACGGCCACGGCACCGAGCCGCAGCACTTCACCGTCGTCGCGCGCGACTTCGCCGCGATCCTGCGTAAGGACGGCACGAACGCCGTGCTCAACCTGGAGGTCGACGGCAAGGAGCAGCTCGCGCTGACCAAGCAGGTCGTGGTCCACCCGCTGCGCAACTACATCGAGCACACCGACCTCCTCGTCATCAAGAAGGGCGAGAAGGTCACCGTCTCCGTGCCCGTCGTGATCGAGGGCGAGCCCGCCGGCGGCACCCAGGTGGCGCAGGACCTCAACGAGGTCGAGGTCGAGGCCGACGCGCTGAACATCCCCGAGCACATCGTGTTCAACGTCCACAACCTCGAGGCGGGCACGCAGATCACCGCCGGCCAGCTCGAGGTCCCCGCGGGCGCTTCGCTGGTCACCGACGCCGAGGCGCTGGTCATCAACATCACCGAGATCGCCGCGGTCAAGACCGATGAGGACGAGGCCGAGGCCGCCGACGAGGCTGCCGAGTAACTGCCATGACCGACCGGCCACTCATCGTCGTGGGGCTGGGCAACCCCGGCGAGAAGTACGCCGGGACCCGGCACAACATCGGCTTCGACGTGGTCGACGAGCTCGCTTCGCGCGCCCGCACCTCCTTCTCCCGGCACAAGAAGTCGGGGGCGGAGGTCGCGGGCGCGCGGCTCGTCGGCCGCCAGGTGTACCTGGCGAAGCCGCAGTCCTTCATGAACCTCTCCGGGCAGCCCACGGCTGCCCTGGCCCGGTTCTACTCGGTGGAACCCACCGACGTGATCGCCGTGCACGACGAGCTGGACATCGACTTCGGCCTGGTCCGGCTCAAGCGCGGCGGCGGCGAGGGCGGCCACAACGGGCTCCGTTCCCTCACGCAGCACCTGGGCACCAAGGACTACCTGCGGGTGCGCGCCGGGATCGGTCGGCCGCCGGGCCGTCAGGACCCCGCCGACTACGTGCTCAAGCCCTTCGCCAAGGCGGAGAAGCCCGAGGTGCCGCTGCTGGTCACGAACGCCGCGGACGCCGTCGAGCTGCTGATCCGCGACGGTCTCGAGCCCGCGCAGAACACGGTGCACGCCTGGTGATCACCTTCCGGCGGGTCACGCGCGCGGACTTCCCCCTCCTCGCGTCGTGGCTCGCCGAGCCGCACAACCGGCGCTGGTGGCACCACGAGACCTCCCCCGAGGCGATCGAGCGCGACTTCGGGCCGTCGGTCGACGGTGCCGAGCCCTCGCAGGACTGGCTCGGGCTGGAGGCCGGGAACGGAGCGGGCGGGCCCGCTCCCCGCGACGATGCCCGGACCCCCTTCGGCCTGATCCAGCGGCAGCGGTGGATCGACTACGCGGACGAGCCCGAGACCGCCGCGGTCGCGTCATTGGTGGACCTCGGCCCGGCCGATTACGGCATCGACTACCTGATCGGCTCCCCGGCGGCCACCGGGCGAGGCCTCGGCACGGCGATGATCGCGGCGATGTGCGAGGTGATCTTCACCGAGTTGGGCGGCGAGCGGGTCGTGGTCTCCGTCGCGGCCGGTAACCGCCGCTCCTGGCGGGCGCTGGAGCGGGCCGGCTTCACCCTGGTGGGTCACGCCGACATCCCGCCCGACAACCCCGTCGACCCGCCGGACCACGTGGTCTACGCCCTTTCGCGTCCCGCGTGACCGCGACGGGATCTACCTGCGGATACGGGTACACTGGCTCCCCGTGAGTTCCATTGCCGACGAGGTCTCCCGCCGCCGCACCTTCGCCATCATCAGCCACCCCGACGCGGGCAAGTCGACGATGACGGAGGCCCTGGCGCTGCACGCCCGGGTGATCAACGAGGCCGGCGCGATCCACGGCAAGGCCGGCCGCAAGTCGACCGTCTCCGACTGGATGGAGATGGAGAAGGCGCGCGGCATCTCCGTCAGTTCGACGGCGCTGCAGTTCAACTACACCTCGTCGGGCGCCGCCGAGGACGCCGAGCCGTCGGTGATCAACCTGGTGGACACCCCCGGCCACGCCGACTTCTCCGAGGACACCTATCGCGTGCTGACGGCCGTCGACGCGGCGGTCATGCTCATCGACGCCGCGAAGGGCCTGGAGCCGCAGACGCTCAAGCTCTTCCAGGTGTGCCGCCACCGCGGGATACCGGTCATCACGGTGATCAACAAGTGGGATCGGCCCGGCCGCACGCCGCTGGAGCTGCTCGACGAGATCTCCGAGCGCATCGGCCTCACGCCCACGCCGCTGTACTGGCCCGTCGGCATCGCGGGCGACTTCCGCGGACTGCGCGACGTGCGCAAGGACGAGTACGTGCACTTCACCCGCACCGCCGGCGGCGCGAAGATCGCTCCGGAGGAGCACCTTTCGACCGACGCCGCGCTCGACCGCGAGGGCGACGTGTGGGCCGAGGCGGTCGAGGAGACGGACCTCATGACCGAGATGGGCCAGAGCCACGACCAGGAGATGTTCCTCGCGGGCCAGACCTCGCCCGTGATCTTCACCTCGGCGATCCTCAATTTCGGTGTGCGGCAACTGTTGGAGGCCCTCGTCGAGCTCGCGCCCGCGCCGCACGCGCGAACCGCGATCGATGACACCGAGCGCGAGGTGACCGACCCGTTCAGCGCCGTCGTCTTCAAGGTGCAGGCGGGCATGGACGCGGCGCACCGGGATCGCCTCGCGTTCATGCGGATCGTCTCCGGCGAGTTCGAGCGCGGCATGGTCGTCCAGCACGCGCAGACCGGCAAGCCCTTCGCGACCAAGTACGCGATGACGGTGGTGGGCCGCGACCGCGAGACCGTCGAGACCGCGTACCCGGGCGACGTCGTCGGCCTCGTCAACGCCAACGCGCTCTCCCCCGGCGACACCCTGTACGACGGCGCCAAGGTCCAGTTCCCGCCGATCCCCTCGTTCGCGCCGGAGCACTTCGCCGTGGTCCGCGCCGACTCGGCCGGTAAGTACAAGCAGTTCCGCAAGGGCATCGAGCAGCTCGGCACCGAGGGCGTGGTCCAGTTGCTGCGCAACGACGTCCGCGGCGACGCCTCCCCCGTGATGGCCGCCGTCGGGCCGATGCAGTTCGAGGTCGTGGTCGCCCGCATGAAGACGGAGTTCAACGTCGATGTGCAGGTCGAGCACCTGGGCTACTCCGTGGCGCGCCGGACCGATTCCGCCAGCGCGGACGAGCTGAACCGGCAGCGCGGCGTGGAGGTCTTCGAGCGCAACGACGGTGCGCTGCTGGCCCTGTTCTCCGACAAGTGGCGGTTGCAGTACATCGAGAAGGAGCACCCGGCACTGACGCTGGAACCCCTGGTCGCCGCGGCCGACTGAGACCGGCCGGCATCACCTGCCGTCAGCGCGGGACGGGACCGGGCAGCCGGTCGAGGGGATTGAGCCGCACCGGCAGGGCGATCCCCGCCCATCGCATCGCCGCGGCCACTGAGCGCGGCCGCACCGCCGCCTCATGGGCGATCGCGGCGAGGAAGGCCGTTGCGAAGCCGTCGCGGGGGTAGTGCGCGCACACCATCTCCGCGAACCGTCGATCCAGTTCCGCCGCACGGTATCCGGCCACATCGAGGTGCGCCGCGTCATGCAGGGCTCCCGCGAGCGGTTCGCGGGAGGCGATCGGGTCGAAGTGGCGCTCGACGGCCCGTGCGATCCGCTCGCCGCTGGGGCCCGGGACGAGGGACCGCGCCGTCGATCCGCCGTGCGCGGCGAAGCAGCCGAACCGCGTGTCCTCGGGCCCACCCAGGTGCAGGTCGTGGAGCAGGCACGCGATGAACAGCTCCTCCTCGTCGACCGGCGCCGGCGCGAGGACGCGGGCCCACTCCCAGCAGCGGAGGCTGTGCGCGAGTACCGGTGCGTCCAGCGTCCCCACGGCGAGCTCGTACGCTCGCGCGGCGTCCGCGCCGCCGGGGAGCGAGGTGGGGCCGCGGTCCCGGCCCAGATCCCCACGCGGCCCTGCCGCCGCCTGCGGGATCCTGACGCCGGCGATCGCCGCGGCCTGCGCCATCAGAACGAGCCGCCGCCCGAGCGACAGCTCGCCCGGCGTCATCGGGACGCCTCCAGCCGCGACTCCGACCGGCGGCGCACGTCGGCGATCAACACCTCCGCCTCGGTCGTCCCGATCAGGCCGCGCGCGGCGAGGGCGAGGAGACCGTTGATGCCGGCCCAGCACTGGATCACCTCGGCCCGCGCCGGACCCGCGGGTTCGCCGACGGCGCCGATCACCAGTTCCAGGGCCTGCGACAGGTAGCCGCGGACCTCGCGGCGGGCGGCGCGGACCGTCTCCGAGCCCTCGCCGTGCACGTCGGTGAGGCCGAGCAGCCGGAAGGCCATCGGCTCGCGACGGTGGAAGTCGAGATACTCGTCGAAGGCGAGCCGCGCGGCGTCGGCCCCCGTCGCCGTACCGACCGCCGCCGCCATCGCGGCCACGTGCTCGCGGCCGATCCGGCACGCGAGCACGGCGTACAGGTCCGCCTTCCCGCCGGGGAAGTTCGAGTAGATGCTGGTCAGCGCGACGTCGGCGGCCGCAGCGAGCTCGTCGACCGAGGTCCCCCGATATCCCTGAGGCCGGGCGTAGAGGGCGCGGGCGGCGTCGAGGAGCGCGGCGCGTGTGCGGCGGCGGCGCTTGTCGGAGGGTTCCGTCAGAAGCGATTCCATGGCACTATCCTAGACATACTTCGTTTTCATAGTTCAACTAGGAGAACAACGAATGGCCATCTCACCTGATCAGCTCGACGCCGCCGCCGACGGCTCCGAGATCATGAAGCAGTTCGTGCCCGCGTCGCCTTTCGTGGCGCTGCTCGGCGTGCAGTTGGAGGAGATCACCGACGGCGCCGCAACACTTCTCGTGCCGTACCGGCCGGAGCTCACGACGGTCGGCACGATGATGCACGGCGGCCTCATCGCCGCGGCGGCGGACATCGGCGTGATGGTCGCGGCCTGGGCCGGCCGCCCCGTGCCGGACAAACTGCGCGGCGTCACCGCCTCGCTGTCGGTGAACTTCATCGCGCCGCTCATCGAGGACGGCCTGCGGGTGCGCGCACACCGCCTGTCCACCGGCCGGAGGACCAGCCACGTGCGGTGCGACATGTTCTCGCAGACCGGCGACGTTCTGGTCGCGAGCGCCACCGGCACCTACCAGGTGGGCTGACGCCGGAAACCGCCGTTGAATCGCATCTCGATCGACGTTCTTCGCCGCCAATCGATTCACCGTCGGTGTCGGAACGCACTCACACGCGGGCGCGCTGCGGGACCTCGCGGGCGAGGAGCAGCGCGACGGCGCCGAGCAGGGTGCCGGTGATCCGGCGCTGCCACGCGGCCCACGACGGGCGCCGTGCGATGAGCGCGGCCACCGCGCCCGCCGCGACCACGATCGCGGCGTTGACCAGCATCGACACCGTGATCTGCACGCCGCCGAGGAGAAATCCCTGCGCCGCGGTGTGCCCGCGCGCGGGATCGATGAACTGCGGGATCAGCGCGAGGTACATGATCGCCGCCTTCGGATTGAGCAGGTTGGTGACGAGCCCCATGCGGAACAGCTTGCCGTTCGAATCACGCGGCAGGTCCGCGGTCTCGAACAGCCCCCGCCCTCCGGGCCGCAGCGCCTGAAAGGCGAGGTAGCCGAGGTACAGCGCGCCGGCGGCCTTGAAGCCCATGAACAGCCACGGCACCGCGACGAACACCACGGCGAGCCCGACGTTCGCGAGGGTGAGGTAGACGACGAAGCCCACCCCGGTGCCCGCCAACGAGATCAGGCCCGCGGTGCGACCCTGGCTGATGCTGCGCGAGACGAGGTAGATCATGTTCGGCCCCGGCGTGAGCACCATCGCCAACGCCGTCACCACCATTCCCGCCACGGCGGTCCACGAAACGATCATGGACAGCATCGTCGGCGACGACCGGCGGCGCCGTACATAGCCAGTCGGGGACGACTGGCCCGCGCGATCAGAACGAGACGGGGAATAGCTCGGTGCGCGCGATCACCCGGTCGCGTTCACCGGTGAGCGCGAGACGCCGCGGGTCCGAGAGGTAGCCATCGAGCGCGGATCGATCCGGAAAGCGGTACAACTGAACTTCGTTCGGCTGCCCGTCGCCGCCCGCCCCGATGGCCCGTTGGACGACGATGCCGCCATGCTCAGGGAGCAACGCCAGCACGGCATCCTCGTACTCGGTGAGTGCGCTCTCGAGTCCGGGCCGGGCCCACAGGAGACAACACAACTGCAGAGCGACCTCGGCCGGTTCATCCATCAGTGCACTGTATCGCCACTGCCCACGCAGCCGAGCGCGATGGTCGCGGAGAGGAGGAGGGGCGATCGCGGGTCTATGACATCGTGACCATCGGCGCCAAATCGGACATCAGCCCTGTCCGGTTTGGCACCAGCGGTCACGATGTCATAGAGCGCGATTCCCCAGCCCGCCCGGCACCGTCGACCCCCGCCCCGCACCGTCGGCGCTCCCTAGCGGGACGTGCAGCGCCCTCGCGTGTCGTGCACTCCCTACGTCCATGGACCTGGGGAGGTGGCCGCCCCGCTAGGGAGCGCCACGAGCGAACCCGCCGGGCGTCAGGAGCCGAGGAGGGCCTCGATCTCGCGCTCCTCGACGTCGTTCATCGTGGCGGGCGAGAACTGCGGGTCGCGGGTCTTGTCGATGAGCACCGCGCGGATGCCCTCCACGAAATCGGGCCGACGGACGAGGCGGGCACCCACGACGGCCTCCTCGGCGAGGCACTGCGCCAGAGTGCGGTCGCGCGACTCCTGAATCAGATCGAAGGTGACGAACACCGAGGTGGGGCAGGCCGTGGCCAGTTGCTCGCGGGCGGTGTCGGCCCAGGCGCCGGAGGTCGTCGCGAGGCCGGCGAGGATCTCGGTCACGGAGTCGCGGCCGAAGACGTCGGCGATCTCGTCGAGCGGGAGCGTCGCAGCGGGGGCGGTGTCGCCGAAGCGGGCGAGCACACCGTCGAGCTCCTCCCCGGCGAGGAGGGCGGCCTTGACGTCCGGCATGGCCGAGGACGGCACGAAGTGCGTCGCGAGCCCGACGGCCAGCGCGTCGCCGGCGCCGATCCGGGCCGCCGTCATACCCATGAGCTCACCGACGCCCTTCGGGAGGCGGCCCAGCAGGTACGTGGCGCCGACGTCGGGGAGGAAGCCGATCGCGACCTCGGGCATCGCGATCAGCGCCTTCTCGGAGACCACGCGATGCGAGCCGTGGATCGAGACGCCCACGCCGCCACCCATGTTCACGCCGTCGATGAGGGCGATCACGGGCTTGGGGAACTCCGCGAGGCGCAGATTCATGTCGTACTCGTCGCGGAAGAAGGGGGTGAAGTCCTCCCCCGCCACCACCTGATCGCGGATGGCGCGGATATCGCCGCCCGCGCAGTAGGCCTTGGGCGAGGCGGAGGTGATGAGCACGCGGGTCACGGCGTCATCGGACTCCCAGGCCTGCAGTGCCGCGTCGATCGCGTGGACCATGTCCATGGTGAGCGCGTTGAGCGCCTTCGGACGGTTCAGCTCGATGTGGCCGGTGCCCCCGGCCACGGTGGTGACGATCTCGGCGTCGCTCACAGCCCACTCCTCGCGTTTAGTCGCATATCCAACTAAATCAGTATGGCAGGTGCCCGCGTAACCTGGACCCGCGATGGCGAATCTTCTCGGCGCGGACGCGCTGCACCTCGAGTACCCGACCAAGACGGTCTTCGATTCGGTGTCCCTCGGCGTCAACGAGGGCGACCGGATCGGCATCGTCGGCCGCAACGGCGACGGCAAGTCCAGCCTGCTCGGCATGCTGGCCGGCACCCGCGAGCCCGACTCCGGCCGCGTGACCCGACGGGGCGGGGTCCGGGTGGGCGTGCTCACCCAGACCGACCTGTTCGACGACGACGACACCGTCGGGCACGCCGTCGTCGGCGACACCGAGGAGCACGTCTGGGCCGGCGACCCGAAGGTGCGCGACGTCATCGCCGGCCTGCTCACCGACCTCCCGTGGGACGCGCGGCTCGGCGAGCTGTCCGGCGGTCAGCGGCGCCGCGTGCAGCTCGCGCAGCTCCTCGCCGGCGAGCACGACGTGCTGATCCTCGACGAGCCGACCAACCACCTGGACGTCGAGGCCATCGAGTGGCTCGCCGGCCACCTCAAGAACCGCTGGCCCGCGAACCAGGGCGGCCTGCTCATGGTGACCCACGACCGGTGGATCCTCGACGAGGTCTGCACCGCGACGTGGGAGGTGCACGACCGCATCGTCGAGCCCTTCGAGGGCGGCTACGCCGCGTACATCCTGCAGCGCGTGGAGCGCGACCGGCAGGCGGCGTCCATCGAGCAGAAGCGGCAGAACCTCGCCCGCAAGGAGCTGGCCTGGCTGCGCCGCGGCGCCCCCGCCCGCACGAGCAAGCCGAAGTTCCGGATCGACGCGGCGAACGCCCTCATCTCCGACGTCCCGGAGATCCGCAACAAGACCGAATTGCAGTCGCTCGCGGTCTCCCGGCTCGGGAAGGACGTCGTGGACATCCTCGACGTCTCGGTGAGCTACGGCGAGAAGCAGGTGCTCAGCGACATCGAGTGGCGCATCGCCCCCGGCGAGCGCACCGGCATCCTCGGCGTCAACGGCGCGGGCAAGTCGACGCTGCTCGGGCTGATCGACGGTGCGGTGCAGCCCACGACCGGCACCGTCAAGCGCGGCAAGACCGTCAAGGTGCAGACGCTGACGCAGCGCCTCGACGAACTCGAACAGCACTGGGACGATCCCGTACGGGTGGTGCTGGCGAACCTCGCCACGAGCTTCACCGTGGGCAGCGGCTCCAAGGCGCAGGAGCTCACGCCGGCGCAGCTGCTGGAGCGGCTGGGCTTCGCATCGGCGCAGCTCTCGACGCCGGTCAAGGACCTCTCGGGCGGGCAGAAGCGTCGCCTGCAGCTGCTGCTCATCCTGCTGGATTCGCCCAACGTGCTCATCCTCGACGAGCCGACCAACGACCTGGACACCGACATGCTGGCCGCGATGGAGGACCTCCTCGACTCGTGGCCGGGCACGCTCATCGTCGTCTCCCACGACCGCTACTTCCTCGAGCGCGTCACCGACCAGCAGTACGGCATCCTCGATCGGCGGCTGCGGCACCTGCCCGGCGGCGTGGACGAGTACCTGGCCCTGCGGCGCGCTCAGCACGGTGCGGGTTCGGGATCCGGTTCCGGCCGTGCGGGTTCGACGGTGACCGCCACCCCCGCCGAGCCCGGGCTGAGCGGCGCGGAGCTGCGGGCCGCGCAGAAGGAGGTCGCCTCCGTCGAGCGCCGGATGACGAAGCTGACCGAGCAGGTCGAGAAGGCGAAACTGGCACTCGCCGAGCACGATCAGGGCGACTACGCGGGCCTCGCCGAGGAGATGAAGAAGATCTCCGCGCTGGAGGACGAGCTCGCGGAGCAGGAGCTGCGCTGGCTGGAGCTGTCGGAGGCGCTGGAGTAGGCGGCCGCTCACGACATTCCACTCCTCGTAGCCGGCGCGACGCATATGTCCGCGGCCGGGCGCTCAGATGGAATTCGTCGACGCGATCACGGCGCAGCGCCGGCCGAGGCGCGGATGATCCGCGCGCCGGCCGGCGCTGCACTACTCGGGCTCAGGCGACGTTCGCCGCGTACTTCGCCGGGTCGGCGTCGAACTTCGGGGCGCACGAGGGGCAGCAGAAGAAGTACCGCTCGCCGTCGTAATCGCGGAACAGCCCGGCCGCCTCGGCGTCCGCCTTGACCACCGGATTGCCGACCATGACCGGGCAGGTGGTCGTGGGGCTCACCGGCGGCGTCGCCGCCTCCGGCCCCGCGGCGCTGCGGAATCCGCGCAGGCGCAGGCTGTTGCCGACGACGAAGACGCTGGAGAAGGCCATCGCCGCGCCGGCGAGCATCGGGTTGAGCATGCCCAGGGCCGCCACCGGGATGGCCGCGACGTTGTAGGCGAACGCCCAGAACAGGTTCGTCTTGATCGTGCGGAGCGTGCTGCGCGACAGGCGGATCGCGTCGACCGCGGCGCGCAGGTCACCGCGCACCAGGGTGATGTCCGCGGCCTCGATCGCGACGTCCGTGCCCGTGCCCATCGCCAGTCCCAGGTCGGCGGCGGCGAGTGCGGGGGCGTCGTTGACGCCGTCGCCGACCATCGCCACCACGCGGCCCTGCGCCTGCAGGCTGGTCACCACGGTCACCTTGTCCTGCGGCATGACCTCGGCGATCACCTCGTCGATGCCCACCTCCGCGCCGATCCTCCGGGCGGCGGCCTCGTTGTCGCCGGTGAGCAGCACGGGTGTCAGGCCCAGCGCCCGCAGTTCCCGGATCGCCTCCGCGCTGGTGGGTTTCACGGTGTCGGAGACGACCAGGATCCCCCGCGCGGCACCGTCCCAGCCGACGGCAACGACCGTCGCGCCCTGCGCCTTGGCGTCCGCCTTGGCCGCGGCGAGCCCGTCGGACAGGCGCAGCGCCCAGTCGGCGAGGAGCGATTCACGGCCCACGATCACGCCGTGACCGTCGACGACGCCCTGCACGCCCTGCCCCTCGATGTTCGCGAAACCCTCGACGGGCGCGAGCGATCCGAGCTTCGCGGCCGCCCCCTTGGCGATCGCCTGCGCGATCGGGTGCTCGGAGGCGTCCTCCAGTGCGCCGGCGTAGCGGAGCACGTCGAGCCGGTCGACGCCCTCCTCGGCGATCACGTCGACCAGGGTCATCCGGCCGGTGGTCACGGTGCCCGTCTTGTCGAGCACCACGGTGTCGACGCGGCGGGTCGACTCGAGGACCTCGGGGCCCTTGATGAGCACGCCCAGCTGCGCACCACGGCCGGTGCCGACGAGCAGCGCCGTCGGGGTGGCCAGGCCCAGCGCACACGGGCAGGCGATGACGAGCACGGCGACCGCGGCGGTGAAGGCCGCGGAGGCCGGGAAGCCCGCGCCGAGCCAGCCGCCCAACGCGATCGCGGCGATCGCGATGACGATCGGCACGAAGACGCCGGAGATCCGATCGGCCAGGCGCTGGACCTCGGCCTTACCGGTCTGCGCCTCCTCCACGAGCCGTGCCATCTGCGCGAGCTGCGTGTCCGCGCCGACGCGGGTGGCCCGCACCACGAGGCGCCCGCCCGCGTTGACGGTGGCACCCGTGACCGCGTCGCCGGGGCCGACCTCGACGGGCACCGATTCGCCGGTGAGCATCGAGGCGTCGACCGCGGAGGTGCCGGAGACGACCACGCCGTCCGTGGCGATCTTCTCCCCGGGCCGCACGACGAACTCGTCGTCCGCGCGCAGCTCGTCGACGCCGATCTTCACCTCGGCCCCGTCGCGCAGGACGGACACCTCCTTGGCACCGAGCTCGAGCAGCGCGCGCAGCGCCGCCCCCGCCCGCCGCTTGGAGCGCTTCTCGAAGTAGCGCCCCGCGAGGATGAACATCGTGACGCCGGCGGCCACCTCGAGGTAGATGTTCGCGGCACCGTCGGACGGCGCGAGCGTGAGGCTGAAGGGGTGCTTCATGCCCGGCTCCCCCGCCGTGCCCAGGAAGAGCGCGTACAGCGACCACAGGAACGCCGACAGCGTGCCCATCGAGATGAGGGTGTCCATCGTGGCCGTGCCGTGCTTGAGGTTGGCCCACGCCGCCTTGTGGAAGGGCCATGCGCCCCACAGGATCACGGGCGATGCCAGGGCCAGCGACGCCCACTGCCAGGAGGTGAACTGCAGCGCGGGCACCATCGCCATGGCGATGACCGGCACGCCGAGCACGACGGCGCCGAGGAGCCGGGTGCGCAGCGACGCCAGCTCGGCATCGGCCGGGGAGGCGTCGTCCCCCTCCGGGTTCGACGGTGCCGTCCCCACCGGCGTCGCCCGGTACCCGGCGGCAGCGACCTCGTCGATCAGGCGTTGCGCGTCGACGCCCTCGGGCGCGAGCACCTTCGCCTTCTCGGTGGCGTAGTTGACCGTGGCGCTCACGCCGTCGATCTTGTTCAGGCGCCGCTCGATCCGGTTCGCGCACGAGGCGCAGGTCATGCCACCGATGTCCAGTTCGATGGGCGCGCCGCCGGTGGTGCCGGGTGTGCTCATGATCGATTCCTCTCCTCCTCGGTGGTGGTCAGTGCCCGCCGTGGCCGTCGGCCGGCGCGGCGGATGCGGGTGCGGACGCCGGGGTCTGCGGCGCGGTGGGCGCGGCCGCGTCGAGCACGAAGCTCGCGGTGCGGACCACCCCGTCGACCTGGAAGTCCAGGTAGAGCAGGTAGCGCCCCGCGGTGGGGGCCTGCGCCTGGAAGGCGATGGCGGGCCCGCCGGTGTCGCCGGGCTTCGGTTCGGCACCCTCGGGGTGGACGTGCAGGAACGCGAGGTCGCCCTGGCGGAGCGCGACGAGGTGGCCGAAGGCCCCGAGGTAGGGCTGCAGCGCCGTGACGGGCGCGCCGTCGCGCGTGACCCGCAGCGTGACGGGGCTCGACGCGCCGGCGACGAGGTCGCCGTCGAGCGCGACGGTGAAGCCGTCGACCCGGGCGATGCGCGAGGGCGCCGGGTCGGCGGGGGTGTACCGACCCGCGACCTCGACGGTGCGCGAGAGCGTGACCGGGGAGCCGGAGGCGGGCGCGAAATCGGCGTAGAGCCGGTACGTGCCCGCGTCGGCCCAGCTCCAGGGCACCGACCAGGTGCCCGTAGCGCGGTCGAGGGTCGGGTGCACGTGCCGGAACAGGGTGCCGTCGGAGCGGACCGCGATGAGGTGCAGGTCCTTCTCGTGCGTCGTCGTGTACGCCGTGACGGGGGCACCGGCGGCGTCCTCGATGCGGAAGCTCAGGGTGCCCGCCTCGCCCACGGCGCGCGGCGCCCCGACGGGCGACAGGGTGAGCCCGTCGGTGCTGAGGGCGACGCCCTTGAGCGGGGCCGCGGCGCCGGGAGCGGCCGCCGCCGGGGCGCCGTGCCCGCCGTGCCCCTGGTCCGCCTGCGCGTTCCACTGCGCGACGGCGCCGTCGGGCACCACCGCGCCGGCGATGCCGTACGCGCCGCCGAAGGCCACCACGAGGCCAGCGCCGTAGATCGCGAGTTTCGCCGCCGGGTTCATCGATCGCCGCGTCGTCCGGCCGTCCATGATTCCTCCTCGGTCAGGGGTACCCCTAGTGGGTATCTGAACCTGAATGTATACCCCCTAGGGGTATCACGCAAGGCCGCGACGACCCCGATCAGAGGAGAGAACGAGAGGGAGCGCGCGCCTACGGCACGACGGTGGCGCCCGGCACGGGACCGGAGGCCACACGCACCGTCCGGCAGACGCCGGCGCCGGCGAGTTCGGTGCCCACGTCGACCGCGTCGTCGGCACTCGCACACAGGAAGGCGCAGGTGGGGCCGCTGCCGGAGACGATGCCCGCGAGCGCGCCCGCCTCCATGCCCGCGCGCAGCGTGCGCCGCAGGCCCGGCTGCAGCGACAGGGCCGCGGCCTGCAGGTCATTGACCAGCAGCGGCGCGAGGCGGTGCGGATCGCCCGAGGCCACAGCGGCCAGCAACGCGTCGGGGCTACCCGCGCGCGGCGGATCGCCGGCCTCCCGCAGCCGGTCGAGCTCGTGATACACCGCGGGGGTACTCAGCCCGTCACGCGCGAGGGCGAGCGTCCAGTGGAACTCGCCGCGGGCGAGCGCGGGGATGAGCCGTTCGCCGCGGCCGGTGCCGAGCGCCGTGTGGCCGTGCAGGGAGAAGGGCACGTCGGAGCCGAGCGTCGCGGCCACCTCGTCGAGCTCGTCGCGGCCGATGTCGAGCCCCCACAGCGTGGCGGCGCCGAGCAGCGCGGCCGCGGCGTCCGCGGAACCGCCGGCCATGCCGCCGGCGACGGGAATGCCCTTGGCGATGTCGATGCGCATGTTCGGGTCCCGGTCGTACCGCTCGGCAAGCGCGACCACGGCCCGCGCGGCGAGATTGGTCGGGTCCGTCGGCACGTCGCGGGCCCCGTCGCCCGTCACGTGGAGCGACAGCGCGTCCGACGGGGTGAGGGTCACATCGTCGTGCAGGGAGAGCGCCTGGAAGACGGTGACCAGCTCGTGGAAGCCGTCGGGCCGCACGTCGCCCACCCCGAGGTGAAGGTTCACCTTGGCGGGCGCCCGCACGGTCAGGGGGGTCGGAACCACGGAAAGCACGCGGTCCAGACTACGGGGCGGGCGCCGCGGGCCGAGCGGCGGCGAGCGCGGAGAACTGCTCGACCGAGAGCTTCTCGCCCCGCTCACGCGGGTC
Organism: Tsukamurella paurometabola; assembly: GCF_900631615.1. Taxonomy (NCBI): domain Bacteria; kingdom Bacillati; phylum Actinomycetota; class Actinomycetes; order Mycobacteriales; family Tsukamurellaceae; genus Tsukamurella; species Tsukamurella paurometabola. The sequence continues at coordinate 536,876 of NZ_LR131273.1, forward strand.
GATACCGGCCGCGACCAGCAGTTCCTCGGCCGCGGCGGGAGATCCGGCCCAGCCCGCGAGCGCGGCGCGCAGGGTCTTGCGGCGCTGCGCGAAGGCCGCATCGACCGCCGCCCACAGGCGGGCGCGGTCCACGTCGGGCCGGCCGTCGGGGCCGTGCAGGTCGATCCGCACCAGCCCGGATTCGACGTTGGGTTCGGGCCAGAACACCGCCCGCCCGACGGTGCCCGCCTTACGCACGCGCCCGTAGTACGCCGCCTTGACCGACGGGACGCCGTAGACGCGCGACCCCGGCGCCGCGGCGAGCCGGTCCGCCACCTCGAGCTGCACCATCACGAGCACGGTGCGCAGCGTCGGGACCTCCGCCAACAGGTGCAGCAGCACCGGCACCGAGACGTTGTACGGGAGGTTCGCGACGAGCACCGTCGGGGACCCCGCGGCGGACACCTGCGCACCGGTCACCGTGAGCGCGTCCTCGCCGATCACCGTGAGGTTGCGGGCGAGTTCGGGGGCGCGCTCGGCCACCGTCTTCGGGAGCTGTTCCGCGAGAACGGGATCGATCTCGATGGCGGTCACGGAGGAGACGGCGTCGAGCAGCGCGAGGGTGAGCGACCCGAGGCCCGGCCCCACCTCGAGCGCGACATCGTCGGGCCGCACGTCGGCCGCGGCGACGATCTTGCGGACCGTGTTCGGATCGTGCACGAAGTTCTGCCCCAGCGTCTTCGTGGGACGAACGGACAACTGCTCGGCCAGGCCGCGGATCTCCGCGGGGCCGAGCAGTCGTGCCTGATTCTTGAATTCGGCGCCGGTCACCGGTGTGACTCTACCGAGCTACTCCGAATTGCCGGACAGTCCGAGGCGCGCCGAGCAGGACGGCCACGCGCCCCAGCCCTGCGCCTTGAGCGTCTTGCGGGCGATGTCGATCTGCTCCTCGCGGGTGGCGAGGTCCGCGCGCGGGGCGTACTTGCCGCCGCCGTGGCGCAGCCACGTGCCGTAGTCGAACTGGACGCCGCCGTAGAAGCCGTTGCCCGTGTTGATCGACCAGTTACCGGTCGACTCGCACTGCACGAGGCGGTCCCAGACCGAGCCCGGCGGGACGTAGGGCGCGCCGGGGGCGGTCCCCACGGCGGTGACGCCGGCGACGCCCGCGTCGAGGACCTTGGACCCGATCCGCTCGCGGGAGACGACCTTGCCGTCCACGACCTTCTCGCGGTACTGGACCTCCTGCTTACCCGGCTTGCCCGGGTCCTTGATCTCGGTCTTGCCGTTGATCAGCTTCGGGTCGTCGACCTTCTTCGGCGGCGCCGTGTACGGCTCGGTGACCGTGACGGTGGCGGTCCGGTTCCGGTTGACCGAGATGGTCATGCCGGGGGTGACCGGGGTGTTGGCGCTGGGCTTGACGGAGTCCTGCTGGATCAGCGGCACTCCCATCTTGGCGAGGTACTCGCCGACGGTGCGGCCGGCCGCGTTCGCGGAGACCTTGCCGCCCGCGTCGATCACGGTGGCGGCGACGGGCGTCACCACCGAGACGGCGGCACCGTCGAGCGGGACCTGCGCGTCGAGCGGGAGGGAGACGAAGTTCTTCGCATCACCGAGGCCGGCGGCGGCGAGCGCGGCACCCATCGTCGTGTCGGTGGTCTTGACGGTGCGGACCTTGCCGTTCACGTTGACGGCGATGTCGCGGGCGTGCTGCACGGAGATCGGCTGACCGGGCTTGACGGTCTCGCTGAGGCCGGGGCTCACCCGGTCGTCGGCGCCGGCGGCGATGCCCGCGGAGCCGAGGATCGACTTCACCGAGCGGCTCATCGTGGAGACCTCGCGGGTCTGCCCGTCGACGGTGACCGTGAAGTCCTGGTACAGCGCGGCGGCGGTGCCACCGGAGGCCATCAGGGCGACGAGCATGGCGCCGGTGACGGCGCGGACCGGGGTGTTCTCGAGCTTGGCGGAGAGCCCGTCGAGGACGCCGGACTTGCCGTCGTCCGCCGATGCCTGCGCGGCGGGCTCGGGAGCCCCGTCGGCGTCGGCGTCGAGGACGGCGGGCGCCTCGGGCTGCGGGTGCTCCGCGTTGTACTTCTCCTCGGCCTCGAGCGCCAGGCTCTCGGCCTCCGCGACGGCGTCGTCGCCGTAGACCTCGGCCTCGAGGTCGATGATCTCGCGGTCCGTCGCCGGATCGAGGGGACGCGCCTCGATGTCGCTGAACCGGGCGAAGACCTGGGTCACGTCGAACTCCGCGGTGCGTTCCCGGGTGGCGCCGAAGGCGCCGCGACGTGCGTGCGAGGTGGGCTGATCCACCGTGGTGGTGTTGTCGTCTGCGTCGAGCTCAGGCACTGGTGACTTCCCATGGGTGGACTGCAGGTATGGCGGTCGGCGACGTTTCGGTCGCCGTTACATCACAGTACGGTAACGGAGAAGCCGGAGACGTGCCAGCTTCTGTTCATTTCGCGCCCGCGAATGTGGCGCCGAACACACGCTCCGCGGTCGCCGTCGTCGCCGCCGCGATCTCCTCCGGGGCGACTCCGCGCAGGTCAGCGAGGTATCGGGCGGTGTACGGGATGCAGTACGACTCGTTGGGCGTACCCCGGTACGGGTGGGGTGTGAGATACGGCGCGTCGGTCTCGACGAGCAGTTGACCGTCCGGAACGAGACGCGCAGCCTCCTGCAGCTCGGTCGCGTTGGTGAACGTGACCGTGCCCGAGAAGCTCAGGACGTAGCCGCGGTCCACGCACTCCCGCGCCATCGCCGCGTCGCCGGAGAAGCAGTGGAAGATCACCGTCTCCGGGGCGCCGACGCGCTCGAGGTCACGCAGGATGTCGGCGTCGGCCTCGCGGTTGTGGATCATCAGCGGCTTGCCCAGCCGCTTCGCCAGGTCGATGTGCCACTCGAAGGCCGCGTGCTGCTGCGCCGGCGTCGCGACGTCCTCCCGCTTCCCGAGCCAGTACCAGTCCAGCCCGGTCTCGCCGATCGCCACGCAGCGCGGATCGGACGCGAGGCGCTCGAGCTCCGCCGGCGCACCGTCGAGCTCCAGCTGGTGCGCGTCCGTCGGGTGCAGGGCCACGGCGGCGAACACCCGCTCGTCCCAGCGGCTCGCCTCGATGACGAACCGCGCCTGCTCGAGGTCGCAGGCGACGGTGACGACCCGGTCGACGCCGACGGACGCCGAGCGGTCGACCACCTCGCGGACGGCCTCGGGGGTGCGGGCGCGGCAGCCGTCGAGATGGGTGTGCGCGTCGACCAGGCCGGGCAGCGGTGCGGGCAGCGGAGGCGGCGGCTTCTTCTTCCCCACGACCGCTCAGGCCTCCGGCTCGGGCTCGACGTACCGCGGGAAGACGCCCTGGGGCTTGGGCAGGGCGGTGCCGGGCACGAGGCGGGTGCCGACGGCCTCGAAGGTGCGCTGGTCCTTCGGCTGCTCCAGCAGGGTGAGCAGTTCCTCCGCGGACTCCGGCATCACCGGCTGCAGCAGCAGCGCGACCTGGCGGACCACCTCGGCGGTGACGTAGAGCACCGTGCCCATGCGCTCGGGGTCGCTCGCCTTGAGCTTCCACGGCTCCTGTGCGGAGAAGTACCGGTTGGTCTCGGCGAGCACCTCCCAGATCGCCTCGAGGTAGAGGTGCAGGGCCTGGTCGCCGACGTGCCGCCGGGACGTCGCCAGCAGACCGTCGGCCCGGGCGAGCAGGGCCTCGTCGTCGGGCGTGAACGGGCCCGGTGTGGGGACCGTGCCCGCGCAGTTCTTGTTGATCATCGACAGCGAGCGCTGCGCGAGATTGCCGAGCTCGTTCGCGAGATCGGCGTTGATGCGGCCGACGATGGCCTCGTGGCTGTAGCTGCCGTCCTGGCCGAAGCTGACCTCACGGAGCAGGAAGAAGCGCAGCGCGTCGAGGCCGTACTCGGCGATGAGGGCGTGCGGGTCGACCACGTTGCCGACCGACTTGCTCATCTTCTCGCCCTTGTTGAACAGGAAGCCGTGGGCGAAGACGCGCTCGGGCAGCTCGATCCCCGCACTCATGAGGAACGCGGGCCAGTAGACGGCGTGGAAGCGGATGATGTCCTTGCCGATGATCTGCAGCTTCGGCGGCCAGAACGTCCGGAACCGCTCGGAGTCCGTGTCCGGGTAGCCGGCACCGGTCAGGTAGTTGGTCAGCGCATCGACCCAGACGTACATGACGTGGTCGGGGTCGCCGGGCACAGGGACGCCCCAGTCGAAGGTGTCGCGGCTGATCGACAGGTCCTTGAGGCCGCCCTTGATGAAGCTGACGATCTCGTTGCGGCGGGTGGCCGGCTCCAGGTAGCCGCCCTCGCGATCGAGGAGCTCCAGCAGCCGGTCCTGGTACGCGGACAGCTTGAAGAAGTAGGACGCCTCCTCGGTCCACTCGACCTCGGTGCCGGTGTCGGTGGCGACGCGGGTGCCGTCCTCGGTGACCGTGGTCTCGTCCTCCGCGTAGTACGCCTCGTCGCGCACGGAGTACCAGCCGGAGTACTTGCCGAGGTAGATGTCGCCCGCGTCGACCATCTTCTGCCAGATGGCCTTCGACGCCTCGTAGTGGTCGGCGTCGGTGGTGCGGATGAACCGGTCGAAGGTCGAGCCGACGGCCCGCTGCAGCGCCTCGAAGGCAGCGGCGTTGCGGTCGGCGAGGGCCTTGGTCTCGATGCCCTCCTTGGCGGCGGTCTGCTGCATCTTCAGCCCGTGCTCGTCCGTGCCGGTGAGGTAGAAGACCTCGTAGCCGTCGAGGCGCTGGAACCGCGCGATCACGTCGGTGGCGATGTACTCGTAGGCGTGCCCGATGTGGGGCACGCCGTTCGGGTAGGCGATCGCCGTGGTGATGTAGAAAGCCTTGTCTGCAGCCATGGTGCGCCCAGCTTATCGGTGCCCGGAGGCGGTCCGGCAAGCACGTTTCCCGGGCGCGCGTCAACCCCCTGTGGAAACTCCGAGTCCTTCCACAGGCGGCGTCCGGTGGAACTGTCCGCCCGGGTCCGCTGCGCCAGCATCACCCCATGGGGGAACACGGGGTGCACACACGCGAGGAGCTCCTGGATTCGGATTGGACCGACAGGGCGATCCGGGTCGCCGTCCATGCCGAACGCCTGGAGCGACTGCGCCCGGGGTGGTACGCGGAGACCGGGGCGGATCCGGATGTCGCCCGCGCCGTCCGGCTGGGCGGCGCGCTGAGCTGCATGTCCGTCCTGGCGCGCGAGAAGGTCTGGGTGCCCGAGTCGGCGCGCGGACTGCACGTCCGGCTGTGCCGACGGAAGTCGTCGGGACCTCACAGCACGTACCACGCCTGCGGCAGCGGACTGGGCGATCCGCCCCGCGCGGTGGACGATCTCGAGACCGCAGTCCGTGCAGTCGTCGGCTGCATCCGGGGCGATGATTTGGTCGCCGTCCTCGACTCGATCCTGCACCGGAAACTGATGCAGCCCGCCGAGCTGGCCGGTGTCCTGCGCGAGGCGCCGCGCCGGGTGCACCGGGCCCTCGCCGCCGTAGACGGCAGTGCAGATTCCGGCACCGAGACCCGCGTTCGTCTGCACGTGCGGCGCAAGCGGTTGGAGTACCGGACGCAGGTGTTCCTTCCCGGCGTCGGCTACGTGGACATCCTGGTGGGGCGGAGCCTGGTGATCGAATGCGATAGCGAGGAGCACCACTCGGGCCAAGCGATCGAGGCGGATCGCGAGCGGGACCTGGCCCTGCACATCCTGGGATTCGAGGTGCTACGTCTGTCCTACCAGCAGGTGTTCCACCAGTTCCCGAAGGTCGAAGCGGCGATCGCCCGCAAGATCGTCGCCGGCGATCACCGCCGGCCGGTCGACTTCACGCCGTGACGCCCAGCTACCCGGGATACCCGCTGAAATGTGCGCCACAGCGGCGCCGCCCATCGACATCGCGGGGGTCGCGCCGCTCAGCAACTCATCTCAGCGCATACAGCGCCTATGTCCGACGTTGCGCGCGTAGCCGGAAGGCGTTCACGAGCGCGGACTGCCCGTCAGCCGGCGAGGACGGACGCCGGCACCGCGTCCAGCGCGATGACGGCGCCGGTCTCATCGAGGCGGAAGCGGGCGATGTCGCGCCCGTAGCGGACGTAGACCACGTCGTAGTCCACGCCGATGACCTCGGTGTCGACGGTCGGCACCGCGGTCGCGGTACCGGCGTACTCGCCCTCCGCGTAGAACCGCACCTGGCTGCGGTCGCCGTGGGCGACGTGCACCCACGCGAGCCGCCCGCCGAGGGCCGTGCCGCCGTCGATCACCGGGTTCATCGTTCCTCCTCCGTGGTTCGGGTGGCGGGCGGATCGGGTGGGTGGGAGAGATCCGCCGGCCGAGATCCACTCTTCCGCCCCGACCCGTCCGGGCACATCCGGTGAAACCCCCATTCCTCCCCCGGATCGCCGCGGTGCGGCGTGACAGGATGGCTCGGTGCATCCGGTCGACATGCTGCGCGCGCTCCGCGACCGCGGCCACCGGCCCGGCGCGCTGCTCGGCGCGTGGGGCGGCTTCCGCGCCGTGATCGCTCCGTCGCCCCGCGTGGAGCCCGGCATCGCGCCCGACGGTGCGCCGTGGCTCGGCATCGTCGGGTACCCGGACACCACCGACGAGCCCCGCCTGGTGCCGGAGGTCCTCGGCGGCGATCCCGGGCCGCTGCTCCTCCTCGACGACGACGGCCGGTGGACCTGCACCGATCCGGCGTTCCCCGTTCCCGACGCCGCGCCCGCCGCGCGCCCGTGGTCCGCCACCTGGACCGCTCCCGACCGCGCGGATCACCGTGCGGCCGTCCTCGCCTGCCAGGAGGCGATCCGCGCCGGCGACGTCTACCAGGTGAACGTGTGCACCCGCTTCGACGGCGCGCTCACCGGCGACCCGCTGGACCTGTTCGCCGACGTCGCCGCCGGCACGCGCCCCGCCAAGGCCGCCTACCTCGAGGGCGACTGGGGCGCCGTCGCCTCCTTCTCCCCCGAGACCTTCCTCTCCGAGCGCGACGGGCTCCTGATCGAGCGGCCCATCAAGGGCACGCTGCCGCTCACCCGGCCGCCGGAGGACCTGCGCGCGAGCGTCAAGGACGTCGCGGAGAACGTGATGATCGTCGACCTGGTGCGCAACGACCTCAGCCGCGTCGCGGAGACCGGCACCGTCCGGACCCCGGAACTCCTGCGGGTCGAGCCCGCGCCCGGTGTCTGGCACCTGGTCTCGACGGTGACCGCCCGGCAGCGGCCCGGCACCACCCGGGCGGATCTGCTCGACGCGACCTTCCCACCTGCGTCGGTCACCGGCACCCCGAAGCTCTCCGCCCGCGAGCGGATCACCGCGTGGGAGCGGCACACGCGGGGCACGTACTGCGGAGCGATCGGCATCGACCACCCGCTGACGGGCCTGGACCTGAGCGTCGCGATCCGCACCGTCGAAGCGCGCGACGGTGCCCTGCGGCTCGGCGTGGGCGGTGGTATCACCATCGACTCCGAGCCGGACGCCGAGTGGCGCGAGTGCCTCGACAAGGCGGCGTCGATCGTCGGGTACCCGGCGCCGGGAGCGGAGCGAGCGGGCCGCGCCGATCGGGCATCTCCCCCGTACGGGTGACGACGCGCCGCGCCACGGGCGGCGACACTGGCCGCATGATCGACCTGCGCTCCCCGGCCCTGCGCCGCTTCCTGCTGCTCCTGGCGGTGGCCTTCGCCGCCGGGCTCGTCTTCGGCGGCTACCTCTACACCCGGCGCGACCCGGTGGTGGCCGGTTTCGTGCCGTGGACCGCGGCGTGGCCGCAGCACGCGGTGGTCGCGGTGGTCGGGGCGTTCCTCGTGCTCGGGATCCGGGCGCGACGGTGGCCGGCCCGCACGCCCGCCCTCACGCCGGCGCGGCTGGTGCTGGCTTCGCCGCTGCTGTTCCTGCTGGTCTTCGCCGCGTTCCGGGCGGGCGTGCAGGTGCTGGCCGGGCTGGACCCGAACTTCACCGTCAACGCGTGGGGCGGCCCGACCTACCTCGGTGCGATGGCCTGCCACTACCTCGACCTCGCGGTGGGCGGCATCGTCGTGGTCGGGGTGCTGCGCCTGATCCTGACCCGGCCGGCGGCGCCCGAGTCGGAGGTTCAGCGGGCGGCGAGCGCCGCCTCGTAGAGCTCGCGTTTGGAGGCCCCGGTCTCCGCGGCGACAGCGGCGCAGGCGTCCTTGAGCCGCTCCCCCGCCTCGACGCGGCGCAGTACCGCGGCGACGTGGTCCTCGGGGTTCGCGGAGACGGCGGCGGCGCCCTCGACCACGACGGTGATCTCGCCCCGCACCCCGTCGGCCGCCCACGCGGCGAGTTCACCCAGCGTGCCCCGCCGGACCTCCTCGTAGGTCTTGGTGAGCTCGCGACACACCGCGGCGCGCCGCCCGGTTCCGAGGACCTCCGCAGCGTCGGCGAGGGTCTCGGCCAGGCGGTGCGGCGATTCGAAGAAGACCGCCGCGCGACGTTCCGTCACGAGCTCGGTGAGCCACGACCGGCGGGCACCGGGCTTGCGCGGGGCGAAACCGTCGAACAGGAACCGCTCGACGGGCAGCCCGGACAGGGCCAGCGCGGTGGTGACGGCCGACGGACCGGGCAGGCAGGTGACCCGGTGCCCGGCCTCGACGACCGCCGCGACCAGGCGATACCCGGGGTCGGAGACCGACGGCATGCCCGCATCGGTGACGAGCAGGACGGTCTCGCCGGCGTCGAGCGCGGCCAGCAGTTGTGGGATGCGACCGGCCTCGTTGTGGTCGTAGAAGCTGAGAATCCGGCCCCGCGGCTCGACGTCCAGGGACGCGGCCAGGGAGCGGGCGCGGCGCGTGTCCTCGGCGGCGATCACGTCGGCGGAACCGAGTGCCGCGACCAGTCGCGCGGTGGCGTCACCCGGGTTGCCCATCGGCACTCCGGCGACGATCAGTGCGCCGCGCGCGTCCTCTGCTCCCACAGCACACACCCTACGATGGGTCGCGTGACAGCTGTGGCGATGCCCGAGGGGCGTAGCGAGGACCGCGAGATGGTGAGCCCCGGGCCGCGGCTCCCACCCGCCGTGTTCGGTGCCACCGACCGCGCCTTCGGCTGGACCGTGACGCTGGTACTGACCGCGGTCGCGGCGGCCACCCGGTTCTTCAACCTGGGCTATCCCAGCAACGACGGGTTCATCGGCAGCACGCCCGTCCAGACTCCCGTCTTCGACGAGAAGCACTACGCGCCGCAGGGCTGGCAGGTGCTCTCGGGCGGGCAGTGGATCGAGGACAATCCCGGCTTCGGGCTCATCGTGCACCCGCCGGTGGGCAAGTGGATGATCGCGATCGGCGAGTGGCTGTTCGGGTACAGCCCGCTGGGCTGGCGGTTCATGTCGGCGGTGTGCGGCACGCTGCTCGTGTTCCTCGTGATCCGCGCGGCGCGGCGGCTGTCGCGGTCCACGCTGATCGGCGGCCTGGCGGGGCTGTTCCTCATCTGCGACGGCCTGACGATGGTCTCCTCGCGCGTCGCGCTGCTCGACATCTTCCTCGTGTTCTTCGGCTTCGCCGCGTTCTCGATGATCCTGGTGGACCGCGACCAGATGCGGGAGCGGCTGCACCGCGCGGCCCTCGAGGAGCGGATCACCGATTCGCTGTACGGGCCGCGGCTGGGCTTCCGCTGGTGGCGCTTCTCCGCCGCGATCATGGTGGGCCTGGCGTGCGGGGTGAAGTGGTCGGGCCTCTACTTCCTCATCGGCGTCCTGGCGCTGTCGCTGGCCTTCGACGTGGCGAACCGCCGCGAGTACGGCGTACTGCGCCCGTGGCGCGGGGTGCTGCTGCGCGACCTGATCCCGTCGGGCATGTCGCTCGGCGTGGTCCCGATCCTGGTCTACCTCGGCACCTTCTGGCCCTGGTTCACCTCCGAGACCTCGGTGTTCCGGTACGCGGTGGGAAATCAGGTCGGTGCGGACGGGCCCTTCGGCTGGGTGCCCGCAGCGCTGCGCTCCCTGTTCTACTACGAGACCACGATCCTCGACTTCCACGACGGCCTGACCAACTCCGCCGGTAACCACCACCCGTGGGAGTCGAAGCCGTGGACGTGGCCGATGGGCCTGCGGCCGATGCTCTACCACTACACCGCGGACCAGTCGGGCGGCATGTGCGGCGACGGGCCGTGCGTCCGCGCCGTGATGGCCGTCGGCACGCCCGCGCTCACCTGGATCGCGGTGCCGGTGGTGCTGTGGGCGTTGTGGAAGATGTTCGTGAAGCGGGATTGGGCCTACGCCGCGCCCGTGACCATGTACTTCGCGACGTACCTGCCCTGGTTCGTCAACCTCGACCGGCAGATGTACTACTTCTACGCGCTCACCCTCATGCCCTTCCTGTGCATCATGATCGCGTTGATCTGCCGCGAGGTACTGGGCCTGGACGGACGCGCGCGCTACTTCGGCTTCGAGCGGCTGCAGCTCGGCCGCTGGCTGGTGGTGCTGTACGCGACGATCGTGGTGCTCAACTTCGCCTGGCTGTGGCCGATCCTCACCGCGACCCCCATACCGATGTGGTGGTGGCGCCTCGAACTCTGGTTGCCCAGCTGGCAGTAGACCTGCTCTCTCGCGTCCGACAGTGCCGCCTGGTCGAGCCCGCGCACCGAGTCGACACGGCCGCTCCGGTGAGCGGGCGGACGGACACCCTCCCCTCCTTCCTGCACAGCAGCGGACGGGACGCCTTTGCCGCCGGATTCGAGGTCGCGGTATTGGCGTGCAGCGCCGGACTGCTCCTCGCGAGCGTCGTGGCGTGGTGGGCGTTCGCCCCCGCGGTGGCACGTGGCTCGGACGACCGTCGCACAACCGGACTCTCGGATTCTGTCCGGTTCGGACTGGACGTCCGGAGTGGACGGAATCCGAGAGTCGCCGATCCGGTGCGAGGGCTGCACGACACGAGAGCTGACGCGGCCCGCCGGGCGTCGTCGTCAGTCCGCCGCGGCGACGCGGGTCTCCCGCGCCAGCGTCCAGGCGATGGCGGCGAGGACGCATAGTCCCGCGGTGATCGCGAAGGCCCAGGTGAAGCCGAGGTACTGGGCGATCGCGCCCGCGAGCAGCGGCCCGGAGATGGTGCCCGCGTCCTGCGCCATCTGGTACGTCGAGAGCGCGCCGCCGCTGCGGCCCTTGCCCTGCAGCACGTCGGCGAGGGAGGCCTGCATCGTCGGCGCGACGAGGCCCGTCCCGATCCCGGCGACGACGGTGACGAGGAACGCCACGAGCACGGAGTCGGTGAAGCCCAGCGCGACCGTGCCCGCCGCGATGACGAGCATGCCGGTCACGATGAACGGGCGGCGGCCGTAGCGGTCGGAGGCGCGCCCCGCAGGGAACATGGCGAGCACGTCACCCGCGGCGTAGGCGGCCAGCGCGTAGCCGGCGATCGCGGCGGGCTGATCCAGCACCGCCGCGAAGAACAGCGGCAGCAGGGAGACCCGCATCGAGTAGACCCAGCCGAACACCACCGCGGTGAACAGGGCGGCCCGGTAGGCGGAGTCCGCGAGGGCCTCGCGCACCGTCGTGCCCGGTTCGGAGGATTCCTCGGCGCGCCCGGCCAGGGTGCTGCCGCGCAGGGCGATGCCCACGACGAGCGTCGCGACGACGAGCGCGATGGCGTAGACGACGAACGGCACCCGCAGGCCGAAGCCGACGAGTGCGCCGCCCAGCAGCGGGCCGCAGATGCCGCCGAGCACGAAGCTCGACGAGTACACGCCGCTGACCCGGCCACGGATCTCGGCGGGCGCGATGCGGATCATCAGGCCCATCGCCGAGACGGTGAACATCACCGAGCCGACGCCGCCGAGTCCGCGGAAGAGCATGAGCTGCCAGTAGCTCTGCGCGAAGGCGACCGCGAGGGTCGATGCCGCGACGATCAGCAGGCCCGTCATGTAGATCCAGCGCTCGCCGAACGCCCTCACCAGCGGGCCGGTGGCCGGGGCGAAGGCCAGCCGCATGATCGCGAAGGCGCTGACGACGGCGGAGGCGGCGCCGATTCCGACGTCGAAGGTGCGGGCGAAGGCGGGCAGCGCGGGCGCGACGACGCCGTAGCCGAGCGCGATCACGAAACTCGCGGCGACGAGGACCCAGACCTCCGGGGGCACCCGCTGCGTCGTCTGCGTGGAGCCTGCGGCGGGTGATTCAGTCACCGAAACATCATCCGCTAAGAACGCGTCAAGACCCGCATCGGGGGCGTTAACGCGGCAGGAGAACCATCGTTCCCGGTGGTCTGGTGGAGCCCATGGACATCTCCAACGCGCTGGCGCTCGCCGCGACGATCCTCACCCTGGCGTACCTCCTGTACGCCCTGCTGCGCCCGGAGCGCTTCTGATGAGCGGCACCCTCTCCGGTCTGCTGACGATCGGCACCCTCGTCGCCGCACTGGCGATCGCGTACCGTCCGCTCGGCGACTATCTGGCGCACGTCGTCACCACGCCGAAGCACTGGCGCGTCGAGCGCGTCGTCTACCGTCTCGTCGGCGTCGACCCCGAGGCCGAGCAGGGCTACCGCGTCTACGCGGTGGCCGCGCTCGCGTTCAGCGCCGTCAGCATCGTCGCGCTCACGATCCTGCTGCTGGTGCAGGGCTGGTTGCCCGGCGTCTCCCCGAAGCAGTGGCGCCTCGACGAGGCGCTCAACACCGCGATCTCCTTCGTCACCAACACCAACTGGCAGTGGTACTCCGGCGAGAGCGCCATGAACCTCATCGCGCAGGCGATCGGCCTCGCGGTGCAGAACTTCGTCTCCGCGGCCGTCGGCATCGCCGTCGCCGTCGCGCTGATCCGCGGCTTCGTCCGCTCCCGCACCGACCGGCTCGGCAACTTCTGGGTGGACCTCACCCGCATCACGTTGCGCGTGCTGCTGCCGATCGCCGTGATCGGCGCCGTCATCCTCCTGGCCCAGGGCGTGGTGCAGACGCTGTGGCAGCGGCACGAGATCGTCGGGCTCGACGGGCAGAAGCAGGTGCTCACCGGCGGCCTCGTCGCGAGCCAGGAGGTCATCAAGCTGCTCGGCACCAACGGCGGCGGCTACTTCAACGCCAACTCGGCGCACGCCTTCGAGAACCCGACGGCCGCGACCAACCTGTTCCAGATCTTCCTCATCCTGCTCATCCCGGTCGCGATGCCCCGCATGCTGGGCAACCTCGTCGGCAACCACCGGCAGGGCTACGCGATCCTCGGCTCCATGGCCGTGATCTTCGCGGCCTCGACCGCGATCTCCGTCGGTTCCCAGCTGGGCAACCAGGGCGCGGCCGGCAGGGCCGCCGGCGCCGCCCTCGAGGGGCAGGAGCTGCGGATCGGCCAGTGGGGCACCGGCCTGTTCGCGACCGCCACCACCAGCACGTCGACCGGCGCCGTGAACGCCGCGCACGACAGCCTCACCCCCGGCGCCGGCGGTGCCGCGCTGGTGAACATGCTGCTCGGCGAGATCAGCCCCGGCGGCGTGGGATCCGGCCTCTACGGCATGCTCGTCATCGCCGTCCTCACCGTCTTCCTCTGCGGCCTGATGGTGGGCCGCACCCCCGAGTACCTGGGCAAGAAGATCGGCCGCCCCGAGATCACCCTCGCCGCGCTGTACATCCTCGTGATGCCCGCCCTCGTGCTGGTCGGCACCGCTGCCACCGTGGTCCAGGAGCAGGGCGTCGCCGCCATGACCAACGACGGTGCGCACGGCCTGTCGGAGGTCCTCTACGCCTACGCCTCGGCCGCGAACAACAACGGCAGCGCCTTCGCCGGCCTCGCCGTCGACACCCCGTGGTTCAACTACACGCTGGGCGCCGCGATGCTCCTCGGCCGGTTCGCGCCGATGGTCGCGATCCTCGCCCTGGCCGGTGCGCTCGCCGAGCAGCACCCCGTGCCCGCCACCGCGGGCACCATCCCCACCCACCGCCCGCTGTTCGTGGGCCTCACCGTGGGCGTCGTGGTCCTGGTGGCCGGATTGACCTTCGTCCCCGCACTCGCGCTCGCACCGATCTCGGAGGTCACCCAGTGACGCACACGCTGACCGGCACCCCCACCCCGTCGGACCCGAAGGCCGTCACCCCGGCACCGAAGCGGCGCTCCGCGTTCTCGCTCGCCGAGCTGAAGTCGGCGCTGCCCCGCGCGGCCGCGAAGCTGGACCCGCGCACGCAGATCCGGCAGCCCGTCGTCTTCGTGGTGTGGATCGCCTCGGTGTACACCACCGCGCTGGCGATCGTGAACCCGTCCGTGTTCGCCTGGTCCGTGGCCGTCTTCCTCTGGGCGACGGTGCTCTTCGCCAACCTCGCGGAGGCCGTCGCCGAGGGCCGCGGCCGCGCACAGGCGGAGTCGCTGCGCAAGGCCAAGACGGAGACCGTCGCGCGCCGGAGGACCGCGTCCGGCGAGGAGCAGGTCCCCGGCTCGCAGCTGCACGTGGGCGACCTCGTGATCGTCGAGGCCGGTGAGGTGATCCCCGGCGACGGCGACGTCGTCGAGGGCATGGCGACCGTCGACGAGTCGGCGATCACCGGCGAATCCGCCCCGGTCGTGCGCGAGTCCGGCGGCGACCGCTGCGCCGTCACCGGCGGCACCCGCGTGCTGTCCGACCGCATCGTCGTCGAGATCAAGACCGAGCCCGGCAAGAGCTTCATCGACCGGATGATCGGCCTCGTCGAGGGCGCGAACCGGCAGAAGACGCCGAACGAGATCGCCCTGAACATCCTGCTCACGGTGCTCACGATCATCTTCCTGCTGGCCGTCGCGACGCTGCAGCCGATGGCGATCTACTCGGGCGGCGCGGTCGACGTGGTGGTGCTCGTAGCGCTGCTCGTCTGCCTCATCCCCACGACGATCGGCGCGCTGCTCTCCGCTATCGGCATCGCCGGCATGGACCGCCTGGTGCAGCGCAACGTGATCGCCAAGTCGGGCCGCGCCGTCGAGGCCGCGGGCGACGTCTCGACGCTGCTGCTCGACAAGACCGGCACCATCACCTACGGCAACCGTCGCGCCACGTCGTTCCACCCCGTCGCCGGGGTCGACGAGCACGCCCTCGCCGGGCACGCGCTGCTCGCCTCGCTGGCCGACGAGACGCCCGAGGGGCGGTCGATCGTCGATCTGGCTCAGGCGCACGGCCACGAGGTCCCGACGGTGCGCCTCGGCACCGTCGTGCCGTTCACCGCCCAGACGCGCATGTCCGGCGTCGACCTGCCCGACGGCACCCGCATCCGCAAGGGCGCCGCGGCGGCCGTGCTGGCCTGGGTCGCCGCCGAGCACCGGGTCGACGGGCCGGGTGAGACCCTCGGCGAGGCGGTCGCGGAGGCGATCGGCACCGTCGACGTGCGGCTCGCCGTCGACGAGGTCTCCGCGTCCGGCGGAACCCCGCTCGTCGTCGCGCACGCCGAGCCGGGCGCGGCCCCGACCCTGCAGGGCGTCGTGCACCTCAAGGACGTGGTCAAGGCGGGCATGCGGGAACGCTTCGCGCAGCTGCGCGAGATGGGCATCCGCACCGTGATGATCACCGGCGACAACCCGCTCACCGCGAAGGCCATCGCCGAGGAGGCGGGCGTCGACGACTACCTCGCCGAGGCCACGCCCGAGGACAAGCTGGCGCTGATCAAGCAGCAGCAGGAGGGCGGCCGCCTCGTCGCGATGACCGGCGACGGCACCAACGACGCGCCGGCGCTCGCGCAGGCCGACGTGGGCGTCGCGATGAACACGGGCACCTCCGCCGCGAAGGAGGCCGGGAACATGATCGACCTGGACTCCGACCCGACGAAGCTCATCGACATCGTGGAGATCGGCAAGCAGCTGCTCATCACCCGCGGCGCCCTGACCACGTTCTCCATCGCCAACGACATCGCGAAGTACTTCGCGATCATCCCCGCGATGTTCGTGCCCCTGGCGCCGGGCCTCGACGTGCTCAACGTGATGCGCCTGCACAGCCCGCAGTCGGCGATCCTCTCGGCGGTGATCTTCAACGCGCTCATCATCGTCGCGCTGATCCCGCTGGCCATGCGCGGCGTGAAGTACACCGCCAAGTCGGCCGACAAGCTGCTGGCCCGCAACCTCGCGATCTACGGCCTCGGCGGCATCGTGGTCCCCTTCCTCGGCATCAAGCTGATCGACCTCGTCGTCCAGCTCCTGCCCGGCCTCTCCTAACGCATCATCGCGAAAGGCACTGACATGTTGAGTTCCACACCGCGCCAGCTGCTCGCCGGCCTGCGCATGCTGATCGTCATGACCGTCGTCCTCGGCGCCCTGTTCCCCCTGGCGATCTGGGGCGTGGGGCAGGTCGCCTTCAGCGCGCAGGCGAACGGCTCGCAGGTCGAGCAGAACGGGACCGTCGTCGGGTCCGAGCTGCTGGCGCAGAAGTTCGACGGTCCGCAGTGGTTCCACCCGCGTCCCTCCGCGGGCGAGTACGACACCCTCGCCTCCGGCGGCACCAACCTCGGGCCGAACAGCGAGAAACTGCTCGCGCTCATCTCCGAGCGGCGCGCCAAGGTCGCCGCCGAGGACGGGGTGGCACCGTCGGACGTCCCGACGGACGCGGTCACGGCGAGCTTCTCCGGCCTGGACCCGCACATCTCCCCCGCCTACGCGCGGCAGCAGGCGGCGCGGGTCGCGAAGGCGCGCGGCCTCGCCCCGGAGCGGGTGACCGCGCTGGTCACCGCGCACACGCAGGGGCGGCAGCTCGGCTACCTGGGCGAGGAGCGCGTTAACGTGGTGAACCTGAACCTCGCGCTCACCGATCTCGCGACGGCGAAGTAGCCCGGCCCGACAGGAGGGGACAGATGCCGAAGGGGCAGTTGCGCGTCTACCTGGGCGCCGCGCCCGGGGTGGGCAAGACCTACGCCATGCTCACCGAGGGCGCGCGCCGCGCCTCCCGCGGCACGTCCGTGGTGGTCGGCTACGTGGAGACCCACGGGCGGCCGCAGACGGAGGCACAGGTCCAGGGCCTGCGGGTGATCCCCCGGCGGCGGGTCGAGTACCGCGGCGCGGTACTCGAGGAGATGGACGTCGACGCGGTGATCGCCGCGCATCCGACGGTGGTCCTCGTCGACGAGCTCGCGCACACGAACGCCCCCGGCTCGAAGAACTCCAAGCGCTGGCAGGACATCGCCGAGCTGCTCGACGCCGGGATCACCGTGATCACCACGGTGAACATCCAGCACCTCGAGTCCCTGGGCGACGTGGTCGAGTCGATCACCGGCGTGCGGCAGCGCGAGACGATCCCCGACACCGTGGTCCGCCGCGCCGAGCAGGTGCAACTCGTCGACATGACGCCCGAGGCGCTGCGGCGGCGCATGGCGCACGGCAACATCTACCACCCGTCGAAGGTCGACGCCGCGCTCTCCCACTTCTTCCGCGTCGGCAACCTCACGGCGCTGCGGGAGCTCGCGCTGCTGTGGCTCGCCGACCGCGTGGACGAGCGGCTCGAGCAGTACCGCTCCGAGCAGGGCATCTCGGCGGCGTGGCCCACCCGCGACCGCACCGTCGTCGCGCTCACCGGCGGGCCCGAGGGCGGGACGCTGCTGCGCCGCGGCGCCCGGATCGCGGCCAGGGGCGCGGGCGGCGAGCTGCGGGCGGTGTACGTGGCGCGCAGCGACGGACTGTCGGGTGCCTCCCCCGCCGCGCTGACGCAGCTGCGGCAGCTCACCGAGTCGCTGGGCGGCACCTTCCAGATCGTCACCGGCGACGACGTGGCCGCCGCGATCCTGCAGTACGCGACGTCGGTGAACGCGTCCCGCATCATCCTCGGCAAGTCGCGGCACCGCGCGCTGACCTCGCTAGTGCGGTGGCCGGTCTCGGACGCGGTGATCGAGGGTTCCGGCGACATCGACGTGCAGGTGGTGACGCACGAGCGGGCCGCGGGCGCCGGCCGCCGCCGGCTGCTCCCCCGCATCGACGGCCCGGATCCCGCGCTGCTCGGCCGGCGGCGCACCGTCGCGGGCTGGGCGCTGGCGATCGCCGGGCCGGTGATCCTCACGGCGCTGCTCGCGCAGACCCGGCAGTGGCATTCGCTGCCCACCGAGCTGATGCTGTTCCTCATGCTGACGGTGGCGGTGGCCCTCGTCGGCGGTATCCGCCCGGCGGTGCCCGCGGCGCTCCTCGGTTCGGTGCTGCTCAACTACTACTTCGCGCCGCCGCTCTACACGTTCACGGTGGCGTCGGGCGAGAACGTCTTCGCG
Organism: Tsukamurella paurometabola; assembly: GCF_900631615.1. NCBI lineage: Bacteria > Bacillati > Actinomycetota > Actinomycetes > Mycobacteriales > Tsukamurellaceae > Tsukamurella > Tsukamurella paurometabola. Next base: position 554,971 of record NZ_LR131273.1, read on the forward strand.
GTGGCGATGTTCGTGCTGACGGCGATCGCGGTGGCGTCGGTGGTGTCGCTGGCCGCCCGGCAGACCGCGCGGGCCGCGCGGGCGCGCGCCGAGGCGGACGTGCTCAGCGGCCTGGCGGACACCCTGCTCGCGGCCGAGAGCGCCGACGAGGAGATCCCGGCCCTGCTGGACGAGGCCATCGTGACCTTCGGGCTGCGCGGCGCCTCGCTGCTGCGGCGCGACGACGCCGACTCCCCCTGGCAGCTGGTGGCGGGGCGGCGCGAGTCGCCCCTCACGCCGGAGGACGGCACGGACGCCGCGATGGTCGGCGACACCGTCGCGCTCGTGGTCGACGGCGACCGCCTCAGCGCCTCCGAGCACGGCCTGCTCGTCGCGTTCGCGGCGCACGCGGCGGCGCGGCTGGACCGGGAGGCGCTCAGCGCCGAGGCGAAGCAGGCCCGGGCCCTCGCCGAGGGCAACCGGGCGCGGACCGCCCTGCTCAGCGCGGTCTCGCACGACCTGCGGACGCCGCTGGCCGGGATCAAGGCCGCGGTCTCGTCGCTGCGCAGCGACGACGTGGAGTGGTCCGACGAGGACGAGGCCGAACTGCTCGCGACGATCGAGGAGAGCGCCGACCGCCTGGACTCGCTCGTGGGGAACCTGCTCGACATGTCGCGCCTGCAGTCCGATTCGCTGACGCTGCTCACCCGCGAGGTGGGGATCGAGGAGGTGCTGCCCGCCATCTGGACCGCACTCCCCGACGCCGACCTGGCGTTCGACTTCGCCTGCGACGACACGGATGCGACGCCCACGGCGCTCGCGGATCCCGGCCTGCTGGAGCGGGTGCTGGCGAATCTCGTGGAGAACGCCGTGCGGCATTCGCGCGGTGGCCCCGTCACCGTCGGCGTCTCCGGTGTGCACACCCCGGACGGGGACCGGCTGCAGGTGCACGTCCGCGACCACGGTCCGGGCGTGCCGCAGGAGCAGCGCGAGGCGATGTTCAAGCCCTTCCAGCGGATGGGCGACGCCCCGGCGGGCAACGGTATCGGGCTGGGGCTCGCGGTCGCCCGCGGGCTCACCGAGGCGATGGGCGGCACACTCACGGCGGAGGACACCCCGGGCGGTGGCCTGACGATGATCGTGGACCTGCCCGCCGCGCAGCCGGTGTCGAGTGATGAGGTGATCTCGTGACGTTCGTTCTGGTGGTCGACGATGAACCCGCGATCCTGCGGACCCTGCGGATCAACCTCAAGGCCCGCGGCTACGAGGTGGAGACGGCGTCCGACGGTCGCTCGGCGCTGCAGATCGCGCGGGAGCGGACGCCCGACGTGGTTGTTCTCGACCTGGGCCTGCCCGACCTCGACGGCACCGCGGTGCTCGCCAAGCTGCGGGAGTTCTGCACGTCGCCGGTGATCGTGCTCTCGGCGCGGCACGGCAGCGACGACAAGGTGGAATCGCTGGACATCGGCGCCGACGATTACGTGACCAAGCCTTTCGCGATGGACGAGTTCCTCGCCCGCGTGCGCGCACAGGTCCGGCGGACGGGCCTCGTCGACGCCCCGGCCCCCGCGAAGACCGAGGCCTTCGAGGTGAACTTCGAAGCCCGGACGGTGACCCGCGACGGCGCGACGGTGCGCCTCACCCCGACCGAGTGGAAGATCGTGGACGTGCTGGTCCGCAACGCCGACCGCCTCGTCTCGCAGCAGACCCTGCTGCACGAGGTGTGGGGGCCGTCGTACTCGCGCGAGACCAACTACCTGCGGGTGTACATGGCGCAGCTGCGCCGCAAGCTGGAGCCGGACCCGTCCCACCCGCGCTACTTCGTCACCGAGCCGGGGATGGGCTACCGCTTCATCCCGTAGCGCCCGGGCGGCGGGCACGGTTCGGGAGCGTGGCGTACATCCCGCCGGGTACGACGGTGCTCCTGCCGCGCGACTCTCCGATTCTGTCCGGAACGGACACCACGGTGCCGAGGACGTCGAACGCGCGGGCGCGGGCCGCGCCCAGGTCTGTCTCGGCCGATGTGGCTGCCGCGACCGGTCGCGCGCCGCGCGCGGCGCGGTGGTGGGCGGCGCCGAGTTCGCCGACCAGCGGCGCGAGCTCCCGCGCGACCGCGCCGAAGGCGGCCGCCGCCGCGGCGCCCCCGGTCGCGTCGAGGTCGAAGACGCGGGCGATGGTCCGACCCAGGGATTCCGCCCACGTCGCCTCCGCGAGCGCGAGCCACGCCGCGACCTCCGGCCGCTCCTCCCGCAGGTCGAGGATCCAGGGAAGGTTCGCCGCCCACCCGGTCGCGACGAGGTGTCCGGTGAGCACCACGTGCAGGTCGTGGAGGAGGTCGCGGAGCGCTATCGGTTCCGGCGAGGTGCGAGCGAGGTCCCCGAGGGGATCGTCAAGGCCGGCGTCGGTGAAGAACGCCGCGTCCGGCCACGTGTCGTCGGTGCGCCCGTCCTCGCAAGCGCACCACGCCGGTCGGCCCCGCGGGTCGCGCGCGGGAATGCCGTTCTCGCAGCGGCAGTCGTCGACGACGGCCGACGCTGAGTCGGCCTCCGGCCCGCTCGGCCACACCGGGCCCTCGGTGCGCCGCGGGCGCGGGGCGAGCACGGCGCGCACCGCGTCGGCGGGCTCCGGCAGCCACCACGGCGTTCCGAACAGGAGCCGCGCGGTGTTGCCGTACTTCCGGCGCAGCGTGCGCTCGGAGACCCGCTCCTCGCCCGGGAGGCGCAGGCGGCGCGCGAGCTCCGTCAAGGTCGCGCCGTCGAGTCCGTCGCGTGCGACCAACTCGAGCCCGACCCGCACCGCCGCCGCATGGAGCGCCCGATCGCGCAGCGGCATCACCCGTTCCTGGAAGTTCTGCATGGCTCCCCCCGAAGTCCACGTGCCGCTGGTCACGGTACGACCATGGGCCACCGACCGGGCGAGGACCGCGAAATACGCGGCGCCGACGAGGTCGAGCCGCAAGGGTACAGTGCGCCGATCCGCGGACTCTCGGATTCTGTCCGTTTCGGACCGGATGTCCGAAACGGACAGGATCCGAGAGTCGACCAGAAGACGGCCACGCTCCTCTCGCAGCGGCTCGGGCGGGGCCGGCGCAGCCCCTGATTCAGCGCAGCTCGGCCGGCCCCAGCGATGCGGGCAGACCGGCGAGCGCGAACAGCTCCGCCGGGTCGAGGAAGGCGGAGACGTGGGTGAGCGCGCCGTCGGTGAACGTCAGCACGTCCATTTGGAAGGGGAACCAGACATCTGCGCCGGGATCGCGCAGGTACATCGCCGCGGCGGGCAGGCCGTTGCACACCGTCGGGATCATCCGCAGATCGCCGGCGACCTGCGCCGGGCACTGCGTGCGCGAGAGCTCGCCGATGGCCTCCGCACCGCGGTACCAGCCCGGGATCGGGGGCATCTCCCACGTGGCGTCGGCGGCGAGGATGCGCACCACCCCGTCGATGTCGTGCCGCTCGAAGGCGGCGCAGAACTCGTCCCACACCTGCTTCTCGCGCTCATCCAGCTCTGCGGCCTTCCGGCCGTCGCGGGCGGCACCGTCGCCGATGGACGCCCGGGCCCGCTGCAGCGCGCTGTTCGCGGACGCCACGGTGGTCTCCAGCGCCGCCGCGGTCTCGGCGGCCGAGAACTCGAGGACGTCGCGCAGGATCAGCGCGGCCCGCTGCTTGGCGGGCAGCACCTGCAGCGCCGCGACCATCGCGAGCCCGATGCCCTCCCGGGCGACGGCGGCCTCCCCCGGATCGCCGAGCGCGGCGTCCGGGAGCGGCTGCAGCCACAGGACCTCGGTCGACGGCGCGACCGGCTCCAGCGGGTTGGACGGTTCGCCGCCGAGCCCGACGGGCAGCACCCGCCGGGCCTTCGCGGCCGAGAGGCACACGTTGGTGGCGATCGTGTACATCCACGTGCGCACCGAACTCCGGCCCTCGAAACGGTGGAACGCCTTCCACGCGCGGAGATAGGTCTCCTGCACGAGGTCCTCCGCATCGGACGCGGAGCCCGACATGCGGTAGCAGTGCGCCAGCAGCTCGGCGCGCAGCGGCGCGGTGACCTCGTCGAAGCCGGTGTCGGTGACCGTCATGTCAGCCCTGCGCGCCCTCGGGATCGCCCGCGGCGGCCGCAGGATCCATCCACATGATCTCCCAGCCGTGGCCGTCGGGGTCGTCGAAGGCGCGGCCGTACATGAAGCCGTGGTCCTCCGAGCGGCCCTCCTTACCGCCGGCGGCGACGGCCCGGTTCACGATCTCGTCGACCTCCTCGCGGCTCTCCGCGCTGAGCGCGATGAGGGTCTCCTTGACGCCCGGCGCGGCGGTGGTGGACTCGTGGAAGGTGCCGAAGAAATCGGTTTTGAGCAGCATCGCAGCGATGTTCTCGCCGAGTTCCACGGCGACGGCGTTCTCGTCGCTGAACTGCTCGTTGATGGTGTAGCCCACGGCGGTGAAGAAGTCGCGCGAGCGCTGGATATCAGCGATGGGCAGGTTCACGAAGATCATCTTGTGCATGGCGTCGCTCCTGGGGTCTGCGGCATCCGCTCTCGAACACCGTCACATGGTTAGACGGGCCTCGTCACCGGAACTCATCGGTCCCGCCGAAAATTTTTTCCGCCGGGCCTCCGGGGGTTACCCCCGCAGCGCCCCGTCGAGGATCTCCAGCCCCTCGTCGATCTCGGTGTCGGAGGCCGTGAGCGGCGGCGCGATCCGGAAGATCGAGCCCATGCCCGGCAGCTGCACCACGTTCATGTGCAGGCCGCGGTCGTAGCAGCGCTGCGTGACCGCCAGGCCCAGCTCGTTCGCCGGCTCCTTCGACTCGCGGTCGCGGACCAGCTCGATGCCCTGCATGAGGCCGCGGCCGCGCACGTCGCCGATGGCCTCGTGGCGCTGCGCCAGCTCGTCGAGCCCGGCGCGCAGCCGCGCCCCGCGGGCGGCGACGTCCCGCGCGACGCCGTCGGCGGCCCCGTCGCCCAGCACGTCCAGCACCGTCGTCGCGACGGCCGCGACCATCGGGTCGCTGACGTGCGTGGTGAAGAACAGGAATCCCCGCTCGTGGCAGACCCGCTCGATCTCCGCCGAGGTCACGACCGCCGCGATCGGCAGGCCCGCGCCGAGCGTCTTCGAGAGCGTCAGGATGTCGGGCACGATCCCGTCGCGCTCGAAGGCGTAGGCGGCGCCGGTGCGCCAGAGGCCGGTCTGGGCCTCGTCGACGATGAGCAGCATGCCCCGCTCCTCGCACTTGCGCTTGAGCGCCGCGAGGTAGCCGACCGGCACGTCGATGACGCCGCCCGAGCTGAGGATCGGCTCCACCAGGCACGCCGCGAGCGAGCCGGTGGACTGCGCGTCGATGAGCTCGAAACCGAAGTCCAGCTCCGACTCCCAGTCGTACTTCCCGTCCGGGGAGACGAACCGCGAGCGGTAGGCGTTCGGCGTGGGCAGCGCGAAGTTGCCCGGCGTGGTCGGCCCGTACCCCTTGTGTCCCGACGAGTACGTCGCTGCCGCGGCGCCGGCGGTCATGCCGTGCCAGGACTTCGAGAAGCTGACGATCTCGTGCCTGCCCGTGTACAGCTTGGCCATCCGCAGAGCGGCCTCGTTGGACTCGGCGCCCGTGGTCAGCTGCAGCACGTGGCTCAGCGGCTCCGGCAGCGTGGCCGCGAGCCGCTCCGCCAGGGTCACCACCTGCGGCGAGAGCATCCCCGAGAACAGGTGGTCGAGCGTGGCGATCTCCCGCTGCACGGTCTCCACGATCGCCGGATGACTGTGTCCCAGAATGGCGCTCATCTGGCCGGAGGTGAAGTCGAGCCAGCGCCGCTCCCCCGAGTACACGTAGGTGCCCGCGGCGCGGTCGATGGGCAGGGGCGCGAAGGTGCCGCCGTAGCGCACGACGTGCGCGGCGACCGATTCCGAGAAGCTCACGCGCTCGAGAGTAGCCGCCCGGCGAGGTACGCCTGCGCCAGTTCGGCGGTGCCGTCGGCGAATCCGGGATCCGCCTCCAGTGCATGCCCGTGCGTGCCGAGCCAGCCGAGCAGCTGCAGCCGCCGCAGCAGCACGAAATCGGGCAGGAGCGCGGCGTGCGCCTCGGGGAGCGCCCGACGGTGCCGGTACGCGGCGGTCCACGCCGCCGCCCACTCCGGCAGCCGCGGATCGGTCTCGACGAAGGACGCCGCGGCCGCGAACTCGAAGAGGTGCCAGCCGAACCCGGCGTCGTCGAAGTCGATGACCGTGAAGCCGGTGCCGGGCGTGATGAGGTTGGCGGCGCGCAGGTCGCCGTGGATGAGGCCGAACCGATCGGCACCGGCGCCGAAGCCGTCGATCCGTTCGGCCGCGCGGTCGGCCGCCGGCTCTATCGCCCGACGGTGCGCCTCCCCCACGGCCAGTCCGTCGCGCCACGATCCCCAGCGCGGGCGGGCGCCGATCGTCTCCGGCAGGCCCCACGCGAAGCGCTCGAACCCCGCTGGGCGGGACCAGCTCTGCGCGTGGTCGTGGAAGACCGCGGCGATCTCGCCGAGCGCAGCGAAGTGCGCGGCGTCGAGGGCCTCGTCGGGCACGGGACCACCGGGGAGCTCCGCGAACAGCACCGCGCGGCGCCCCGTCTGCCGATCGACGAGGACCCCGCTCAGCGGCTCCACGACGGGCACCGCAGTATCGCGGCGCAGGGCGGAGATCCACGCCAGCTCGGAGGCGATCGCCGCATCGCCGACGTATCCGGGCCGGTGCAACCGCAGTACCGCCGGCCGCGGCCCGCCGCGCACCCGGAAGGTGGCGTTCTCGCTAACCAGGAGCGGCTCGACGGTCGCGCCCGGGAGGGCACCGTCGACGACGCGCTGCGCGACCTCCAGATCGCTCACTTGACCACCTTCATCGTCATCCGCGAGTCCACGCGGACGATCGCCGGGTCGCCCATGAGGTGCGTGGTGACCCAGCGCTCGTAGGTCGCGAGGTCGGCGACGCGCACGCGGATCAGGTAGTCCGGCAGGCCGAACATGCGCCGCACCTCGATGACCTCGTCGAAGGAGGCGATCCGCGCCTCGAACGCCTCCACCGACGCGCGGTCGTTGGCGCCGAGGTCGGCGTTGATGACGACCTCGAAGCCGCGGCCCAGCGCCGCCGGGTCGAGGACGGCGGTGTAGCCGGTGATCACGCCGTCCGCCTCCAGGCGGCGGACGCGCCGCAGGCAGGGCGCGGGCGTGAGGCCCACGCGCTGCGCCAGCTCCTGGTTGGTGAGCCGCCCGTCCCGCACCAACTCATCGATGATTGCTCGATCGAGTGCATCCACACGCGGAATATTGCCACATCAGCCATCTATTGGCCCATTCACGCAAGCACATTGCGCGCAGTGCGAAATAGAATTGTTCCCATGGGAGTTCCGTCGAAGGTCGCCGTGGTGCAGCTGGGCCTGTTCGTGCTCGGCATCGGCCTCGGCGTGGTGGTCACGGGCAACGGCCTGCCGTGGTGGATCGCGCCGGTGCTGTCGATGGCGGTGTACGCGGGCTCGGTCGAGTTCCTACTCGCCGGCCTGCTGGCCGCGGCGACGCCGCTCGCCGCGATCGCCGCCACCACCTTCCTCGTGAACTCGCGGCACCTGTTCTACGGCCTCACCTTCCCACTGGACCGGATCCGCAGCCGCGTCGGGAGGGCCTACGGCGTGTACGCGCTCACCGACGAGGCCTACGCCCTGGTGAGCACGGCACCGTCGGCCACGATGACCGGAAAGATGATCCTGCGCACCCAGATCGGCCTGCACGTGGCGTGGGTCGCGGGCTCGCTGGTGGGCGGGCTCGCGGGCGGCGCCTTCCTGCGCGACGTGCCCGGCGTCGACTTCGTGCTCACGGCACTGTTCGTGGTGCTCGCGATGGACGCGCACCCGGACCGCACGACGCTGGCGCTGGCGCTCGCCGCGTGCGCGGTCGCGCTGGCCGCCGCACCCGCGGCGATGCTGCTCGTCGCGATGGGCGGTTTCGCCGGGGCGCTGGTGGTGCGGCACGTCGTGGCCCGCCGGACCGCGAAGGAGGCGGCGCATGCCTAGCACCGGCTACCTGCTGGCGGGGATCGCGATCGCGGCGGCGGTCACCGTCGCGCTGCGGCTCGCACCCTTCGGCCTGGCCTCGGTGCTCCGGGACTCGCCCCTGCTCGCGGACTTCGGGCGGTGGATGCCCGCGGGCGCCGTGGTGGTGCTCGCCGTCTACTGCATGGCGCAGGTGGACTACGCGGCCCCGACACACGGGCTCCCGCAGCTCGCGGGCGTCGCGGGCGTCGCGCTGGCGCACCTGTGGCGGCGCAACGCGGTGCTCAGCATCGTCGCGGGCACGGCCGTGTGCGTCGCGCTGAGCTACGGGCTGGCGTGATCTGCTGGCACCATGAGCTGATGCGCGAGGAGACCATCACCGCCGGCGGCGTGCGCCTGGCGGCGCAGCACCGCCGCGCGCCGGCGCCCGCGGGCCCGCCGGTGCTGCTCATCCACGGCATGGCCGCCGACCACCGGACGTGGCGGCGCACCGTCCGCGCGCTGCACGTCGCCGGCCGCGACACCGTGACGTACGACCAGCGCGGCCACGGTCGCAGCGATCACAGCCCCGAGTACCTGCTCGACGAGCTCGCCGAGGACGCCGAACGGGTGGCCCGGCACGTCGGGCTGGAGACCTTCGACGTCGTCGGGCACTCGCTCGGGGGCCAGGCGGCGCTGCGACTCGCGTGGCGCCTGCCCGGCGGTGTCCGCCGGCTCGTCCTGGAGGAGATGCCGCCGGTGGCGCTCGAGGAGGGGCAGATCGCGGAGACCATGGACCTGCCGCTGTCGCCGCGCCGGGTGTGGCTGGGGCTCAAACAGGTGGTGCAGACGCCGGGCGCCCTGTCGCGCTTCGACAAGACGATGATGGACTCGGTCTCGCCGCAGTTCCGGCCCGATCCGGCGTGGTGGGACCGGCTGGCCGCGACGCCGCAGGAGACGCTCGTGATCTCCGGCGGCCCGCGGGACTTCCTGCGCCCCGAGTACCTGCGCCTCGTCGCCGACGCGCTTCCCCGCGGCGAGTACGCCGAGCTGCGCGGCGGGCACACGGTGCACCGCGAGTCGTCGGCCGCGTTCGCGCGGGCGGTCCTGAACTTCCTGCGCTGACGCGGCCGCGCCGCCGAGCGGGGGCGGTCAGGCCCCGTCGTCCACCGACCGCAGCGCGTCGAGCACGGCGCGGGTGCGGCGGTCGCGCCGCTGGAGCAGGCGCTCGTAGTTCTCCTGCCCCGTGCCGTACGCCGCGTCGATCTTCTCGATGAGCGCCTCCGTCGCTTCGGGGGTCGTCGACGGCGAGCCGAGCGGGATCGCGCCGACCTGGGCCCCGATCCCGGTGAACAGGTGCCGCGCGCCCTCGGGGCCGCCGCCCAGCGCGTTGCCCTCGAAGAGGCCGGTCGCCGCCCAGCGCAGGCCGAGCGAGTTGCTCAGGGCGACGTCGAGGTCCTCGACGGTCACCACGCCGTTCTCGACGAGGTAGCGGGCCTCGCGGCTGATGGCGACCTGCAACCGATTGGCGACGAAACCCTGGATCTCCTTGCGCAGCACCACCGGCGCACGCCCCAGGTCGCGATACAGGGCGACGGCCCGCTGCACGGTCTCCTCACTCGTCCGCTCCCCCGGCACCACCTCGACGAGCGGCATGAGGGCGGGCGGGTTGAACGGGTGGCCCACGATCACCCGCGACGGATCGTCGAGGTCCGCGGCGATCGGCGTCGCGGGGATCGAGGAGCTCGACGTCGCGAGAACCGCGCCGGCAGGGGCCGCGGCGACGATCTGCGCGAACAGGTCCTGCTTGATGGGCAGCCGTTCCGGGCCGTTCTCCTGTACGAGATCCGCGTCCGCGACGGCCGCGGCGAGGTCGGCGGCGACCTCCACCTGCGCGTCGCCGGGGAACTCCTTCGCGACCAGCTCCGCGAGGTCGGGCCGGGGGTCGGTGAAGGAGACGCGCCAGCCGTGCGCGCGGGCGAGCTCGGCCCACGACAGGCCGATGACGCCTGCTCCGACGATCGCGATCTTCCGGGTATCGGCCACGGCCCCACTCCTTCTCGATACGCGCCGGCTACGGGGTCGGCGGCGCGACCCGGCCGCCGGAGATCAGGCGGTACGCGTTGATCACCACGAGCGATGCGACCGGGGCGGCGACCAGGACGCCGACGCCGCAAAGCGCCGTGCCGACGATCACCATCAGGGACGTGACGATGTACACGAGGATCGAATTGCCCACGTCCTTCTGGAAGACGGCGAAGCCCTGCTTGAATCCCTCGCCGACGCCGAGCGTGCGGTCGACGACGGCCGGCAGGACGAACAGCGTGACCAGGCCGACGACGACGGAGACGATGAAGCCCACGTACGGGATGGCCGAGACGAGGCTGGTGAGCAGCGCCAGGAGGAACGCGGTGAGCATCGCCGGCCCGGCGTTGCGCGGCGCGAAGAACGAACCGATGCCGACCTGCTTGCCGTCGGCGATGTCCAACAGGCCCGAGATGTACGCGACCAGGCAGGCGTAGGCCACGAGCGCGAACACGAACGAGAAGATCACCGAGGCGACGCTGCCCGCCGCGGTGAGGTCCACGGTGGTCGTGCCGTCGGCTTCCTCCGTCACGTCGGCGACGCCGAACTGGCCGATGAGGAAGTACGCGAGCGCGGAGGTGGCGACCAGCGCGATCGCGTAGACGAGGATCGGAACGATGAGCGCGGCGGCGTTCTTGGTGAACTTGTTCCACGCCCAGGAGATCGCATCGCCGAGGTTGAATCGGGCCTGCGGCGGAGCGGGGTAACCGGGCTGGCCGTATCCGGGCTGACCGTACGCGGGCTGACCGGGCTGTCCGTACCCCGGCTGACCGGCCTGCGGGAAGCCTCCTGCCGGGGGCGGGAACCCCTGCCCGGGCTGCGGGGGAACGCCTCCCTGCGGCGGCACCCCTTCGGTGTGGTCGTCGCCCGGATAGTTCGGTGGTTGTGTCACGGATCCCTCCCTGCAGCCGGGGGCGCGGGAGCGCCCCTTTGCGGTCGCACCCCATTTAACGGCACAACACGAGGGCCCGCTCACCAGTTCGGTGAGCGGGCCCCGCGGCGTTGTTCGGCGGCGTGTCCGTCAGGGGGTGGCGGGAGCCAGCTGACCGCCGGAGAAGCTGCGCCACGTGTACACGATCACGAGCAGGCCGAAGGGCAGCGTGATCAGGATGCAGATCCCCATGATGAGCGAGGTGAGCAGCCAGACGAGCAGCGAGTTGCCCGCGTTGTTCTTCGCAGTCTCGAAGCTGGTGCGCAGCGTGTCGCCGAGTGCCAGGTTCCGGTCGATGGTCGCGACGAGCGCGAACATGAACAGCCATGAGGCGACGAGGCCGGGGATCAGGCAGAGGATGGAGCCGACGGCGACGACGATCGACACGACGAGGGCAGTGAGAAGGGCGGCGCCGGTGTTGCGCGGCTTGAAGAAGGAGCCGACCGACACCTGCTTGCCGTCCGCGAGGTCGAGCAGCCCCGAGAGCAGTGCGGTGTTGATGAGGTACTGCACCACGAACACGAGAATCATGAACAGCAGGGTGCCGCCCAGGCTCGCGACGACCGAGACGTTGTCGGCCGTGTACGTGTTCGTGTCCGGGTCGTACGTGGTGTCGCTGGTGGCGAACAGGCCGCCGAGAAGAAGCGCGTACGCGATGCCGATGACGACGTAGAGGATCACGCCGTAGATCAGGCCCGCGACCACGACCGAACCGGCGTTCTTGCTGAACTTGTTCCACGCCCAGGAGAAGGCGTCACCGATGTTGAAGGGAGGCTGGCCGCCGAACTGCGGGCCACCGAAGCCGCCGGGAGGAGGCGGCGGGAAGCCACCCTGCGGCGGGGGCGGGAAGCCCTGTCCGCCCTGCGGAGGAGGAAAACCCTGGCCGCCCTGGCCGTATCCCGGGTCCTGCGGCGGCGGGAAACCGCCGGCGGGCGGCGGCGGGTATCCACCCTGTCCGTAGCCCGGTTGGGGCTGCTGCGGGTAGCCCCCCGGCTGATATCCGCCCTGCTGCGGATCCTGCGGGTTCTGCGGGTAGCCGCCCTGATTGTCACCAGGGAAATTCGGCGGCTGCGTCATGTCTCCTCCTCGCTCATGAACGATCCCGGCAAACCTACCAACCGCCCGTCCTGCACACCATAGGCGGAGGCTCAGCTGGCGCCGGCCTGGCGCTTCGCCTCCCTTTTCGCCTTCCGACGTGCGAATTCCTCCTGTTCGAGCCGCAGCGCCTCGTCGGGCGGAGGAGCACCGCCGCCGAGCCGGGCGGGCACCCAGTCCTCCCCCGCCGGAGCGGGGAATCCGCGCTGCGCGTCGGCGAGGGCCTCGGCCATCGCGGTGCGCAACCGGGCCGTCAGGGCGGCGGGGTCGTCACCGTCGGGCAGGAGCGCGGGACCGGCCTGCACGACGACGGGGTAGCGGTGCCGGCCGATGCGCCGCTGCGTTCCCTTGGACCAGATGCGCTGTGTGCCCCAGACGATGACGGGGACGATCGGCACGCCGGCCTCGATGGACATGCGGGCCGCGCCGGACTTGAACTCCTTCAGTTCGAAGCTGCGGCTGATGGTGGCCTCGGGGTAGACGATGACTGCCTCGCCGGCCTCCAGCGCGGCGACGGCCTCGTGGTAGCTCTCGGCGCCGTGCTCGCGGTCCACGCCGATGGCGCCGCAGTGCTTGATGAGGAAGGCCATGATGCGGATCTTCTTGAGCTCGGCCTTGAGCATGTAGCGGGGCCAGCGTCCGGCGCGGCGGGCGGCGAGGCCGGCCTCGAGGAAGTCGACGTAGCTGGTGTGATTGACCGCGAGCAGGACCCCGCCCTCGGCCGGGATGTTCTCCAGCCCCCGCCAGTCCACCTGCAGGCCCTGCGCGCGCAGGATGCCCTTCGCCAGGACCTGGACCACCTCGTAGACGGGTTCGCGCCGCGCCATCACACCCCCTGTGCTCGCTTCTTGAGCCGAGGATACGACGGCGCGGCGCGGGCCGCGTCCGATCAGTAGGCGACGGAGAACCGCTGCCGCTCGTGCGCCGGGGTGAGGATCTCGTCGACGAAGGCGGTGGCGTAATCGGCGCCGGAGATCTCGGAGTTCCCCTCGGCGTCGGTGAGCAGCACGTCGCCGCTCGTGCGGAAGGTGCCGCGCTTCTCGCCGGGGTTGAAGGAGCCGTAGCTCGCGGCGGGGCTCAGGTAGAACCAGTCCACGTCGTCGACCGTGCGCAGGTAGTCGAGCGCGCGGTCGTGCTCCTGGGCGATCGGCTTGACCTCGTCGGGGAACGACGGGGTGTCGACCAGCTTGGGGCCGCCCTCGGCGACCAGCAGGCTGCCGGCGCCGCCGACGACGCCGAGGCGGGCGCCGGTGGCGCGGGCCGCGGTGACCAGGGCCGCCAGGGCGGTCGGCAGGTCCGTGCCGGTGCCCGACGGTGCCGCGGTCGGCAGTGCGGAGACGATGACGGCGGCGCCCTCGACGGCGCGGGCGACGAAGGCGGAATCGGTCACGTCGCCGGCCTCGGCGGTGGCGCCGGCCGGGACCTTGGCGACGTCGCGGGCGACGCCGACGACCTCGATGCCGCGGGACAGGGCCTCGGTGGTGATGTGGCCGCCCGAGTAGCCGGACGCGCCGAAGACGGTGATCCTCACTTCGCCTCCTCCAGCTTGTTCTTGAGCAGCAGCGCGTCGACGCCCAGCGAGGTCTGCGGGACGGCGGCCACGGCGAGCAGGCCCGCGATGAGCACGAGCGGCAGCTCGATGCCGCCGCCCGGGTTCGCCGCGAAGAAGCCGTTGTCGAGGTGCACGGTGAAGATGGCGCCCAGCATGTCGACGATGAGCACGACCGCGACGATCGGGACGGCGAAGCCGACGATGAGCAGCGCGCCGCCGACGAGCTCGGCGAGGCCCGCGAACCAGGCGGACAGGGTGGGCGCGGGGACGCCCATGCCCTCGAAGGCCTTGCCCGTGGCGCTGAGGCCGTTGGTCACGACCTTCTGCCAGCCGTGGGCGAAGAAGACGACGCCGAGGATGACCCGGGCGACCGTCAGGAGGGTGAACTGGGCGGTGACCAGTTTCTTGACCATGCGATCTCCTAAGATGGTTGAAGCTTCAAGCTTGTGCCGGTACCATAGAAGCACAGACGATTCGTAAGCGCAATAGTTCCGTACGTGTAAGGTTTTCCGCCATGGCCGATTTCGACGTCTTCGCGAAGGACTGCCCGTCGCGTGCCGTGTTCGCGCACGTCACCGGACGGTGGGGTGCGCTCGTCCTGGGGCGCCTGCGCACCGAGCCGCAGCGGTTCGGCGAGATCCGCCGCCAGGTCGAGGGCATCAGCGATCGCATGCTCACGCAGACGCTGCGCTCGCTCGTGGACGACGGACTGGTCAGCCGGTACTCCGCGGGCACCAATCCGCCGCACACCGAGTACCGCCTCACCCCCGCCGGCGCCGACGTGGCCGACGCCGTCCTGCGGCTGGCCGAGGCCGTGGAGACGGCGATGACCACGGCGGACCGTCCCTGACGCACGCGCTCGATCCCCCGGGAGGGAATTCATGACCACGATGCCCGCGCTCTTCCTCAGCCACGGCGCGCCGCCGCTCGTCGACGACGAACGGTGGGTCGCGCAGCTGCGCGGGCTCGCCGCCGAGTTGCCGCGGCCCGAGCAGATCCTCGTGGTCTCCGCGCACTGGGAGGCCGCGCCGCTCACGGTGGGCGCCACGGATTCCCGCGTCCCGCTCACCTACGACTTCGGCGGCTTCCCCGAGCGGTACTACCGCACCGTCTACCCCTCCCCCGGCGCACCCGAGCTGGCGGACCGGATCGCGGCCATGGCTCCCGACGATCAGCCCGTGCACCGGGATGCGCGCCGCCGGCTCGATCACGGCGCGTACGTGCCGCTCACCGTGATGTACCCCGACGCGGACATCCCGACGCTGCAGGTCTCGCTCCCCACGCTCGAACCCGAGGCGCTGTTCGGGCTGGGGCGGCGGCTCGCGGAACTCCGCGAGGAGGGCGTGATGATCATCGGATCCGGGTTCACCACCCACGGCCTGCCCTTCCTCACCGACCCGAGCGCCGACGCCGTCGCGCCCGGCTGGTCGGTCGAGTTCGACGCCTGGGCGCACGAGCGATTCGCCGCCGGGGATGTGGACGGGCTCATGCGGTTCCGGGAGGAGGCACCGGGGATGCCCTACGCGCACCCGCGGATCGAGCACTTCGCGCCCCTGTTCGTCACGCTCGGCGCGGCGACGGACCCCGAGGCGGCGCCCGCGGAACCCATCGACGGGTTCTGGATGGGGCTGGCCAAGCGCAGCATCGTCGCGGCCTGACACGCGACGGGCCGTCGACGTCAGGCCCCGTCGGGCCCCGCGGTCAGGTAGGCGAGGAGGGCGGCGTCGCCGGACTCGAGGCGGTCGACGATCTCGCCGCCGTCGCACCGGAGCAGGGCCACGACCGCCCGCTCGTCGGTGCGGCTCAACACCGTCCAGGTGCCGCCGGAGTCCTCCCAGCGCCGCAGCTGATCGAGCGGGGTCATGGCCGACGGGCCGCCGTCAGGCGACGGCCTTCGCGACCAGGGCCGCGATCCGCGCCTCGGTCTCGGCGTCCAGCGCCGTGACGTTCCAGACGATGGGATGCATCGTCGCGCCCTCCTCGAAGGCCGGGTTGACGGTCTCGCCGAAGCCGAAGGCGACGTAGTCCTTGCCCGGTTTGATGTAGCAGACGTCCTCGCCGCCGCCGACGTAGAACGGCAGGCCCCAGCGCACCACCGGCTCGAGTCCGGGCGCGTTCTCGCGGATGATCGCGTGCAGGCGCTCCCCGATCCCGTCGTACGGCGCGGGCATGGCGCGGAGCT
This sequence comes from Tsukamurella paurometabola, assembly GCF_900631615.1. NCBI lineage: Bacteria > Bacillati > Actinomycetota > Actinomycetes > Mycobacteriales > Tsukamurellaceae > Tsukamurella > Tsukamurella paurometabola. The sequence goes on from NZ_LR131273.1 coordinate 570,763, forward strand.
TCGCGAGGACGGCGGCGTCGCCCTTCTTGGTGAACATGACGGTGGGCCTCCTGCTGTCGGGCGGGGACTTCACGCTACCGCGAGCCCACCGTCACGGGCGGCCCGGAAACGAGATCGGGCGGGGTTCTGATGTCTCAGAACCCCGCCCGATCTGCGGTCTCCTCTGTGGAGCTAAGGGGAATCGAACCCCTGACCTCCTCGATGCGAACGAGGCGCGCTACCAACTGCGCTATAGCCCCTTGCGGAACTCGAATACCTTAGCAAGCCCCGCGGCGAAACTGTTAACCGACCTTGCGCTCGTACGGTTCCCGCAGGTCAGCGGGGCGATCGAGGAAGTCGAACTCCTCGGCCCGGTAGCGCGGCAGGTGGTCGAAGGCGGGGTCCTCGTCGTCGATCTCCATGACGATGCAGCCGCCGCGGCGCAGGTGCGCCGGCACCCCGTCGCGCACCTCGGCCTCGCGGGCGCGCTCGCGCCTCGCCCGCTCCAGGCGCGCCATCCGGCGGCGCCGGATCTCGGTCTCGATCCGCACCGTCCGGCGCAGGTAGGCGAGGTAGACGACCAGCGCGAGTACCACCGCGCCGAGGCCGTACCAGGCGAAGGGGACGTTCATCAGGCCCGCGCCGAGCGCGACCACGGCGAGCACGCCCAGCACCAGGGTCACGCGCTGGCGGAACCGGAACCGCGCCTCGGTGAGCCGGGCGTCGTTCTCCGGGTCGTAGCCGCCGCGGCGGCGACGCGGCTCGGCGTCCAGGTCCTCGGCGAGCTCGGCGGCCGGGCGCTCGACGGGATCGAACTCCTCGGTCAGCTGCTCGTCCGCGGGCACCTCGTCGCCCTCGTCGACGATCTCGTCGGCCTCGTCGTACTCGGCGGCCTCGTCGTTCTGCTCATCCTGACCCTCGAGGTCGTCCTCGACCTCGGCGGCCGGCTCCTCGACCGGTTCGCCGACGGGCTCGACCGGCTCCTCGGCGGGCTCGGCCGGCGCGGTCACGCGCCGCACGATCGGCGCGGACTCCGGCGCGGCGGCCTCGTCGCCCGCGTCGGACACGACGGGAGCGTCCAGGTGATCGAGGTCGACGATCTTCGCCCGCGCGGCCATCGCGGCCCGCTCGACCGTGGGGATCGGGGTGGTATCGCCGTCCATCGGGCTGGAGCCGTGCAGGTCGTCGACGTCGGAGTCGACGTAGGCGTGCGCGTCGGCGTCCTCGTCGACGAGATCGACGTCGTCGTCGGCGGCGCGGTCGGCGGTCCTGCCCAACACGATCCGCCCGTCCTCGAGGTCCTCGACCTCATCGAGCTCCGCATCCTCGGTCGCGCGCTCCTCGGCGACGGTGGCCGCCGGCCGGATGCGCCGCCGCACGGCGCGCGTGGCGGAACCACCGCGGTGCAGCAGGCGCGTCTTCAGCGTCGCGTCCGACACCTGGTTCACCTTGGGGTGCCGCGCCGCGAGCATCGGAACGAGTACCACCAGCCACGCGACGATCAGCCCCACCCAGAGCAGTGTCTGCGGGATCATGTCGGCTCCCTCCGGCAATCAGCGAGCACGGATCACATCCGTGTAAGTCGCCTAGAAGGCTATTTCAACTGCGCGAATCAGCGCGCCCGACGCGCCGAAGCCAAACCCCAAAAATCTCAAACAGTCACTTCAGTCACACGGGTCAGAACCGGGCGCGGCCCGACCGGACCAGCCGCGCGACCATCGAATCCGCGACCTCCTCGGCCGTGATCGCGACGAGCAGGTGGTCCCGCCAGGCACCGTCGACGTGCAGGTACCGGCGCAGGAGCCCCTCCTCGCGGAATCCCGAATTGCGGAGCACGGCACGCGATCCGGTGTTCTCGGGACGCACGGTCGCGTCCACGCGGTGCAGGCGCAACGGCCCGAAGCAGTGGTCGACGGCGAGCGCGACCGCCGTCGTCGCGACCCCGCGGCCCGTCACCCGCCGGTCCACCCAGTACCCGACCCAGGCGCTCTGCAACTGCCCGCGCGTGATGTTCCCGATGGTGATCTGGCCGGCGTAGGCACCGTCGACCTCGATGACGAGGGGCACGATGGTGCCGGACCGGGCCTGCGAGCGCAGCGACGCGCACAGCGGCTGCCACTGCGACGCCGCGTGCCGGCGCTGCCAGTTCACCTCGCCCGACGGTTCCCAGGGTTCCAGTTCGGCCCGGTTGAGCAGCCGCAGCCGTGACCACTGCCGGCCGTCGCGGGCGCGGATGGGCCGCAGCCGCACGACGCCCGCGGCGGTGGTGAGGGGCCCGAGTTCGACCTGCCAGTCCGCTCCGAAGAACACGTCAGCCGCGCTGGGCGAGGAAGGCGACGACCACGTCGTCGCCCGCGCGGACCTCGGTGACCTCCGGGTCCACGACGATCAGACAGTTCGCCTCGGCGAGGCTCACCAGCAGGTGGGAGCCGTTGTCGGGGATCGGCGCGACCATGAACTCGCCGGTGTCCTCGTCGCGCATGAGCTGACCGCGGACGTATTCGCGGCGGCCCGCCGGCGACTGGTGCGAGGCGGCGCTCTTCGCGGTCACCAGCCGGCGCATCGGCTGCCGCTTGCCGAGCGCGATGCGGATCAGCGGCCGCACCATGACCTCGAAGGCGACCAGCGCGCTCATCGGGTTCGAGGGCAGCAGGAAGGTGGGCACCTGGTCGGCGCCGAGGGTGCCGAAGCCCTGGACGGATGCGGGGTGCATCGCGATCCGCTCGACCGCGAGGTCGCCGAGCTCGGCCAGCGCGGCGGTGATGTCGTCGGACGCACTGCCGCCGAGCGCGGAGGTCACGATGACCACCTCGGACCGCTGCAGCTGCGCCTCGACGGCCTCGCGCACCCCGTCGGTGGTGACGATGCCCACGCGGTGCACCTCGGCGCCGCAGTCGCGGGCGGCGGCGGCCAGCGCGTAGGAGGCCACGTCGTACACCTGCCCGGCGCCGGTGTCGCGGTCGATGTCGACGAGCTCGCGGCCCACGGAGATCACGGCGACCCGCGGCCGCGGGTGCACCAGCACCTTGTCGCGCCCGACGGCGGCGAGCAGGCCCACCTGTGCGGGGCCGACGACGGTACCGCGGCGCACGGCCACGTCGCCGGGCTGCACGTCGTCACCGGTGCGGCGGACGTACTGCCCGGACCGGACCGAGTGCCCGACGCGGACTTTCGACAGGCCACCGTCGGTCCACTTGTCGGGGAGGACGGCGTCGGCGAGGGTCGGCAGCGGCGCGCCGGTCTCGACCTTGACCGCCTGGCCCGGCTGCAGCCGGATGGGCTGGCGGTTGCCCGCGCGCACCTCGCCGACCACGGGCAGGCTCACGATGATCTGCTCGCCGGTCTCCTCGTCGGTGTCGCCGGCGGAGGCCACGTCGACCGAGCGCACGGCGTAACCGTCGATCGCGGCCTGGTCGAACGCCGGGAGGGCGTTCTCGACGACCACTTCCTCCGCGCACATGAGGCCCTGCGCCTCGGAGATGCCCACGCGCACCGGCCGCGGGGCGACCGCCGCCGCCGTGACCCGTGCCAGATGGTCCTCCACGGAGCGCATGCTCTCGGCCTCCTCGGTGCGTCAGTCTCGGTTCAGGCGATCCTGCAGCCACTCGCGCAGGTCGGGGCCGTAGTCGTCACGGTCCAACGCCAAGTCAACCGCAGCCTTGAGGTAGCCACCGGGATTTCCGAGGTCGTGTCGGGTTCCGCGGTGCACCACGACGTGCACGGGGTGCCCCTCGCTGATGAGCAGGGCGATGGCGTCGGTCAGCTGGATCTCGCCGCCGGCGCCCTTGTCGATGCGGCGCAGCGCGTCGAAGATCGCCCGGTCCAGCAGGTACCGTCCGGCGGCCGCGTAGTTCGACGGGGCGTCCTCGGCCTTGGGCTTCTCGACCATGCCGTTGACCTTGAGCACGTCGGGGTTGGCGGCGTCGGGCACGATCTCGACGTCGAAGGCGCCGTAGCTGCTGATCTGCTCCGGGGAGACCTCGATCGCGCAGAGCACGGAGCCGCCGCGCTTCTCCCGCACCTTCGCCATCGTGGTGAGGACACCGTTGGGCAGCACCAGGTCGTCGGGCAGGAGGACGCTGACCGCGTCCTCCTCGGGGTCGAGGACGGGCTCGACGCAGGCCACGGCGTGGCCCAGGCCCAGCGGCTTCTCCTGGACGACGGCCTCGGCGTGGATGAGGTTCGGGGCGCGGCGCACCTTGTCGAGCATCGCGGTCTTGCCGCGCTTCTCGAGGGTGCCCTCGAGGACCAGGTCCTCGACGAAGTGGGCGACGACCCCGTCCTTACCCGGGCTGGTCACGATGCAGAGGCGCTCGGCGCCGGCGGCCGCTGCCTCCTCCGCCACCAGTTCGATGCCCGGGGTGTCGACCACGGGGAGGAGTTCCTTCGGCACCGTCTTCGTCGCGGGGAGGAAGCGGGTACCGAGGCCTGCCGCGGGGACGATCGCGGTCTTCGGGATGGACGGCGCTGTGGTCATTCCCCCACCTTAGGCTAGGTCACGTGATGGTAACGATCCGAGTGGCTGGGAGTTCGCCGCGTGACCGCTGAATCGAAGGCCGCGTGGCGCGCGCGGTTCCGGCGCGGACGCGCGCAGATGAGCCTCCAGGCGCGGACGGAGGCCGCGGCGGCGTTGACCGCCGTGCTGGCCGAGTCGGACCTGGGTGAGACGGTCGCGGCGTACGTTCCGGTGGGCACCGAGCCGGGCTTCGTGCTGGACCGGGAAGTGCTGCTGCCGGTGACCCCGCCGGAGCCCGGGCCACTCGACTGGGCGTGGTCGGGCTCACTCGTCCCCGGGCCGTTCGGGTTGCTGGAACCCGCGGGGCCGCGGCTGGGCGCCGATGCTGTGAGCTCTGCCTCGACAGTGCTGCTGCCGGCGTTGGGCTGCTCCCGCGCGGGAGTGCGCCTGGGGCGCGGTGCCGGCTACTACGACCGGTCGCTGCGGCCGGGGCCGCGGTTGATCGCGGTGGTCTACGACGAGGAGCTGGTCGACTGGCTGCCGTCGGAGCCCACGGATGTGCCGGTGCACGCCGCAGTGACGCCGGCGGGGCTGGTGGCGTTCTGAGGTCGCCGAGGAATTCGCATCGGCGCGCTGTCGGAGGGAGATTTTCCCTCGGGACCAGGAGGGACGCGAAATCCCCGACATCGCTCGCGGCGGCGTTCTCCACAGGTTTGGGTACGAAACGAGTTCTCTCCACAGACAGGGCCGCGGAAGCCCCGGGGCATCCCCCGCCGCCTCCATCATCGGCCCATGACCACACTGGAATTGATCGAGCAGATGGCCGCCGCCGACGGTGGAGTCGTTTCCCGGCGGGCGTTGATTCGTCGCGGCGCCGATGCGGCGGAGATCGAGCGGTTGCGGAGCCGGGGCGTCCTCTCCGCCGTCCGCCGCGGCTGGTACTCGGTGCCCGGAGCGAAGCCGATCGTGGTGGCGGCGGTGAAGAACGGCGCCGCTCTCACCTGTGTCTCGGCGTTGCCCCACTACCCCGGGGTCTGGGTCCCGCCCGGCAGCGGCAGGACACATCTGCGCTGGCCCCGGCATCTCAAGCACCGGCGTACGCACAGGCAGTGTCGGGCGTACCGCACGCTCCCGTCGCCGATCCGTGCCGTCGATCCACTCCACACGGCGTTGCTGTGCGCGGCGAACTGCGTGAGCGACGAGAACCTGGTCGCCGTGCTCGATTCGGTACTCCGCCTCCCCGATCCGGTCACCATCGACGACCTGCACGTGGCGTTCGACGGAGCACCCCGTCGGATCGGTCGCCTACTCGGCCTCCTTGACCCGAAGGCGGGCTCGGGCACCGAATCCCTCACCCGCTACCGCCTGCACTGCCTCGGAATCAGGACGCGGTCGCAGGTGCCGCTGCCCTGGGGCATCGTCGACCTCCTCGCCGGCGAGAAACTGGTCATCGAATGCGACAGCGAGGAGTACCACGGCGGCGCTCAGCGGCGCGCCGACCTGCGGCGTGATCGCATCGCCGTGCGCGCCGGCTATCGCGTGATGCGGATCGACTACCAGGATGTGATCGCGAACTGGGACGCTGTCCGCGATGACATCCTCGACATCGTGCGGACCGACCGTCACCGCGGGAAGACTCGGGAGATCAGCATCGAGAACCGCACCGAGGCCGAATCCGGCTTCGAATCCGCGTGAAACGCGAATTCCCCGGAAGGCCTACACCAGGAGGCGGGTGATGTACTTCTCGCCGTAGGCGCGCAGGGCGGCGGAGTCGCTGATGTCGAGCCCGGTGGGCGAGTTCGACAGCAGTGAGCCGGTGATCCGGAGCATGAGGTCGACGACGGAGCACAGGTCGGCGTAGTCCTGTTCCGCGCCGGAGTTGCGCAGCCGGATCACGATGCCCTGGATGAGCAGGTCCCACACGCCGCGCGGGATGCGCAGGAAGTACTCGGGCTCAGCGGCCAGCACCTTGGACACGGCCATGTTCGCCTCGGCCTGTTCGATGCTGAGGACGAACACCTCGACCAGCGTCTGCTGCGGCGTGAACCCGACGATCGTCTTGTCGAGCTTGCGGCGCAGAGTGCGGATCTCGATGGCCACGACGCGGGCGATCAGCTGATCGCGGTTGGGGAAGATGCGGTACAGGGTGCTGCGGGAGACGTGCGCCTGCTTGGCCACCTGGTCCATGCTGACGCCGGGGATGCCGTTCGCGGCGATCACCTCACGAGCCGCGTCCACGATCCGCCGCGCAGGGGAGGGAACCGTCATAGCGGTATCGTATCCGCTCACATCCTTGGCACTCGAATCGCAGGAGTGCTAATTCGAGGGGTAGAATCAGCAGGTGCCTACCTATTCGTATCAGTGCAAGGAGTGCGGCGAGGCTTTCGACGCCGTGCAGTCGTTCTCCGACGATCCGCTGACCGTGTGCCCCAACTGCGGCGGTCCCCTGCGGAAGCTGTTCAACTCCGTCGGCGTCGTGTTCAAGGGCAGCGGCTTCTACCGCACCGATTCCCGCAGCTCCAAGGCCGATACCACGGCCAAGTCGGAGAAGAAGTCCGACGCGGCGCCGAAGGCCGACAAGGCCACGACCACGGGTTCATGACCCACGCCTTCGACGAGGCGACCGCCGTCGAGCCCGTCGACGGCGGTTTCCGCGCGCACACGCACCCGGCGTACAACAACATGGTCGGGCCGTTCGGCGGGATCACCGCCGCCACCGTGGTCGCCGCGCTGCAGGCGCATCCCGAGGCGCAGGGTCACCCGCTGAGCCTCACGCTCAACTTCGCCGCCCCGATCAAGGACGGCGCGTGGGACGTCGCCGTCACGGTGCTGCGCACGAACCGCACCAATCAGCACTTCACGTACGTGATCAACCAGGACGACGGTGCCGTCGCCTCCGGTACCGCGGTGTTCGGCACCCGCCGCGACACCTGGAGCGATACGGAGCTGGCCTTCCCGCCCGTGCAGGGCCCGGAGGACTACGCCGAGCTGTCGCTGCCCCCGTTCGTGGAGTGGGCCAAGAACTACGAGACCCGCTTCGTGGCGGGCAGCCTGGAGCTCGACGGTCCGCAGGACGACTCGACGACCACCATGTGGCTGCGGGACAAGCCGGCGCGCGCCCTGGACTACCCGGCGCTCGCCTCGATCTCCGACTCGTTCTTCCCCCGCGTCTTCCTGCGTCGCGGCACGTACGTACCTGCCGGGACGATCTCGCTGACGACGTACTTCCACGCGAGCCCCGCGGACCTCGAGCAGCAGGGCGAGGACTACCTGCTCGCGACCGCCCGCGCGGCCCGCTTCGGCCACGGTCACTTCGACCAGTACGGCCAGCTCTGGGGCCGGAACGGCACGCTCCTGGCCACGACGCACCAGATCGTCTACTACAAGGATCCGAAGGCCTGATCGGGGCGTTCCTCCACAGGTTCGGGGTTATCCACAGGCGCCCGTCCGCGGCCCCGGTCCCGACGGTCCGCCGTCGTAGCGTCCCGGCATGGACTCCTTGCAACCGACCGGGGCGGAACGGATCCGGGCCGCCCTGCGGCCGGGTTGGGCGCGCACGCTGACGGCCCGCCGCGCGGCGGCCGCGGCGTTGGCCGTGTTGGCCCTCGGTGTAGCGCTCACCAGCCGGCCCAGTGGGCCGCAGGCGCAGGTGGTGGTCGCCGCTCGCGAGCTGGGTCCGGGCGGCAGGCTCACCGGCGACGATCTGGCACTGCGCACCGTCCCCGCGGAGCTCGCACCACAGGACGCGTTGACCAGTCCCGGCAACGCCGTCGGCCGGTCCGTGACGGGGCCGGTGGGCGCGGGTGAGATCCTCACCGGCCGCCGGGTGCTCACCGACCGCACCGCGGGGCAGATCCGCCCGGGAGCGCGGCTCGTGCCGGTCTCGCTGCAGGACTCGGCCACGATGGACCTCCTGCGCGCGGGCGATGTGGTCGACGTGGTGGCGCAGCGCAAGGACGACTCCCCCGCCGTGCTGGCCCGGTCGGCGACGGTGGCGGTGGCCGCGGCGCCGCAGGCCACGCGGCAGCAGGCGCGGACGGCGATGCTCGCGATGTCGGAGGCGGAGGCGCACGCGGTGGCCGCCGCCGCCCTCAGCTCGCCGCTGTCGGTGGTCTTCCGATGAGTATCAGCCGACCCGGTAGGTCAGCTCGCGGATCAGCCACAGCTGTCGCTCGCGCGCGACCTCGGCGAACGCGGGGCCGTAGTAGTAGCGCAGGTACTCCTGGCCGGCGCGGCGCTGGGCGCGGGTGGGCAGCGTGGCGAGTTCGGCGGGTGGGGCGAGCGCCGCCGCCTCGGGAGTGCCGATCGCGCCCTGCAGCCACCGTCGTTGCTCGAGGATCATCCACCACCAGGCACCGCCCAGGAGGGTGAGCGTGACGGCGCACTTGAGCAGGATCAGCGCGAACACGATCATCGGGTTGTCGCCGCCGGGCGCGTTCCACCAGAAGTGCATCAGGTAGGAGAGCGCCACGGCGAGCGCCGCCAGGGCCGCGCGCGTGCGGATCAGTGCGAGACCGAGGGCGAAGAACGCCGTGTACACCCAGTGCGACTGGAAGCCGAACAGCGCCCGCATCAGCGTCACGGTGAGCGCCCCGGCGACGTCGGACTGCGCATCGCGCAGCGCGAAGGTGACCGCGTAGGAGAGGTTCTCGACCACCTGGAACCCGAGGCCCGCGAACCCGCCGACGGCGAAGATCTGGAGCGGGCGGCGCAACCGGTCCCGGAACATCACGAGCAGTAGGGCCACGCCTGCGCCCTTGATGGTCTCCTCATCGAGCGGGCCCACGAGCGCGGCACCCCAGTGGGTGGCGTCCGGGTCGTCGAGCACGTCGTTCACGGCGTCGGAGGCGAAGCCGTTGATCTGCAACGACAGCCCGCACGCGCCGATCGCACCCCAGGCGAAGGCGAGTGCCCACGCGCTGCGGACCTGGGCGTGGGACCGGTCGAGCGCCCAGATGATCACGGCGATGAGGGCGGCGGCGATCACGATGATCGGCAGCGCCGCCGCGATGCCGGAGCCGGACTCGGCGAACCGCGGCACCATGTCGCGGGCGAGGACGTAGCCGCCGCAGACCAGGCCCGCCACGAACACCCCGAAGGAGATCGTGGTCATACGCTGTCGCATCAGACCTCCCGCATCGAGCGCACGAGCGCGGCCAGATCGGGCACGGCACCGTCGGGCGGGCGGAGCGTGAGCACCGTGACCAGCAGCGTGTCCCGACTGACGACCGCGCACTCCCCCGTCCGGCCGCCGCCGGAAGCGGTGCAGCTGCGGCCGGTGAAGCGCGCACCACGGAGGTCGCCGGTGAAGCGGGCGTCGACGCCGCCGGCCTCGAACTCACGCAGTCGGCGCGGCGCGGCGGAGTCGAAATCGGTCATGCCCGTGGTGAGACGCACGGACAGCGAGCTGCCGGTGGTGTGGGCGAAGCGGACGACGTCCGCCCGGCCGGACGGCACCTTCTCCCATCCCGACGGTGCGCGGAAATCGACTCCGGCGTAATCGTTCCCAACACGATATGCAGAGTCGTTCACGGGCGTGTGTGGCGTCGGCACCGCGCGTTCGAGTCCGAACCACCCCGCGGCCAGGCCGCCGACGGCCAAGATCACACCGGCCGAAACGCCCGCGTCCACTGCGCGGATTCGATTCATACCGTTAGCATAAAGTCCGAAATTGCAACACGCGTCACTGGCGTTACAACCTCACGAAGGACACTCGAACATGCTCAAGGGATTCAAGGACTTCCTCCTCAAGGGCAACGTGCTGGACCTCGCGGTCGCCGTTGTCGTCGGTGCCGCGTTCACCGCGATCGTCACCGCATTCACCGAGAACATCGTGCAGCCGCTCGTCGCCTCGATCGGCGGCGGCAAGGACGTGCAGGGCCTTGCCTGGCAGATCGTGGACGGCAACGACAAGACCATCGTCGACTTCGGCGCGGTGATCACGGCCGCCATCAACTTCATCCTCGTCGCCGCCGTGGTGTACTTCGTGCTGATCCTGCCGTACGAAACGCTGAAGAAGCGCGCCAGCGGTCCGGCCACCGAGGACGAGGTGGATGTGCTCGTGGAGATCCGCGACCTGCTCGCCGCACAGGCATCGCAGCCCCAGGGCGGCGCGCACTCCGTCACCGAGCTTCCGCCCACGGGCCAGTTCCCCTCGCAGAAGCCGCAGGTCTGATCCACCCACGACGAAAGCCGGCCTCCCCACTCGGGGAGGCCGGCTTTCGTTCTCGGGGCACCGTCCGACCTGTCAACAAGTGCGACACCTGACACAGATCCGGTCCGCTGTTTCATTTCGGCCCAGCACTCCCACAGGTTGGGCGGCGACACAGCCTACTTGCAGCTGAATGCCTCCCAGAAGTCAAGGACGTACCTCGTGAACGGACCATCGGAAATCCTCGTCCACGTCCCCTCATCATTCCGTTCGGTGAACATGCTGACGTCGATCACTTCACCCGGCCAGAGGGTGGTAGACGGCGATGACTTCGACGGCTCCCAATGAGCCGTGACCATGCTACTCAGAGTGCACGGGCCGCTCGCATTCGCAGCGGGAACGACAGCGGCAGCGCCACCACCAACGAGCAGCAAGGCTGCTCCGGTCGAGACCAGCATCTTCTTCATATGCCTCACCATCTACTAGTTCATTCCATTGCGACAGTAATCATATCGTCAACGATTGAGCATATGATGGAATAACTAAATCTTCCCAAACTAGACACGTGCAGGCCGAAGCAAGTTTCACTTAAGTTCGCACCGCATTGTCGGAAATCCGGCACACATCATCACTACATGTGGAATGTGAATATCCATCACGAGGACTTTCGCCGGCGGGCATTGCGTCAATAGTTGAGACGGTGGCGATGCCGTCCCCGGAGGTAACGCCAGCATCTTGGCGATCGTGAGCACCTCCGGCCGAGTGAAGCGATCACCCCATCCCCGACTCGGAACTCGCCATCCCCTGCCGCACCTGTCGCAAGCACATTCAAGCGCCTGTGCACACCCCATCGACGCGGATCGTTTAGTCGGCGGAGGCGAAATCACCGCTCGAACCCGTGTCGCGACGAAGCCGGCCCCCCGCTCGGGGAGGCCGGCTTTCGTTTCCAGGTCCGACGGTGCGGCCCGCTCAGCCGAGCGTGAAGGGCGCGCCCCAGAGGATCACCGTGCCCTTGGAATTGCCGATGCCAGCCTTCGCGATGACGTACAGACGGGCCTGCGCATATCCCGCGCAACCGTCGACGCCGATCGTCTGGTCGCTGTAGGTGAAGCTTCCGCTCGCACCGGTGAAGTCGAAGCTGGTGGACGGTGCGTACCAATCCGGTGCGACTTCGTCGCCCGGCTTCGGCCAGGTAGCTCGATCGTAAGTCAGTGCCTGGGTACCCACAGAGCCGGCGGCGAGTTTGATCGAGCCACCTGTTGTGCCCTTAATCGACGGTGACAAGCCAGTTCCCGCGTCGGGATCGTTGAACGTCGCTCCCGACTCCGCGCCAGCACCCAGATCGATGGAGGCGTCCCCGACGTCGATCTGGCAACCCACCGCGTATCCGGCCTCGATTGACCCGCCATCCGCTTCAGCGCCGTTCACCTTGACGCTGACCGTGCCCGACACCCAGGCGTTGCGAGTAGTAGGCAGTGCGACCATGCCGGGCGACAGTCGTGCGCGCTGCCCCTTCACTGTGATGACGATCGAGCCGGAGCCGACTTTCGCTGACTGCGTCGCGTCTCGCAGCGGAATCACGGTGTCGGCGCTCGCAGTCGCAGGCATGAGTAGGCCAGCGGTCACAGCGCCTGCAGTCGCGAGGCCCGCCGCGGCGAGGGTGAATCTTGGGGTCATGTACCCAGTCCTTTCCATTCGCCGGCCGTGCGACGCCGGCGATTGAGATAGGAAGATATCAGCTGCAAACTGTGCGAAACGCCCGTTGAAACATGTCTGTAACACTCAGCGGAAGCTGTAACAGAAGTAGGCACTTTCGGCTGGGCACCTCCGGAAACACGCATCGCGCGCCCGGCGAGACGCCGGAACGCGCGATGCGTGAAGACCGAGATCAGAGAGGCAGGGAGATCACTCCGCACCGGAGGTCGACGAGTCGGCGTCACTCCCCGACGCCGAACTCGACGAACCCGACGTGCGCTCGGAAGCCACTGCGGGAGCCTCCGCCGTGGGCACCGTATCTGCGGCCGAAGCCGTCGACGTGGAGTCCGCGGCAGGCTTCGCGGCCGCCTCGGTGGGCTTCGATTCCCCCGACGCAGCCGGCTTCGGCTCCGCCGAGGCCGTGGGCTTCGACTCCGCCGAGGCCGTCGGCGTGGTCTCCACGGCCGCAGCGGGTTTCGACTCTGTCGGCGTCGCAGGCTTGGTCTCCGTCGGCTCGGGCGCCGGCTTCGGGGTTTCGCTCACCGCCGCCGTCGTCGGGTTCGTCTGCTCCGTAGTCCGCGTGGCGGGCGCTGCCCCCGGTGCCGTCGGCTCCGCAGTGGACTGCTGGGTAACGCCCGGCTTCGTGTCGGTCACGGACGTCACGGCATTCTCGTCCGCCACTGCCGTAGCCACGCTCGTCAAGGAAGGCGTGCTTGCGGGCGTCACCGTCGAAACTGCAGCGGCAGGGGTCACCGACGCGATCAGCTTGTCGATCTTCTCCTTAGCGGCCGCGATCTGCGTGCCCGGGAAGTCGACGATCGTCGTGATCGACTTGGACACCGCGTCGATGACGAGGGTCGGAATCTTGCCCCAGTTGCCCGAAATGAAGGCATTCGGCACCGAACTCACGAGACTGGTGAAATTCGTGTACACGGTGTTCGCTGCCTGGAAGGTCGCCCAGGCAGTCGCAACCGGAATACCCGCGACGTTCAGCGCATTCGTGATGACCGGCGGAACGACGGACGGGCTCGGCGTGGGCGCAGTTGTGGCCTTGGGCGTGGTGCCCGCGTCAGGAGCCTTCGGCCCCGCACCGGTCGTGATCCAGGTGAGGGAGTCCTTGACAGCGGTCTCGAAGGCGGTCGGGATCGAGCCCCACTGCCCCTTCAGTAGCGCATTCGGGATGGTGTTGAATGCGAGCTTGTAGAACACGGTGTAGATCCCGTTGCCAGTCTGGAAGACGCGCCACACGGCGGCCACCGGAAGTCCAGCGATATCGAGCGCGGACTGTACCGCCGCCGGCACCGAAGGCAGAGCGATCGGCTCGGACGATGCGTCCTGCGCGGACGCGACAGCGGGCTTCGCGGATTCCTCCGTGACGACGACCAGCGGAGCAACCTTGGCAACCTGGGCATCAGAGGCGACACCGGCGGGAAGGGACGCACCCCCGGTCGCCCCTGAGACGGACTGCAGGACCTGCGCAGGCGACGGCAGCTCCGCTGCGCCTACCACAGGGGCCGTCGATGCCGAGGTGATAGCACCGGCGCCGGCGACGGGCGCCACAGCGACGGTGGCCGCGGCGACGAGCGCGATGAAAGGAGTGGCCTTGCGATTCATTTCTTCAGCTTCCTTCGATGACATGGTTCGGAGTCGACGCCTGGTGGTGCCGTACAAATCGTCGGCGCCGCGCTCGATTTGTACGTTGGTACCAAACTGGTGAGACGCAGAAGGCGGTGCCCGATGGACACCGCCTTCTAGCATCGGCCAGAGATCAGCCCAGGGTGAAGGGCTTGCCCCACAGGATCACGGTGCCCTGCGAGTTGCCGACCTTCGCCTTGACCTTGGCGAAGAAACGAGCCTGCGCGTAGCCGGCGCAGCCGTCCACACCGATGGTCTGCTCGGTGTAAGCGAGCGAGCCCGAGGAGCCCTTGAACTTGAAGCCGGTGCTGGGATCGGCCCAGTCGGGCGCGACCTCATCGCCGGGCTGCGGCCAGGTGGCACGGTCATAGGTCAGCATCTGGGTGCCGACGCTGCCCGCGGCGAGCTTGATGCTGCCACCGGTCGACCCGGACACGGAGGGCGAGCCGACCCAGCCACTGCTATCGAATGCAGCACCCTTGTCGTTGTTGACCCCGCCCTTGGCGCCGAGGTTGATGCTCGCCGAGCCCACGTCCACCTGGCAGCCGACGGCGTAGCCGGCCTGGATCGAGCCGCCATCGGCCTTGCCGCCGTTGATCTTGGCGGACACGACACCCGAGACCCAGGCGTTGCGGGTCGTGGGGAGCGCCACCATTCCCGGCGAGAGCTTCGCGCTCTGGTTCGTGATCGTCACCGTGACGGTGGCATCACCGATCTTGGCGGACGACGAGTTGTTGGGCAGGGGGATGAACGTGTCGGCGTTGGCAGCCCCAGTGGAGAGAGCACCCATCGCCACGCCAGCCGCGGCGGCAACGGCGGCGCCGCGGATCGCGATCTTCTTCATGAAAGTTCCTTCAAGGTTCGCCGCCCGTGGGCGGACAAGAGAGTCAGGTCAGTGGAATGGATCAGCCCAGCGAGAACGGCGCGCCGTACAGGAAGCCCTGAACACGGTTGCTGCCCTTGATCTCAACCCAAGTCACCACGCGAGCCTGCGCGTAACCCGAGCAGAACTTCACGTCGACGTTCTGGTCCTTGATCGTCACGTTGTAGGTACCGGGCTTGGTGAACTTGATGGAGTCCGTCGAGCCCAGCTGATCCTGACGGCTGTAGCCGGAGACGCTGTTGGTCGCGCCCGGGGTCAGGGGGATCCCCAGCGAGCCGGACACACCGCCGATGCCGAGGCTCGGGCCCGACATGCCCAGGCCGGCGCTCGGGCCGGTCACGTCGATGCCGCCGCCGATCTGACCGGGGAACTGGCAACCGACGATGACACCCACGCCCAGCTTGCCCTGGATGTCCTTCGCATCTGCCGGCGCCTTCACAGTCACCGAGCCGTTGGAGGAGTACCAGGCGCTGCGCGACTGGGGCGTCGCGAGCGAGCCCTGGATCTTCGCGACGTTGCCCGTCGACTTCAGGACGACGCTCCAGCCCGCGGGGGCCGGCACGGTCTTCTGGCCGTCCGGCAGCGGGCCGGCGTTAGCCGATCCAGCCGCGACCGAGGCGGCCGCGGCCACCGCGATCGCAACGACGCCAGCGCGCCCTGCAACCTTGCTCATCTTGCTCATTCGTTCCCCTCACCAGGAATCATGGTGTGCCGCTCCGGTAGGAGCGCCGACCCGGAGGCTCACCCAGCCGCGGGTCGAATCCCGGCCGTTGTCTCAGGCCGAGATCACTATCGGTTCCCCGGAAGTCTTCGCTGACCTTCGGTTCCCGCGGAGCATATCCTCAGCTTTCCGGGTCGCGCAACGCTTTCGATCTTCGTAAATGAAGAATTCGTGAAGTTACGCATTGCTATTTTAAATCTACGACCCATGCGTCAACCAGCACTTATTAGGCTGCACTCACCGAAAACCGGCACCTACCTGCAAGGAACTTAGGGTGGGCTTCCTACTTAGAGTTCACTCAGATACACCAGAGCCGTAACCTGACCGTTTCACAGCGCAGCCGTGTCCTTAGTCACACTACCAGCAGATTTGCAGTTCCATGCGCCCTACCCGCCGTGGTGTGGCGGGCGGTTCTCGCGGTACCAGCGCTCGGTCGGGTCACCGTCGGACCCGGAAACGGGCGACGCCGCACCCGGGCGGGGTGCGGCGTCGTCGGGCAGGTCGTCCTTGGTCTGCGAGGGCAGGACGTCCCCGAAGATTCGCGCGATATCGCGCGCGGAGTACTTCCGCGGAGTGGGATCGCCGGGCTCGGTCATCACCGGGCCTGGTCGTCCCCGCCCGCGATGTGGCGGATCACGTGGGTCGCGAGCGGGGTCAGCGTCGCCATGCCGTCGCGGATCGCCGCGCGGGAGCTGGCGAGGTTCACGACCACGGTGCTGCCGGACACGCCCGCCAACCCGCGGGAGAGGCCCGCGTCGGTCGCGCCGGCCGCCAGGCCCGACGAGCGCAGGGCCTCGCAGATGCCGGGCAGCTTCTTGTCGAGGATCTCCTCGGTGGCCTCCGGCGTCACATCGCGGGCACCCACGCCCACGCCGCCGATGGTCACGGCCAGGTCGACGCCGCCGATCACGGCGGTGTTCAGCGCATTGCGCACGTCCACCTCCTCGGCGGGGACCACGACGACCGCGTCGACCTCGAAACCCGCCTCCTCGAGCAGCTCCGTCACCAGCGATCCGACCGACTTCCCCGCGCCGGACGCGCGCGACGCACCGGGCTGCAGGTGATCGTCGACCACCACCACCAGGGCGCGGCCGATCACGCCGGCACCGTCGAGGGCCGTGTCGTCGAGGGCCGGCACGTCCAGGACCTCGTCCTCCAGCCACTCCGCATCCGCTGCTCGGCTCTGGCTCATCTCCGCGGTCATCTTCGACTCCTCAGTCACTTGTCCAACTTATCGAGCGTCACCTGCTTGGTCACCGGACTCGTACTACTCGGGCTGTCGAGGTAGGTAACGGTCACGGTAGCCCCCGGCGGGTACGCGCGCACGGCTCCGATCAATCCGTAGCCGTCGCTGATCTGGAGATCGTCGATCTTCGTGACGAGCGCCCCCTTGGGGATGCCCGCGCGGCCGAAGCCGCCCGTCGGCGAGACCTCCACCACCAGCGCGCCCGGCCGGCTGACCGAGGCCCGCGGATCCACCGTGATGCCCACGGCCGCGTGCGTCGCCTTCCCCGAATCCATCAGCTCCTTGCTGATCCGCTGCACCTGGTTCGACGGGATCGCGAAGCCCAGCCCGATGCTGCCGCTCTGCTGGCCGGTGATGCGGGAGCTGCCGAGCGTCAGGATCGACGAGTTGATCCCCACGAGCCGCCCCGTCATGTCCACGAGCGCGCCGCCCGAGTTGCCCGGGTTGATCGCCGCGTCGGTCTGCACCGAGTTGATGACGGTCGCCTGATCGTCGTCCTTGCCGCTGGTGGGCACCGGGCGGTTCAGGGCCGAGACGATGCCGCTGGTCACCGTGCCGGCCAGCCCCAGCGGGGCACCCACCGCCACGACCTCCTGGCCGACGGACAGCTTGCCGCTGTCCGCGAAGGCGAGGGGCTTGAGATCGCGCTTGTCCGTCTGGATCACGGCGAGGTCCGTGATCGGGTCGGCGCCCACGACCGCGGCGTTGCTCACGCTGCCGTCGGGGAAGGCCACCGTCAGCTTGCCGTTCCCGGCGATGACGTGGTTGTTCGTGACGATCTTGCCGTCCGCGGTGATCACCACGCCCGAGCCCGAGGTCTCCGAGGAGCCCGCCTGGTTGTCGATCGACACCACGGCCGGCAGCACGCTCTGCGCCACGTCCTGCACCGACCCCTTCACCACCGGCGGAGCGTCTCCCCCGGACACCGTCACCGTCGACGTCGAGCCGTGCTTGCCCCACACCAGGTACGCCCCGGTCACCGACAGCAGCGACGCGATCAGCGCGATCGCGACACCCATCGCGACCAGCGCGCCCATCCGGGGGCCGCGCGCGGGCGGGGGCGTCGTGGTCACCGCGGGCAGGCCACCCGGCCCGGGATAGCCCGACGGTCCGCCGCCGGGTGCCGGGTAGGCACCCGAGTACTGCTGCGTGGGCCGGTACTGCCCCGGCTGCGCCTGCTGGCCGGGCGCCTGCTGGCCGGGCTGCGACGCCTGGCCCGGCTGCTGGCCGTACTGTCCCGCCTGCTGCCCCTGCTGATAGGGATTCTGCGGACCCTCGGTCATGGAGCCCCCTCCTTCGTGTACTTACCCGCCCAGACTGCATACGGCTGCTGTGAAGTGCCTGTGAGCAGATTGTCACTTCCCCGGGACCAAGAATCCCTCATCTGCCTCGGCGCAGGCGCAGCCGGGGTTCCCGCTGCACCACCTGCGGTGCCCGCCCGCCCGCGACGGGGCTGCCGGGGATCTCGAGGCGCACCAGCGCGCCGCCACCGTCGGCGGTGCCGACCGCGACCGACCCGCCGTGCCGCTCCACCACCTGTTTGACGATGGCGAGTCCCAGGCCCGAGCCCGGCATCGACCGGCTCGCCATCGAACGGTAGAACCGCTCGAAGACCAGCTCCCGATCCTCCTCCGGGATGCCCGGTCCGCTGTCGGCCACGCTGAGCGCCGCCCGGGCGACACCGATCTCCGCGAGCTCGACCCGCACGACCCCGCCGTCCGGGGAGA
The DNA here is from genome assembly GCF_900631615.1 of Tsukamurella paurometabola. NCBI lineage: Bacteria > Bacillati > Actinomycetota > Actinomycetes > Mycobacteriales > Tsukamurellaceae > Tsukamurella > Tsukamurella paurometabola. The sequence continues at coordinate 589,256 of NZ_LR131273.1, forward strand.
ACTTCGCGGCGTTGTCGAGCACGTTGACCACGGCCCGCCCGAGGCCCGCCTGGTCGCCGTAGACGTACCAGGGGGCGCTCGCGACCTCGAAGCGGACCGTCGGGCGGCGGCGCTCCACGCGCTCGACGGCCTTCTGCAGGACCTCCTCGAGGTCGATCTCCTCGTTGACCGCCTCCGGCGCGTCCTCGCGGGCGAGGTCGACGAGGTCGCCGACCAGCGTGGTCAGCTCCTCCACCTGGGCGAGGACGTCGTCGGAGAGCTCCTTCATGTCGTCCTCGGGGATGGGCGGCGCGCCCGGCTGGTTCGCCGCGACGAGCAGCTCGACGTTGGTCCGCAGGCTCGTGAGCGGCGTCCGCAGCTCGTGGCCGGCGTCGGCGACGAGGCGGGCCTGCCGGTCGCGCGAGTCGGCGAGGGCCTGCAGCATCGTGTTGAAGCTCGTGGTCAGGCGTGCCAGCTCGTCGCGGCCGGTCACCGGGATCGGGGTCAGGTCGTCGGTGCGCGCCACCCGTTCCGCGGCCTCGGTGAGCCGCTGCACGGGTCTGAGGCCGCCGCGGGCGACGGCGGTGCCCGCGATCGCGGCCAGCACGATGCCGCACGCGCCCACCACGATGAGCACCGTGCCCAGCTCGCTGAGCAGGTTCTTCGTCGGGGTGAGGTCCTCGGCCACGAGGATCGTCACGCCGTTGTCGAGGCGTCGGGCCATGACGCGGGTGTCGCCGACGGACCTCAGGGACTCGGGCGACTTCCCCTCGATGACCTGCCGCTCCTGATCACCGATCGGCACCTGGCCCGACGGTCCCGAGTGGTACGGCGTCCCGTCGGGGTAGACGACCATCGTCCGGTTGACGGACATGTCCGGCCGGAACATCAGCATCATCATCACCGTGGTGAACTGCGTGACCGGCGAGCTCATCGCCGGCGCCACCGAATCCACCTGTTGCTGCAGCCGGTTGTCGACGTCCGCGTACATCGCGCGCTTGACCACGAAGAACGCCGACGCCGCCATCAGCGCCACCGCGATGCCCACGACGGCCGCGGCCAGCAGCGTGACGCGCCAGCGGAAGCTGACGTTGCGGGTGATCGGGTTCGGGTCGCGCATGGGGCGCCGCGCGCCCGGGTCGGACGCGGCGCGCCGGTCCCGGACCTGCCGGTCCTTGGCCTCCGGACGTGCGTGCCTGGGTACCGTCATCGCATCACGGCGGGGTCTCGCGCAGGACGTAGCCGACCCCCCGCACGGTGTGGATCAAGCGGCTCTCGCCCTCGGCCTCCGTCTTGCGGCGCAGGTAGCCGACGTACACCTCCAGCGCGTTGCCCGAGGTCGGGAAGTCGTAGCCCCACACCTCCTCGAGGATCCGGCTGCGGGTGAGCACGCGGCGCGGATTGCTCATGAGCATCTCGAGCAGGCTGAACTCCGTGCGGGTCAGGCTGATGTTCCGGTCACCGCGGAGCACCTCACGGGTGGCCGGGTCCAGGCTGAGGTCCTCGAAGCGGAGCACCTCGTTGTCGGCGCCGGCCTCGGGTGCGGCGCGACGCAGCAGCGCCCGCATCCGGGCCAGCAGTTCCTCCAGCGCGAAGGGCTTGGGCAGGTAGTCGTCCGCACCGGCGTCGAGGCCGCTGACCCGGTCGCTCACGGCGTCGCGGGCGGTGAGCACCAGGATCGGCAGGTCGTCACCCGCGCTGCGGAGCCGGCGGCACACCTCGAGGCCGTCGACCCGCGGCATGTTCAGGTCCAGGACCAGCGCGTCCGGCCGGTTGCTCGCGATGTGATCGAGCGCGTCCTGCCCGTCGACGGCGGTATCCACCTGGTACCCGTTGAAGGTCAGCGAGCGGCGCAGGGACTCCCGCACCGCACGATCGTCGTCGACCACCAGAATTCGCATAGTCCACAGTCTTACCGAAGTCGTGTGTGAATTGGCTTAATGGGCTCGTGTCCGGCGCCGGGCCCGCCCCCCTGGCTCCCGGTTCCCAGTGGGGAGCCGGTGTCCCCATAGTCAGCTGGACTCCCCCTGATTGCAGTCGACGGGACAGCAGCCAAGGCCAGGGAGCGCGGCTCCCCACTGGGAGCCGCTGGTTGCGGTCAGCCGGGGAACGGCGGCACCGCTCCGATAATCCCGCCGTTGTTCAACGCAGTCGTGAGGATCTTGAAGAATCGCAGCCGATCGGTTAGGTCCTCCCAGGTCCAGTGGCACACAGTCATTCCGATCGTCGCGAAGTCACTGTCGCGCCGCTTCTCGTAGCGGCGCCGGGCGGCATCGGAGTCGTACTTCTTGTCCCCGTCGAACTCGCCGATGACGTGCCCCCACTGGAAGTCGGCGAAATAGGTGCGCCCGTTGATGCGGAAGTGTTTCTGCTGCTCCGGTAGCGGGAGTCCCCACTCCAGAATCCGCGCCCGCGACCACGACTCCCCTGCCGATTCGCACACGTCGCACGAATCATCCAGCGCCCGGCGCGCCGTCGCGCGGCCGCGGACCGCGCCCAGCCGGTCCAGCACGGCCCGCAGCTCGTCGACGGCGACCGGCCGCGGATCACCGGCTTTCGGATATCGCCGGACCCGCCGCGCACCGTCGAACACCACCAGCGCCTGCTCGTAGGTTCCACCGAGCGCGGTGTCGACGGTGGACCGTGCGCGCGACGTCACGAGCAGGCCCTCGACGGTGATCACATCGCCCGGTAGCAGCAGCCGCGGATGCACGTGCCGGTTCCTGCTGACGAGGCCACCGCCGTGCTTGCCGTTCACCGTGGTGTGCACCTTCGTGAAGTCCGCGTGGAGCATCGGCAGGCCGTGGAGCACCGCGGCGCTCTGATGACTGATCACGCCGTGATCGCCGGCCAGGCCCGCGGCGACCACCGTCAACGCCGCCTCCTCCCACCGTTCTCCGACGGGCCGCTCCGTGTACACACCGGCCCACACCCGGCGCAGCTTCTTCGCCTTGATCGCCTTTCTGATTGTGTCGTCCGTCCACCCCTCGGCGATCATCACCGCCCGTGTCCTCAACCCCCTCATGCCGAGCAGAATGCGCCGACACAGGTCCGCGACTCCGCTGCGTGACCTCGAATAGGCCGATCCCTCCACAGGAACGCGGTTGTCCACAGCCCCCTTGCGCACGTCGGCCGGGGCGTACTCAGCGCAGCGCGGTCGCCGACCGGCGACAACGGGCAGCGGACCGTCGAACCTCTGCTTCCTGCACGTTTCACTCCCAGCAGGGAGCCGGAGTCCCCGCCGCGGGCTGCTGTCCCCTCCACAGCAGCTGGCGGGACACCACATTTCGACGGGGAGGTCGGCTCCCAGCTGGGAGCGGACACCCGAGCGGAGCGAGGACAACCGAGCGGAGCGAGGACAACCGAGCGGGGCCAGGACTCGCGGGCGGAGCGGCATCGCACCACGCGAGCGCGGACCGTCGGCCTGCCTGACCGCTACCGACGCAGCGCGCGCTTGCAGGCCCCGACGAATCGGCCCGCGACGTCCTCGGGGGCGATCGGCACGCGCCAGTCCTGCCACAGTGCGAGGAGGCGGAAGCCGGAGGCCAGCACGGCGCCGACCAGGAGCGCCCGGGAGTCCGTCGCGCCCCACGACGCGGCGAGCACCGTCGCGGCGGCGCCGGTGAGCGCGGGGATCGCGTAGAGGTCGCGCTCCTGGATGAGCAGGGGCACCTCGTTGACCAGGATGTCGCGCAGCACGCCGCCGCCGAGGGCGGTGGTGATGCCGATGAGCGCGGCGGCGAAGGGCGACGCGTCGTGGTGCAGCGCGGTCAGGGCGCCGGTGGCGGAGAAGACGCCCATGCCGATCGCGTCGAGCACGAGCACGGAGTTGCGGAGCCGCCCGAACTGCGGGTGGAAGACGAAGACGAACGCCGCCGCGATCGAGGCGGTGGTGATGTTCTCCCAGCCCTGGAAGGAGGCGGGTGGGTGGATGCCCAGCAGGACGTCGCGGGCGACGCCGCCGCCCACCCCGGTGAGCGCGGCGAGGGTCCACACGCCGAACAGGTCGAGCCGCTTGCGGACGCCGATGAGCGCGCCGGAGGCGGCGAAGACCGCGATCCCCGCGTGGTTCAGCACCGCCAGCAGCACGTGGGCCCCTTCGGATACACCTCAAGAGCGGGCCGGCACCAGCCGACCCGCTCTTGAGGGAAAGAACGTCTTAGCGGCGGTCGAGATCGACCAGACCCAGCTTCGCGGCGCGCACGAGGCGGCGCGGAACCAGGTGGGTACGGCCGCCGACCTGCACGGCCTGCAGCTCGGGGTTGTTCGCCTTCCACTGCGAGCGGCGAGCATGCGTGTTCGCCCGCGACATACGGCGCTTCGGTACAGCCATGATTCTTCCTATCGGTCTTGACGAAAAAAGCTCTCGACGCGAGCCCGGGAGGCTTCCAACGTCACAAGCACTGAAGTCTACCGGTTGGACACGCGCCCGCCAAAACGCGCGTACTTCTCCTGGAACTTCTGCACCCGCCCGGCGGTGTCCATGACGCGCTGCTTCCCCGTCCACAGCGGGTGCGAGTCGCTGGTCACGTCCACCACGATCAGCGGATACGTCACCCCGTCGACGTCGACGGTGCGCTCCGACGTCGCGGTGCTGCGCGTGACGAACACCTTCCCCGTGGACGCGTCCTGGAACGCGATCGGACGGTACTCCGGGTGGATTCCCTGCTTCATGACATCTCCTCATCGATCTCGTCGCGCCCCGGGGCCGGGGCGAGGTCCTCGCACGGGTCGGCGTGCATCGCGCCGAACGGGTCGTGCCAGCCGGCCCACTCCTCGGGGCCGGCGGCGAGTTCCGCGGGGGTGAGTTCGGCCCACCGCAGGGTCTCGGCGATGCGGGAGGGGTCGGCCCCGGCGGCGAGCACCACCAGGTCGGTCCGACGGTCCCCGTACGTCTCGTCCCACGCCGCGGACGCCATCGCCCACCGCTCGGGCGTACCGTCGCCGCCGGCCGCGAGCCACCGTCCGGCCGCGCCGACGCGCAGGCCCGCCCCCGCGGACTCCAGCCAGAAGGCCTCGTCGGGCGTGGTGGCGAGCCAGATGCGGCCCCGCGCGTGGACGACGCCGTCGAGCAGCACGTCGATCGCCTCGTGGAAGCGGCCCGGATGCAGCGGGCGGCGGGCGCTGAACTCGATGAGGCGGACGTCGCCGTCGGCGTCGAGCGGAGGGCAGCCGGGCAGCAGCGGGCCGAAGGGCTCGATCGGCGGGCGGGGCGTTCCGAGGCGCGGGACGAGCCGGTCCAGCGGGACGCGCTCGCGGGCGATCGGGGCTCCGGGCGCGAGGCGGCGCAGCACGGCGCGCAGGCGCGCGGGGTCGGGACTGTCGCCGGTCACGACCAGCAGGTCGGCGCTCTGCGCGTGCCCGACGGCCAGCTGTGCGACGGTGCGCTCGTCGTCGTCCGGCACGGCGAAGCGCTCCCCCACCTCCTCCTCGCCGAGGGCGTCGTCGAGCCAGGTCGCGCCGTCGACGAAGCCGATCGTGCCGGTCACCTCGACGTCGCGCGCCGCGGGCCCCCGCACGGCACCGACCATCTCGACGATCACGTGCTCGATGGCGTGCCGCACGGCGTCGGCCTCGAGGATCGGATCGAGCCGCACGACGATGCGCCGGACGCTCGCCCGCCGGTGCAGCGTGCGCAGCAGCGGCAGGAGGTCCTCGCGGAGCGTGCATGAGACGCAACCGTGGGCGAGTTCGAGCAGCGCGACACGCTCCTCGGCCGTCCCGTCGGGCCGGACGGTGGCCTCCGACCGCACGACCAGGCCCTCTCGGAGGCCGGACAGGTCGTGGTGCACGACGACGGTGCCGGGTTCGGCGAGTTCGAGCGCGCGCTCCTGCCCGCCGAAGCCGGTCAGGAGCAGGACCGGGGTTCTCTTGGAAATGATTCCCATTTCCAGTACGTTACCTTATCGACAATCATTCGCAAGAAGGAGAAGCATGTCCGCACACTGCCAGGTGACGGGCCGGGCGCCCGGCTTCGGCAAGCGGGTCTCGCACAGTCACGTGCGCACGAACCGCCGCTGGGACCCGAACATCCAGCGTCGCCGCTATTACGTGCCCTCGCTCGGTCGCACCGTCGTGCTCCGGGTGTCGACGAAGGGCATCAAGACCATCGATCGCCGCGGCATCGACGCGGTGGTCGCCGAGATCCTCGCCCGAGGGGAGAAGCTGTAAATGGCCCGCAACGAGATCCGTCCGATCATCAAGCTCAAGTCGACCGCCGGCACCGGGTACACGTACGTGACCAGGAAGAACCGTCGCAACGACCCCGACCGCATGGTGCTGCGCAAGTACGACCCGGTGGTCCGCCGGCACGTCGATTTCCGGGAGGAGCGCTGATGGCCACCACCGCGAAGATCGCCAAGAACGAGCGGCGCAAGGAACTGGTCGCGCGGTACGCCGAGCGGCGGGCCGCACTGAAGCGGACCATCGCGCACCCGTCGACGGACCCGGACGACCGCGCCGCGGCCGTGCGCGCGCTGGCGAAGCTGCCGCGCGACGGCTCGGCCACCCGCGTCCGCAACCGCGACGCAGCGGACGGCCGCCCGCGCGGGCACCTGCGCAAGTTCGGGCTCTCGCGCGTGCGGGTGCGGCAGATGGCGCACGACGGTCAGCTGCCCGGCGTCCGGAAGTCGAGCTGGTGATGGCGCGCAAACCGACCCGTGTTCCTGCGTCGCGGCGCGGCCTCGTCCGCGTGCCCGAGGGCGCCCTCGACTACAAGAACGTCACCTACCTGCGCACTTTCCTCAACGACCGCGGGAAGCTGCGCTCGCGCGCGATGACGCGGCTGTCCCCGCAGGACCAGCGGAAGCTGGCGGCGGCGGTGAAGAACGCCCGCGAGATGGCGCTGCTCCCCTACTCCTCGAAGAAGTAGCAGGCGTCCGAAACCGGCCTCCAGCACCAGCACGATGCAAATGCTCCGTCCTGTGCGAGCTGAGGGCCGGTTTCGGGAGCCCCGACCGTCCGGGCGAGGCGATACTTCGATCGCGTAACCTTTTCGCCCGTGACTTCCGTGCTGGCCGGCTTCGCCGTGATCGCGATCATCATCGCGGCGGGGTGGCTCCTCGGCCGGCTGGAGGTCCTGGGCGAGGAGCCGGAGAAGCAGCTCTCGCTGCTGGTGTTCTACCTGCTCACACCCGCTCTGCTCCTCCACGCGCTCGCCACGACGGATGTCGCCGTGCTGTTCAGTTCGCGCCTGTGGGTGAGCGCGGGATCCGCGCTGGCGATCGCCGCGGTGTACTACGTGGTCGTGCGCGTGCTCTGGCGCCGGCCGACGGGCGACGCGACCATCGGCGCCCTCGCCTCGAGCTACGTGAACTCCTCGAACCTCGGCATCCCGATCGCGGTCTTCGTGCTGCACGACACGTCGTACGTCGCCCCGCTGCTGCTGTTCCAGATCCTCGTCTTCTCGACGATCGCGCTGACCGTGCTCGACCTCGCGGAGGCACGCGAGAGCACGGGGCCGAAGCAACCGCTGTGGCGGACCGTCGTGACCCCACTGCTCAACCCGATCGTGGTCGGCGCGCTGATCGGGCTCGCGATCTCGCTGACGCGGTGGCACCCGCCGGACTGGCTGATGAGCCCGGTGAAGCTGCTCGGCGACGCGTCCGTCCCCATGGCCCTGATCGTCTTCGGCCTCTCCCTCGGCGGCGTGCGGGTGCTGCAGAAGGGCGCGGCGCCGCGCCGCGACATCGCCCTGGCGACCGCGCTCAAGATGATCGCAATGCCCGTGCTGGCATGGGCGATGGCGCGGTTCCTGTTCGGGCAGTCGGGCCACGCCCTCCTCGCGCAGACGGTGACCGCGGCCCTCCCGACGGCGCAGAACGTGCTGGTCTACGGCCTGCGATACAACCGCGGCGTGATCCTCGCGCGGGATGCCGGCCTTATCACAACGGCCCTGTCGATCCCGGCGATCATGCTGATCGCGGTCCTTCTCACCTGACGAATGTGACGGACGACCCGGTCACATTACGCCTGTGACGTCCGTTTCGGCTTGGGTCGGCGAAACTACTCGTGGGTTAATAAGGCCACGAGTAGGGCGCTGAACGGCGCGCTACGAACCGAACCCAGGAGAGACCCCATGGCTCAGACCGCCGCACAGCGCGCCGTCGACGTGTTCGTCTCTGCCGTTGAGGCCCGCGGGGGCAAGGCAGAGGTGACCACGAAGGGCAGCACCACCCTCGTCACCGTGACCGCAGCCGACGGCCGCACCGAGACGCTCCGCGTCAAGGCCACCACCGGCGATGCGTGGCAGGCCCGCAAGAGCGAGGCCGTCGCCAAGGCCCCCGTGACCGCGTGGGCCCTCGTGGACCTGTCCGACGGTGCGCCGATCGCGCTCGCCCCGGCCGCCGACTACGCCGCGCACGTCGCCAAGCTCGCCGCCGCGTGGGAGGGCAAGAACCCGGGCAAGTCGCTCACCGCCAACACCAACCTCGCCGTGACCGCCGACGCCGTCGCCGCCTGGGAGGACGCCTGGGCCGTGCTCGGCCTCGACGGCGCCGCGCCCGCGAAGCCGGCCGCCGACAAGCCAGCCACCGACAAGCCGGCCGCCGACGAGTCCGCCGCATCGTCGGCGGCGAAGGCCCCGGCCAAGAAGGCCGCCGGTAAGGCCACCCCGGCCGCCAAGAAGGCCGCCCCGGCCACGAAGGCACCCGCGAAGAAGGCACCCGCGAAGAAGGCTCCGGCGAAGTCCGCGGCCAAGACCGCCGCGAAGAGCACGGCCGGCAAGAGCGCGACGGCCAGGACCACCGCCGCCAAGCCCGCCGCTGCCAAGAGCACCGCGGCGAAGCCCGCCGCGAAGAAGGCTGCGACCAAGCCGGCCGCCAAGCCCGCGGCGAAGAAGGCACCGGTCAAGGCGTCGGAGGCGAAGATCACCCCGATCGCCGCGCAGAAGGACGCCGCCGCCAAGAGTAAGGCTCCCGCCTCCATCGACGCGAAGACCTCGAAGCCCGCCGCCGCGGCGGACGCCAAGGCCGCGCCGAAGGCGAAGGCCGAGGCACCGTCGAAGGACGTGGCGAAGGCCGAGCAGAAGACGGCACCGAAGAAGGGCCAGCCCTCGGGCATCGCGCTCCTGCTCAAGCGCCTCCCCGTGGTGGGCCGCCTGCTCTGATACCGGGCATCCGCTCCCGGCCGGGAGCCGGCACCCCCGACTCCATCCGATGTCCCCTCAACCGCTGTTGGGGGGACATCGGCGTTCTGCGGGGAGTTCGGCTCCCAGCTGGGAGCGGACACCTGCCCGTTTCGCCTAGAGTCGGGGGCATGTCCGACGAGTTGGAACCCCTGCGCCGCGACGTCCTGCGAGCATCCGATGTCGACCGCAACCGCGTCGTGGAGATGCTCTCCGAGGCGCTGGGCCTCGGCCAGATCACGCTCCCCGAGTACGAGGAGCGCTCCCAACAGGCGGTGGCGGCGCGCACCTTCGCCGACCTCGACCGGCTCGTCGTGGATCTGCCCGCCGTGCAGCACCCGTCGACGACCGCGACGCCCGCGTACCGCGCACCGTCGACCGCGCCCGCGGGCGTGCCGCGCATGGGCGAGACGAAGTGGGCCGTGATGTCGGAGACCAAGGTCCGCGGGCCGGTCGCCGTGGGGCCCGAGCACACCGCGATCGGGTTCTGGGGCGGCGTCTCGCTCGATCTGCGGGAGGCGACGTTCCTCGTCGGCGATGTGACGCTGAACGCCTACGCGGTGATGGGCGGCGTGAAGATCATCCTGCCGCGCGGCGCCAACGTGCACGTGGAGGGCGTGGGCGTGATGGGCGCGTTCGAGCACAAGAACCCGCAGACGGGCGACCCCACCGGACCACGGATCGTGGTGAAGGGCTTCGCCTTCTGGGGCGGCGTGGAGGTGCTGATCAAGTGACTACCGGCGCACGCGGTTGCCCAGGTAGTCGCTGACCACCGCCGCGCCGAGCCCGTCGAGATCGGGCGAGACGAGCCGCCCGCCCACGCGCCGCACCACCGCGGTGAGGAAGCGGGTCAGGCCCGGGTCGTCACCCAGCTGGAAGACGGTGATCTGCGCGCCCTGCGCGGCGACGGCGTCCAGGCCGCGCACCGTCATCGCGAGGGTCCGCGGGTGCGGCGGGTAGTCGAAGAAGGGCTCGCCGTTGCGTTCCAGGTGGGCCGTCGGCTCACCGTCGGTGACCACGAGCAGTACCGGCTGCGCGTTCGGGTGGGCCCGGAAGTGCTGCTGCGCCAACTGCAGTGCGTGGTGCAGGTTGGTGCCCTGTTCGTACGCACCGTCCAGCCCGGTCAGTTCGCCGACGCTGAGCGTGCGCGCGTACCGGCCGAAGCCGATGAGCGCGAGGTCGTCCCCACGGAAGCGGGTCGAGATCAGTTGGTGCAGAGCGAGAGCGGTCCGCTTCATCGGCAGCCAGCGCCCCTCCATCACCATGGAGAAGCTGGTGTCCACGAGCAGCGCGACCGCCGCGCGGCTGCGCGCCTCGGTCTCGGTGACCTCGATGTCCTTGGCGTCCAGCGTGACCGGGCCCGATTGGCCGGAGGCGGCCTGGCGCAGTACGCCGTTGAGCACGGTGCGGGTGGCGTCCCACGGCTCGGTGTCGCCGAACCGCCACTCCCGGCTCGCGCCGGTGGCCTCGCCGGTGGCGCCGGCGCGGGCGGTGTTCCGCTCCCCGCCGCGCGCGGTCAGACGGTGCGCGACGTCTCGTAGGATCGACTGGCCCAGTTGCCGGATCGCCTTGGGCGACAGGCGCAGCGCGCCGTCGGGGTCCCGCGAGAAGTAGCCCTGGTCCTTGAGCGCCTTCTCCAGCTCGGCGAGCGTCCGGGCGTCGGCGACGGCCTCGTCGCCGAGCTGCCGCTGCAGCGCCTCGAGGTCGATGTCGTCGAGCGAGGCACCGTTGTGCTGCTGGCTCAGCTGCTCCGCGAGGGACTCCAGGTCGGCGATGTCCTGCATCGCCTGCGTCGCGTCTCCCAACCCCATCCCGGAATCGCCCTCGAACTCCTGGCCGCCGTACCAGTCCTCGCCGGGGCGGGCGTCCATGAGCTTGCCGGTGAGGTCGCTGAGCGCCTGGGAGAGCTGTGGCGAGCCGAAGGCGGCCTGCGACAGCTCCTCCAGCTCGGCGCGCTGCTCCGGGGTGAGGCTGTTGTAGAGCCGCTGCGCCGCCGCGGACCGGCGGGCAAGCGCGTCGATCAACTCGTCGATGGTGCGCGGGTTCTCGGGGAAGTAGTCGCCGTGTTCGGCCATGAAGGCGTCGAAGTCGTCCTGCGTGGCCGTGCCGGCGTTGTGCTTGTCCAGCAGGGCGTTCAGGTCGTCGAGCATCTTCTGGATGGCCGCGCGGTCCTCGTCGGTCGCGCCCTCGAGGGCCTGCTTGATCCCCGCGAACTGCTGATCGAGGAGTTCTCGGCCGAGCAGGTCCCGGATCTGTTCGTACTTCTGCGCGGCCTCGGGCGAGCGCCACGAGTAGTCGCCCAGCTCACGCACCGCCTGCGCCGCGGACGGCGGCAGGTTGGAGATCCGCATCTCCTGGAACCGGGCATCGTCGTCGAGGGCCCGCGCGAGCTCCTTGCGCTCCGCGAGCACGGCCTCGTCGAGCAGCTTCTGCACGTCCTCGAAGGTCTTGCCGAGATTGTTGCGCTGCAACAGCTCCTGCCGCCGGCGGTTCGCCAGCTCCGCGAGCTTGTCCAGGCCACGGCGGTTCTCGCCGCCGCGGCGCAGGTACTCCTGCAGGGCGCGGCGCGGGGAGACGCCGCTCATCACGTCGCGGCCGATCTCGTCGAGCGCGTCGCGCAGGTCCACCGGCGGGGCCAGCGGATCGGGCCCGCCGGTGTAGCGGCGGTACCGGGCGAGGTGCCCGCGCCGTCCCTGCCGGTCGCGTCGCGTGCGCGCGCGCCTATCCGCCATAGACGGTCTGCCCCTCGTCGTCGGACTCCTTGCCGATACGGCGGGCCAGGTACAGCCCCTCGAGCGCGAACTCGGCGGCCGCGGCCCGCTCCCCCGGCGACTCGGCGTCGAGCCGGCGGTAGACCTCGGCGAGCACCGGCACCTCGGGCAGGTTCGCCAGCAGTTCGTCGGCGGTCACGTCGTCCCCGGTGACGATGGGCCCGCCGGCCTCGATGGCCTCGACGAGCGGCCCGAGATCGACGCCCAAGAGGTACTCGCCGATCGTCTCGGCCGTCGCGCGGCGCAGCAGGTGCGCGAGCGTCGCGATCTCGCGCCCCTCCTCGCCGGCCTCGAACTCGACCTTGCCGCGCAGCACGTCGGGCACCGTCATCAGGTCGACGGGCCGCGCGACGGGCAGGTCCTCGCCGCCCACGGCCGCGCGGTGCAGCGCCGCCGCGGCGATGGTCTCCTGCGCCGCGATGGCGAACCGGGCGGAGACGCCGGAGCGCTGGTCGACGGCGGGCGACTCGCGCAGCTCACGGGTGAAGCGGGCCAGCACCTCGGTGAGGTACTGCGGCACGGAGGCGACGACGTCGGCCTCCTGCTCGATGACCGCGACCTCGTCCTCGAGATCGAGCGGGTAGTGCGTGCGGATCTCGGCGCCGAAGCGGTCCTTGAGCGGGGTGATGATGCGGCCGCGGTTGGTGTAGTCCTCGGGGTTGGCGCTCGCGAGGAGCAGCACGTCGAGCGGGAGGCGCAGCGTGTAGCCGCGCACCTGGATGTCGCGCTCCTCCATCACGTTGAGCATGGCGACCTGGATGCGTTCGGCCAGGTCGGGCAGCTCGTTGACGGCGACGATGCCGCGGTGCGCCCGCGGGATGAGGCCGAAGTGGATGGTCTCGGGATCGCCCAGGCTGCGACCCTGCGCGACCTTGACGGGGTCGACGTCGCCGACCAGGTCGCCGACGGAGGTGTCCGGCGTCGCGAGCTTCTCGGAGTAGCGCTCGTCGCGGTGGCGCCACGCGACCGGCAGGTCGTCGCCCAGTTCCTGCGCGCGACGGATCGAGGCGGGGGTGATCGGGTGGTACGGGTGCTCGCCGAGCTCGGCACCGTCGATCACGGGGGTCCACTCGTCGAGCAGGCCGACGATGGTGCGGATCAGCCGCGTCTTGCCCTGCCCGCGCTCGCCGAGCAGCACCACGTCGTGGCCGGCCAGGAGGGCGCGTTCGAGCTGCGGGATGACGGTGTCGTCGAAGCCCTGGATGCCGGCCCAGGGGTCGGTGTCGGCGCGCAGCGCGGCGAGCAGATTGTTGCGGAGTTCGTCCTTGATCCCCCGGTACACGTGGCCGGAGGCCTTGAGTTCGCCGAGCGTCGCGGGGAGCTCGGCGGGCGTGTCAGTGCGTACATCAGCGCGTGCGGTGCTCACGGAAGACAACGCTACGCCGATCCGCGGCCACCGCCCCAGTGAGTACGCCCGCAGCGAAACCGGGAATAGGCGGTGGCTACTGCTTCTTGGACCCGGGCAGGATGCCCGCGTCGATCACGGCCTTGCTCAGCGGGCGCATCCGGTCGAGGAGACCCGCCGCGGCGTCGTCGAACGCGGCGCCGCTCACGGCGTCGGTGCCGGCCTCGATCTCGTCGTAGAGGGCCATGCCCTCGGGCGTCAGACGGTGCTCCTCCGGTTCGCCCTCGACGAGGCCGCGCGCGGTGAGCCGGGCGACGGCCTCGCCCCACTGCTCCTCGCTCCAGCCCCGCGTGATGCGGAAGAAGCGGCGGCCCATGACGCGGCGGCGGACCGTCGGGTCCGGGAGGTCCGCCTCGTGGAAGACGCCCGCTTCGAGGCCCGTGAGGCCGTGGCCGATGAGCTCGGCGAGGTGATTGTCGCCGCGCCATTCGCGCAGCACGGAGATGTGCCGCCACAGCGCGAGGGCGGGCGCGTCGGGTACGGGCGACGCGGCCCACGCGGAGGCCAGCGCACGACCCGCGAGGGGCAGGCCGTCGACGACGGCGCCGAAGCCGTGCGCGAGTGCCTCGATCTCGGCGGGGTCGATGCCGGCGAGGATGGTGCCGTACTGCTCGGCGAGCATGGCGTAGCGGCGGTCGTCGATCTCGGCGAGCCCCGTCCGGAGCGCCTGCGTCCAGCCGTTCTCGATGACGGTGGGCGAGAAGTTGTAGAACGCCGCAGTGACCACGGCGGCGTTGGCCTCGCCCATCGGCGCGGCGCGGGCGCCGACGTAGAACGCGTGCTGGTCGATCCCGAGGTCGCGGCAGGCGTCCCGGATGCCGGGGTTGAAGTACGCGACGACGTGGAAGGGTTCGACGGTCTCGTAGGCGCGACGGGCGAGGGCGGCGGTCTCCGACATGCCTTCACCTTGTCAGGGCGGGCGCCCGCTGTCGACGCTGGGCTACTTGTAGAAGCCCTCCCGCAGGTTGATGCCGTGCTCGACCCACGCCTTCATGGCGGCGAGCATGCCGGTCCAGCCCATGCAGTTGCCGAAGGCGCCCTTGGCGCCGTCCTCGGTCGGGGTCCACGCCGACTCCGTGATCGTGACGAGGGTGCGGGTGTCGTCGTCGACGGGGGCGAACTCGAAGGTCGTGGTGGTGTGGCCGTCGCCGGCGACGGCGTTCTCCGCCTCCCAGCGGATCACGATCTTCGAGTGCGGCGTCGCCTCGATCACCTGCACCGGGAAGGCGCCGGGGAAATCGGCGAAGTCCCAGGTGACCTCGGTGTTCGGCTCCAGCCGGCCGCGCGCGCCGCCGGTGGTGAAGTACTTGGACAGCTGCTCCGGGTCGGCGACGGCCTCGTAGACCTGCGCGGTGGGGCGCGCCACGTAACCGGAGACGGTGAAGGAGAGATCGTTGAGTTCGGACATGTGATAAAACTACAACATGTCTTCGGGAGGCCGCAAGAGCGATCGCAAGGACGCACCCGCTTCCACGGCGGAGGATGCGGATGACGCGGTGTTCAAGGCGCTCGCCAACGCCACGCGCCGGCGCATGCTGGACGTGCTCAAGGAGTCGCCGCGCACCACCGGCGACCTGTGCGCGCAGTTCCCCGACCTCGACCGCACCACCGTGCTGCAACACCTGCGGGTCCTCGAACGCGCGGAGCTGGTGATCGGCCGCAAGGTCGGCCGCGAGCGTCACCTCACGCTGGCACCCGTCCCCATCAAACGCATCCACGACCGCTGGATCGGCGAGTACGCCCGCGCCGCCGTCACCCTCCTCGACGACCTCACCCGCGACTGACCCCGGCCCGGCGGGCGGGTGGCGGCCGCACAGGGGACTCGGCCACCGCAGGTCACACCCCGTGCGCCCCACACACCACATTGCGCCGCGACTGCGGCTGTTCTCAATCGAAAACGTCGGGCGAGGCGGCGACGGTCTGCTCCCACAGCGGACGGAACTGGAACCACCCGGCGACGTCGCTGCCGACCTGCGAGTGGGTCAGCCGCGCGGTCGCGGGATCGATCTCGTGCGGCTTCCCGGCGGCCATGGCGAGCAGCTGGGCCTGGCAGGAGCGCTCCATCGTCACGAACCACCAGGCCGCGGACGACACCGAGCCGCCGACGGTGATGAGCCCATGATTCTTGAGGATCGCGGCCTTGTAGTCGCCGATCGCCGCGGCGACCCGCTTGCCCTCGACGGTCTCGTTGACCACGCCCGCGTAGTCGTCGTAGACGCCGTGGTCCTCGTAGAAGGCGCAGGCGTCCTGCGTGAGCGGTGCCAGCGGGATGCCCAGCGACGAGAAGGACTTGCCGTGCACCGAGTGCGCGTGCGCCGCGGCCACGGCGTCGGCTCGCGCGTCGTGCACCTGCGCGTGAATGACGAACGCGGCCCGGTTCACCGGCCGCCGCCCGTGCACGACGACACCGTTGTGATCCACACAGATCAGGTCGGAGACGCGGATCTGGTTGAAGCTCATGCCGAACGGGTTCACCCAGAACAGGCCCGGATCCTCCGGGTCGCGGGCGGTGATGTGCCCGGCGACGCCCTCGGAGAAGCCGAGCCGCCCGAAGACGCGGAAGGCCACGGCGAGGTCGCGCTTGCGCTGCTCGCGCTCCTCCTCCACCGACAATCCCATGGGCGGCAGTGGCAGGTCGGCGTTCTCGGGCATCGGCCCGACGGCGGCCTCGAGCAGCGGTAGGTATTCGGCGGGCACCTGCATCGACATCTCCTCCGTGTGATCGTCGCGAGCGCGACGAGAGGGCGGAAACGGCGAACGCCCCCGGGGGGCGATGATGTCACCCCGGAGGCGTTCGCGACGCGCCGATCAGTGGAAGAAGTGCCGAGTCCCGGTGAAGTACATCGTCACGCCGGCCTCGGCGGCCGCCTCGACGACCTCCTTGTCGCGGATGGAGCCGCCGGGCTGCACGATGGCCTTGACGCCCGCGTCGATCAGGATCTGCGGGCCGTCGGGGAACGGGAAGAAGGCGTCGGACGCGGCGACCGAGCCCAGCACACGGTCACCCGCGCGGGTCACGGCGAGTTGCGCCGAATCGACCCGGTTGACCTGCCCCATGCCCACGCCCACGGAGGCGCCGCGGGAGGCCAGCAGGATCGCGTTCGACTTCACGGCACGGCAGGCGCGCCAGGCGAACTCGAGGTCGGCGAGGGTGGCCTCATCGGCCGGGTCGCCCGCGGCCAGCGTCCACTCGGCGGGGTCGTCCCCGCCGGCGTCGATCGCGTCGGACTGCTGCACGAGCAGGCCGCCGGTGATCTGCTTGATCTCGGTGCTCAGCACCGGCGGCTCGGCCAGCAGCACGCGGATGTTCTTCTTGCGCTGCAGCACCGCCAGCGCACCGTCGGCGTACGCGGGGGCGATGATCACCTCGGTGAAGATCTCCGAGACCTGCTCGGCCATCTCCAGGCTGACCTCGCGATTGGCGGCGATCACGCCGCCGTAGGCGGAGACCGGATCGCAGGCGTGAGCCTTGCGGTGGGCCTGCGCGACGTCCTTGCCGATCGCGATGCCGCACGGGTTGGCGTGCTTGATGATCGCGACGGCCGGCTCGTTGAAGTCGTGGGCGGCGCGCCACGCGGCGTCGCCGTCGGTGTAGTTGTTGTAGCTCATCTCCTTGCCGTGCAGCTGCTGCGCCTGCGCCAGCCCGGACTTCTCGCCGCCCACGTACAGGGCCGCACCCTGGTGCGGGTTCTCGCCGTAGCGGAGCACGGCCTCACGGGTCCAGGTGCCGCCCATCCACGACGGGAACGTCTGCTCGGGCTCGGGGGCCACGACGTTGGTCATGTACGAGGCGACGGCCACGTCGTAGTCGGCGGTGTGCCGGAAGGCCTTCGCGGCGAACGCCTTGCGCTGCTCCAGCGAGAATCCGAGGCGGGCGTTGTCGATCACGTCGCCGTAGTCGTCGGGCGAGACCACGACGGTCACCGACGGGTGGTTCTTGGCGGCGGCGCGCACCATGGACGGCCCGCCGATGTCGATCTGCTCGATGCACTCGTCCTCGGAGGCGCCGGAGGCCACGGTGTCGGTGAACGGGTAGAGGTTCACCACGACGAGCTCGAACTTCTTCACGTCCAGCTCCCGCAGCTGCGCGAGGTGCTCGGGCACGCGGGTGTCGGCGAGGATGCCGGCGTGGATCTTGGGGTGCAGGGTCTTGACGCGACCGTCGAGGCACTCCGGGAAGCCGGTGACGTCCTCGACGCGGGTGACGGCGACGCCGGCGTCGGCGATGGTGCGCGCGGTCGAGCCGGTCGAGACGATCTCGACGCCCGCCTGGGCCAGGCCGGTGGCCAGCTCCACCAGGCCCGACTTGTCGTACACGCTGATGAGCGCGCGTTTGATCGGGATGTTGCTGCTCATGGAATGGTGACCTTTCGTCCATCCGTGCTGTAGCCCTGGCGGGCGACTGCGGCGACGACCTCTGTCAGAAGTCGGCGCTCAACGACCTTGATCCGTTCGTGCAGGGTCTCCTCGGTGTCCCCCGGCTGCACCGCGACCGCCTCCTGCGCGAGGATCGGTCCGGTGTCGAGCCCCGCGTCCACGAGGTGCACGGTGGAGCCGGTGAGCTTGACTCCGTGCTCGAGGGCGGCGGGAACGGCGTGGGCGCCCGGGAAGGCGGGCAGCAGCGCGGGGTGCGCGTTGATGACGCGGCCGCCGAACGCGGCGAGGAACGCGGGGCCGAGGATCTTCATGAAGCCGGCCGCGACCACGAGGTGCGGCTCCAGCTCCGCGACGGCGGCGGTGAGCGCCTCGTCCCAGGCGGCACGGTCCTCGTAGGCCCGGACGGGAACCTCGGCCGACTCGACGCCGGCGCCCGCGGCGATCTCCAGCGCGCGGCAGCTCCGGTCCGCGACGACGCCGACCACCGACCCGGGGTAGGTTGGTTCCGCCGCCGCAGCGAGCAGCGCCTCGAGCAGCGAACCGGTGCCGGACGCCAGCACGACGATCCGGGCGGGCGCGCACGGCGGCACGACCGTGGGGCTGGGCGTGGTCAGGATGCACTCCATCGCAGAGGGACGATTCGGCAACAGCCTAGCGCCGGTCCCGCGCGCTACTGCCCGAAGGTGTAGCTGTCGAGTTCCTCGATGTCTGCTATGTCGCGCTCGCGCTTGCTGGCGGCGGGCCCGACCGCCTGCCGCGAGGCCGGCCGCACCTCCTCGGTGGGCTGGTCGGCGAGGGCATCGAAGTCGCCGGTGTCGGCCGCCTCGTCCTCGGTTGCGCGCTGGTCGTCGTGGGCCTCGCGGTCCGCGGGCTCGATCTCCACCGTCACGCCGTCGTCGATCACGTCCGCCTCGTCGGCGTAGGTGGTGTAGCCCGACGGTGCCTCCTCGGCGGCCCGGCGCGCGGCGCGCACGGCCCGGGACTCGCCCGCCTGCTGCAGCACCAGCGCCGCGAGCACACCGACGAGGCCGACCCAGCCGAGGGTGAAGCCGAAGACCTGCAACAGGTCGGCGCCGGCGTAGCCGAACCCGCCGAGCTCGCCGCCGGCCACGAACGCCGCGGCGGCGAAGCCCGTCGCGGTCAGCACCGCGGTCGCGGCGACGGCGGTCACCGTCGGCCCGAGGTCGAGGGAGCGGGCGGCGCACCGTCGACCCACCTGGACCGCCACGACGGCGGGCACCGCGAGCAGAAGCAGCAGGTACCAGGGCGACGGCCCCTGCGGCAGAACCGCGAGGATCGGTACGCCCGGCGCGCGGCCCGGGACGGCGGAGAAGACGCTCAGGGAGATGGGGCCGAGGTCCACGGTCGCGCCGAGCGGCAGCGCGGCGGCGGCGATCACCGCGTTGGGCAGGTACAGCAGCGAGAGCACGACCAGCGAGACCATGCCGACGCCGTCGTTGCCGGAGCGGACCAGCTCGAAGACGGTCTCCCAGCGGATCACGAGGCGGACCACGACGATGACGAGGCCCGCGGCGCCGAAGGTGAGCAGCGCCCGGCCGGCGAGGCGGGCGCAGTCGTCCACCCAGCCGGGGATGCGGAGGAACCGGGCGGCGTCGCGCCAGTAGGCGGGCGCGAGGCCGAGGAGCGCCGCACCCAAGTGCACCGCGACGGTGGCGACGAAGGCGGTGAGCGGCGGCGGCGTGCCGATGGTGTACCGCCCGGCGGCGTCGTTGACGACGGCCAGCGCGATGGCGGTGAACAGGGCGGGGCCGGCGATGGCGCACAGCAGGACGGAGCGCAGATCGGCGAGCGCGCGGCCCTCGCCGCCGGCGCGCCGCGCGGCCCGGGCGACGCCGAGAACCAGGGCGACGGTCGGGATCAGGGGCAGCACGCCGAGGGTGATGTCACTGATGGTGACCGGCACCTGGTGCACGGCCAGCCACAGCCCGGCGACGGTCGGGACGATCGCCCCCAGCCCCGTCGACGTGGTGAGCAGGACCCCCAGCCCCACCACCAGGGTGGTCGCGAGGGTCACGAGCGACGGCCCGAAGGCCATCACGAACAGCGGCCGGGTCTCGCTCGGGCCCGGCCCGGCGGCGCGCGCTGAGTCGATCATCTTCACCACTGTGACATCGCAGTGGTCGATGTTGTCTCAGGCGCGCCGCAGGCGGGGACTACTGGCCCTGCGGCTTGTTCTCGTCGTCCGACGAGTGCGAGCCGTGCTGCGGGGTCGACGGGGAGCCGAAGGCCTGCGTGCTGGCCGTGGAGGCCTGGCCGAAGGCGGTGGTCACCTCGTCGCCCGAGGCGGAGGCGCCGGGGTTCGACGGTGCGCCCGACGGGAAGCCCGCGCTCGGAGCTGCGGGGGTCGACGGGGTCGACGACGGAGCCTGGTAGCCCGACGAGGCCGGAGCCTGGTAGCCGCCGTAGGACGGCCACTGCGACTGGCCCTGCGCCTGCGGCGCCTGCTGCTCCTGCTGGACCGGGGCCGCGGACGGGGCGGCCGGGTTCGACGGCGCGGACTGCGCCTCAGCGGCGGCCGGAGTGGCGGTCGCGGCGGCGTCCGCGGGCGCGGTGTCCGCGGCGGCCGGGTTCTTCACGATGCCCGCGTCGACGAGCACCAGCACGACCGCGGCGGCCGCGGTGAACAGCGAGAAGACCAGCGCGATCCAGTAGCCGTAGGCCAGGTTCTCCCAGGAGAAGATGCCGACGAGGAAGCCGAGGAAGCCGGCGACGGCGAGTGCCGCGGCCGGCGTACGGCCGGTCGAGCCCTTCGAGATCAGGCTGAGACCCGCTGCGATGCCCGCTGCAAGGAGCAGCACGAGGAGCGGCTCGGTCGGGCTCTCGAGGCCGGATGCGGACGCGCTGGCCGAGAACGACCCCGCCGACACCGTCCGCTCGAAGAAGTTGAGGAAGCCCAGGAGGAAAGTGATGACACCCAGCGCGGCGGTGGCGATGGACAGCACGAGCGCCAGGTCGAGCGGCTTCGACGGTGCGGCCGGCGCCTGCTGGTAGCCGCCGTACTGCTGGCCGTAGCCCTGCTGCGGGTAGCCCTGGCCGAAGCCCTGCTGACCGTAGCCCTGCTGGGAGTAATCGGGCTGCTGGCCGTAGCCCTGCTGCGCGGGCTGGCCCTGCGGCGCGGGCTGGCCGTAGCCGCCCTGCTGAGCCGGCTGGCCGTAGCCGCCATGCTGGCCCGGCTGACCGAAGCCCTGCTGGCCGTAGCCCTGCTGCGAGTAGTCCGGCTGCCCGTAGCCCCCCTGGCCCGGCTGCTGCCCGTACCCTCCACCTGAGTAGGTCATGATCCTTCTCCCCGACGGTCGACGCGGCTCCGCACGGAGCCAGTACGCCACCACCCTATACACGCTGTCCGACGGCAACCCGATTCAGCTCATCGAGTGTGCTGGTCCACGACGGTCAGCAGCGCCCGGGCCGCGGGGCTCAGCAGCATGGAGTGCACCAGCAGCTGGGAGCGGGTGGGGCCGTCGACGAGGGGGACCACGGCGAGCCCGGCACCGTCGGGCACCGTCTCCCGCGCGGCCGTCCCGACGCACAGCCCGGCGGCGATGAGTTCGAGCATGGTCTCGGAGCGGTCCACCTCGAAGGCGACGGTGCGCCGGACGCCCGCGCGCTCGAAGGCCTGGTCGGATTCGGCGCGGCCGGCGCCGCCGGCGGGGTAGTCGGCGAACGGGCGATCGGCGGTCGCGGCGAGGGTGAGCGGACCGTCGACCCGCTCGGCCTCGGGGACGACGAGCACGAGGTGGTCGACGGCGAGCCGTCGGGCGACGACGCCGGCGGTGGAGAAGCCGTCGGGCACGCCGAGAAGGGCCAGGTCGACTGTGCCGGTACGCACGTCCTCGATGAGGTCCTCGCTGGGGCCGCTGCGCAGCCGGACCGTGGCGTCGGGATAGGCGGCGCGGTACGTGCGCAGGACGTCGACCACGTCGAAGGCGGTGAACGTGGGGATCATCCCGACGGTCACGGTGCCGCGGACCCCGCCGAGGGTCGCGGCGACCTCGTCGGCGGCGCGCTCGGTGGCGGCGAGTGCGGCCCGGGCGTGCGGGAGGAAGGCCTCGCCGGCCCTCGTGAGCCGGACGGAGCGGTTGGTGCGATCGAACAGGCGCGCGCCGAGTTCCTTCTCGAGCGCTGCGATGCGATGGCTGAGCGCGGACTGCACGACGTGGCATCGTTCGGCGGCGCGGGTGAAGTTCAGCGTCTCGGACACCGCGATCACGTACCGCAGCTGCGCAGCTCCATCGACCATCTCCTAGAGAGATCATTTCATCGAAATCATACGTTGGACGCATGATGCGCTAGCGGCGACAGTGGAAGCATGACCACCACGACCACGCCGCACACCGCCGCGGCCGCGCCCGGCCTGCTCCGCCTCATGGCCCTCGCGACGGGGCTGTCGGTGGCCGGGAACTACCTGGCGCATCCGATCCTGGGCCTGCTGCAGGACCGGCTCGGGATGTCCGAGACCGCGGCCGGGATGCTGGTCACCGCCGCGCAGGCGGGGTACGCGGTCGGCCTGCTCCTGCTGGTGCCGATGGCCGACGCGGTGCGGCGCCGCCCGCTGGCGCTGGCGTTGCTGCTCGTCACGGCGGCAGCGCTGGTGCTCGCGGGCGCCGCTCCGTCGGGCGGGGTGCTGCTGGCCGCGGCGACCGTCGCCGCGATCACGTCGGTCGGTGCCCAGGTGATCGTGCCGTACGCGGCGGAGTTGGCGGGACCGGAGCATCAGGCCCGCGCGGTCGGCATCGTGATGAGCGGTTTGGTGCTGGGCACCGTCGTGAGCCGGTTCCTGTCCGGCGTGCTGTCCGACCTCGCCGGCTGGCGCGCCCCGTACCTCGTCCTCGCGGCGCTCCTGGTCGCCGTCGCCGCGGCCCTGTCCCGCGCGCTCCCCCGGCACGATCCGGGCCGGCCGGGCCTGACCCCGGCGGGCTACCGCGCGCTGCTGGTCTCGATGGCCGGGCTCGTGCGCGAACTACCGGTGTTGCGCCTGCGCGCGGTGCTGATCGGCCTCGCGCTCGGTTCGTTCATGGTGCAGGGCGCCGCCGTGACCTTCCTGCTGGCCGGCCCGCGCTACGGGTGGACGCCCGCGTCGATCGGCGCGATCGGGCTCCTCGGTGCGGTCGGCGCACTCTCGGGCCCGACGATCGGGAAGTTCGTCGACCGCGGCCACGGCGCCGTGCTCACCGCGGGCGGACTGGGCCTGCAGGCCGCGGCGTGGCTGCTCATGATCCCGGCCGGCGGCGGGATCGGCCTGCCCGCGCTGATCGTGGGGCTGGCGCTCATGGGCATCGGCCAGCAGGCGGCTCTGAACTCGTCGCAGGCGGTGGTCTTCTCGCTGCGGCCGGAGGCGCGCGGACGGATCAACGCGGTCTTCATGGGCACGTTCTTCCTCGGCGGCACACTGGGTTCCGCGGCGACCGCCGCGCTGTGGCCGCTCGCCGGTTGGACCGGCGCGTGCCTGTTGGGCGCGGGCCTCGCCGCCGCGGCGCTGGTCCTGTACCTCGCCTTCCGCCGGGTCGGGGTAGCGGCGGCACCCGCTGACGTGTGCGCCTGAGCGGCGCGGCTCCCCCCGGACGCGCCGGGCCGGCGCCGCCGGAAGGCACAGCTGCGCGCCTACCCGGGATACGGGACGACCCCGCCTCCCGGACGGGAGGCGGGGTCGTGGACCGAATACGCTGCGGTTACAGCGACTGCAGGATCTCGCGGGCGAGAGCGGCGGTCTCGGACGGGGTCTTGCCCACCTTGACGCCGGCGGCCTCGAGGGCCTCCTTCTTCGCGGCGGCCGTACCCGAGGAGCCGGAGACGATGGCGCCGGCGTGGCCCATGGTCTTGCCCTCGGGAGCGGTGAAGCCGGCCACGTAGCCCACGACGGGCTTGGTGACGTTGGCCTGGATGTACGCCGCGGCGCGCTCCTCGGCGTCGCCGCCGATCTCGCCGATCATGACGATGAGCTTGGTGTTCGGGTCCTTCTCGAACGCCTCGATGGCGTCGATGTGGGTGGTGCCGATCACCGGGTCGCCGCCGATGCCGATGGCGGTGGAGAAGCCGAAATCGCGCAGCTCGTACATCATCTGGTAGGTCAGCGTGCCCGACTTCGACACGAGGCCGACGGGGCCGGTGCCGGTGATGTTGGCCGGGGTGATGCCGACGAGGGCCTCGCCCGGGGTGATGATGCCGGGGCAGTTCGGGCCGATGATGCGGGTCTTGTTGCCCTTCTCCACGTTGTAGGCCCAGGCGTACGCCGAGTCCTGCACCGGGATGCCCTCGGTGATGACCACCAGGAGCGGGATCTCGGCGTCGATGGCCTCGACGATGGCGTCCTTGGAGAACGCCGGCGGAACGAACGCGATCGACGTGTCGGCGCCGGTCTTCTCCATGGCCTCGGCGACGGAGCCGAAGACGGGGAGCTCGATGTCGTTGCCGTCCTTGTCGACGTGCTTGACGGTGGTGCCCGCCTTGCGCGCGTTCACGCCGCCCACGACGTTGGTGCCGGCCTTGAGCATCAGCGCGGTGTGCTTGGTGCCCTCGCCGCCGGTGATGCCCTGGACGATGACCTTGTTGTCCTTGGTCAGGAAGATAGCCATTTTTCTGTTGTCTCCCTTACTTGTTCGCCAGCTCGGCGGCCTTGTCGGCGCCTTCGTCCATGGTCTCCGCGAGCGTCACCAGCGGGTGGTTCGCGGCGGCCAGGATCGCCCGGCCCTCCTCGACCTTGTTGCCGTCGAGGCGCACGACGAGCGGCTTGGAGGCCGTGTCGCCCAGCGTGTTCAGGGCGCCGACGATGCCGTTGGCCACGGCGTCGCACGCCGTGATGCCACCGAAGACGTTGACGAAGACGCTCTTGACCTGCTCGTCGCCGAGGATGACGTCGAGGCCGGCGGCCATGACCTCGGCCGAGGCGCCGCCGCCGATGTCGAGGAAGTTGGCGGGCTTGACGCCGCCGTGGTTCTCGCCGGCGTAGGCGACCACGTCGAGGGTCGACATGACGAGGCCCGCACCGTTGCCGATGACGCCGACCTGGCCGTCGAGCTTGACGTAGTTGAGGTCGTTCTCCTTGGCCTTGAGCTCGAGCGGGTCGGTGGACCCGGCGTCGGCGAAGGCCTCGTGATCGGGGTGGCGGAAGTCGGCGTTGTCGTCCAGCGAGACCTTGCCGTCCAGCGCGAGGATCTGGTCGTCCGGCGTGCGGACGAGCGGGTTGACCTCGACCAGGGTGGCGTCCTCCTTGACGAACACCTCCCACAGCTTGGCGATGGTCACGGCCGCGGCGTCGAGCACCTCGGCGGGCAGCTTGCCGGCCTCGGCGATCTGGCGCGCGAAGGCCACGTCGACGCCCTTGGTCGCGTCGACGGCGATCTTCGCCAGCGCGTCCGGGTTCTCCTCGGCGGTGACCTCGATCTCCACGCCGCCCTCGACCGAGCACATGGCCAGGTAGGTGCGGTTCGCGCGGTCGAGCAGGAAGGAGATGTAGTACTCCTCGGCGATGTCGCTCGCCTCGGCCACCAGCAGCTTCTTGACGACGTGACCCTTGATGTCCAGGCCCAGGATGGCCTCGGCGTTGGCCTGCGCCGCATCGGCGTCGGCGGAGTACTTCACGCCGCCGGCCTTGCCGCGGCCACCCACCTTGACCTGCGCCTTGACCATCACCGGCTTGCCGATTTCCTCGGCGATCGCGCGGGCGTCGGCGACATTGTCCGTCACGCGGCCGGCCGAGGTAGGCACGCCGTGCTTGACGAACAGTTCCTTCGCTTGGTATTCGAAGAGATCCATCAGCTCACCATCTGTCTGGTTACTCGGTCCACCCGCAGTCTTCACGGGTCCGGAGTCGACTCTATGCCTCCGCGAATCCGCTCGGGCGCCGACCCTTGTTCAATGACGTATCTCACTTGACCTGCGGTTATCAGTCTTCGCAACCTACCCGTCGGTAAGTTTTGGGATCCGCCCAGGCAATCGGCCCCGCGCGGCGCTTCAGGCGACGGCAAGCACCGGTTAAGGCCCGCCGCCGATGCTCTCCTCAGTCCCACTGAAGGAGAACCACACCCATGAAGCGCACTTCCCGCCCCGCCCTCATCGCGGCCTCGGCTGCCGTCGCGCTGAGCGTCGTGCTCACCGGCTGCGCCGACAAGGGCACGCCGTCGAACGGCTCGGACACGCCCGCCGCGTCCGCCTCCGCCGCGGACGCCTCCGCCCTGCTGTCCTCGGCCGCCGAGGCCTCGAAGAAGGTCACGACCACCCACTTCACCGTCGCCGTGGCAGGCAAGGTGCCCAACCTCCCCGTCACCAAGGTCGACGGTGACCTCCAGGTCAAGCCCGTCACGCAGGCGACCGGCACCGCGACGATCGACATCGGCGGCACCTCCGAGGGCAGGTTCACCTACGTCGACGGGAAGATGTACGCCGCGATCCTCGGCGACAAGTACGTCGACTACGGCGACGGCGCCTCGATCTACGACGTCTCCGCGCTCTTCGACGAGAAGCGCGGCATCCCGAACATCCTCACGAAGGTCACCGGCGCGAAGGCCGCGGGCACCGAGACGATCGACGGCCAGGAGACCACCAAGATCACCGGCACCGTGCCCGCCACCGAGATCGCGGCGATCTCCGGTTCGCGCGTCGACCCGGACAAGAGCGTCCCGGTCCCCACCACCCTGTGGGTCCAGAACTCCGGGGACAAGCAGCTCGTCCGCATCGAGGTCAAGCCCTCCACCGAGGGCACCATCACGCTCACCTTCTCGAAGTGGGGCGAGAAGGTCACGGTCACCAAGCCGAACGTGACCCCGATCGAGGCCACCGACAAGCCCGAGGCCGGCGAGTCACTGCCGCGCTGATCACCCACCACCGTTTCCCCATCTCTCCCCCGAGAGCCCTGAGAAAGGCACCACCATGAAGACGCTCACCCGGAAGGCGTTCGTCGCCGCCGTCGCCACCGCGAGTGTCGCGGGCGGCATCCAGGTCGCCGTGGCGGCCCCCGCCGCGAACGCGGCGGTCAACTTCGGCGCCATCGCCGTCGCCAGCAACGGCGCGTCGGGCCGGTCGTGGGACTACCCGTCCCGCGCCGCCGCCGAGCGCGCCGCCCTGAACTCGTGCGGCTGGGGCAGCTGCCGGGTCCTCGCCTCCTTCGCGAACGGCTGCGGCGCCGTCGCGGAGACCCGTACCCGCTTCCAGGGCGGCACCGGCCGCTCCCTCTACGCAGCGCAGCGCAGCGCGACCTCACTCGCCGGCGGCGGGACCATCAAGGTCTGGCAGTGCACGTCCGGCCACCTCTGACCAGGTCCGGTAGCGCAGGGCGGCACCGTCGATGCCCGACGGTGCCGCCTCTGCCGTTCTCGGTACGCTCGCGGAAGTGGCGCCGACGCCGACCTGCAGCGGCAGGCGCGCGTGTACTCGACGATGGCCGGCCTGTGCCGGGAACTGAGTCGGTGCACCGGAATGACGGTGAGGGCCTTCACCGACCGCCGCTCCTGGATCACCGACTACCCGGACACCTTCTCCGGCTACGGCAGCGCCAACCTCCTGGACCGGGACTACCGTCCCAAGCCCGCCTGGGAGGCGCTGCGCGCCGCCTTCCGCTGACCGGGCCTACCCCGCGCGGCGCAGGATGAGGTAGCCGGCCGCGGTGACCTGTTTGACGCGCGCGATCTGGGTGTCCAGATATTCCGCTACGTAACGGCCACTGCTCACGTAGCAGGTGTATCTGGCTTCCATGTCGATGAGCCCTCTGACCTTGTACGAGCGGCACTTCGCGGCGGGAAGCCCGTCGATCGTGAACTCGGTCGACTCCTCCTCCTTGCTCAGCAGGTTACTCGCCCCCTGCACGAAGCGTTTGGCCGCCGACGCGTCCCGTGCGCGGTGGACGACATTCCTTCCCATGCCGGTCAGATCGATCCCGGCTTCCTCGAACAGGCGCGCCGAGGCGATGGGGTCGGTGTCCCAGTGGAGCAGTGCGCTTCCCTCCCGGAATCCGTAGTCGAGGGTCATCGTGCCCTGTTCCAGCGCCTCCGGGGCGACCGTGCGGCTGACGATCCCGTCCTTGTCCGCGGGCAGGGCCGCGACGCGGTCCGCCCCGGGGGAGTCGAAGCCGGCCAGCAGGTCCCGCTGGCGGTCCGCGGCGGAGACCGCCTGGTCGCGCGCCTTGACCGGGTCGACCGCCTTGGTGTTGATCACGATGAGATGCGACCCGGCGATCGCGTGAACCCGGTAGCCGGTGGTCGTCGCGGAGCCGCGCGGGGCGAACCTGGTCACGACGATGTCCGACCGGTCGCCGATCTTCTCGGCCGCGGCGCCCACACGCGTCCGGTGATCGTCCAGCGCTCCCCGGGCCGCGGCGTCGTCCGCCATCCGGAGCACCGCCGAGGACAGGCCGTCCCACTCCCCGGCGGCGTTATTGGTCCGGCCCGATACGAATCCGTACAGCAGGCCCCGCCTGCCGATCGCGGCGCCGTCCGCATCGTCGACCGTGTCCGACAGGTTGGACGCCTGGGCGACGGCGCGGACGCCGAACGACCGGAGCTCGACGTAGGCCGGATCGATGTCCCAGGCGTACAGCGTCTTCTCGGCCAGGACGTTCGACGCCAGGACCTTCTGCTGGGCCTCCGAGGTCTCCGGTGTCCGGGTCCTGGTGGAGATTCCACCGGTGTCCAGCGCGACCGCCGGTTCACTCGGATCCGGCACGGCGGTGCCTGCGACCGTCGTGCTGCAGCCCGCTGCCAGGGCGGCGGTCATCGCGATCGACAGCGCCGTGCGACTGCGTCGGCCCATGGTCTCGTCCCCCTACGGATTCGTGGTCAGGATCACCCATTGCGCGGCGGCGGCCTGCCGCGCGAACGTCACCGTACCCGCAGGTATCCGGGCGAAGTACCGGCCCACGACGACGTCGCAGAAGGGGTCGCCGCCCTGGTGGGTGTAGCAGGCCACGGCATCGCCGAGCTGCGGCACTCCGCCGACCGCGGTGATCGCCGGGTTCCTCGCAGGATCGGGGCGCAGCCCGCGGGCCGCCGCCTCGTCCCTGGCGCGGTAGAGCCGGCCGAGGTTCCACCCGACCGCGTCCACGCCGGCCGCGCGGAGCTTCTGCGTACCGACGGGGTCTCCCACGCGCCGTTCGTACATCGGCATCGTCAGCGCGCCTATCCACCGGATCGCGTCACGGGGAGGGCCGGTCATCCAGACGGTGCGCCGCAGCACGCCGGGCTCGTCGACGGGGATCGCCGCGATGCGGTCCGTCCGGGTCGGCGTGAACGCCCGCAGCACGGGCAATTGGCGGGCTACGGTCCGCTCCGCCAGCACCGTGGCCGCTGCGGTGTCCTTCGCCCGGGCGTGGACGTGCACGACGAGGGGCCCGACCGCGAGGAACGCATCCACCGTCCCGGGCGCGGTCTCCGCCACCGCGCCCTCGCCTGCCCCGGCGACGGTCACGCGCGGCAGGGGCCGCTGCTCGAAGGACTCGGAATCGACGACCTGACGCGCGATCGAGGAGTCGTCGAACCGGTAGAGCCCGATCCGCAGCTCCCGCTCGGCCGCCTGGGGTCGGTCCGCCCGTGCGAGCGCGACCCCGACCTTCATCCGAGTCAGAGGTGAACGCAGCGCGTCCGGCACGGCGGTCACATCGGCCGTCGTCAGCGTTGGCGCCGCCTCCTGCCCGGCCACCTCCGCCCCGAGAGCCGGGTCCACGTCCGACGGCAGCACGATGGCCTCCAGCATCCGGTTGCCCTCGGTGATCCACGCGGTGTCGACGTCCCCCTGGCGGACCGTCGCGGGCTCGGTCGGGAAGTCACCGGTATCCAGTCCGGACGGAATCGCAGAGGCGGACGAGATCGACGCCGGTGCGGTCGCGGTCCCGTCGACCGTCGTGGCGCACCCGGCGACCAGCAGGGCCGCGAGTGCGGCTATCACGAGTGGAGCGCGGTACACAGTCCGTATTGTGCCCTGATCGGACATTCCGCCGCGAGCACCTGACGCCAGGCCGGCAAGCCGGACTTCAGCGTCTCCCAAGACTCAACGGGCGCACTGTTGCGATTCGAACACGAATGTCCGGGTCGCCGGGCGCCCCTGGCCGCCGGCCCGAATACTCGATGTGTCGGAGTTCGGGGGGACCATGAACACACGTCTCGGCGCCGCGCCGCCCGCTATCGCTCTCGTCGCCGCGCTGGTCTCGGCCTGCTCCACGGTGGTGGCCGGCACGCCGGTCGCCGAGACCACCGTGGCGAGACTCGACCCGGGGAACTTCCCGACCACACCGCGCACCGTCACCGCGGAGTCCGCCGCCGACGCGTGGCAGCAGGAGGGCATGATCCTCGCGGACGCCGTCATCGCACCGTCCGACGTGGACGCCGCCCTGACTGCGCTGGTCACCGACGAGTTCGAGGGTGCCGGCGGGCCGCTCCTCCGGATCGGCCAGATCATCGAGAGGAACAGCCTGCGCGGCGTCCCGGTCGGCGGGATCCCGCCCGCCAAGGCTGCAAGTCTGGAACTGAACACGAAGTTCGACGTCGGGTTCATGAGCACCGCCGGCGATTCTGCGACCACGCCTAGGACCCAACTGTCGGCGACACTCCTGCGCTTCTCCACCGATGCGGGCGCCGAGAAGGCGGTGATCACGCTCCGGGCGGACCCACCCGCACCCGCGGCGCTGGCGCGCATCCCCGGCGCCGTCCTGGTGTCGAGCGCGAGCGGCGGCGGGGTGACCAAGACCGTCGTCGCTGCGCCGGTGAACAACCTCGTCGCCCTCGTGTGGGCGACTACGCGCGGCACCGACAGTGCGGACCTGGCGATCCGCGGGCTCACCTCCCAACTGGAGCGCGCCCGCACGTATCGCCCGTCGATCGCGCTCTCCAGCGTCGTGATTCCAGCCGTTCCGATGGACCGGGACGGGATCATGTCGCGCACGCTCGAGTCGCAGAACGACAACCAGAACAAGACCAGGACGGCCTTCGGACTGTCGAGTGGGTTCGAACTGGGCGACGGGTACTTCACCGCACGCACGGCGTACCTGATCAACCGCAATCCGGGCTGGCTCCGCGTGGCGACCCGCAACGGCATCGATCTCATCGGTAAGACGAACCGGACTTCGGTATTACGCGCCCGGGACCGGGCGTCGGCGAAGGTCTACCTGGTCGAGGTCCGCGTCGATCCCGGATCGACCCAGGCGTACGAGGTACCAGGGCTGTCCCGCGACGACGCGGGGTGCACCTACGACTCAGTGCTCACGCGGCCATACACGTGTTACGCCACGGTCGGGCGGTACGTCCTCCAGGCGGAGTCGACGACCCTCGACCTCGCCCGCCAGGCGATCTCCGCCACCTACCTGATCAACAGGACCGTCGGCGAGAACTGATCACCACACGTGGGCGCGGCCCTGCTCCTCGTACCAGCTGAGCAGGTCCGGATCGTCGACGGACTTCGGGTCGACGTTCACGTCGCGGCCGGCGAGCATGCCGGTCACGGGGATCTCCAGCTTCTTCCCCGTCTTGGTGTGCGGGATGCCCGGCGCCAGGATCACCTCGTCGGGCACGTGCCGCGGGGAGAGCCTGGTGCGGACATCGGTGCGGATGCGTTGCACCAGCTCCTCCGTCAGCTCCTTGCCGGGAACGAGGGTGAGGAACATCGGCATCCAGTACTTCGCGTCGGGCCCGTCCACGCCGACGACCATGGCCTCGGCGACCTCGGGGACGGCCTCGACCACCTCGTAGATGTCGGCGGAACCCATGCGGATGCCGTTGCGGTTCAACGTCGCATCGCTGCGGCCGTGGATGGTGATCGACCCGCGGTCGGTCAGCTCCACCCAGTCGCCGTGGCGCCACACGTTCGGCGCGATCCCGTCGGTCCACTCGTGCTCGAAGTAGGCGGCGCGGTACTTCGCGTCGCCCGGGTCGTTCCAGAAGTTCGTGGGCATCGACGGCATCGGCACGGTGATGACCATCTCGCCGACCTCGCCGATCAGCGGCGTCCGGTCCGGCGCCCACGCCTGCAGCGCGCACCCGAGGTAACGCACCGTCAGCTCGCCCGGCACGTGCGGCACCGAGGCGGTGCCGCCGCAGAACGCGCTGCACACGTCCGTACCGCCGGAGACGGAGCTCACCGGCAGTCCGGCGGCGACGTGCTCGTCGACCCAGGTGAACAGGTCCGGCGCGAGCGGAGAGCCGGTACTGCCGATCGTCTTGAGCACCAACGCGTGTTCGGTGCCCGGGTTCAGGCCTGCCTTGCGGGAGGCCTGCAGTTGCCCGGGGCTGGTGCCGAAGAAGGTGACCTTCTCGTCCTCGCACACCTGCCACAGCCGGTCCGCCGTCGGCGCCAGCGGGTGGCCGGAGAAGGTGACGATCGTGGCACCCACCAGCAGCCCGGCCACCTGGTAGTTCCACATCATCCACGACAGGGCGGTGTGCCAGAAGAAGACATCGCCGGGGCCGATCTCGTTGTGCAGGCCGAGCACCTTCACATGCTCGACGAGGATGCCGCCGTGCCCCTGCACGATGCCCTTGGGCTTACCTGTCGTACCCGACGAGAACAGGACCCACAGCGGGTGATCGAACGGTACCCGGACGGGCTTCAGCTCCGGGGTGTCCGGGCCCGGCTCCGGCAGCTCCGTGATGACGTGCGAGGCCGGAACCCCCAGCAGCCCGGCGAGTTCCGCGGTGTCGGCGCGCTTGTCGATGCGCTTGTCGCCGAAGGCGTAGCCGTCGCGGGCGAAGAGCACCTTCGGTTCCAGCTGCGCCATCCGGCCCGCGGCGCCCTCCGGGGCGTAGTCCTGCCCGCAGCCGGACCAGACGGCACCGATCGACGCCGTCGCCAGAAACGCCAGCACCGCGAACGGCTCGTCGGGCAGATACGCGGCGACGGTGTCGCCCACACCCACGCCCAGCGAGCGCAGCAGCTCCGCGACCGCGGAGACCCGCGCCGGCAACTCCGACCACGGGATCTCCACCCGCGCACCGTCGTCCGACAGACCGACGATCGCCGCGCCCGGCTGTGAGGCGAAGCGCAGCACCCGGTCGACGTAGTTCAGCTCCACCTCGGGGAACCAGCGGGCTCCGGGCATCTCCCGCGCCGCCAGCACCGGGCCGCTCCGCTCCCCCAGCTCGAAGAAGTCCCACACCGCGCCCCAGAACGCCTCGGGCTCGGACACGGACCACTGGTACACGGCGCCGTAGTCCCCCGTGGGGAGGCCGACGGACTCTGCGAAGCGATCGATCGAATGCACCCCGTCACCCTTCCAGACCGAGCAGCGTCACGGACTCTTCTCGCATCTGCACCTTGCGGATCTTTCCCGATACCGTCATAGGGAAGGCCGATACCACGTGCACGTACCGCGGGATCTTGTGTCGCGCGATCTTCCCCTCCGCGAACGCCTTCAGGTCGTCCACGGTGAAGGACTCCACCCCCTCGCGGAGCTGGATCCAGGCCATCAGTTCCTCGCCGTACTTCTCGTCGGGCACGCCGATCACCTGTGCGTCCAGGATGTCCGGGTGGGTGTAGAGGAACTCCTCGATCTCGCGCGGGTAGATGTTCTCGCCGCCGCGGATCACCATGTCCTTGATGCGGCCCGTGATGCGCACGTAGCCGTTCTCGTCCATGGTCGCGAGGTCACCGGTGTGCATCCAGCCGTCCGCGTCGATGGCCTCGGCGGTCTTCTCCTCGTTGTTCCAGTAGCCCTTCATCACGGAGTAACCACGGGTGCAGAGCTCCCCGACCTCGCCGCGGGGCATCACGGTGCCGTCGATCGGGTCGATCACCTGGATCTCCAGGTGCGGTCCCACCCGGCCGACGGTGCCGACGCGCAGCTCCAGGGCGTCGTCGACGCGGGTCTGCGTGGACA
The DNA here is from genome assembly GCF_900631615.1 of Tsukamurella paurometabola. Lineage (NCBI taxonomy): Bacteria > Bacillati > Actinomycetota > Actinomycetes > Mycobacteriales > Tsukamurellaceae > Tsukamurella > Tsukamurella paurometabola. Next base: position 622,720 of record NZ_LR131273.1, read on the forward strand.
CGGGCGAGGTCTCCGTCATGCCGTAGCAGATGGAGACCTCGCTCATACCCATCCGGTCGACCACCTTGCGCATGACCTCCTCCGGGCACGGTGAGCCGGCCATGATGCCGGTGCGCAGGCTGGAGAGGTCGTAGGAGTCGAAATCCGCGAGGGCGAGCTCGGCGATGAACATCGTGGGCACGCCGTAGAGGCTGGTGCACTTCTCGGCGGCGACGGCGGCCAGCGCGTCCGCGGGCAGGAACGCCGGGCCGGGGATCACCATGGCGGCGCCGTGGGTGATGGCGGCGAGGTTGCCCATCACCATGCCGAAGCAGTGGTAGAAGGGCACCGGGATGCAGATCGAGTCCTGCTCGGTGTAGTTCAGCAGCTCGCCCACGAGGAAGCCGTTGTTGAGGATGTTGCCGTGGGTCAGCGTGGCGCCCTTGGGGAATCCCGTGGTGCCCGAGGTGTACTGGATGTTGATCGGGTCGTCGGCGCGCAGCTCGTCACCGAGGTCCGCGAGGGCGTCGAGCTCGTTGTCCGACGGTGCCGCCAGGTACGCCTCCCAGGCGGGCGAGCCGAAGGTGACCACGTCACGCAGCGCGGGCGCCTCGGGCCGGGCGGCCTCCAGCATCGCCGCGTACTCGGAGGTCTTGAAGCTGGTCATCGAGTACACGGCCACGATGCCCGATTGGTTCAGGGCGTACTCCAGCTCGCGCTGCCGGTACGCGGGATTGAGGTTGACCAGGATGACGCCGGCCAGCGCCGTGCCGAACTGCACGATGACCCACTCCGGCGTGTTGGGCGCCCACACGCCCACGCGATCGCCGCGCCGGATTCCGTTGCGCAGCAGCCCGGCCGCGAAAGCGCGGGAGTCCGCGAGCAGCTCGTCGTAGGTCCAGCGCCGGCCCGACGGCACGTCGACGAGCGCGGTGCGCTCGCCGAACCGATCGGCCGTCATCTCGAGCTGGGCGCCGATCGTGGCGGTGAGCAGCGCGGGCTCGGCCTCGCCGCGGTCGTAGGACGGGGTGGTCATCTCTTCACTCCTACTGATCTCTTCAGTCGGCCCGGGCGACGATCGCGCGGGCCTGGGCGAGCAGCGGCGCGTCGATCATCTGACCCCGCACCTGGTAGACGCCGTTGTTGCCGGCCTCCGCCTCGAGCACCTCGCGGGCCCAGGCGATCTCGTCGTCCGTGGGCCGATAGGCGGCACGGATCACCGCCGCCTGCGAGGGATGGATGCAGACGGTGGCGGCGAAGCCGAGCGCCACGGCGTCCTCCGCCTCGGCGGCGAGCCCCTCGGTGTCGGCGATGTCGATGTGCACCGCGTCGAGCGCGAACCTGCCGTGCGCGGCCGCCGCGAGCCGGGTCGCCGAGCGGACGTACCGGGGGACGTCGCGGTACGTCTGATCCGCGAAGCGGCTGGACCGCCCGCCCATCGCGGCCACCAGGTCCTCCGCGCCCCACATGAGGCCGATGCACCGCGGGTGGGCGGCGATCTCGTTCACGTTCACGGCGCCCAGGGGCGTCTCGATGAGCGCGATCACCTGCAACCCGTCGACCTGCGCCAGCCGGTCCAGCTGGTGCGCCGACTCGGTCTTGGCGAGCATGACCACACGATAGGCCGTGCGGCGCAGCGCCTCGATGTCTTCGGCGAAGTCGTAGGTGCCGAAGGCGTTCACCCGCACGATCGTCGTCGCCGGGTCGAGGTCGTTGTCGATCAGGGCCTCACGCGCCGCGGGCCGCGCGTCGGCGGTCACCGCGTCTTCGAGGTCGAGGATCACCGCGTCGGCGCGCTCGGCCGCCTTGGCGTACCGCTCGGGCCGATCCGCCGGGCAGAACAGGATCGCGGGGCCGGGTGGCCGCCACGCGGGAGCGCTCAGGTCGTCGTGGTGGAACATCTACGCGCCCTCCCCCGCCGAATCCGCCGGAGCCTTCCGCACCAGCGTCGACCGCTCGGCCACGGCGACCACGGCGCCGTCCTGGTTCCGCGCGACGTGCCGCAGGTTGACGATGCCCTCGCCGGGCCGCGACTTCGACTCCCGCTTGCCCGTGCACAACGTCTCCGCGTACAGGGTGTCGCCGGCGAAGACCGGCGCGGGGAAGGCGATCTCGGAGAAGCCCAGGTTCGCGACCAGGGTCCCCTGGGTGAGCTGCGCGACGGACAGGCCCACCAGCGTGGAGAGCGTGTACATCGAGTTCACCAGCCGCTGGCCGCCGAAGCCCGGCTGCTGCGCGGACCAGTGAGCGTCGAGGTGCAGTGCCTGGGTGTTCATGGTCAGCTTGGTGAACAGCATGTTGTCCGCCTCGGTGACGGTGACGCCGGGCCGGTGCTCGTACAGCACGCCGTCCTCGAACTCGTCGAACCACAGGCCGCGCTGAGTGACCCGCCGCACGGGCTCCTGCTCGCTCATGCCTGCAGCCCCAGCGAGCGCGCGATCAGCATGAGCTGGACCTCGGTGGTGCCCTCGCCGATCTCGAGGATCTTCGAATCGCGGTAGTGCCGCGCGACGGGGTACTCGTTCATGAAGCCGTAGCCGCCGTGGATCTGGGTGGCCATGCGCGCGTTGTCCATCGCCGCCTCGGAGGAGATCATCTTGGCGATGGCGGCCTCCTTCTTGAAGGGCTTCCCGGCGAGCATCAGCCGGGCCGCCTCGTAGTAGGCGACGCGCGAGGTGTGCGCCCGCGCCTCCATCCGGGCGATGGCGAAGGCGATCGACTGGAACTCGCCGATCGGCTTGCCGAAGGCGTTGCGCTCCTTGGCGTACTTCACCGACTCGTCGACGCAGCCCTGCGCGGCGCCGGTCGCGACGGCGGCGATGGCGATGCGGCCCTCATCGAGGATGGAGAGGAAGTTGGCGTAGCCGCGGCCCTCCTCGCCGAGGAGGTTCTCCTTCGGGACGCGCACGTCGGAGAAGCTCAGCGGGTGCGTATCGGAGGCGTTCCAGCCGACCTTGTTGTACGCGGGCTCCACGGTGAACCCGGGCGTGCCGCTGGGCACGATGATGGTCGAGATCTGCTTGCGGCCGTCGGGCTTGGTGCCGGTCACCGCGGTCACGGTCACCAGGCTGGTGATGTCGGTGCCCGAGTTGGTGATGAACTGCTTGGAGCCGTTGATGACCCACTCGTCGCCGTCGAGCTTGGCGGTGGTCTGGGTGCCGGAGGCGTCCGAGCCGCAGCCCGGCTCGGTGAGGCCGAAGCCGGCCAGGTTCTCGCCCGCGGCGAGCGACGGCAGGTACTTCTGCTTCTGCTCCTCGGTGCCGAACTTGTAGATCGGCATGGCGCCGAGGCCGACGCCGGCCTCCACCGTCATCGCGACCGACTGGTCGACGCGGCCGAGCTCCTCCAGTGCGAGGGCGAGGGCGAAGTAGTCGCCGCCCATGCCGCCGTACTCCTCGGGGAAGGGCAGGCCGAACAGGCCCATCTGCCCCATCTGCTTCACGACCTCGTACGGGAAGGAGTGCTCCTCGTCGTGCTTGGCCGAGACGGGCGCGACCACCTGGTTGGCGAAGTCGCGCACCGTGTCCCGCAGGTCGGCGTAGTCCTGGGTCAGTTCCATGTCAGTTCTCTTCCGTTTCGGTAGCCGTGACGGTCGCGAGCACCTGGGCCGCGGTCACCTTGTCTCCTGCGCGCACCGCGATCGACACCACACCGTCGTGCGGCGCCGTCAGCGGCTGCTCCATCTTCATCGCCTCGATGATCACCAGGGTCTCGCCCTTGGTCACCGCCTGGCCGTCCTCGACCGGCACCGCGACCACGGCGCCCGGCATGGGGCTCACGACCTCGCCGCCGTGGGCGCCGTCGCGGTCCTTCGACGTGGACCTCGCCAGCGGCAGCTCGTACGTGCCGTCCTCCCCACTGACCCAGTAGGTTCCGCGATCGAGTGCGACGGTGACGGGCGTGGAGAAGCCGTCCACCACCAGGCGCTCGCCGACGATCCGGGCCGTTCCCGACCAGTCCAGGCGGGGCTCGTCGCCGGTGCTGCGCACCGTCACCGCGTCGCCCAGGACGGACGCGTCGACACCGTCGAAGCGCACGACGGTGGGCTGCGCGCCCCCGATGCGCCACCCGGTCTCGGTGCCCCAGGCCCCCTCGCCACGGGCCGCGGCGACCGCGGTGACCGCGGCGGCGGCGTACGCGCGGACCGTCGGCTCGGGGCGGGTGTAGGTGGGCGCCAGGCGATCCAGCAGCTCGGTGTCGAGCGTGCCGGAGACGACGCCGGCGTCCGCGAGGACGAACCGGCAGAAGTCGACGTTGGTGCGCAGGCCGGTGAGCTGGGTGCCGGCGAGGGCCTCGTCGAGGCGCCGCAGGGCCTGCTCGCGGTCGTCGGCGTGCACGATCACCTTGGCGAGCATCGGGTCGTAATCGCTACCGACCACGCTGCCCGCCTCGATGCCGGTGTCGACGCGGACGGGGCCGCGGCGATCGCTGCGGGGGTACCGCAGGGCCGTGACGGTGCCACCGGTGGGCAGGAAGCCGGCCGCCGGGTCCTCCGCGTAGACGCGGGCTTCGACGGCGTGACCGGTGAGCACGATGTCGTCCTGGGTCAGCGCCAGCTTCTCGCCGTTGGCGACGCGGATCTGCTGCTCCACCAGGTCGACGCCGGTCACCAGCTCGGTAACCGGGTGCTCGACCTGCAGGCGGGTGTTCATCTCCATGAAGAAGAACTGATCGGGGCGGCGGGCCGAGACGATGAACTCGACGGTGCCGACGCCGGTGTACCCGACGGAGCGCGCGGCGTCGCAGGCGGCGCGGCCGATCTCGGCGCGGGTGGCCTCGTCGAGCAGCGCCGACGGCGCCTCCTCGATCACCTTCTGGTGGCGGCGCTGCAGCGAGCACTCGCGCTCCCCGAGGTGGATCACGTTGCCGTGCTTGTCGGCGAGCACCTGCACCTCGATGTGGCGCGGGGTGTCCACGAAGTGCTCCATGAACAGCGTGTCGTCGCCGAACGCGGCGGCGGCCTCCCGGCGCGCGGCCGCGACCGCGGCGGGCAGGTCCGCCGGGTTCTCCACCCGGTGCATGCCCTTGCCGCCGCCGCCCGCGCTGGGCTTGATGAGCACGGGGAAACCGATGCCCTCGGCCGCGTCGATGAGGTCGGCGTCCGTGAGGCCCGGGCGGCTGATGCCGGGGACCACGGGCACGTCGCGCTCGACGACCGCGGCACGCGCCGTGATCTTGTCGCCCATCGTCTCGATGGATTCGACGGGCGGGCCGAGGAATTCGATCCCCGCCTCCGAGAGTGCCCGGGCGAACGCCGCGTTCTCGGAGAGGAAGCCGTAGCCGGGGTGCACCGCGTCGGCGCCGGTGGCGCGGGCCGCCTCGACGACCTTGTCGATGCGCAGGTAGCTCTCGGTCGCGGCCGCCGGGCCGAGGCGCACGGCCTCATCGGCGAGCTTCACGTGCCGGGCGTCCGCGTCCGCATCGGAGTACACCGCGACGCTGGCGATGCCCAGGGTGCGCAGGGTATCGATGACGCGGCAGGCGATCTCGCCGCGGTTCGCGATCAGGACCTTCTCGATCTTGCTCATATCTCTCATCACATCCGGAAGACGCCGTAGGAGACCTCGGGCAGCGGCGTACGGGACGCCGCGTCCAGCGCGAGGCCGAGGACGGTGCGGGTGTCGGCGGGATCGATCACGCCGTCGTCCCACAGCCGGGCCGTGGAGTAGTACGCCTGCGACTGCCGCTCGAACTGGTCGCGCACGCCCTGCTTGAACTCCTCCACGCCCTCCTGATCGCGGCGGACGGAGGCGAGGGTGTCGGCCGCCTGCGGGCCGCCCATCACCGAGATCCGCGCGTTGGGCCACATCCACAGGAACCGCGGCGAGTAGGCGCGGCCGCACATGGAGTAGTTGCCGGCGCCGAAGGAGCCGCCCACGATCACGGTGAACTTCGGGACGCGGGCGCACGCCACGGCGGTCACCATCTTGGCGCCGTGCTTGGCGATGCCGCCCTCCTCGTACTGGCGGCCCACCATGAACCCGGTGATGTTCTGCAGGAACAACAGCGGGATGCGGCGCTTGTCGCACAGCTCGATGAAGTGGGCGCCCTTCTGCGCGGCCTCGGCGAACAGCACGCCGTTGTTGCCGATGATGCCCACCGGATGGCCGTGGATCCGCGCGAACGCGGTGACCAGCGTGGTGCCGAAGAGCTCCTTGAACTCGTCGAACTCGCCGCCGTCGGCGATGATCTCGATGACCTTGCGCACGTCGTAGCCGATCTTCGGATCGGTCGGCACCACGTCGTACAGATCCGTCTGCGGGCGCGCCGGGGGCAGCGCCGGACGCACGTCCCACTGCACCTCGCCGACCGGGCCGAGGCGGCCGATGATCTGCCGGACCTTCTCCAGCGCCTCGTCGTCGGAGTCGACGAGGTGGTCGGTGACGCCGGACTTGGTGGAGTGCATGAGGCCGCCGCCGAGGTCCTCGGCCGTGACGTCCTCGCCCGTCGCGGCCTTCACCAGCGGCGGGCCGGCGAGGAAGATGGTGCCCTGGTCCCGGACGATGACCGTCTCGTCGCTCATGGCGGGCACGTAGGCACCGCCGGCGGTGGAGCTGCCGAGCACCGCCGCGATCTGCGGGATGCCGGCGGCACTCATGTTCGCCTGGTTGTAGAAGATGCGGCCGAAGTGCTCCCGGTCGGGGAAGACCTCGTCCTGATTGAGCAGCATGGCGCCGCCCGAGTCCACGAGGTAGACGCAGGGCAGCCGGTTCTGCATCGCGATCTCCTGCGCGCGCAGGTGCTTCTTGACGGTGATCGGGTAGTACGTGCCGCCCGAGACGGTCGCGTCGTTGGCGACGATCATCACCTGGCGGCCGGACACCGTGCCGATGCCGGCGACGGCACCCGCGGCGGGGGCCTTGCCGTCGTACATGTCCTCGGCGGCGAGCGGCGCCACCTCGAGGAACGGGCTGCCGGTGTCCAGCAGCCTGCGGATCCGCTCGCGGACCAGCAGCTTTCCGCGGCCCTCGTGGCGGGCGCGTGCGCGCTCACCGCCGCCCTGCGCCACCCTGTCGAGCCGCTCCCGCAGCTCGGCGACGTTCGCCTCGTGTTCCTCGCGGAATGTCACGCCCGCTCCTTTGGGTTATTCACCATTAACTGAATCCCAGAGTAGCTGTGACGCGCGCCACCTGTCTACCCCACGTCGATTGAACACCGTTACGGACAGGAAAACCGCAGGTCGGAAAATCCGAAACGGTGTTCAATCGGGTGGGGCCGGTGGGGCGGAAAGTCAGACGCCGAGGGCCGCGAGGGCCTTGTCGCGCAGCAGTGCGCGGAGCCGCGGCTGCGGCAGCGCCGGCAGGCTCGGAGCGGCGTTGATCAGGCCGAAGACGGCGTGCACCACGGCGCGGTTGTCCACCGGATCGCCGCCGAGCGCGGTGAGCGCATCGGTCCAGATCTCCACGTACTGCCGCTGCAGGCGCCGTACGCGGCGCGCCGATTCCGGCGCGAGCGACCACATGTCGCGGTACTGCACGCGGATCAGGTCCGGCTCCGACGCGGCGAAGTCCACGTGGAAGTCGACGAGATCGCGCAGCGCCTGCCGCGGGTCGCCGGCGCGCTCCTCCGCGACCCGGCGGCCACCGTCGTACAGGTACTCGGAGATCTCCACCAGGAGCGCGGCGAGCACGTCCTGTTTACCCGCGAAGTGGCGGTACATGGCGGGACCGGAGACGCCCGCGGCCGCGCCGATGTCCTCGAGGCGCACGCCGGCGAAACCGCGCTCGGCCATCAGCGCCGCCGCGGCGGCGAGTAGTTCGCGGCGGCGGGCCGCCTTGGCGCGCTCGCGCGCCGTCCCCGCCTCGGCCCCTGCCGCGCCGCTCCGGCGGGTCGTCGGTACCTCCATGGCGGGCCACACTACTCGGCTTGCCCCGCTCACGACCCCGTGTCATGCTTGTTGCGCAAGGCGCCAATCGTTCGCTGAGGCTCCTTCGCGGAAACAGGCCAGCGACCCCGAACGTCGAGAGACGCCCCGGGTCAGGACAGGCGCATCCGGCTTAAGGGTGCTCCCCGATTGGCTCCCGTTCACGGGTTCACGCCGCGAAGTGCTGAAGGTCTGACGTGGAGGGGCGCGCTTCGTCACCCTCCCTCCGGCGCGCGGAACCGTCGACCCGTGGAGGTGATGCAATGCCCGACGACAGTCGTAGTCGATCGCTCGGCGCTTCCCGCATCACCGTGGGAAGCCGCTGAGCGCACCATGATCCGGGCCGGAGGCCCGCCCCGCCGACGGTGCGCCGTCGGCCGCGCCGCGCTGCCTCCGTTCCACTGACACCTGCCACACCCTGCTCCGCCGCGCCCCTCGGGCAGCGGCGCGGTAGCGCGTGCCCGGACGAGGGGAATCACCATGCACGCCACGAACATCGACCTGCTCGACATCCTGCTGCGCATCGCGGCCGGTGTCGGCTTCGGCACCCTGATCGGACTCGAGCGCCAGTACCGCGCCCGCATGGCCGGCCTGCGCACCAACGCACTGGTCTCGGTGGGCTCCGCGCTCTTCGTCGTCCTGTCCGCCTACGGTTTCGCCGGCGGCGATCCCACTCGCGTCGCGGCGCAGATCGTCTCCGGGATCGGCTTCCTCGGCGGCGGCGTGATCCTGCGCGACGGCCTCACCGTCCGCGGCCTGAACACCGCCGCCACTCTGTGGTGCTCCGCCGCGGTCGGCGCCCTGTCCGGCTCGGGGATGTACGTCCCCGCCGCGATCGGCACCGCCGTGGTGATCGGGGTCAACACGGCACTGCGCTCGGTCGGGCACGCCGTCGACCGCGCACCCGACACCGGCAAGGAGGCGCCGAGCCGCTACGAGTTCGTCGCCGTGACGCGCGACGAGAACGAGGCGCACGTGCGGGTGATGCTCGTGCAGGCCCTGAGCCGCACCGTCTTCCACCTGCAGTCCATCAGCAGCGTGGACACCGAGGACGGCCGCGTCGAGGTACGGGCCACGCTCGCCGCCGACGGTCGCGACGACCGCGCCCTCGAGACCGCGATCAGCCAGCTCAGCATGGAGCCATCGGTCACGGCGGTGCGCTGGGACGCGCTGCCCGAGCGTGAGGAGGCGGACCTGTGAGCTCCCTCTTCGCTCCCCTGCTCGGCCGCCGGCGGACCGAACGCGCAGGCCGCCGCTCGATCGCCGCCGACGTGCTGGTGCTCGCGGGCGCGGCTGCCCTGATCTGGCTGACGATCCGCGTGGGCCAGGGCATGGGCGCGCCGATCGACCTGGCGCACAGCAGCACCCGCGTCGACACCGACCCGTCGAACCTGCCCTACTACGCGCTGCGCTCCCTACTGCGCATGTTCCTCGCGCTCGCCGCGTCGATCGTCTTCACCTTCGGCTACGCGCTGCTCGCGGCGCGGTCGCGGCGGGCGCGCGCGGTGCTGCTACCACTGCTCGACGTGCTGCAGTCCGTGCCGATCCTCGGGTTCCTGTCGGTGACGGTGACCGTCTTCCTCGCGCTGTTCCCGGGGTCCGCACTGGGCCTCGAGTGCGCGGCCGTGTTCGCCATCTTCACCTCGCAGGCGTGGAACATGACCTTCGCCTTCTACCAGAGCCTCATCAGCCAGCCGCGCGAACTCGGCGAGGCCGCCCGCGACCTGGGACTCTCACGGTGGCAGCGGTTCTGGCGGCTCGACGTGCCCAGCGGCATGATCCCGCTGGTCTGGAACGCGATGATGAGCTTCGGCGGCGGTTGGTTCTTCCTCACCGCGTCGGAGGCCGTCTCGGTGGCGGGCGACGAGTACGCCCTACCCGGCATCGGCGCCTACGTCGCCACCGCCTCGGCCGACGGTGACCTCGCCCGCGTCGGGTGGGCGATCGCGGCGATGATCGTGGTCATCGTCGGGGTGAACCTCCTGTTCTGGAGCCCACTGACCGCCTGGGCCGAGCGGTTCCGGCTCGAGGACTCCGCGACCGGCCGCATCCCGCGCTCGGCCGTGCTGACGCTCCTGCGCCGCTCGCACGTCGCCGACGGGGTGCGCCGCGCCGCCGCGCCGGTGGTGACGCGACTGGACCGGGTCTTCGGCGCGCTCGGCCGCACCGGGCACGCCGCGCCGGCCGACCCGCGCCGCGCCCGCCTCGGCGACATCGCGTTCGGCACCGTCGTGCTGGCCGTCCTGGCGTACGGGCTGTGGCGGGCGCTGGAGGTGATCCTGCGCGACGCCGGCCCCGCCGAGGTCGGGCACGTGCTCCTGCTGGGCCTCGCCACGATGGCGCGGGTCGCGGTGGTGATGGTGTTCGCCACCGTCGTGTGGGTGCCGATCGGCGTGATCGTCGGCCGCAGCCCGCGCCTGACCCGGGCCCTGCAGCCCGTCGTGCAGGTGTGCGCGAGCTTCCCCGCCAACTTCCTGTTCCCGCTGGTCACCGCGGTCCTCGTGGCGTGGAACATCCCGCTCGACCTGGGCGGCGTCGTCCTCATGGCGCTCGGCACGCAGTGGTACATCCTGTTCAACGTGATCGCCGCGGCCAGCGCCATCCCCGGCGACCTGCTGGAGGCGGCCGACGACATGCGGCTGCCCCGGCTGCTGAAATGGCGCTACGTCCTCCTGCCCGGCGTCTTCGCCGGGTACGTGACCGGCGGGATCACCGCCGCCGGCGGTGCCTGGAACGCGTCGATCGTCGCGGAGGTCGTCTCGTACGACGGGACGACGCACCACGCGTACGGGCTCGGCGACTACATCGCACAGGCCACAGCCGCCACCGGGCCCGAGCACGGCCCGCACCTCCTCCTCGGGATCGTCGTGATGTGCCTGTTCGTCGTGGGCACCAACGCCGCCCTGTGGCGCCGCCTCTACCGCACGGCCGAACGCCGCTACTCGCTCTAGCCGGCCGACCCCTTATTACTAGGAGCAGTTCCATGACCACCACGCTCGCCACCCCGCTGATCCGGCTGCAGGGGCTCACCAAGAGCTTCGAGGGCGCCCACGGCGATACCCTCACCGTGCTCGACGGCATCGACCTCACCGTCGAGCCGGGCGAGATCGTCGCCCTGCTCGGCCGCTCCGGATCGGGCAAGTCCACCCTGCTGCGCATCATGGCCGGCCTGATCCCCGCGACGTCCGGCACCGTCGAATCCGACGGTGCGCCGCTGTCCGGGCCCAACCCCGCCGCCGCGATGGTCTTCCAGTCCTTCGCCCTCATGCCCTGGCTGACCGTTCAGGACAACGTCGAGCTGGGCCTGACCGCCCGCGGCGTGCCGCGCGCCGAGCGCCGGACCCGCGCCCTCGAGGCGATCGACACCATCGGCCTCGACGGCTTCGAGTCGGCGTATCCGCGCGAGCTGTCGGGCGGTATGCGGCAACGGGTCGGCTTCGCCCGCGCGCTCGTGCTCGAACCCGACCTCCTGCTCATGGACGAGCCGTTCTCCGCCCTGGACGTGCTCACCGCCGAGAACCTGCGCGGCGAGCTGGTGGAGCTGTGGGGCCGCGAGGGCTTCCCGACCCGCAGCGTCTGCATCGTCACCCACAACATCGAGGAGGCGGTACTACTCGCCGACCGGGTCGTGGTGCTCGGCTCCAAGCCCGGCCGCGTCGTCCACGAGACCCGGATCGACCTGCCGCGCCCGCGCACGCGCACCGCGCCGGAGTTCGAGGCCATCGTCGACGAGCTGTACGGCGCACTGACCGGCCGCGCGGCCGAGATCGAGCACGAGCCGGACCCCGTCGAGGCGACGCCCGTGAGCCGCCCGCTGCCGGACGCGACCGTGGACGGCATCGCCGGCCTCCTGGAGCTGGTCGCGGCGCACGGCGAGCAGGCGGACCTGCCCGACCTCGCGGCGGACCTGAACTTCGAGCTCGACGACATCATGCCGCTCGTCGACGCGGCAGCGATGCTCGACTTCGTGGAGGTGGCCGGCAACGACATCGTCCTCACCGAGCGCGGCGCCACCTTCGTCGGCGTCCCGCTCACCGAGGCGAAAGAGGTGTTCGCCCGGCAGGCGGCCGCGCGTGCCCCACTGGTGCGGACCGTCCTCCGGGCCCTGCGCACGGCACCCGACGGTGCGCTGCGCAGCGGCTTCTTCCTGGATCTGCTGCGTCGCGGGTTCGGTCCCGACGATGCGGCGCGCCAGTTGCGGCTGGCCGTCGACTGGGGGCGGTACGGCGAGCTCTACGACTACGACGCCGACGGTGGCCGGATCCGCCTGGACCAGCGATGATGCATCGTCATCTGAGAGTTTGTGATCTCATTGTGACCAATCGCACATTCCCCCGAACCGCTCCCCTAGAGGTTGTCTCGTCGCAATCATTTCGTTATCGTCGGCGGGACGCGGATCACGAAGCGGTCACGATGAGGACATCGTCGGATCACCACGTGGTCCGAAGTGCGGTTTTACGGTTGGAGTAGGCGAGATATGACACGGAGTCGCGAGAGCCACGTGCGCTGGCAAGGCGGCACGCAGGTCCTCGATGATGAGTCGATCACCGCGATCATCCCCCTGGATGAGCTCGAGACCCGCCTCGAAGAGGCCTATTCCGAGAACTGGTCCGACACGCCGGACGACACCGCGCTGGTCTACCGCCCCTCCAGCTCCGAGGTCACGCAGGACCTCATGATCCCCGAGGTGCTGTTCACCGGGGACACGGAGCTGGACGCGCCCGAGCTCGACGAGCTCGAGGACACCGCGCTCCTCGGCGCGCCGGAGGCGGCCCCCGAACTCATCCCGACGCCCGTCCGCAAGGGCGGCAAGCACCGCGTCCCCACCGCGCCGCACGCCCTCAAGGGCCGCGCCGCGCTGCTCGCCCTCGCCGCGGGCGCCAGCGTCGCCGGTGCCGCCGTGGTCAACGCCACGGGCAGCGACACCCCGTCGACCTCGCAGCAGCCGATCACCCCGCCCGCGGGCCCCGAGGCGAACGCCGGCCGCCAGGCGCCCCTGCCCGCCGCGCAGGACTCCGAGCAGTTCGCCGCCGGTCTCGCCGGTGGCAAGGCCCGCAAGGACGCCGACGACAAGCGCATCATCGACTCGATGCGCCCGAAGGTGACCGCCCCCGTGAACGGCGCCACCCTCACCTCGAACTTCGGCACCCGCTGGGGCGCCATGCACGGCGGCCTCGACCTGGCCGCCCCGCTCGGCACCCCGCTGTTCGCGGCCGCCGACGGCGTGGTCACCGACGCCGGCCCCGCCTCGGGCTTCGGCATCTGGATCAAGATCCGCCTCTCCGACGGCACCGTGCTGGTCTACGGCCACATGTACAACGTCAACGTCCGGGCCGGCCAGACCGTGAAGGCCGGTGACCTCATCAGCTGGGTCGGCAACAACGGCTACTCCACCGGCCCGCACCTGCACTTCGAGGTGCACAGCCCCGGCGGCGCCAAGATGGACCCGCAGGCCTGGCTCGCCGAGCGCGGCATCCGCGTCTAGGACCCCAGAAACGCTGACAAGGCGCCCCGGAGCACCCGGGGCGCCTTTCGCGTCGTCGGGGGGCTTCGCCCGGCCGGAGCGGCCGCCGCTACAGCTTCTCCATCGGCAGGCCGCCGAAGGTCATCAGGGTGACGGTGCCCGACGAGCCGAAGTCGAACGTCGCGCGCTCCATCGGCCCCGCGCCCGTCACGGCGGTGACGGTGCCCAGCCCGAACGAGTCGTGCGACACCCGGTCGCCCACGGCGAGCGTGAGCTTGTTCGCGCGCCGCGTCGGCTTGGGCGCACGCTTGGGCGTCCAGCCACCGTCGGAACCCGAGGACCGGCCCCGACCGCCGTACTGGCCGCCCCCGTTCTGCCCGCCCCAGGACTGGCGGTCCTGCCCGAACACACCCCGCGAGCCCCCGAACTGGCTGCGCTTGGGCTCGAGACGGCGCCAGTCGATGAGGTGCTGCGGGATCTCCGTGAGGAAGCGCGACTCGGGGTTCTGCATCGGATCGCCCCACGTGGAGCGGACCATCGCACGGGAGACGTACAGTCGCTCGCGGGCGCGGGTGATGCCCACGTAGGCGAGGCGGCGCTCCTCCGCGAGCTCGGACTCGTCGCCCAGCGCACGCATGTGCGGGAACTGCCCGTCCTCCCAGCCGGTCACGAAGACCACCGGGAACTCGAGGCCCTTCGCGGTGTGCAGGGTCATCATGGTGACGACGCCGGCGTCGCTGTCCGGCACCTGATCGGCGTCCGCGACCAGTGAGACCCGCTCCAGGAACGCCGCGAGCGATCCGGGCTCCGGCGCCCCCTCGTCGACGACGACATCGGTGAAGTCCTGCGCGGAGAACTCGCGAGCGACGCTGATCAGCTCCTCGATGTTCTCGAGGCGCGCGCCGTCCTGCGGATCCGACGAGCCCTCCAGCTCGGCCCGGTAGCCCGTCTTCTCGACGACGGCCTCCAGCAGGTCGCCCAAGTCCTGATCCTCGTCCGCGGCGATGCGGCGCAGGTCCGCCATGAGGCCGGCGAACGAGGCGATCGCGTTGCGCGAGCGGGGATTCAGCATGGCGACGGTGCCGTCGACCGCGTCCTCGATGGCGCTGGCGAACGTGCCGCCACGGTTCTCGGCGTGCACCGTGAGGCAGGCCTGCGCCCGGTCGCCGATGCCGCGGCGCGGCGTGTTGACGATGCGCTGCAGGCTGACGGTGTCGTTCGGATTGTCGATGGCGCGCAGGTAGGCGACGAGGTCGCGCACCTCCTTGCGCTCGTAGAAGCGGACGCCGCCGACCACCTTGTAGGGCACGCCGTGCCGGATGAAGACCTCCTCCAGCACGCGCGCGGCGGTGTTGGTGCGGTAGAAGACCGCGACGTCGCTGTACTTGACGCCCTTGTCGGCCAGCGCGTCGATCTCCGAGACCACGAAACTCGCCTCGTCGTGTTCGTTGTCGGCGACGTAGCCGGTGATGAGGTCACCGTCGCCCTGGTCGGTCCAGAGCTTCTTCTCGCGACGCCCGGCGTTGCGGGCGATGACCGCGTTGGCCGCGGAGAGGATGGTCTGGGTGGAGCGGTAGTTCTGCTCCAGCAGGATGGTCTCCGCGTTCGGGAAGTCGCGCTCGAACTCCTCGATGTTGCGGATCGTCGCGCCGCGGAAGGCGTAGATCGACTGGTCGGCGTCGCCCACCACGCACAGCTCGCTGGGCTCGACCCCGTCCGCGTCGGTCTCCAGGCCCACGAGCTCGCGGACCAGCACGTACTGCGCGTGGTTGGTGTCCTGGTACTCGTCGACCATCACGTGCCGGAAGCGGCGGCGGTAGTACTGCGCCACGTTGGGGTGCGACTGCAGCAGCGCCACCGTCTCCCCGATCAGGTCGTCGAAGTCGAAGGCGTTCGCGCCGCGCAGCCGGGACTGGTAGGTGCCGTACACCTCGGCGACGGTGGCCGCGAACGGCTCCCCCGTCTTCGCCGCGTCCGCCGACGCCTGCTCCGGGTCGATCAGCTCGTTCTTCAGGTTGCTGATGTGGGTGGCGAGCGCCCGCGGCGCGAACTTCTTCGCGTCCAGCCCCATCTCCTTGACGATCATGGTGAGCAGGCGGCGGGAATCGTCCGCGTCGTAGATGGAGAAGTTGGAGTTCATCCCCGGCAGCAGGCCGGCCTGGGCGCGGAGGATGCGCACGCAGGTGGAGTGGAACGTGGAGACCCACATGATCTTCGCGCGGTTGCCGACGAGACCGGTGACGCGCTCCCGCATCTCCGCGGCGGCCTTGTTGGTGAAGGTGATCGCGAGGATCTGCCCCGGATGCGTGTTGCGCGCCGCCAGCAGGTAGGCGATGCGGCGCGTGAGCACCGCCGTCTTGCCCGATCCCGCGCCCGCGACGATGAGCAGCGGCGAGCCCTCGTGCAGCACCGCCGCCCGCTGCTGCGGGTTGAGCCCGTCGAGCAGTTCCTGACCGCGTTCCTTCCGCTCCGCCTGCGCTTTCGTGCGGGAGAAGGGCTGACGCTGGCGGAGTCCGGACTGCTGCGGTGCTGGGTTACTCATCTCCCGTCCAGCCTAGCCGGGGAGGCCGACAAGTTTCGCCCGCCGCGCGCGGGCCGCGGGACGATCGGGAACAGCCGCGGAAGCGCGTGGGCGCAGGTGGGTGCGAACAATCGAAGCGTTCTGCGAGATTCCGGCGCAGGATCCTCGCAGAACGCTTCGAAAGATGTCGGCGTCAAGCGGCGGTGGGAGCGGCCTCGTCGCTGTCGGCACCTGCCGACTCCTCGG
This sequence comes from Tsukamurella paurometabola, assembly GCF_900631615.1. Classification (NCBI taxonomy): domain Bacteria; kingdom Bacillati; phylum Actinomycetota; class Actinomycetes; order Mycobacteriales; family Tsukamurellaceae; genus Tsukamurella; species Tsukamurella paurometabola. Next base: position 638,794 of record NZ_LR131273.1, read on the forward strand.
TGACCGGCACGTCCGCACCAGCGGTGGCGTCGGCGCCCGCGGATTCCTCGGATGCGGCGGATTCCTCCGACGCGTCCTCCGCCGGGGTGTCCGTTGCCGGAGCCTCCGTCACTGGGGAGTCCGTCGTCGGGGACTCGGCGGGAGTCTCCACCGGGGTCTCCGCGGGCGCCTCGGTGGTCGGTGTGCCGGCCGCCGGAGCCTGCGCGTCGGGCACCGTCGGGGTCGAGGGCTGCGAAGCGCCGCCCGTCGACGGTTCGGACACCGCGTCGTCGGTGGTGTCGACGACGGAGGTCTCGACCGCGGCCTTCGCCGGAGCGTCCGCACGGGCCGTGGCGACACCCGCGTCCGCGGTCTTGCCGGTGAGCCCGTCGAGGAAGCCGGTCCCGACACCGAGCAGGCCCGGCAGCAGGCCGATGGTGAACGGGTTGTCCGAGAACAGCGCGTTGTTGCCCTCGGTCAGCGTGGCGCCCAGGCCCGCCACCGCGGCGTTGATCGCGGCGATCGGATCGCCGGTAGCGAGCGCCTTCACCGCGTTCTCGACACCGGTGAGCGCGGCCGACGGCACCATCCGCGTCGCGTTGTAGAGCCCGAGCGTCAGGTACAGCAGCGGCTCCGCGGCACCGTCGAGGCCCTTGCCCAGCGGGCCCAGGAACGGGTTGAGCTTGTCTCCGGTCTGGAGCACGGCGCCGCCGAGCTCGAGCAGCGGAGCGGCGAGGATGCCGTGGATGACCTCGTAGGACTGCGACCAGTTCCCGCTCGGCACGCCACTGAGCAGGGTGCTGAGGATCCGCTGTACGCCGTCGGGTCCGGCGAGGTTGGTCGCGATCCGGGTCAGCGTATCCGTCCAGATCCCGCCGATCGCGCCGAAGTCGGGCAGTGCGGTCGGCGACGCCGCGAGCGTGGACGCCGACGCGGACGCGAAGGTGACCTCATTGCCCGTCGGCAGGGTGAACGGCCCCGCGTTCGCCCAGTCGGATCCGGCGATCCCGCCGAGGACCGTCGGGAGCAGGTTGATCAGGCTGGGGATCGCGCCGTACTCGCCGAACAGCGCGCCGATGACCTTCTCGTTCACGACGGACGCCGTGCCGAACAGGGACGTCAGCGCCGCGGCTGGGCCGCCGGTGCCGAGCGCCTTCAGCGCGGCGGTGACGCCGTCGGCGAGGAGCGCCGGCACCTCGACGCCCGCCTGGAGCGGACCGAGCGCGAGACCCAGGAGCGGCCCCAGCGCGGCCGTCAGACCGTCGCCGATCGGCCCGAGCTGGCCGCCGATCGCGTCCATCACCGGAAGCAGGCTGATCGCGGGCGTGAGGATCGAGCCGGTGATCGTCGTGACGAAGGTCGTCCACGCGTCGCCCACCTTGCCCGCGGCGAGATCGGCCTGGATCTTCTCCAGGTTCACCAGCAGGTTGTCCTCGAGGTATTCGAAGAAGGCCTTGCCGGCGTCGCCGGCGGCGCCCGCGATCGTGGCGGCGTTGCCGAGTTGGTCCTGCACCAGCTTCGTCAGGCCGGTGACCGGGTCCGTGACGAACTTCAGGCCCATCGCCGTGGCCCAGTTCGCGACGGCACTGGCGGCGCCGCCGAGGTCCTGGACGATCGGCGGGAGCGACGGTGCCGTCACCGCGCCCATCGACGTGGCGACGGGCGCGACCGCGACGGCCGCCGCCGCGGCCAGGGCGACGGCGGGTGCGGCGTAACGACGGTGGGAGGACCGAGGATCTGCTGCGAGCATGGAGAAACACCCTTCAACTGGAGTGAGCCGGATCACACACGAACCGGACGAACGGAACATACGCCCACGTCGTGGATTATCGGACCGCTTTCGAAGAAGCTTTGCGACACCACACGTCAATCTGTCTCAATGCGGTCTGCACGTTTCTGAACACGCCTGGTCAGCGCCACATTTTTTGCCCCGGGTACGGGACCGCTCCCCGGCGGGGGAAGTCGTGGCCGGTAGTTCCACGCGTCGGCGCCGGGGAGCGGTGTCGCACCGGGTCGCACCCGGGATCAGACGTCGGGGTCGGCCTCCGCGCCCGTCGCGGCGTCATCCGCGCCGCCCTCCGAAGCGCCGCCCTCCGACGCGCCGTCAGTCGCACCCGACGGCGCACCCGCCTCGACCCCCGTCGGGGCCTCGACGGTCGGCTCGGCCGGGGTCGTCGGCTCCGCCGGGGTCGTCGGCTCCGCCGGGGTCGTCGGCTCCGCAGGCGTCGTCGGCTCCGCAGGCGCAGTCGGCGCGGTCGGCGCGGTCGGCGCGGCGGCGTCATCCTCGGCGACCGTGCCGCCCGTCGGAGCGCCGACGGACGGAGTGCCGACGGACGGGGTCGACGCCTCGACGGCGACGGCGGTCGTCGCGGGCGCGGCGGTGCTCGCGACGGAGTCGGTGGACGTCGGAGACTCCGCGGCGGGCTTGAACGCGTCGAGGATGTTCTTGCCGATGTTCGCCAGCCCCGGGAAGACCGCGTTGTCGAAGGGATTGTCCTTGGCGACGAACAGGCGGTCGTTGAGGAACGTGGTCAGTGCGCCGACGTCCGCCGCGAGCCCGGTGAGCGCCTTGGCGGGATCGCCGGAGAGCAGCGCGGTCACCAGGTTCTGGCCGATCGCGACCACCTTGCCCGGGGTGTCGAAGAGCACCGCCAGCGCGGAGTTCCCGAGCCCGATGAAGTCCGCCTGGGAGTTCGTGAGGCCGACGCCGATCGGGCCGAGGTAGGGGTTCACCAGATCGGTGATCGGCATGACGCCGCCCAGCAGGACGATGATCGACAGCGCCTTGGCCTTGTCGGTGACGTCGCCGATCGCACCGGCCGGGTCGCCCTTGCCGAGCTTGCCGAACGCGTCGGTGATCGTCTTCAGTACGCCGGGCGTCCACTCATCGCCCTTGACGCTCGCGGCGAACATCTCGAAGCCCGCCTTCCATGCCTCGAACAGCGTCGCGAAGTCCGGCATCCCCAGCGCCGGGGCGGAGGCGACGGCGGCGCGGGCAGCCATGGCGTCGGCCTGGGCGGAGGCGGGCAGCTTGGGGATCAGCTCGCCCAGCACCGCGGAACCGGCCTTGACCAGGTTGGGGATGAGCCCCGTCGACGCGTTCGTGATGTTGGCCTCGAGGAACTTGCCGATGCCGGCGACGCCGGTCGAGACGGCGGCGCCGATCTTGGTGACGTCGCCCGAGAGGACGGCCTTGGCGATGCCCTCACCCGCGGCGAGCACCTCGTAGGGCAGGCGGAGCGCGAGCGCGAACGCGGACTGGCCGAGCGGGATCAGGTGCGGAAAGGCGGCTTCGAGCCCCTTGCCCAGGGCGCCGAGCTTCGGGTTGAACTGGTCCGCGATCGGGAAGAGCACCGACATCAGGCCGATGAGGGCCGCGGCCTCGATGGCGCTGCCGATCGGCCGGTAGGCGCCGGCGACGCTGCCGGCCTTGATCGACGCGAGCGCCTGCTCGAACGCGTTCGGGAGCCCGCCACCGCCCTCACCCGTTCCGGCGAGGCTGGCCTGGACCTGCTTGAAGGCCTCCTGCAGCGTCTCCGCGAGGAAGGTGACGTCGCCCCAGCCCCAGGTCGGCGCGGCCGCGGCGGCGGCCGGGCCGGCGGCGCCGGGCAGGAGGTTCGCGACGGAACCGGCGACCTGCGTCTGCAGATTCACCAGCTTCGCGGGGTTCACGAGAACGGTGGAGGCCGGCGCGGTGACCGCGCCGACGGAGGCGGTCACGGGCGCGACGGCGATCGCCGCGGCGGTGACCATGGCGAGGGAGGCGCCGGCGTAGCGGCGCGGGACGGATCGACGGACGACGGCTTGCATGTCAGGCAGCACCCTTCGGCTGGAGTGAGTCCGATCACAGCAGATTCGGACCAGCGCACCATACAACCCACACCGTGGATATACGTCCGAATTTTGGAAACTTTGCGACATCAGACGTTGATGTGTCGCAACAGTTGATCCACAGTGGGGGTTAATTGCTGGTCAGAGGTTGCGCTCGTCAGGACATGGTCCGTCGGTCAGCGGGCGGCCGACGCGGGCACCAGCAGGCCGATCGGCCCACTCCCCACGCAGGCGACCAGGCCCGGTGTCTCCGCGCGCGCGACGAGACCGTCGCCGGTCCCCGTGACACGGGCGTAGACGGTGTGCGCTCCTCGACGGACGGGCACCCGCACCGGCGTCGCGCCGCGCTGCTGCTGCAGCACCACCACCCCGTCGGACGAGGCGAGGTAGTTGAGCTCGACCACCCAGTCCCAGAAGGCGAGCGGCCCCTCGTACGCGAGCGTCACCGGCGCACCGTCGTCGACCCGGGTGCCGCAGGGGAACGGACCGAGCGGCAGGCTGCGGACGCGTGTGACCCGCCCGGGCTGGAAGCGCCCCTGCTGGTCCACGACGGTGGCCTCCCGCGCGTACTCGGCGAACCGCGGGTGCGTGGGTTGCGTGGCCAGGATCCGCGACAGCCGGTTGTTCGGGCCGGCGAGCCGGGCCAGGACGTCGCCGTACACCTCCTGGTCGAGCACCTCGCGGTCGGCGTAGGCGGCCGATCCGGCGCGGAGGTTCTGCAGGTAGGGACCGGTCGGGTTGTCGTGCCACAGGGGCGCGAAGCGGACCGCGGACAGGGTGCCGCTCACCGCGAAGGCGATCACGACGGCCGCCCAGAACCGCCGGCCGCTCGTGAATCCGGCGACTCTCGACCTCACGAGGCCGAATCCGGCCCCGTGGCCCCGGAATCCGCCGGTGTCACACCGCAGAACGATCGCCGCGGCCAGCGTGAGCACCCACGCGAAGTCCGCGAAGTAGCGCAGGGAGAGCGGCAGCAGCGCCGACGTGTACTCCGAGCTGCGCAGGAAGAAGACGGTCGACGAGGCGCCGAGGAAGTACACCGCGGCCGCGCCCCAGACCGCGAGCCCCCGCGGGGCGCGCCACCACGTGACCGCGAGGATCGCGACGATCGCGACCAGCCCCACGACGGTGATCGTCACGTCGGTGACCACGAGCGGCGGGCCCGGGTTCTCGCGTCGCCACGTCCACGGCCCGCCCACCGCGGCGGGTGCGAGCACCGCGTTCACCGACCGCCACAGCACCCGCGCCGTGAACCCGACGGTGTGCGTGCCCGGCCGCGACGCGGTGACCGACAGCCACAGCACCACCCACGCCACGACGACCAGCGCGAACGCCGCCCACAGCCACCGGCCGCGGCGCAGCACGGTCCGCACGGGCCGGCGGTGACCGCGCACGTACGGCAGCAGGCCTGCCGCCGCGAACGCGACGAAGGGAATGACCAGCGCCTTCTCGAAGAAGAGCAGGGAGACCAGGAGCGCCGCGACGGCGTACGCGCCGGACCTCCGACTCCCCCGCAGGTACCGGATCGTCTCGGCCACGACCACCGCGAGCCCGATCTGCAGCGGCAGCGCGTTGAGCGCCGACGCCCACCAGGCCGTCGCGGTGAGCGTGAGCGGCGTGAACAGCAGGAAGACGAAGGGGATCAGCACCCCGGGGCGCCGGCCCGCGACGATCACGAGTGCGCGCAACGAGAGCAGTGAGGCCACCAGCTGCAGCAGCAGGATCGACGCGGCGGCCGCGGGCCAGCTCAGCGGCGCGACCTTGGTGATCGCGGCGGCCGCGAACAGCGTGCCGGGCATGAAGTGCCCGTCGTAGTCGACGAACCACCCGCCGAGGTCGGTGAGCGGGCGCGCCGCCCGGCCGATGAAGGCCACGTCGTCCCAGTAGAAGTTCCCGCGCGCCAGCACGTACCCGCGGACCGCGAGCTGCAGCACGATGAGGACCGCCGCGCCGATCCACAGCTGTCGCCGCGGTGCGGGGAGTCGGGGCCAACGGAGCACGGTGCTCGATGGTAGATCCCACGGCTGTGGAAAACTTGAGCCATGAGCACACCGGACGACACCGGCGCCGAGACGCCGCTCGCCGACGAGGAGATCCAGGCCCTGCGCGAGGAGATCGACCGACTCGACGCGGAGATCCTGGCCGCGGTCAAGCGCCGCAGCGAGGTCTCGCAGATCATCGGCCGCACGCGCATGGCGTCGGGCGGTACGCGGCTGGTGCACTCGCGGGAGATGAAGGTGCTCGAGCGGTTCTCCGAGCTGGGCCGGGAGGGCCACACCCTCGCGATGCTGCTGCTCCGCCTGGGGCGGGGCCCGCTCGGCCGGTAGCGCCCGACGGTCCGCGGTCAGGCGCGGGCCGGGATCCCCGTGAAGAAGTCGACGAGGGCGCCGGGCGCGGCGTCGCCCAGTAGCAGGGTCGCCATCGCGTCCGCGGCGGCCGCGGACTCCGCGGCGCGGTCGAACATCTCACTCTCGTAGGCGGCGAGCGCCGCCTCGGGATCGCCGGGGTTCTCGACGAGGTGCCGGGCCAGCTCGGCACCGTCGAACAGCGCGATGTTGGCGCCCTCGCCGGCGGGTGGGCTGACGTGCGCCGCGTCGCCGACCAGCGTGACGCCCGGGACGTGGTCCCAGCGCAGCCCGACGGGAAGCGTGTAGAGCCGCCGCGGCACGAGCGGCGTATCCGATTCGGCGATGAGCCGGAGCAGGTCCTCCGACCAGCCCGGGTACTCGGCGATCACGCGATCGGCCGCCGCCGGATCCGCCCAGTCGATCCCGTCGGCCCAGTCCTCGGCGACGTGCAGTTGGGCGTAGGTGTGCACGATGTCGCCGGCCTCGGCGTGGGTGCTGATCCCGCGGCCGGGCGCGAGGGCGAACATCGCACCCTCCCCGACCAGCTCGGCGATGCCGGGGTGCCGGCGCCGGACGTCGTGCAGGTAGGTCTCGACGTAGGTGGTGCCGTAGTACGACGGTGCCTCCTCCGTCACCAGAGCGCGCACCCTGGACCAGGCACCGTCGGCCCCGATCAGCAGGCCGGTCGGGACGGTGGTCCCGTCGGCGAACGTCACCTCGTGCCGCCCGCCGCCGAGCGCGCGCACCGCCGTCACCTTGGCGCCCCAGCGGATCGTGCCCGCCGGGAGGGAGTCGAGGAGGAGGCGGCGCAGGTCGCCGCGGAGCACCTCGGGCCGGCCGCCGTCGCCGTCGTCGGGCAGGTCGAGCAGGACGGTGCCGTCGCGGTCGAGCGCCCGGGTGGCCTCGCCGCCCTCGTGGATCAGGGCGCGGAACCCAGCGGTGAGGCCGGCGGCCTCGAGCGCCGCCTGGCCGTCCGCCTCGTGGATGTCGAGCTGGCCGCCCTGGGTGCGCGACATGGGCGTCGGCTCGGCCTCGTAGATCACGGCGTCGATGCCGTGGACGTGCAGGACGCGGGCCAGGGCGAGGCCGCCGAGCCCGGCGCCAATGATCGTGATGGGTGTCCGCATGGCACTCCCCTTTCGGTTGGAACATCGTTCCAACCGAGTTTGGAACAATGTTCCAATTGTGTCAAGATGGACGCGTGCCACCCCGCAGCCGCCGCACCGACGCCCTCTCCCGCGAGCGCATCGTGGAGGCCGCGATCGGCCTGCTCGACGCGAGCGGCCCCGACGCGCTGACCTTCCGCGCACTCGGAGGCGCCCTGAACACCGGCAGCGGCGCGATCTACCACCACGTCGCCGGGAAGGACGAGCTCCTCGCCGCCGCGACCGACGCGGTGCTGCGGCCGATCCTCGCCGCGCCCCCGGGCGGCGCCGACCCCCGGGAGACGATCCGCGCGCTGGCGCTGGCCCTGTTCGACGCGATCGACGCACACCCGTGGCTGGCCGCGCAGGTGATGGCCGACCCGGGCCGGCCGGCGAACCTGCTGCTGAGCGAGCGGATCGGCGGCGCGGTGCTGGCGATGGGCACGCCGGAGGCGGCGCTGTTCGACGCGGCCACCGCCGTGGTCGGCTACGTGCTCGGCTCCGCCGCGCAGAACGCCGCGAACGCCCGCTCGGATCTCGCGCGCAGCGGGCCCAGCCGCGCGGAGTTGCTGGGCGGCGTCGCCTCCCGCATCGAACAGCTCGACCCCGACGAGTTCCCGTATCTGCGCCGCATCGCCGCCACCATTGCGGGCCACGACGACCGCGCCCAGTTCCTGGCGGGACTCGACCTGCTGCTGGCGGGCATCGACGCCCTGTAGCGGCTGCACCACACCCACTGCGATCCGTCAAGGATCACGTTCACGGTGCCATCGAACCCCAGGTCGAAGGGGCTTTCTCCGCCAGACTAGCGGGCATGCCCAGCCCTGACGACTATCTCGTGTGCGCCACCCAGCGCAGCGGGAGCACACTCCTCGTGGAGTCCCTCGCGGCCACCGGCGTCGCCGGGCGGCCGCAGGAGTTCTTCCAGTACTACCCGTCCTCGTCGCTGTCGCCGCAGCCCCGCGAGTGGTTCGCCGGCGTCGACGATCCGTCGCTGCTCGACCTGCTCGACCCCATCGATCCCGGCACCGTCGACCCGCGCGGTCCGGAGCAGTGGCGCGCCGACGTGCTGCGCGAGGGCCGGACGCCCAACGGCGTGTGGGGCGGCAAAATCATGTGGAACCAGACCCCCGTGCTGGTCGCCCGCACGCGCACGGCGTCCGGCTCGGTCCGGACGGCCATCCGGTCCCTGTTCGACGGCGCCGACCCCCTCTACGTGCACGTGCACCGGCCCGACGTGGTCGCCCAGGCCGTCTCCATGTGGCGCGCGGTGCAGACCCGCGTCTGGCGCGACGATCCCGATCACGACGTGGAACGCGACGAGCGCGCCGTGTACCGCGCCGAGGGGATCGCCCACCTCGCGGGGATCCTCCGCGAGCAGGAGCGGGCCTGGCGGGCGTGGTTCGCGTTCGAGGGCATCACCCCCCTCGAGATCGACTTCCACGAGCTGACCGCCGACCCGCGGAAGACGACGGCCCGCGTGCTGGACGCGATCGGGCAGGACCCGGATCTCGCTCCCCCGCCGCCGTTGAAACCCCAGTCCAACGCCCGCTCGAAGGAGTGGGCGGAGCGCTACCGCGCCGACGCCGCCGAGAACGGATACCCCCTATGAGCACACTGACGCCCGAACCGATCGCCGCCGTCGACGAACTCCGCGTCCTCGAGGCCGAGGCGGTGCACATCATCCGCGAGGTCGTCGCCGAGCTGGAGCGCCCCGTGCTCCTGTTCTCCGGCGGCAAGGACTCGATCGTGCTGCTGCGGCTCGCGGAGAAGGCGTTCCGGCCCGCGCCGCTGCCGTTCCCGATCCTGCACGTGGACACGGGGCACAACTTCCCCGAGGTGATCGAGTTCCGCGACCGCCGCGTGACCCCGACCGCGGAGAACCCCGACGGGATCGAGCTCATCGTCGCCTCGGTGCAGGAGTCGATCGACACGGGCCGGGTCGCGGAGTCGACGGAGTCCTCCGGCTCGCGGAACCGGCTGCAGACCCGCACCCTGCTGGACGCCCTGGAGGCGGGCAACTTCGACGCCGCGTTCGGCGGCGCCCGCCGCGACGAGGAGCGGGCGCGCGCCAAGGAGCGGGTGTTCAGCTTCCGCAACGAGTTCGGCCAGTGGGACCCGCGGGCGCAGCGCCCCGAGCCCTGGTCGCTGTACAACGGCCGCATCCGCCGCGGCGAGTCCGTCCGGGTGTTCCCCCTGTCCAACTGGACCGAGCTCGACATCTGGCGCTACATCGAACTCGAGGGCCTGGAGCTGCCGTCGATCTACTACGCGAGCGAGCGGGAGGTCTTCGAGCGCGACGGGATCCTGCTCACCGTCTCGGAGTTCACGCCGCCGCGCGACGGGGAGACCGTGAACCGGGAGTGGGTGCGCTACCGCACCGTCGGCGACCTGACCATCACCGGCGCGGTCCGCAGCCGCGCCACCGCCATCGCCGACGTCATCGCGGAGATCTCCGCCGCCACCGTCTCGGAGCGCGGCGAGACCCGCGCCGACGACCGCACGTCCGCCGCCGCCATGGAGGACCGGAAGAAGGAGGGGTACTTCTGATGACCGAGGTACTCATCAGGAACACCACCCGGCAGCTGCTGCGCCTCGCCACCGCGGGCTCGGTCGACGACGGCAAGTCGACGCTCATCGGCCGCCTGCTGCACGACACCGGCAGCCTGCCCACGGACCACCTCGACGCCGTCACCGACGGCGACGAGGTGGACCTGGCGGCGCTGTCCGACGGCCTGCGGGCCGAGCGCGAGCAGGGCATCACCATCGACGTGGCCTACCGCTTCTTCTCGACCGCCACCCGCAGCTACGTGCTCGCCGACACCCCCGGCCACGAGCGGTACACCCGCAACATGTTCACGGGCGCCTCGAACGCGCACGTCGCGATCCTGCTGGTGGACGCCCGCAAGGGGGTGCTGCGCCAGACCCGCCGGCACGCCCGCATCGCGACGCTCCTCGGCGTGCCGCACGTCATCGCCGCGGTGAACAAGATCGACCTCGTGGACTTCTCCGCGGAGCGGTTCGCGGAGGTCGAGGCGGAGCTCGCCGAGCTCGCGGTGCGGCTCGGCCTGGACGCGATCCCCGCGATCCCGCTGGCCGCCAAGCTCGGCGACAACGTCGTGCACCGGTCCGCGCACACCCCCTGGTACGACGGCCCGACGCTGCTCGAGCACCTCGAGGGCGTGCCGCTGCGGGCACCGTCGGCGGTCGCGACGGAGCTGCGCCTGCCGGTCCAGTGGGTCTCCCGGCCCACCGCCGAGCGGCGCCGACGGTACGCCGGCCGCGTCGCCGCCGGAACGCTGACCGTCGGCGACGAGGTGCTGGTCCTGCCGTCGGGCAGCCGTTCGACGGTGACCGCGCTCGACACGCTCGACGACGACCGCGCGACGGCGGTCGCCCCGCTGTCGGTCTCGGTCGAGTTGGCCGACGACATCGACGTGGGCCGCGGCGACGTCCTCGTCTCCGGCGCCGAGGGCGCGCACCTGCCGGTGAACGCCCGCGAGCTGGAGGTCACCGTCTGCTGGCTGGCCGAGAAGCCCCTGCGGGCGGGCGACCGCGTGGCGCTCAAGCACGCCACGGCGACGGTCCGCGCGACGGTCCAGTCCTTGGAGCGCCGCCTGGACCCCGAGACGCTCATCGAGCAGGTCGGGCCGAGTGAGCTGGCGCTCAACGACATCGGCACCGTGACGCTGCGGACCTCGTCGGTGGTGGTGGCCGACCCGTACGCGCAGAACCGGGATACGGGCGCGCTGATCCTCATCGACGAGGCGAGCTACGACACGGTGGGCGCGGGCACGATCGCGGAGGCCCGCGAGGTGGTTCCCGGGCAGGCGACCCGCAACGACATCCGCTGGCACCCCAGCTCGCTGGGGCGGGCGGAGCGCTGGGCGAGGACCGGGCAGCGCGGCGCGACGGTGTGGTTCACGGGCCTGCCCGCCTCCGGCAAGTCGACGGTGGCGGTCGCCCTGGAGCGGGCGCTGGTCTCGCGGGGCCGCGTCGCCTACCTCATCGACGGCGACAACATCCGCCACGGCATCTCCGACGACCTGGGCTTCTCCCCCGGCGACCGGGCGGAGAACATTCGCCGCGTGGGGCACCTGACGCGCCTGTTCGCGGACGCCGGGGTGATCTCGATCGCCTCGCTGGTCTCGCCGCTGCGATCCGACCGGGAGATCGCCCGGGAGCTGAACCGGGCCGCCGACATCGACTTCCTCGAGGTGCACGTCTCGACGCCGGTGTCCGAGTGCCGCAAGCGCGACCCGAAGGGCCTCTACGCCCGCGCGGACCGCGGCGAGCTGCGGGGCCTCACGGGCGTCGACGGGCCGTACGAGAAGCCCGAGAACCCGGACCTGCGCTTCGACACCACCGGCGCCGACACCGACGAGCTCGCGCAGCGGGTGATCGCGCTGCTCGTGGAGCGGGGAATACTCGAGGAGTGAACTGCTGCACGCCCGAGGGCCCGGACCTGCCGCCGCATGCCGGTGCGGTGCCGGGCGGCGGTGCGGTGCCGGGCGACGGTGCGGTGCCGGGCGGCGGTGCGCATCCGATCCCCCAGGCGCGTGTCCCGGCCGGTGCGTTCGCGATGGGCGATCACCACGGCGACGGCTACCGCGCCGACGGCGAGCTCCCGGTGCACCGGGTCGTGCTGCCGGGCTTCGCGATCGACGCGACGACGGTGACCGTCGCCGCGTTCGCCGCTTTCGCCGACGCGACGGGGTACGTCACCGACGCCGAGCGGTTCGGCGCGTCGGCGGTCTTCCACGCGAGCGCCGCCCGGCGCCGGGAGCGCAGCGAACGGGCCGAATCCGTCCAGCACCCGTCCGCCGGGGTGCCGGTCCCGGGCACGCCGTGGTGGCTGACGGTGCCGGGCGCGACGTTCCGCGCGCCGGGCGGGCCGGGCACCGTCGCCCTCGACGACCATCCGGTCGTGCACGTCTCGCACGCGGACGCCCGCGCCTACTGCGCGTGGGCGGGCCGGGCCCTCCCGACCGAGGCGCAGTGGGAGTACGCGGCGCGCGGCGGCCTGGACGGCGCCCGCTACCCCTGGGGCGACGAGCACCCCGTGCCGGGGCGGGACTGCAACATCTTCGTCGGGGACTTCCCCAAGCCCGACGGTGCGGTCGGCACCGTCGCGGCGCGCTCGTACGCGCCGAACGGCTACGGCCTGTACCAGGCGGTGGGGAACGTGTGGGAGTGGTGCGCCGACCGGTTCTCGGCGCGCTACTACCGTGCGTCACCGGAGGTTTCGCCGACGGGGCCGGACCGCGGGACCGCCCGGGTGCTGCGCGGCGGCAGCCACCTCTGCCACGACTCCTACTGCTACCGCTATCGCACGGCGGCCCGCAGCCACAACACCCCCAACTCGACGGCGAGCAACATCGGATTCCGCACCGTGTCCGATTCTGATATCGTGATTCCATAGATCCGATATACACCGGAGGTGCGACATGTCCGCGACACTGCCCGAATTCCGCGACGCACCGCTGAAGCTCACCTCCCTGCGCGCGCCTGAGGGCCTCTTCGACCGGGCGCGGGAGGAGCTGGGCTACGCATCCAATCAGGACATGGTGGTCAGCCTCGTCGAGCTGGCGCTCAAGCAGAAGCTCCAGCGGGACATGATCGAGCGGATCGCATCGAATCCCGACGGTCCCTACGCCGCGCTCGCGGATCCCGAGTTCCTCAAGGAGGCGAGGCGGTGACGCTTCCGGTCGACGAGCGCCCTGTGCCGCACATCGTCGACAACTCCGTGTGGTCGAGGATCCAGACCGGCGAGATCGGCAGCACCGCGCTGACATCGTTCACGACGGGCGGGAACTTCCTCGCGGCATGCGCGCCGCAGCTCCTGGAAGCGCTCTACTCCACACGTTCTCCCCGGGAGTGGGACTCCGAATACGCCACGAACTGGGAGTTCCTCGACGTGCTGCATCCCGGCGTCGAAACCCACGCCGTCTCCGTCGAGCTGCAGCGCCGACTCTGGCACTCCGGCAAGGTACGCGCGGCCGGCCCCGTCGAGACGATGATCGCCGCGATCGCCATCCGCCACGACGCGGTCGTAGTGCATCGCGACAGCGACTACGAGCGGATCGCGGAGGTGGCGCCGGAGTTCCGGCAGGTGCGGGTGTAGATCAGGCGTTCGCTGCGTCGGCGCGGGCCCGCTCGGCCGACTCGCGCGGGACCAGTTCGCGGCGCTCGCCCTGCGGGCGGCGCGACGGCAGCGGAACCTCGTCGGCGTCGGGCTCGGCCCGGCCGGCGAAGAAGGCGGCCATGAACGCCTCGGCGATCTTGGTGCCCTCGGCCTCCGACGGCAGCACGTCGCCGGTCGTCTCGCGCCAGTTCGCGAGCACGCCGGCGAGGCGCCGGGCCACCCACTGGTAGGCCGGCTCATCGATCACGTTGTGCCGCTCGTACGGGTCGACGACCAGGTCGTACAGCTCCCGACGGGGCCGCGGCGCGGCCGTCGCGTACGGGTCGAGCGACGCGGCCGACGAGCTGTCCGCGATGTCGAGCGGCAGCAGCAGCGCGGGCCGGTCGGCGTAGTTCTCGATGTAGCTGAACTGCTTGGTGCGCACGGCGCGGATCGGGTCGTAGGCGTCGTGGTAGGTCTTCTGCGTGAACAGCCCGGCGCGCACCTGCTCGCCGGTGGGCTCGAGGAGTTCGGCCGCGTGGGTCTCGCCGTCGAGGTCCTCCGGCAGGGGCAGGCCGAGGAGGTCGAGCACCGTCGGGGTGAGGTCGACGCCCGAGAACAGGTCGTCGTACACGCGCGGCGCGAGGCCCAGGGCGCGGGGCGGCCGGGCGATGAAGGCGACGCCGGTGCCCTCGCCGTAGAGCGTGGACTTGGCGCGGGGGAAGGCGAGGCCGTGGTCGGTGATGAACAGGATCCACGTGTTCTCGGCGAGCCCCAGCTCGTCGACCGTGTCGAGCAGTCGCCCGACCGCGGCGTCGGCCTGCGTGATGCTGCCGTGCAGCCCGGCCAGATCCTCGCGGACCTGCGGGGTATCGGGAAGGAAGCCGGGCACGCCGATCGCGTCCGGGTCGGCGGGCACGTACTGGTCGACGGGGTACGGGCGGTGCGTCTCGAAGAACCCGGCGGTGAGGAAGAAGGGCTCGTCGCGCGTGGCGGCGTCGGCCAGCCATCCCTGCGACTGCGCCACGACGTAGTCGCACAGCGAGTCCGAGACGTCGGCGGTGTCGAAGCCCAGCCGGCTCGGGTCGGCGCTCTCGTGCTGCATGCCGAACAGGGCGCTGCGGTAGCCCGCCTCGCCGAGCAGCGCGGGCAGGGTCCGCACGTGGTCGTGATACTCGAAGCCGTGGTGCGCGAGGCCGACGAGGCCGTTGCGGTGCGGGTGCAGGCCGGTGAACAGCGATCCGCGCGCGGGCGAGCAGAGCGGCGCCGTCGCGTGGGCGTCGGTGAACCGGATCCCCTCGGCCGCGAGGCGGTCGAGGTTCGGGCTGACGACCCCCTCCGCGCCGTAGCAGGTGAGGTGGCGACCCAGGTCGTGCCAGTGCACCAGGATCACGTTCTCCCGCGTGCCGCTACCCGCCTGCTCGTCCACCACCCCTCGACGGTGCCACAGACCGCTGCGCCGCGGTGAGGTTTGCGATCACCCCGACTGCAATTGAACACTGTTTCCGACAGAGAAACCGCAGGTCGCGGTGATCGTAAACGGTATTCAATTGCGATGGGCGGTCACTGGAGGGCGATGTAGCGGGTCTCCAGGTACTCCTCGATGCCCTCGCTGCCGCCCTCGCGGCCGAAGCCGGAGGCCTTCACGCCGCCGAACGGGCCGGCGGGGTCCGAGATGACTCCGCGGTTCACGCCGACCATGCCGGACTCGATCCGGTCGGCCACCCGCAGTGCGCGGTCGAGGTCCTTGGTGAAGATGTAGGCGGCCAGGCCGTACTGGGTCGCGTTCGCGGCGGCGACTCCCGCGTCCTCGTCGGCGAAGGAGACGATCGGGGCGACGGGGCCGAAGACCTCCTCGGTGAGGATCCGGGCGTCGGCGGGGACGTCGGCGAGCACCGTCGGCGGGAAGAAGTGGCCGGGGCCGTCGGGCGCGACCCCGCCGAGCCGCAGCGTCGCGCCCTTGGCGACCGCGTCCTGCACCAGCTCCGAGACGGTGGCCTGCTGGTCGGCGGAGACCAGCGGCCCGATGGTCACGCCCTCGTCGATGCCGCGGCCCAGGACGTACTTCGCCATGCCCTCGACGAGCTTGTCGGTGAACTCCTCGAGCACCGACTCGTGCACGTGGAAGCGGTTGGCGGCGGTGCACGCCTCGCCGCCGTTGCGCAGCTTCGCGAGGAGGGCCTGCGCGACGGCGTGGTCGACGTCGGCGTCGTCGAAGACGACGAACGGCGCGTTGCCGCCCAGCTCCATCGACGTGCGCAGGATGCCGGGCGCCGACTGCGCGACGAGCGCGGCGCCCACCTCGGTGGACCCGGTGAAGGTGAGCTTGCGCAGCCGCGGGTCGGCGAGCAGCGGCCCCGTCAGCGCGCCGGACTTCGAGGTGGGCAGCACGGAGATCACCCCGTCCGGCACGCCCGCGTCCTTGAGCACCTCGGCGAGCAGCAGCATCGTCAGCGGCGTGAGGCCGGCGGGCTTGACCACCATCGTGGCGCCGGCCGCCAGCGCGGGCCCGATCTTGCGGGTGCCCATCGCCAGGGGGAAGTTCCACGGGGTGATCGCGAGGCACGGCCCGACGGGGGCCTTGCTCACCAGGATCCGGCCGGTGCCGGCGGGCGCCGGCGTGTACCGGCCCGCGATGCGGACGGCCTCCTCGGAGAACCAGCGGAAGAACTCCGCGCCGTACTTGAGCTCGTTGGCCGACTCGGGCAGCGCCTTCCCCATCTCGAGGGTCATCAGCAGCGCGAAGTCGTCGGCCCGGGCGTGCAGTCCCTCGTAGGCGGCGCGGAGGATCTCGCCGCGCTCCCGGGCGGGCGTCGCGGCCCACGCGGGACCCGCGGCGACGGCCGCGTCGAGCGCGGCGGCGCCGTCCTCGGGCGTGGCGTCGGCGACCTCGACCAGCACCTCCTCGGTGGCCGGGTCGTGCACCGGAAAGGTTGCGCCCGAACTCGAATCGCGGAACGCTCCGCTCACGAAGATCCCCGTGGGGATGCGGTCGAGGAGATCACGGACGCGCTGTTCGGTTGCCATACCGCCACCCTAGCTCCGGGCCGAGCGTGCGCGCAGGGCGTTGTCCGGGCACCGCCTGTGACCTCGTCCGTGAACCGCCCGCGGCGGCGCTGCGGACACTAGGCTGGCCGCCATGAGCGACAGCGACATCACCGCGTCCACCGCCTGGCGGAACCTCGTCGATCACCACCGCGAGATCGCCGGCACCACCCTGCGGGAGCTGTTCGCCGCCGACCCGGACCGGGGCTCGGACTTCGTCTTCGAGGTCGGCGACCTCTACATCGACTACTCCAAGCACCGCGTGACCCGGGAGACGCTCGGCCTGCTGGCCGCGCTCGCCGACGAGGCCGGGGTCGCCGCGCGCCGCGACGCCATGTTCGCCGGCGAGCACATCAACGCCACCGAGGACCGCGCCGTGCTGCACACCGCGCTGCGCGCACCGTCGAGCCGGGACCTGCACGTCGACGGGCAGGACGTCACCGGCGACGTGCACGACGTGCTGGAGAAGATGGGCGCGTTCAGCGAGGAGGTCCGCTCCAGGCGCTGGCGCGGCGCGACGGGCGAGCCGATCACCGACGTGGTGAACATCGGCATCGGCGGCAGCGACCTGGGGCCCGCGATGGTCTACCAGGCGCTGCGCGCGTACGTGCAGCGCGGCCTCACGTGCCACTTCGTCTCCAACGTGGACCCGGCCGACATCTCGGCCACGCTGGCGCAGCTCAACCCCGCGACCACGCTGTTCATCGTCGCCTCGAAGACCTTCTCCACGCAGGAGACGCTCACCAACGCGCACGCGGCGAAGGCCTGGCTGCTGGAGAAGCTGGGCGTCGGGGAGGAGGCGGTCGCCAAGCACTTCGTCGCCGTCTCGACCAACGCGGAGCGGGTCGCGGCGTTCGGCATCGACACCGCGAACATGTTCGGCTTCTGGGACTGGGTCGGCGGGCGCTACTCGGTGGACTCGGCGATCGGCCTGTCGGTGATGATCGCCGTCGGGCCCGAACGGTTCGCCGAGTTCCTCGCCGGGTTCCGCACCGTCGACGAGCATTTCGCGACCGCGCCCGCCGCGTCGAACGCGCCGCTCATGCTCGGGCTGATCGGGCTCTGGTACTCGGACTTCTTCGGCGCGCAGTCCCGGGCGGTGCTCCCCTACGCGCAGGACCTGGCCCGTTTCCCCGCCTACCTGCAGCAGCTGACGATGGAGTCGAACGGCAAATCGGTGCGGGTCGACGGCACGGCCGTCACCGTCGACACCGGCGAGATCTTCTGGGGCGAGCCGGGCACCAACGGCCAGCACGCGTTCTTCCAGCTGCTGCACCAGGGCACCCGGCTGGTGCCGGCGGACTTCCTCGGCTTCGCGCAGTCCACCGACGACCTGCCCACGACGGACGGCGTCGGCACCATGCAGGACCTGCTCATGAGCAACCTGTTCGCCCAGACCAAGGTGCTCGCGTTCGGCAAGACGGCCGACGAGATCGCCGCCGAGGGAACCGATCCGGCCGTCGTGCCGCACAAGGTGATGCCCGGGAACCGGCCCACGACCACGATCCTCGCGCCGAGACTCACCCCGTCGGTCGTGGGCCAGCTCATCGCGCTCTACGAGCACCAGGTGTTCACCGAGGCCGCGGTCTGGGGCATCAACGCCTTCGACCAGTGGGGCGTCGAGCTGGGCAAGGTGCAAGCCAACGCGCTGCTGCCCGTCATCGCATCGGACGGTGCCCCCGCCGCCGACCTCGACTCGTCGACCGGCGCGCAGGTCCGCTGGTACCGCGCGCAGCGCGGCCGCACCGTCTGACCCGCAGGCCTAAGGCCGTTCCGTCGCCGCCCGCTCGCGCCAGGGGTTGGTGAGGCGCGCGGCGGCGTCGGCGAGCGCCTCGGCGACGGTCGCGATCCGCGCCTCGTCGACCTGCTCGGACGGGATGGCGACGCCCAGACCCAGCGGCGGGTCGCCCGGCGCCCACGCGGGCAGTGCGACCGCGATGCCGGTGACGCCGAGGGTGCCGTGGCCGGGGTCCAGGGCGTAGCCGCGCTCGCGCACGCGCGCCAGCTCGGCGCGGATCGCGGCGTCGGTCACCTCGCTGCCGTCGACGGCGCTGCGCGCGGGCACCGCGTCCGCGAGGGTCGCGTCGAGCTCGTCGTCGGGCAGGCCGGCCAGGAGGGCGTGGCCGGTGGCGGTGAAGACCGCGGGGAGCCGGGAGCCGAGCGGGGTGCCGAACCGGTAGGGCACGCGCCCCTCGTGCCGCGCCAGGTAGAGGGCGTGCGCACCGTCGAGCATCGCGATCTGGACCAGCTCGCGGCGCAGCACGGGCGAGGCGGAGATGACCGGGAAGAATTCGCGGACCTGGTTGAACTGCAGAGCGTAGGCGCCGCCGATCTCCGCCGTGCGCCGGCCCAGGGAGAAGCCGCCGGGCACGCGGCGGATCATGTCGCCGTCCTCGAGGGCCTGGCAGAGGTTGGCGCACGAGGACTTGGCGATGCCGAGGCCGCGGGCCAGGTCGCTGAGGCTCAGGGCCGGACTCTCGGACTCCGCGAGCAGCGCGAGGATGCCGATCGCGCGGGTCACCGCGGGCGCCGGGGCGCGCGTGCCCTCGGGCGAGGCCATCAGTAGAACTCCACCGTGTCGACGACGTTCGCCATCGGCGCACCGTCGAGCAGGGCGGTGGCGTTGCGGGCGAAGAGCCGCGCGATGCGCCTACCCTCCTGCCGGCTCAGCGCCGCGGTGTGCGGGCTGGCGAGCACCCGCGGGTGGCCCCACAGCGGGCTCTGCTGCGGGAGCGGTTCGGTCGCGAAGACGTCGAGGGCGGCGAAGCCGATCCGCCCGTCGTCGAGGGCCCGCAGCAGCGCGTCCTCGTCGATGACGGTGCCGCGGCCCACGTTGGCGAGCAGGGTGCCGGGGCGGACACCGGCGAGGAGTTCGGCGCCGATGAGCTTCTCGGTGGCGGCGGTGCCGGGCAGCGTCACGACGATGGCGTCGACCTGCGCGGCCGCGGCGGCGAGCTCGTCGAGCGGGACCACGCGATCCACGTGCTCGACGGGGCGGCCGCTGCGGGAGGTGCCCCAGACCGTCGAACCGCAGGCCTTGAACCGGGCGGCGGTCGCCGCGCCGATGCCGCCGAGGCCCACGATGAGCACCGTCATCTCGTCGAGGTGGCGCATGGCCCAGCGCTCGGCGGGCCAGTGCCGGGCGGCCTGATCGTCCTCGAGGCGACGCAGGTCCTTGGCGCCGGCGAGGATCCCGAACAGGGCGAACTCGGCCAACGTCGATCCGTGCACGCCCGCGCTGGTGGTGAAGGCGACGCGCTCCAGTTCGGCGGACGTCAGGCCCGCGGCGCGCACCTGGGCGCCGCCGCCGGCCGCGGTCGCGTGCACCCAGCGCAGCGACGGGTTGGCGCGGACGACGGCGGCGAGCCGCGCGGGCTGCACGTCGGGGATGCCGAACAGGGCGTCGGCGCCGTCGAGGAGGGCGGTGAAGGCGGCCTCCTGCTCGGGGGTGCGGGCGAAGGTGGGGTCCCCCTCCCAGTCGGCGTCCCAGCGGGCCGGCCGGTTCAGGGAATGGTCGCGCAGCAGCTCGACGCGGGGTTCGAGCCGCTCGATGAGCAGGCAGTCGTCCTCGGGCAGGTCGACGGCGAGGGCGGCGCGGAGCGTGGCGGTCATACCGCGAGTCTAGTCATTCGGCCAACATATTGAACGCAATTCGCTAGGTTGGACGAATGACGGAGGTTGCGACCCCCTCGAGCGGGGTGACGGTCGGCGTGATCGGACTCGGCGCCATGGGCGCCCCCATGGCGCGGCACCTGGCCCGCGAGCACGGCACCGTGCACATCACCGCCCGGCGCCCGCGCCCCGACCTCGTGGCCGACGGTGCCGTCCAGCACGACGACGCCGCATCGCTCGCCGCCGTCGCCGACGTCGTGCTCCTCATGCTGCCAGATCTGCCCGAGGTGGAGGAGGTGCTCGCGGGCGGGCTGCTCGCGGGCGACCGCCCCCTGCTGCTGCTCATCGGCTCCACCTCGTCCGCGCCCGGCGTCCGCGCGCTGGCGGAGCGCCTCGACCGCGAGACCGGCGGCCGGGTCCGCGTCGCCGACACCCCCGTCTCCGGCGGCGACGACGGCGCGATCGCCGGCACGCTGTCGATCATGATGGGCGGAACCGAGGAGGACTGCGCCCTCGCCGCGGCGGTGCTGGCGCCCTGCGGCACCCCGGTGCGCCTCGGGCCGCTCGGGGCGGGACAGGTCGCGAAGGCCTGCAATCAGCTGGTGGTCGCCGCCACGATCGCCGCCCTGGGCGAGGCGACGGTGCTCGCCGACCGCTCCGGAATCGACCTGGGCACGATGTGGGACCTGCTCGGCGGGGGCTACGCCGCCTCGCGCCTACTGGACACGCGCAAGGAGAAGCTGGTCAGCGGCGACGACACCCCGTCGGGAATGGCGAAGTACCTGCTCAAGGACCTGCGGTCGGGCGCGGAGGTCGCGGCCGCCACCGGTACGGAGGCAGCCCTGCTGCCCGCCCTGCTGGCCGAGTTCGAGGAGATCGTCGCCGCGGGGCTGGGCGAGCGCGACATGTCCGTGACGCGGCGGTTCGTGGCCGAGCGGAAGCCGGGCGGAGCCGGCCGGGGCTGACGGCTCACGGCTCACGGCTCCGTGGGGATCTGCCAGGTGCCGTTGGACGAACAGCTGAGCACGAAGCCCTGGTTACGCTCGAGCGCGAGCTTCCCGAGGGGGTATCCGGCGCAGCTCTCGCCGATGCTGCCGCGGGCGTAGTCGCTGATGTCCGGGTCCGCGTGAGCGGGGGCGGCGGCCACGAGGAGGGCAACCCCGGCTGCGGAGGCAATCGTTGCGGTCTTGATGAATGTGCGCATTTCGCACCACCTTTCGTCCCTTCTCACGCTAGGAATCGCGACGTCGCGGCACATCCGGGCCGATCCCCCAGCTTTCGGCGCGACGCCTCAGGGCTGATCCCCTAGTCCGTTCGGGGGACGCCCCACATAGCCGCTCGTTGCATTCGCAACACCCGGTCGTGAGACCCTCTCCCCCGACTGCGATAGTGACCGCCATGACGAGGTGCTCATCGCCGCGGCCGGCGCGCGGCCCGAACCGCCGACCGCGACGGTGGACGGCCGGTGCCGTGCTGGCCTGCGCGCTGCTGCTCGCCCCGCTCGCACCCGCGGCGACCGCGGCACCGTCGTACCTCGACCTGCCGATGCCCAACCGCGACGCCTCCGTCGCGCCGGGCGGGGTGCATCCCGCGCTGCCCACGACGAGTGCGCCGCTGGGCCGGGCTCTCGCCGCCGCGCGCGCCGCCGGCACCGCGCCCCGGCGGTACGCCGCCCTGCTGCAGCAGTACTGGCTCGTGCGCGCCACCGAGCGCGCCGGGATCGACTTGGCGGGGTGGGATCCGCGCGCCGGGGTGGCCGCGAACTACGGCAATCTCAACCGCTCGTACGCGTTGTACGAGCGGCTGCAGCTCGAGCACCGGGAGCTGCGCTGGTCGGGCCAGGGCGGGCAGGTCGGCGCCGATTTCGGCGGCGGTCTGCTGGACTTCGAACTCGGCGGCGGGGTGTTCGCGCTACCGGGCCTGCAGGCCGCGACGAACGCG
This sequence comes from Tsukamurella paurometabola, assembly GCF_900631615.1. NCBI lineage: Bacteria > Bacillati > Actinomycetota > Actinomycetes > Mycobacteriales > Tsukamurellaceae > Tsukamurella > Tsukamurella paurometabola. Next base: position 660,819 of record NZ_LR131273.1, read on the forward strand.
CTCGCGACGGCGCTGGTGGATCGGCTCGGGCCGCAGGGCGTGGCCCTGCTTCCGGAGGGGCTCGCCGCGGTGCTCCGCGCGATGCGCAGCATCACGCCCCGGGACATCGCGTGGAGCACCGGAATGATCCTGGTGATGCAGAAGAACATCTTCTCGGACCTGATGCCGATGCACATCGCGTACGTCGATGGCGGGCTGCCCGCACTGGAGGAGATGCGGCGCGCCGGGCTGTTCGACGGCGCGATCATGGCCGCCTGGCGCGACGTCGCGTCGGGCGACGAGGCGCGGATCACGGCCGGCAACTCCGCACTCCTGCGCCGTGAGCAGCACGACAACATCGGCCGTCAGTGGGAGCAGGTGCGCCGCTATCGGGGCGACGTCGGCGAGGCCATCACCTACCTGTCGACCGTCGCGGGCTCACCGTCGGTGGCGGGCGTGATCCCGCCCCGCGAGTACCGGTCCGTGCGGTACCCGGTCACCACGCCCGACGGCCGCCGCGCCGTCGTGACCCTGCCGCTGCCGGACTGGAACTGGGCGGTGTTCGCCGATCGCTGGAGCTACATCACCGAGCAGCTGGTGCCGAAGTACCAGTGGGCGGTGCGCCACGACTGGCCGTCGCTGGAACGGATCTTCCGCACCCCGTACGAGGTGCAGATGCAGTCGCACCGCCCGCTGTTCCAGCTGCCGCAGCTCCTGCAGTCCGCGGTGAACGGGCTTCGCGTCGAGGTCGTCGGCTGACGCCGCTCGGTTCAGATGAGGCGGCGGGTCAGTTCGTCGGGCGCGTGCCGCAGCACGGCACCGAGCGGCGTCCACGGCCACGACGGGACGGCGGCCTCCTTGGGCTCGCGGTCGATCGCCTTGACGAGGGCCTTCACGCCGTCCTCGAGGGACGACTTCATGGACGTCTTCACGCCCTTGTTGATGTCGGTCTCGATGAACCCCGGCTTGATTACGGTGACCGTGATGTCGCTTCCCGCGAACTCCGCCTGCAGGCCCTCGCCGAGCGCCGTGAGCCCCGCCTTGCTGGCGGAGTAGGCGGCCTGCGCCTTCGGCATGCCGCGCTGACCGGCGATCGAGGAGATGAGCACGAGGTGGCCGCGACCCTGCGCGCGGAACACCTCGAGCACCGCCTCCGCCTGCGCGAGCGCACCGGTGAGGTTGGTCTGCACCGTCTCCAGGTTGGCGTGGGCCTTGCCGGTGCCAAGCGGTGCGCCCTTGCCGATGCCCGCGTTGATGATGGCGCGGTCGAGCCCGCCGAGCCGCTGCACCACGTCGTCGATCGCCACGGGCACGGCGGCGAAGTCCGTCACGTCGAGCCGGCCGATCTCCACGGCGCCCGCCCTGGGGCAGCTGGTCAGCTCCGCGCGCAAGGCCTCCAGCCGGTCGAGGCGGCGCGCGAGGAGCCCTACGTCCTCGCCGCGCTCCGCATACGTCCGAGCCATGCCTTCGCCGAGACCGGAGCTGGCTCCGGTGATGAGGATCCGCATTCCCCCACCATATCCACGCCGTGCGCGCACGGCCCGGTGGCGGCACCGTCGTGCGCGTCGCGGTCCGGGGCCCCGTGCGGCTCCCGATCGCCGGGCGCGTGGCCGTGCCCGCCGCCGCGGGCCAGCGCCGGGCCGCCCAGGCCGGTCCGGGCGAACACCTGGATGAGCGGTCCGACGCCGACCGCGTAGAGCACGGTGCCGATGCCGAGGGTGCCGCCGAGCAGGAAGCCCACGACGACCACCGCGACCTCCATCGCCGTACGCACCACCCGCACCGAACCCCCGGTCCGGGCGACCAGCCCCGTCATCAAGCCGTCGCGCGGCCCGGGCCCCATGCCCGCCCCGATGTAGAGCACGGTCGCGAAGGCGTTGAGCACGATGCCGCCGAGCATCATCGGGACCGCGACGACCAGCGCGGGGTTCTCCGGGAAGAGCGGCGCCATGGTGTCGAAGGCGACGCCGATGACGACCACGTTGGCGACGGTGCCGAAGCCCGGCTTCTGCCGGATCGGGATCCACGCCAGCAGCACCAGCGCGCCGATCACGATCGACGTCACCCCCACCGACAGGCCGATCCGCTGCGCGAGCCCCTGGTGCAGGACGTCCCACGGCATGTTGCCGAGGCCGGCGCGCAGGATCGCGACCATCGCCGTGCCGTACAGCCACAGGCCCACGAAGAGCTTCCCGAGTCGAATCATCATGACACTCACCCTGCTCGCAAGTGGCATGACAATCCATAGCCAGTTCTGAAATACTGGCCTCATGTTCCCCGCAACTGGCTCTGTCGGCGCGGCCGCCCTGGTGCGCCAGCTCGGCTCGTGGCGCCCCTCCGGCGCACGCCCGGCGTACCTGGCGCTCGCCGAGGCGCTGCGCCTACTGGTCCTGGACGGGCGGGTCCCCGTCGGGACCGCGCTGCCGAGCGAGCGCGCCCTCGCCGCACACCTCGAGGTCAGCCGCACGACGGTGACCGCCGCGTACGCCGAGCTGCGCGACAGCGGGCACCTGCAGTCCCGGCAGGGCGCGCGCAGCGTGCTCTCGCTGCCGCACGCCGTGCCGGCCGAGCCCGCGGACACCGGCCCCGAGGCCGACCTGATCCGGCTGAACATCGCGGCACCGTCGGCCCCCGACCAGATCGTGCACGACGGCTACCGGCACGCGCTCGAGTGCGCGCCGCCCTACCTCGCGGGGATCGGCCTCTACCCCGGCGGCGTGCGGGCGCTGCGGGAATCGATCGCGCGGCGGTACACCGACCGCGGGCTGCCGACCGACTCCGAGCAGGTGCTGGTCACCTCCGGCGCGCAGCACGCGCTGCGCGTCGTGCTGGACACGCTGGTGCACCCCGGCGACCGCGTGATCGTCGAGCAGCCCACGCACCACGGCACCATCCTCGCGCTGCGCCGGCACAATGCGCGGCCCGTCGCCGTGGGCCTGCACCCGGAGCACGGCTGGGACCTCGACCAGCTCGAAGCCGTCGTGAAGCAGCAGAATCCGCGGATCATCTTCACCATCCCCGACTTCCACAACCCGACGGGTCTGCTCCTCGACGAGGCCGGACGGCGGCGGCTCGGCGAGATCTCCGCGCGCTACCGGGTGCCCGTGGTGGTCGACGAGACGATGGCGGAACTGGCCCTCGACGTTCCCGCTCCCCCGCCCGTCGCGTCCTTCGCACCGCGCGGCGCCCGGATCATCACACTGGGATCCGCGAGCAAGACGATCTGGGCGGGCCTGCGGGTGGGCTGGATCCGCACCGAGACCTCCCCCGATTCACTCACCGCGGCGAGGTACGACATGGACCTCGCCGGCGCCGTCTTCGAGCAGCTCGCCGCCGGCTACGCCCTCGACCACCTCGCCGACTTCCTCCCCGGGCGGCTGGATTCGCTGCGGGTGGCGCGGACGGTCGCGCGGGACGCGGTCGCCGAGCACCTCCCAGGCGCGATGGTCTCCCCCGGCGTCGGCGGGCTGTGCCTGTGGGTGACGCTGCCGCGGCCCGTCGGGACCGCCACCGCCGCCGCGGCCGCCGCCCTCGGCGTGCGCATCGCCGCCGGCTCGGCCTTCGGGGTCGACGGTGCCCTCGAGCGCAACATCCGCATCCCCTATTCGCTGCCTCCCGACCAGTTGGCCCAGGCCATCGAGCTGGTGGGGGCGGCGTACCGTCGGGCGACGGGCGGCGCGACGATGCCCGATCTTGCGGGCCAGCTCGTCGTGTGACCTACGCGCCGCAGGCGGACGGGCGGGCACGCGCCCCGCAGAACGCCGCGTCATCGAACGTCGGTGCCGTGGAGATGATGTCGGCCTCGAGGTCGAGGCGCAGCTTTTCAGGCGATACGAGCGCGTAGGCGCTCGCCGGACGCACGCCCGTGATCCTCTGCTCCGCCATCACGGTGCCGGGACCCATGACCTCGGCGCCGGGGACGGCGACCTCGTTCTGGAGGACGAAGCCGTAGGAGACGTTCTCGATGCAGTTCACGCCGCTCTCGTCACAGAGGTCCTTGTAGTACCCCGTGCCCGTGCCGTCCGCGCGGATCGTGAGCCCACGCCCGTGCCCGCCGTACCAACCACGGAGCATTGAGGCACGCACCCGGGTGTAGTGGTAGCTCGTGCCGCGGTTCGGGATGGACAGCGTCATCGCCTCCCAGTCGATCGCGCCGATCAGCATGCGGGTGCGCGGGTCGCCCTCGGTCTGCAGGGCCGCGATCGTCCCGCCGGCGAATCCGGGCTCCGTCACGAGCTCCCACCGGTCGATGTTCACGACGCGGCCGGAGAAGTCGACGGTCTGCCGCGTGCCGTCGGGGAGGTAGCGATCCCACACTTCGGCGGGTTCCTCCGTCCGCACCCAGGTGCCGACGAGGAGGTCGCGGACGCGATCGAGGTCCTGCGTCGGCGCGGGCGCGGCCGACGCCGTCGATGACGCGGTGGGCGGCACCCAGTAATCGATGATCGGCTCCGCCGGCGAACATGCCGCCGTCAGTGCCGCCAGAAGCGACATCGCGACGATCTTCGTCTTCATGAAGAAATGGTAATGCAATCTGAATTCGCCTCGCGCACGGCTGCCGCGCCGGAGCCTCGATCGACGCCCGTACATTGTTCACGTGAACACTGAATTCACCGATCATCCGAACCCGCTCTTCGACCGGCGCTCAGGCAACTGGATCGTGTACCTCGCCCTGCTCTCCTGGATCGCACTCATGGCCGCGGCCGCGTGGGCCTGGGTCGCCGCGTCGGCACCCCGCGGGCTCACGTCGGCGATCATTCTCGCGACGTTCGTCGTCGCGACAGCGGGATGCATCGCGCAAGCGGTGGGAACCGGGAGTCAGCGCGACGGCAGGCCGGCGTATTACATCCTGCGCCCGGACAACACCTGGGCGCCGTACGTCTCCCTCGTCACCCCTAGGGCGACCGCCCTCGCACCGGTCGTCGGCACCCCCGTCGTGGCGGTTCTGGTCGCAGGCGTGTTCGTCCGCCAGGGCGGTCCGACGGTCGTTGAGGTCGTGGCGTTCGTCGCCTACGCACTGCTGGCGAACGGCGCACTGCTCGTGAGCCACCGTCACGCCGCCGCCTACCGGGCCGACCCGTCCGCGTGACGTCCGCCACAATCGCCACTCCCCGGAATCATCGGGACCACGGTCCGGTTGAACGTCAGCAGAACCGACGACCTCCGCTGGAAGGACCCCGACATGGGACAGAACAACACCGCACGTGACCTCGGACTCCTCGCCCTGCGTACCGCCGTCGGCGGCGCGCTGGCCTTCCACGGCGCGCAGAAGCTGTTCGGCGCCTTCGGTGGCGGCGGCCTCGACGCCACCGCCCAGGGCTTCGAGTCCATGGGCTTCGCACCCGGCAAGCCCAACGCCGCCCTCGCCGGCGCGGGCGAGCTGGCCGGTGCCGCCCTCGCGCTCGGCGCCGCGACCCCGCTGGCCGCGGCCGGCGGCGTGGGCGCGATGCTGGTCGCCGCCGAGGTCCACCGCCCGCAGGGCTTCGCCGCGCAGAGCGGCGGCAACGAGTACCCGATCACCCTCGGCGTCGCCGCCGCCGCGCTGGCCCTCACCGGTCCCGGCCGCTTCTCCGTCGACCACCTGCTGGGCGACCGCCTCAACAAGCCGTGGCTCGCCGCGCTCGCGCTGGGCGGCGCCGTCGCCGGCGGCGCGGTCACCATCGCCCGCCGCAACGCCGCACTCGCGCAGGCCGAGGCCGTCTCCCAGGAGATCGAGGACGAGGCCGCCGAGGGCGACTTCCTGCTCGGCGACTACGACCCGGAGACGGGCAAGAACGACGGCGCGGACAAGCTCATCAAGTAGTCCCGCCGCCGCGGCACTCACCGGCCGCGAATTGAACACGAATGCCGCCGGACCCCTCACCCAGGGTCCGGCGGCATCGTCATTGAGAGGGGCACCCGGTTCAGAATTTCCAGTTCTGCGGGGCCACACGTGTTCCAGTGCACGCGCGACTGCGCAGAACTCGACATCGTGAGCCGAACCGGCCCTATCGGAACAGACCGGCCCCCAGGAAGTCGTCCGCACCCCGCACCCCGGGGACGGCGAAGAAGTAGCCGCCGCCGAAGGGCGTCACGTAATCGGTGAGCGGCTCGTCGATCAGGCGCTTCTGCACCTCCTCGAACTGCGCCTCGACGTCCTGCTGGAAGCACAGGAAGACGTGGCCGCAGGCCATGTTGCCGTTCATGTCGAGCCCGAGGTCGTAGTTGTACGACCGGCGCACCAGGCGCTGCTTCTCCGTCTTCTCGCCCTCGCGCGGGTTCGCCAGGCGGATGTGCGAGTCCATGGGGATCACGTCGCCCTCGGGATCGGCGGCGAAGTCGGGCTCGTCGGTCTCGGCGGCGCCGTCGAGCGGGGCGCCGGAGTCGCGGCGCCGCCCGAACATGCCCTCCTGCTCGGCGATCGAGACGCGGTCCCAGAACTCGACCATCATCCGGATCAGCCGCACCACGAAGTACGTGCCGCCCGTCGCCCACGCGGGCTCGCCGCCACCCGTGACCCAGATCAGCTCCTCGGCCTGCGCGCCGACGGGGTTCGCGCTGCCGTCCTTGAAGCCCATGAGGTTGCGGGCGGCGCCCTCGGGCCGCGGCGGTGCGCCGTAGCCCTGCATCTTCCACCGCAGCTGCATCGCGCCGCGGGTGTGCTTCGCGATGTCGCGCAGCGCGTGGTGCACCGTGTCGGGGTTGTTGGCGCACAGCTGCAGCACCAGGTCGCCGTGCATCTGCGCGGGATCGGGCTGGTCGTTGGGGAACACCGTCATCGGCTTGAGCTTCGCGGGCTTGCGGCCGCCCAGCCCGAACCGGTCGTCGAACAGCGACGCCCCGACGCCGAGGGTGACGGTGAGCCCGTCGGCCGGGACCACCGGACCCAGCACCGCGCTGTCGGCGGGCGGCTTGCCCACCCCCAGGTTCGCCGGGGTGCCGCCCGCCGTGAGGAACCGCGCCCGGTCGGTGATGGTGCGCAGCAGCTGCTCCAGTCCGGCACGGTCCGGCGCGATCACGTCGAACGCCGCGACCATGAGCGCGGCCTGCTTCTCCGCCGGGGCGGGGGTCAGGATGCCGGACTGGTGCTCGCCCTCGAACGGGTAGGAATCGCGCACGGTCGGGCCCGAGGACTGTGCGGCGTCGCTGCGCGCACCCCCGGCCAGCACGCCGCCGACGGCGGCCACGCCCACGGCGCCGACCGCCGCGCCCTGCAGGAACTTCCGCCGCCCGGTCCCGGACTCCTCCGGCGCGGTCATCTGCTCATCGCTCATGCTTGGGGATCTCCAGGAGGTTGGGCACGGCGGACAGGGTCTCGAGGGCCTGCCCGACGGTGCCGTTGATCTTCTGCCGCAGCGCCAGCGCGGGCTGCTCGAGCGGCGGGTAGGTGCCGTCGGGCCGCTTGACGGCGTCGAGGGCCTTGACGATGTCGTCCAGCTCCCGGCGCGCCGTGGGCAGCAGGTCGGGCACGCGGGGCGCGAGCAGCGGCTCGAGGACGCGGAGCACGGCGCGGGTGGCCTCGACGTCGGCGGCGGTCGCGGCGTAGCCGGCGTGCGCGCCCTGGTCGCTGACGCCCGTGAGGTGGTCGCGCAGCGCGTCCTCGAGGATCTCCTGGGCGCGCTTGGTGAGCGTGATCGGGTCGCCCGCGATGTCGTCGGTGCGCAGGTCCGCGCGGACCTTCGTCAGGCCCTCGAGGGTCTTGTCGACCTGCGCGATCAGGGCGGTCGACGGTTCGCCGGTCCACAGCCCGTACTCGATCCGCCGGATGCCGGAGAACTCCGGATCGCGAACGCCGTCGGCGAAACCGTCGGGCAGGCCGGCGACGGCCGTCCCCGCCTCGCCGAAGCTGTTGTACGAGGCGCCGACCTTCTCCCAGGCGGTCATGGCGTCGAGCCACGCGGCCTTGGCGCCCGCGGTGTCGCCGCCGCCGAGCGCGGCCCGCACGCGGTTCAGCGCCGACTCGACGGCGGGCAGCACCGTGAGCACGTAGTCCTGGTACTTCGCGTTGGCGCCGTCGAGGTCGTCCTTGGTGACCCGCGCGACGGGCTTCGGCGCATCGCCCCCGCCGCCGGTCACGGTGAACTGCTCGGAGCGGGTCTCCTTCTGGCCGGCGAGGTAGCAGACGAACTGGTAGCCCCCGTTGCCCAGCGTCGCCGACAGGTCGGCGGTGGTGGCGGGGCCGAGGGTCTCGATCTCGCCGACGACGGCGTCGCCGCTGTCGACCAGGGTGATCTCGCCGGATTTGCCGGACTTGTTGGTGACGGTGATGCGCTGCTGCCCGGCGGAGGCGCCGGTGAAGCCCTTGGCGCAGTCCGCCTCGGTGACGGTGACCGCGCCCGCGGCGGCCGGCTTGCCGGGCAGGATCGCGATGATGAGGCCCGCGACCAGCAGCGGCACCAGCACGACGACGGCGGCCGCGAGGCCGGTGCGGGTCCCGGCGAGGCGGGCCGCCCAGGCCTCGAAGCGGCCCTTCTCCTCGGGCGTCGCCGGCGCGGGCGTCGTGCCGAGGAAGATCCCCAGCACGATCACCAGGTAGGCGAGCCACGCGAACACCTGCAGCACCGTCATCTTCGGGGCGAGGTTGGTGATGCCGCCGATCAGCGCCACCCACCACGAGTCGGTGCTGATGCTGCCGGTGAGGTCGAAGGCGATCCAGGTGCGGCCGGGCAGGACGCCGGCGTTCTGCAGGTCACCGAGGCCGTAGGCGAGGACACCCGCGGCCACGACGATGAGCAGGATCGCGGTGTACCGGAAGAACGTCGCGAGGTTGAGCCGCACGGCCTGCCGGTAGAGCAGCACGCAGATCCCGAACGCGACCGCGAGGCCGAGCGCGGCGCCGACCGCCGGGGCCACCGCGTCGCCCGAGGCGCGGGCCGCGGTCCACAGGAACAGCGTGGTCTCCAGGCCCTCGCGCGCGACGGCGAAGAACGCGGTGAGCACCAGCGCGCCCGCGCCGAGCACCATCGCGGTCTCGACGTCGGCGCGCAGCCCCTTCGACAGCGACGCGGCGGTGCGCCGCATCCAGAAGATCATCATGGTCACGAGCAGCACCGCGAGCACGCTCAGCACACCCGCGACGACCTCGCGTGCGGTGGCCGACAGCTCCGACGTGGTGAAGGTCAGCACCGCACCGAAACTCACCGACAACGAGGCCGCGCCCAGCGCGCCCAACCACACCGGCACCCGCGAACCGCCCGACTTCTTCACGGCGGCGAGCAGGATGCTCACGATCAGTCCCGCTTCCAGGCCTTCACGCAGGCCGATGAGGAAGTTCGGGACGGCATCACCCCAGTTCATGCCTATTAAGGTAAGGCACGCCTGCCTGTCGACGCCAAGCGATGCCTACCCTCAGGGCGGTTTCGCCTATTTCAGGAGTTTGGACATCCGACGGTCCGCCAGCACCTTGCCGCCCGTCTGGCAGGTGGCGCAGTACTGGAACGAGCGGTCGGCGAACGAGACCTCACGCACCACATCGCCGCAGACGGGGCACGGGCTGCCGGTCCGGGCGTGCACCTTCATGCCCGAGCGCTTCTCCGCCTTGAGCGTGGCGACGTGCTGCCCGACGGACCGCTCGACCGCGTCCTCGAGCTCGGACCGCATGGCGGCGTACAGGGCGTCGACCTGCGCCTCGTCGAGCGACTTCGCCGCCGCGAAGGGCGAGAGCTTGGCGGCGAAGAGGATCTCGTCGGAGTAGGCGTTGCCGATGCCGGCGATCGTGCGCTGGTCGCGCAGCAGCGTCTTGAGCTGCGCCCGCGAGCCGGCGAGGATCGCGGCGAACTCGTCGCGGGTCACGTCGAGCGCATCCGGGCCGAGCGTCGCGACCATCTCGATCTCCTGCGGATCGTGCACGATCCACACCGCGAGCCGCTTCTGCGTGCCCGCCTCCGTGAGGTCGAAGCCCTCGCCCGGCGGCCCGACGTGCACGCGCAGCGCGATCGGCGACTTACCGCCGGGTTTGAGCGGCGTCGGCGAGAGCTTCTCGGACCAGCGCAGCCACCCGGCGCGCGAGAGGTGCACGACGAGGGCGAGCGCATCGTCGCCCTTCCGCGCATCGAGGACGAAGTACTTGCCGATCCGGCGGGTGCCGGTCACGGTGGCGCCGACCAGGTCGTGCGGGCCCGGCGCATAGGTCTTGAGCACGGACAGCGCCGCCACGTCCACCCGGCGCACCTGCGTGCCGACGGCCTTGGCGGCCACGTAGTCCGCGATCGCGGCGATCTCGGGAAGCTCCGGCATGACCCCACTCTAGGGTGGGGGTATGACGTTCTTCGGCCGTTCCGACGGTGGCGCCCTGTCCGACATCGAGCTCGCGGCCGAGATCGCCGACGGTGCCGGGCGGATCCTGCAGGCCATCCGGCACGGTTCGCTGCTCGACGACGGGGTGCTGGGCGACACCGGCGACCGGCTCGCGCAGGCCTGGATCGCACGGGTCCTGCGCCGGCACCGGCCGCACGACGCGGTGCTGTCGGAGGAGGCGCCGGACTCCACGCATCGGCTCACCGAGGACCGGGTGTGGGTCATCGACCCGCTCGACGGCACGCGGGATTACGCGGCACACCGCCCCGACTACGCCGTGCACGTCGCGCTCACCCAGGGCGGGCAGCCCGTGCACAGCGCGGTCTCGCTGCCCGCGATGGACCGGGTGTTCCGCTCCGACACCGTGACCGCGCCCACCGGCGCACTGACGGGCAACCTCGCCCTGTCGCGCAGCCGCGCGACGCCCGGCATGTTCCGGGTCGCGGACGCGCTGGGCCTCACGCCGGTCTCGCTGGGCTCCGCCGGGGTGAAGACGATGGCCGTCGTGACCGGGCAGGTCGACGTCTACCTGCACGCGGGCGGCCAGTACGAGTGGGACTCGTGCGCGCCCGTCGGGGTCGCGCGGGCCGCGGGCCTGCACTGCTCGCGCCTCGATGGCAGCGATCTCACCTACAACAACCCCGATCCCTACCTCCCCGATCTCGTCGTCTGCCGCCCCGAGCTGGCGGAGAAGGTCCTCGACGCGCTGAACTGAACCGATGAGCGGGTGGACGGGGACTGTGCACCTCGGTGTCGGCGCGCTGGCCTACGACGGCCCCGTCGGGACGACGGGGCGGCACCGGCATGCGGCGTGGCAGTTCCTCGCGCTGCGGTCCGGGACGGTCACCGTCACCGTCTGGCCGCCCGACGGTCCGCCGCAGGGCCGAGAGGGGCTGACCGCCTTCGTGATCCCGGCGGGAACTGTGCACGCGATCGGCCCGGTCGCGCCGGACGCGGCGGGGATCACCGTCTACCTCGATCCCGACGCGGTGCCGACAACGCTCCCCGAGGCGCCCACGGAGGCCGAGCTGCGAGCGCTGGCGACGGCGCGGGACCGGCTGCGGCCGGTGCATCCGTACGTGCGGTCGGCACTGGATGTCGTGGCGCGGCGGCGGTCCGAGGCGCTGTCGCTCACCGTCGTCGCCGCGGAGATCGGGGTGTCGGCCTCGCACCTGAGCCGGCTGTGGCGCCGCGACCTGGGCCTCGCCTTCCCCGCCTGGGTGCGCTGGTCGCGCCTGCGCGCGATGGCCGAGCGGGTACGGGACGGCGCGTCGATCACGGACGCCGCACACGCCGCGGGCTTCGCGGACGGGGCGCACGCCAGTCGGGTCTGCCGGGAGATGTTCGGGTTATCGCCGCAGCAGCTGCTGGTGGCTCTGGGCTGATCGGATCGATCCGTTCAAGCCCCGCAGCGCGCCCTGCGGCGAGGGTGGACGGCATGAAGAACCTTCTCCGCTACGGCTATCCGCTCCTCATGCTGGTCGGCGTGAACGGCACGATCATCGCGCTTGCCGGCTCGGGCGCCCCGAAGCTCACCCTGATCGGCGTGGTCCTGGCCGCCATCGTCCTGTCGTTCGCCGCCGAACGGGCCGTCCCCTACGAGCGGGACTGGAACCGCTCGCACGACGACGCGGGCCGCGACGTGGCGCACGTCCTGGTCAACGAGTCGCTGATGCTCGCCTCGCTGGCGGTGATCCCACTGGTGGCAGGGGTGCGCGGCCCGGGCTCGTGGTGGCCGCACGCGCTGCCGTTCTGGGCGCAGGTGCTGCTCGCGGTGGTGGTAGCCGACCTGGGAATCACGGTGGTGCACATGGCGAGCCATCGGTACGGCTGGCTGTGGCGGCTGCACGCGGTGCACCACAGCATCACCCGGTGCTACGGGCTCAACGGACTGATGAAACATCCCCTGCACCAGACGCTGGAGACGCTCGGCGGGGTGACGCCACTGCTGGTCCTGGGGATGCCCGTGCCGGTCGCCTCGGCGCTGGCCGCGATGGTCGCGGTGCAGTTGCTGATGCAGCACTCGAACGCCGACTACCGGGTGGGGCCGCTGCGGTCCGTGCTCGCCCTCAACGAGGGGCACCGGTTCCACCACCAGCGCGAGGCGGGGGCGGGTGATGTGGACTTCGGCCTGTTCACCCTGCTCTGGGACCACGCATTCGGCACCTACGTGCTCGATCGCCGGCGCCGGTTCACCAGCGCCGACCTCGGCATGGCCGCCAAGCCGGACTATCCGACGGCGTACCGCGCGCAGCTCGTCGTGCCGTTCACGGCGGCCGGTGGCTGCGGGGAAATGGGCCCGCTGCCGCGCCGGACGGTGCGGCAGCGAATTCAGTCGGCGGGGCGGCGGAGCAGGTAGACGTCCATGATCCAGCCGTGCTCTGCGCGGGCCTCGGCGCGGGTGCGGGCGATGCGCTCGCCCACCTCGCCGACGGGGCCGTCGATCAGGATCTCCTCGGGCGTGCCCAGGTAGGCGCCCCAGTAGATGTGGTCCGTGGGTTCGGCGGTCTCGCGGAAGGTGCAGTCGGCGTCGAGCATCACGACGGTGTTGCGGCCGTCGTCCTCGGGCAGGCGCCGGCCGGTGGTGATGTGGATCGGCTCGCCCACCCGGTTGAGCAGGATCGCGTGCGCGGCGGTCAGGGCCTGGACGCTGGTGATACCGGGGATCACCTTCGGTACCAGCGGGAGCGTGCGGGCCACGCGCTCGACGACCCGCAGCGTCGAGTCGTACAGCGACGGATCGCCCCACACGAGGAAGCCGGCGTTCCCGCCGTCCGGCACATGCTCCGCGATGGCCGCGGCCAGCGCCCGCGCCCGGGCGTCGTGCCACTCGGCGACGTTGGCGGCGTAGGCACCGTCGGGCCGGGAGGCGCCGCGCTCGGCGGACCGGTCCCGCGGCGGGTCGGGCACGAGCACGACGGGGGTGTCGGGCGCGTGCCGGTCGACGATCTCCTGCCGGATGCCGGTGAGCGTTCCCGCGTTCGGCTTGTCGAGGACGAACAGGGCGTCGGCGGAGCGCATCGCCTCGATCGCGCCCACGGTGACGTGCCCCGGGTCACCGGCACCGATGCCGATGACCAGCGCCGTGCGGGTCACGCGATCGGCTCGCTGTACATGTTCAGGGTGGCGGTGAGCAGGTCGATGCGGTTCTGCTTGAGGGTCGCGTTGTCCGGGTCGATGACGCAGTACGAGGCGGTCCCCTCGTGCACGGCGAGCAGGGCGTAGCCCAGCGCCTCGGGCTTGGTCACGCGGCGGCCGGCCGCCTCGAGCACGTGCATCACGGTGGGGATCATGTTCGCCAGGAGCATCTGCTGGGCGTCGCGGACCGTCTGATTGAGCTCCGGCGTGCGGGTGCACAGCGCCACGAAGTCGCCGTTCACGCGCTGCCAGCGCTCGTTGACCGGGATGGCGCGGACCGCCATCTCGATGAGCTTGCCGTAGTCGGCGCCCTGCACCACGTAGGTGTCGACGACCTTCGCCATGACGTCCATGATCCACTGCACGTGGAACCGCCAGACCTCGATGAACAGCTCCTCGAGGCTGGTGAAGTTGGAGTAGAACGCGCCGCGCGTGAAGCCCGCCGCCTCGCACACCATGGTCACGTTCGTCGAGCCGTAGCCGTGCTGCGCGAACACCAGATAGGCCGCCCGGATCAGTCGCCGACGGGTCTTCGCGCGCCCCTTGGGGTCGTCCGTCGGTTGCAGCGCCGCGGTCATCCGGCCGTCCCCGTGGGACAGAATTCGCGTCGCTGTGTCATCGGCTCAGTGTACCCGTCGGTAGCCACGCCTTCAGCAGTACTTCAGCGACCGCCAACCGCGACGCCCTAGCGTTGTGGGCATCACGTCGTAGGAGGTCCGCAATGCCCGATTCACCGCCCGCATCCGCACCCGGCGCGACCCGGATCGCCGGGCTCTGCCTCGCCGTGCTGGGCGCCGTCGGTTTCGCCGCCGCGACCTTCACCACCTGGTACCGGGTGACCGCGCCCCTGCCCGACATCGCCCGGTTGGGCGATCTGCCCTCCGAGATCGAAGCCAGGATCAACGGGATCGGCACGGTCACCATGCCCGCGTACGGCAACCTCGACGTCTCCTCCTCGGTGCCGAACGACGTGGCGTGGGGCGGATGGGCCGCGATCGTGCTCGCCGTCGCGACGGTCGTCACCGCGGCCGCCGCGGCCCTCGGCCCGGCGCGGTGGCGCCCCGCCGGCGCGTGGGGCACGCTCGCCGGCGGCGTGCTCGGCGCCGCCCTGGGGCTGTACGCGCAGCTCGTCCCCGTCGGAACGCAGCCGGTGTCCGTCGGCGGCTTCACCCTGCAGGTCGACACCGCCGCCTCGGTCGGGCCGCCCGTCGTGTGGATCGCCGCGCTGCCCGTGCTGCTCGGCGCGGTGCTGCTGGATCGGGCCCGACGGTCCGCCCCCCGCCGCGCAGCAGGCCCCGTCGGCGCCGCAGCCGCCGTCGTCGCCCTTCGGCCCCGTCGCCGGGGCACCCGCGTTCACCCCGCCCGGCTCCCCGACACCCGGCTCCCCGGCCGCCGCCGCGGGGGTGCCCGGCCCCCACGTGCCCGGGCCGCCGATGCCTCCCGCCCCGATGCCGGGCGCGCCGATGCCCCAGGCACCGTCGAACCAGCAGGTCCCGGCGGACGCGGGGTGGGCGCGCCCCGTCGCACCGCCGATGCCGGCGCAGGCGCCGCCCCCGCTCCCCGCACCGGTGCCCGCGGAGCAGACCCGCACCGCGGTCGCGCCGGTCGCACGGCGGCGGCCGCAGCCCGACTGGGACCGGAACTGGCCCGGCACGGTGCCGCCGAAGCCGGGACCGCCCACCCCGTCGGAGCAGCACACCCAGGTGGTCAAGCGGCCGCCGCGACCGGTGAAGGTGTCACCCAAACCCGAGACCGGGACGCTGCCCCGCCGCGATCCGCGGTTCGACAGCCCCACGCAACCCTGAGATCCGGGGGTCAGCCCTCCAGCTCGGCGACGCGGGCGCGCAGCCGGTCGATCTCGGCCTGCAGTTCGGCCTCGCGCTCCGCCGCCACCTTCTGATAGGCCTCCCCCAGCTGCTTGATGTACTCGCGGTCGAAGCGCGGGATGATGCTGCGCTGGCAGTTCCAGTCGAACGCCTCGACGGCGATCTCGATCACCCGGCGGTCCTCGGTCTCGCGGACCGTGCCGCGCCCGAACACCTTGAGCCGCACCCGCCGCGGGTAGTCGACGAAGAACATGGCGAGCCGGTCGTCGCCCGCGAGGTTGCCCAGCGTGACGAACTGATTGTTGCCCGGAACGTCGATGAAGCCCAGCCGCCCCGTCGCCGGGTCGTGCTGCACGAAGCCCGCCGGGCCGCTGCGGTACTGCAGATAGGGCCAGCCCTGCGGGGTGATCGTGGCGAGGCAGAACTGGTCGGCGCGGGTGATCATGAGCAGCTCGCGGTCGGTGAGCGCCTGCGGACCGTCGTCGCCGCGCTCGAGCTGCCGGCCGTAGGCCACGTAACTGCCGTTGCGGCGCTGACGCTCCAGGGCGTCGTCGCCGAAGACCAGGTGGTGGTAGTGGTTGTTCGGCACGGCTTCACGGTAGCGCGCCCCGCTAGGATGGCTCCTCGTGGCGGACGAGATCGTGATCTACACCGACGGCGCGTGCCTGGGAAACCCCGGGCCCGGGGGCTGGGGCGCGGTGCTGCGCTTCGGCGAGCACCAGAAGGAGCTGTACGGCGCCGAGAAGGACACGACGAACAACCGCATGGAGCTCATGGGCGCCATCTCCGCCCTGGAGGCCATCACGCGACCGCTGCCGGTGGTGCTGTACACCGACAGCTCGTACGTGAAGAACGGCATCACCAAGTGGATCGCCGGCTGGAAGCGCAACGGCTGGAAGACCGCCGCCAAGCAGCCGGTGAAGAACGCCGAGCTGTGGCAGCGCCTGGACCAGGCCGCGGCGCGTTACGACATCGACTGGCGCTGGGTGAAGGGACACGCGGGCAACGAGGGCAACGAGCTGGCCGACCAGCTGGCCTCCCGCGGCGCGCAGGAGGCCCGGGACGCCTAGCCGCGCTCCGAACGTCGAGTACTGCGGCGCAGGACAGGTCCCTGCGCACCTCGATGGCCCGAGAACTCGACGGTGGGAAGCAATCGCCGCTTCGCCGGCTTCGCCGCGGGGCGCAACCGCGGCGGAGCGTCGGCCGTGCGAGCGCGGACCCGCGTGCCCGGGGCGGCGACCGGCGGCACGCCGGGATCGGCGAACCGGCGGGTCCACTTCGTGCCGTTCCACCAGCGCATCCGCGCGGCGCCCTCGGGATCGGGATACCAGCCGGCGGGGGCGACGGGCGGCGGCAGCTCGGCCCTGCGCGGCAGTGGAAGGCCCCCGGGGACGCGGGCCGCGGGCAGTTTCAGCACGGGCACCCGACGAGCGGCGGCCGGCGGGCGGCGGGTCCGCGCCGGTGCGACGCTGACCCGCACCGGCCCGACCTCGGTGCTCGCGCGTATCGCCATACCCGGATCATGCCCCGATCAGGCCGCGCTGAGCTCCAGAATCGCGATCTCCGGGGGCGCGGCGACGCGCACCGGCGGGCCCCACGCCCCGGCACCGCGGCTGGTGTAGACGGGCATGCCGTCGACCGATTCGAGTCCCTGCAGCGCCGGCTGCTGCAGCGTCACGAGGTACCGGAAGGGCCAGATCTGCCCGCCGTGCGTGTGGCCGGCGACCTGCAGATCCGCTCCGCGCGCGGCGAACTCGCGGCCCTGCAGCGGCTCGTGCGCGACGGCGAGCACGAACTCCGACCGCTGCACCCCTTGGAAAGCCGCGTCGTAGTCCGCGGCGAGCGGCGGGCTGCCCTTGCGGTCGTTCACGCCGACCACCGTGATCGCCGACCCGCCGTTCGCGCCGTCGCGCCACAGCTGCACCGACTCGTTGGTCAGCGGTCGCACCCCCACGTCGCGCCACCGCTGCACCCAGTTCACGGCGTCGCCCGCGTAGTACTCGTGATTGCCGGTCACGGCCAGCACGCCGAGCGGGGCGCGCAGGTCGCGCAGCGGTGCCAGGTCCTCGCCGATCTGCGCGACGGTGCCGTCGATGAGGTCGCCGCCGAGGATCACCAGGTCGGGCTCCTCGGCGTTGGTGCGGTCCACGACGTCCTGCACGAACGACCGCGTGCGCACGGGCCCGGCGTGGATGTCGGTGATGAGCGCGACCTTCACCGTCTCCAGCACCGCGGGCATCGACGTGAGGCGGATCTGCGTGTGCGTGACCCGCGGCGTCGCGGCCTCGACCAGCCCGTACAGCGTGGCGCCGACGGCACCGACCACGCCCACCAGCGCGACGACCCGGCGTAGCGGCGCACCGTCGAACCCGGGCCGGACCAGCCGGATCAAGCGGGTGAGCACCCACAGCACGCCCAGCACCAGCAGGGTGAGCAGCAGGTAGAAGACCGTCGCGAGCCAGGTGAGGCCGGCGGCGCTGATCCAGCGCACGCGGTCCGGGTCGATGCGGCCGTTGCCGGCCAGGAGGCCGACGGGCGCGGCGAGCGTGAGCAGGACCGCGATCGCCACGGCGGCGGTGCCGGCGGCGCGCGCCGGACGGGCGCCCCAGCGGCGCACGACGCGCCACTGGACCAGGGCCAGCGCCCCGACAGTGACGATGAGAACCACGATGACGCCGGTGGGCACGCGCGTCTCCCCCTCGTGATGATGCAAACCCGGACATCCGAATGTACCCGGCGGGGGTCTCCTGGCTACACTCGTGCCGCACGCCCTCGTAGCTCAGTCGGATAGAGCGGATCTCTCCTAAAGATCAGGTCGCAGGTTCGATTCCTGTCGGGGGCACTCCGCGCGCGACGTCTACTTGGCGCGCTTGGCGACCGCGTTGACGAAGTCCGCGAGCATCTGCTGCTCCGTATCGGCCGACTGGGCGGTGCCGCCGGTGGCGTCCGCGATCTTCTTCAGCGCCGGCAGGTCGGCGTCCTTGCTGATGCCGACGGTGTGGATGTTCACCGGCCGCGCCGGGTCGACGAGCTTGCGCAGCTCGGCCACGAGCTGGTCGAGGGTGGTGCCGCCGTCCTTCTCGTTGCCGCCGTCGGTGAGCAGGATCAGCGAGTTGGAGTAGGCCGGGTCGAAGTCCTTGACGGCCTGCCGGTAGGCGGCCAGCGTCGTGTCGTAGAGGCCGGTGCCGCCGCGGACGCGGCCGGGCAGCGAGTTCACCCCGTCGAGCAGTGCCTGCCGCTGGGTCTTGTCCCCCCGCTTGTCGGACAGCCGCGCGGTGGGCACGACCTCGGTCCAGTCCTTGCCGCCGTTCGTCGCGAGCGCGAAGGTCCACAGGCCGACGGCGTTGGCGTCGGGGATCTGGGTGACCACCTTGGTGAAGCCCGATGCGAGCATCCCGATGCGGGTGGTGTCCCCCACCTTCTCGTCCATCGACCCCGAGGTGTCGACGACCACGAGCGCCTTCAGCGGCACCGCGAGGGTGGAGTAGGTCTGTTCGGCGCGCGTGAGCCGGGAGCGATCGGGGTCCGGGAGCGCGGTCACCGCGCCCACGCCGCCCGACGGTGCCTCCGCCAGCGTGGTGCCGCGCAGGCCGTCGCGGGCGAGGGCGGCGCGGCCGTCGTCGGAGGTGAAGGCGCCCGCGAGCCGCTCGCCGGCGTCGGTGGCGGCGGCCTTCCGGTCGCCGGTGGCGGCCACCGCGAGGAGCAGCTCGTCGCGGGGCGCGCCGCTCTTCGGCACGAGGGCCGCGAGGTCGCCGCGGGTCTTCTTCTCGGCGAGGTACGCGTACTCGGGGACGGCCACGACGCCGCCGTCCGCGGCCGCGGCCGCGACGGGGTCGCCGCTCACGCGCTTGGCCGCCTGGGCGTACTGGGCCAGCACCGAGTTGAGCGCCTGATCGTCGCTCCCGCCCGGGCGGGAGGCCTCGGCCACGGCCGCGGCGACGGGCGCCTCCGCGTAGGGGGAGTCCGCGGGCACGGCGCGGATCGTGGCCTGCGTCATCGCCTCGGCCCAGCTCGCGGGCTGCGGGACGGCGGCGCCCGCGAGGACGATCGGGGATCCGGCCACGACGGTGGTCGGCAGCTCCCGGCCGAGCTGGGCGGACACGGCGTCGGCGCGCAGCCGCGACGGAGCGATCCACAGGTCGGCCGCGCCGCTCGCCAGCCGCCCGGCCGCCTCGCGATCCGGTGCCTCGCTGACCGCGAGGGTGGTGCACGTGCCGGAGGCGAGCGCCGCCTGCGAGCGGATGGCGGGCGCGAGCGCCGGGTCGGCCAGCACGGTCACGGTGCGTTGTTCCCCGCAGCCCGCGAACCTGCCGCCGACGATGGCGACCAGCCCGGCCACGAGGACCGCGACGAGCGCGGCGCCCACGAGGAGCCGCGCGACGTTCCGCCCGCGCGGCTTCTCCGCGGCCGGGTCACCCGGCGCGTAATGACGACCCATGTGTGCGGTGCCGCTCTCTGCGAGGTGGTGCTGGTGGGGTTACTTCTGCTCGCCGCCGGCGACGAACTTCTTCGCGGCGTCCTGCGCCTTGTCGACCTGCGCGGCGAACTTGCCGTCGGTCTTGCCGTCGACGAAGTCGCCCGCCTTGTCGATGAGGTTCGGGTTCTTGCCGAGGGCGTCCTTGGCCTTGTTCGCGAGGTCCTTGAAATCCATGCGTGACAGGCTAGCGGACCGTCGACCACCAGTCGTGCGGACCAGGTGCGATCCCACCATCGGCGGCCGCGCGGGCACCGTCGACCCGGCCGCCCGGCATGGGGACGATCGTGGCCACCCCGGCCTCCTCCGCGGCGGCGAGCAGCCGCTCGACGGGCTCGGACCAGTCGTGGAAGGCGAGGTTGAAGGTGGCCCAGTGCACGGGCACGAGCGGGGCGCCGGGCTTGGCGATCATCGCGTGGATCGCGACGGCCTCCTCCGGGTTGGTGTGCACGTCGGGCCAGAGCGGGTCGTAGGCGCCGATCGGCAGCAGGGTGAGGTCGAACGGGCCGAAGTGGTCGCCGACCAGCTTGAACCGCTCCGTGAAGCCGGTGTCGCCGCCGAAGAAGACGGAGTGCTCCGGCCCGACGAGCGACCAGGACGCCCACTGCGTGGAGTTGCGGGTCAGGCCGCGGCCGGAGAAGTGCCGGGCCTCGGTGCACACGACCTTGAGGCTCTTCCCGTCGCGGGTCAGCGTGTGCGCCTGGTCCCAGTCCAGCTCGACGATCCGGTCCTCCGGCACGCCCCACGCGCGCAGGTGGCCGCCCACGCCGATGGGGACGCAGAAGGGCACGTCGCGGTCGCGGGTGAGCTCGTCGATGGTGGGGAGGTCGAGGTGGTCGTAGTGGTCGTGGCTGATGATGACCGCGTCGATCTCCGGGAGCGCGCTGAGCGCGACGGGCACGGGGTGCAGCCGCGCGGGGCCGATCGTCGGCGACGGGGACACCCGCTCGCCCCAGACGGGGTCGGCGAGGATGCGGAAACCGTCGACCTCGATGAGGACCGACGAGTGCCCGAACCAGGTGACGGCGAGGTCGGAGGCCTGGTCGGGCGCGGGGACCGCGACCAACGGGATCGGCTTCGACGGACGGCCCTGCCCGTGCCGGGCGCGGCCGACGACGCCGCGGGCGATCTTCCCGGCGTCGAAGCGCTCGTGCGGGCTGTCCGGGTCCGAGTTGGTGTAGACGGTGTCGACGCGGGCGCCCATCGAGCGACGCAGGCCCCGGCCGGCGCGCACGAGCGTGCCGCCGGTGACCCCCGCGAGCGCGCCCGCCGCGAACGTCGCGACGGTCCTCAGCCGCATGTCAGCGGCCCTGGAAGCGCGGCTCGCGCTTCTCGATGCGGGCCATGATGGCCTCCTTGAGGTCCTCGGAGTCCCACACCGCGTGCAGCCGGGCCTCCTCGGCCTCGGTGAGGGGTTCGACGGCGACGTCGCTCTTGAACAGCGCCTTGTAGTTCTGCAGCGACAGCGGCGCGAGGCCGGCGATGCCGCGGGCGAACTCGAGGGCCGCCTCGCGGTCGCCGATCGCGTTGGCGAAGCCCAGCTCGGCGAGCTTCTCGGCGCCGATCTTCTGCGCGGCCATGAGCACGCCGCGGGCGTGGCCGCCGCCGACCAGGTCCTCGAGGCGGCGCAGCGTCCACTTGTCGATGGTGACGCCGAGCTTCGCGGCCGGGATCGCGATGGTGGCACTGGGGTCCAGCACGCGCAGGTCGGCGACCATCGCCATCTGCACCCCCGCGCCGACGGCCGGCCCGTTGAGCGCGGCGACCACGATCTGCTTCATCGCCTCGACCCGGCGGTAGAAGCGGATGACCCGCTCCATGAAGTTCTTGTCGAGCACGGCCCCCGACCGCAGATCCGCCCCCGCGGAGAAGACGGTGCCCTGCCCCGTGAGCACGATGACGAAGACCTCGTCGGCCTCCGCGCGGTCGAACGCCGCCTCCAGGCCGTCCATGATCTCGGGGTTGAGAGCGTTCCGCGCTTCGGGGCGCTGGAACTCGATGACGGCGACCTTCTCCTCCAGCGTGTAACCAATCATGGCCCGCAATCTACGCTACGGGGGTGAAGGATGTCGTCGTGGTCGGTGCTGGCCAGGCCGGTCTCTCGGCCGCTTACTTCCTCCCTCGATTCGGTATCGAGAATTTCGTTGTGCTGGATCACAACGCCGGTCCGGGCGGCGCGTGGCGCCAGCGCTGGCCGTCACTGACGCTCCGCTCGGCGAATCATGTGCACGACCTGCCGGGCTGGGGCCTGCAGGACGCGCTCGGCACCGACTGCGATGACATTCCGGCCGCCACCGGCGTCGCGCAGTACTTCGGCGAGTACGAACGCCGGTTCGGGATCGACGTGCACCGGCCCGCCCACGTCGCGTCGGTCTCGCGATGCGACGGCGGCTACCTCGTCGCCGGACACGGCGCCGAGGGCCCGTTCGAGTACCGGGCCGCCGCCGTCATCAACTGCACCGGCACGTGGGACCGGCCCTTCTGGCCGACGGTGGCGGGCGGACCGTCGTTCCGCGGGACCCAGCTGCACGCGCACGACTACCGCACCGCCGAACCCTTCGCGGGCAAGCGGGTGGCCGTCGTCGGCGCCGGGATCACCGCGGTGCAGCTGCTGCTGGAGATCGCCGAGGTCGCGGAGACGGCCTGGTTCACCCGCCGCGAGGTCCAGTGGGACACCACGCCCTTCGATCCCGACAAGGGTCGCCGCGCCGTCGCGCGCGTCGAGGAGCGGGTGCGGGCGGGCCTGCCGCCCGGATCCGTGGTCTCGGTGACGGGCCTGCCGATGACCGACGCCATGCGCCGCGGCATCGAGGCCGGGGTGCTGGTCCGGCGCCCGATGTTCGCCTCGCTCTCGCCCGACGGTCCGCTGCTGGCCGACGGCACGCTCGTCCCCGCCGACGTGATCCTGTGGTGCACCGGCTTCCGCTACTCGATGGACCACCTGGCGCCGCTGAACCTGCGGTCCCCCGGCGGCGGCATCGTGATGACCGGGCGGCTGGCGACCGAGGTCGCCGGCGAGCCGCGGCTGCACCTGCTGGGCTACGGGCCGTCGGCGTCGACGATCGGGGCGAATCGTGCGGGGAGGGAGGCGGCGCGAGCCGTTGCCGAGGTCGTGGGCGGGGCCGGCGGGCCTCGACCGGGACGGGTGGGGGAGACGCCGCTCGCTTAGACCTCCTCGCCTCGCCTAGCGGCTCGGGTCGTCCGATGCGCTCGACGGCGTCTCCCCCACCCGTCCCTCGTTTCCTTCGGGGTCGCGTCCGGCACGGTCGCCGTCCCACGTTGGCGTTGGGACCCGAGGTTGGTGTGCGGGCGGCTCTCCGGTTGTGTCCGAGACGGACAGGCCCGGTGCCCATCATCTTTCGAAGGGTTCTGCGATGTTCCGCGTCGGATTCGTCGCAGAACGCTTCGAAAGATGTGTGTTGCGGCGGTATGGGTGTCGTCCCCCGCGCCGCGCCGGATCCCCACCGCACGCCAGCGCCGGCGCCGGCGGTGAGAGGCGCCAGCACGGGCTGTCCGATCCGGACAGGATCCGAGAGTCGGCCGCAGGGCACCATCGCACCCCGGGCGCCGCATCGCGGCGCCCGGGGCTGGACGGGGAAATCAGTGCAGGTTGAACACGGCCGGGTCGGGGCCGATGCGCTTGCCCTCGATCGCGCTGATCCGGGCGACCTCGTCGTCCGAGAGCTCGAAGCCGAAGACGTCGAAGTTCTCGGCGATGCGGGCGGGCGTCACCGACTTGGGGATCACGACGTTGCCGAGCTGCAGGTGCCAGCGCAGGATCGCCTGCGCGGGGGTGACGCCGTGGGCGGACGCGATCTCGGTGACGGCCGCGTCCTTGAGCGACTCGCCCTGCCCCAGCGGCGACCACGCCTCGGTGGCGATGCCGTGCTCGGCGTGGAAGGCGCGGAGCTCGTCCTGCGGCAGGCCCGGATGCAGCTCGATCTGGTTGATCGCCGGGGTCTCACCGGTCTCCTCGATGAGGCGGCGCAGGTTCTCCACGGTGAAGTTGCTGACGCCGATGGCCTTCGCCCGGCCCTCGTCGCGGAGCTTCTGGAAGGCCTTGAAGGTGTCGACGTAGCGGTCGTACTCGGGAACGGGCCAGTGGATGAGGTACAGGTCGACGTAGTCGGTGCCCAGGCGCTCGAGGGAGCCGTCGAAGGCGCGCAGGGTCTCGTCGAAGCCCTGGTCGGAGTTCCACAGCTTGGTCGTGAGGAAGACCTCGTCGCGGGCGAGGCCGCTCTCCGCGATCGCGCGCCCGGTGCCGGTCTCGTTCTCGTAGACCTTGGCCGTATCCACACTCCTGTACCCGACGCGCAGGGCCTCGGCGACGGCGTCGCGCGCACCGTCGTCCGGCACCTGCCAGACGCCGAAGCCGAGCTGGGGGATCGAGGTTCCGTTCTTGAGCTTCACGTTCGGTACGGTCATGGCCCGAACAACGCGGCCGGCGCGCGCGGTGTTCCCAGTAACCTGAATTCCATGGCGATCACGGCGCAGGACCTCATCGATGCGATCCTCGACCGCGGCACCTTCACCAGCTGGGACGGCCCGCTGCCGGACGTCGGGCCCGACGCGGAGTACGCCGCCGCGCTGCACCGCGCGCGGGAGCGGTCGCACCACGACGAGGCCGTCATCACCGGCGAGGGCCGCATCCGCGGGCAGCGGGTCGCCCTCATCGCGTGCGACTTCGCCTTCCTCGGCGGCTCGATCGGCGTGGCCGCGGCCGAGCGGATCGTGACCGCGGTCGAGCGGGCGACCGCACTGCGGCTGCCGCTCCTCGCCACGCCCACGTCGGGCGGGACGCGCATGCAGGAGGGCACCGTCGCCTTCCTGCAGATGGTGAAGATCTCGGCGGCGATCACCCTGCACAAGCAGTCGGGACTGCCGTACCTGGTGTACCTGCGCGACCCCACGATGGGCGGGGTGTTCGCGTCCTGGGGCTCGCTGGGCCACGTGACCATCGCGGAGCCGGGCGCGCGCATCGGCTTCCTCGGCCCGCGCGTGTACGAGGCGCTGCGCGGCGAGCCGTTCCCCGACGGGGTGCAGACCGCCGAGCACCTCTTCGAGCGCGGCCTCATCGACGGGGTGGTGCCGCTCCGGTTCGTCCGGCTGTTGGCGCACCGCACGCTGCGCGTCCTCGCGGGGGCGCAGGACGCCGACCCGCTGGCCCCGCACCTCGGGGTGGTCGAGGAGCTGGACACCGCCGACGACGACATCCCCGCCTGGGACTCGGTGCGGATCAGCAGGGAGTCCGGGCGGCCCGGTGTGCGCGCCTTCCTCCGGCACTCGGCCACGGATCGGCTGCCGCTCTCGGGCACCGGCGAGGGCGAGACGGACCACACGCTGCTGCTCTCCCTCGCGCGGGTGCAGGGCTATCCGTGCGTCGTGGTCGGGCAGGACACCACGCGCGCCGACGGTGCCGCTCCCCCGCTGCTCGGCCCGGCGGCGCTGCGCGCGGCGCGCCGGGGCATGCGGCTGGCCGCCGAGCTGAGCCTGCCACTGGTGCTCGTCATCGACACCTGGGGCGCCGCCCTCTCCCCCGAGGCGGAGGAGGGCGGCCTCGCCGGGGAGGTGGCGCGCAGCCTGTCCGACCTGGTGACCCTCACGGTCCCGACGGTGTCCGTCCTGCTCGGGCAGGGTACGGGCGGGGGCGCGCTGGCGATGCTGCCCGCCGACCGGGTGCTGT
The DNA here is from genome assembly GCF_900631615.1 of Tsukamurella paurometabola. Lineage (NCBI taxonomy): Bacteria > Bacillati > Actinomycetota > Actinomycetes > Mycobacteriales > Tsukamurellaceae > Tsukamurella > Tsukamurella paurometabola. The sequence goes on from NZ_LR131273.1 coordinate 686,194, forward strand.
GCGCGCAGCACGCGTGGCTCGCGCCGCTGCCGCCGGAGGGCGCGAGCGCGGTGATGTACCGGGACACCGACCACGCCGCGGAGATGGCCGACCGGCAGCGGATCCGCGCGGCGGACCTGCTGGAGGACGGCATCGTGGACCGGGTCATCCCGGAGCGCCCGAACGCCGCGGACGAGCCGACGGAGTTCTCCCGCCGGGTGGGACTGGCGGTGAGCGACGCCCTCGCGGAGCTCTCCCTCATCCCCGATTCGATCCGGATCAGCCGGCGGCTGGACCGCTACCGGTTCCTGGGCGGACGCTGATCAGTCGCGGACGGTCACTCCCCACTGCACGCGGGAGGGGTCGACGGTGGTGACGGTGACGGTCACGTCGTGCCGGTGGCCGCGGGCGGTCATGGCGCAGCTCTGCCGGGCCCCGACGATGCCGGCCAGCGCGCCGTCGCAGGTCACCGCGTCGACGTGGCGCTCGCGGGCGAGCACCTCCCGGGTGCGGCGTTCGAGTTCGCGGACCGCGACGCGCTGCCCGGACCGCGGCGCCCCGGCGACAGTCGAGTCCCAGTTCACCCGGTCGCCGTCGACGTCCGTGACGCGCAGCTGCACCGCGAAGTCCTCGCCGCCGCGGTGCAGCACGCAGGACTGACCGGCGCCGACCTCGGCCTTCAGGCCGCCGTCGCAGTGCAGGGCGTCCGACGGTGCCGCGGCCACCTGCGCGAGGGTGCCGCGTTCGACCTGGTCCTGGGCCACCTCGCCGGGCGCGAGCATCGTCCAGCACGCGGCGATCGCGACGCCGGCACCGCCGACGACGACCGCCACCGCCCGCAGACCCATCGCGACTCTTTTCCGTAACTAAACTCCATCTTCACCACATGTGAATTGTGTTTATTGAATCACGGTCCGGTTGCGATCTCAACACGAACGTGAGCCGCGTCTCGGTCGTCGCCGCTCAGCCGGCGCCGGTGACGGTCAGGTAGATCAGCGCGACGTTGAGCACGACGATCAGTGCGCCCGCGGCGGCGGACGCCCACCGCAGCGGGGCACGGTCGGCGAACTCCCCCATCAGCGCGCGGTCCGCGGTGAACCGGCGCAGCGGCAGCAGCGCGAAGGGGATGCCGAAGCTCAGCACCACCTGCGAGATCACGAGCGCCTCGGTGGGCGGGACGCCGACCGCGAGCACGCCGATCGCGGGCACCATCGTCACGAGCCGCCGCACCACGACGGGGATCCGCTTGCGCAGCAGGCCGGCCATGATGGTCCCGCCCGCGTAGCTGCCCACCGACGTGGACGCGAGGCCCGACGCGAGGAGCCCGACCGCGAAGAGCCCGGCGACCACCGGCCCCAGCGCGTCCCGCACCGCGGCGTGCGCCCCCTCGATGGAGTCGGTGCCCTCGCGGCCGTACAGGGCACTCGCGGCGAGCACGAGCAGCGCGATGTTGACGGCGCCCGCGATCACCAGCGCGAGGATCACGTCGACCCGGGTGACCTTGAGCAGGTGGCGCGCCCGCTCGGCGCGGCCCTCGGCGGGCGGCGCGCCGTGCCGGTCGACGACGAGCGCGGAGTGCAGGTAGATGGCGTGCGGCATCACGGTGGCGCCGAGCATCGACGCGGCGAGGAGCACCGTCTCCGTGCCCTGCAGGCGCGGGACGAGCCCACCGAGGACGGCGCCGCCGTCGGGCGGCGCGACGATGAGGCCCGCGAGGAAGCCGACCACGATGATCGCGAGCAGTCCGACGATCACCAGCTCGAACCGGTACTGGCGGCGACCGTCGGCGAGCACGAGCAGCGCCGTGGAGATCACGCCGACGATGAGCCCGCCCCACACGAGCGGCACCCCGAACAGCAGATTCAGGGCCAGCGCGCCGCCGATCACCTCGGCGATGTCCGTCGCCGCGGCCACCAGCTCGGCCTGCCCCCAGAACGCGAGGCGCGAGCGGCGCGGCAGCCGGTCGCCGAGGACCTGCGGCAGCGAGCGGCCCGTGACGACGCCGAGCTTGGCGGACTGGTACTGGATCATCACCGCCATCACGTTGGCCAGCACCAGGACCCAGACCAGCAGGTATCCGTACTTCGCGCCCGCGGTGACGTTCGCGGCGACGTTCCCGGGGTCGACGTAGGCGATGGCGGCGACGAACGCCGGTCCGAGCAACATCATGGCGCGCACCGGGGGCTGCTTCTTCTGCACGGCGGTATCGGTCAGCACACTGCGAGGCTATGCGAATAAGAGTTTTCGGTCAACCGAAATCTGTGGTGCGGCGGGGCGGGACCCGCTGCGCCCCTAGGCTGCACCCATGACCACACGCGACCACGGCGATCCCGGCGACGCCCCCACCATCGCCCCGCCCCTCACCGATGTCGCCGAGCCGCGGCGACCCACCGCCGCCGAGGAGGCGCGCACGGTGGCCGCGGCCACCAACACCGCGACGCTCGGCAGCCTCTCCGCCGACGGTGCGCCGTGGGCCTCGCTGGTCACGTACGGGCTGCTCGGCGGCGACCCGGTGCTGTGCGTCTCACACATGGCCGAGCACGGCCGGAACCTGCAGCGCGACCCCCGCGCCAGCGTCTCGATCGTCGCGCCGGACGCCCCGTCGGACCCCCTGGCGAACGCGCGGATCACGCTGGCGGGCAGAGTGATCCGCCCTGACGGGAAGCGCCTCGCCGCGGCCCGGGAGGCCCACCTGGCGGCCGTGCCCGCGGCGAAGTACTACCTCGACTACAGCGACTTCACCGTGTGGCTGCTCGAGGTGGAGCGGGTGCGCTGGGTGGGCGGCTACGGGCGGATGGACTCGGCGACCCGCGGGGAGTACGCCGCCGCCGAGCCGGACCCGGTGACGCCGCACGCCGCGGGCGCGGTGCGCCACCTCAACGACGATCACGCCGCCGCGCTGCTGGACATGGCCCGGGCGCTGGGCGGTTACCCCGACGCCACGGCGGCGCGCTGCGAGCGGGCCGACCGGTACGGCCTGGATCTGCGCGTGGACACCCCGCGCGGCTGGGCGGTCACCCGAGCGGGCTTCCGCGAGCCGCTCGGCGCGGCCGGCGAGCTGCGGCAGGCCACCGTCGCGCTCGCCCGGCTGGCCGCCGGACGGTAGGCCGCCGGCCCGCGCCGCGGGCGGGACGTCAGCTCGGCGGCGGGGTGGTCGTGGTGGCCGGCACCGGCTGGGCGACGGTCGGCTTGGGCGCCACGGGCTTCGGGGCGACGGTCGTGGTCGGCACCGGCGCGACCGTGGTGGTGATCTTCGGCGGCGTGATGACCGGCGCCTGCGTCGTCGGCGGCGGCGTGACCACCGGCGCCTGCGTGGTCGCGGGCGGCCGGGTCACGACCGGCGCCTGCGTGGTGACGGGCGGAGCGACCGTCGTCTGCGGCGGAGCGACCGTCGTCTGCGGAGCGGGAGCCGCGGTCGTCGGCGCGGGCGCGACGGTGGCGGTCGGCGCGGGCGCGACGGTGGTCGGCGCGGGGGCACCCGCCGGCGGAGTGACCGGGGCGGCCGGCGAGGAGGCTCCCGGCGCGGGCGCCGTCGACGACGGTGCGGCGGACGTCGGGGCGCCCGCGGACGGTGCGACGGCCCCACCGGTGCCGCCCGGCGCGGCCGACGTGCCCGCCGCCGCCGACGTGTCCGCCGCGGTGGTCGTGCCGGCCGCGGTGGTGGTGGTCGGCGGGCTCGCGACGGCGACGGAGACGCTGGTGCCGATCGCCTGCTCGACGGCCGAGGGACTGCCTGCCTGCACCGTGGCGCCCTGCAGCGCCGCGGCGACGGGCACCGTGACGGCGGGGTCGGTGTTCACGTTGCCGGGCACGGCCTGGCCGGGCAGCGCGACGACGGGGGCGACCCGCGGCGACGTCGGCAGCGGCTGCAGCACGACGCCCGGCGCGACCGGGGCGGTCACGGTGGTCGTCGTGGTCGTCGTGCTCGACGTGACGGTGTACACCGGCGCGACGATGCGCGCCTGGTCGCGAACGTCCACCGCGCGACCGGGCGTCACCGCCCACACCGGGTAGAAGGGCTCGGTGTAGCGCGGGTTGACCCGCCGGTACGGGTTGGTGCCGATGTTGATCGTGATGGAGACGGAGATGATCGGCTGCGGCCGCGGCCGGGTCCAGTTGCGCGGGTACACCCAGATGATGGGCACGTCGGCCCGGAAGCCGGGGTCGAACCAGGGCTTGGGGTAGCCGGGCCGCAGCCAGGGGCGCGGCTGGTCGGGCGTCCACGGGCGCACGCCGAGCTGGCGGCCGTACAGGGTCCAGCAGGTCTGCGTCTGCGCTTCGATCCCCGCGATCCAGGAGCCCCAGCGGCCGGTCTCGCAGATGGTGCGGTAGGCGTCGATCTGCGGCTGGGTGTACTGCCAGGGCCGCGTGTTCGCGGGCCGCGACAGTGGCGCGGGCGGAGCGGGCTGCGGCGCCACCGCGAGGCCCGGCACCGGGGGTGCCGGCGGGTAGTAGACGGTGGTGTTGTTGCTCGTCGAGGTGATCGTGCCCTGCGGCAGGCCCGCGTTGACCGCGGCCTGCGCGGGGATCGGGTCGCCCATCATGATGACGTCCTTGGGCGGGACGACCACGCCGTCGGTCTGGAACGCGCCGGGGTTCGAGGTGTACTGGTCGCCCGTCACGGGGGTGAACGCCACCGGCGAGTCGTCGTTCGCCGCATCCTTGCCGCAGCCCGCGACCATCCCCGCCACCGAGAGCACCGCGACCGCCGCAGCTGAGACCCTGACCCTGTTCATCTGTCCTCCGACCCCGACCGCCGGCACGATTCGCGGCGATATCCACCCATTCTTATCGGCCGACGGTGCGCGCGCCATCGCCGGGACGGGATCGGGACCTATTCGAGACCGACAGCAGTGCCGCTGTGACCGCGCGCCGGCGCGCGGCCCCACGCGAACGCGAGGGCCCCGCACCGTCGAACGACGGTACGGGGCCCTGCAGCGTTGTCGAGCTACTTGACGCCGAGCAGATCATGACGGGGACGAGGCCCCGTGCTCGACGAACGTCGAGCTACTTGACGCCGAGCAGATCGATGACGAACACCAGCGTCTTGCCGGACAGGCGGTGCCCGCCGCCGGCGGGGCCGTAGGCCAGGGCCGGCGGGCAGATCAGCTGGCGACGGCCGCCGACCTTCATGCCCGGGATGCCCTCCTGCCAGCCGGCGATGAGGCTGCGCAGCGGGAAGTTGATGGACTCGCCGCGGCTCCACGAGGAGTCGAACTCCTCGCCGCTGTCGAACTCGACGCCCACGTAGTGCACGTCCACGACGCTGCCGGGCTGGGCCTCGGCACCGTCGCCCACCACGATGTCCTTGATGACGAGCTCGGTGGGCGCCGGGCCCTCGATGAACTCGATCTCGGGCTTGGTCATAGAGACTCCTTTGATCAGGCGGTGCAGATTGTCGCGCCGGATGGGCGGCATCTACGCGCCGGGGTAGTCACGGGCGGTCGAGCCCGTGTAGATCTGCTGAGGACGGCCGATCTTGGTGGTCGGGTCCTCGTGCATCTCACGCCAGTGGGCGATCCAGCCGGGGAGCCGGCCGAGCGCGAACAGCACCGTGAACATGCGCGTCGGGAAGCCCATCGCGCGGTAGATCAGGCCGGTGTAGAAGTCCACGTTCGGGTAGAGCTTGCGCTCGATGAAGTAGTCGTCGTGCAGCGCGACGTCCTCCAGGCCCTTGGCGATGTCGAGCAGCTCGTCGGACACGCCGAGCAGCTCGAAGATGCGGTCCGCGGTCTGCTTCACGATCGCCGCACGCGGGTCGTAGTTCTTGTAGACGCGGTGCCCGAAGCCCATGAGCTTCACGCCGTCTTCCTTGTTCTTGACCTTGTTCATGAAGGCCGTGGTGTCGCCACCGGAAGCCTTGATGTCGTCGAGCATCTCGAGGACGGCCTGGTTGGCGCCGCCGTGCAGCGGGCCCCACAGGGCGTTGATGCCGCCGGAGATCGACGTGAACAGGTTCGCGTTCGACGAGCCCACCAGGCGCACGGTCGACGTGGAGCAGTTCTGCTCGTGGTCGGCGTGCAGGATGAGCAGCATGTCGAGGGCCTTGACTATCTCCGGGTCCACCTCGTAGGGCTCGGCCGGGAAACCGAAGGTCATCCGCAGGAAGTTCTCCACCAGGCTCAGCGAGTTGTCCGGGTAGAGGAAGGGCTGGCCGACCGACTTCTTGTAGGCGTACGCACAGATCGTCGGGAACTTGGCGAGCAGGCGGATGGTCGAGAGCTCGACCTGCGCCGGGTCGTTGTGGTCCAGCGAGTCGGGGTAGTAGGCGCTCAGCGCGTTCACGGCGGACGACACCACGGGCATCGGGTGCGCGTTGCGGGGGAAGCCGTTGAAGAACAGCTTGAGATCCTCGTGCAGCAGGGTGTGCCGCTGGATCTTCGCCGTGAACTCCGCCAGCTGCTCCGGGGTCGGCAGCTCGCCGTGGATCAGCAGGTAGCTGACCTCGATGAAGGTCGACTTCTCCGCCAGCTGCTCGATCGGGTAGCCGCGGTAGCGCAGGATCCCCGCGTTGCCGTCGATGTAGGTGATCGCGGACTTGCACGAGGCGGTGTTGACGAAGCCGTTGTCGAACGTGCTGTAGCCGGACTGCGCGAGGAACTTACCGAGCGCGATGCCGTCTGCACCCTCGGTCGCCTTGACGATCGGCAGCTCGATCTGGCCGCCGGGGTAGGCGACCGTAGCGTTCGCGGTGTTGTCATCAGTGGACAATGTTCGTATCCCCTCGCTGTAGTCGGCGGATAAAAGCTACCTGGCTAGAACCTAGCGGTATCGCGGTTCCTCGCGAAAACGAGGGTGTCACCGGATGCCCCATTCGGTGCCCCACACGGCACCGGGGACGAGCCGGATCACGTCGGTTCCGGTGTGGAGGGCGTTGCCCGGGGCGGACATCGGCTCGACGGCCAGGGCCCGGCCGCGACCGGGGTATCCCTTGCCGCCGGCGGGGTCGGCGATGAACACCTGGACCCAGGGCAGCGACGGTGCGGTCCACAGCTCCGTCTCCCCCGACGGGCCGCGCAGCACGGTGGTCCGGGCCACGTCGGTGAACGGGGTGTCGATCTGCACACCGTCGAGGGAGCGCGGGGTGCGGTAGTCGTACTCGGTCCCGTCGACGGTGCGGGGCGGACCGTCGGGCAGCAGCCGCCCGTCGAGGGGCTGCCACCGCCCGGCACCGAGCTCGAGGGTGCACGAGTCGACGGGGTCGTCGCCCACGCGCAGGTAGGTGTGGAATCCGACGGCGAGCGGCAGATCGCGGTCGCCGTCGTTGCGGGCCTCGAACGTGCAGGTCAGCCCGTCGGCGGCGACGCTGTACCGGATCCGCAGGTGCAGGTCGAAGGGCCAGCCGGGGTGGTGCCCGACGTCGCGGACCAGGGTCACGGCGTCGGGCGCGACCTCCACGTCGTCCCAGTCCACGGCGCGCACGAGGCCGTGGTTCGCGGTGCCGGTGTCCGGATGGGTGACGGTGAGGCGGTAGACCTCGCCGTCCCAGGAGTAGAGGCCGTCCTCGGTGCGGCCCGGCCAGGGCGCGAGGACCAGCCCCGCGGAGAGGGGCGGCTTCGCGCCGAGCGGCCACTCCTCGGTCAGGGCGACGCCGTCGTGGCGGAGCCCGCGCAGGCCCGCGCCGTTCCGTGCGATCTCCGCGACGTAGCCGCCGGCCGCGATCGTGAACCCGGGTTGCACCGACATGGCCGCAATAGTACGGGCGTGCACGGGTGCGGCGAGCGGCGTCCGCGGTACGGGCGCCCCGTGCAACCCCGCGCAACCTCCGCCCGTTTCCGCGGCCGGCGGGTCAGCGGGCGAGCGTGCCGGAGATCACGGTCGCGACGGCGGACTGCAGCGCGGGCACGAGTTCGGTCCGGAACACGGCGAGCGCGGGGTCCACGACGTAGGCGGATTCGCACAGCCGGGACTGCTCGGCCTGCGTGTAGACCGCGCCGGAGAGGGTGAGCATCAGGGAGGCCGCCCCGGGGGCGGCGTCGCCCAGTTCGGGGACGGCGCGGGTGAGCACGCCCGCGAGGGCGTCGAGCCCGGCGAGGGCGGCGCGCTTGAACCGCACGATCGCGTCGGTGGAGACGTTGCGTTCGAGGACCGAGGCCTGCGCGGAGACCAGGTCGAGCAGGTCCGGGTGGGCGGCCGCGACCCGCGCGTACACGGCGGCGAAGGCCTCGACCCGCGCGGCGAGCGGCGCGTCGTCGCGCCCCTCGGCCGTCCATGCCTCGCCGAGTTCGGCGATGCAGCCGGACGCGGACCGGACGAGCACCTCGAGCAGCACTTCCTCGCGGGACTCGAAGTAGCGCAGCACGTTCGACTTCGCGAGGCCGACGCGGCGGCTGAGTTCGCTCAGCGTGAGGGAGGCGACCTGCATCTCGCGGAGCATCGCGGCGGCGGCCGCGAGGATGGCCTCGCGCCGCTCCTGCCGCTGCTCCGCGCTGCGCGCCCGTTGGAAACCCACGGGCCGATTTTACAGACCGTTGTTCTCTTGACAGTAGAACGCCGGTCTCTTAGCGTGGAGCACACAACAGACCGACGGTCTCTTAACTGCCGCATCCCGAGGAGTAGCCATGAGCTGGACCGAGAACGACGTCCCCACCCAGACCGGACGGGTCGCCGTCGTCACCGGCGCCAACACGGGCCTGGGCTTCGAGACCGCGCGGGTCCTCGCGCAGAAGGGCGCCGAGGTCGTGCTCGCGGTGCGCGACACCGCCAAGGGCGCCGAGGCCGCCCGGCGCATCGCCGCCGTGGCCCCGGGCGCGACGGTCCGCGTCCAGCGCCTGGACCTCGGCTCGCTCGCCGCGGTGCGCGAGGCCGCCGCCGAACTGCGCGCGAGCACACCGCGGGTGGATCTGCTGGTCAACAACGCCGGCGTCATGTACCCGCCGAAGCAGACCACCGCGGACGGCTTCGAGCTGCAGTTCGGCACGAACCACCTGGGCCATTTCGCGTGGACCGCGCAGGTCCTCGACCTCCTGCTGGACGTGCCCGGCTCCCGCGTGGTGACCGTCGCGAGCATCGCGCACCGGATCCGTGCCGCCATCCACTTCGACGACCTGCAGTGGGAGCGCTCGTACGACCGGGTCGCCGCCTACGGGCAGAGCAAGCTCGCGAACCTGCTGTTCCACTACGAGCTGCAGCGCCGCCTCGAGGCCCGCGGCGCCGAGCGCGGCACCGTCGCGCTGGCCGCGCACCCGGGCATCGCCGATACCGAATTGGTCCGCAACCTGCCGGCGCTGCTGCAGAAGGCGCAGGCGGTGGCGCCCCTGTTCTCGCACGACGCGGAGCACGGCGCACTCCCGCAGCTGCGGGCCGCGACCGACCCCGGCGCCCTCGGCGGCCAGTACTACGGCCCCGACGGTCTCGGCGAGCGCCGCGGGGCCCCGCGGGTCGTGGCGTCCAGCGAGCAGTCCTACGACCTGGACCTGCAGCGCCGCCTGTGGGCGGTGTCGGAGGAGCTCACCGGCGTCGCCTTCCCCGTGTAGTCACACGATTTCCCTCTCAGCGGGCCAGCGCGACACATATCGTCGCGGCGGCCCGCTGGAGTGAAGTTTCGGATCAGCCGACGATCTTCTGCAGCCAGGCGCGATCGCCGAGGTCGACCCGCCGGCCGTCGTGCACGACCGTCGGGGTGCCGGTGGACCCGATGGCGGCCAACGACGTCCCGTTGGCCTTGTCGATGGCGGCGGCGTCGACGCCGGTCCTCCCCTCGCGGATCTTCGCGACCGTCGCAGCGGCGACGCCGGCCTTCGCAGCGATGTCCGCGATCCCGGCGTTGCTCAGATCGTCGGTGCCACCCTCCCGCGGCTGCGCGTCGAACAGTGCCGCGACGAACCGCTGAGTGGTCGCGGACGAGGACGCCTTCGCTGTGGCGGCGAACGCCGCCAGCGCTCGCGACGAGTACGTGCCGCTCGCCGACATCCGGTCGAGGAAGGCCATCGGCCGGTACACGACGGTGAGCCTGCCTGCGGCGACCGCGGAGGAGATCGCGGCACCGTTCTCCCGCTCGAGGAGCGCACAGGCCGGGCAGAGGAAGTCGACGTACACGGTCATCTCGCGGCCGCCTGATCCGACCGTGATCGCTCCTTCGGACGCCACCGGTCGCGCGGCACCCGGGTCAGCGACGGCGGACCCGGTGATCGAGCGAGAGCAACCGGTCAGCGCGAGGACGGCGACGACGGCCAGCACAACCGCAATGACTCCACGATTCGTCTTCATGGGTTCAGGGTAGTCACCGGGCGACGCGGTAGCGGACGAAGGCGGGCACCGCCAGCGCCGCGAGCACGGTGAACACGACGACGAGCACGCCGCCGCCCGCCGCGGCCATCGCGGCGCCCGCGGTGGCGGCGGCCGCGCCGTGCAGCGCGTCGCCGATGCGGGGGCCGCCGGCGACGACCACGATGAAGACGCCCTGCAGCCGGCCGCGCATGTCGTCGGTCGCGGCCTCCTGCAGCATCGTCGAGCGGAAGGCGGCGGAGAACATGTCGGCCGCGCCGCCCACGGCGAGCAGCACCAGCGCCGCCCACAGCCAGCTGACGTGCGCCGCGACGCCGAACCCGGCGATCGCGAGGCCCCACAGCACGATCATCACCACGACAGCCAGGCCCTGCCGAGCGACGCGCGACGTCCAGCCCGACAGCACGCCGCCGAGCACCGCGCCCACCGACATCGCGGCGAACAGGGCGCCGAAGACGAAGCCGCCCTCGATGGGATCGCCGAAGTTCTCGTGCGCGATCTGCGGGAACAGGGCGCGCGGCATGCCGAAGACCATCGCGATGATGTCCACGACGAAGCTCATGAGCAGCACCTTGTGCCCCGCGAGGTACCGGAAGCCGTCGATCACCGAGCTCAGGCCCAGCGACTGCCCCTTGTCCTCCGGCTTGATCGACGGCAGCCGCCACACCGCCCACAGCGTGAGCATGAGCGAGGCGGCGTCGATCGCGTACAGCCAGTGCACGCCGACGACGGGGATGAGCGGCGCCCCGAGCATCGGGCCGGCGATGGCCCCGAACTGCATCACGGTCATGTTGAGCGAATTCGCCGCGGGCAGCTGCTCCGGCGGCACGAGCCGCGCGTAGATCGCGGAGCGCGTCGGCTGGTTGACGCCGAAGAACGCCTGTTGCAGCGCGAACGCCCCGAGGACGAGCCAGACGTTGTCGGGCAGCAGCGCCAGGGTCAGCGCGGTGCCGGCGAGGCCGAGCGTCGTGCCGATGATGACCAGCCGCCGGTCCAGCGCGTCGGCGATCGCTCCGCCCCACAGGCCGAAGATCACGAGCGGGACCAGGCCGAAGACGCCGGTCAGGCCGACGTACGCCGAGGAGCCGGTGATCGCGTAGATCTGCGCGGGCACCGCGACGGCGGTGAGCTGCGCGCCGATGACGGTGACGATGCCCGTCCACCACAACCGCCGGTAGTCGGGGTTCTGCAACGGCCGGGTGTCGGCCAGGAGTCTCGGCACTCGAAAGATCCTACGACTACCTCACGATCGCCCGCGACCCCGCGCACCCGCTACCGTGGCGCCGGTGATGAGGCTCGCCCGCGCACGCATCGACGGTGCCGCCCTCGTGGACGTCGACGTCGACGGGGGCCGGATCGTCGCGCTCTCCCCCGCCGGCACCACCCGCGCCCCGGGCGACGTGCTCGACCTCGACGGCCGCCGCCTGATCCCGGGCCTGTGGGACGAGCACGTGCACGTGCGGACGTGGGCCGTCTCCACGCGCCGGATCGACGTGCGGTCCGCGACCGGCCCGGAGGAGGTCGCCGCGCTGGTCCGCGCCGCCCTCCCCGAGGCGGAGCCGGGCCTGCCCGTCGTCGCCGCCGGCATGCGCGACGGGCTGTGGGGCGGCGCACCGTCGCGCCGGCTGCTCGACGAGATCGCGCCGGACGTCCCCGTCATGGTCGTCTCGTCGGACCTGCACAGTTCCTGGTCGAACGCGGCGCTCGGCCGGCTGCTGGGCATCGAGCTCGACGAGACGGGGATGCTCCGCGAGGCGGCGAGCTTCGCGGCGGCGACCCGCGTCGAGTCGCTGGTCGCGGACCGCGCCGACGCCTGGGTGATCGAGGCCCTCGCGGGGCTGGGCGGGCGCGGCGTGGTCGGCGTCGTCGACCTGGATTTCGACGATGCCGCCGGTGCCTGGGAGCGGCGGCCCGCCCCGCCGGTGCGGATCGACGCGGGCGTGTACCCGCAGCACCTCGATGCCGCCGAGGCCCGCGGCGCCGGCACCGGCGCCCCGATCACCGGGCTGGCCCGCGTGGGTCCGCTCAAGGTCATCACCGACGGTTCCCTCGGCACCCGCACCGCCTACTGCCATGCGCCGTATCCCGGCACGAGCGACCGCGGCGTGCTGGAGGTCCCGCCGGAGCGGCTCGTCGAGCTGCTGCGCCGCGGCGCCGCGCTGGGCCTGACCCCGGCGATCCACGCGATCGGCGACGCCGCGAACGCGCTGGCCATCGACGCCTTCGCCCGGGCCGGGGTCCGCGGCCGGATCGAGCACGCGCAGCTGCTGACGGAGGCCGACCTGGCGCGGATGGCGGCGCTCGGGATCGGCGCGTCGATCCAGCCCGAGCACATGCTCGACGACCGCGGCCTGGTCGCCCGGTTCTGGTGCGACCGCGCCGCGGACGCCTTCCGCGTCGGCTCGTTGCTGGCCGCGGGCGTCGACGTGGTGTTCGGCTCGGACGCCCCGGTCACGCCGTTGGACCCGTGGTTCGCGATCGCCGCGGCGGTCACCCGCAGCCGCGACGGGGATCCGCCGTGGCAGCCGTGGGAGGCGGTCGACGTGGAGACCGCGCTGCGCCTGTCCTCCCGCACCCGGATCGGTGTCGGCGCGCCCGCCGACCTGGTGGCGCTGGGCGCCGACCCGACGCCGGAACGCCTGCGCACCATGCCCGTCGACCTCACGCTGGTGGCCGGCGGGATCACCCACAGCGAGCTCTAGGGCTGCAGCCGCACCGGCGTGTACTCGGGCGCGACGAGGCGCACCCGGTTGTGCACCCGGTTCTCCCGGCCCTGCCAGAACTCGACGACCTGCGGCGCGATCCGGTAGCCGCCCCACTCCGGGGGCACCGGCACGTCCCGCCCCTCGAACCGCGCCTCGACCTCGGCGAACCGCTCCGCCATCGCGGCGCGCGAGGCCACCGGCCGGGACTGGTCGGACGCCCACGCCCCGAGCTGCGACCCCCGCGGCCGCTGCGCCCAGTAGGCGGCGGTCTCCTCGGGCGTCACCTTCGTCACGGCGCCGCGCACGTGTACCTGCCGATGAATCGCGATCCACGGAAAGGTCACGGCGGCAACGGGGTTCGCCTCGACGGCGTGGGCCTTGTCGGAGCCGTAGTTGGTGTAGAAGACCACGCCCCGCTCGTCGAGGCCCTTGCACAGCACGGTGCGGGTGGCCGGGAGCCCCGTCTCGTCGATGGTGGCGAGCACCATCGCGTTGGGCTCGGGCGCGTTCGCGGCCACGGCATCGTCGAACCAGGAGCGCCAGAGCGTCACCCACGCCGTGCGCCCGTCCCCCGCCAGGTCCTCGGGCTGGAGGTCGAAGGAGTCGCCGTCGTACTTCTCGCGCATCGCCGTCAGGTCCACGGAGCCGAGACTACTCACTAGGCTTACGCAGCATGACTGAGATTCCGGGCGGGCTCGAAGGCGTCGTCGCGTTCTCCACGGAGATCGCGGAGCCGGACAAGCAGGGCGGGGTGCTGCGGTACCGGGGCGTCGACGTGGCCGACCTGGTGCGCGACCGGGTCACCTACGGCGAGGTGTGGGGCCTGCTGGTCGACGGGGAGTTCGGCAACCCGCTGCCGGCCGCCGAGCCGTTCCCGCTGCCGATCCACAGCGGCGACGTCCGCGTGGACGCGCAGGCGGGCCTCGCCATGCTGGGCCCGCTGTGGGGCTTCGAGCCGCTGCTCGACATCGACGACGCGACCGCCCGCGAGAACCTGGCGCGGGCCTCGGTGATGACGCTGAGTTTCGTCGCGCAGTCCGCCCGCGGCCTGGAGCGGCCGGCGGTGCCGCAGCGGATCATCGACCAGTCCCCCACCATCACGCACCGGTTCATGACGCGCTGGCACGGCGAGCCCGACCCCGACCACGTGCGCGCGATCGACGCCTACTGGGTGGCGGCCGCGGAGCACGGGCTCAACACGTCGACGCTCACGGCGCGGGTCATCGCCTCGACGGGGGCCGACGTCTCGACGGCGCTCTCGGGCGCGGTCGGGGCCCTGTCGGGGCCGCTGCACGGCGGCGCACCGTCGCGCGTGCTGCCGATGCTCGACGAAGTGGCCCGCACGGACGATCCCCGGGGCGTGGTCACCGCGCGGCTGGATCGCGGCGAGCGGATCATGGGCTTCGGCCATCGCGTGTACCGCGCGGAGGATCCCCGCGCCGACGTGCTGCGCTCGGTGGCGCGCGACCTGCAGGCTCCGCGCTACGAGGCGGCGGCCGCGCTGGAGCGCGAGGCGAACGCGATCTTCGCCGAGCGCCGCCCGGACCGGGCGATCTCGACCAACGTCGAGTTCTGGGCGGCCGTGATCCTCGACTACGCGGGGGTGCCGCCGCGGATGATGCCGGCGATGTTCACGTGCGCGCGCACCGCGGGCTGGTGCGCCCACATCCTCGAACAGAAGCGCACGAACAAGCTGATCCGCCCGTCCGCCCAGTACACCGGCCACGGCCCGCGGCAGCCGGAGGACGTGCCGGGATGGGACACCATTAGGATTTAGGGCATGACGATCGAGATCCCCGCCGCGCTCAAGCCCGTCGACGGCCGCTTCGGCTGCGGCCCGTCCAAGGTCCGCCCCGAGCAGCTGCAGTCGCTCGTCGATACCGGCGCCTCGGTGTTCGGCACCAGCCACCGCCAGGCCCCCGTGAAGAACGTCGTGGGCCGCGTGCGCGAGGGCCTGAAGGACCTGTTCGACCTCCCCGAGGGCTACGAGGTGGTGCTCGGCAACGGCGGCACCACCGCCTTCTGGGACGCGGCCGCCTTCGGCCTGATCCGCGAGCGCAGCCAGCACTTCACCTACGGCGAGTTCTCCAACAAGTTCGCCTCGGTCGCCAAGGGCAACCCGTTCATCGGTGACCCGGTCGTCGTGTCGAGCGATCCCGGCAGCGCCCCGGAGCTGGTGGCCGACGGCTCCGTCGACCTCATCGGCTGGGCGCACAACGAGACCTCGACGGGCGTCGCGGTGCCGGTCAGCCGGCTCGCGGGCAGCGAGAACGCGCTCATCGCGATCGACGCCACCTCGGGCGCCGGCGGCCTGCCGGTGAACGTCGCCGACACCGACGTCTACTACTTCGCGCCGCAGAAGTGCTTCGCCGCCGACGGCGGCCTCTGGGTCGCGCTCATGAGCCCCGCCGCCCTGGCGCGGGTCGAGGAGATCAAGGCCTCGGGCCGGTACACGCCCGAGTTCCTCTCGCTGCCCATCGCGGTGGACAACTCGAGCAAGAACCAGACGTACAACACCCCCGCGCTGGCGACGCTGCTGCTGTTCGCGAACCAGATCGAGTGGCTCAACGGCAACGGCGGCCTCGACTGGGCCGTCGCGCGCACCAAGGATTCGAGCGACCGCCTGTACCGGTGGGCCGAGGCCAGCGAGTTCGCGACGCCCTTCGTCACCGATCCCGCGCTGCGCAGCCAGGTGGTCGGCACCATCGACTTCGACGAGAAGATCGACGCCGCCGCCGTGGCCAAGACGCTGCGCGCGAACGGCATCGTCGACACCGAGCCGTACCGCAAGCTGGGCCGCAATCAGCTCCGCATCGGCATGTTCCCGGCGATCGATCCCGAGGACGTCACCGCTTTGACCAAGTGCATCGATTTCGTGGTCGAGCGCGTGTCGGCCGACGCGTAGCGAATCGAAGAACTACCCTTGCACCATGCAGGAGCTGCGGGTTGTGGGACTGGACGACGACGGGACGTCGGTGGTCTGCGAGGGCCCCGCGGGACGTTTCCGCCTGCCGATCGACGACACCTTGAAGGCAGCCGTGAGCGGTGAACTCGGAAGCGGCACACAGACGGAGCTCGAACTGGGCGCCGATCTGTCGCCGCGGGAGATCCAGGCCCGCATCCGGGCGGGTGCCACGATCGAGGAGATCGCGGAACTCACGGGCGCCCCGAACCACCGGATCAAGCGCTTCGCCGGTCCGGTGCTGCTGGAGCGGTCCCGGGCGGCGGAGATGGCGCAGCTCGCGCACCCCGTGCGCGGCGACGGCCCGATGCACGCCACCCTCGCCGACGTGATCCGCACGGCGCTGGCCGAGCGCGGCCACGCCGACACCACCGAGTGGGACGCCTTCAAGGGCGCCGACAACCGGTGGGTGGTCTCGATCAGCTGGAGCGTCGGCAAGTCGCGCAACCAGGCGCACTTCAAGTACGCGCCGGGCGCGCACGGCGGCACCGCCAGCCCCGTCGACGAGACGGCCCGCGGCCTGCTCGATCCCGATGCGCGGCAGGGTCTGCGGAGCATCGACCGGTCCGCCGACGAGCCGCTGCGCGCGGTCCCCGGCGCCGCGCCGGTCGTGGAGGGAACCGTCGAGGACCACGCCGAGCGCCGCCCCGCGCAGGCGCCCGCGGCGGCGGTGGGCCAGCACGGCCGCCGGCACCCGGAGATGCCGTCCTGGGAGGACGTGCTCCTCGGCGTCCGCGGCGGGAAGAACGGATAGGGGCGTGGGCGCTACTGCTGCGACGCTCTGGTTCATCGACGTCGCGGAGCCGAAGGGCATCCTCGCGATCGTCGGTCGGCCCGACGAGGCCGCGTCCCGCGCGATCGCCGAGCGGGTGCTCGGCGAGCCCGTGGTGGGTCGCCCCGAGTCCCTGGCCCGCGCGGCCGATCCGCTGCCCGGGCACGTCTACGTCGCCGCGTGGGGCGGGCTGACCGTCGTGACGCACGCCGGCCTGCGCGTGGACCGGCCGAGCGAGCTTGACGAGTCCTGGTGGAACCTGGTGCCCGCGCACCGGGCGTTCCTGCTGGTGACGGCGCAGGAGCGCGCCGTCGGCGGCTTCGCGCTCCGCGCCGACGGTGCGCCGAAGCGGTCGTTCTCCGCGCACCCCGTCGACATCCTGGAGGACGAGGGCCTGCCCGAGCTGTTCGAGGGGCCGTTCTGGGCCGGCGAGCACCCGCTCACCTACGCCGAGGGCGTGACCCCGGACCCGCGGGCGCTGCCCTTCCATCCGATGGAGTTCGCGGAGCAGGCGAACCGCGAGATCCTCGGCTTCCGCTTCACGCACCCGCTCGCGCCCACGGATCTCGACCCGGCACGGATCCAGGTCATCGACTTCGTGCCCGCCTCCGGCGTCCCCGGTCCCGCCCCGCAGCAGGCCCAGGCCCCCGGTCCCGACGGTGCGCCGCAGCCCCCGGTCGAGCAGCCCGAGCAGACCTACGAGGACCGCGGCAAGGTTCGCAGCTTCTTCGGTTTCTGACACGCGCCACCGGCCATGACGAGCCCGTTGACACCGCCGTTCACGTCCGCCGGCGATGCCGCCCGGTTCGCGCGCGTGCTCAGCCTGTACCTGTACGAGCTCGATCCCGCGCCCGCCGTCGACTCGGCGGCACGCTTCCTCCTGCTCGGTGTCGTCGACCATCACCAGCCCGAATCCCCGTACTGGTTCGACAATTCCGCTGCGCCCTCGGTGCGGTGCGCACTATGCGCCGATCCGTACCCCTGCCCGACGGTGCTGCGGGTGGCGCTGTTCGCCCGGTTCCCGCTGGGCTGGCGACCGGAAGAATTGGCTGCCGAGATGCGCCGGACGTCGGTGGGGCTGAATCCTGATCATTCGGAGGTCGCACCCGGCCTGATCGTGGTCGATCTCGGCGATGGCGTCACGGAGTGGAGGCGGGACCGGAACGGCCTATGGACCGTGGAGTACACCGGTAAGGGCGGACAGTGGAGCCGTATCGAAGGCGATGACGCGCGGATGACCGACGTACTGCTCGACACCATCCGCAGTTGGGTCGGGCCGTTCGGCCGACGAGTCGACGAGGCCGACCTCGCTCTCGCCCGCGCGCACCTCGCCGCCGGAAAGGCCTGGTGGGCCTCGCACTCCGCGCTCCCCTACATCGCCGACGAGAGCAACCCCACCGTTCCGTGAGCCGACGTCGCAGCGCCCGCGCTCGCCACGTGGTGTCGTTCCTCACCCCAACTGATGATGTGTGATGCGTGATGCGCGTATTCTGGGGGTGTGCGTACGACCCTGGATATCAGCCCCCGCGTTCTCGCCGCCGCGCGAGCGCGGGTGAACGCCGGGCAGAACAAGAGCATCGGCGAGGCTGTGTCGGAGCTGGCCGCCCTCGGGCTCGAGACCGCCACGGCGAGCCGCCGACCGACCGATCACGGCCTCGTCATGCTGCCGTCGGCACCCGATCACGTCATCACCAGCGAGATGGTCGAGGATGCGCTGCTCGATGAGTGACGTCGAGCTACCGGACGTCAACGTCCTCGTCGCCCTGCTGAGCGCCAACCACGTCCATCACACGACGGCACGCGATTGGTTCGCATCGACGCCGCGGTTCGCCACGACACCGATCACCGAGGCCGGGCTCGTTCGGATGGCGCTGAACCGGGCCGTCATGGGAACCGCGATCACCGCACAGCAGGCGCTCGCATCACTCGCCTCCCTCCGCGCGGACGACCGTGCCGAATTCGTGCCGGACGAATCGTCGCTCGCCGCCCCGTCGATCGATCTCGTGGGGCTCGCCGGCCACAAGCAGGTCACCGACCTGCATCTCGTGAACCTGATGGCACGGCACTCCGGCGTGCTCGTCACCCTCGACACCAGGATCCGCCCCGTTCTCACTCCCGCCGACCAGCCGCTCGTCCGCGTCCTGCTCTGAGTGAGCCGCTTCGCTGCCCGCTGCGCCCACCGAGGCCCCAAGCACTCCCGCAGCCCTTCAGCGGGCGGAGGGCCGCGATCGCGCCGACGAGGGGCGCTCGGGGTGTGCCGCGGTCACCCCGCCAGTGCGCGGAGCGAGTTCGAGACGCCGGCCCCTCCGCTCACCTCAGCAAGTACACGAACATGAATCCATTCTAGCTGTATCACGCATTCGCGCAGCGGTGAGATGCACGACCGGAACGTCACGGAATCGCCGTCCGATCCTCACTGAACAGGCGGTATGCGCGACGCGCATCACTGTTCGGGCGACTACTGCTCTCCGCCGGCCGCTCCGCTGCCCGCTGCGCCCACCGATGCGCCCCGCACGCCCTCAGCCCGCAGCGCCTCGGCCGCCGCGGACCGTCGCAGCGCGTAGCCTCCGCACACCGCGCAGGTCACCGCGGAGACGATGCCGCCCACGAGCAGCGGCGCGGCGGGCGTGGTCACGTCGGCGATCGCGCCGAGCAGGGGCGCGCCCAGGGGTGTGCCGCCGAGGAAGGCGAGCATGTAGATGCCCATCACGCGGCCGCGGTACTCGGGATCCACCGACAACTGCATGATGCTCATGGCCGAGGTGGTGAAGGACATCTGCAACAGGCCGACGAAGACCAGCAGCACCGCCACGAGCCAGAACCACGGCGCCAGCCCCGCCAGCACGGACGCCACGCCGAAGGCGCAGCCACCCACGAGGCAGGTCCGCAGCGACGCCATGCCCGTGCGCTTGGCGGCCAACAGCGCCCCGGTCAGCGTCCCGACGGCGAGCACCGTCGACAGCAGGCCGTAGGCGTCGGCACCCAACCCGAACCCCTGCCGCGCCAGCAGCGACAGCGCCAGCGGGAAGTTGATGCCGAAGGTGGAGACGAAGAACACCGCGATCATCACCAGGGTGAGCTCGCGGCGCCGCCGCACGTACGCGAAGCCGGCCCGCAACTGGCCGCGAGCGCGCTCCACCGGCGGCGACGGGAACAGCTCCCCCACCCGCATCGCGAGCAGCGCCGCGACGATGGCGCCGGTGAACACCGCGTTGACCGCGAACACCCACCCGGTGCCCACGCCGGCGATGAGCAGCCCGGCGATCGCGGGCCCCACGATCCGGGCGGCGTTGAACACCATGGAATTCAGGCCGATAGCGTTGGGCAGCAGCTCCGGCCCCACCATCTCGATCGTGAATGCCTGCCGGAAGGGACCGGCGATCGCCGTCACGCAGCCGAAGACGAAGGCGAGCACGAAGACGTGCCACAGGGCGACCACCCCGGTCAGCGTCAGCAGCGCCAGCACCGCCGCGCACGCCGCCGCCGCGGTCTGCGTGCACATGAGGACGCGGCGCTTGTCGTACCGGTCCGCAAGGAGGCCGGCCCAGGCGGAGAGGAACAGCGTCGGGCCGAACTGCAGCGCCATCACCACGCCCAGCACCCAACCGCGGCCGTGCGCCAGGTCCAGCACCAGCCAATCCTCGGCGACGCGCTGCATCCACGTGCCCACCAGGCTCACCGATTGGCCGCCGGCCCAGAGTCGGTAGTTCCTCGTTCGCAGGGAAACGAAGACGCTCGGCACCCATCCGATAGTAGTCCTAAGTTTCCCGCCCCGGTTTCAGACGAGCCCGCTCGACACCGCCACGACCGCACCCAGCCAGGCGATGACGACCGCCCCCGCGACGCCCGCGCAGAAGAACCGCGCCACGGGCCGCTGACGGTACGCGGCCAGCACCGGCACCGCGCCCGCAGTGCCCAGTGCGAGCAGGAACAGCCCGAGCCATCGGTTCACCGCCATCACCGCCACGAAGAGCCCGGAGAGCACGCCGCCGCCGAGCAGCGCGACCACCACCGCGACCGCGGTGCCGGTGATCCAGGGCGTGTACCGGGGCGTCACGTGCGGGCGCGCTCGTACAGGGCCAGCGCGGCGGCGGTGGCCACGTTGAGCGAATCGGTACCGCGCGACATGGGGATCCGCGCGCGCATGTCGGCGGCGGCCATCGTCTCCGCCGCGAGGCCGGGCCCCTCGGCGCCCACCAGGTAGGCCACCCGCTCGGGCCCACCCGCGACGGCCTCCGCCACCGTCGCCCCGCCCGACGGGGTCAGGGCGACCGTCCGGAAGCCGTGGCCGGCCAGCACCTCCAGGCCCTCCGCCGGCCACCCGGACGCGGGCAGGTGCGCGAACGGCACCAACAGCACGTGCCCCATGGACACCCGGACGGCGCGCCGGTAGAGCGGATCGGAGCACCGGGGACCGAAGAGCACGGCGTCGGCGCTCAGGCCCGCGGCGTTGCGGAAGATCGACCCCAGGTTCTCGTGGTCGTTCACGCCCTCGAGCACGACGACGGTGCGCGCGCCGTCGAGCAGTTCCCCCGCCTCGAGGGGCGCGGGGCGCCGCGCGGCCGCGAGCACCCCGCGGTTGAGGTGGAAGCCCACCACCCGCGCCATCAGGTCCGCGGTCACGAGGTAGCGCGGCACGCCGGGCGCGACGCCGTCGAGCCGCGCGAGCTTCGACTCGACGCCCATGATCGCGTGCGGGACGAACCGCGAGGCCAGCATCCGTTCCACCACCGGCACACCCTCGGCCAGCACGACGCCGCGCGCGAGGTCCGGCCGCTTGTCGGCGGCGGACAGGTCGCGGAAGTCGCTGAGCCGCGGGTCATCCGCGTCGTGAATCGGATAAATCGGTTGCACCGGCACCCCACCAGCCTAATATCGAACTACGTGATCGAAATCCGTACCGCCACCGAGGCCGACTGGCCCGCGATGTACGCACAGGACGTGCACGCCTTCGGTTCCCCGTTCGAAGCCGAAGCCGCACCGCTCATCCGGCGCACCCTGGACCTGGACCGCTTCGTCGTGGCGCGCGACACCACCGACGATGCGCTCGTCGGCGTCGCCGGCTCGTTCGACCTCACCCTGACAGTGCCGGGCGGCGCCCAGCTCGACGCTCCGGGCGTCACGTGGGTGTCGGTGGCGCCCAGCCACCGTCGCATCGGCGTGCTGCGGAAGATGCTGGACGAGTTGCACTCCCGCTACCGGGCCGCCGGCAACGCCGTCGCGATCCTCACCGCGAGCGAGGGCACCATCTACGAGCGCTTCGGCTACGGCGTCGCGACGTACGTCGACGAGGTCACCATCGCGCGCCGCACCGCCCGGCTGCGCGACCCGCTCCCCGGCCCGCTGCGCACCCGCATCACCGAGGGCGCGGCCGCGCGCGAGGCAGTCGAGGAGCTGTACCGCCGCTGGCACGCCGCGACGCCGGGATCCGCCTCGGCGGAGCAGTTCTGGGAGCTCTTCCACGCCGACCCCGAGTGGGCGCGGTGGGGCGGCTCGGCGCGGCGGTTCCTCCTGCACCCGGACGGCTATGTGACCTACCGGGTCGATGAGAAGGACCGCGCGGAGCTCGAGGACGTCAAGGCGCTCACCGCGGAGGCCGCCGCCGACCTGTGGCAGACGGTGCTCGGCCTGGACACCTTCGACGAGGTGCTCGTCGACCTGCCGCCCGACCACCCGCTGCGCGAGATGCTGATGGACCCGCGGTCGGTCAAGGTCACGGGCCGGAAGGACCGGCTGTGGCTGGCGTTCCTCGACGTGCCGGCGGCCCTGGAGGCCCGCACCTACGAGACCGACGGCGACGTCGTGCTCGGCGTCGACGGCACGGCCTACCGGCTCACCGTGACGGGCGGTGTCGCACGGTGCCGCGCGACGGACGAGGCGCCGTCGGTCGCGCTGACAGGGCCGACGCTGGCGGGCCTGTACCTCGGCGCGGTGGCGCCGAGCACGATGGCGCGCGCCGGCCGGATCGAGGGCGATTTCGGCGCGCTGTCGCTTTTCCGCACAGATCGGCAGCCTGAACTCGGGACCTCCTTCTGAAAACAACGCACTGACGAATCAATACCGGAAAAGGAACGGCCCTATCGGAATCAATCCGATAGGGCCGTTCGATTATCGATCGGAGAATCCGGCGCGGATTCAGGCCTGCTTCTCTTCGGCGGCGATGAGCCCGTTGAGAATGCCCACCGCGTCGTCGAGCGTCGCGCGCTGCTCGGAGGTCAGGTCGTCGAGCTTGCCGCGCAGCCACGCCTCGCGCGCCCGCGCCTCGCCGGTGATGACCTGTTCGCCCTCGTCGGAGAGGCTCACGATCACCTGGCGGCCGTCGGTGGGGTGCGGGGCGCGGCGGACCAGCCCGAGGTCCGCGAGGGATGCGATGACCCGCGTCATCGACGGAGGCTGGACGCGCTCACGCGCCGCGAGCTGCCCGGGCGTGAGCGGCCCGTCGTTCGCGAGCGCGTTGAGCGCGGAGAGCTGCGTCAAGGAGACGAGCGAATCGCGACGCCGGCCGCGAAGGTGGCGGGCGAACCGCACGGTGGCAAGAGCGAGATCTCCCGCCAGCCGATCGTCATTGTCAGTCACGGCGCTAGAGTACATCTGGCACGTGCAATTCCGCGCATGAACCCCGGGAGTCAACTGTGAACCTTCAAAGGAACGCGCCGGAAAACGCGGTGACGGCGCCGGAACTGCCCCGCGCCATGACGGAACCCCGACCGGTCGTCATGGCCGGGACCATCCTTTTCGCGGTGGCCCTCGTGGTCACCCTGTTGGCCCGGGAGACGTTCGGCGCGGCGTGGATCGTGTGCGCGTGCGGCGTCGGCGTCGGCGTGCTCGGCGCCACCGTCCTCACCCTGCAGCGGCGGGCGGCCCTGCGCGGCGATCGGGGAGCCCAGCGCGGCCTCGTGTGAGCCGCAACACCATCAGCCCCGCCGCGACCACCACGGCCCCGATCGCCCAGCCCGCCACCACATCCAGCAACCAGTGCGCGGCGAGGTAGACCCGGCTCAGTCCGATCGCGCACGTCCCCAGCAGCGCCGCCGCGAACGGCCACATCCGGCCGGTCAACGCGAAGGCGGCCACGGCGAACGTCCCGAACACGACCATCGAGTTCAGCGCGTGCCCCGACGGGAAGCTCTCCGAGGAGATCACCACGAGGCGCGGCGGGAACGGCGGCCGCTCCCGCCCGAAGGCGTTCTTGAGCACGACCATCAGCCCGAGCCCGAACAACTGGGTGAGGCCGCAGTAGAGCGCCCAGTCCGGCCGCTTGCGGCGCAGCAGCAGGTAGAGGAACCCGGCGATGCCGATCGCCCACATCGACGCGGTGTTGCCCACGGTCGTGACGATCCGCATGGCCGTCGTCAGCGGCCCGTCCCGGATCGAGAGCATCCAGTCCAGCGCACCCTGATCGACGGGGTTGGGCCATGCATCGCCGTCGGTCACCACCGTCCCGACTGTACGTGCAGGACACCGTCGGCCACCACGTACGGCACCCGGCGCTCCGCCCCGGCCACCGTGACCACGAGGTCGTCGTGGACGTGCACCTCGCTCGCGTCGGGCAGCTCGCCGAGCTGCTGCGCGAGCGTGACACCGGGGTGCGCGCCGCGCGCGTACCGCGCGCCGCCGGCCGGGGTCCCGACGGGCTCGTCGCCCGCGAGCGGCAGGTCCAGGGTGTCGGCGAGCGCCGCGGCGACGTCCAGCCCGCCGAACACCAGGCCCGTCGCCGTGAACCGGGCGTGCGGCACATCGAGCACGGCGGCGTCGTCGGCGTCGAGCACCGCCCCGTCGATGCCGCGGACCCGCGCGGGCAGTGCGGCGAGCCGGTGCCCGGCGATCGCCCGGTGCGCGGCGATCACCACGCCGGGCGCGGGCGTGCGGGCGGGGTCGGCGAGGGCGTCGGCCAGCACCTGCGCGTCGGCGTCGGTGCGCACGGCGTGCAGCAGCGCGGCCCGCAGCCGCGGCGCTGCGGGGTGCGTGCACGGGTCCAGCAGCCCGGCGAACGCCGGATCGTCCGGGGACCGCAGCCGCCCCAGCTCGGTGCGGGTGTGCAGCCACCAGGCGGTGTAGCCGTCCGGATCGTCCAGCACGCCGGGCAGGTCGGCGAGCAGCGCGTAGGCGGGCTCCCAGTGCTCCACCAGGTCCAGGTCGCGGACCGCGATCAGCTCGTCGGGCTCGGCCGGCAGCTGCGCCCACCACTCGTCGGCGCCGTCCAGGGTGGGATCCGGCCCGGTCGGCAGCGGCTCCCGGAGCACCCCGAAGGACCAGCCGACGCCGATCGCGCGCAGTGCGGACGCCGGGTACCGCGCCTCGAACCCGGGGTCGACGGTGCCGTACGGGTGGTCCTCCCCGAGCGCGTCGCGCACCGGCGCAGCGGCGGCGAGGAGCTCGTCCGCGGGGTACAGCGCGCCGTCGTCGCCCGGGACGGGAAGGGCGCCGAGGAAGCTCGGGCCGACGCTGCCGGCGTCGCCGAGCAGGCCCAGCACGGCCTCGGTCAGCTCGACGTCCTCGTCGGCGGCGCCGGCCTCCCAGTCGATGCGCCCCACCTCCTCGCGCAGCGCGGGGTCGCCGAGCAGGTCCGCGGGCTCGAGCCGGCGCGCGCCCGCGCGTTCGAGCAGGGGGTGCTGCGCCGCGGGGTGCACGAGCCGCGCCCACGTCACCAGCGCCAGCGCCGCGGCGTCGCCCGCGACGAGCGCCGCGCCGCGCGCGCCCGTCACCACCCGGCCGTCGGCCAGCGGGACGGGCAGCGCGCCGAGGTCGTCGGCGGGCAGGCGTGCGGCGTCGAGCGCGGCGTACAGCTCCCCGTACCAGGCCGGGTCGCGGTCGCGGGGCACCGCGTCGGCGACGTCCGCCGCGGTCAGCTCGCGGGCGCCCAGCGCGACCAGCCGCGCCGCGTCGGGCACCGCGGACAGCTCCGGCGCGACCAGCGGGAGCACGTCGCGCAGCAGGCCGTGCAGCTCCGGGGTGAGCCCGGGCAGCACGGCGGCGCGGTCCGGGCGCAGCCGCGCACCGTCGGGCCCGGGGACCCAGGCGTGCCCGCGCAACTCGTCCTCGACCGCCTCGCGCAGCAGGGCGTCGACGGGCCCGGCGGGCGGGCGGCGCGGCGGCAGCAGCGGCATCGGGTCGGGCTGCGCGGCGACGAAGGCGGCGTAGCCGCGGGCGGCGAGCGCGACGTCGGCGTCGGGGTGCAGCCGCCTCCGGTCCGGGGTGGTCGGCAGGTCGGCGATCACCCGGACGGGCAGGGTCAGCGGCTCGTCGGTGCGGGTGGGCGCGTGCAGGACGCGCGCGTCCGCGCCGATCACCCAGCGGGCGTGCGGGCCGTGCCCCGTCACGAGGTCCGGGGTGGTGAACCGCTCGTCGCCGACGGTGACCGCCGCCAGCGCGGGCAGGTCGAGCAGGAGGTCCGCGGCCTGGCCGGCGAACTCGGCGAGCAGCGCGGGGTCGGCGCCGACCAGCACCACCTCGGTCGCGAAACCCGCGCGCGGCGGGGTGTCGACGGGGTACGGCAGGCGCATCGCCGCGACCTCGTCGAGGCCGGAATCCGCGCGGGAGCGCTCCGCGGAGAAGGCGATGCCGCCGTCGGCGGAGCGGATCTCGACGTGGTCGGTCACCGTGAGGACCGCGGCGAAGCCGACCCCGAACCGGCCGATCGTGCGCCCGGAGGCACCGTCGGACTTGGGCGAGACGCGCAGCGCGGCGAGGGAGGCGACGCCGGCCTTCGTCAGCGGCGCGCCGGTGTTGGCGACGTGCACCCCGTCGGCCTCGCCCCAGACGGCCAGCTCCCCGGGGATCCCGGCGGCGGTGGCGGCGTCCGCGGCGTTCTGCGCCAGCTCCACGGCGACGCGGTCGCGGTAGCCGACCGTGACCAGGTCCCGCTCGGCGGCCAGGTCCTCCGCGGCACGCGTGGGCGAGTCGCGCCAGCCGGCGAGGGTCGCGCGGCGCAGCGCGGCGGTACCGAACGGGTCGGCGGCCATGTCAGGCCTGCTCGACGGGGACCTTCTCGACGGCGCCGTCGTCGTAGGGCTCGTACGCGGGGCTCCCCTGGCCCGACGGTGCCGTCACCGAGGAGTGCGCCCCGCAGCCGTAGTGCGCGTGCACGATGTGCCCGTCGGCCGAGTACTCGTTGCCGCAGACGCCGAAGGCCGCGCCCAGCGCGCCGGCCAGCGGCAGGAAGAAGGCGCAGTCGCCGCAGTGGTACCGGGTGGCGCGCGCCATCTCCGAGTCCGGGCCGAAGTCGCCCGCGAGCCAGCGCTCGGCGGCCTCCATCCGGCCGATCCGCGACATCACGCGCTCGAGGTTGACGCCGATCTCGCCGGCCACCTCGTCGACGGCCGGGTCGCCGGAGAGGGCGTGGCCGGGCTCGATGCGCACGTCGTTCTCGCGGGGCGGCAGCACGTCGCCGGGCGCGAGGTCGCCGGCGCGGACGCGCTCCTCCCACGGCACCCACTCGGGGGCGGTCAGCGAACCGGGGCCCGGCAGCAGCGCGGTCTCGGAGACCGTGAGCTCGCCGCCCGGGGTGGTGGCGATCACGGCGCACCACTGCCACCCGCGGTACGCGGGCAGGTCCGCCTCGAAGTAATGGGCCACCGCGAACTCGTCCTCGACGACGGTGGCGACGTGCGCGCCAACCCGGGCGCCCTCGTCTGCCTCCAGTACGGCGCGCGCGAGGTCGACCGCGGCGCCTGACTGCAATGCGGAACTCACCCGTCCGATTGTGCCGGATGGCGGGCGCGCAGGTGCAGGCGGGCGGCACACGCCCCTGCGGACGGCACTCCCGCGGATGCGGAACAATGGTCCGCGTGAGCGGTCATCCGGGGCAGCAGCAGTATCCCCCCGACGAGCCCCGGCGCCGTCCGGGGCCGACGCCGCATGCCCACAGCGGGCAGTCCGCGCGGCGCGGGGCAGGTGGGCAGGCCGGCCCGACGCGCCCGCAGTACACCGCCAACCACCACCTCCCCCCGCTCGAGGACACCCCGTCGGCCGCGGACCGGCGCGCAGCCGGGGCGGAGCAGCGGCGCATGCCGCGCAAGATCACCGTGACCCGGGTGGCGGCGATGCGCAGCCGCGAGATCACCGAGGCCGGGATCGCGAAGTGGCGGCAGGCCACCACCGCCGACGGTGCCGACAAGTCCGGCCTGACCGCGCTCACCTACCCGGTGATCCTCAACAACGCGGTCGACGCCGCGATGATGGTCGCGCTGGCGAACACCCTGTTCTTCGCGGCCGCGCAGGCCGAGTCCAAGTCGAAGGTCGCGCTGTACCTGCTGGTGAACATCGCGCCGTTCGCGGTCATCGCGCCGTTCATGGGGCCGCTGCTCGACCGCATCCAGCACGGGCGGCGGGTGGCGCTGGCCGCGTCCTTCGCGATCCGCGTGGTGCTCGCGGTGCTGCTCATCACGAACTGCTCGTACGACCCGGTCGCGAACACGGTGAACTTCGATCCGTGGGTGCTCTATCCCTGTGCGCTCGCGATGATGGTGATGAGTAAATCGTTCTCGGTGCTCAAATCCGCGGTGGTGCCGCGGGTGCTGCCACCGTCGATCGACCTGGCGCGGGTGAACTCGCGGCTCACGCTGTTCGGGCTGGTCGTGGGCTCGGGCGTGGGCGGAGCGATCGCCTCGGGCGCGGAGTTCGGACTGAGCCGGATGCTGCACATCCCGGGCGGCATGTACGCCCTGATGGTCTTCGCCGTGCTCGGCGCGGTGCTGTGCATGCGCATCCCGAAGCGGGTGGAGAGCACGGCGGGCGAGGTGCCGACCACGTTGTCGTACACCGGCGCGATGGCGCGGAACGCGGAGTACGCGGCGTCGGTCTCGGCCGCCGGGTCGGGCGAGCGGGCGGGCTTCGGCGCGGCGTTCAAGAACCTGCGGGCACCGCTCGGCCGCAGCGTCGTCACCGGGCTGTGGGGCAACACCACGATCCGCATCCTCACCGGCTTCCTCACCCTCTACATCGCCTTCTACAGCAAGGCGCAGCAGGCGTCGGGCGGCTCGGCCACCGAGTCGCTGATGATGATCGGCGCGGTCGGCGCCGCCGCCGGCATCGGCAACTTCATCGGCAACGGCATCGGCGCGCGCCTTGAACTGCCGCGGCCCGCGCGCATCGTCGTGCAGGCGACGGTCGCGGCCACGGTCGGCGCGATCGTCGCGGCGGTGTTCGGCAACCTGATCGTGGTCGCGGCCGTGACCTTCCTGGCGTCCGGGGTGTCGGCGCTCGGCAAGGTCTCGCTCGACGCGTCGATCCAGGACGACCTGCCCGACGAGTCCCGCGCGTCCGCCTTCGGTCGCTCGGAGACGGCGCTGCAGCTCGGCTGGGTGGGCGGCGCCGCGCTCGGCGTGCTGCTGCCGCCCACGCTGTGGATCGGCTTCGCGACCGTCGCGGCCATCATGGTCGCCGGCACCGTGCAGACGGTGCTCACCTATCGCGGCGGCTCGCTGATCCCGAACTTCGGCGGCAAGCGGCCGGAACACGTCCCACCCACGATGAACGCGCACTCATGATGAACGGGGTCCCTCGATGATCAAGCCCAGCCCGAAGCTGCTCCTCGCCGGGGCGGTGTTCGTCGTCGCGGCCGCGGTGCTGCTCGCGTACGCGATCGTCGCGGGCCTGGACAAGCGGGATCAGCCCGGTCCGCGCCCCGCGCTGCAGGCCACCGTCGGGAAGACGATGCTGAACGTCGCGCCGATGCAGTTCTGCACCAACGTGCGGGCAGCGCAGTGCGACGCCGCGCAGTACCCCGCCAAGCTTCCCGTCGAGGCGGGCCAGGCGATCGTCATCTCGCTGCCCGACTACATCACCGAGCGCCCCTGGTTCCTCACCGTCCAGCGCTACGACGCGAAGCGCGGAGAGGCGAAGCTCGACACGATCACCCACGTCGATCCCGCGTCCGCGACGCTGGTTCTCAAGTCGACCGAGGAGCTGTGGGTCGCCGCGGTCGAGATCAACGTGCCCTCGCAGTACCAGGACGCCCAGGGCAACCTCATCGCCCAGGCGGTCTGGGGCATCGACACGACGCCCAAGGACTTCGCGCTGGTCCAGAAGCCGTGACCGAGTGAGCCTCACGCCGCGCGGCCGGCGCGGCCCGGCAGGCGGAGCGCGAGCACGGCGCCGAGCGCGGTGACCACGACCATCACCCAGAACGCGGGATGCAACGCGGTCGCGGCGGGGGCGTGCGCGAGCCCCGCCTGCAGGATCACGGCGACCGCGGCGACGCCGACGGCCCCGCCGAGTTGCTGTGCACCCCGGGTGAACATCGAGGCGTGGGGGAACTGATCCCGCGAGAGTCCGGTGTACGCCGACGACAGGATCGGGACGAGCACCGCGCCCAGCCCCACCCCCCGCACGAACAGCACGACCGCGAGCACCACCGGGTTCGTACCGGCCGTGACGAAGGCGAACGGCACCGTCGCGACCGCCATCACCGCGAAGGCGGCCGCCGCGACCGGGCGCGGCCCGAAGCGGTCGACCAGGCCGCCGACGAAGAACCGCGGCACGAACGCTCCGACCGCCTGGGGCGCGAGGAGCAGCGCGGTGGCGAGGGCACCGTCGCCGCGCACCGTCTGCCAGTACAGCGGCAGCAGGAACATCGTCCCCATGAGCGCCCCACCCGCGACGAGGCCCGCCAGCGTGGACGCGGCGACCGTCGGGACGCGGAGCAGCCGCACCCGCACGAGCGCTCCGTCGCCCACGCGCAGCGCGTGCACCGCGAAGGCCGCGATCAGCGTCGCTCCCACCCCGACGGCGAGGAGGACGCCGACCGACGCGCCGGTCCCGGCGAGCTCGGCGAGTCCGTAGAACGTGAGGACGATCCCCGGCGCGAGCAGTGCGAGGCCGGTGCGGTCGAGCGGCGGGGCACTCCCCTCCGCCGGCGCGTCGTCGGGCAGGACCCGCAGCGCGGCGACGACGGCCGCCGCGCAGAGCGGCACGTTGAAGGCGAACATCCAGCGCCAGTCCGCCCAGTGCAGGAGTGCGCCGCCGAGCACGGGGCCGATGAGCGGACCGAGTGCGATGGGGACGCCGAGCGCCGCCGTCACCCGCGCGACGGAGCCGCCGCCGGCCGCGCGCACCGCGATCGTCTGCATGTTCGTCATCAGCACGCCGGCCGCGGCGCCCTGCAGCGTGCGGAACGCGACGAGACTCACCGGGCTCCAGCTGACGGCGCACAGCGCGGACCCGGCGGCGAACACCACGAGCGCCGCCAGCCACGCTCGCCGGCCCCCGAGGCGGGCGTCCAGCCAGCCGCACAGCGGGATCGACACCACGAGGGCGAGCAGGTAGGCGGTACTCACCCACTGGATGGTCGCGACGTCGGTGTGCAGGTCGACGACGAGCGCGTGCACCGCGATGGTCAGCATCGTCGTGTCGAGGATGGGGGCGAAGGCGCCGAGCACCAGGGTCGCGACGAGCGCCCGCGTCGGGCTCGCCGCCTCCCGCACATTAGATACAGTCATGTATCTAATGTGCGCCATGTTGATAAGATACGCAAGTGCACCCAAAGCCGGAGGCTCCCCGCACGCGCCGACGCGGCGCGGCGCTCGAGGGCGCGATCCTGGAGGCCGCGTGGGACCAGCTGACCGAGGGCGGTTACGGCGATTTCACACTGGAGGCCGTCGCCGCCCGCGCCGGGACGTCCCGCTCGGTGCTCTACCGGCGCTGGCCCGGCCGGGTGGAGCTGCTCCGGGCCGCCCTGGCCCACCGGGGCGAGGCACCCGTGGCCGAGCCGCCCGACACCGGCTCACTGCGCGGCGACGCGATCGCGCTCCTGACGGCGATGACGGACCACCGCGTCGAGCTGATGATCCTGCTGCAGACACGGCTCGGCGACTTCTTCGCCGAGTCCGGCGACTCCCCCGCGGACCTGCGCGAACTGCTGGTCGGAACCCGAGGCGGATCGATGCACGACGCCGTCGCCCGGGCGGTCGCGCGCGGCGAGGTCGACCCGGCGCGGGTCACCGACCGGATCGTGCGCCTGCCGGCCGACCTCGTGCGCCACCAGATGGCGATGACCCTGCTCCCGGTGCCGCCCGAGGACATCGCCGAGATCGTGGACGAGTGCTTCCTTCCGCTGCTCGTCGCGCGGTGAAGGACGGCGCGGCCGGCTAGGAGTCGAGTTCGCGCGCGATCTCCCGGAGCACCTTGGCGATCTGCTCGGACGCCTTGCGGTCGGGGTAGCGGCCCTTGCGCAGCTCGGACTGCACACCCACGTCGAGCAGCTGGATCATGTCCTCGATCATGCCGTGCAGCTCGTCGGCGGGCCGACGGTTCGCGGCCGGCCGGCGGCCGCGCTGGGCGGCGGCGCCGCGGGAGACGCTGGGCGCGGGTTCGAGCACGGTCACCGTCAGCGCCTGCGGGCCGCGGCGGCCCGCGGCCATGCTGAACTCGACACGCTGGCCCTGCTTGAGCCCGTCGGTGCCGTCGGGCAGCGCCGACGACCGGACGTACACGTCCTCCCCGCCCTCCTGGGAGAGGAAGCCGAAGCCCTTGTCCGTGTCGTACCACTTGACCTTGCCGGTAGGCACCGTCGTCACCTGCTCTGCTCTCAAGAACAACAAAACGCGCCCCGCGAACGGCGAGACGCACTGGGTTTAGTCTAGACGGGTGGGCAAGTCCGTTTCCGTCGCCGTCTCCGTCGCGATCGCGCTCTTCGCGATCGGGCTGATCGCGATCGCCGCCCTGTTCCTCACGCCGCTCCTCGCGGGCGGCGCCACCGCCCCCACCTGGGTCTACGCGCTGACGCCGCTCACGCCCGTCGGCTTCCTGGTGGGTGTGATCGCGGTCATCCTCGGCGGACGCTCCGGGGACGGCGAGCCGCGGCCATGAAGCCGCTGGTCGACCGCTACGGACGCGTCGCACGCGACCTGCGGGTCTCCCTCACCGACCGGTGCAACCTGCGGTGCACGTACTGCATGCCGGCCGACGGTCTGCCGTGGCTCGCGAACGAGCACGTGCTGACCGGGCCGGAGATCGACCGGCTCATCGCCATCGGCGTCCGCGACCTCGGAATCACGGAGATCCGATTCACCGGCGGCGAGCCGCTGCTCCGCGCCGACCTCGACCGCATCGTCGCGCACGCCGCCGCCCTGGAACCGCGGCCCGAGATCTCGCTCACCACGAACGGCCTGTCGCTGGCGCGGCACGCGGCGAAGCTGGCGAGTGCCGGACTGGACCGGGTGAACGTCTCCCTCGACACCGTCGACCGCGCGGAGTACGCGAAGGTCACGCGCCGCGACCGCCTCGACGACGCCCTCGCCGGCCTGCGGGCCGCCGCCGACGCCGGCCTCACCCCCGTGAAGGTCAACGCCGTCCTGGGCCCGGGGCGCCTGGGCGACGCGCGCCCGCTGCTGCGCCTGTGCCTCGAGGCGGGGTACGAGTTGCGGATCATCGAGCACATGCCGCTCGACGCGGACCACACCTGGGATCGCAGCACCATGATCACCGCCGAGCAGATCCTCGCCGAGTTGCGCCGCGAGTTCACGCTCGCGCCGCACGGCGAGGACCGGGGCAGCGCGCCCGCCGAGCGGTTCACGGTCGACGGTGGCCCGGCGACGGTCGGCGTCATCGCCTCGGTCACGCGTCCGTTCTGCGGCGACTGCGACCGCGTACGCCTCACCGCCGACGGCCAGATCCGCACCTGCCTGTTCGCGACGGAGGAGACCGACCTCAAGCCGCTGCTGCGCGGCGGCGCGACGGACGGGGAGATCGCCGACGCGTGGCTCGCGGCGATGCTCGGCAAGCAGGCGGGCCACGGCATCGACGACCCGTCCTTCCTGCAGCCGGCGCGCCCGATGAGCGCGATCGGGGGCTGACGGGTGCTGATCCGTTACTTCGCGGCCGCGCGCGCCGCGGCCGGCGTCGCGGAGGAGACCGTCGAGGTGCCCGACGGGGCGACGGTCGCCGAGGTCGCCGACCTCCTGGCGGCCCGCCACCCCGACCTGGGGCGGGTGCTCACGCGGTGCAGTTACCTGCTCGACGAGGTGGCGGTGCGCGACGTCGCGGCGCCCGCGGCGGGCGCGATGCTCGACGTCCTGCCCCCGTTCGCGGGCGGTTGATCGTCCCGGAACGCGGAGTGACATCAGTCACACATCGCAAAATCACGGTCCGGTAACGGTTGGGCCACGGGGCGGGTTCTGTTACCGTCGCTGAGGGCCGCAGCAGCAGCCACCCGATCGTTCGCAGCGCAGAGCTTCGTCCAGCGACCGAATCGGGACGTGCACCACGATCTACACCTGGACGAAGGCGGAGGAACCATCCGCGGCCGCGAGGCCGCAGGGCGCACGCCCTAGGGGTCAAGCCGGGCAACCGGCCGAGCAGCCTCTCGCTCGAACCCGACAGCTAACTTCGCACGCGCGTAGAGAGGAAAGACTTCACACGATGACCGGTCGTCACCGCAAGCAGTCCACCACCAGCCTGAGCGCCGCCAAGGTCGCCGCCGCCGGCGCGATGCTGGGTGGCGCGGGTCTCGCACTCGCCGCCCCCGCCGCGAACG
Organism: Tsukamurella paurometabola; assembly: GCF_900631615.1. NCBI lineage: Bacteria > Bacillati > Actinomycetota > Actinomycetes > Mycobacteriales > Tsukamurellaceae > Tsukamurella > Tsukamurella paurometabola. Next base: position 720,312 of record NZ_LR131273.1, read on the forward strand.
CCGCCCCCGACTCCCAGTGGGACCAGGTCGCCGCGTGCGAGTCCGGCGGCAACTGGTCGATCAACACCGGTAACGGCTACCACGGCGGCCTGCAGTTCAGCCCGTCGACCTGGGCCGCGTACGGCGGCACCCAGTACGCCCCGACCGCCAACCAGGCCAGCCGCGCGCAGCAGATCGCGATCGCCGAGAAGGTCCTCGCCGGCCAGGGCAAGGGTGCATGGCCCTCCTGCGGCACCGGCCTCGGCGCGCCGACCCCGCGCACCGTCTCCCCGACCGACACCGGCTCCACGAAGCCGGTCACCAAGCCGGTGGCGAAGCCCGCCGCCAAGCCGGCCGCGAAGCCCGTCGCCAAGCCGGCGGCGAAGCCGGCCGCCAAGCCCGCCGCGAAGCCGGCCAAGCCCGCCGCGCAGGCCGGTCAGTCGGTGAACTCGCAGTACATCAACCAGGTCATCTCGCAGGCCCAGAGCGGCGGCCAGCAGGTCGACCCGGCCGTGCTCGCCATGCTGCAGCAGGCCGCGGCCAAGGGCTACTGAGCCCGACCCGCACCAGAGCGTCCGAGAGGGGCCGCCGGCATCACGCCGGCGGCCCCTCTCGCCGCGCTGTCCGCGGGGTGCGCTGTCCGCGGGGTGCGCAGCGAAGGCGCGCGACACCACATCGGCGAAGCACCGGGTCGGTATCGCTTTGCGATCGCAACGGATCTGCTACGTTCTCTTCGTTCGTATTCGTGAACGTGACGTTCCGCAGGAAAGAGAGCACCGGATGATCGCTCGCCATCGCCCCTCGCGCGCCGCCGGTCGGCTCGCCTCGCTCGGCGCCCTGATCGCCGCCGTCGGCCTCGTCGTCGCGGCTCCCGCGGCAGCGGCGCCCGGTTGCCCCTGCAACCCTGTCGCGCCCGCTCCGGGCCCCGTCCGCCCCATCGGGGTGCCGGTGGTGCCCCTGCCGATCCCCGCGGCCCCCGCGAAGCCCATCGCCGTGAAGCCGGTCGGCGCGGCACCCACCGCCACGCCTGCACGGCCCGGTACCGCGAAGCCCGCCCCGGCGCGGCCCGGCGCCGCGAAGCCGTCGCCGGCCGCGGCCGGCGCGGCCGTCGTCCCCGGCGTCCCCGCCGGCGCGACGCTCCCCGTGGGCGTCGGCGGCGCGACAGTCCCTGTTGGCGTCGGCGGCGCGAGGGTCCCCGTCGGTATCGGCGGCGCCGGCATCCCCCTCGTCGGCGCGACCGGCATCGGCAGCACAGCGGGCGTCACGACGACCGGCATCGGTGCCCGCGGCGTGGGCGGCGCCGCCGGCGTCGGCGCGAGCGGCGCCGGCACGGGCGCGGGTGCCCGCGGTGTGAGTGGCGCCGCGGGTGTCGGCGTCCCCCTGATCAACCCGCTCGCGTGCGACCCCACGAAGGTCGCCACGTGCGCGGGTCCGGTGACGAAGTAACCAGAACCGGTATCGGATGGGTCGGCGGCTACGCGCTGCCGACCCATTCGTCTGTTCCGTCCCGGAACAGCTGGTGCTTCCAGACGGGGAGCGCCTCTTTGACCGCGTCGACGATCCGCGCGCAGGTCGTGAAGGCCGCCGCGCGATGATCGGCCGAGACGGCGACGACGAGCGCGGCGTCCCCGATCGCCAGCGGGCCGACGCGGTGCGAGACCGCGACCGCCCGCACGCCCTGTGCGGCGTCGGCCTCGCGCCGGACGACCTCGGCGATCACGCGCTCGGCGGTGGGGTGCGCGGAGTACTCCAGCCCGGTGACGTCGCGGCCGCCGTCGTGATCGCGCACCGCGCCGATGAAGCCGACGACCGCGCCCGCCTCGGGGCGCGTCACCGCCGCCTCGTGCGCGGCCAGGTCGATCGGTTCCTCGGTGACCCGGGCCAACACGACCTCCGCGGCGGGCTGCTCGGCCCCGGGCTCGTCAGCCATGGTCGCCGCCGCGGATCTGATCCAGTGCGTGCAGCAGGACGCCGTCGAGCACGGCGAGGCCGTCGCGGACCCCGCCCGACGAACCGGGCAGGTTCACCACCAGTGAGGAGCCGGCGACGCCCGCCAGCCCGCGGCTGAGCACCGTCGTCGGCACGTCCGGCAGGCCGGCGGCGCGGATGGCGTTGGCGAGGCCGGGGATCTCGAAGGTCAGCGCGCCGCGGGTCTCCTCGGGGGTGCGGTCGGTGGGTGTGAGGCCGGTGCCGCCGGTGGTGAGGACCACCGCGTCGCCGCGGCGGACGGCGGAGCGGATGGCGGCGCCCACCTCCTCGCCGTCGGGCACCACGACGGGCCCGTAGACCTCGAAGCCGCGGTCGCCGAGCCACGCCGCGATGGCGGGGCCGGTGGTGTCCTCGCGCTCGCCGAGGGCGGCGCGGGTGGAGGCCACCACGACGGTGGCGCAGCGGTCGCGGGACGGTCGGAGCGGTTCAGTCATCTGATCTCTCCCAGTGGCCGGTCTTGCCGCCGTCCTTGGTGAGCACGCGGACGTCCGTCATGACGGCGGCGGGGTCGAGTGCCTTGACCATGTCGTGCAGGGTCAGCCCGGCCACCGCGACGGCGGTGAGCGCCTCCATCTCGACGCCCGTCCGGCCCGTGCAGCGCACGGTGGCGGTGACGGCGATCTCCGCGCCCGACGGTTCGAGGTCGACGGTCACGCCGGAGATCGGCAGCGGGTGGCAGAGCGGGATCAGGTCGGCCGTGCGCTTGACCGCCATGATGCCCGCGATGCGGGCGGTGGCGAGCACGTCGCCCTTGGGGATCGCACCGTCGGCGATGGCGGCGACGACCGCCTCCGTGGTGCGGAAGGTCCCGGCCGCGACCGCTGTGCGGGCGGTGACGGCCTTGGCGGACACGTCGACCATGCGGGCGGCTCCCGTGGCGTCGATGTGCGAGAGGCCGTCCTCGCGCACATCGCCGTGCCGTGGGGTCGCCGCGCCGTGGTCGCGGGGAGCGGAGCTCGGAGTCAGCGGTTGATCCGGGTCGCGGGGTGCACATACGGGATGTGCTGCTGCGGGAACTCCAGCTCGCCGAACGGCGACAGCGCACCGACCACCGGGGCCACCAGCTCGGTCACGGCGTGATCGGCCGTGCCCTGGTCGGCGCCGGGCCAGCCGTTGTCGACGTACTCGGCCTTCTTCGCATTCGAGGTCTCAGACACGCCGCTATTCTGACATGCCCCGGTGTCTAGGCTGTATCGGTGAGCAGTAATACGTCGTCGACGGGGCCCGCGGCGTGGCTGCGCGCGCGCACCGACGCCGAGATCGCGGCGCTGCTCGACGCCCGGCGCGACGTCGCGACGCCCGTCCCCGCCGGCTTCGCCGTCCTCGCGAGCCGGCTGAACAGCCCGTCGTCGCTGGGCCGCGTCGCCGAGCGCCTCACGCTGCTCGACCTCGCGGTCCTCGAGCTGCTCCTCGCCGAGCCCCTCGACGCCGACGCGCTGGCCCGGAGGCTGCGCGGCCGCGCGCTGAAGAAGCAGGTGCTCGCGTCGGTGGACGAGCTCCGCGGCCTGGCGCTGGCCTGGGGCGACGACGTGCTGCACACCTACGCCGCCGCCCGCGAGGCGCTGCCCTGGCGCTCGTCCCAGCTGACGACCCCGCCGGATCTCGACGCGATCGACGCCGCCCTGGCCGCCGTCGGCCCCGACGAGCGGGACCTGTTGGACCGTCTCGCCGAGGGGTCGCCGCTGGGCCGCACCGCCGCCGCGGGGCCCGGCACCTCCCCCGACCATCCGGTGCAGCGCCTGCTCGCCTCGGGGTTGCTCGCCCGCGTCGACCATCAGACGGTGGAGCTGCCGTGGGAGGTGCGCGCGCGGCTGCGCGGCGAGCTCCCCCTGGGTGCCTCCCTCAAGCCGCCCGTGCTCGACGGTCCGCCCGTCCCCGGCGCCGACGGGGCCGGGGCGGTCGCCGCGTTGGAGCTGCTGCGGCACGCCGACGACGTCCTCGACGTGCTGGGCGCGGTCCCGGCGCAGCGGGTGAAGGCGGGCGGCATCGGCATCCGTGAGCTGCGCCGCGTCGCGAAGGCAGCGGGGCTGGCGGAGGACCGCGCCGCGCTGCTGCTGGAGCTCCTGGCGGCGGCCGGCCTGATCGCCGAGGGCGAGCTCGACGGCGAGGAGGATTCGGTGTTCGCGCCGACCGTCGCGGTCGACGAGTGGCAGCGGGCCGCGCCGGCCGACCGGTGGGCGCTGCTCGCCCGGACGTGGCTGGAGCTGCGCCGGCAGCCGGCGCTCATCGGCACCCGCGGCGAGGAGGGCATCGTCGGGCCGCTGCACCGGGCGGCGCGCAGCACCGTCGCCCCGCAGGACCGCGCGGCCGTGCTCGACGCGCTGGCCCTCGCGCCGCCCGGCACCGCCCCGGCGGCGGCGGACCTGCACGCCGCCGTCCGGTTCGCGCATCCCGCCTGGTTCCGCCGGCTCACGCTGGACGCGATCGCGGGCATCGTGGAGCAGGCGCAGATCGTCGGGTTGGTGGCGGGCGGTGCCCTGACCTCGGCCGGCCGCGCTGCCCGCACCACCGACCCCGCGCAGGCGATGGCCGCGGCGCTGCCGAAGCCCGTCGAGGAGTTCCTGCTCCAGGCCGATCTGACGCTGACCATCCCCGGCCCCACGACGCACGACTTCGCGGCGGCCGTCGCTCTGGTCGCCGACCTGGAGTCGGCGGGCGGCGCCGCGGTGTACCGGGTGACGGACGCGTCGGTGCGCCGCGCGCTGGACGCCGGCCGCACGTCGGCGGAGGTGCACGCCTTCTTCGTCGCGCACTCGGTGACGCCGGTGCCGCAGGGCCTGACCTATCTGGTCGACGACGTCGCGCGGCGGCACGGGGCGCTGCGCGCGGGCGTCGCCGGCTCGTTCCTGCGGTCCGACGATCCGGCGCTGATCGCCGCGGTCCTCTCCTCCCCCGCCGCGGAGGCGCTCGCGCTGCGGGCCGTCGCGCCGACGGTGCTCGTCGCCCAGGTCCCGTTGTCGGACCTGGTGGCGGGGCTGGCGGCCGCCGGCTTCAACGCCGCCGCGGAGGACTCGCGGGGCGTCGTCGTGGACCTGCGGCCCGCCGCGATCCGGCTGCCGTCGCCGCGCCCCCGTCCCCCGGCGGCGCAGCCGACGCTCGAGCAGCTCGCCGACGCTGCGGTGCAGATCCGGCGGCAGGACGCGCCGTCGGACGACGGTCCCCGCACGTCGGGCCCGGAGCTGATGGCGCTGCTGCAGTCCGCGGCGGGCGAGGGCCGTCCGGTGCGGCTGGGCTACGTGGACGCGAACGGGGTGTTCACGCGGCACGTCGTGGTGCCCGAGTCGGTGCGGCACGGGCAGCTCGCCGCGCTCGACGGTGACGCGACCCGCCGGTTCGCCCTGCACCGCGTGACCACCGCGGAGCCGGTGGAGTAGCTCAGACCAGCTCGCCGCGCTTGCGGGTGAGGTAGGCGCGCTCGGCGGTGTTGCCGGTGGCGGCGATCGCCGCGTCGTAGGCGTCCTTCGCCTCCGCGGTGCGCCCGAGTTTCCGCAGGAGGTGCGCGCGGGTGGCGTGCCAGGGGTGGTAGCCGTCCAGGGGGAGCGGGTCGACGAGCGCGAGCGCGACCTCCGGCCCGTCGAGCTCGGCGACGGCGATCGCCCGGTTGAGTCGCACGATCGGGGATCCGTCGATCGTCAGCAGCTGGTCGTACAGCGCGACGACCTGCGCGTAGTCGACGGTGTCGGCGCTGGGCGCATCGGTGTGGACGGCATTGATCGCGGCCAGGATCTGGTACCGGCCGGGCCGGTTCAGCGCCAGGCATTCGCGGACGAGGGCGTGGCCCTCGGCGATGGCGGCGCGGTCCCAGCCTGCGCGGTCCTGCTCGTCGAGCGGCACGAGCTGGCCGCCGCGCACCCGGGCCGCGCGGCGGGCCTCGGTGAGCAGCATCAGGGCCAGGAGGCCGGTGATCTCGGGGTCGTCGGGCAGGAGCTCGCGGACCAGCCGCGTCAAGCGGATCGCCTCGGCGCTGAGTTCCGCGCGGATCGGCGCGCCGTCGCCGCTGGCGAGGTAGCCCTCGTTGAAGACGAGGAAGAGCACCGTCAGCACCCCGGCGACGCGGTCGGGCAGGTCGCCGGCGGCCGGCACCCGGTACGGGATGCGGGCGGCGGCGATCTTCTTCTTGGCGCGGGTGATGCGCTGCCCCATCGTGGTCTCGGCGACCAGGAAGGCGCTCGCGATCTCGGGCACCGTCAGGCCGCCGAGCAGCCGCAGGGTGAGGGCGACGCGCGCCTCGGGTGCCAGCGCGGGGTGGCAGCAGGTGAAGATCAGCCGCAGCCGGTCGTCCTCGACCGCGCCGAGCGGTTCGGGGTCGGAGTCGTCGTGAATCATCGCGGCCGCCCGGTGTTTGGCGTCGCGCTGGTTCTCGCGCCGGATCCGGTCGATCGCGCGGTTGCCCGCGGTCGTGGTGAGCCAGGCGCCGGGATTCGGCGGGATGCCGGACGCGGGCCATTTCTCGGCGGCGGCGAGGATCGCCTCGCCCGCCGCGTCCTCGGCGATGGTGATGTCGCCGAAGCGGCGGACGAGCGAGGCGATAACCCGGCCGTACTCCTCGCGGAAGACCCGGTCGAGGGCGGCGCCGTGCTGATTCGGCCCGCTCGGTCCGCTCCCGGTGCCGGGTTCCGTCACGCCAGCCCGTCGAAGGCGCGGACCTCGACGGTGCCGCCGCAGGCCTTGGAGCCCTCGGCCGCGAGCCGCAGCGCGACGTCGAGGTCGGGGGCGTCGATCACCCAGAACCCGCCGATGAGTTCCTTCGACTCGAGGTACGGGCCGTCGGTGATGATCGGCTTGTCGCCGCGGCCGTCGACGACGGTGGCGGTGGTCGCCTCGGCGAGCCCGCCCGCGAACACCCAGTAGCCGTCGGCCTTGAGCTGCTCGTTGAAGGCGTCGGTCCGCGCGAAGGCCGCCTCCATCGCCTCCTTGGTGCCGTAGTCGCCGAAGTCGCCGCGCTCGACGGGGCCGTGCACGGAGAGCAGGTAGTGCGTCATGATCTCGTTCCTCTCGGTCGTCGGGCGGCCCCGGTGGCCGCCCTTCACCCTCACCACGAACGCAGGCGTACCGATACGACACCACCCCCGGAAATTCTTCGCAGCGCCGATGTCGAAATCCGTCGGCCCCGTTCGTGGAAGGGGTAGGAGGTGCCCGCCCCGGGCACCGTCACCACCGCTGAGGAGCACGCCATGAGCACCATCGCCGCCACCACCGCACCCGTCCGCGCCGACCGCCTGCCCGTGTGGAAGCACGGCATCGGCGCCGCCGTCGTCGCGTCGGTCGCCATCACCGCGATCGCCGCCGTCGCGTCCGCCGCGGGCGTCACGTTCGCGGGGCCCGACGGTTCGGCCATCCCCCTGCTCGGGTTCGCCCAGCTCACGATGATCTTCTCGCTCATCGCCGTGGGCATCGCCGCCGTCCTGGCGCGGCGCGCCCGGCACCCGCGCTCGACGTTCGTCCGCGTGTGTGTCGCGCTGCTCGTGCTGTCCGTCATGCCGGACCTGACCTTCGGCTTCGACGCGGCGTCGGCCGCGGTCCTGATCCTCACCCACGTCGCCGCTGCCGCGATCGTGGTGCCCGCGCTCGCCCGTCGCCTCGCCGCCAATTGATTGACTGACTGGTCAGTTATAGCTATTCTCGGTGCATGGCCCGTACCGTCGACCCCGCCCTCACCGCCCGCCGCCGCGCCGCCATCCTGGAGGCGGCGGCCGCGGAGTTCTCCGCCGCCGGATTCGAGCGGGCCCGCGCCGCGGACATCGCGACCCGGGCCGGCGTCAGCTCGGGCACCGTCTTCTACTACTTCACGGACAAGGCGGGCCTGTTCCGCGCGCTCTTCGGCGCCGACATCGAGCGCAACACCGAGCTCCGGGAGCGCGCCCTCGCCGAGCCGGACCCGCGCGCCGGTATCGCTCTCGTGGTCGACGCGCTCGCCGAGTCCGCCGTCGATCCCGTGGCCCCCGGCCTCGTCGCCGAGGTCATCCGTCGCGTGCCGGCCGACCCCGCGCTCGCCGAGATCGTCGCCACCGCGGACGGTCTGGTCCGGGATGCGCTCGCCGAGATCATCGCGCGGGGCCAGGCCGACGGTGCCTTCGATCCCGCGCTCGAGCCCGCGCACGCCGCGGCCTTCCTCGTCGCCCTGACCGACGGCGCGCATCTCGCGGACGGCGATGTCCGGCCCGACGTGCGCCGTGCCGCTCTCGCCTACCTGCGAACGGAGAACGCATGACCACCACCGCCGCCCCCACCACGACGATCGGCGTCTCCCGCGCGCTGCAGCTCGCGACCGTTTCCGCCACCACCGCCCTCGGCGCCGTCCTCGGGCTGGTCGTCCGCGGCCTCGTCGGCTGGCTGGAGCGCACGGTGGACGGCTCGCCCGGCCCGCTGCGGATCGCCGCGCAGCTGCCCGTGGGCGTCGCCGCCGGGGTGCTCACCGTCGCCGGGCTCATCGGCGGCATCGTCCTGGTCGCGGCGTGGCAGCACGAGGTCGCGGCGCTGACCGTGGCCGAGGATCACGTGGAGCTCGCCGCGGGTGGGCATCGCCGCTGGATGGGGCGCGACGAGATCGGCGAGGTGTTCCTCGGGCGGGGCGGGGAGCTGACCTTCCTGGACCGACGGGGCCGCCTCCTCGCCGCCGCAGGTACCGACGGCGTGCCCAAGGCCGGGATCGCCCGGGCCCTCACCGACGCGGGCTACCCGTGGAGCGGCGATGCCGATCCGTACGAGGCCGAGTACACGCGGTTCGTGCAGGGCCGCGGCGACGTGGAGCCCGACGTCGAGTCGCTGCTGCGCGAGCGCGCCGTGGCCCGGGCCGAGAAGCGCGCACCCAGTGCCCACGACCTGCGGCTGCGGCTCGGCGAGGCCGGCGTCGTGGTCCGTGATCGCGGCGACGAGCAGGAGTTCCGCCCGGCGCGCGCGACGTCGTCGACCCGACGACCAGGTCGCTGAGCGAAACAGTTCTCGTCGGCGGTGCGGCGACGTACCGTGTCCGCCATGAGGCTGCCCATCGCTGTGAATCTCGCCGCCCCCGCGGCGGATGTGCGACTCGCCGCCTTCTCGGTCGACGCAGCCGGAGCACTGTTCGCCGCCCTCGATCACGCAGATGTGTGGGCTCACATCCCGGGCCGCACCCTGCATCGCCGACCGATCTCGCCACCCTGCTCACCGGTGACGAGTCCAGGAAGCAGGCACTGGTGATACATGCGCGCGGACGAGTCGCCGGAACGTCGTCCTACTTTCTCGACCACGATGCCCCGGAGGGCGTCGAGATCGGTGCCACGCTGTACGCACCCGCGCTGTGGGGCTCGGGGGTCAACACCGCAGTCAAGGGTTCGATGATCGGCGCGGCCTTCGCCGCAGGAGCACAATGGGTGCAGTTCCGCACGGACGAGCGAAACGGGCGATCCGCGGCGGCGATCCTCAAACTCCCGGGTGCGGTCGAGCTGCCCTCACTGCTCGAACCCGAGAAGATCAGGAGCGACGGCACTGTTCGGACCAGTCGGATGTTCCGGATTCCGCGCCCTGCGAGGTAGCCGATGCTCGTCCGCTCCGCACCTGCCCCGATTGGAGACCACACCATGCCCGAGCCACGCCCGCCCTTCCCGCCGTTCACCGCTGAGACTGCAGCCCAGAAAGTGCAAGCAGCAGAGGACGCCTGGAACACCCGCGATCCCCGTCGCGTCGCGGGTGCGTACACCGACGACTCACGCTGGCGGAACCGCGATCTGTTCATCGACGGCACCGAGCAGATCGTCGAGTTCCTCACGGCGAAATGGGAGCGCGAGCTGGACTACGCCCTGCGCAAGAACCTGTGGACATTCACCGAGAACCGCATCGCGGTGCGCTTTCAATACGAGTGGCACGACGCCGATGGCCAGTGGTGGCGCAGCTACGGCAACGAGCTGTGGGAGTTCACGTCCGAAGGGTTGATGTCACGGCGCGAAGCGAGCATCAACGACGTGGCGATCACCGCCTCCGAGCGTCGCATTTTCGGGCCTCGACCGACGAAGGAGCGCGGAGTCGACTTCCCGCTGCAGTAGCGGCATCGCTCGTACCTCGATCGCCACCTGCATCCGTTGGAGTTCGCCTGCTTCGATCTACCATTCGGTTATGGGTAGGCACTCGTCGGGCGAGTCGCCTGATCTGCAGGTGAAGCTCCTCATCGAGCGCAACCCAACGGATCAAGGGCGCCCGCACGGCTGGTGCGCACGGGTCGTCGAACGGCTCGACCAGCGCGCCGACCGACCGCGGCGAATGCTCCGTGACCTGCTGCGATACCGCTGAGGTCTATAGTGTCCGAGGTGGGATACGGGTGCGTCTGCGGCGGTGACGAGCGCCGACGGCACCGGCACCTGCGCCCCTGTGCGGCGCGCACTCCCGAAATCTCGCGACCTCGACGGTCGCCGACAGCACGAACACGGACGGATGCCTGCTGATGACCGACGGACCCCTCATCGTCCAGTCCGACAAGACCCTCCTGCTGGAGGTGGACCACGAACTGGCGGACGCGGCGCGCGCGGCGATCGCACCGTTCGCGGAGCTCGAGCGCGCCCCGGAGCACGTGCACACCTACCGCGTGACGCCGCTGGCGCTGTGGAACGCGCGCGCCGCCGGGCACGACGCGGAGCAGGTCGTCGACGCCCTCGTCAGCTTCTCCCGCTATCCCGTGCCGCAGCCCCTCCTGGTGGACGTGGTCGACACCATGAGCCGGTACGGCCGGCTGCAACTGGTGAAGAGCCCGGTGCACGGCCTGACGCTGGTCTCGCTGGATCGGGCGGTCTTGGAGGAGGTGCTGCGGCACAAGAAGATCGCACCGATGGTGGGGGCCCGCATCGACGACGACACCGTCGTGGTGCACCCGTCCGAGCGCGGCCACCTCAAGCAGCTGCTGCTCAAGGTGGGCTGGCCCGCCGAGGATCTCGCCGGCTACGTGGACGGCGAATCGCACCCGATCGCGCTGGACACCGAGACCGAGCCGTGGGAGCTGCGCGACTACCAGAAGACCGCGGCGGATTCGTTCTGGCTGGGCGGCTCCGGTGTCGTCGTGCTGCCCTGCGGCGCCGGCAAGACGATGGTCGGCGCGGCCGCGATGGCGCGGGCACAGGCGACGACCCTGATCCTGGTGACGAACACGGTCGCGGGCCGGCAGTGGAAGCGGGAGCTGCTGGCGCGCACGTCGCTCACCGAGGAGGAGATCGGTGAGTACTCGGGCGAGAAGAAGGAGATCCGTCCGGTCACCATCGCCACCTACCAGGTGCTCACGCGGAAGTCGAAGGGCGAGTACAAGAACCTCGACCTGTTCGACTCGCGCGACTGGGGCCTCATGATCTACGACGAGGTGCACCTGCTGCCCGCACCCGTGTTCCGGATGACGGCCGATCTGCAGTCCCGCCGTCGCCTCGGCCTCACCGCAACACTCGTGCGCGAGGACGGCCGTGAGGGTGACGTCTTCTCACTCATCGGGCCGAAACGCTATGACGCGCCGTGGAAGGACATCGAGGCTCAGGGATGGATCGCGCCCGCCGACTGCGTCGAGGTGCGGGTCACGCTCACCGAGAACCAGCGCATGCAGTACGCGACCGCCGAGCCCGACGAGCGCTACCAGATGTGCTCCACCGCCCACACGAAGATCGCCGTGGTGAAGTCGATCCTGGAGAGGCACAAGGGCGCACCCACTCTTGTGATCGGCGCATACCTCGATCAATTGGAGGAGCTGGGCCGCGAGCTCGACGCCCCGGTCATCACCGGCTCGGTGAAGAACAAGGAGCGCGAGGCACTCTTCGACCGTTTCCGCGCGGGCGAGATCTCCACGCTGGTGGTGAGCAAGGTCGCGAACTTCTCCATCGACCTGCCGGAGGCTTCGGTGGCGGTGCAGGTCTCGGGCACGTTCGGTTCGCGGCAGGAGGAGGCGCAGCGCCTCGGCCGGCTCCTGCGCCCCAAGCACGACGGCGGCACGGCGCACTTCTACTCCGTCGTCGCGCGCGACACCCTCGACGCCGACTACGCCGCGCACCGCCAGCGCTTCCTCGCCGAGCAGGGGTACGCCTACCGCATCGTGGACGCCGACGACATCCTCGGCCCCGCCATCGGCGAGGCCGGCTGACTCACGCCGCCTGGTCCGGTGCGGTGGATCGGTGGTGGTGTCCGCTCGGTGTTCGGGTGTCGACGGTGTGCCGCCCGCTCGGATCCTCGACGACGGCGCTGCGCCAGCCCGCGGCTTCCTTGGCGTAGTTGCATGCCGCGCACAGGCCTTGCCCGTTCACGAACTCGGTCGGTCCACCGGCTGCGTGGGCGATGATGTGGTCGGTGTGCGCGATCGGTGCGTCGCAGTACGGGGTGCGGCAGTACCGGTCCCGCGCCCGGATCAGCTCGGCGAGCCCGTCGGGGAAGCACCGCGCCCGTGAGTCCATGCCGACGATCGCACCCGACTCGGGGGCGATGTAGAGGCGTTTGACCCACGCGATGCCCGCGGCGGTGGCCCGTCCGATGAGGTTGCGGGCGATCTCCGCCGGCATCGTCCCACCCCCGTCGAGGTGCGCGGTGCCGGGCCGGTCACCGAGCAGCACCGTCGCGGGAATGGTGAGATTCACCAACACGGGCTGGCCCTCGGCGGCCTCGCGGCCGATGATCCGCGCGAACGCGGTATCGGCCATGATCTGCCCCCGCGTCCGCAGGTCCCCCGCTACCCCGATCAACGTCGCGGCATGCTTACGCAACGCCGCATACACCCCGACCCCTTGAGCGACCGGCAGCAGCAACGACACCCGCGCCATGCCCTCCGGCAACGGCCGGATCGTCACCGTGCGGTCCTTCTCCGCCGCCGCGTCCCGGTCCACCGTGCCCCGCGCGTCCAGTTCGTAGGCCAGCTTCTTGACCAGGTCAGCGATTCGGCGCAACCCGCACCCGGCGAGCGTGCCCGGATCGGCACACAACAGCTCATCCGCCCGGCGCCGGTCCGAGGCATCCAGGTGGGCCAGGCCGCCGACGATCACCGGGATCGCCTCCGGAGACAGGTCACCGTCGCGTAGCCGGGTGCGGGTGTGCGGCAGGTTCTTCTCCAACTCCACCCCGCGTGCGAGCAGTCGTGCGGCGGTGTGCGGCGACATCCGCAACGCCAACCCCACCTCCGCAGCGACGCCCTGCTGCCACCGCCCCTGCGGCACCCCGGCAGCGACACGCTCGCACACCCGCTGCCGCAGCAGCTCCACAGCCAACCGGTACTGCTCGAACACCGTCCGGCACCGCTGCCGCTCCATCGAACGCAACCGCTCCACAACGCCGCCATCAGGCGGCCGATCCTCGCCCACCCCACCGTCTTCGTCCATACCCTGACGCTACGCCCACCCACCGACAAGTTTTCGAGATCGCAAGAGCACATCGAACGCGAGAATCCCGACGTCCGCCCGCGGCCGACGACCGCGCGGCCCGGACTGCGCCCATCGGCCCGGCCGGAGCGCGGCGTCCCGGCCGGAGCGCGACGTCGGGCGCCCACCCATCAGGCCGCGCGCGCCGCCCCCTTGCGCCCACCCATCAGCACCATCACACTGAGCACCGCAGGGACCGTCGACCAGAGCGCGACCGCGACGTACCCGCTCTGCGCGGGAAGGAGCGCACCGTCGGGTGTGGCGCGCGCGAGGAGGAACCCCGCGAGGGCACTGCCGATCGAAAAGCCTACGGCCCGGGCGATCTGGTTGACGGCCATCACGCTCGCGGTCTCCGACTGCGGCGTGCCGTCGAGTACGAGCCGCGGCATCACGGCAGAGGCGCCGCCGACGCCGAGCCCCAGGATCGCCAACGCCACGAGCACCGCGACCAGGCCGTCCCGGCCGATCGCGAAGACCACCGCGGCCACCACGACCAGGCCCGAGGACGCCGCGAACGCTCCGCGCGCGCCGAGTCGCGTCACCCACCGCGGGATCACCCGCCCCGCAACGAATCCGAGAACGGAGAACGGTATGAGAGCAGCCCCAGCGGCGACGCCGGGCAGCGCGAAGCCGTACGGCGCACCGGCGGGTGCCTGCACGTACCGCGTGAGATCGCTGAACAGCAGGTACATCCCGATACCGGCGACGAGCATCGCCGCGTTGGCGGCCGCCACCGAGGGGCGCGCGACCAGCCGCAGATCCACCAGGGGCGAGGAGACTCGCAGCTCGACCAGCACCCACGCCGCGAGCACGACCACGCTGCACCCGAGCACACCCGCAACCGCCACCGGCCGACTCCACAGCGCGGGTTCCGCGACGAGGAGCAGCACCCCCAGGGTGCCCGCAGCAAGCAGCACGGCCCCGGGGACGTCGATCCGTGGGCGCGGCCCGGGTTCGTCGACGGGGACCGAGCGCCACGCGACCGCGAGGGCGAGCAACGTGATGGCGAGGCCGGTCCCGTAGGCGGCCCGGAGCCCGAGGATCTGGTCGACGAGGCCGATCAGCGGGTATCCCACGCCGATGCCGACGGTGGAGGCGACGGACAGGGAGGCGATCGTGCTCGCCGCCCGGTCGGCCTGAAGGGCGCTGCGCGCCACGCTCACCAGCAGGGGTACCAGCGCGATGCCCACCCCCTGCAACGCCCGTCCGACGAGCAGGGCGCCGAACGGCAGGGGCAGCACCGTCAGCACCCCACCGGCGGCGACGACGCCGAGCGTCCCCAGGATGGCGCGGCGGCGCGCCGGCCCGGCACCGAGCCGGCCGAGCACCGGCCCGGCGATCGCACCGGTGAACAGCGTGATCGTGAGGGTCCATTGCGCTGCGCCGAGCGACACGTGCTCGGACCGCGCCACCGCGGTGATGAGCGGCGCGCCGACGCTCCCGACCACCGCCGCGCAGAGGGCGACGGTGACCAGCGCACCGGAGAGCCGCACCGTCACGGCGACGCCTCGCGGTTGGTCTCGGCGGTGATGTGCTCGAACAGCCCGGGCCGGATGAGGGTGCGGACGCCGTCGGCCCACGGCGCGTCGACGTCGGCGACGCCGAGCGCGGCCCCCGCGTTGAGCAGCATGCCGAACGCCAGGAAGGTTTTGACGGTGACCGGGTCGAGTCCGGTGCCGCCGGCCGTTGTGTCCCACAGCCGCGCGAAGCAGCCGCGCACGACGTCGCGGACCTCGGGGTCGCCGCATGCGGCGAAGCCCTGGAGCTGCAGCCGGAGCGCGGTGTCGTCGGCGAGGTTCTCGTAGTACTCGGCGCCCATGCGCGAGAGCGCCTCGATCCCGACGGTGCCGTCGGCCGCGCGCGCCATGGCCTCCACGAGCCCGCCGAAGGCGTCGGTGACGAGCGCGAGGAACAGCGCCTTCTTCGTGCCGAACATCCGGAAGACGTAGGCCTGCGTGATCCCGGCCTCCCGGGCGACCTCGTCGATGGATGCGCCGTGGAGTCCGTGTGCGCCGAACTCGCGCGCGGCGATCTCCATCACCTGCGCTCTGCGCTCGGGTCCGCTCATCCGGGTTGCCACCCGGATAGATTAGTATTTACTAACTACTGATTACAACCCCGCGGCGCCCGGGGAACCGCGTCGGGCCGGGCGCTCGCGCCGGGTGCGTCCAGCGGACGGCACGGACACCATCCACCGCGGGTCACGGGCGGGCGGGCGCGGCCGGCCACGACGCTGCCGTGCAACGTCCCGTCGGCTCCCCAGTGCAGGATGTCGTGCGTCCACGGCTCGAGCAGGATGTGGTGTCGCTCGTACATCTCGACGTGAGCACGCCGGAATTCGCCGAACCGCGCAACGAGCGCCGCCAGGTAGTCGTGGAATCGCATGGTCACCCGCCTCTTTCATCCGATCGCAGCGTCACCCACGATCCTGGGCGACGGCGACCGAGAGGTCCAGCGAGTATTTCTACCGGCACCCGGTGGCTCTACTGAACGATCTACCCTGGGGGCGTCCACCCGAGCGGGATTCCCCAGAGCGGAGAAGACACACCATGTTGTTCAACCGAACGTTCGCGAGCGCAGCCGGCATCGCCGCCCTGCTCGCCGCCGGCGCGGGATGTGCCGACGGGGCCGAGACCTCACCGGCGCCACCGTCGACCATGACCGTCACGGAATCGCCCCCGCGGCCCGCCCCGCCGACGGCGCCCCGCCCGACCGAGCCCACCGGCCCGGGTAGCGAGTACGACGTGACCTGCACCGGCGGGCCGGACGAGGGCACGATCTGCACCAACCCCAATCACGGTGCCGGCGACGATCCGTACGGCACCAGCACCCCGACCACGACGACACCCCGGTGAACGACCCGACGACCACCGTCCTGTCCATCTAGTCGCGCTGGTCCGCCGCGAGCCGGTCGATACTCAGCGCCAGTCGAAGACTCACTGCTCCTGCACCGTCCGCCCAGCCGCCACCCAGCAACTCGGTGAGTCGCCGCTGCCGTTTGATCACGGTGTTCGGATGGAGGCCGAGCCGTCGGGCGGTGGCGGCCGTGTTCATCTTCTCGTCGAAGAACACCCGCAGTGTGCGGAGCAATTCCGATGAGGTCGCGTCATCGAACTCCCGGATCGGTCCCAGCATGGAATCCAGGAACCCGTCCATCTCCGAGGATGTGACCGACTTCAGCAGCGGCACGAAAGCCGGTAGCGACGCCGCGTCCACCGCTCCGCTGCTCCGACCGATCGTCCGGAGCACCCGGGCTGCAGTCGCGGCCGCCGAGTACGCACGCGCCATGCCGCCCGACAGGACATCCTCCGCTGAAGCGGCGCACACCAATGCGTCCGTGCCGAGCGCGCGCTGGATCTCCGCACCGATGTCCGCCGCCGCTCCCGCCGGATCGTCCCCCGCGACCAGCACCGCCACCGCTCCGCCGACGACCGCCACGTAGCCGAAACCGGCGGTGACGGCGTCGCACATCCCCCGCAGGTCGACCCGCGCGGACGGCCCGATGACGCTGACCACCCATTCGGCAGTGAGGTCGAGACCTGCCCGCTCCGAGCGCACGCGGAGGTCCGCCCCCAGAACCCCGCGGTGCACGAGCAGGTCTCTGACGACGGGCAGGTCGATTCCCACCCCCGGCCTCATCAACTCCAGATCACGCGCTGCGAGAAGGGCGTACAACCCGGCGAAACGACCGACGACGGTGACGAACGCGTCGTCGATGTCGAGTGGAACGACGACGAGCAGCCCGCCCACGTACCTACCCGCCACGGCCGCCGGATGGTAGATCGCCCTCCCCTCCCGTCGTGGTACGACGATCGGTCGACCCAGCCGACGGCCCTGCGTGACGACGTCGAGGACCCACCGATCGCGCCGCGGGTCGAGCGTCGACGTCAGCGGCGAGCGCGCGACTTCGCAGTCGGCGTCATCCACCACGAGGATCTGGGTGATCGCCGGGCACGCCTCCACGACGGCATCCACGATCTCGGTCGTCCCCGCCCCCGCGAGGACACGCGCGAACAACTCGTCGTAGAGATCCTTCGTCCGCTCCGTCGGCTCGATGCTCTCGACGGACACAGCCGATTCCTTTCGCTACGGCTCGATCGGTCGCGAGCACGCCCCGAACGATAGGCGGGCTTCCGCCTCGACGCTTCCACGAAATGACGCGACTTCACGAAACCGGTTCAGGGCGTGGCCCGATACGAAGAAGGACTCTCGCCGACCCGCCGTTTGAAGGTCGTCGCGAAATGGCTCGGACTCGAGAATCCGAGCATCTCCCCGATCTCGGTGATCGACAACGTCGTCGATACCAGCAATTCCTTCGCGCGCGCGATCCGGCGGTCCAGGAGATACCGGTGCGGCGTCGTCCGGAATGCGCGAACGAACGCGCGGCGAAACGCGTCGATCGACATGTCCTCCGCCTCGGCCAGCGCTCGGAGGTCGAGATCGGGCGCACCCCCGTCGTTGAGCCGCTCGATGATCCGTCGTTGGGCGGCGACGTCCAACGACCGTACCGGTCGCGGCGGGGCCTTCCTGAGCCCGTACTGATCGAGGATGTGCAGTCGCATCACGTCGAGCAGGGACTCATGCAGGATCGTCGACACGGCATCACTTCGCCCGCAGGTGCTCGCCACCCTCTCGACGACGTGGTGCAGCAACGGATCCCGCTGCGCCACTACCGGGCGCAACTCGGTCGCCGCCGAGAGTGCCGCGGGGAGGGACACCCGGGCGAATTCGTACTCGGCGTGCTCGGCCGACATCGTGGATCTGTCGCCGGCCGGGACGACCCACACATTGCTCACGCGGGGTACGACGCACCCCGACGCCCCGCTGTCGAAGGCGAACTCCTTCGACCGCACCGTGCCCGACCGCCAGATCAGCACCTCGTGGCGCTGCCCCGAAATCGTCCACTCGGCGTTCTCCGCGAATTCCTGGCGGAAGAACCGGACGTCCATTCCACGCATCCGATGATTCTACTGTGTGGGACCCGCGGGATCGCCGCATCGTGTCCCGGACCTCACGGAGCCGGGATTCTCCGGGCCATGGCGTCCAGCAATGCAGAAACGTAGTTGGCGCCCGATCCGCACTGCACCGCGCGCAGCACATACCGCGCCTCCGAACGGACTCCAGCGGCGCAGTACCAATCCCCCTCACGCGCCACGACCGGCCGGAGGTACCACTCCCCAGCGGACTGCTGAACCCGCCACTCGTTCGCCTCGCGGTCCTCACGGACGAAGAAGTTCTGCGCGCACCGCGCGACATCATTGTTGATTCTGTCCACCACCGCCTGTGCGGCCGCTTCGTCCGCGAACCGAGCCACCCCGAGCTCGACCTGTGGCCTCTCGGCGGACCCGCTGTCGTAGCTGCGGTCGGCCGTGACCGCGGTGCCCACCACCGCTCCGCGTAACGGCTGCCAGGCCGTGCGGCACACCTCGGGGCCCCGGTACTCGTCCGGCTCCTGGCGGGGATCGTCGTCCGTCTCGGTGGCGAAGGTCGCCCTCGTGATCCTCTCGACATCCGGCTTCGGCAGCAGTGCAGCCGCGGGCTGCGCTCCGGCCTCGGTGGCAGGGTCGTCGGAGAGCACGACCCACCCGACGAACACCACGACCAGGAGCACGATCACGCCCAGCGCGCCGCAGACCGCCCAGGGCCACCTGCGGCGGGTACGTACGCGCGGCGGCCGCCCCTCAGGGGTTCCGTACACGGGTGCACTCATGACTGCCCTTCATTCCCCGCGGCGACCACTCCGTCGGACCACCGGATCTGCACCCTAACGCGGCTTCGAGGCATCGAGGAGTGTCCCGTTCCACTACCGGCGAGCGGGTACGGTGTGGGCCTCTCATACTCGCGAATTTTGCAGCAGCACAATACATCTGCGAATTCCAGAAGCGCTTCGAAATGTGGTTAGCATGAGGCGGATCCGGACGGATCCAGCACATGGAACGGAGTGACATGAGGTCTGTTTCCCGAATCGCCATCGCCACGCTCACCTCCGCGGCGACGATCGGAGTGAGCGCCTGCGGGGGCGGTGGCGACGAGGTGGCCGCGAGCAGCTCCGCAGCCGGCCCGGATACGGCCGCCTCGCTCGTCCGGTCGGCTCTCCACACGGCGAGCGCCGTCGAGTCTGTGCGATTCGTCCTGAGCACGTCCGGGCAGCTCGATCGCCAGCAGGTCGTCGCCGCGCAGGGCGATCTCATCGTGCGGCCGAAGCCGAGTGCCCAGGGCACGGCCACCGTACGCGCGAACGGAGACACGCCCGCCGCTTTCGTCCTCGTCGACGGCACCATGTACGCGGACATCGGCGGCGCCGGCTTCATCGCACACCGAGCCGGGACGTCGTTCTACGACGTGGGAGCGCTGTTCGATGCGAAGGACGGCATCCCCGACCTCCTCCGAACGCTCCGGGACCTCGCGATCGCCGGGGAGGAACTGGTCGACGGTACGCCGGCGACCAGGGTGACCGGCACCGCGAAGTCCTCCGACCTCGCGGAACTGGCGGGCATTCGGGCAGCACACGGCGCCTCCTCTCGACCGGCGCCGGTGACCGTCTGGATCCAGACGTCGGCTCCTCACAACGTCGTCCGGATCTCCGGGACACCGCAGCCGAACACCGAAGTACGAGTCGCACTGTCGAACTGGGGCGTCCGCCCCTCCATCGCCGCGCCCACGACCCGCGCGGTGCCCGCGGAACCGACGTCCACTCCGCCCGGCGTCAGCGCCAAGCCGGCGAAGTGACCCCTCAAGACGAGGACATTCCATGAAGCAACGCACCATCACTCTCGTCGTCGCAGCGGCCGCCGCGATCACCCTCTCGGCACCGGCGCCGGCCCAGGCGGCGACGCTCTGGGGCGCGATCGCGGTCGACGACGACGGCACGGCCTGGCCCACGACCAACCACCCGAGTGCAGAGGCCGCAGAAGCGGACGCGAAGGCCTACTGCGGCGGTCGCAACGGTTGCGACGTCCTCGTGACGTTCTACGACGGGTGCGGCGCAGTGGCCTGGAACGACCGGCAATGGCACGGCGGGCACGGCACGACTCTGGCCGCCGCGCAGGAATCGGCGCTCCGGCTCAACGGTGGCGGCGCCATTCAGGCGTGGGTCTGCACGGACGGCCACGGATGACAGCACCGAAGACCGGCGCCCGCGACACACGACGGACGGTGAGCCCGCGACGATGGGCCACGGTCGCCGTCGTGGCCCTCCTGTTGCTCGCCGCAGCCGTCGTCGCCGCATTCGGTCGCACGACGTCGGACGACCCGCCCTCGCCCGCCGGCTCGGTAGAGGAGACGAAACACCAGTACCTCACCGTCCCCGGTGTCGAACCGGACACGCTGAGCGGCTTCCTGTTCCGGCCGCCTGCACGCGGCGGGACCGGAACCACACCGACGATCGTTCTCATCCACGGCGGCGGCTGGCTCAAGGGCGCGACCGCCGAGTACGTGCGGCCCGCCGCCCAGGCGCTAGCGGCGCGCGGATTCGTGGTGTGGAGCCTCAACTACCGCCGTGTCGGCGACGGCGGAGGGTGGCCGACCACGTTCACCGACCTCGCCGCCGGCGTCGATCACCTCACCCGACTGCAGTCGGATGCGCCCGAGATCGATCTGACGCGCGTCACGGTCGTCGGGCACTCCGCCGGTGGCCAACTCGCGGCGTGGACGGCCGGGCGGGGCACCCTTCCCGACGGGGCCCCGGGTTCGAACCCGGCGGTTCGGCCGCACGCCGCCGTCTCCCTGGCGGGCGTCCTCGACATGCGACTGTCCCTGACCAAGAACGACCACGTCCTGCGGGTCATGGGCGGCACGCCGGAGCAGTACCCGGACCGCTACCTGCTGGTGGACCCGCTCGAGCGGATGGATCCACGAGTGCCCGTCGTGGCGATCACGGGGACGGACGACTCCGTCGTGCCACCGCGTGAGGCGGCGGAGTACGTCGAGGCGCTCCGTCGCAAGGGCGGCAGCACCGCCCTGATCGAGATCCCCCAGACCGGTCACGGAGACGTGATCGACGTCCGCAACGCGTGGTGGCCGATGATCCTCAGCGCGATCTCGACGGTCGCCGAGCACGGGCCACGCGCGGTTCCAGCCGGGTCGGGAGCGTGAGCTCGTGACGGCGCGGCGGCTCGCACTCGTTGTCGGCGCACTGCTCGTCGTCCTGACCACCACCACAGTCCTCTTCCTGATCGACCGCGCACACAGCGATACGGGCGCGGCCGCCGGCCCCACCGACGAGGAACTGGCCCGGGTCGATGCAGTGCGGGTCACGGTGCTCCTCAAACGGCTGGACACCACCTCGAGCACCGCCGTCGCCGATATCCTCGTCGAGCCGGTCGGCACTCTCGCCGATCAGCGAGGGCGATTCGCGCGCGCCACCTCCATCGAGCTGTCCACTTACCGCACCGATCCGATCATCGCGCCCGTCGGTCGAGGAGCGCCGCATCGCGGTCTCGGGAACCGCCATCGACTACCCCTTCGACCGCTATCGCGTCGCCGTCACCGCTACCGCCGCCTCGGCCGACGGCGGGGCGGTGCCCGTCGCGCTGGTCGTGGGGGATTCGGCCGACTCCTTCACGATCACGCCGGAATCCCAGGATTCCGACGGCGGCGTGCTCGAGATCGACCTCATCGCGAAACGCACCCTTCCATCCATCGTCTTCGCCGGCTTCGTGATGCTGTTGATGTACGGCATCGCGGCCGCCGCCGGCACGGCGGCGTACTACGTCCTGCACCTGCACCGCGGACTTCTGTTCCCGGCGTGCTCCATGCTCGCCGCGATGCTCTTCGCCCTACCGCCGCTACGGCATCAGGTCCCCGGCGACCCCGCGCCGCCGATGGGCTCGTTCATCGACTTCATCGCCTTCTTCCCAGCGGAGGCGGTGGTGGCCCTGTCCCTCATCTCGGCGGTCCTCGGCGGGTTCGTCGTCGAGCGGCGGGACCGCTCGGCCGAGGGCGGTGATAACCGGGAGACACACAACTGACCACGGAGAACCCCACCCCCCACGAAGGAGGAGAACGAACAATGGTGCGCAAGCACAGGACCGCGATGCTCGCGAGCATCGCCGCGCTCGCGCTGCTCGGCGCAGGGTGCTCGAACGACTCGAAACCCGCGTCGGTGACATCCTCGGCGTCGCCCAGTTCCACAACTGCGGCCCACCACCAGACGCCGGCAGCAGAACAGCCGGCCAAGCCGGTGACAGGGAACGGCGGCAACGGCGGCACCACCAAGACCGTCACGCAGAAGCCGGGCCCCGCTCGCACCGTGACCGCGAAGCCCGGCACGGCCAAACCGCAGACGCCCGGCGACGGCGGCCAGCAGGAGCCGGACTGCAACGGACCCGATCGGGGCACCATCTGCAATCCGAACCACGGTGCAGGAGACGATCCGGAGGAGAACGGAACCGCCCCGACGACGACCGCGCCGCAGGTCCGCGACGATGACCCGGGCGGAAAGCCCTGCACGACCGGCATGGGCGTGTCCGGCGTCTACGTCGCCGACGACAGCGGCGGGTGGGTCTGCCAGATCGGTTGATCCACCGCGGAATCAGGCGTCGTCGTCATCGGTGCCGACCGCGAGGGTGTGCAGGTTCAGGGCGATCCGGATCGCGAGCGATTCCGGATCGCCCTGCCACCGCGGCCCGAGGAACTCGGTCACACGACGGAGTCGCTTGATGATCGTGTTGGGGTGCAAGTCCAGCGTCCGCGCAGTGGCCGCGGTGTTCATGTTCTCCGCGAAGAAGACCTGCATCGTCCGCACCAGCTCCGACGTACTGTGCCGGTCGAACTCGATGACCGGGCCGATGGTGTCGTCGAGGAAGCGGACGACCGAGTCGACTGTCACTGACCGTAGGAGCGGCAGATGCGCCGGGAACTCATCGACGTCGAAGGCACCACTGGTACGGCCCAGCGACTGCAGCAGTTCCAACGCGGCTCCGGCCGTCCGATGCGCGTCCCCGAGTCCACCGCCCACGGGGTCGCTTACGGCGGCGGCACAGACGAGAGTCCCGACACCCGTCCGGCTCCGTACCGTCGCCGCGACCTCCGTCGCGACCCTCTTCGCACCGTCGCGCTCCGTGAGGATCACCACCGTGTGATCGACCACGAGAACGGCATCGTGCGCCGGGCCGCCCGCGCGGAGCGCACCGGCGAACTGCTCGGGATCACTCCGCAGGGGCACCGCAACGACCGCGACGACGCGATCGGCATCCAGAGCGAAGCCCCGCCGCGCGAGACGCGCTCTCGCCGCGTCGCTCACCGGACCGCGTCCGGCCACCAAGGCGCGCAACTGGACTCCGTCGATGGCCCCGTTCGGTGCATCGGGTGGCTCGAGCCGCCGCACGGCCACGAGCGCGAACAGCGTCACCAAGCGCTGCACCGCTCGGATATCGGTGTCGTCGACGGGGCGCTCGAAGACGACCACAACGGCACCGACGTAACGATCGGCGGCCCGGGCCGGCACGAAAAGCGCGAATCCCTCGCGGTGTTCGACGAGCGCAGTCCCCTCTGTCCGTCGCACGTCCGATATTCCGTCCAGGATCCACCTGTCCCGCAGCGGATCCAACTCCGAACCCTCCGGGGCCGTGGCAACCGCTCGATCAGCGGCGTCGACGCCGAGCGCCGCCACGACCCCCTCGCACGTGTCGACGATGGTGTCGACCACTTCGGCCCGCCCCGCCCCGCGCAGGATTCGCGCAAGCAGGGCGTCGTGCGCGGTGACCGAGCGCGTCAGCCGGTTCCGCGTTGCGGCGATGCCGGACACCGCAGCCTCCAGACGTGCGAGGGACTCGGCACGCTGAATGACAGGTGCTGTGGCATGCGCGATCTCCGCCAACCGCGTCGTATCGCCCTCATCGAACATGTCGGTGGCGCGACCGTTCGTGAACACCGCGCCGATCGCGACTCCTCCCACCACGAGCGGTGCGCACATCGCGGAGACCACGCCGTCCGCCCGGCATGCATCGTCGAGCAGGTCGTCGTGTTCGAAGGATCTGTCGGCCGCGTAGTCGCCGGTGCGAACCGGAAGGAGTTGCTCGGCGGCCCTCCCCCACAGGCCGTGGCCGCGCGGGGCCCTCCCGAACCGGAATTCGGGCGAGATCAGGCCGGTCGACGCGGCGACGGCCAGATCGCCGGTCTCGACGGACGCCAGAGCCACGAAGACGATCTCGGCGCGGGGAACCGCTCGGGCGGCCGCCTTGACGAGGGCTCGGCAGGCTTCTTCGACGCCGTTCGCGGTGCTCACCTCGCGCACTGCGTCGACGACCGCGCCGAGCTCCGCGATGCGTCGCGCGGCGCCGTCCACCTGCCGGCCCACCACTCATCTCCTCCCGTCGACGGCGGACAGCGGTGCCCGCGAGAGCGCACCGAGGACCGCGGGGTCCTGGAGCTCGAGCCATGCGACGAGGTCGACGTGCGTGATGCACAGGGTCTCGGCACGACCGCAGACGTCCGCCATGAAATCAGCGGTCGCCGGATTGAAGGCGTTGCCGTTCCACTCGTTGAAATGGTTCGCGATCACGAGGGGCGCACGATTTCCCGCGTAGGCCCGATCGTACATGTAATGGTAGGTCTCCTTGACGATGCGCCGCAGCCGAATCGCGTCGCCCGGAATGTTCTTCGCACCATTGACCGAGACCCAGAAATTGAAGTCGAGCGCCGTCTGTGCACGCTTCAAGGGCGGCGAGTATGCGTACGGGATCGCGAATTCCCAGATCCCTCGGACCTTCTTCGGCCATGCCAGCCCCGTGACCTCCGCCGGCTGCGAGGAATCCCAGGTCATTCCGTGCGCCATCAGGGCGGGGAACAGCGTGCCGGGAGCCCCCTCGAGACACTGCGTCCGGCCGCCCTTCACGACAGTGCGGGGAAACGCGAGATCCGGGCCGTGGAGAATTCCGGTGTTGCGCCTCCAGTTCTGCATCAATGCGAAGAACTGATCCAGTTCGTGATTCCAATCCCGGGTGGACCATCGTTCTCCCGGATACCGATCACCACGACAGAAATGCCCCACGTAATGCGTACCGAGCTCGTGGCCGCCGAACCACGTTCGATTGAGATAGTGGATTTGCTGAACCACCTCGGCCTTCGTGCCCCCGAAACCGATCGCCGCCTCCCCGGGGCGGTGCCCTGGGCCCCGGTACTGCCGCCGAGCATCGTCGGTGAGGAAGTAGAGGCCTGTCATCAGCGCGGTGAACCGTGCATTGCTCCGCTCCGCGGTGCGAAGGAAGAGATCCCAGTTGGGACTGACACCCACCCCGTCGAAGGAGAACAGGACGAACTGGGGCGGGCGCTCACCCGGTGCGAGGCGCCGCATCGGAAGGTTGCTCGCCGGCCGCACCGGTGCCGGACCGGACGGCATCGACGCCCCGATCGATACCGACGGCTCAGGAGACGCGATGCCGGGCACCGCACATCCCGAGTTCGCCATCACGATCAGTAGCGCGCCGACGCACAGCCTCAGGACACGTCCGCGCCCCCACTCCACAGGCCCCCCAATCCCGAAACGTCGACCACGGGCCGGGTCCTCCCCCCATCCCGCCAGGTGCAGCCTATTCCCAGAATTCACTTCAGCGCATCGTCAGAATCCAACACCGCAGGACCGGTCCGGTAGTTGCTACCACCACTCACGGCGTCGAATCATCTTCGAACGCAAAGATGTTCGCCGCGCATAGGTTCGGCGACTCTTCTTCGCGCCTCAGGCGAGGGCGGCCTCCGCGATCGCGGCGTCCTGCTCGGGGGCTCCGCCCGAGACGCCCAGCCCGCCGAGCAACTGTCCGTCGGTGCCGAACAGTGGCACGCCGCCGCCCACGAGGAGCAGGCCGCCGGCGTGGATGTGGTCGAAGTGCAGGGCGGGCTGCCCGATCTGGAGCGGAGCGGCGAGCCCCGCGGTCGGGGCCTGGAACATCACAGAGGTCCGCGCCTTGGCGATGGCGAGCTCGTTCGACGCGAGCCACGCACCGTCAGTGCGGGCGAAGGCCACGAGGTTCGCGCCCCTGTCGAGTACCGCGAAGACCGCCTTGACGCCCGCCTCCCGGGCGGCGCGGTCGGCGGTGGCGATGAGTTCCTGTGCGCGCGTGAGCGTGATGTCAGACATTCTGCGTCCATTCCTTCTCCTGCCACTGCTTCGCGGCGTCGATGGTCGCGAGCGGACGCATGGTGCGGTAGAGATGCTCGTCGGCGGGAATGATCTCGACCATCGCATCGACCATCTCCTGCGGGTCGGCCTGGTCGGCGAGGCTGTCGCCGAAGTCCGGCATCGGTACCACCGCGGCACCGGCGTCGTACCACTGCACGTGGCTCTCCGCACCCGTGTCGTTGAACCCGGTACCGAAGACGCCGGGGTTCACAGTGGCCACCTGCACGCCGTACGGCTCGAGTTCCGCCTTCATCGAACCGGCGATCGCCTCGATCGCGTGCTTCGTCGCGCAGTACGCGCCCACGAAGGGCACCACCAGGATTCCGCCCATCGAGGAGGTCCACACCACCTTGCCCGATTTCCGTGCGACCATCTTCGGCACGATTCCCTGCACCAGCGCCACGTGCCCGAAGACGTTGATCTCGAACGACTCCCGCATCCGCTGAAGCGGCACGTCCACGATCGACCCGCTCTCCATCACGCCGGCGTTGAGCACCAGCACATCGGGGTCGAACGACGCGGCGTGCCGGATATCGATCTCGTCGCGCAGATCGAGCTTGATCACCTCGAACCGCACACCGGCCTCCGCCGCCTCCGCGCGCAGGCTCCGCACCTGTGGCCAGGTCTCCGCCGTCGCTACCACCTCATGCCCCCGCCGGGCGAGTTCGATGGCTGCGCCGGCACCGAAACCCGAACTGGCCCCGGTGATCAGAATCTTCTTCGGCATCGCGCCTCCTTAGTTCCGCCCGCGCACCGCGAGCGCCGACTCCGAGCCTGCAACACGTCACACCGTTTGTCAATAACTAGTTAGTTACCTTCTATGTGCGTGGACGGTATCCTCCTCCTGTGCCACCCGACGCCACGGAGACGAAGCGGCGAATACTCGACGCCGCGCGCCGGGAGTTCGCCGAATTCGGGCTCGCCGGGGCGCGGATCGACCGCATTGCCGAGCACGCGTCGGCCAACAAGCGCTCGATTTACGTGCACTTCGGCCCCAAGGAGGACCTGTTCGACCTGATCGTCGTCGACGCCCTCCGCACGATGGCCGACGCGGTCCGGTTCGATGCCGACGACCTGCCGGGCTACGCGGGCCGGCTCTACGATTACCTACTCGCCGAGCCCAGTACGCTACGGCTCTCGACGTGGGCGAACCTGGAACGGCCGACGAGCACCGACGACGAGGGCACCACCTACCGTGAGAAGGTCGATGCCCTGCGTCCGGCCTACGGCGATGCCGCCGTCGACGCGCTCGTGCTCACATTGGGCCTGGTCACGGCCTGGTTCTCCGCCTCCCCCGCGTTGACCTCGCTCTCCGTCACGAGCGACCCCACCAACGGCGCCGCCGCTCGACGGGCCGTCGTCGTCGCGACGACGGCCGCCGCGGTGGCCGCGATCCCGACCTCCGGCGCGGGGTCGTGATACCGAACTAGACCGAGCGGAGCGCCGACGCCGCGGCGTGCCATCCGACCATGCCGTGCACGCCGGGCGCACCGGCGGCGGAGGAGCAGAGGAAGACGCGGTCCGTGAGGCGATAGGGATCCACCAGCTTCGGCCGGCGCACCAACTGCGCGGGCAGAGCGGCGCCTGCCGCGATGTCGCCGCCGACGAGGTTGGCGTTCCCCGCCTGCAGGGACGCGGGCCCGACGGACCGCGTCAGGGCGATCCGCTCCCGCACGCCCGGCGCGTGTCGCTCGACCTCCGCGACGATCGACTCGGTGAGATCGCCGGGGAAACCGTTGGGGCAGTGCGCGTACATCGACACCGGCGCAAGCGAACCGGCGCAGCGCGACGGGTCGGCGAGGTACTGCTGCGACAGGATGATCACGGGCCGCTCCGGCATCCGGCCGCGGTTCACCATCAGCTCCTTGCGGGCGATCTCCCGCGCCGTGCCGCCCAGGTGGACGAAGGCGGACCGTCTGAGGGCCTCGTGCACCCACGGGATTCCGCCGTCGACCACCAGATCCACCTTGAACGCCGCCGGCCCGAACCGCCACTGCCGGGCGCGCCGTCGCAACCACCGCGGCGCACGGTCGCCGAGCAGGTCCCGCGCCGCGGGCAGGCCGGTGTCGAGCACCACGAGGTCCGCGTCGGGCAGCGTCGTCACCCGCTCCCCCGTCCGGATGCTGGCGCCGTGC
This sequence comes from Tsukamurella paurometabola, assembly GCF_900631615.1. Taxonomy (NCBI): domain Bacteria; kingdom Bacillati; phylum Actinomycetota; class Actinomycetes; order Mycobacteriales; family Tsukamurellaceae; genus Tsukamurella; species Tsukamurella paurometabola. The sequence continues at coordinate 748,877 of NZ_LR131273.1, forward strand.
GCCAGCGCGATCGCGGCGAGCGCGTCCGAGATGCGCTGCGAGCCGCCGAGGGGAACGGGCCACGGCCGCACGCCCGCGAGCAGATACCCGATCGACGACGTCATCGGCAGGTGCTGCGGGGTGATGGAATGCGCTGCCACCCCGGCGAAGACGGCGCCGCCCGTGCGTCCGAGCGCGGCGGCGGTCGCCGACGCCGGGAGCAGGAACCGCGGGCCCCACCGCGTCGCGACGACGGGGTGCCGCGGCACGTCCGTGAGGGGCCCGAAGAAGACCGGCATGGCCTCCGGCCCGCAGTCCGGCACGTCCGCAAGGGTGCCGACGGCGTCCGCCGGCTCCGGGGACAACGGGTGCGCCACGTCGATCTCCGCCGTGCCCCATTCGATCTCGACCCCCACCTCGCGGAGGGCGGGCGAGGCGTACGCGAGGGGGTGTCCCGTCGAGAACCGGTCGACGACGGTGCCGCGCAGCCGGTCGGAACGGCACGCCCCGCCCACGGTGGCCTCGGCCTCGAGCACCGTCACATCCAGTCCCTCGCGGGCCAGGCGCGCGGCTGCGGTGAGCCCGTTGGGGCCGGATCCGACGACGACGGCGGAGGTCATGCCCCCACGGTAGCCGTGCGGGCCACTAGGCTGCGGGGCATGCGCACCGTCGGACGCCTCCAGCCCTTCACGTCGACGATCTTCGCGGAGATCTCGGCGCTCGCCGCCGAGACCGGCGCGGTCAACCTGGGGCAGGGTTTCCCGGACACGGACGGTCCGGCGGGCATGCTCCAGGCCGCGAAGGACGCCATCGACGGAGGCCTCAACCAGTACCCGCCCGGCGACGGCCTGCCCGAGCTGCGCCGCGCCGTCTCCGCGCAGGTGGAGCGCGAGTACGGCCTGCGCTACGACCCCGACGGCGAGGTGCTGGTCACCGTCGGTGCCTCCGAGGGGATCGCGGCGGCGGTGCTGGGGCTGGTCGAGCCCGGCCGCGAGGTGATCCTGATCGAGCCCTTCTACGACTCGTACGCCGCAACGGTGGCGATGGCGGGCGCGCACCGCGTGGTGGTGCCGCTCGTCGAGGACGGCGGCCGCTACGTCCTCGACCCCGAGCTGCTGCGCGGCGCGGTCACGGAGCGAACCGCGGCGATCATCGTGAACTCGCCGCACAACCCCACCGGCACGGTGCTCTCCGATGCGGACCTGCAGCTCATCGCCGACGTGTGCGTCGAGCGCGATCTGCTCTGCTTCACCGACGAGGTCTACGAGTACCTGCTCTTCGACGGCCGCGTGCACCGGCCGCTCGCCGCCTTCGACGGGATGCGCGACCGCACCGTGCGGATCTCGGGCGCCGCCAAGACGTTCAACGTGACCGGCTGGAAGGTCGGCTGGATCACGGCGCCGCGCGAGCTGGCGGACGCCTGCCGGTCCGCGAAGCAGTGGCTCACCTTCACGGGCGCGACGCCGCTCCAGCGCGCCGTCGCGCACGCGCTCGACACCGAGTCGTCCTGGCTCGAGAAGCTCGCGCCGGCCCTGCAGGACAATCGCGACCTCCTCTCGGAGGCGCTGCGCGCCACCGGGTTCACGGTGCACCCGTCGGAGGGCACCTACTTCGTCGTCGCCGATGCGCGCGGGCTCGGCTTCGAGGACGCCGGAGCCCTGTGCAGGGCGATGCCCGCGCGGATCGGCGTCGCGGCGGTCCCGGTGAGCGCGCTCGCCGACGACCAGCGGCGCTGGGGGCACCTGCTGCGCTTCGCCTTCGCCAAGCGCGAGCACGTGCTCACCGAGGGCGCGCAGCGGCTCCGCGCGCTCGGACCGGGCGGCCGGACCTAGGCGAAGGCGGGGATGACCTCGCGCTCGAACAGCTCGAGTCCCGAGGTGTCGTAGGCGATCTCGGGGAAGTAGCAGATCGCGTAGGTCATGCCCTCGGCCTCGAGTCGCTTGAGGTTGGCCACGATGTCCCCGGGCGTCCCCACGCCCGGCATCCCGAGGTAGGCGCCCATCTCGGCGTCGACCGCCGCCTCCGGTACGTGCTCAAGCAGCCGGTTGCGCGTCTCGTCGAGGCGGGTCTGCACGTCGCGGGCGGCCTCGCCGATCGTGATGTTGTAGTTCGCGGAGCGGGTGATCGCGTCGAAATCGGTGCCCACGTCCGCACAGTGCTTCCGCAGCACCTCCGACTTGTGGGCGAAGCCCTCGAAGGTCCCGTCGAAGTTGGTGTACTGCGCGTACTGCGCGGCGATCCGCAGCGTCTTCTTCTCGCCGCCGCCGGCGACCCACAGCGGGATGCCGCCGTCCTGCGGCGGCCGGGGCTCGCAGAGGGCACCGTCCACCTGGTAGTACTTTCCGTCGAGCGTCGCCGAGCCCTCGGTCCACGCCTGCCGCAGGATCTGGATGCCCTCGTCCAGGCGGCCGAGCCGCTCGCCCGCCGACGGGAAGCCGTAGCCGTACGCCCGCCACTCGTGCTCGTACCAGCCGCCGCCGATGCCCATCTGCGTGCGGCCGCCGGAGATCAGGTCGACGGTGGCGGCGACCTTCGCCAGGTAGGCCGGGTTCCGGTAACTCATGGCCGTACACATCTGGCCGAGCTTGACGCGGTTCGTGGTCGCGGCCAGCGCCGACATCAGCGTCCACGCCTCGTGCGTCGCCTCGCGGCTCGGGACCGGGGTGGTGTGGAAGTGGTCGTACACCCACACCGAGTCCCAGGGGCCCGTATCGGCGCGCTGGGCCAGGCCGTTCATGACGGACCAGTGGTCCGCCGGGTCGATGCCGACGAGGTCGAAGCGCCAGCCTTGCGGGAGGAAGAGTCCGAATCGCACGCCTCAACCCTACGGAGGCCACGACGAACTTGTCAGTCGGTCCTCGTATCGTCGCGAGCGATGCAGGATTCGTTGTTCGACGGTGCCGCACCGCTCGCCCCGCATCGCCGGGAGCTGTCCGACGGTGCGTGGCTCGACGTGCGCACCGGGTGGCAGCCCGGCGCGGACGAGCTGTTCGCCGCCCTCCAGCGGGACGTTCCGTGGGTCGAGGAGCGCCGGCGCATGTACGAGCGGACGCTGCCCGTGCCCCGCCTGCTGCGCTACTACGGCGACGGGGCGGCGCTCCCCCATCCGGCCCTCACCGCGGCGCGGGACCAGCTCACGGAGCTGTACTGGGAGGACCTGCGCGAGCCCTTCACCTCGGTGGGGCTGTGCCTGTACCGCGACGGCGCGGACTCGGTGGCCTGGCACGGCGACACCATCGGCCGCGGCGCCACGCACGACACGATCGTCGCCATCGTCTCGCTCGGCGCCGCCCGCCCGTTCCTGATGCGCCCGCGCGGCGGCGGCGCGTCCACGAAGCTGACGGTCGGCCACGGCGACCTGCTGGCCATGGGTGGCTCCGCGCAGCGCACCTGGGAGCACGCGGTGCCCAAGGTGCCGCACGCGGGACCGCGGATCAGCGTGCAGTTCCGCGCCTCGGGCGTCCGATAGCTCACTGGTCATGACCTGGTGTGACAAGATGCAGGCATGATCGCGGACGGTCCGATTCCGAAGCACGAGCAGCTCCGGGCACTCCTGGAGCAGCGGTGCATGGAGGACCTCGAGCCCGGCGCCGCACTCCCCAGCGAGCGGCAGCTGTGCGAGGAGTACGGCGTCTCCCGGATCACCGTGCGCGAGGCGCTGCGGCAGCTCGTCGCCGAGGGCACACTGGTGCGGATCCGCGGCAAGGGTACCTTCGTCGCCGACCGGCCCGCACGGTCACGGCTGCACCTCGCTTCCTTCCACGAGGACATGCGCCGGCTGGGCCGCGCCCCGTCGACCGTGGTCCTGCAGACCGAACTGCGGGTGCCGCCACCGTCGACCACCTCGGCCCTGCAGATCCGTGCGGCCGACAAGGCCTACCACGTCAAACGCCTCCGCCTCGCGGACGGCGTGCCGATCTCCGTCGACGACGCGTGGTACCCGCAGGCGATCGCGCCGGGCCTCGACGCGCACGACCTGACGCAGTCGATCTACACGCTGCTGCGCACCGAGTACGGGCAGGCCATCGACCGCGCCGAGCAGTCCATCGGTGCGATCTCGTCGAGCGGGGAGCTCGCGCGCGTGCTCGGCGTCCCCTCCGGCACACCGCTGCTCGCGTTCGATCGGGTCGCCTTCGCGGGCGCCCGGCGAGTCGAGCACAGCTACTCCTGGTACCGCTCCGACCGGTACCAGGTGCAGATGACGGTCACCGAGACGGCCGACGCACCGTAGGACGGCGGACATCGTGACCTCACCCCCCGACGACGACGCCCACCGTTCCGTCGCCGCGCCGACGCCCGTTCGCGGGCACCGCAGCGTCGCGCCCGATCTGGCGCGCGGCTTCATGCTCGCCCTCATCGCCGTCGCCAACGTGCCGTACTTCCTGTGGGCCCGCCCCACGGGGACCGGCGGCCACGGCGCCGACGGCTCCTTCGCCGACCGCGTGGTGCAGACCGTCGCGATCACGGGCGTCGACGGCCGCGTGTACCCGATGTTCGCGTTCCTCTTCGGTTACGGCATCGTCCAGCTGTACGCGCGTCAGCTCGGCGCGGGCACCGCGCCCGCCGCCGCGCGGCGACTCCTGCGCCGGAGGCACTGGTGGATGGTGGTGTTCGGTTTCGTCCACGCCGCCCTGCTCTGGTACGGCGACATCCTGGGCGGCTACGCGCTCGCCGGACTCCTCCTGGTGTGGCTGTTCCTCCGTCGCTCGGATCGGACGCTGGCGATCTGGGCCGGGATCCTGGTCCTCCTCGCCGCCGCGTCCTCGGTGCTCGCCCTGATAGGGGCGGCATCGGACGGGGTGGACGGCGGCGCGGCGCCCGCGACGACGGACGCGAACGCCATCCCCGAGTACTGGGCGGCGCTGACCGAGCGGGTCGTGACGTGGGCCGTCATCGTGCTGCCGACGGCGGTCCTCGGGCTCCTCGTGCCCGCCGCGATTCTGCTCGGCATGCTCGCCGCCCGGCACCGCGTACTCGACGCACCGGCAGCGCACGTGCCGTTGCTCCGCCGGTGCGCCGTCGCCGGCATCGGACTGGGCTGGGCGACGGGCCTGATCCTGGCGCTCCAGAACCTGGAGGTGCTGCCGATCAGCCGCAGCACCGACTGGGCCTTCCTGCCCCTGTACGTCCTCGGCGGGCTGTTCGGCGGGCTCGGCTACGTGGCGGTGTTCGGTCTCGTCGCGGTACGCCTCGATCGGGCGCGGCGGGCCGACGGTGCGGTCGGCCGCGGCCCGGCGTTCGCGTCGGCGGTGCAGGCGCTGGGCAAGCGATCGATGAGCGGGTACCTCGCGCAGTCCCTGGTGTTCTCGCCGCTGCTCGCGGCGTGGGGGCTGGGCCTCGGCCAGTACCTGTCTGACTGGTCCGCGACGCTGCTGGCGATCGTCGTGTGGGCGGCGACCGTGGCCCTGGCCGTGCACCTGGACCTCGCCGGCCGGCGCGGACCGGCGGAGCGCCTGCTCCGGCACCTGGCGTACCCGCGACCAGCGGCCGGGACCGCGCGCCCCTACTCCGAGAAGCCGGACGACGGGGAGAAGCAGGTGGAGTAGAAGGCGCGGCCGAACGGGGTGATCTCGATCCGGCGACGGATGGTCTTCGCGTACCGACCCGCGCTGCTGAGCGCGTCGATCAGCTGCGGCTGCACCTGCAGCAGCTCGTAGCGCCGCACGTCCACCTGCTCCTTGGAGAACCAGATCAGGCCGAGGCGGTGCAGGTTGCCCAGGTACTCGGCGATCCGGTCCGGATTCCGGCACCCCGCGACCTCCGGGATCATCGACACGCCGGCGGCCACCGTCTCGGCGCCCACGCCGAACGGCCGGTTGGTGCGCACGTCGATCGCGGGCTGCGCACCGTCGTTGAACAGCAGCCGCAGGATGCGGGCCTCGTCCGGGCACAGCTCATCGAGGATGTGCTCGTAGGCGGGGTGCGGCGATTGCGCGCCGGCGGGCTCCGCGGACTGCGCGAGGAGACGATCGCCCTTGCGGCGGAGCTCCTCCGCGGTCGCGACGGGCTCGGGCGCGGCCTGCTCGAGCAGCTCGTCGACGACCTCGCCGTGCACCACGACGCGCGGGGCGACCTCGGTGGTCAGCGCCACGTCCACGAGATGGCCGGCTTCGCTGACGAACTGCTGGGTGAGGCGCTGGGCCGACCCGCCGAGTTCCCGCGTGACGCTGAACGCGGAGTTCGACACCCGGCCGAGGCGGCCCAGCAACCCGCCGGACTCCTGCTTCTCCGACGCGGCGATCTCTCCCCCGTCACGTACCGCGACCTCGCGGTTCGCGTCTGCACCCTCGTCGCCGGATGCCGCGGAGGCACGGGACTTCTCACTCACGTCTGTCACACCCCGAATATCGCTAGATGGAGGAACCCGGCGAAGGAGCCGAGCACCGCGCCGTGCAGGAACAGCAGCCACTCATCCTGCTTGATCGCGGACCGGAGCAACTCGCTGAGGTCCTCCGGACTGAGCTTGTTCATCCGCTCGATCACGAACTCGCGGACCTTGGTCTGCTGTTCGGCGACGAACTGCGGCTCGCTGACCGTCGCCTGCGCGACCTTGAGCGCCTCGGCGCCCACGAGCTGCGGCACCCGGTCGTACGCCTCCGAGCCGACCGACAGCTTGACGAACCCCCGGGCCCAGCCCGCCGCGTTGTCGATCGATTCGCGCAGCACCGATTCCACGGTCGCGCGCGTCCGGTCGGACCGCGGGCCGTGCAGCAACTCGTCGCAGATGTTCTCGATGGTGATCACCTTGTCGGCCATGACGATGGCGTACTGCTCGGCGATCTCCTTCTTCCGCTTGAGGAACAGCCCCTGCTTCCACGGCACCCACCAGGTCGGATGGATCGGCTCGAAGATCATCAGGATGCCGATGTAGTTGACGACGTAGCCGATCACGATCCCGCCGAGCGGCAGCAGCCACCAGTACGGGAAGAAGTGCAGCAGCGCGACGAGCAGGAAGCCCATGGGGAACCCGAAGTAGAAACCGAAGTTCTGCATGAACTTCAGCTCCTTGCGACCCATGTTGTAGAAGATGTCCTTCAGCACCGCCGGGTTGTTCGTCAGGTACCGGATCACCATGAGCTTGGCGTCGATGTAGTCGTCGATGTTCTCGCCGATGGTCGACGTGATCTTCCGGACGTCCTTGGGCAGCGAGGCGGAGACGCGGCGGTACACGAGGAGCTTGACGTCCTCGGGCAGGGAGTACCACAGGCGCGGATTCTCGCGCTGCATCACGGATTCGACGATCGACGGGATCATCGGCAGCGACGCCCGCGTGAGCACTTCGGAGACGTGCTCCGGATCCATCACTTCGTAGAACTCGGCGATACTGCCCACTTTGTTGAGCGACTTGTCGACGGCGATGCTCGCCATCTTCTCCGCTCGGGAGGGCACGATCCCCTGCCAGCCGACGCGGCCGTCGGGCTGGATCGCGGGGATCACCTGGACGCGCCGCGGGAGCAGCGGATAGAGCGTGGCCATGCCGGGCACCTTGACGCCGTAGAACTTCTTCGGCTCGAACAGCATGAGAATGCCGGTCCAGTTGGTGATGTAGCCGATGATGCCGGTGAACAGCGGAACGGTGATGAGGTGCTGGATCAGGTTCGCATCCATCGCACGCCTCCCGCACCGAGGCGTCCCGTCGAGCTCACCACAGGTCGTCCACCTTTCCCCGTCCGACAACATTCGCGCTCACGGTACTCAAGATTGTGAGAGGATTACGCCTCCAATCGATCACTGTGACCAGATGAACACGCCGGAGCGACGCGTCATTCACACAGTAAAGATCCAATCCCCCGTCGCCACATCGCGTTCCTCCAGATTCGCGATGGACCCGGGTTGGGAGTCCATCACCACGACGGGACAGATGGCACTCAACCCCTGGTCGCGAATCCCTTGCGGGGAGAACGAGATCAGCGGATCGCCGGCAGCCACCTTCGCCTTCTCCGCGGCCAGGACAGTAAAGCCCTCGCCATTCAGGTTCACAGTGTCGATTCCGATATGCACGAGAACACCGACGCCGCCGTCCGCGAGCACGATGGCGGCGTGCGGATGCAGCTTGAGCACCGTCCCGGACACGGGCGAGGCGACGACGGCGTCGGCACCGTCGGCGGGGACGGATGGTTCGATGGCGACGCCCGACCCCACCATCTCCCCCGCGAAGACCTCATCCGGCACGGCCGAGAGCGGCACGAGCCGCCCAGCCACCGGCGCGAGCACATCGGTCACAGGAGGTCCTGCACTTCCTCGGCGAGCGCGTCCGCCGTCGGGCCGACGACGACCTGCACGGCGGACCCCGCGACCATCACCCCGTGCGACAGCTTCTTGAGCGCGGCCTGATCGACCAGGCCGGTGTCCTTGACCTCACAGCGGAGGCGGGTGATGCACCCCTCCACCTCGTCGATGTTGTCGGCCCCGCCGAGACCGTTCACGATGTCCTGCGCCTTCGACATGCCTGCCGCCTTTCGGAGAGGTTCGGGGAAACCGACGCGCGTCGGACCGAACTGGTTATAACCTGTCGTCACCCTAGTGGACTCGTCCCTCGACAGGAGCGAAAAATGAGTTCCTCATCCGGATCCGGTATATCAGCACGGCGGCTCGATCTGAGCGGTCTCCAGAAACTCGGCCGCAGCCTCATGCTCCCCATCGCGGTGCTGCCCGCGGCGGGTCTCCTGCTGCGCCTCGGCCAGGACGATCTCCTCGGCAGGTTCGACTCCATGAAGACCGTCGCCGCCGTGATCGGCGGGGCCGGCAACGCGCTCATCTCGAACCTCCCCATCCTGTTCGCAGTCGGCATCGCGATCGGCTGGGCGAAGAAGGCCGACGGCTCCACCGCGCTCGCCGCGCTGGTCGGGTACCTCTCGTTCCAGGCGGTCGAGAAGGCCATGTCGCCCGTGGTGCTCGCGGGCAAGGTCGACAAGGCCGGGGAACCCGCGCTGGTCGACTTCGGCGTCCTCGGCGGCATCGTCATCGGCATCATGTCGGCGATGCTGTGGCAGCGGTTCTACAAGACGAAGCTCCCCGACTACATCGGCTTCTTCTCCGGCCGGCGCCTCGTCCCGATCCTCACGGCCTCGGGCGCGATCGTCGTGGGCGTGCTCATGTCCTTCGTCTACCCGCTCTTCAACTGGGCGCTCACCGGCCTCGGCACCTGGGTGACGGAGCACTCCGTCGTGGGCGGCGGCGTCTTCGGCACCGTCAACCGCCTGCTGCTCCCCCTGGGCCTGCACCACATCATCAATTCCGTCGTGTGGTTCATCCTCGGCGACTACACCGCGGCGAACGGCGAGGTCGTGCACGGCGACATCTCCCGATTCCTCCAGGGCGACCCCACCGCCGGCACGTTCATGACCGGCTTCTTCCCGATCATGATGTTCGGTCTGCCCGCGGCGGCGTTCGCCATCTACCGGTGCGCGAAGCCCGAGAACCGCAAGACCGTCGGCGGCATCATGCTCTCGGTCGCCCTCACCAGCTTCCTCACCGGCATCACCGAGCCGCTCGAGTTCTCCTTCATCTTCGTGGCCTGGCCGCTGCTCATCGTGCACGCACTGCTGACCGGCAGCTCCCTGCTCATCGCGAACTGGCTGGACATCCACCACGGCTTCACGTTCTCGGCGGGCGCCATCGACTACGTGCTCAACTTCGGCAAGGCGACCAATCCGTTGTGGCTCATCCCCATGGGCCTGGTCTACGCCGTGATCTACTACTTCTCGTTCAGCTTCATCATCAAGCGGCGCAACCTCAAGACACCCGGTCGCGAGGACGAGGACATGGAAGCGGAGGCCACGGCTTGAGCGAGCTCCTGCGCGGCACCGTCGTCACCCCCTCCGGGGCGATCGACGACGGTGTCCTGGCACTCGCGGACGGCAGGATCGCGGAGGTCGGGCCGGCCTCCGCATTCCCGCCCGCGACGCTCCCGGCACCGTCGGATCGCGTGTACCTGCCCGGCATGATCGACGTGCACTGCCACGGGGGCGGGGGCTTCGGCTTCCCCGACTCGGACGCCGACGGGGCCCGCGCGGCCGCCGCGCACCACCTCGGCCGCGGCACCACGACGCTCCTCGCCTCGCTGGTGTCGGCGGCGCCGGAGAAACTGCTGGAGCGGATCGCGACGCTCACGCCGCTCGTCGACGACGGCACCGTCGCGGGCCTGCACCTCGAGGGCCCGTTCCTCGCGCAGGAGGTGTGCGGCGCGCAGGACCCGCGGTACATCATCGACGGCGACCCGGCCCTGCTCGCCACGCTCCTCGACGCCGCGGGCGGCCGGATCCGGTCGATGACCGTCGCGGCGGAGACACCGCACTTCGCCGACCTCGCGCGCCAGCTCTCCGACGCGGGCGCCGTCGTCTCCGTCGGGCACACCGCCGGGGACTACGACACGGTCGCCGCCGCGCTCGGCACCCCGGACGGCCCGGTGAGCATCACCCACCTGTTCAACGGCATGCACCCCATGCACCACCGCCACCCCGGCGCCGTGGGCGCGGCGCTGAAGGTCGCGGGCGAGGGCCGCGCCGTCGCGGAGATCATCGGCGACGGAGTGCACCTCGCCGCCGGCACGGTCGCGATGGTCTTCGCGACCGTCGGGCCGGACCACGTCGCGCTCGTCTCCGACGCGATGCAGGCCGCCGGCATGCCCGACGGCCAGTACTCGCTCGGCCCCCTGGACGTCACCGTCGGGGGCGGCGTCGCACGCCTGACCACGCCCGACGGCTCGCCGGGCGCCATCGCGGGCGGCACCTCGTCGGTGCTCGACGTGGTGGTGCGCGCCGTCCGGCACTCGGGGGTGTCGCTCGCCGACGCCGCGCGCGCCGGCGCCACCACCCCGGCCCGGTTGCTGGGCCTCAAGGACCGCGGCGAGCTCTCCGCCGGCCTGCGTGCCGACGTGCTGGAACTCTCGGCCGACCTGGCCCTCCTGCGCGTGCTCCGGGCCGGCGAGCAGGTGTAACACCCCTCTCTCCGGTGCTACACTGGGTCATGCCCACCACCCGGCCCCGCCACGCGATCACGGAGACTCCCGAGGTCACGCGCGCGCTGGAGGTCGCACGGAGGAGGTGGCCGGCGCACGCCGAGAGTCCGTCGCGCCTGCTCCGCGAGCTGATCGCCGCGGGCGCGGAAGCCGTCGAGGAGTCGACCGACAGCGAGATCGAGCGGCGACTCGCAGCGGTCGCGCGGCTTGCCGGAAGCCTCAGCGGTGTGTACCCGGACGGCTACCTCGAGGAACTGAGGTCCGAGTGGCGAGAGTAGTCGTTCTCGACGCGAGTGTGCTCATCGCGTTCTTCGAGAGCAGCGATCCGTTCCACAGCCGGGCGATCCAGATCGTGATGGCGGCCACCGAGCGGGGCGATCACCTCGTCGCGAACGAGCTCACCGTCGCCGAGTTCCTCGTCGGACCCGCGCGGTCCGGCATCGTCGAGCGAGCGGAAGCACGCCTGTCGGAGCTCGGGGTCGGCCGCCGCGACTTCCCCGCTTCGTTCGCGCCCCGCCTCGCGACGATCCGCCATCGCGCGCGTGTGAAGCTCCCGGCCGCCGCGGTGATCCTCACCGCCGTCGACGCGGCTGAGGCGGGCACCGGCCCGGTGTCCGTGGCGACCTTCGACGCGCGGCTGCGCGCCGGGGCGGCGACCTACGGCATCGCCTCGGCGATCGAGGACTGACGTGGCTCAGGACACGGAGAGTTCGCCGCGGATCGTCGTGCTCGTGGCACCGCCGATCCAGATCGCGTCGCCGTCCCGCTCGACCTGCACGCGGCCGCGCCGGCCCAGCACGGTGCCCTGCGACGCGGTGTAGCGGTCGGGCAACGCGCCGGCGCCGGTCAGCCACTGCGCGATGCCCGCGTTGAGCGAGCCCGTCACCGGGTCCTCGGGCACGGCGAGGTCCGGGCAGAAGGCGCGAACCTCGACGTCGGCGTCCGCGCCCTCCGGGTACGCGCCCACCACGCCGATCTGCAGCTCCCCCATCGCCGCGAAGTCCGGCTCCAGCGCGAGCACCGCGTCGGCGTCGCGCAGCCGCGCCGCCACCCAGCCGGGGCCGTTGTCCACCCATTGCGCGGCGAGGATCTCCGCCGCCGGGACGCGCAGGCCCGCGGCGACCCGGTCGACGGTGGCCGCATCCGCCGGGCCGGACCGGATCAGGGGCGGCGCCGCGAAGGCCAGCGTCGCACCGCGGCGCAGCCGCACCAGCCCGGCGGCGCACTCCTGCACGACGGTGCCCGCCGTGGCGGGGACGCCGCCGTCCTCCAGCCACGCATGGGCGGTGCCGAGCGTCGGGTGCCCCGCGAAGGGCAGCTCGGCGCCGGGCGTGAAGATCCGGAGCCGGTAGTCGGCGGCGGGATCGGTGGGACGCAGCAGAAATGTCGTCTCGCTGAGGTTGGTCCAGCGTGCGAACGACGCCATCTGCTCGTCAGTGAGGTCGTCGGCGTCGTGCACCACCGCCACCGGGTTACCCCGCAGCGGCTCGGAGGAGAAGACGTCGACCTGGCGGAAGCGGTGCATGGTCCCCCTTACAGTGGGCGCAGGATGCGGTCGAGGAACTCGCGCGTGCGCGCGTGCTGGGGAGAGCCGATCACGTCGGCGGGGCGGCCCGCCTCCAGGACGGTTCCACGGTCGACGAAGAGCACCTGGTCGGCGACCTCGCGGGCGAAGGTCATCTCGTGCGTCACCACGACCATCGTGCGGCCCTCCGTCGCCAGGTCCCGCATCACGGTGAGGACGTCGCCGACCAGCTCCGGGTCGAGGGCCGAGGTCGGCTCGTCGAACAGGACCACCCGTGGCCGCAGCGCGAGGGCGCGCGCGATCCCCACTCGCTGCTGCTGCCCGCCGGAGAGCTGGTGCGGGTACTTGTCCGCGTGGTCCTCGAGCCCGACGCGGGCGAGCAGATCGCGCGCCTCCGCCTCCACCTCGGCGGCCGGGCGCTTCTGCACCACGACGGGCCCCTCGGTCACGTTCCGCAGCGCGCTGAAGTGCGGGAAGAGGTTGTGCGACTGGAAGACCATCGCGCTCTGCGCGCGGTAGCGCTGCAGCTCCGCCTTGCTCGGCGCGCCGGCACCGAAGTCCACCGTCGCCTCGCCGACGGTGACGACGCCCCCGTCCGGCAGCTCCAGCGCGTTGAGCGAGCGGAGCACCGTCGTCTTGCCCGAGCCGGACGGGCCGATGATGACGGTGACCGTCCCCTCCGGGACGGTGAAGTCGATGCCGCGCAGGACCGCCACGTCCCCGAAGGACTTGGTGAGGTCGTGCACCGAGATCAGGTCGGTCATCGCGCCACGTACCTTTCGAATCGATCCTCGAGACGGGACTGCACGAGGCTGAGCGCCTGGCAGATCACCCAGTAGTAGCAGGCCGCGACGACGTACATGACGAAGAAGTCGTAGGTGGGCGCCGCGGCGATCTGGGCCTGCCGGAACAACTCGGTGACGAGGATCGCCGACGCCAGCGACGTGTCCTTGACCAGCGAGACCAGGGTGTTGGCGAGCGGCGGCGTGGCGGTCCGCGCGGCCTGCGGCAGGATGATCCGGCGCAGCGAGGTGCGGTAGTCCATGCCGATCGTGGTGGCGGCCTCCCACTGCCCGCGCGGCACCGCGCCGATGGCCGCGCGGATGATCTCCGCCGCGTACCCGCCGACGTTGAGCGAGAAGGCGATCACCGCCGCGAGGAACGGATCGAACACGACGCCGGCGAGCGGCAGGCCGTAGAAGATGATGACGAGCTGCACCAGCAGCGGCGTACCGCGGATGATCGAGATGTACGCGCGGGCCACCCCGCTCACCCCGCGCCGCTTCGACATCCGCGCCAGCGCCACGCCCAGCGCGATCGCCAGCCCGATCACGAAGCTGATGGCGGTGAGCGGGATCGTCTTGGTCACCGTGGCCTTGAGCATCGGGACCAGGTTGCGGCGCACCATGTCCCACGTGCTGGAGCCGTGCTGTTCCTGCGCCGCGGCGCCGAAGAACCGGTCGGAGATGCGCTGCGCCGTGCCGTCGGCGCGGATCTCGGCCAGGCCGCGGTTGATCTCCGTGATGAGCCCGGAGTTCTTGCGGGCCGCGAACACCGAATCGGACTTGTCCGGTGTCTCCGCGGCGATCTCGACGGGCGCGCCGGGCGTGACCGTCAGGTAGTTCCGCACGACGCCCGTGTCGTTGACGACGACGTCGACCCGGCCCTGCGCGAGCACGTTCACCGCGTCGGTGAAGCTGTTGACCGCCTCGATCCGTGCGCCCGCCTTCTCGGCGACGCCGGACCAACTGCTGGTGATGCTCTGCGCGGCGGTCTTCCCGCGGATGTCGGCGAGCGAGCGTACCGAGGTGTCGCCCTTGCGCACCAGGATCGAGCCGCCGGTCTGCAGGTAGGTGTCCGACAGGTCGTACTTCGCCGCGCGCTCGGGGCTGGCCGAGACCTGGTTGGCGACCAGGTCGAACCGCCCCGCCTCCAGGCCCGCCATCATCGAGTCCCACGGCGTCTCGACGAATTCGACTCGCCGGCCGATCTTCTCGGCGATGGCGGTGATCATCTCCACGTCGTAGCCGGTGAGCTTCCCGGCGTCGTCGTGGTAGCTGTACACCTGGTAGACGCCCTCGGTACCGACCCGCAGGACGCCGTTCGGCGGCGGCACCGGGTCGGCCTGCGCCGGCAGCGGGGCCGCGACCACGAGCAGTGCGAGCACCACGAGGAGGGCGCGGTGCAGGGTGCGGGCGGCTGATCGCATGCGTCGTTCTTAGCACCGGCGCCGGTCGCGCGCGGCGCGACAGCCGTGTCGAATCTTTTTTCAACTCAGGGGTTGAACAATGCGCGACGGCGGCGTACCGTCGTATTCAACGGAATGGTTGAACACGAAGGAGGTGCACCACGAACGACGACACCGACGACCTGTCCAAGGCGTTCGCGGCACTCGCGGACCCCACGCGCCGCGACATCGTCGCGCGCCTCGCCGACGGGGACGCCACCCTCACGGAGATCGCGGAGCGCTACGACGTGAGCATCCAGGCCGTCTCGAAACACCTGACCGTGCTGGAGAACGCCGGCCTGATCAGCAGAACCCGCCGTGCCCAGGCTCGCCCCGCCCACCTCGAGGCCGAGGTCTTCGACCTCATGAACGGGTGGATCGAGCGATACCGGCGCCGCGCCGAACAGCGCTACCAGCGCCTCGACGCGGTCCTCGCCGAGATGAACGCCGAAGAGAACCCCACCCCCATCACCGAAGAAGGAGCTGCATCGTGACCATCATCAACGCCGAGGCCGGCATCGAGGCCTCCACCACCCTCCCCACCATCACCATCACCCGCGACTTCCAGGCGACGCCGGCGCAGCTGCACCGCGCCCACACCGACCCCGAGATCTACGCGCGCTGGGTCGGACCGTCGAGCATCGACACCGAGATCCAGCACTGGGACGCGCGCACCGGCGGCAGCTGGGCGTACGTCAGCAAGAGCGGCGACGAGCGCTACGCCTTCCACGGCAGCTTCCACGACGTCACGGAGGACCGGATCGTGCAGACCTTCACCTACGATGACATGCCCGAGTCCGTCTCGCTCGAGACCATGACGTTCGAGGACCTCGGCGACGGCCGCACGCGGCTGCGCGCCGTCTCTCTGCTCGACAGCTTCGAGAGCCGCGACGGCATGCTCGCCAGCGGCATGGAGGCCGGCATCGTCGAGGGCTACGCCAAGCTCGACCGACTCCTCGCGGACGGCGAGGTGTAGCGGTTACCGTCGGGGTATGACGGCACCGGTACGCACGCACGTCGCCGACGGGCTGGGGGTGCTCACCCTCGGCGCCGCCGCGCGGCGCAACCCCCTCTCGCTCGCCACGATGCGGGCGGCCACCACCGCGCTCGAGGGCTTCGACGCCGACCCCGCGGTGCGGGTCATCGTGATCCGCGCCGAGGGGCCGGCGTTCTCGGCCGGGCACGACCTCGGCGAGATGGTCGGCCGCACCCTCGACGAGGAGCGCGAGATCTTCGCCGCCTGCACCGATCTCATGGCCGCGGTGCACCGCGCGCGACAACCCGTGATCGCCCAGGTGCAGGGCATGGCCCTGGCCGCGGGCTGCCAGCTGGTCGCGACCTGCGACCTGGCGATCGCCGCCTCCGATGCCCGGTTCTCGACACCGGGCGTGAAGATCGGACTGTTCTGCTCGACGCCGATGATCCCGCTCACGCGCGCCGTCGGCCGCAAGCGGGCGATGCAGATGCTGCTCACCGGCGAGATGATCAACGCCGAGACCGCCGTCGAGTGGGGCCTCATCAACGCCGCGGTCCCCGCCGACCAGCTCGAAACGACCGTCACCGACCTGGCGCACCGCATCGCACAGTCGAGCGGCGCAACGCTGGCGATCGGCAAGCGCGCCTTCTACGACCAGATCGACCGCACCGAGCCGGACGCCTACGCCGCGATGGCCGAGGTGATGGCGACCAACGCCATGACCCCGGACGCGCAGGAGGGCATGACGGCGTTCCTCGAGAAGCGCGACCCCGTCTGGCGATGATGACCCGGTAACTTAGCAGCATGAAGCTGCCTCGGCTCCGCGCCGACTACGGGTCGATCCTGCTGGGGTCCGCCGACGACAGCTCGCGGCTGACCCGGGTGCGGGTCCAGCTGGTGATCACCATCGGCGTCATCGTCGCGAACCTCATCGGCGTGGGCCTGGCCATCGCGCTGGCCACCGTCGGCATCCCGGAACCGTCGATCCCCTGGGACGCCTGGTGGATGAACTACCTGGTGGTCCCGCTGTACATCGCGATCGCCTTCGTGCTCGGCGCGACGATCGGGACCGTCCGCCTGGTGCGATCGCTGCGGTGGTCGATCCGCCGGGAGGAGCCGACCGCCGCGCAGGCGCGGGCCGCGATCGTCGGCCCGTGGCGACTCACCGCCCTGGAGGCGCTGCTGTGGGGCTGCGGCACGGTCGTGATGACCGTGGGCTACGGCATGATCGACCCCGACCTGATCCCCAAGATCGCGCTGGTCACGGGCCTGTCCGGAGTCGTGGTGTGCGCGATCTCCTACCAGATCACGGAGTTCGCGCTGCGGCCCGCGGCGGCGCAGGCGCTCGAGGCCGGGTACCGCGCGCCCCGCAAGGGCAGGCTGCGGATGCGGGCGGTGACCGCGTGGGCGATCGGCTCCGGGGTGCCGATCCTCGGCATCTTCCTCGTGGTGCTGTTCGGCACGTTCCGCGACGACACCACCAAGCTCGACATCTTCGTCGCCGTCGCCGCGCTGGCCGCGATCGCGCTGCTCACCGGTCCCCTGATCGCCCTGCTCAACATCGACGCCCTCGCCGCTCCCCTGCGCGTGCTGGGCGGCGCGATCCGCCGCGTCCGAGACGGCGAGACCGACGTGGCCGTCCGCATCTTCGACGGTTCCGACATGGGCGAGCTGCAGGCGGGGTTCAACGAGATGACGGCCGGCCTCGCCGAGCGGGAGCGGTTGCGCGACCTGTTCGGCCGGCACGTGGGCCGCGACGTCGCCGAGTCGGCGCTCGGCGCCGGCGTGCAGCTGGGCGGCTCCGAGCAGGTGGTCGGCGTGCTGTTCGTCGACGTCGTGGGCTCGACGACACTGGCGCGGCAGCGCCCGGCGACCGAGGTGGTCGAGCTGCTCAACCGGTTCTTCGAGGTCATCGTGACCGCCGTCGAGGAGAACGACGGCCTGGTCAACAAGTTCGAGGGCGACGCCGTGCTCGCGGTCTTCGGCGCGCCGCTGCCCCACCCCGACCCGGCGGGCGGCGCCCTGCGCGCCTCCCGGCTCATCGCGGAGCGCCTGCCGTCCGCGGTGCCCGACCTCCGGGCCGGTATCGGCGTCTCCTACGGCGTGGTGGTGGCGGGCAACGTGGGCGCCATCGAGCGCTACGAGTACACCGTGATCGGCGACCCCGTCAACGAGTCCGCGCGCCTGTCCGAGGTCGCCAAGCGCGACACCTCCCTGCCGATCGCGTCCGAGCCGGCGGTCATGGGCGCCCGCGAGGCCGAGTCGCAGCACTGGCGGTTCACCGACGAACTGGAGTTGCGGGGCCGCGACGAGAACACCCGGCTCTACTCGCCGCCGGCGTCCAGAACGAGCACGTCGTCGACGAAGGTCGTGCCGCCGACGGTGAACTCCCGCACCCCCACCGCCACGAACCCCGACTTGGCGTAGAACCGCTTCGCGCGGGCGTTGTCGGCGTTCACGCCGAGCCACACCGGCAGGCCGCCCGCGTCGGCGCGGACCGCGTCGAGCAGGGCGCGGGCGACCCCGCCGCCGTGGTGGCCCGGGTCCACGTAGAGCTTGGACAGGTAGGCCGACGGTGCGCCGCGCAGCGCCGCGGGGCCCTCGTCGTGCACGCCGTGCAGCACCAGCGCGTAGCCCACGGGGCCGTCCGGCCCGTCGACGACGAGCACGCGGTGCGCGGGATCGGCCAGGTGCCGGTCGAACTCTGCCTCGCTGAGGTGGGCCGCCACGAAATCGTCGATGTGCTCGGGCGACAGCGTGGGCGGGCACGCCAGCGGGAAGGTGCGGGCCGCGAGCGCGGCCACCGCCGCGGCCTCGCCGGGCCCGGCGCGCCGCACGCGCGCCCGGATCGGCGCCGTCATCCGCGCCCCAGCAGCCGGTCGGTCTCGCGCCGCTCACGCTTCGTGGGGCGACCCGCGCCCCGGTCGCGCTGCGGCATGGACAGCACGATCTCCCGGGGCGGGGGCGGCGGGCTGTTGTCGATGTAACAGGTGGCGGCGACGGGCGCGCCGACCCGCTTGGGGATCAGCGTGGTCACCTCGACGATCCGTTCGCGGCCGCCGAGCCGCAGCCGCACCTCGTCGCCCACCACGACGTGCTGCGCGGGCTTGGCGGTCGCGCCGTTGACCCGCACGTGCCCGCCGCGGCAGGCGGTCGCGGCGGCCGACCGGGTCTTGGTCAGCCGCACCGCCCACAGCCAGGCGTCGACCCGCACGGCTACCGCGCGCGGAGCAGCCGCGACAGCCCGACGGCGCCGAGCACGCCGAACGCCACCAGCAGGAGCAGGCCGAGGCCCGCGCCGCCGATGAGCCAGCCGACAGCGACGACCACCACCGCGGGCGCAGCCATCGCCGCGACCATTCCGGGGTGCTGTTTCACGACGTCCAGCGCGGCCTTCTTACGCGCGGGATCGAGCTCTTTTCCAGCCATGTCACCAATGTACGCATTCCCGGCAGGGCAAGATCGGGGCATGACGGTGCTGGCGCTCATGCGACACGGAGAGTCGGGCATGTCGATCCCCGACGAGGCCCGCCCGATCAGCGCGAACGGGCGCGATCAGGCCCGACGGTCCGCCGCCTGGCTGGCCGAGCAGGGTCTCGCGCCCGGCCACGCACTGGTCTCCGCGGCGCGGCGCACCGTCGAGACCTTCCACGCGATGGACCTGCCCTGCCCGATGACCGCCACCGAGCAGTTGTACGAGTGCACCGGACGCCGCGTGCTCGAGGAGATCAACGGCGTTCCCGGCGACGTCGACGTCCTGCTGGTCGTGGCGCACTTCCCCGGCCTGCCGGAGGCGGCGGCGGAGCTCGACCCGGGCGCCGAGCTCCCGGGTTTCGCGCCGGGCACCGTCGTGCTGCTGGACCTCGACGACGGACCGGCGGCGCCCGGTTCGGGACGGATGCTGTCCTGGTTCACCCCGTAGGATGTCCGATATGGGCACCCTGATCCTGCTGCGGCACGGCAAGTCCGCGTACCCCGACAAGGTGAAGGATCACGACCGGCCCCTGGCACCGCGCGGCGTCCGGCAGGCCGGGCTCGCCGGCAAGGCGATCCGCCGGTTCGGGCACGCCGTGGACCTCGTGCTGTGCTCCACGGCGGAGCGCGCCCGGGCCACGCTGGAGCAGGCCGCCGTCGAGGCGCCGGTGCGGTACCTGCCGGCGCTGTACGGCGCGACCGGCGAGGAGATCCTGGCGCTGGTCGACGCGGAACGGGGCGACGCCGACACGGTGCTGGTCGTCGGCCACGACCCCGGGGTCGCGGAGGCCGCAGAGATCCTCGACCCCACCTTCACCTTCGCCAAGTTCCCGACCTCGGCCTTCACGGTCATCCGGGAAGGACACGCGGAGTTGCACATCCCTCGCTAACGTGAAGTCGTGACTCATCGCGCGCGCTTCGAGAACTCCGCCGGATCCCTGTTCACCGACGGGCTGCGGGGCGTCCTCGCGGCCCACCCCGACGCCGCCTGGCACGATGCGGGCTTCGTCGCCCGCCGCACGCCGCGCACCTCCGGCGTCGCCGTGGTCTCCGGCGGCGGCTCCGGGCACGAGCCGATGCACGTCGGGCTGATCGGCGCGGGCATGCTCGACGCCGCCTGCCCCGGCCTGATCTTCACGTCCCCGAACGCGGTGCAGGTAGCGGCCGCGACGCGCGCGGTGGACACCGGCGCCGGCGTGGTGCACGTGGTGAAGAACTACACCGGCGACGTCATGAACTTCGCCGTCGCCCGCCGCCTCGTGGCCGCACCCGACGGCGACGCACCGGCCGTCGCCACGGAGTTCGTGCTGGTCGACGACGATGTCGCCACCGAGGACACCTCCGGGCCCGGGCGCCGCGGCACCGCCGCCACGGTCGTGGTGGAGAAGATCTGCGGCGCGGCCGCCGATCGCGGATCGTCGCTGGCCGAGGTCGCCGCGGTCGGGCGCCGCACCGCGGCTCGCGCCCGGTCGATGGCCGTCTCCTTCTCCGCCTGCAACGTGCCCGGCGCCGACGCGCCGTCCTTCGACCTGCCCGACGGCCAGATGGCCTTCGGCGTCGGCATCCACGGCGAGCGCGCCCGCGACGAGCGGCCCGCGACCGCCGCCGAGGAGATCGTCACCGACCTGCTCGCGCGGATCCTCCCCGGCACCGGCCTCGCCTCGGGCGACCGCGCGCTGGTCGTGGTGAACAACCTCGGCGCCGTCACCGACCTGGAGACGGGCGTGCTCTTCGCCGAGGCCGTGAAGCAGTTGGCCGAGCGCGGCATCGAGGTCACCCGTTCGCTGGTCGGCCGCTTCGTCACGGCCCTGGACATGGCCGGTGCCTCGCTCACCGTGGTCCCGCTGGACGACGAGCTCCTCGCGCTGTGGGACGCGCCGACCTCCGCGCCGGGCTGGCCGCACGCGGCGACGGCACCGTCGAACCTGGACCCGCTGGCGCACGCCCGCCCGGACGACGCCGCCGACACCGGCGAGCCGAACGCCTGGCTCTCGGACTTCGTGGGGCGGGTGCAGCGGTCCGTCGACGAGCTCACCGAGCTGGACCGCAAGGCCGGCGACGGTGATTTCGGCACCAACATGGCCGCCGCGCTCGGCCACTTCCCGCTGCCGCTGCGCGGCACGGACGGCGAGGTCCTCGAGGCGATGGCGACCTCGTATCTGGTGCGGGCGGGCGGCACCTCCGGCGCCGTCTTCGGGACCTTCTTCACCGAGCTCGGCCGGGCCCTGCAGGCCGACGGTGCCGCCTTCGGCCGCGGGGTGCGGGCCGGGCTCGACGCCGTGGTCGACCTGGGCGGCGCGCGGGTCGGCGACAAGACGGTGGTGGACGCGATCTCCCCCGCGGCCGACGTGCTCGACGGTGGCGGCTCGCTCGCCGACGCGGCGGCGGCCGCGGCGCAGGGCGTCGCCGCGACCGCGGACAGCACCGCCTCACGCGGCCGCGCCAGCTACCTCGGCGACGCCGTGAAGGGCGTGCCGGATCCCGGTGCGCTGGTGATGTCCTGGCTGTTCGAGGCCGCGGCTGCGAACCGTTAGGTGAGCCGCTCCCGGAAGAACGGGACGAGGTTCTCGAGCGCGACGCCGGTGGGGCCCGGCTGGTCGTAGAGGTCGTAGTGCGAGGCTCCCTCGACGACGACGAGCTGCTTGTCCTTCGACGCCGCCCGGCCGTACAGCTCCATGCCGAGGCGTTGCGACGCGAAGGCGCCCGGCTTGTCGCCGATCACGACCATCAGGGGCTGGGTCAGGAAGGTCTCGACGCGGTCGTAGGCGTCCCAGTCCGCCAGCGCGCCCTGCAGCGCGAAGTTGAAGCTGGTCTTCCCGCCCGGCGCCTGGCCACGGTCGGTCTTGTAGTAGTCGGTGGCCTCGAGCACGTCGATGTCGCCGACACCGGCCGCCTTCGCCGCTTCCACCGACGGAGGCAGCAGATCGTTGATCTGCTCGGCGGCGCCCCGGGCCTGCGCGGTGCGCTGCGCCGCGATCGCCTCGAGCATGCCCATCGGGTTGTACTCGGAGAAGCCCTCCCGCATGAGCCGGCCGACATTGCTGCCGACGACGGTGCTCAGCGCCTTGATCCGGCGGTCGATCTTGGTCGCCGCGACCGCGTATCCCGCGCCGCCGCAGATCGCCAGCACGCCGATGTTGTCGGCGTCCACGTAGGGCAGCGTCACCAGGTGGTCGATGACGAAGCTGAAGTCGCTGGTCCGGAAGCCGGGATCCTCCACCGATCGCGGATCGCCGCCGCTGTCGCCCTGGAAGGACGCATCGAAGGCCGCGACCACGAATCCCGCCTCGGCGAGCGCCGCGCCGTAGACGTTGCCCGAGGTCTGCGCCTTGCAACTGCCGGTCGGATGGGCCGAGACGACCGTCGGGTACGTCTTCGACTCGTCGAACCCGGGCGGGAAGTGGAGATCGACGGCGATGTCCCACGCCCATCCCTTGGCCGCGACGGTGGTGATGTTCTCTGCCATGACGTTTCCTCTCGTCGGTGGTGGCTGTGCCAACCACGCTAGAGAGAGGCTCCGCACCCAGGAAGGCTCGAATCCTGCCTAGGAAGAATCCTTCCCAGGCAGACGGCGCGGATCCGGGACTAGCCTGGCGACATGGCTGGATCCGCGAGTGCCACACCGCACCTGAAAGAACTCGGCGAGTTCCTGCGCACGTGCCGCGGGCGCCTCTCGCCGACCGATGTCGGCCTCGCGGACATCGGTACGCGACGCGTCTCCGGGCTGAGGCGAGAGGAAGTGGCGCAGCTGGCATCGATCAGCACCGATTACTACACGCGCATCGAGCAGGGCCGGCTGAGCCCGACGGCTCACGTCCTCGACGCCCTCGTACAGGCCCTCCGGCTCGACCCCGACCAGGTGGACTACGCGGCCAGCCTCCTCGACCACGCCGCGCAGGCGCCTGCAAGACAGGTGAAACGCCGCCCCGCGCGCGTCCGGCCGCAGGTCCTGCGACTGCTCGACCAGCTCACCGAGACCCCCTCACTCGTGCTAGGACCACGCACCGACATCCTGGCGTGGAACCCCCTGGCCGCCAGGGTCTATGCGGACTTCGACGCGATGGATCCCCGTGAGCTCAACTACGTCCGCCTCATCTTCACGAACCCGGCGATGCGCGAGCTGTTCGTGGACTGGCCCGCGGTCGCCCGGTCGTGCGTCGCGATCCTGCGCCGCGAGGCGGCCGCGAACCCGGCCGATCCGGCGTTGTCCGCGCTGGTCGGCGAGCTCACCATCGCCGATCAGCAGTTCGGCCAGTGGTGGGCGATGCGCAACGTCGCACGGCAGGACTTCGGCACCAAGGTCCTCAACCACCCCGAGGTGGGCGAGCTCGTCCTCGACTGGGAGATCTTCCGCTACGCGGGCGCGCCCGACCAGCAGTTGGTGCTCAACTCCGCGGACGCGGACTCCCCCACCCGCGAGCGCCTGCGGCGCCTCCTCCCCTGACGCGCGCGGTCACGCGGGCGGATCGACGAACAGGTCGTAGTCGATGGGCACCGCGCCACCGTACGGGCGCAGGTCCGTAACGCCCGCGCCGCGTACCAACTCTGCGTCGAGGAAGCACCGCCCGGTCACCGACAACGGCTGCGCCAGCAGCACCGCCGCGGCATCGGCCATGATCTGCGGGTCGCGGGCGTGCGCCGTCGCCTCGTCGCCGCCGAGGAGGTTCTGCACCGCAGCCGTCGCGATCGTCGTCTCCGGCCACAGGCAGTTGGCAGCGATCCCCAGATCCGCGAACTCCGCCGCGAATCCCATGGTGAGCAGCGACATCCCGTACTTACCCAGCATGTACGCCGGGTAACGACCCAACCAGTCGGGCGACAGGTTGAGCGGCGGCGACAGCGTGACCACCCGTCCTTCCTCTGCCCGCTCGAGGTGCGGCAGACATGCCTTCGTCAGCGCGAAGGTGCCGCGGGTATTGACCTGCTGTGTCAGGTCGTAGCGCTTCATGGTGATCTCGGCGGTGGGGATAGTGCTCAGCACGCTGGCGTTGTTGACGCACACGTCGATGCCGCCGAACCGGTCGACGGCGGTCGCCACGAGGCGGTCGATGTCGTCGTCGGAGCGCAGATCGCCGACCACGCCGACCGCAGCGCCCTCGCGGCCGGCGGCACCGTCGATCTCGGCGACCGCGGTGTGGATCGTGCCGGGAAGGCGCGGATCGGGATCGTCGGTCTTGGCGAGCAGCACGATGTTCGCGCCCCGCTCCGCGAGTGCGACGGCGATCGCGAGACCGATCCCACGGCTGCCCCCGGACATGACGACGGTGCGGCCGGCGAACGCCCCCGGGCCGGGCTCGGTGATGAGGGTGGCGGACATGGGATTCCTTCCGTGCAGCGGATTGCTCTGCGCCCACGCTAGGACTGTCGGACGGGGCCCCACCATGTCCGCAGCGCACCGAACCCGGGCGCGGCTTTGTCGTCCGCGACGAACCGATGCCCCTCAGTGCCAGTTCGGTTCGAGGATCGCGGGGAAGCGCCGGCAGAGGAGGAGCGCGATCTCGACGTCGAGGCGCCCCTCCTCGATCGGGCGGCCGCGGCGTTCGACGGCCTTGCGCACGCGGTACTTGACGGTGTTGGTATGGAGGTGCAGGAGCGGCGCCGCGGCGGTGAAACTCGCCCCGGCCTCCAGGAACACCTGCAGTGAGTGCCGCAGGTGCGCATCGGATTCTGTGGGCTCGGCGAGCGGCCCCAGGACCTCCCGTACCCACACGTCGGCGGTGGAGAGATCGCCGTCGAGCATCGCCGCGATCACCACCCCCGGGTCGCCGCTCGCAACCGATACTCGATCGTGGCCCGCCGCCCGCAGCGCAACCGCGCGGGCGTGCTGGGCCAGCTCGTGCGACCGCACGAAGCCCTCGACCCCGCTGCGCGGAGCGCCGATAGCGACCGAGGGAGCCGAGCCGTCGCGGTCGGCCATCTCGCGCAGCGCGGTCACGGCACCGTCGACGGACGACGCGGACAGGGGGATCCACCCCCAGGCGGTCGATCTGTCATGGGCCAGGAACAGCGGCGCCGTCGTCGCTCCGACGTGCTTCGCCGCCGCCCTGAGGAACCGCTCCATCCCGATCAGCTCGCCCCGCTCGAGCACCGGTTGCGGGTACCACAGGATCACCGCGAGGCTGTGCTGCCGCAACGGATACCGCAACGCCGAGGACAGATCGTCCACGTGGCCGACAGTACCGTCGAGGATGCGTCGTACCTGATCCCCGAGGATCCGCTCACGGCCCTCCCGCCACCGATCCAGCTCGAGCCGGTAGACCTCGATCACCTGCTCGGAGATCCAGTCGATGTACTGCGACGTCGCATTGAAGGTGGCCTCGAACACCTCCAGAGCCGTGTCATGGCCACTTCCGCCCGCGCGGACCTCGGCGAACACCAGGCGCAGCAGTTCCTGCTGTCCGAGGCGGTACGCGCGCACCAGCGCATTGGGCGTCACATCGTGCTGCGCCAGCCGGCGCGCGTACTCCACAGCGGCGACGGGCGCCGTCACGCCCGCGACATCGATACCGTGCCGGATCGCGGCGAAGATCGTCGTGACGTTCCCCTCGACGCTAGCCCGGAGCAACTCGATGAGCTGCGGATCGCCCCGGAGCTCGGCGATCTCCGCGAGGATGACCTGCTGCACCGCATCGGTGACTTCGGCGACCCGCGGTTCCATGCGCCGGATGACCGCGGCCGCCGCGGATGCCGGCTCCATCGGCGCCGACGCGTTCGGGATGTCGGGCATGCCGCCGAGCCTAGCCACGACGACGCGCGCGATCCGGCGATCGCGCAGATCGGCCGGTTGTTCGTCGAGGACAAAACGGAGCCGAACGTTGGCCCGGACGCACGATGTGATCCCGATCACGGAGTCCTACGTTCGACTGTGAGCCCCATCACTGAAGTCACCTGAGAGGTCACGATGCACTTCGCACTCCTACCCGGCGCCCGGGCCCGGACGGCGCCGTCGGACCCCGCCGTCGCCGACGACGTACGGACCCTCGACAACGCCGCGTTCCACCAGCTCACGGAGCGCGCTGCCGCCACGCTCGCGGCCCACGGCGTCCGCCGCGGCGACATCGTCGCCGTCCTGCTCCCCAACACGGCCGACCTCATCGTTACCCTCTTCGCCGCCTGGCGACTCGGCGCCGCGGCCACACCGATCAACCCTGCGCTCACCGCCGACGAGGTGCGGTACCAGGCGACCGACGCACGGTCGGCGGTGTTGGTCACCGACAACGTCCGCGAGGAGGATCTCGGTGCACCGCTCCTCCTCACCTCCGACCTGTACGCGGACGCCCCGGCGCCGGAGCCGGTCGCCGACGACGACCTGGCCCTGCTGATCTACACCTCGGGCACCACCGGACGCCCCAAGGGCGTGCGACTCGACCACGCCAACCTCACCGCGCAGTGCACCTCCCTGATCGAGGCGCTCGGCGTCACCGCCGAGGACCACAGCCTCCTGATCCTGCCGCTGTTCCACGCCAACGGCATCATCGCCGGGACGCTCACCCCGCTCCTCGCCGGCGGCCGCACCACGGTGGCCGGACGGTTCCAGCCCGCAACCTTCTTCGACCAGGTCGAGCGGGTGCGGCCCACCTACTTCTCGGCGGTGCCGACGATCTACCAGATGCTCGTCGACCTGCCCGCGGACGTGCACCCGGACACCTCGTCGCTGCGGTACGGCATCTGCGGCGCCGCGCCTGCAAGCGTCGAACTGCTCGGGAAGGTGGAGCGGCGCTTCGGTTTCCCTCTCGTCGAGGGGTACGGACTGTCGGAGTGCACGTGCGTCGCCACCGTCAATCCGTACGACGGGGTCCGCAAGCCCGGCTCCGTCGGACCCGCCATCCCCGGGGTCACCCTGCGGATCATCGGGCCTGGCGACGAGCCCCTTCCCGCGGGCGATCCCGGCGCCGTACTCATCGCCGGCCCGAACGTGATGCGCGGCTACCTCAACCGCCCCGAGGACACCGCCGCATCCCTCGTGAACGGCTGGTTGCACACCGGCGATATCGGATTCCTCGACGAGGACGGCTATCTCACTCTCGTCGACCGCGCGAAGGACATCATCATCCGCGGTGGGGAGAACATCTACCCCAAGGAGATCGAGTCCGTCGTCTATCAACTCCCCGAGGTCGCCGAAGCCGCCGTCGTCGGCCGGCCGGACCCGAAGTTCGGCGAGGTTCCGGTGCTGTACGTCGCACTGTCCGACGGTGCCCCGTTCGATCCCGATGCGATCCTCGCGCACGCCGCGACCAGGCTCGCCAAATACAAGCTTCCCGTGGAGATCACGAGTCTTCCCACCCTGCCCAAGAACGCCGTCGGAAAGCTCGACAAGCCCACCCTACGGAAGCTCGACGCGCCCGCCGGCGCATAACCGATCCATTCCCGCCCCGCCCTGTCGACCAAGGAGTAACAATGGGTTTCAAGGACCCGGTCTTCCCAGCGGTGGACCCCCAGGAGTTCCTGACGTCCCCGCTGCGCGACCGCATCAAGGTGGTGTCCACCCAGTGGGCCGGCTTCGGCTTCGGCTCGCCGTACATTATCCACTGCATCTACATCGTCAAGCTCTTCGTCTTCTACGGCCTGTTCGGGGTCATGATCGCGACCTGGACCTCGGGCCTGAGCCCCTGGAACATCGCGGAGTGGTGGCGTGAGCCGATCGTCTACGAGAAGCTCATCCTCTGGACGCTCCTCCTCGAGACCATCGGCATCGGCGGATCCTGGGGTCCGTTGGCGGGCAAGGCGAAGCCGATGACCGGCGGTATCCAGTTCTGGATCAAGCCGAACACGATCCGGCTCCGCCCGTGGAAGTGGGTGCCCGGTACCGCCGGCAACCGGCGCACGATGTTCGACATCGCGATCTACGTCCTCCTGCTGGTGTCCTACGTCGTGCCGATGGTGCTTCCCGGTACGACCGACGTGAACGGATTCACCGAGGCGATGACCAAGGTCGGCGTCGAATCCACGCACGGCCTGGTCGATCCGAAGCTGCTGATCGCGCCGATCGTCCTGCTGGTGATCATGGGCCTGCGGGACAAGGTGATCTTCCTCGCCGCCCGCGGCGAGCAGTGGTTCCCCGCACTCGTGTTCTTCGCCCTCCTGCCCACGATCTCCCCCGACGGCTCGGGGGTCACGAACGTGATCATCGCGCTGAAGATCCTCATCGGCGTGGTGTGGGTCGGCGCCGGATTCTCCAAGCTCAACGTGCATTTCACCATGGTCATTCCGCCGATGGTGAGCAACGCCCCGGTCAACCCGTTCGCCGGGATCCGCAAGGCGATGTACAAGAACTACCCCGACGACGTCCGCCCCTCGGGCCTGGCGAAGTTCATGGCCCACGGCCCGGGCGCCGTCGTCGAGATCGTCGCACCGCTCGTGCTGCTGTTCTCGAACAACTGGTACGTCACGCTGGCCGCCGGCCTGCTGATGATCGGCTACCACCTGTTCATCATCTCCACGTTCCCGCTCGCCGTGCCTCTCGAGTGGAACCTGATCTTCGCCTACGCCACCGCGATCCTGTTCCTCGGCTTCCCCGCCAACGACGGATTCGCCCTGTGGCAGATGAACCCGGCCTGGCTCGCGATCATCGTCGCCGCCCTACTGCTGTTCTTCCCGATCCTCGGCAACTTCCGCCCCGACCTCGTCTCCTTCCTCCCCTCCATGCGGCAGTACGCCGGCAACTGGGCCACGGGCCTGTGGGCCTTCGCGCCCGGAGCCGAGGAGAAGCTCAACCGCGTCACCCGCTCCGCACCCAACCAGATCGACCAGTTCATCGCCGCCGGATACCCGCCGGACTGGGCGGAGATCACCCTGCAGATGACCATCGGCTGGCGCTCGCTGCACAGCCAGGGCCGTGGCCTGTTCTCCGTGATGCACTCGGTGGCCCCGGACATCGATCGGCGCAACGTCCGCGAGGCCGAGTTCCTGTGCAACTCGATCCTCGGCTGGAACTTCGGCGATGGACACATGCACCGCGAGGACATGATCGCCGCCGTCCAGGAGGAGGCGCAGTTCGAGCCAGGTGAGTGCCTGATCGTCTGGGCCGAGTCCCAGCCTGTGCACAAGAACTTCCAGCGCTACAAGGTGATCGACGCCGCCCTGGGCGTCGTCGAGGAGGGCACCTGGGTGGTCGCCGATCTGGTCGAGCACCAGCCGTGGCTGCCCAACGGCCCCGCGAAGCACACCGTCAGCTGGTCCCGGATCCGCACCGGAACGCGGGAGAACGCATGAGCACCGCCACCGTCGTCGGTGCCGGCCCCAACGGCCTCGCCGCGGCGATCACTCTGGCCCGCGCAGGAGTCGACGTCACGCTCCTCGAGGCGGCCGACACCGTCGGCGGTGGCACCCGATCGTTCGAAGCGATCATCCCCGGCCTGATCCACGACCACTGCGCGGCGATCCACCCGATGGCCGTCGGCTCCCCCTTCCTGAACTCGATGGACCTCGGCCGGCACGGTCTGCACTGGTTGGACGCCGAGATCGACTGCGTCCACCCCCTCGACGACGGGAGCGCGGGCGTGCTGCGGCGCGGCGTCGCGGACACCGCCGCCGGCCTCGGGGCCGACGGTGCGCTCTGGCGGGGACTGTTCGGCAGCACCGTCGAGAACATCGACAAGGTGGGCCCGGCGATCCTCTCGTCGCTCGTCCGGGTACCGCGGCACCCGCTGGCACTGGCCCGGTTCGGCGCCCCGGCACCGCTCCCCGCCTCCGCGCTGGCGCGGATGTTCCGCACCCCTGCGGCCCGCGCCCTGTGGGGAGGCGTTGCAGCCCATACCTTCCGGCCCCTGCACCAGCCGATGACCTCGGCCATCGGCCTGGGCCTGCTGTCTGCCGGGCACGCGTACGGGTGGAAGGTGGCGGAGGGCGGGTCGGGCGCGATCGCAACGGCCCTCGCCGCCGAGTTCGAAGGCCTGGGCGGCGACATCGAGACCGGTGCGCGGATCACGTCCCTCGCGGAGCTGCCACCGAGCGACACCGTGCTCTTCGACCTGGATCCGGCGCAGGTCGCGCGAATCGTCGGAGACCGCATGCCGTCCCGGATTCGCCGTGCCTACAATCGATTCCGTCGTGGACCCGGCGCCTTCAAGGTCGACTTCGCCGTCGAAGGCGGCGTTCCCTGGGTCAACCCCGACGCACGTCGATCCAGCACCGTCCACCTCGGAGGCAAGTACGACGAGGTCGCCGCGACAGAACGGGAGATAGCCGCCGGCCGGATGCCGCGACGGCCGTTCGTCCTCGTCGGCCAGCAGTATCTCGCCGACCCGTCGCGGAGTGCGGGAGACATCCACCCCGTCTGGAGCTACGCCCACGTCCCCCACGGCTACACGGGCGACGCCACCGAAGCCATCATCGCCCAGATCGAACGCTTCGCCCCCGGCTTCCGCGACCGCATCATCGGCACCGCCGTCTGCACCACCACCGAGATGTCGCGGTACAACGCCAACTTCACCGGCGGCGATATCAACACCGGATCCAAGGACCTCCTCCAACTCGTCTTCGGCCCCCGGATCACCGCCCACCCCTACGACGCCGGCGTCTCCGGCATGTACATCTGCTCCGCCGCCACACCACCGGGACCCGCAGCACACGGCATGTGCGGCTACCACGCCGCCACCCGCGCGCTGAAGAAGCTGGGACACCGCTCCCCGCAGGCGATCAGCGACACCACCGAGGCCTAGGAGAACACGATGACCACCGCCATCCCGACCCGCACCGACGACCTGACCGGGCAGGTCGCCTTCGTGACCGGAGGCACCCGCGGCATCGGTGCCGCGATCGCCCGGCGCCTCGCCGAACAGGGCGCGAGCGTCGCCGTCGGGCACAGCCGCGAGAGCACCCAGGCCGACGCCTTCATCGACGAGCTGCGCGACCTCACGGCGGCCTCGGGCGCCACCGCGTCCGGGCACGTCGGCAACGTGGGTAATGCCGACGACTGCCGCCGCACCGTGGCAGAGGTGATCGACACGCACGGCCGGCTCGACATCCTCGTCAACAACGCCGGGATCACCGCGGACAAGGTGATCCTGGACCTCACCGACGAGGACTGGGAGTCCGTGCTCCGGGTCAATCTCTCCGGCTCCTTCTACATCGCACAGGCAGCGCTCGCGCACATGGTCGACAGGGGCACGGGGCGGATCATCAACCTGTCGTCCGTCGTCGGCGAAACGGGCAACGTCGGCCAGGCGAATTACGCCTCGTCGAAGTCCGGGCTCTTCGGCCTCACCAAGACACTCGCCCGGGAGGCCGCGTTCGCGCTCTCACGCCTAGGCAAGCTGGACGGTAACGACATCGGCATCACCGTGAATACCGTGAGCCCTGGAATGGTCGGCACCGAGATGGTCAACTCCATGCCCGACAGAGTCATCGCGAAACTGCGTCAACAGATCCCGGTCGGTCGCATCGCCGACCCGTCGGAGGTCGCGCGCGTCGTTCACTTCCTCGCGTCCGACGCCTCGGGCTACATCACCGGTCAGGTGTGGGGTGTCAACGGCGGCTACGACATGTGATGCGCCCCGACCGGGAGCTGTGCCTCCGTCAGACCTTGATCGCGGGGCGGGCGCCCGCGGGGCCGGCGAACACCGTCCGGCCCAGGCCCTGCCAGACCAGCAGGACGATGCCGAGGGTCACCGAGACGGCGCCGGCGGGGACGTCGAGCGGCCAGTAGGCGATCGCGCCGGCGACGATCATCGCGACGCCGATCCCCACCGAGACCGTCAGGTCCTGCTTGGCCATCGGGATCATCTTCCGGCCCGTGGTCCACAGGCTCACGGGCGTGCGGCGCAGCACCTCGCTGATCGCGACGGTGAAGAACGCGGTCACGATGAACGTGCAGATGGTGAGGATCGGGGCGTAGACGTCGAAGCGGAAGCGCTGGATCGTGGGCGCCAGCTCCTGCAGCGCGAAGGCGTGCACCAGGAAGATGCCGAACGAGCGATCGGAGGCGGTCGTGAGGAACTTGTCCCAGAACGAGCCGGCGGTGCGGTAGTCGGACCAGTAGGTCCCCGCCGCGTACAGCGCCATGATGATCATCACGAACATCACCGCGGCGTAGGGGCGGAAGACGTTCGCCGCGTCGGTCGGGAACAGGCCGACCATGCTCACCTTGTACCCGTAGGCGATCAGGGTGACGATCACGACGCCGATCGCGACGGTGATGACCCGCCCGCGGAAACGCGAGAACCACGCCCGGACCTCGCCGAGGTGCATGGCCGCGATGCAGCCGAGCAGGGTGAAGAACTGGTACGGGAAGATCGTCGCCGGCAGGTGGTTCCACAGCTTCGCGAGCAGCCCGTAGTTGAACATCTCCGGGCGCGCGGTGGTCATGTAGTGCAGCAGGACCAGGTGGAAGACGAAGCTCGCCGCCAGGATGTACTTGTGGTACCCCATGGTCCAGCGGAGGAACTTCAGCAGGAACGGGAAGATCAGGTACACCTGCATCGTCACGAAGACGAAGTAGAGGTGGTACCAGGCGTCGCCGGTGAGCAGGTCGTAGGCGAGCACCTTGAGCGCCGCCTTCGTCGACTCCCACGTCTCGAAGGTGCGCGTGACGTTGGAGAACGCCGGCGGCCACATCACGTACATGTGGTAGAGCCAGTAGAAGACGCTCCAGGTCAGGAAGGGCAGGCCCACCGCCTTGTACCGGCGGCGCCAGAAGTCGATCGGGTCCAGCTTCCGGTCGCGGTACTGGTACACCAGGACGAAGCCGGTGAGCGCGAAGAAGGCGTTGCGGGTGTAGTGGAAGATCGTCTGGATCGCGTTCGACGCGACGCTGAACGGGAACGTGGTGCCCGAGACGCAGTGGTCGAAGATGACGCCCGCGAAGGTCACGATCCGCACGATGTCGAGCTCGTAGAGGTGCCCGCCACCGCGCTTGGGCTTCGACGGTGCCCCATCGGTCGCGGGCACGGGCCGATCGGGCACGGGCTGCTCGGGCGCGGGTACCGCCACGGGCTCAGGCGTCGGTTCGACGCCGCGGTCGCTCATCGTCTGGTCCACACCCACTGATCACAATCCTGACTACAGCACAGCAATACCTGGTCACAGGCCCTTCGTACGGTAGCCGTTGCGACTGCGCCGCTCCAACTCAGACGCGCATTGCCAGGAGACTGCCAGGACGCCCCGCACGGCCCGTCCCGCGGCCGAAGAGGTTGTGAGCAGGTGGGCAATGCGCGCCCCGCATGGCTCGTCCCCCGCCCGACCGTGCCGAGAGACCCGCCGCGCGGGAGACGACGGCGCGCGGGTTGCCGGCGGTTTCGGCGGCGAGATCGCAGGTCGCGCTCTCCGAAACCGCAGGGAATCCAGCACCGTCCGGACCGCGAACTCAGTTGGCGGTCCAGCCGCCGTCCATCGTGTACGAGGCCCCGGTGACCATCGCGGCGGCGGGGCTGCACAGCCACGCCACCAGGCCCGCGACCTCCTCGGGCTCGATGAGCCGCTTGATCGCCGGGCGGGCGAGGAAGACCTCGTCGGTCACGCGCTGCTCACTGATGCCGTGCGCCGCGGCCTGCTCGGCGATCTGCCGCGCCACCAGCGCGGTGCGCACGTAGCCGGGGTTCACGCAGTTACTGGTGACGCCGTGTTCCCCGCCCTCGAGTGCGGTCACTTTGGACAGGCCCTCCACACCGTGCTTGGCCGCGACGTAGGCCGCCTTGTACTTGGACGCGCGCAACCCGTGCACCGAGGAGACGTGCACGATCCGGCCGAAGCCGCGTTGGTACATGCCGGGCAGGGCGGCGCGGGTGAGCAGGAAGGGCGCCTCCAGCATCAGCGCGAGGATGCGGTGGAACCACGCGGGGTCGAACTCCTCGATCGGCGCGACGTGCTGCACGCCCGCGTTGTTGACCAGCACGTCGACGTCGAGGTGCAGGTCCGCGAGCGCCGCGGTGTCGGTGAGGTCGAGCTCGAGCGCGGTACCGCCGATCTCCGCGGCCAGGTCCGCGGCCGCGGCGCCGTCCCGGTCCACGACGGTGACGGCGGCACCGTCGGCGGCGAGGCGGCGCGCGACGGCCGCCCCGATCCCCGCGGCGCCGCCGGTCACCATCGCCCTCACGCGCGCACGTCCTGCGCTGCGCGGTCCAGCATCGCCCGGTCCTCCGCGTCGATCGTGGCGAGGTCGATCCCCTTCGTCTCCCGGACGAAGAAGACCGCGAGGAAGGTGATGCCGCACGCGATCGCCAGGTACACGGCGACGGGCACGGCGGAGCCGAACTCCTTGAGCAGCTTGGTCGCGATGATCGGGGCGAGCGAACCGGCGGCGATCGACGTGACCTGCGCGGCCAGCGAGACGCCCGAGTAGCGCATGCGCGTCGGGAACGACTCGGCCATGATCGCGGGCTGCGGCGCGTACATCAGCGCGTGGAAGACCAGGCCGATGGTCACCGCGGCGACGACGACCGCGCCGTGGCCGGTGTCGAACATCGGGAAGGCGAAGAAGCCCCACGTCGCGGCGAGCGCGGCGCCCGCCCAGTAGACGGGCCTGCGGCCGACGCGGTCGGTCAGCGCACCCGCGTACGGCATCACCGCGAAGTGCACGGCGTGCGCGATGAGCAGCCACATGAGGATGTCCGAGGTGTCCATCTTCACGACGGTCTTGAGGTACGTGATCGAGAAGGTGACCACGAGGTAGTAGAAGATGTTCTCGCCGAAGCGCAGGCCCATCGCCGAGAGCACGCCGCGCGGGTACCGCTTGACCACCTCGACGACGCCGTACGAGACGGCCTTCTCCTGCTCGATCTGCTGCTGGGCCTCCTTGAAGATCGGCGACTCGTCGACCTGCGTGCGGATGTAGTAGCCCACGAGCACGATCACCGCGGACA
The DNA here is from genome assembly GCF_900631615.1 of Tsukamurella paurometabola. NCBI lineage: Bacteria > Bacillati > Actinomycetota > Actinomycetes > Mycobacteriales > Tsukamurellaceae > Tsukamurella > Tsukamurella paurometabola. Next base: position 783,815 of record NZ_LR131273.1, read on the forward strand.
GCCAGAACGCGATGCGCCAGCCCCACGCGAGGAAGTCGTCCTCGGACAGCGCGTTGGTCAGGATCAGCAGCACGACGGTGGCGGCGAGGTTGCCGCCCGGCACGCCGGCCTGCGGCCACGACGCCCAGAAGCCGCGGGACTTGTTCGGGCTGTGCTCGGCGACGAGCAGTACGGCGCCGCCCCACTCGCCGCCCACCGCGAAGCCCTGGATGAAGCGCAGCACCACGAGCAGGAAGGGCGCCCAGTAGCCGATCTGGTCGAAGGTGGGCAGGCAGCCCATGAGGAAGGTGGCGACGCCGACCATGAGGATCGAGACCTGCAGCAGCTTCTTGCGGCCGAGCTTGTCGCCCAGGTGACCGAAGACGATGCCGCCGATCGGGCGGGCCGCGAAGCCCACCGCGTAGGTCACGAACGCCGCGATGATGGCGTCGTACTCGCTGGCGCCCGCCTTGAAGAAGATCTTGTTGAACACCACCGTGGCGGCGATGCCGTAGAGGAAGAACTCGTACCACTCGACGACCGTGCCGGCCATCGACGCGGCGACGATCTTGCGGAGGCCCCCGGGGCGTTCGAGGGACTGCTCCTGGTCGGTCTGCGCCATACCCACTCCTTGTGCGACGGATCACGGCCGCGATCGAGTGTGACGCGCGCCATGCTCACCGCAGTATGTATGGATAAAATCGCACACACAATGCCCATATCTGCGGATCGGATCTGCGTTCATGCACACTCCTGAGCCGAGCGCCGACGGACTGCTCACACTCCTGGCCGTCGCGCGCACCGGCCGCTACACCGCCGCGGCCGACCTCCTGGGCATCAACCACACCACCGCCTCGCGCCGGGTCGCCGCGCTGGAGCAGGCGCTCGGCGGGCCGCTGCTGGCCCGCGGCGCCGCGGGCTGGGAGCTCACCGAACTCGGCCGGTCGGGCGCGGCCGCCGCAGAGCGGATCGAGGCGGTGCTCCACGGGCTCGACGCGGACACCGCCCACGACCTGCACGGCACGGTGCGCATCGCCGCGACCGACGGCTTCAGCGCCCGCGTCGTCGCGCCCGCGATCGCGGAACTCGGGCGCGCGCACCCGAGGCTGTCCGTCGACCTGCTGACGGTGACGCGCCGCGCACCGTCGACCCGCTCGGGCGTCGACATCGAGGTCGTCGTGGGCCGACCGGAGACCTACCGGGTGGAACCGGAACTCCTCGCGCCGTACCGGCTGGGCCTGTACGGCTCGCGGCAGTACCTCGCCACCGACGGGACGCCCGAGCACACGCGCGACCTCGCCGGCCGACCCCTCGTGTACTTCATCGACTCGATGCTCACCGTCGACGACCTGGACCTCGCCCGCGTGCTCGTGCCCGACATGACCGACCGGCTCAGCTCGACGAACGTGCTGGTGCACGTCGAGGCCACGTGCGCGGGCGCCGGCCTGGGCCTGCTCCCCTGCTTCCTCGCCGACAGCCGCCCCGACCTCGTGCGCGTCCTCCCCGACGAGGTCTCCGTGCAGCTCGAGTACTGGATGGTGGTGCGGCCGGAGGCGGCCCAGCGGCGCGAGGTCGCCGCCGTCGTCACCGCGCTGCGCGCGCAGGTGGCGGCGATGCGGGCGGTCCTCCTGGGCGCGATCCCCCACGGTTGAGCGACACCGCCCGCGCGGCGCGCTGCACCCCGCTGCCCCGACACCGCCCGCGAAGCCTCCGCCACGGCTAATGTGGAATTGCAAACCGCGCGTCGCGCAGTGCCGAACAAGGGGGTTCCCATGACCGTTCTCGCCGAGACCACCGGGACGCGGAACATCGGACTGTTGGGGATCGGGGCGTACCGTCCGGAGCGGGTGGTCACCAACGACGAGATCTGCGCGGGCATCGACTCCTCCGACGAGTGGATCTTCACCCGGACCGGCATCAAATCGCGCCGGTTCGCGCGCCGGGACGAGACCGTCGTGGAGATGGCGACGGCGGCGGGCCGTCGCGCCGTCGCGAACGCCCTCCTCACCGGCGCGGACATCGACGCCGTGATCGTGGCGACGAACACCCACTACCTGCAGACCCCCGCCGCGGGCGTGAAGGTCGCGACGGAGCTGGGCGCCAACGGTGTCCCGGCCTTCGACGTCACCGTGGGCTGCGCGGGCTTCGGCTACGCCATGGCCCTGGCGTCGGACATGGTGCGCGGCGGCAGTGCGACGCGGGTCCTGGTGATCGGCGCCGAACAACTGTCGGTGAGCATGGACATGACCGATCGCGGGAACTGCTTCATCTTCGGCGACGGCGCGGGGGCGGTCGTGGTCGGCCCGGCCGAGGAACAGCAGCTCGGCCCCGTGGTGTGGGGCAGCGACGGCACGCAGTTCAACGCGATCCGGCAGGACATCGACTGGATCAGCTACCTCGACGGCGACGACCACGAGGACCGCCCGTACCTGCGCCTGGAGGGCACCGCGGTGTTCCGCTGGGCCGCGTTCGAGATGGGCAAGGCGGCACAGCGCGCGCTCGACGCCGCGGGCGTCACCGCCGCCGACGTCGACGTCTTCGTCCCGCACCAGGCGAACTCGCGGATCAACGAGGTCCTGGCCCGCAGCCTGCACCTGCCCGAGCACACTGTGATCGCCGACGACATCGAACGCACCGGCAACACCTCCGCCGCATCCATCCCGCTGGCGATGGACGACCTGCTCTCCAGCGGCCGGGCGAAGCCCGGGCAGACCGCGCTGCTCCTCGGCTACGGAGCCGGGCTGAGCTACGCCGCGCAGGTCGTGAAGCTGCCGCCCGCGCCGTTCGACTGACGGCCGACCGACCGCCGCCCCCGGACCGCCACCGCGACCGCCGCCGCACCCGCCGCGGAGGCGCGACGACACCGCACCGCGCTAGACTGTCCGCTTGACCATGAGCGCATCGACTGCCGGCGGAGGGCCCTCGTTCACCCCCGAGGACCTGATCGGTTTCTTCGGGGGGCCGACCGTGCGCCGCGCGGGCGAGTACGTGGGCAGCGGCCTCATCGGCGACCTCGAGTGGGACGACGAGAAGCGCCTCGTCACGGGCGTCGTGGCCGGCACCCGCGAGTACGACACCCAGGTGTGGATCGAGCCCGGCGGCTCCGGCTGGCGTCCCGTGCGCAGCCTCTGCACCTGCCCGGTCGCCCTCAACTGCAAACACGGTGCCGCGCTGCTGCTCGAGCTCACCGCGGAGGACGTCGAGGAGAGCGAGGTCCCGCAGCCGGATCCCTGGGAGCGGCAGCTCGCCGCCCTGCTGCCCGAGGCCCCGCGGACCAGCGCCGCGGTGCTGCCCGTCGCGCTGCAGTTCGACGTCGACGAGCGCGGTGTCGTCTCCGGGCAGCGCCTGCAGGTACGGCTCGCGACGCCCGGCATGCGGGAGGGCTCGTGGGTGGCCGGCGACGTCCGGTGGCGCACCATCGCCACCGCGCCGCGGGTGGCGCCCGCGCAGCGCGACGTGCTCGCGCCGCTCGCGCAGCTCATCACCTGGTCGCTGTACGGGGTGGACGCCTGGGCCGACCTCGGCATGGTCGACACCCCGTTGCTGTGGGACCAGCTGCGCGCCGTCCGCGACGCGGGCGTGCCGCTGCTGAGCAAGAAACCCCGCGGCAGCGTGATCCTGGGCCCGCCCACGCGGCTCGGCCTGGTCACCCGCTCGGTGGACGGGACCGTCGAGCTGGACCGGGAGGTCGATTTCGGCGACGGTCCGCGGCCGTTCACCGGCGGACTGCTCGGCGCGCACCGCGCCCTCGGCGTCTTCCAGCAGGACGGCGACGTGCTGCGGCTCGCGCCGCTCGATCCGCCGCTGTCCCCGCAGCACACCACCGCGCTGCGCCGGTTCACCCCGGTCCGGGTGCCGACCGCCGCGGTTCCGGAGCTGCGCGAGAAGTACCTGCCGTACCTCGCGGCGGTGGCGCCGGTGCGCGACCCCGACCAGCTGGTCGGCGAGGTGGAGGTCTCCGGGCCCGAGTTGCTCTGCACCGCCCGCTACTTCCCCGAGGCCGCGGAGCTCGAGGTCGACTGGAAGTGGCGCTACACCGTCGGGGACGAGGCCCGCGACTACGTGCTCGGCCGCGAGCCCGCCGGACTGGCCGACGCCGTCGGGCAGCAGCGGATCACCCGCGCGATGGCCGTGGCGCTGCGCGAGGCCGCCGTCGGCGTGGACCATTCGCAGGGCTTCTACCGCGGCACCGAGGCCGCGGTGTGGTTGGCCGAGGTCGCGCCGGTGCTGCGCTCGGTGCCGTCGGTGATCGTCGAGGTCACCGACGATCCCGGGTTCCGCTGGGCGGAGAGCTCGGCCTCGGTGTCCGTGCGGGTCCGGTCGGAGTCCGACAACCCGTCGACGGACTGGTTCGACCTCGAGGTCGCCGTGGAGGTCGACGGCGAGGAGGTCCCGTTCCGCGACGTCTTCACCGCCGTCGCCGCGGGCCACGACACGCTCGTCACGCCCGGCGGCGTGCTCGCCCGCATCGACGGTGAGCGCTTCGACCGGCTGCGGGAGCTGATCGGCGAGGCGCGGGACCTGCCGGCGCGCGGCGCCAAGCGCTCCTCCCGCGGCGCGCCGGGCTCCGCGGACCGGGACGGCCTGCGTATCAGCCGATTCCAGGCGGGGCTCGTCGACGACCTCGCGGACCTCGCCGACGCCACCGATTTCGACGGTGACTGGTCCCGCCGCGTGGGTGCCCTGACGGCGGGCGACCTGGCGCGGCAGGAGGCACCGTCGACCCTGCGGGCCGAGCTCCGGCCCTACCAGCGCGACGGCCTGGACTGGCTGGCGTTCCTGTACGACAACGACTTCGGCGGCATCCTGGCCGACGACATGGGCCTCGGCAAGACGGTGCAGACGCTCGCGCTGATCTGCCGCGCGCACGAGCGCGCGGAGGCCCGGCCCGGCCCGTTCCTCGTGGTCGCGCCGACGTCGGTGGTGGGCAACTGGGCCGCGGAGTGCCGGCGGTTCGCGCCGCACCTGACCGTGGCGGTGGTGTCGGAGACCGCGCGCAAGTCCGGCTCGTCGATCGCCTCGGTGGTCGCGGACGCCGATCTGGTGCTGACGTCGTACACCCTGCTGCGGCTGGACGCCGAGGAGTACGCGGCGGTCTCCTGGGCGGGCGTGATCCTCGACGAGGCGCAGTTCGTGAAGAACCCGCGCTCGAAGGCGTTCGCGGCGGTCTCGCTGCTGGACCGCGCGTTCACGCTGGCCGTGACGGGCACCCCGATGGAGAACCATCTCGAGGAACTGTGGGCGCTCACCGCGCTGACGGTGCCGGGCCTGTTCCCCGGGCGGTCGTGGTTCGCGGAGGAGTACCGGCGGCCCATCGAGCGCGGCGGCGACGACGACCGGCTCGCGCGGCTGCGCCGCCGGGTGCGCCCGTTCATGCTGCGGCGGACCAAGGACCTCGTCGCGAAGGACCTGCCGGAGAAGACGGAATCGGTTGTGCAGGTGGAGCTCTCCGAGGAGCATCGGCACACCTACGATCGCGTGCTCGCCGACCAGCGGGCGAAGCTGCTGGGCCTGCTGGACGACTTCGAGGGCAACCGCTTCGAGATCCTGCGATCGCTGACCATGCTGCGGCGGCTCGCGCTGGACCCGTCGCTGGTGGACGAGGAGTTGGCGGTCGAGGACGTCGCCAAGCTCGACTACCTGGTGGAGAAGCTGGACGAGCTACTGGAGGAGCAGCACGCGGTGCTGGTGTTCAGCCAGTTCACGGGCTTCCTGCGCAAGGCGGCCGAGCGGCTCGACGAGGAGGGCGTGGAGTACGCCTACCTCGACGGCTCGACCACCGACCGCGCCGCGGCGATCGAGAAGTTCACCTCCGGCGACGTGCAGGTCTTCCTCATCTCGCTCAAGGCCGGCGGCTTCGGCCTGAACCTGGTGCAGGCCGACTACTGCTTCCTCCTGGACCCGTGGTGGAACCCCGCCGCGGAGGCGCAGGCCATCGACCGCGCGCACCGCATCGGCCAGACCCGCAGCGTGATGGTCTACCGGCTCGTCTCCGCCGACACCATCGAGGACAAGGTCATGGCGCTCAAGGAGCGCAAGGCCGCGCTGTTCGAGTCCGTCGTGGGCGGCGACGGCGGCTTCGACGCCCGGCTCGCCGCCGCCGACATCCGCGCGCTGTTCGAGGACTGAGGACCGGGCGAGAGCGATGACTCAGGCCGCGGTGAGGGCCTCGAGGGCGTGGCCGTCGGGCGAGCGGAAGTAGACGCCGCGGCCGCCGAAGCGGTGGTTGATCTCGCCGACGCCGGAACCGTCGGGGTGGGCGTGGTAGCTCAGGCCCCGCTCGGTGATCCGCGCGAAGATCTCGTCGAACTCCTTCTCGGAGACCAGGAACGCGTAGTGCTGCGGATGGATCGGCGCGGGCACCGTCATCACGTCGAGCACGACGTCGTTGGCAAGGCGGACCTGCTGGAAGTGCCCGCCGCCGATGTCCACCGGGTCCTCGAGACCGAGCAGTTCGGTGAGGAACCGCGCGGTCTCGAGGTTGTCGGAGGCGGCGACGATGGTGTGGTTCAGTTCGATGCTCATGCCTCGACGCTAGGACCTCAACCAGCGTTCATGTCAACGGCTCACGATCGGATTCGCGGCACCGATGAACCGCAGCACCGCCGTCCAGAAGGCCTCGGTGGCGGCACCGTCGAACTCCGCCGGGAGCGACGGATCCGTGAACAGGTGACCGGCGCCGGGGTACTGGAGGAACTCGCCGATCGCGCCCGCCTCCCCGACCGAGCGCAGCACCGATTCGACCGAGCCGGGCTGCCGGAACGGGTCGTCGAGCGCGTAGTGCAACTGCGCCGGCACACCCTGCGGCCAGTGATCCTGGCCGATCATGTCCAGCGGCAGCGCGCCGGAACAGAGCACCGCCCGCGCGACGGGCCGGTTGCCCGCGACGTACGTCGCCATGCCACCGCCGTTGGAGAAGCCCATGACCACGAGATCCTCCGGCAGCCCCGCGACCGCGGCGAGCGCCGACGCCATGAGCGCCGGGAAGCCGATGCCCTCGACATGGGCCGAGGCCTCGTCATAGGACTCGAAGACCCGCCCGTCGTACTGGTCGACGACGTGCACCACGTGCCCGGCGGCGCGCAGGCGGGCCGCGGCGTCACGAACGCCCTCGCGCACGCCGAGCACGGAGTGGAACAGTGCAACCGTGCTCATGCTGCGGCCCAGTGGTGGCCGCTCCAGTTCGCGAGGCGCTCGGTGGGGCCGGCGCCCTCGCGGGGCTCGACGACGGGGCCGAACGGGACGCCCTCCGCGCCGCGGATCGCGGCGGGGATGGACGCCTCGGCAACGGCGAGGGCGCGCTCGACGATCGCCGCGTCGCCGAACTCCGGATCCTGCCCGGTGGCGACGGCGAGGTCCCAGCCGTGCACGAGGGTCTCGTTGACGTACATGCCGAGCGCCGCGAAGCCGGGGACGACGCCCCACGGCACGGCGACCTCCCGCTCGAGCGGGGCGGCGTCCCACGCGGCGAGGGCGCGCTCGCGGGTGGCCCCGTAGGTGGCGGCGTCGTGGTCCTCCGCGAGGAAGGGCTGGCCCTCGACGGTGGCGGATTCGGCCAGCGCGACGGCGCGCAGGCCGACGGCGTTCATGTGCTGGGCCAGGGCGCGGACGTCGAACTCGTCGCACGGCGTGGGCAGGGCGAGCTGCTCCTCCGTCACGTTCGCGAGCAGGGACTGCACCCAGGCGGTGACGGCGGCGTAGGCGGGGCGGGGGTCAGTGGCTGTGTTGGTCATGGAAGCGATTCAACCGGCCAAACATGACACCTTCTGTCATGTTTGTCTGGCAATCTCGGATCCATGCGCGCCGACCGTCTCCTGTCCGTCCTCATGCTGCTGCGCCACCGCGGCACCATGACGGCCGCGCAGATCGCCGCGGAACTCGAGGTCTCCACCCGGACCGTGCTCCGCGACGTCGAGGCGCTCGGGGTCGCGGGCGTCCCCGTCTACACCGACCGCGGCCGCGGCGGCGGCATCAGCCTGCTCCCCGGCTACCGCACCGACCTCACGGGCCTCACCCTCGACGAGGCGAAGGCGCTCCTCGCGGGCGCCCCCGACTCCCCCGCCTTCGCGGGCGCCATGCGCAAGGTGGCGGCGGCGCTGCCGGAGGCGCACCGTCGGGAAGCGGCGGCCGCCGCGCAACGGATCCACGTGCGCCCCGACGGATTCGTCCGCGTCCCCGAGCCGGAGCCGCACCTCGGCGAGCTGCAGCGCGCCGTCATCGACGGGCTGCGGGTGCGGGCCACCTACACCGCGCGCGGAGGCGCACCGTCGGAGCGCGTGCTCGATCCCGTCGGCCTGGTGCACGCCGGGCAGGCCTGGTACCTCATGGCCCTGCGCGACGGCTCCCGGCGCACCTACCGCACCTCGCGGTTCTCCGCCGTCACCGTGCTGGCCGAGCCCGCCCGGCGGCCCGCCGAGGTGGACCTCGCGGCCGAGTTCGAGGAGTCCCGCGCGTCCTTCCGCTCCGGGCACGACGGCGTCCGGGTCGACCTGCGGGCCGACGAGTACGGCTGGACCAAGCTGTGCTCGTTCGGGACGGTCGTCACCCCGCCCGGGCCCGACGGTGCCGGCACCCTCGGGTTCACCGACCTCGGGCGCGCGGTCTGGACCCTGTGGGGCGCACTGCCGCACGTCGAGGTGCTCGGGCCGCCCGCGGTGCGCGCCGCTCTCCTCGCGCGCCTCGCCGACGCCGCCGAGGCTCTCGGCACCGCCTAGGACGACTCCTCGGCCATCGCGCGGCGGATCCAGTTCTCGACGCCGGCGATGTGCACGATCGCGCAGGCCTCCGCGACGTCCGCCTGCCCGGCGACCAGGGCGTCGTAGATCTGACGGTGCTCGGCCGCGGTCCGCGCGCGGGCGTCCTCCTGCTCGAGGCCGCGCCAGATCCGGGCCCGCAGAGTGGGTGCCGACAGGCCCGAGATGAGTGCCCGCAGTACAGGATTGCCCGACGCCTCGGCGATGGTCTGGTGGAACAGGATGTCCTGCTGCACCAGGGTCTCCATCGACGCGTCGGGGCCGCCGAGGGGCAGGGTCTCCTCGAGGATCGCGAGCTTCTCCGGGGTGATCCGCCCCGCCGCCATCGCCGTGGCGGCCGGCTCCAGGATGCGGCGCACCTCGAAGAAGTGCAGCACCGAGTCCTCCTGCTGGAAGTCGACCACGAAGCCCATCGTGTCGAGCAACAGGGTCGGTTCGAGGCTCGTCACGTAGGTGCCGTCGCCCTGCCGGACGTCCAGGATCCGCAGCATGGCGAGCGCGCGGATCGCTTCGCGCAACGAGTTGCGCGACAGGCCGAGCCTCGCGGCGAGGTCCGCCTCGCGCGGGAGGCGGCTCCCCGCGGGCAGTTCCCCGTCGGTGATCATCGCCTTGAGCTTGAGGATCGCGTCGTCCGTCCGCGAGATCCGCCCGGCACCCTCGTTGGTCGACATCGGTCAATCGTACCGACGCGCCGGCCCGGAGGGACTCACAACGCCGCCTCGAGATCGGCCCAGAGAGCATCCGGTGGAGGTGCCGCCAGCAGGGCGGCGTCGGCGCGGACCTCGGCCGCGGACCGCATGCCGAGCAGGACCGTCCGCACCGCCGGGTGGCGCAGGGGGAAGTGCACCGCGGCGTGCGGCAGCGTCGTCCCGTGTTCGCGGCACACCGCCGCGAGCCGGCGCGCCCGGTCGAGCACGTCGGGTGCGGCGGGCGCGTAGTCGTAGGTCGCTCCCGGACGCGGTGCCGTCGAGGCGGTGATGCCGGAGTTGAAGACCCCGCCGGCCGCCACGGACACCTCGCGCTCCAGGCACGCCGGGAGCAGATCCTCGCCCGCGCTGCGGTCGAGGATCGTGTACCGCCCCGCGACCAGGACCACGTCGAGGTCCGTCTCCCGGACGAAGCGGGTGAGCATGGCCGACTGGTTCATTCCGGCGCCGTACGACGTGATGACGCCCTGCCTGCGCAATTCGTCCAGCGCCGGGAACGCGCCGTCCAAGGCCTCCGCCGCGTGATCGTCGGGATCGTGGACGTAGACGACGTCGATCCGGTCGCGGCCCAGGCGTTCCAGGCTGGCCTCGAGCGAGCGCAGCACCCCGTCGCGGCTGAAGTCCCACACGCGCTCGACGTCCGCGGCGACCGCGAACCCCTCGGAGTCCGTGGCGTCCGCGGAGACGCGCGCGGGGCGCAGGATCCGGCCGACCTTGGTGGAGAGCACCACACCCCGTCGATCCGCCAGCGCAGCACCGAGCCTGCGTTCCGACAGTCCCAGGCCGTAGTGCGGGGCGGTGTCGAAGTAGTCGACGCCCGCGTCGGCCGCGGCGCGCACGGCGTCCACCGCCTCCGCGTCGTCCACGGCGGTGTACAGGTTCCCTATCGCCGCCGCACCGAAGGCGAGCGGCGCCACCCGCAGGCCGCCGCGGCCGAACGGCCGTGCCGCCGGGCGGGTTCCACCGAGGGGATCGAGGTTCGCCACGGTCACCTCGGGGGCGGCATGCGGAGGCCGCTCATGCCGCCGTCGACGGCCAGCGCAGTGCCCGTCGTGGCGGAGGCGGTAGGACTGAGCAGGTAGCAGATCGCCCCCGCCACTTCGGCATCCGTGACCAGTCGCCCGGTGGGCTGTCGCTGCCGCAGGTACTCGGCCTCCGCCTCGGGGTCGGCGGCCGCGTCCAGCAGGCGCCGCACCCAGGGGGTGTCGACGGTGCCCGGGTTGACGCAGTTGACGCGGATGCCCTCGCGCACATGGTCGGCCGCCATCGCGCGGGTCATCGCTTCGATCGCCCCCTTGGAGGCGCTGTACAACGCGCGGCCGGGCAGGCCCGCCGTCGCGGCGATCGAGCAGGTGTTGACCACGGCCGGATTGGGCGACCGACGCAGGTGCGGCAGGCTCGCGCGGGTCACCCGCACGGTGCCGAGCACGTTCACGTCCAACACCTTCCGCCAATCGTCGAGCGTCCCCGATTCGACGGTGCCCTGCGCGCCGATCCCCGCATTGTTCACCAGGCCGTCGATCCCGCCGAGGTACTCCGCGGCGGTCGCGACGGCCGCGGCGACCGATTCCTCGTCCGCGACGTCGCACGCGATGCCCATGGAGTCGGTCGGGGCGTCGTCGGGCTGCAGGTCGAGCACGGCGACGACCGCTCCGCGCACCATGAGCTCCTCCGTCGTCCGGCGCCCGATCCCCGAGGCGCCGCCCGTCACCACGGCCCGGAATCCGGCGAATTCGTCTGCGCTGCTCATGATGCTCCCTTCCAGGCCTCCCCGTCCGGGAAGCCGTACCGCACGAGCGTCTCCGGCCGGATCTGCGCCGAGAAGCCGGGCGCGGCGGGCGCCGCGTAGGTGCCGTTCTCGATGCGCACCGGGTCGAGGAAGTGCTCGTGGAGGTGATCGACGTACTCGATGGTGCGGTCGGCGACCGTTCCCGAGACGGCCACGAAGTCGAACATGGCGAGGTGCTGCACCAGCTCGCACAGTCCCACTCCCCCCGCGTGGGGGCACACCGGAACCCCGAACTTGGCCGCCAGCAGGAGGATCGCGATGTTCTCGTTGACGCCCGCGACGCGCGTGGAGTCGAGCTGCAGGACGTCGAGCGCCTCGGCCTGGAGGAGCTGCTTGAACAGCACCCGGCTGTGGGCGTGTTCGCCCGTGGCGATCCGGACCGGTGTCGCCCGGCGCCGGATCGCCGCGTGCGCGAGCACGTCGTCGGGGGCGGTCGGCTCCTCCACCCACCACGGATCGAACTCGCGGAGCCGGTCGATCGCCGCGACCGCGTCGTCGACGTCCCACCGCTGGTTCGCGTCGACGGCGATCCGCACGTCGTCGCCGACCGCCGAGCGCGCGAGCGCGAAGCGCCGGACGTCGTCGTCGATATCGGCGCCGACCTTGAGCTTGATCTGCGTGAACCCCTCGGCGACCGCTTCTTTCGCGAGCCGCACCAGCTTCTCGTCGGAGTATCCGAGCCAGCCGGGCGAGGTGGTGTAGGCCGGGTAGCCCTCGGCCCGGAGCGCCGCGGCCCGCTCCGCCCGGCCCGGCGCCGCACGTTCGAGCAGGGCGAGGGCCTCGTCGGGCGTGAGGGCATCGGTGAGGTACCGGAAGTCGACCAGATCCACGATCTCCTGGGGGCTCAGCCCGGCGAGCACCTGCCACAGCGGCAGTCCGGCCCGCTTGGCGCGCAGATCCCACAGGGCGTTGACCACCGCGCCGATCGCCATGTGCATGACGCCCTTCTCCGGCCCGAGCCAGCGCAGCTGGGCGTCGTAGACCAGCTCGCGCCACATTCCGCCGAGGTCGGCGAGGACCGCGTCGACGTCGCGCCCGAGGACGTACGGCGCGAGGGCCTCGATCGCGGCCCGCTGCACGTCGTTGCCCCGGCCGATGGTGAAGACGAAGCCGTGCCCCTCGAGCCCGTCGCCCGCGTCCGTCTCCAGGATCAGGTAGGCCGCCGAGTAGTCGGGATCGACGTTCATCGCATCCGAGCCGTCGAGTTCGGCGGAGGTGGGGAACCGCACGTCGAGGGTGCGGAACCCGGTGAAGACACCGGACATCTCAGGCCTCCCCGAGAACGGATCGGTGCCCGCCGAGCAGCTCGATGTGCGTCTCGATCACATCGCCGCGGCGCAGGTAGGGCTTCGGATCCGGGTACCCGAAGGCGACGCCCGCCGGGGTACCGGTGTTCACCACGTCACCGGGCTCGAGAACCATGAACCGGCTGAGATACCGGATGATCTCGCCGACGCCGAAGATCATCTGCGCGGTGTTCGCTCGCTGCCGGATCTCGCCGTTGACCGACAGCCGGATGTCGAGCCGCTGCGGATCGGGGATCTCGTCGGCGGTGACCAGCTCGGGGCCGAGCGGGTTGAAGGTCTCACAGTTCTTGCCCTTGTCCCACGTGCCGCCGCGGTTCATCTGGAAGTCCCGCTCGGAGACGTCGTCGGAGACGGTGTACCCGGCGACGCAGGCGAGCCCCTGCTCCGCATCGTCGAGATAGCGTGCGGTGCTGCCGATCACGGCGGCCAGCTCCACCTCGTAGTCGGTGGCGACGGAGCCCCGCGGGATCAGGACCTCGTCGTACGGGCCGACGATCGTCGCCGACGTCTTGAGGAACATCACGGGCTCGGCCGGCTTCTCGTGCCGGGTCTCCTCGGCGTGAGCCAGGTAGTTCACACCGATGCACACGACCTTGCCCGGCCGCGCGACGGGAGCGCCGACGCGGAGCCCCGCGGGATCGAACGCCGGCAGTCGCCCCGCGCGCAGGGCCTCCGCGAGCAGGCGCTGCGCGTCGCCGACTGTGCCCGGGTGGTAGTCGGAGACCACCGCGGAAGCGTCGTACCACCGCCCGTCCCCCGGGGACACGATCGGCCGCTCCGCGCCCGCTTCTCCGACTCGTCGCAGTCTCATCGACGTCCTCTCGCGCTAGAGTGATCCACCCGGAGCGGCCCCGGGTACCTCCGCCACAGCGGTTCACGCCGTGTCATGAGTCACACTCACCGACTCTAAACATCGGACCTCTGTTGGTCAACACGCTGCACAACAGGGACAGCCACCCTAGACTGTGGGACGAGTTCGAGAAGTGATCGGAGGAATAGTGTCGGAGACGATCGCCCTGCACACCCGCCTCAAGGCGGGAGCCGAGGCGGAGTACGACCGGGTGCACGCCGCGATCCCCGCCGATCTCGACGGCGCGCTCCGCGCGGCGGGGGTCCGTTCGTGGCGGATCTGGCGCGACGGGCGCGAGCTCTTCCACCTCGTCGAGGTCGACGACTACCGCGCCATGCGGAAGCGGCTCGCGGACCACCCCGCGAACGTGCCCTGGCAGGCCCGCATGGCGGAGTTGCTCGACGTCCCCGACGACTACTCCGGCGACGACCGCGGCATCCCCCTCGTGTGGGCCCTCCCCCTCGACCCCGCATGACCGTCGACGCCCACCACCACCTCTGGGACCGCGCGCGGCTCGACCACCGCTGGCTCGACTCGCCCGGCCTCGAAGCCATCCGCCGCGACTTCTCCCCCGCCGACCTCGCCGCGGCCAGGACGGCGGCGAGTACCGTCGCCGGCCCGATCACCAGGACCGTCGCGGTCCAGGCGCTGAACTCCTCCGCGGAGACGCACGACCTGCTCGCGGCCTCCGGCCCCGCGGACGCCGTCGTCGGGTGGGTGGACCTGATCTCCTCCCGGTGCGCCACCCGGCTCGACCAGCTGGCCGCCGCACCCGGCGGCGGAACGCTGCGCGGGCTGCGTCACCTGGTACAGGACGAGCCGGACCCGCGATGGCTCGTGCGCCCGGCCGTGCTCCGCGGGCTCGCCGCGGCCGCCGACCGGTGGCTCGCCTTCGACCTCCTCGTCCGTGGGCCGCAACGGCCCGCCGCCCTGGAAGCGGCGCGCCTCGCCCCCGGGACCTCGTTCGTGATCGATCACGCGGGGAAGCCCGCGATCGGCGCCGGCGAGTGGGAGCCGTGGGCCTCGTGGATCACGGACATGGCCGCGCTCCCCAACGTCACCTGCAAACTGTCGGGACTGGTCACCGAGTGCCCGCCCCGGCCGTGGAGCAGGAAGCTCATCGAGCCCTACGCACGGCACGTGCTCGAGTCCTTCGGCGCCGATCGGGTCATGTTCGGCTCCGACTGGCCGGTCTGCCTGCTGCAGGCCTCGTACACCGAGGTGCTCACGCTCACCGTCGACCTGCTCGACGGTGCGTCGCCGACCGAACGCGAGGCCGTGCTCGGCGGGACCGCCCGACGCGTGTACCGGCTCGGAGCCTGATCAGGCGAGGGCGACCCGGACGACGGTGCCGTCCGGCCCGCTCGTGGCGACGGCGCGGCCCGTGCGGTCACCGTCGGGGAAATGGAGCGTGAGATCGGCGCCCTCGCCGGCGAAGTTGCGCCACCACTGCTTCTGCTCCGGCATCGCGACGCCGATGACGACCTCGTCGCCCGTGCGGCGGTACGCGACCGGCAGGGAGAACCGCTTGCCGGATTTGCGCCCGGTGTAACTCACCGTGACCATCGACTTCCCCAGCGCGGGTCCGATGACCGGCAGCGAGAGCAACGGCGTGAAGGCGGTGTTGAACAGCTTGGCGGAGCGCTGGAACAGGTTCATGCCACCACGGTAGCCGCGTCGGCATACTGGGGTGGTGAAGCTGATCCTCAACATCATCTGGCTGGTGTTCTGCGGGTTCTGGATGGCCGTGGGCTACGCGGTCGCAGGGATCATCTGCTGCCTCCTGATCGTGACGATCCCCTTCGGGCTGGCCTCGTTCCGCATCGCCAACTACGCGCTGTGGCCGTTCGGGCGGACCGTCGTGGATCGCCCCGGCGCCGGCGCCGCGTCCCTGCTGGGCAACATCATCTGGTTGCTGGTCGCGGGGATCTGGCTGGCGATCGGGCACATCGTGACCGGTATCGCGCTGTGCCTGACCATCATCGGCATCCCCATGGCCGTCGCGAACTTCAAGATGATCCGCCTGTCGCTGCTGCCGCTGGGCTCGGAGATCGTGCCCACGTCGTAGCGGTCCCGGTCAGCGGCCGAGGATCGCGCGGCGCAGGTCGGGGCGTCGGAGGATCATCGCCAGCCAGATCAGCACGCCCACATAGACGCCCGAGAGGACGAAGCCGGCGATCGGCTGCTCGGCGCGGAGGTTGATCGCGACGGCGCCGCCGAGGTAGCCGGTGAGGTAGATCGCGCCGATCACCGCCGTGCGCGGGATCGTCCACAACACGACACCGACGAGCAGCACGACGCCGATGACCAGGATGTGCTTCTCCTGGAAGCCGAGCTTCAGGGTGCCGTCGATCACCGCCTGCGGCTTCGTCAGCTTGCCCAGGACGTCGAAGACAAGGAACGCCCAGACCAGCACGGTGATGACCATGCCCGCGATCCAGGACTTCGAGCGGGCGGCGCGAGGTTCGGCGGTGGGATCCGTGGCGGTGGCGGCGGTCATGACAGCTCCTCGGCTCAGTGTTCACGGTGTGAACATCAGTAATGTTCACACCGTACACACGACTGGTCGGGTGCGTCAATGCGCCGTGTCGTGGTGAAGGGGGTGGCGTCCGGCGGGGAATCGGCGCGGCGCCGGTCAACGCCACCGACATCGCTCGCAACCGCCGCGAACGGCGCACCAAGCATTCCCGCTGCCGACGCCCACGAGCGCTGCCGAGTACCGGCAGCGCTCGCGGACTTCGGCAGCGCCGGCCGCACGATCGGCAGCGCTCGAGAGAATCGGCAGCGTAGGGGATGTGTGTCGACGGCGTCGCGGGCCTATTGCCGCCCGGCCCGGCGCACCGTCGGACATGAAAACGGCCCCCGACCTGCTTGCGCAGATCGGGGGCCGAGTTCAGGGCTTACCGGTAACCGTCGGAGAAGCCGTAGTCGTCGAGCGGCACCGCAGCGCCGGACGGGGCGCCGAACGCACCCTCCGGGCCGTAGTACTGGTCGTCGAACGTCGGCACCGAGTACGCGGCCGCGCGGGCCTCCTCGGTCGGCTGCACCTGGATGTTCCGGTACTTGTTGATGCCCGTACCGGCCGGGATGAGCTTACCGATGATGACGTTCTCCTTGAGGCCCACCAGCTTGTCGGAGCGGGTGTTGATCGCGGCGTCCGTGAGCACGCGGGTGGTCTCCTGGAAGGAGGCCGCCGACAGCCACGAGTCGGTCGCGAGCGAGGCCTTGGTGATGCCCATGAGCACCGGACGGCCGGCCGCGGGCTCGCCGCCCTCGGCCACGACGCGACGGTTCTCCGCCTCGAACTCCGAGCGCTCCGTCAGCGAACCGGGCAGGAACTCCGTCGAACCCGAGTCGATGATCGTGACGCGACGCAGCATCTGCCGGACGATCGTCTCGATGTGCTTGTCGTGGATCGACACACCCTGCGACCGGTACACCTCCTGGACCTCGTTGACCAGGTGCACCTGCACCTGGCGCGGGCCCATGACGCGCAGCACCTCGTGCGGATCGGCAGCGCCCTCGAGGAGCTGCTGGCCCACCTGCACGTGGTCACCGTCGGCCAGCAGGCGCTCGCTGCCGTCCTCGTGCTTGAACACGCGGAGACGCTGGCGCTTGCTGATCTTGTCGTACACGACCTCGTCGCTGCCGTCGTCCGGCGTGATGGTGATCGTGTAGAACCGGTCGTCGTCCTCCAGGCGGATGCGGCCGGAGACCTCGGCGATCGGGGCCTTGCCCTTGGGGACACGGGCCTCGAACAGCTCGGTGACTCGCGGCAGACCGCCGGTGATGTCGTCACCGACGCCACCCTGGTGGAAGGTACGCATCGTCAGCTGGGTACCGGGCTCACCGATCGACTGCGCGGCGACGATACCGACGGCCTCGCCGATGTCGACGAGCTTGCCGGTCGCCATCGAGCGGCCGTAGCAGGTGGCGCAGACGCCGGTGCCGGTGGTGCAGGTGAGCACGGAGCGCACCTTCACCTCGGCGATGCCGGCCTCGAGCAGCGCCTCGATCTGCGGGTCGCCCAGGTCGTGACCGCGCTCGACGACGACGGTGCCGTCCTTGGCCACCGCGTCCTCGGCGAGGGTACGGGCGTAGGCCGAGGTCTCGACGTGCGCGTCGCGGATGAGCGAGCCGTCGGCCTGCACCTCCGCCAGCGGGACGACGATGCCGCGGCTCGTGCCGCAGTCGGTCTCGCGGACGATGACGTCCTGCGAGACGTCGACCAGACGACGGGTCAGGTAGCCCGAGTCGGCGGTACGCAGAGCGGTATCGGCCAGACCCTTACGCGCGCCGTGGGTGTTGATGAAGTACTCCAGCACCGTCAGGCCCTCGCGGAACGAGGACTTGATCGGACGCGGGATGAACTCACCCTTCGGGTTCGTCACCAGACCCTTCATGCCCGCCAGGTTCCGCACCTGGGTCATGTTGCCGGTAGCACCCGACTTCGGGATCATCGTGATCGGGTTGTCGGCCGGGTAGAAGTCGTCGATCGCCTTACCGACCTCGTCCGTGGCCTGCTTCCAGATCTCCACCAGCGCGTCGCGCCGCTCACCCGAGGTGAGGGCACCGCGGGCGTACTTGCGCTCGATGCCGTCGGCGCGCTCCTCGTAGCGGTCGAGGATCTCCTTCTTGCTCGGCGGAACGAGCACGTCGGACATCGAGACCGTGACACCCGACCGCGTGGCCCAGTAGAAGCCGGCGTCCTTGAGCTTGTCGACGGTCTGCGCGACCACGATCATCGGGTACCGCTCGGCCAGGTCGTTGATGATCACGGCCTGACGCTTCTTCGGCATCTGCTCGTCGATGAACGGGTAGTCCGCCGGGAGCAGCTCGTTGAACAGCACGCGGCCCAGCGTGGTCTCGGCCGTCCAGGCCTGACCGCGCTCCCACGCACCGTCGAACTGCTCGGCCTCGATCTCGGCCGACGGACGCTGCTGCGTGAGCCGCACCTTGATCGGCGCCTGGATCGACAGGTCACCCAGGTCGACCGCCATGATGGCCTCGGCCGGCGACGAGTACACGCCCTTCTCCGGCTGATCCTTCGCGGCGGGCTCGTAGTGCCCGACGGCGTCCTTCTTCTCGGTCGTCAGGTGGTACAGGCCGGTCACCATGTCCAGACGGGGCATGGCGAGCGGACGGCCCGACGCCGGCGACAGGATGTTGTTCGAGGACAGCATCAGGATGCGGGCCTCGGCCTGCGCCTCCGCGGACAGCGGCAGGTGCACGGCCATCTGGTCACCGTCGAAGTCGGCGTTGAAGGCCTCACAGACGAGCGGGTGCAGCTGGATCGCCTTGCCCTCGACGAGCTGCGGCTCGAACGCCTGGATGCCCAGTCGGTGCAGCGTGGGCGCACGGTTGAGCAGCACGGGGTGCTCGGCGATGACCTCTTCGAGGACGTCCCACACCTGCGGGCGCTGCCGCTCGACCATGCGCTTGGCCGACTTGATGTTCTGCGCGTGGTTGAGATCCACCAGGCGCTTCATCACGAACGGCTTGAACAGCTCGAGCGCCATCAGCTTCGGCAGGCCGCACTGGTGCAGCTTGAGCTGCGGACCCACGACGATGACCGAACGGCCCGAGTAGTCCACGCGCTTGCCGAGCAGGTTCTGGCGGAACCGGCCCTGCTTGCCCTTGAGCAGATCCGACAGCGACTTCAGCGGGCGGTTGCCCGGTCCGGTGACCGGACGGCCGCGGCGGCCGTTGTCGAACAGCGCGTCGACGGACTCCTGCAGCATCCGCTTCTCGTTGTTGACGATGATCTCGGGCGCGCCGAGGTCGATCAGTCGCTTGAGGCGGTTGTTGCGGTTGATCACGCGACGGTAGAGGTCGTTCAGGTCGGACGTGGCGAACCGGCCACCGTCGAGCTGGACCATCGGGCGCAGCTCCGGCGGGATCACCGGCACCGCGTCGAGGACCATGCCCAGCGGCGAGTTGCCCGACTGCTGGAACGCCGCGACGACCTTGAGTCGCTTCAGCGCCCGGAGCTTCTTCTGTCCCTTGCCCGAACGGATCGTCTCGCGCAGCGACTCGGCCTCGGCGTCGATGTCGAAGTTCTCGATGAGCTTCTTGATCGCCTCGGCGCCCATCGCGCCCTTGAAGTACTCGCCGTAGCGGTCCTGCAGCTCACGGTAGAGCTTCTCGTCGACGATCATGTCCTTCGGCGCCAGCTTGACGAAGGTCGACCAGATCTCGTCGAGCTCGTCGATGGCACGCTGCGCGCGGTCGCGGATCTGCCGCATCTCGCGCTCGCCGCCGTCCTTGACCTTGCGGCGCTGGTCGGCCTTGGCGCCCTCGGCCTCGAGGACGGCCAGGTCGTCCTCCAGCTTCTTGGCGCGGTTCTCGAGATCCACGTCGCGCTGGTCGGCGATGACCTTCTTCTCGGACTCGATCTCGGCCTCGAGCGTGGACTGCTCGTTGTGGCGCTGCTCCTCGTCGACCTCCGTGATCACGTAGGCGGCGAAGTAGATGATCTTCTCGAGATCCTTGGGCGCCAGGTCCAGCAGGTACCCGAGGCGCGACGGGACGCCCTTGAAGTACCAGATGTGGGTGACGGGCGCGGCCAGCTCGATGTGGCCCATCCGCTCACGACGCACCTTGGCGCGAGTGACCTCGACGCCGCAGCGCTCGCAGATGATGCCCTTGAAGCGGACGCGCTTGTACTTACCGCAGTAGCACTCCCAGTCGCGGGTCGGGCCGAAGATCTTCTCGCAGAAGAGGCCGTCCTTCTCGGGCTTGAGCGTGCGGTAGTTGATGGTCTCGGGCTTCTTGACCTCGCCGTAGCTCCAGTTACGGATGTCATCGGCGGTCGCCAGACCGATCTTCAGTTCGTCGAAGAAGTTGACGTCGAGCACTTCTCTCCTAATTCGTTCGGTTGGCGGGGACTAGTTGGCGAGGTCTTCGGCGGAGGCGTTCTCGTTGCGCGAGAGGTTGATGCCGAGGTTGGCAGCAGCGCGCTCGAGATCCTCGTCGTCGCCGTCCGCCATCTCGATGGCGGCACCGTCGGACGACAGCACCTCCACGTTCAGGCAGAGCGACTGGAGCTCCTTGAGGAGCACCTTGAACGACTCGGGAATGCCGGGCTCGGGGATGTTCTCGCCCTTGACGATCGCCTCGTACACCTTCACGCGGCCGACCACGTCGTCCGACTTGATGGTGAGCAGCTCCTGCAGGGTGTAGGCGGCGCCGTAGGCCTGCATGGCCCAGCACTCCATCTCGCCGAAGCGCTGACCACCGAACTGCGCCTTACCACCCAGCGGCTGCTGCGTGATCATCGAGTACGGGCCGGTCGAACGGGCGTGGATCTTCTCGTCGACCAGGTGGTGCAGCTTGAGGATGTACATGTAGCCGATGGCCACCGGGTACGGGAAGGGCTCGCCCGAGCGGCCGTCGAACAGGGTCGCCTTGCCGTCGGCCTGGACCATCACGTCACCGTCGCGGTTCGGGAGCGTCGAGCCGAGCAGGCCGGCCAGCTCCTCGTCCCGCGCACCGTCGAAGACGGGGGTGGCGGTGTTGGTGTCCTTCGGCTGGCTGTACATCTCCTCGGGCAGCTGCGCCGCCCACTCGGGGATGTTCCCGTTCTCGTCGCGCACGTCCCAGCCGGTCTTGGCGACCCACCCGAGGTGCGTCTCCAGGATCTGGCCGATGTTCATACGACGCGGCACGCCGTGCGTGTTCAGGATGATGTCGACCGGGGTGCCGTCGGGCAGGAAGGGCATGTCCTCGGCGGGGAGGATCTTGCCGATGACGCCCTTGTTGCCGTGGCGGCCGGCCAGCTTGTCGCCGTCCTGGACCTTGCGCTTCTGGGCCACGTACACGCGGACCAGCTCGTTCACGCCGGGGGCCAGCTCGTCGTCGTCGTCGCGCGAGAAGACGCGGACGCCGATGACCTTGCCGGTCTCGCCGTGGGGCACCTTGAGCGAGGTGTCGCGGACCTCGCGCGCCTTCTCACCGAAGATCGCGCGGAGCAGCCGCTCCTCCGGGGTCAGCTCGGTCTCGCCCTTCGGGGTGACCTTGCCGACCAGGATGTCGCCGTCGCGGACCTCGGCGCCGATGCGGATGATGCCGCGCTCGTCGAGATCGGCCAGCACCTCGTCGGAGACGTTCGGGATGTCCCGGGTGATCTCCTCCGCGCCCAGCTTCGTGTCGCGGGCATCGATCTCGTGCTCCTCGATGTGGATGGACGTGAGCACGTCCTCCTCCACCAGGCGCTGCGAGAGGATGATCGCGTCCTCGTAGTTGTGGCCCTCCCACGGCATGATCGCCACGAGCAGGTTCTTGCCGAGCGCCATCTCACCGTTGTCGGTGCAGGGGCCGTCGGCCAGGACCTGGCCGCTCTCGACCCGCTGGCCGGCGTTCACGATCGGACGCTGGTTGGCGCAGGTGCCCTGGTTGCTGCGCGCGAACTTGCGCAGCTTGTAGGTCTTGCGCGTGCCCTCGTCGGCCATGACCGTGATGAAGTCGGCCGAGACCTCCTCCACGACGCCCGACTTCTCGGTGATGACGACGTCACCGGCGTCGACCGCGGCGCGCAGCTCCATACCGGTGCCGACCAGCGGCGACTCGGAACGGACCAGCGGCACGGCCTGGCGCTGCATGTTCGCGCCCATGAGGGCACGGTTGGCGTCGTCGTGCTCGAGGAACGGGATCATCGCGGTCGCGACCGAGACCATCTGGCGCGGCGAGATGTCCATGTACTCCACGGCGGAGACGGGGACGAACTCCACCTCGGAGCCGCGCTTCCGCACGAGCACCTTCTCGTCGGTCAGGCGACCGTTCGCGTCGGTGGCCGCGTTGGCCTGCGCGATGTAGTAGCGGTCCTCCTCGTCGGCCGTCATGTAGACGATCTCGTCGGTGGTCTGACCGTTCTCGACCTTGCGGTACGGCGTCTCGATGAAACCGAACGGGTTGACCCGCGCGTACACCGACAGCGAACCGATCAGGCCGATGTTGGGGCCCTCAGGGGTCTCGATCGGGCACATGCGGCCGTAGTGCGACGGGTGGACGTCGCGGACCTCGAGGCCGGCGCGCTCACGCGACAGGCCGCCGGGGCCGAGCGCCGAGAGGCGACGCTTGTGCGTCAGGCCCGACAGCGGGTTGTTCTGGTCCATGAACTGCGACAGCTGCGAGGTGCCGAAGAACTCCTTGATCGCCGCCGAGACCGGGCGGATGTTGATCAGGGTCTGCGGGGTGATCGCCTCGACGTCCTGCGTGGTCATGCGCTCGCGGACGACGCGCTCCATGCGGGACAGGCCCACGCGGAGCTGGTTCTGGATCAGCTCGCCGACGGTGCGCAGGCGACGGTTGCCGAAGTGGTCGATGTCGTCGACCTCGACGGGCACCTCCTCGCCGCCCGGGACGGTCATGTAGGTCAGCTGCTCCGACGGTGCCTCGTGCAGGCGCACGAGGTACTCGATCGTCGCGACGATGTCCTCCTCGGTGAGCACCAGCGGCTGCGTGCCGTCGGAGTTCGCCGGGAGACCGAGCTTCTTGTTCAGCTTGTACCGGCCGACGCGGGCCAGGTCGTAGCGCTTCTCCTTGAAGAACAGGTTCTCCAGCAGGGTCTGCGCCGACTCCTTCGTGGGCGGCTCGCCCGGGCGCAGCTTGCGGTAGATGTCGAGCAGCGCCTCGTCGGTGCCGGCGGTGTTGTCCTTCTCCAGGGTGGACCGCATGATCTCCGAGAAGCCGAAGCGCTCGAGGATCTGCTCGCTGGTCCAACCGAGGGCCTTGAGCAGCACGGTGACGGGCTGGCGACGCTTGCGGTCGATGCGGACGCCGACGGTGTCGCGCTTGTCCACGTCGAACTCGAGCCACGCGCCGCGGGCCGGGATGACCTTCACGCTGTGCAGCGGCTTCTCGGTCGACTTGTCGATGGTCTCGTCGAAGTACACGCCCGGGCTACGGACGAGCTGCGAGACGACGACGCGCTCGGTGCCGTTGATGATGAACGTGCCCTTGTCCGTCATCATGGGGAAATCGCCCATGAAGACGGTCTGCGACTTGATCTCGCCGGTGTTGTTGTTGATGAACTCGGCGGTGACGAACAGCGGCGCCGCGTACGTCATGTCCTTGTCCTTGCACTCCTCGATCGAGGCCTTGACCTCGTCGAAGCGCGGATCGGAGAAGGAGAGAGACATCGAGCCCGAGAAGTCCTCGATGGGCGACAGCTCAGCGAGGATGTCCTCCAGACCGCCGGTGGGCTGTGCCTCGCCGCGCGCGGCGGCCTTCTCCCGCCAAGCGGGCGTACCGACGAGCCACTCGAACGAGTCGATCTGCAGGTCGAGCAGGCCCGGCACGGGAAGGGGCTCGGAGATCTTCGCGAACGACACACGCTTGGGCGCTCCGGGCACCACGGCGTCGTTCTGATCGTTCTGAGTCTGGCTGGAGACGGAGACTGCCAAGATGCGTCCTCTGCTGTGACTAGTAACGTTGCCAAAACTGTGCTGACGGCAACCCGCAGAGTACGGCCCCTACGAAGGGCGAATATTCAGATGGGCAGGAGGCAGCCAGCGCAACGTCCAACATTAACAGAGGAATGACCGCCCCGCAAGGGGCAGTCCAGACTAAGCCCCACCGGGCTCGCGCGCAAGCATGACGCGCGCCGTTCTTCGAACACCGGCATCGTCGGTCGGCCCTGCCGTAGCCCCGGCCGCGGGCTGGCTGCCGTGCGGACCGAAGGCACCCGAGGATGCTCTCACGTGGACACGAGCACATCGCGTCCTGCCGATAACTCTGACCCGAATCCGCGCGAACGTCAAGCGAAAGCGCCGATTTCCTTCGAATATCGGAGACGACTCACCCGCGGAGACGACGACACCGGCCCGGGAATGGTTCCCGGGCCGGTGTTCGGTCAGTGTGACGACGGTGCGGTCAGCGCCCGTCCTCCACCTTCGGCAGGTGATCGGTGGGATTCTCGTCCGCCTGCGTGACCTCGTAGGCCGACGTCGGGGACTCGTCGCCCGCGTACTCCTTCTGGATCGAGACGGGAGCCGTCTCCGGGGCCTGCTGGTACTGCTGCTGCGCAGCGACCGCCGGCGCGGTGGTGGCGTAGTCCGCCGGATCGTCGCCGAGGTCCTTGCGGATGGCGATCTGCGCCTTCTCCGGCAGCGTCGGGAGGATCTGGCGGACGCGGGCCTTGCGCCGCTGCTCCCCCTTGCGGGGCGGCATGCCGGGCGTGGGCTGCATCTGCGGCGCGATCTCGTCCGGAACGTCGACGCCACCGTCGGAGTGGCCCGCGGCGACGCGTGCCATCTCGGCCTCCATCTGCGCCGAGTCCTTCTCCTCCGACATACCGATCGGGCCGATCATCGAGCCCGAGAGGAACTGCTTGACCACCGGCTCCTCGGAGGTGAGGAGCACCTCGCGGGGGCCGAACATGACGAGGTGCTTGAGGAAGAGCATGCCCATGTTGTCGGGCACCGTGCGGGCGATGTTGATGTTGTGCGAGACGATCAGCGTGGTGCAGTCGATCTGCGCGTTGATGTCCATCAGCAGCTGGCTGGTGTAGGTGGTACGCACGGGGTCGAGACCGGAGTCCGGCTCGTCGACGAGCATGATCTGCGGGTCCATCACGAGGGCGCGGGCCAGGCCGGCGCGCTTACGCATACCGCCGGAGATCTCACCGGGGAGCTTGTCCTCCGCGCCAATCAGACCGACCATCTCGAGCTTCTCCATCGTGATCTGACGGATCTCGCTCTCCTTCTTCTTCGTGTGCTCACGAAGCGGGAAGGCCGTGTTGTCGTACAGGTTCATCGAGCCGAACAGGGCGCCGTCCTGGAACAGCACGCCGAACATCTTGCGGATCTCGTACAGCTCCGACGACGTACAGGTGAGGATGTCGGTGCCGTCGATGATGATCTCGCCCTCCTCGGGGCGCAGCAGACCGATCAGCGACTTCAGGAACACCGACTTGCCGGTACCCGACGGGCCGAGCAGAACCGAGACCTCGCCGGCGGGCAGGGTCAGCGAGACGTCGGACCAGATGTTCTGGGACCCGAACGACTTCGTCAGGTTCTTGGTAGTTACTTCGACACCCACTGTCGGAGACCTTTCGTCGCACTCCATGGTGTGGCTCGCGCCACAGACCGCTGGGAGCACAGTACCCCAGTACCCGCTGGTGGCGGTACCGGACCTGTTCTATTCGGACCCGGTGGCACCGTCGCAGAACGAGAACCGCCCCGTCGCACGGGGCGACGGGGCGGTTGACAGCACTGACGTGCGGTTCGGCTATTACTTGACCGAAACCGAAGCGCCGGCCTCCTCGAGCTTGGCCTTGGCGGCGTCGGCGGCCTCCTTGTCGACCTTCTCCAGGATCGGCTTGGGGGCGCCCTCGACGAGGTCCTTCGCCTCCTTCAGGCCGAGGCCCGAAACCAGCTCGCGGACGACCTTGATGACCTGGATCTTCTTGTCGCCGGCACCCTCGAGGATGACGTCGAACTCGTCCTGGTCGGCAGCCGCGCCGGCGTCGCCGCCGGCAGCCGGGGCAGCACCGGCAGCCGCGACGGCGACCGGAGCAGCAGCGGTGACCTCGAAGGTCTCCTCGAAAGCCTTCACGAACTCGCTGAGCTCGAGCAGGGTCAGCTCCTTGAAAGCATCAAGCAGCTCGTCGGTGGTGAGCTTCGCCATGGTGGCGTCCTTCCGTTCAGTCTTGCTCGCTGATCCGCGAGGCAAGGTGGTGATGGTTCCCGCGAGCGGTGCGCGCGGGGGTTCGCTGGATCAGCGGTCTTACGCGGCAGCCTCGTCGGCGGCCTTCTTCTCCTGCAGCGCGGCGGCCAGGCGGGCCACCTGCGAGGCGGGAGCGTTGAACAGGCCAGCGGCCTTCGCCAAGTTGCCCTTCATGGCACCGGCGAGCTTGGCCAGGAGCACCTCGCGCGACTCGAGATCGGCGATACGCTCGACCTCGGCCACGGACAGCGCCTTGCCGTCCATGTAGCCGCCCTTGATGACCAGGGCCTTGTTGTCCTTGGCGAACTTCTTGATCGCCTTGGCGGCCTCGACCGGCTCACCCTCGATGAAGGCGATGGCGGTCGGGCCCTCGAACAGCTCGTCCAGGCCCTCGACGCCAGCATCCTTGGCGGCGAGCTTGACCAGGGTGTTCTTGGCGACGGAGTAGGTGGCACCAGCTCCGAGCGAACGACGCAGCTCGGTGATGGAACCGACCGACAGCCCGCGGTACTCGGTGACCACGGTGGCCGTGGACTTCGAGAACTTCTCGGCGATCTCAGCGACTGCTGCGACCTTCTCGGCGTTTGCCATACTTCGCCTCCTCTCTACGTGTCATCCGTCTTGGGAGGCCTTGCCCTGAAACGACGAAATCCCCGGGCGCAGGGCGCACGGGGAACCTGTAAGAATCCTCGTCCTCCTGCGTGGGTCGCCGGCTCGGGGCCGGACCTTCGATCAGGCTCGCGCCTGATGACCGACGGTCTTCGGTGGAACGATCCGGTTGTCACCGGATTCCAGGGGACCAGAGTACGCGAGCACCGGTCCGTCGCCAAATCGTCGTTCGACGGTGCCGTTCCACCGGGCCGGATGGTCTCCGCCACCCGCCGCTCCCTGCAGGGAGCGGGTGTCCCTGGCAGCCGGCTCCCCGGTGGGAGCGAAACGGCGGGGCCGGCTGTCCCCCACGCAGCGCCGGATCAGCCCGGGTCAGCCGACGGCGACGCCGGACTCGGTGTAGACGATGCGCAGGGCAAGGCCCACCTCGGGGCCCATGACCTGCGCCGCGAGGTCGACGAAGGCGCGCGTGAACGACGGTCCGTGGGCGGCGCCGTCGGCGCCCTGTTCGGCGACGACGTGATGCGCGAGCTCGTGCAGGATCACCAGCTCGCGGAGGGCCCAGGCACCGTCGCGCCCGGCGGGGACGGCGACGACCGGACCGCCCGGGCCGCGCTCGTAGTGCGCGCCGGCGGCGCCCGCCCGGGCCCGCACCCGCACCGCGCGCGGGCCGAGCACGCGATCGGCGTAGGCCTGCACCGCGTCGACGGAGGCGAACCGCGCCTCGGGCGGCAGCGTCAGCGGCACGCCCAGCACGTCGACGGTGCGCCCCGCCCCGGCGTGCTCGAACAGGCCGCGGACCATCTCCTCCGCACGGTAGACCGCGGCCCGCTGCACGTCCCTCGCCAGCGCGGTCACACCTCCTTGGCGACCTTGAGCTGCGCGATCACGGCCTGCCCGACCGCCGTCAGATCGGGATAGCCGATCGGGATGTCGACAGCCAGGTAGGTCTGCGGCGCCGACGCGACCACGATCACCGTCATCTCGTCGCCCGGAACCGTGATGTCGGACCTGCTGACCATGATCTTCGCGGTGACCTTCGCCGCGGCCACACCGTCCACCGTGATGGCTTCGGGCTTCGACAGCCCCTCGACCCGAGGCGATGCGTTCTTGAACCCCTGCCCGTCGGCGATGCACTGCATCATCCGAGTGGCGGCCTCCGCCGGCTCCACCTTCGGCTGGAAGTTGGTCTGCCCCACCTCGACGCTGGCCTGCCAGGGCTGGCCATCTGCCAGGGATTTGATCAGGCCGGCGGCGCCGATGCTCTCGGCGTACATCGTGTACGTCTCCGCGGTCCACCCCGGCGCTGCGGACACCGGGAAGGACAGCGGACCCGACGCGACGCGGTCGCTGATCGGGGACGCCTGGCCGGTCCCCGGAAGTCCGCACCCCGCTTGCGCCGAGGTGTCCGGCGACGCGGTGCGATCGGCCTCGTCGGAGCCCGACCGCAGGACGAGGAAGCCGGCGGCGACCGCCACGGCGATCACGAGCACCACCGCGATCCCGATCGCGGCGTACAGGCCCGTGCGGTTCGGCTTCTGCGGCGGCTGCCCCTGGCCGGGGTACTGCCCCGGATACTGCTGACCCGGGTACTGGTAGCCCTGCTGGAACGCCTGCTGCCCGTATCCCTGCTGGTACGGCTGCTGACCGTACGGATTCGTCTGCTGCCCGTATCCGTACTGGTAGCCGCCCTGCGCGTACGGGTCCGGCTGCGCGTACGGGTCGGGCTGCTGCCCGTTCGGATCCTGCGGGTTGCTCATACGTCCCTCGCCACCTTGAGCTGCTCGAAGACCTGCTGGGCCACCGCCGCGAGGGCGGTGTCCCCGATCGGGGTGTCCGACTCGAAGTATGCCTGGGGAGCCGAGTCGATCACCACAACAGTAACCACGTCCCCGGGAATCGCGAGGCCCTCGCGGCTGACGAGGATCCGGCCGACGACCCGCGCCGCACGCACCCCATCCACGGTCAGCGCCTCCGGCTCGGACGCACCGTCGAGCCGGGGCCGGTACGCGTCGTACCTGCTGCTCGCGACGATGCACGGGATGATGCGCCGCGCGGCCTCCGCGACCGGGACCCGCGGCGCGAAGGTCGTGAGCCCGACCTCGACGTGCGCGTCCCACGAGTGGCCGGGCACCCCGGTCCGCAATCCCGCCGCCTGCGCGCCGGGCGAGAACAGCTGGTACCGCTGCGGCGTCCACCCCGGCGCCGCGGAGACGGGGAAGGACACCGGCCCCGAGACCACGCGGTCGGTGATCGGTGTGGTCGAGCCCGAGCCCGGCAGGCCGCACGCACTCGCCTTCCCCGACGAAGCCGCGGCGGCAGGGCCGGCCGACGTCGACGGGCCGGCGGATCCCCGCGCCAGCAGCAACGCCGCGAGCACCGCGACCAGCACGACGACGAGCACCGCTCCCCCGATCGCCCACCACAGCCCCGCGTTCCCGCGGGCCGGTGGCGGCGGCGGGACCTGCGGAGGCGGCGGGTACGGGTTCACGACGTGCCCTGCTCCAATGCCCCGCGGCTGCCGCCCACCTCCGAGTGGGCCCCCAGACGCGCGGACCGCCCCGCGCGATCGCCGGCACGGCGGGCACCGTCGGAGTACCCGGCCGAGGCGGTGGAACCGCGCCACCGGCCCCGCGCCGTCGACTCCTCGCGGTAGAACGACGCGAGCTCGACCTCCTTGTCGCGCAGGGCGAGCGCGGTACCCGGTTCATCCCGCTCGGTGGCCTGCGCGGTGGCCTCGGCCCGCGCCTCGGCGAGCCGCGCCCCGATGCGCGCTGCGAACGCCGACTGGAAGTTGATCCGGGCGGTGACCGCCGCCACCGGCTTCGTCTCCACCCAGCGGCGCCGGGTCCGCCGGTCCTCGTAGAGCTGTTGCACCGTCTCCGACTTGTAGGCGCCGGACCGCAGGTAGGCGTCCGACGCGCGGACCATCTGGATCACCAGGGAGGCGTACAACGCCTCGCACGCGTCGACGTCCTCCGCGAAGCCGTAGGCGAAGACGAAGGTGGAGTTGGAGGCCACGTCGCACCGCACGTCGTTGGACTGCGCGATGGCGACGAACAGCTCGACGAAGGTGCGCAGGCCGCGCCGGCCCGCCTCCCCGATCCGGACGGTCCGCTGCTCGGGCACCGCGCGGGCCCGCTCGGCGCCGCGCTGGTGCGCGCGGGCGACGGCGAGGTCGATCGACGCGGCCGTGGCGAGCCGCTGCGCCGCCTCCGTGAACGTGGCCGCCTCGTGCTCGTTGTCGGTGCCCTCCGCCTGCCGCAGCAGGGCCCCGATGCGGGCGAGCAGCCTGTCGTCGTCCATGGGGGCGAGACTACCGGCGCCGACCGACACGTTTCCGCGCCCGGCACCACGGGCTGCGCGGTCGTTCCGCGGCGGTCCAAGCGAACGCCAAGCGGATCACCGGGCCCCGCGCCCTACCGTCGATGCCAGTTCCCCGGAACCACGTCGAAGGAGGCGTCCGTGTCGGTTCCCCCGCCCGCACCCGGTGCGTACCAGCAGTACCCGCACTACCCGCACTACCCGCAGCCCGCTCGGGCGTTCGTGCCCCGCGGAGGATTCCCCCACCCCTACGGCCGGTCGTACGCCCCGACCCCACCCCGGGCGGCGTACCCCACCCGCGATCCCGGAACGATGACCGCGATCGCCGGCCTGGTGTTGTTCTTCCTCATCACGCTGCCGATCTACGTGCTCGGCACGGTGGCCGAGCTGAGTCCCCTGCTCTACCTGTCGGCGACGACATCGACGCTGTTCGTCGCGGTGCACTCCTTCACCCTCTCGAAGCGGCACGGGCACACCAACGTGATCGCCATCATCACCATGGTCCTGTGCACGATGCTCCTGATGACCGCGCTCGTGTCCACCCTCCTCCGGCTCCTGCTGATCCTCTGAGCCCGGTCCGCAGCACACCGCCCGTCTCCGCGCTCGGCTACGCTTGGCGCACACCGATCTCCGCAGTGACAAAGGGAGCGTTCACGATGTCGACGCCCAACGATCCGTCCGGATACGACCCGTACGGTTACGACCCGTACGGGCAGCCACCGTCGTACCCCGCCCAGCCCTACCCGGGCGCCCACCAGCCCTACCCCGGCTACCCGCCGCCCCAGCAGCTGCAGGACCCGGACCAGGCGATGGGCATCGTCGGGCTCGTCCTGTCGGTCCTGGGCTGCTACCCCGTGGGCCTGATCGTGAGCTGGATCGCGCACCGGCAGTCGCGGGACCGCGGGTACAAGAACACCCTGGCCACGGTGGGCATGGTCATCGGCGGCGTCTTCACGGGGCTCACGCTGCTCGCGCTCCTGGCGTACGGCGCCATGCTGCTGTTCTTCTTCGCCGTCGCGTCGTCGGGCAGCTCGCTGCTCTGACCCCGGGCACGACGAAGCCCCCGACCTCCTCGCGGAGATCGGGGGCTTCGTGGTTCAGACCCTGATGAGGGAGGCTTACGCCTCTTCCTCGGTGAGGTTGTTCACGCGCTGCGGGTCCACCGGGATGCCCGGTCCGGTGGTCGTCGAGACGGTGACCTTCTTCAGGTACCGGCCCTTGGCCGCCGACGGCTTCGCGCGCAGGATCTCGTCCAGCGCGGCGCCGTAGTTCTCCACCAGCTGCTTGGCGTCGAAGGACGCCTTGCCGATCACGAAGTGCAGGTTCGCGGCCTTGTCGACGCGGAAGGTGATCTTGCCGCCCTTGATGTCGCCCACGGCCTTGGTCACGTCGGGGGTGACGGTGCCGGTCTTCGGGTTCGGCATCAGGCCACGGGGGCCGAGCACGCGAGCGATGCGACCGACCTTGGCCATCTGGTCCGGGGTGGCGATCGCGGCGTCGAACTCGAGCCAGCCGCCCTGGATCTTCTCGATCAGGTCCTCGGCGCCCACCTCGTCGGCGCCCGCGGCCTTGGCCTCCTCGGCCTTGTCGCCGACGGCGAAGACGATCACGCGGGCCGTCTTACCGGTGCCGTTCGGCAGGTTGACGGTGCCGCGCACCATCTGATCGGCCTTGCGGGGGTCGACACCGAGGCGCATGGCGACCTCGACGGTGGCGTCCTGCTTGGTGGAGGAGGTCTCCTTGGCGAGCGTGACGGCCTCGAGCGGGCTGTACAGCTTGTCCTTGTCGACCTTCTCGGCAGCGGCCTTGTAGGCCTTGCTGTTCTTGCTCATGTGTAGCTCTTTCGTTTCTTGCCCAGCTCAGGGGCAGTGAGTGGTTCCGCGGGCCGAGCCGGCCCTCCCACGGGACGCGCAGAGGCGTCCCGGCGACCTACTCGACGGTGATACCCATCGAGCGAGCAGTGCCGGCGATGATCTTCGCGGCCTGATCGATGTCGTTCGCGTTCAGGTCTTCCTTCTTGGTCTCGGCGATCTCGCGCACCTGATCCCAGGTCACCTTGGCGACCTTGTTCTTGTGCGGCTCACCCGAGCCCTTCTGCACGCCGGCTGCCTTGAGCAGCAGCTTGGCGGCCGGAGGAGTCTTCAGCTTGAAGTCGAAGGACCGGTCCTCGTAGACCGTGATCTCGACGGGGATGACGTTGCCACGCTGCGACTCGGTCGCGGCGTTGTACGCCTTGCAGAACTCCATGATGTTGACGCCGTGCTGACCAAGCGCGGGACCCACGGGCGGAGCAGGGTTGGCCTGCCCGGCCTGGATCTGCAGCTTGATGAGCCCGGCGACCTTCTTCTTCTTCGGGGGCATCCTCAGTTTCCTTTTTCTTCACCCCGCGCCCTTGCACCGGCGCGGGAAGCATGTGGGTCTCGCTAGGAGATCTTCTCGACCTGGTTGAAGGCCAGCTCGACGGGCGTCTCACGACCGAAGATCGACACCAGCACCTTGAGCTTGCGCTGCTCGGCGTTGATCTCGCTGATGGACGCGGGCAGGGTGGCGAACGGGCCGTCCATGACGGTGACCGACTCGCCGACCTCGAAGTCGACCTCGACCGCGGGGCCCTGCGAGACGGCCGCGCCGGACGCGGCGGCGGCACCGTCGGACGCGGCACCGGCCTTGTCCTTGGCGGGCTTGGTCCGCGCGCTCTCGGGGAGCAGGAACTTCACGACCTCGTTCATCGTGAGCGGCGACGGCTTGCTGGTCAGGCCGACGAAGCCGGTGACGCCGGGGGTGTTGCGCACCGCGCCCCAGGACTCGTCGTTGAGGTCCATGCGCACCAGGATGTAGCCCGGCAGCACCTTGCGGTTGACCCGCTTCTGCTGGCCGTTCTTGATCTCGGTGACCTCCTCGGTGGGGACCTCCACCTGGAAGATGTAGTCGCCGACGTCGAGGTTCTGGACGCGGGTCTCGAGGTTGGCCTTGACCTTGTTCTCGTAGCCCGCGTAGGTGTGGATCACGTACCAGTCGCCGGGGGCGGTGCGCAGCTGCGCCTTCAGCTCCTCGACGGGGTCGATCTCCTCCTCGGCCTCCTCCGCGACGATCTCGGCACCGTCGCCGGGCTCGTCCGCGCCGAGGACGCTCTCCTCGACCTCGATCAACGCCTCGTCCTCGGCCGACTCGACCTCGGTCGCCACGGCAGCGTCATCGGCCTGCACGCCCTCGGGGGAGTCCAGTTCTGCCTCGTTGTGCTCCGGGGTGCTCACAGCGCCGAAGTTCCTTCCGTCTCGTCTACTCGTGTGGTCCGGCTATTTGCCGAACGCCCACAACATCAGCTTCGCGAAGCCGAGGTCGAGGAGGCTGATCATCGCGGTGAGGACCACCACGAAGACCAGCACGATGATCGTGTAGTTGATCATCTGGCTCCGGGTCGGCCAGATGACCTTCCGCAGCTCCGCGACGACCTGGCGGATGAACAGCCAGATGGCGGCGAACGGGTTGCGCGAGGGCTTCGCGTCCGCGGACTTCTTCGCGGTGCCGGACTCGACCGCCGAACCGGGCTCCGGAGCCTCGGCCAGCGCGGTGCGGCTGCGACGGCCGCTGGAGCGCTTACCGGAAGGGCGGGCCTGCTGGGCGTCTTCGGCGGCGCTGTCGCCGGCGGTCTCGCCGGTGGTCGCGTCGTCCTTCTCGTCGCTCACGCACATCCCTCCGCTGGATCTTCCAGCGGGCGTCGGCCCGCCGATTTCGACAGCCGGGCCCGGGGCCCGCCTATGCAGGGGCGACAGGACTCGAACCTGCGACCTGCGGTTTTGGAGACCGCTGCTCTACCAACTGAGCTACACCCCTTTGCGGGACCTTCCGGCCCCGCATCCACACCGTTCGAGGGCGCGCTTTCGCACGCCCGCCGTTTTGTGCGGACAGTTCAGTGTACGGCACATCGGTGCCGCACCTCAAAACGCACGGTCATGCGGCCCGCACGGGCCGCGGACCGTCAGGCGAACTGGACGGTGGCGACCGGCTTGCCGAAGATCTTGCGCTCGCCCTGCTTGACCGTCAGGAAGACGACACCCGTCTTGGTCTCGGCGTCGAGCGACTTGATCTTGCCCGAGTACAGGAGCTCCGCCTTCTGGTCGGCGGGGACGAACACCGGCGCGGTGAAGCGCACGCTGTACTCCTTGAGCGCACCCGGATCGCCCAGCCACTCGGTGATGTAGTTCGAGCCCAGGCTCATCGTGAGCATGCCCTGCGCGACGACGTCCTCCATGCCGGCCAGCTTCACGATGTGATCGGACCAGTGGATGGGGTTGGGGTCGCCGGTGACGCCGGCGTAGTTCACCAGGTCACCGCGGGTCAGCTCGAAGGTGCGCTCCGGGAGCTCCTCGCCCACCGTCACGTCCGCGAAGTTACGAAGCGCCATACATCATCACCTTTTCCATTGCACCGACGAACTCGGCGTCCTCGTCCTCGCCCGACCGGCCGGCCAGGGTGGTCCAGGACGTGACGAGGGGGTTGCCGTCCTGGTCGGAGATCTCGTTGCGGGTCACGATCAGGTCGGCGCCCGCGGCCTGCCGGAACGCGTCGAAGTGCACGTGCGTGGTCAGCGTCATCCCCGCGACGATCGGCGCGTGGAACTTGACCTCCTGCGCCGACTGCACGACGGGGCGGCGGCCGTAGCCGACGATCGCGTTCTCGAACAGCGGGCGGTGGGCGATGATGCCGATCAGCGAGAACATGATCGGGGGCGCCACGATGTCGGCGTACCCGGCCGCGCGGGCGGCCTCGACGTCGTGATGCACCGGATCGGTCAGCTGCGACGCGTTCGCGAACTCCCGCACCTTCTCACGGCTGACGTAGTACTTCTCGGAGTACTCGTAGTTGTAACCGACAGCGGCGCGCGTGCGCTCCGCGACTTCTTCGGGGCTGAGCTGCTCGGTGACCGGTCCACCCGGCACATCGATGTCCTTGCTCACGTGTCGAACCTACCTATCGTGAATGGGCTGAAGGGCAGTATGCCAAAAGGGAGGGCATCCCATCGGATGCCCTCCCCCTTGTCGACGTTGACGTCAGCGCGACTCTCGGTGCGCCTGGTGCGATCCGCAGTTCGGGCAGAACTTCTTCAGCTCGAGGCGATCGGGATCGTTGCGACGGTTCTTCTTGGTGATGTAGTTGCGGTGCTTGCACACCTCGCACGCCAAGGTGATCTTGGGGCGAACATCTGTCGATGAAGCCACGACGGTTCCTCTTTCGCGATCTTGTGTCTGTTGTAGCGGTGGGGGGGCTCGATCCCCCGACCTCACGATTATGAGTCGTGCGCTCTAACCAGCTGAGCTACACCGCCCTGAGCTATCAGCACTTAGCACTGGTCTAGCGAGCCCCCTGACGGAATCGAACCGTCGACCTTTTCCTTACCATGGAAACGCTCTGCCGACTGAGCTAAGGGGGCGTGCCTCAGGCCGCCGTTCCCGGCGCTCCAAGAGCCTCAACGAGATTACACACCGCGGCGGAGTTCATCCAAATCCGCAGGTCAGCTCGTTATCACTGCGGCCTCCGGCGAATGAACGCCGGAGGCCGCAGCGGGTGGCACGTGTAGGATTCGAACCTACGTAGGCAAAGCCGACGGATTTACAGTCCGCTCCCATTGGCCGCTCGGGCAACGTGCCTTTCGCTGCCGGTGAGGGCAGCGGACGATAGACTACAACGCCCCCGTGGGGGGCGCGCAAACCCGCAGGTCAACTGATTAGGAGTCCAGCCGAGATGGCCGATTCGTCGTTCGATGTCGTGAGCAAGATCGACCGCCAGGAGGTCGCGAACGCCCTCAACCAGGCCTCGAAGGAGCTCAGCCAGCGGTACGACTTCCGCGGCACCAACACCACCGTGGAGGCGTCCGGCGAGGACAAGATCGTCATCACCTCGGACGCCGAGGAGCGCGCCAAGGCCGGCCTCGAGGTGTTCCAGGAGAAGCTCATCAAGCGCGGCCTGTCGCTGAAGGCCTTCGACGCCGGCGACCCCGTCGCCTCCGGCAAGACGTACAAGATCACCGGCACCCTGGTCGAGGGCATCACCAGCGAGAACGCCAAGAAGATCAGCAAGCTGATCCGCGACGAGGGCCCCAAGTCCGTGAAGGCGCAGATC
Organism: Tsukamurella paurometabola; assembly: GCF_900631615.1. Classification (NCBI taxonomy): domain Bacteria; kingdom Bacillati; phylum Actinomycetota; class Actinomycetes; order Mycobacteriales; family Tsukamurellaceae; genus Tsukamurella; species Tsukamurella paurometabola. The sequence goes on from NZ_LR131273.1 coordinate 819,919, forward strand.
CAGGGCGACGAGCTGCGGGTCTCCAGCAAGTCGCGCGACGACCTGCAGGCCGTCCAGGCGCTGCTCAAGAACGCCGACCTCGACATCGCGGTGCAGTTCGTCAACTACCGCTAGGTCTCCTGGCCCGACGGTGACCGTCGCGCCGCGGCGGCGCGACGGTGCCGTGCGGCCGGGCCGAAGGGCGGCATCGCCGCCCTTCGTCCCTCGTTCGGTTCTCCGTCGCCCCGGCGGCCGGCGGTGGCCGGCGGATCGGTGATCTCAGCTGTGTGTTTCCTCACATCGAGAGAGGGCGGCGGACCGTCGGGCTACGACGTGAGTGCCTGCAGGCGCTCGACGCGGCTGTCGACGGGCGGCTGGGTGCGGAAGAGGCGCCCCATGCGGTCGCTGTCCAGGAAGGGGCACACCAGCATGGTGTTGGCGTGCACCGCGATCTCGGGCTCGGGCGGCAGGGGCGCGCGGGCGGCACCGTCGGACGTCTTCTGCAGGGCACTGACCAGCGCCGACGGGGCCCCGGTCAGCAGCGCCCCGGTGTGGTCGGCGCGGTAGTCGACGGTCCGCGAGACGCCGAGACGGATGAGCGCACCGGCGATGGGCGCGAGCACGGAGAGCATGGCGTCGACGACCCGGCTGCGCCGCGCGCCGCCGTCACCGAAGCCGAGCAGGTAGCCGAATCCGGCGAAACCGCAGATCACGGCGCCGAGCGCCCCCGCGACCGACGCGGTCAGCGTGTCGCGGGAACCGATCCGGGCGAGCTGGTGGGCCAGGACGGCTCGCAGCTCGTCCTCGGTGAGCAGTTCCAGCAGACCGATGGTCACGCAGACCGCGGAGTGGGTGGGGCCGTGACCGGTGGCGAAGGCGGTGGGCGCCGCGGTGGGTGAGACGTAGATCGCGGGCATGGGCAGCCGGGCGGACGTCGAGAGTTCGCGGACCATCCGGAACAGCGCGGGTTGCTGCAGTTCGGAGACGCTCCGCGCGTGCATCGCGCGCAGTGGCAGCGACGGCCCGCTGACGTACAGGTAGGCGCACACGCCGGCGGCGAGGACGATCGAGAGCACGAACGCGGTCTGCCCGAAGACCGCACCGGTCGCCATCAGGAAGCCCGCGACCAGCGCCAGCAGCAGCGCGGTGCGGATCTGATTGCCGGTCCTACTCCCCAGGCCCTGCACGGACGAACCTCAGCCCAGGCGGGCGACCGTGAAGGTGACCAGCGATTCGAGCGAGGCGCGCGGCTCGGATTCGGGCAGCTCGGCCAGCTCCGCGCGGGCGTCGTCGGCGTACCGGGCCAACGTGGCCTGCGCCTCCTTCATGCCCGCGGAGCGGCCCAGCAGCTCGATGGCCTCGTCGACGAGCGCATCGTCGGTGACGGGACCGACGAGGATCTCCCGGAGCCGGTCGGCGTCCGGTCCCTCGTCGCGCAGGGCGTAGAGCACCGGCAGGGTGAACACGCCCTCGCGCAGGTCCGTGCCGGGCGTCTTGCCGGATTCCTGCGCGACGGAGCTGATGTCGATGATGTCGTCGCTGATCTGGAAGGCCATGCCGATCGCGGCACCGATGCGGTACATCCGCTGCGCCGTCTCCTCGTCGCCGCCGCCGTGCAGCGCGCCGAGCAGGCCGCAGGTCGCGATGAGGCTGCCGGTCTTGCCCCAGATCGTGTCGAGGTAGTGCTGCACCGGGTCCCCGGAGCCGGCCCCCTTCAACTCCAGCATCTGGCCCGTGACCAGCTCGCCGAAGCACGTGGCGATGACGCCGACGGCGCGGGGGCCGAGGTCGGCGCCGTACGCCGATGCGCGGGCGAAGAGGTAGTCGCCCGCGAGGATCGCGATCGAGTTGCCCCACTTCGCGTTGGCCGACGGTGCGCCGCGGCGCGTGTCCGCCTCGTCCATCACGTCGTCGTGGTACAGCGTGGCGAGGTGGGTCAGTTCCATCGCCGCGGCGGCGGTGATGACCTGCTCGGACGGGGTGCCGCCGATGCGGCCGGAGAGGATCGTGAACATGGGCCGGAACCGCTTGCCGCCGGCCTGGAACAGGTGCAGGGCCTCCTCGATCACGCATCCGTCGGCCTCGGCGATGCCGTCGGCGATGACCTGCTCCACGCGGGCGAGGTCCGCGCGGATGCCCGCCGCGAACTCGTCGGATCCCAGCGAGACCCCGGCTACCGTCTTCTCCACGTGTTCAGCCTAGCGGGCGGGTCGCGGTGTGCAGAGCGACGATGCCGCCGGTCAGGTTCGTCCAGGCCACGTCGCCCCAGCCGGCCTCCCGGACCCGCTCCGCGAGCTCGGCCTGCGCCGGCCAGTTGCGGATCGACTCGGCGAGGTACTCGTAGGCCTCGGGGTTCGACGAGCCCTTCGCCACCAGCTGGATGGCCTCCAGCGCGACGTTCTCGTACAGCGCCCGGAAGGCGCCGTTGGTCGGGGTGGAGAACTCGCACACCACGAGGCGGCCGCCGGGCCGCACGACGCGCGCCATCTCGCGCAGCCCCGCGACGGTGTCCTGCACGTTGCGCAGGCCGAAGGAGATGGTGGCGGCGTCGAAGGAGGCGTCGGCGAGCGGCAGCGCCATGGCGTCGCCCGCGACCATGGGCACCCGCCGGAACGCGCCGGCCTGCAGCATCCCCGTCGAGAAGTCGCAGGCCGCGACCCAGGCGCCGGATCGGGCCAGGTCGACGGTCGAGACGCCGGTGCCGGCGGCGAGGTCGAGCACGCGGTCCCCCGGCTTGAGGTCGAGCGCGCGCCGGGTGCGGGCACGCCAGTACCGGTCCAGCCCGCCCGTCATGAGCGTGTTGGTCCGGTCGTACCGGCGCGCGACACCGTCGAACATCGACGCGACGTCGCCCGGTTTCTTGTCGAGGGAGGCCCTTGCCATGTCCCGAAAGCTACACGACGTCTCAGACGGCCCGGCCCATCGAGAAGCCGGGAGGTCCGGCGATCACGCTCGCGTAGTGGCCGAACAGCTGGTCGCAGAGGGCGGGCCAGGTGCGGGCCAGGACGGACTTGCGGGCGGCCTCGCCGAACCGGGCGCGCAGGGCGGGATCGGCCAGGGTGTCGATGACGCCGGGCAGCAGCTCGGCGAACTCGGCGGTCGGCAGCAGGTAGCCGTTGCGGCAGTGCGCGACGAGGTCGCGCGGCCCGCCCTGGTCGGGCGCGATCGACGGGACGCCGGAGGCGAGCGCCTCCTGGACGGCCTGGCAGAACGTCTCGTGCTCGCCGGCGTGCACGAAGACGTCGAGCGAGGCGTAGGCGGCGCCGAGGTCCGCCCCGCCGAGCTGGCCGGTGAAGACCGCTCCGGGCAGCAGCTTCTCGAGCCGCGCCCGCTCGGGGCCGTCGCCCACGATGACGAGTTGCACGTCGTCGCGGTGCGCGAGGCCGGCGAGCCGCTCGACGTGCTTCTCGGCGGCGAGCCGCCCGACGAAGCCGACGATCAGCCGGTCGGGCCGGTCCCCCAGCCAGGATGCGCGCAGCGCGGCCGAGCGGTGCGACGGGGCGAAGCGTTCCGCGTCGACGCCGCGCGCCCACGTCTTGACCCGCGGGATGCGGTGCGCCTCGAGGTCGGCGACCGACGCCGACGACGGCGCGAGGGTGAGGTCGCACTGCTTGTGCATCTGCCGGGTCCACCACCAGGCGGCGCGCTCGAGCGGCCCGAGCCCGTACGAGCCGGCGAATCCGGCGACGTCGGTCTGGAAGATCGCGACGGTCGGGATGCCGAGGCGCTTCGCCGCGGCGAGGCCGCCCGCGCCGAGGAAGTAGGGCGAGGCGAGGTGCACCACGTCGGGCCGGAACTCGCGCAGCACCTCGACGATGCGCATGTTCGGCTGGCCGATCGGCAGCGAGGAGATCTTCGGCAGCATCCGTGCGGGCACGCGGTGCACGGGGAAGCCGAGGTGTTCCAGCGACGCGGGCGGCTCGCCCGGCACGCTGTCGGGTGCGATGACGATCGCCTCCGCGCCCGTGCGGCGGCAGTGCTCGAGGACGCGGAGCACCGAGTTGGTGACCCCGTTGACGTTCGGCAGGAAGGACTCGGCCACGATCGCGATACGCACGTCAGCAGTGTCGCCCGGGGCGGTGACCGTGAGGTTCCCTACCGGTCGACGGTGCGCGGAACGTCAGGTGAACTCTCGCCCCGGTGGTAGCCGGCCGCGATGAGCAGCATGATCGCGCCCACCACCAGCCACGTCCCGGCGGCGACGGACGCGGCGGGCAGGATGGCGACGACGGCGGACCGTCCGGCGACGCGCACCAGTTCCGGATCCGAGCGGCTGTACTCGACCTGGATGCGGTCGCCGACGTTGAGTTCGCTGGGGTACAGGACGCCGAGCGGAGGATTGTGGTTGACGCCGTCGGTCGTGTAGAAGCTGATCGTCGAGCGGCGCGGTCCGGCGGAGAGCACCTCGGCGGTCGCGGTGCCGCGGTCGGCGTCGATGGTGCGGTCGTCGCGCACGGCGGCCGCCACGAGGACCACGCACAGTCCGGTGATGAGGATGGCCGCGCTCAGCAGGACGATCTGCACGCGCCGCAGGGCCGTCCGGCTCATCCGCGGTCCTCCGAGCCCGACGGTCCGCCGGCCGTCCCGCCCGGTGTCGTGCCCGCTGCGGCGCTGATCCGCGCCCGCATCCCGGCGTGCAGCGCGCGCAGGCCGGTGCGTTCGGTGCGCACTTCGACGACGCGGAGGCCGTCGGCGCGGGCCGCCTCGGCGAGGTCGCCCAGGTCGGCGCGCACGTACTCGACGCCGTAGGCGGCGCAGAGGGCGCCGATGTCGGTGCCGTGCGGCGTGCCGAAGACGCGGGCGGCGGCACCGTCGTACTCCGCCCCGGAGTAGCGCTCCTCGCCCTGTTCGAGCAGGTTGAAGATGCCGCCCCCGTTGTCGTTGGCGACGACGACGGTGAGGTTGGCCGGCCGCGGCTCCTGGGGTCCGATGAGCAGGCCGGAGGCGTCGTGCACGAAGGTCAGGTCGCCCATCAGCGCGACGGTGCGCCGGTCCGGGAAGGCGAGCGCGGCGCCGACGGCGGTGCTCACGGTGCCGTCGATCCCGGCGACGCCCCGGTTGGACAGCACGCGGACGCCGGTGGGCACCTCGCCGGCGAGGGCGACGTCGCGGACGGGGTTGGACGCGCCGACCACCAGCTGGTCGCCGGTGCGCAGCGCGGCGCAGACGGCGCGGGCCACGTGCAGGCCGGTGATGGAACCGCGGTCGAGGCCCCCCTGCAGTCCCTCCGTGACGGCGGCCCGCGCGGCGGCGTCGGCGTCGGCGCAGCGGCGCAGCCAGGCGTCGTCGGGCTCGCCGACGGGCAGCACCCGCGTGCCGGTGGCGGCGACGTTGCCGGAGACGTCGGGCCAGCGCGGGCCCGTCGTCACGGCGTAGACGGTGACCTCGGGGTCGGCGAGCAGGGCGCTCACCTCGCGGTGCAGCGTCGGGCGGCCGCAGATGATGGCCTGCCGCGGTTTGAGGGCCGGCAGGGCCCACGGGTGCAGGAGCATTCGGGGTCCGGCCTCTGCCGAACTGCTCGCCTGCGGCGAGGTCGGCTCGGCGACGGTGGGCAGCCCCGCGAGAGCGGGGTTCTCGCCGGCGCCGTGCCCGGAGATGACGACGGTGTCGGGGGTCAGGTCGATCGGCAGCGGCACGTCGAGGGTGGCGACGGGCGCGACGGTCCACGGTCCGCCGTCGGGCCGGCCGTGGGCGAACTCGGGCGCCGGGTCGTCGGGGACGAGGGGCTCGCGCAGCGGGATGTCGAACTGGACGGGGCCGGCGTTGCCGGTGCGGGCGCCGCGGGCGGCCGAGAGTGCGCGGCACACGGCGCTGCGCCACTGGGAGTTGCGGTCGAGGCCGGGCTCGGCGAGCCCGAGGGACAGCGACGCGCGGACCTGGGTGCCGAAGATCCCGAACTGCTCGACGGTCTGGTTGGCGCCGGAGCCGAGCAGCTCGTAGGGCCGGTTCGCGCTCACCACCAGCAGCGGGACGCGGGCGTAGTTGGCCTCGAACACCGCCGGCGAGAGGTTCGCGACCGCGGTACCGGAGGTCATGATCACGGGGACGGGGCGCCGCGACGCGGCGGCGAGGCCGACGGCGAGGAAGCCCGCGGTGCGCTCGTCGATGCGCACGTGCAGCCGCAGTTCCCCGCGCGCGTCGGCCGCGTGGACGGCGAACGCGAGCGGCGCGTTGCGCGAGCCGGGGCACAGCACCACGTCGGTGACGCCGCCGCGGACCAGCTCGTCCACGATCACGCGCGCCTGGAGCGTGGACGGGTTCGGCGGCTTCTGCATGCGGACCACCTTACGACCGCATCACCCGTCCGCCAGCTTCGCCAGGACCGGACCGGCGAGCAGGAGCACGCCGCGCTCGAGGTCGGTGAGCCGTTCGGCCATGGCCGTCTCGAGCCAGGCGTTGCGGATCTCCCGGTCCTCCTCGATGACGCCGCGGCCCGCCGCGGTCAGCTCGACGTACTGCCGGCGACGGTCGGTCTCGTCCCGGCGGCGGCGCACGAGACCGGCGTCGGCGAGCGCGTTGAGCGCGGGAGTGAGGGTCTGCGCGCGGACGTGGTGCGCCTCCCCCAGCTCGGCGGGAGTGGCCGGTCCGCCGCGGTCGAGGCTGCCGAGGATGAGGTACTGGGTCTCGGTGAGCGGGCCCGGGCGGCGGTGCGCGCGGATCTCCCGGCTCAGGGAGTGGACGCCGTAGCGGAGGTCGCTGACATCGGACATAACAAGATTTTACTTCATACTTTTGCGCATTTCGCGAGTTGCACGCCGTGTTCCACAAGCAGATACTTGTAGTCATGCGAAGCGAGCTGACGCGGTGGACCGGCCTGATCGTCGCCTCCTGCGCCCTCTCCGCCGCGCTGAGCGCCGCCGGCGTGCCCAGCGCGCCACTGTTCGCGGCCCTGGCGTGCGCCGTGGTCGCGGCGCTCGCGGGCCGGGCGCCGGGACCCATCCCGCGGCCGCTGCAGTTGGGCGCGCAGGGCGTCCTCGGCGCGTACATCGGCACGCTCATGCAGGCGCACACCGTCGCGGCACTGGGTTCGCGGTGGCCCGCGGCGCTGCTCGTCGGGTTCGCGACGCTGCTGCTGTCCGTCGGCGCCGGGGCGCTGCTGGGCCGGCACCGCGACACCGATTCGATCACCGGCTCGCTCGCGCTGGTCGCGGGCGGCGCGTCCGGGCTCGTCGCGATCGCGCGGGAACTGGGCGGCGACGAGCGGGTGGTCGCCGTGATCCAGTACCTGCGCGTCGGGCTGGTGACGGTCTCGCTGCCGCTGGTCGCGGCGCTGTACCCGCACACGCCGGGCTCCTCGTCGGTCGCCTCGGGCTCGGAGCGCGCCTGGTGGTTCGACCTCGGTTTCACCGCGCTGTGCGTGGGCGGTGGCCTGGCCGTCGGGCTCGCGACGCGGCTCCCCGCCGGCGGGCTGCTCGGCCCGCTGGTCGCCTCCGCCGCACTGTCGCTGTCGGGCGTCGCCGCGGGGGCGACGGTGCCCTTCGCGCTCGTCTTCGCCGGGTACCTGGTGATCGGTTGGCAGGCGGGGGTCGGCTTCACCCGGGAGTCACTGACGGCGATGGCGCGGCTGCTGCCGTGGGCGACGCTGCTCATCGTGGGGGTCGGGATCGGCTGCGCCGGGCTGGGGTTCGCGCTCTCGGCGGTGACCGGCGTCTCCGCCCTGGACGGCTATCTCGCGACCACGCCCGGCGGCATCTACGCGGTGCTCGCGGTGGCCGCGTCGTCGAACGTCGACATCACGTTCGTCGTCGCCGCGCAGCTCATCCGCGTGCTGCTCATGCTCTTCCTCGCCCCCGCCGCCGCCCGCGCCTTCCAGAAATGGCGGGCGACGCGCGAGCGCAACCGTGCGAACACTGCTAACATCGCGGCATGACTGCGGGTACCAGGGAGTTCGACCTCATCGTCTTCGGCGCGACGGGCTTCGTCGGCCTGCTGACGGCGCGCCATCTCGCCAAGCACGCGCCCGACGGGGTGCGCATCGCGCTCGCGGGCCGCACGCAGGCCAAGCTGGAGAAGGTCCGCGCCGAGCTGGGCGAGCGGGCGCGGGAGTGGGGCATCGTCGTCGCCGATGTCGACAAGCCCTCCACCCTCGACGAGATGGTCGCCCGCACGACGGTGCTGTGCAGCACCGTCGGCCCCTACGCGCTGTACGGCGAGACGGTCGTGGGCGCGTGCGTCAACGCGGGCACGCACTACACCGACCTCACCGGCGAGGTCCTCTTCGCGCGCCGCTCGATCGACAAGTTCCACGAGCAGGCCGTCGCGAACGGCACCAAGATCGTGCACTCCTGCGGTTTCGACTCCATCCCGTCCGACCTCGGCACCTTCCTCCTCTACGAGAGGGCCCGGGCCGACGATGCCGGCACGCTCGGCGCCACGACGCTGGTCATCCGCTCGATCCGCGGCGGCGCGAGCGGCGGCACCATCGCCTCCGCGATCGGCCTGGCCGACGAGGTGAGCACCGACCGCGACGCGCGACGCGTCGCCGGGCGCCCGCACTCGCTGAGCGTCGACCACACCCGCGAGACGCCGAAGCAGCCGGGCGATCTGTCGGTCGTGGACGCGAAGACCGTCGACCCGTCGCTGACCGGGAAACTGGCGCCGTTCTTTATGGCCAGCTACAACACCCGCGTGGTGCGCCGCTCCAACGGCCTGCTCGATTTCGCCTACGGCCCCGACTTCACGTACCGCGAGACGATGGCCGTGCCCGGCCCGCCCGTCGTCACGGCGGTGGCCGCCCGCGCCGTGCAGGGCGCGCTCGCCGTGGGCATGGCGGCGCTCGCGATCAAGCCGCTGCGCCCCGTCCTCGACCGGGTCCTCCCGTCGCCCGGCGAGGGGCCGAGCGAGAAGTCCCAAGCCAAGGGCTCGTTCATCGCCGACGTCTACACCCGCACGACGGGCGGCCGGCGCTACCGGTCGACCATCGGCGCGCGCCTGGACCCTGGCTACAGCGGCACCGCGGTGATGCTCGGCGAGTCCAGCCTGGCACTGGCGCTCGACGGCGACACCGCCCGCGGCGGCGCGCCGCTCCCCGAGCGGGCGGGCGTCCTCACGCCGGCCGTCGCGCTGGGCGACGTGCTCGCGGATCGCCTGCGCGCGCAGAACTTCACCGTCACCGTCGACGAGCTGGCGTAGCCCCCGCTCAGGCGAGGGCGAGGAACAGCTTCTCCAGCTTCTTCTGATCCACGTTCTCGGGCCCCTCGGTCACGATGCAGTGCTGCAGGCCGGTGGCGACGAGGGCGTAGCCGCTGCGGCCGAGCGCCTTGTTCACGGCGGCGAGCTGGGTGAGCACGTCCTCGCACTCCTCCCCCTCCTCGAGCATGCGGATGACCGTCGCGAGATGGCCGTGCGCCCGCTTGAGCCGCGTCACGATGGGCTTCGCGCCCTCCTCCGGGATCTTCACGCGGCCAGCCCCTCGAGCATGCGGCCGAGGCGCTGCCGCGCGTCCTCGGCGACCGGCGACAGCGCCGCGGTGCCGGTGAAGTCGGGCATCACCTTCGGATCCATGACCTCCACGAGCGAGGCCCCCGCCGCCGCATCGTCCGCCGAGACCACGACGTTGCACGGCAGCAGCGCGGCGACGCGCGGGTCGATGCCGAGTGCCTCGTGCGCCAGCTGCGGCCGGCACGCCCCGAGGATCACTTTCGGCGGCACGTCGACGTCGAGCTTCGCCTTGAGAGTGGCCCGGAGGTCGATCTCGGTCAGCACGCCGAAGCCGGCGTCCGCGAGGCCCGCGCGCACCCGCGCCACCGCCTCGTCGTACGGCGCGTCGATCGTCGCGCTCATCGTGAATTCCGCCATGGATTCCATCCTTTCGCCGTTCGCTCCAGTATTGCATAACCCCCCAGGGGGATGCTAGCTTCGGCCCGTTAGCATCCCCCCTGGGGGTTACACCGAAGGAGCCGGCATGCCATCGACCACCGACACGACGCCGCCCGGCGCGGCCGCGACCTCGACCGGGCGCCCGGGCCCGCTGGGCCGTCTCGGCGTCTGGGTCGCCGGGCACGGCAGGATCGTCGCGATCGCCTGGATCGCGGTCGTCGTGAGCCTGGGGATCTTCGCGCCGTTCGTCGAGAAGAATCTGTCCGGCGCGGGATGGCAGGCCGACGGGTCCGAGTCGGTGCAGGTCCGCGACCTCGCGGAGCGGAACTTCGGCGGCAACGCCAGTCACGCCGTCCAGGTCGTGGTCCGGAGCGACACCACCGCACTCACCGAGGGCGACGGGCCGCGGATCCTCGCCGAGGTCACCCGCATCCTGCGGGACGACCCCCGTATCGCACAGGTGGTCGCACCACAGCCCGGTGCGAGCCTCAGCGCCGACGGCCGCACCGCCGTCGTCCTGGGCGGCGCCGGCGCCGACACCAACGAGATGGTGCGCGCCGCGACCGACCTCAAGGGGCCGCTCGGCGCCCTCTCCACGGAATCGGTCACGGTGCACCCGACGGGCTCGTCGATGCTCTGGTCGGACTTCAACGCGGCCAACCTCGAGGCGATGCTGACCTCGGAGATGCTGTCGTGGCCGGTGACCCTCGCCATCCTGGTCGTGGCCTTCGGGGCGCTGGTCGCCGCCGGGCTCCCCCTGCTCCTCACCCTCGCCGGCCTGATCGCCTCGGCCGGTTCGCTGGTCCTCATCAACGAGTTCGTCCCGGTCTCCATCTGGGCGATGAACTTCGCGATGATGTTCTCGCTCGCCCTCGGCATCGATTACGCGCTGTTCCTCGTCGCCCGCTTCCGCGCCGCCCGGGCGGGTGGGACGCGCACCCCGCAGGAGGCCATCGCGCAGACCATGGACACCGCGGGCAAGGCGGTGCTCCTCTCCGGAATCACCGTGCTCATCTCGCTGTCCGCGGTGATGCTCGTCCCCTCGCCCTCGTTCCGCTCGATGGCGGGCGGGATCATGCTGTCCGTCGTCTTCGTCCTCGCCGCGACGTTGACCCTCCTGCCCCTGGTGCTGGTCAAGCTCAACGGCCGGATCGACGCCCTCGCGCTGCCCTGGTCCAAGGCGTCGGAGCCCCGGTCGGCGTCGTTCGCCCGGTGGGGCGCCCTCCTGTGGCGCCGGCCGGTGGCGTTCGGCGCGGGCGCACTCGTCGCCCTGATCGCGCTCGCGATCCCGCTCGTCGGCCTGAGGACCGCGATGCCGTCGATCGCCGTGCTCCCCGCCGACGCCAGCGCCCGCATCGGGTACAACGAGGTCAAGGCCGCCTTCGGGCCCGGTGCGCCGGGAACGCTCCAGATCATCGCGCCCACGTCGGCGGCCGACGACGTCGCCCGCCTCGTGGGCGCCGATCCGGGGATCGCCGCCGCGATGCCCGCGGCCGTCTCCGCCGTCGACGGCGACCTGGCGATGATCACCGCCGTCCCCACCGTCGACCCCTCCGACCCGGCGCTCGCGGACACCGTCGACCGGCTGCGGTCCGGGCTGCCCGACGGCGCCCTCGTCGGCGGCGCCGCGGTCGAGAACCTCGACCTGAAGGACCAACTCGACGCGTCGACGCCGCTCGTGATCGGCGTGGTGCTCGCCCTCGGGTTCCTGCTGCTCCTCGTGGCGCTGCGCGCTCCGCTCATCGCGCTCGTCGGGACCGCGGTCAGCCTGCTGTCGACCGCGGCCGCCTTCGGCGTGGCCCGCCTGATCTTCCAGGACGGCATCGGGGCCGGCCTGCTCGGATTCGAGTCGCAGGGATTCCTGGACGCCTGGGCGCCCGTGTTCTTCTTCGCGATGATCTTCGCGATCGCCATGGACTACACCGTGTTCCTGCTGTCGTCGGCGAAGGAGCACTGGGAGCGGACGGGCGATGCGCGCGACGCGATGGTCGGCGCCGTCGCGCACTCCGGCCGGGTGATCTTCGCGGCGGGCGGCGTCATGGTCGCGGTGTTCTTCACCTTCGCCCTGTCGGGCCCTCTGCCGCCCAAGGAGATGGGCGTCATCCTCGGCGTCGCCGTCCTGCTCGACACGTTCCTGGTCCGGCTGGTGCTCCTCCCCGTCGCACTGCGTCTCCTGGGTGCCCGCGCCTGGGCCTGTCCCGCCTGGCTGGCCCGCGCGCTGCCGGCCATCAGGTTCGCGCATGACTGACGATCGCGGGGACTACCGCGGCATCGTCGCCGAGCCGAGCGCGTAAGGTCCGGCCCATGTGCAGTGCGATCACGTGCCGCGTGTGCGGCAAGACCACCTGGACGGGATGCGGCTCCCACGTCGACGCCGTCCGCGCGACCGTCCGCCCCGAGGACTGGTGCGACGGTCACGTCGCGCCCGCCGAGCAGCCCGCCAAGCGCGGGTGGTTCCGCCGCTGATCCGTCGCTCCGGTTCCACGATTTCCACGTCAGCTGGGCGGCACGGCGTATATCGCCGCGCCGCCCGGCTGAACGAGACTTTCGCCGACCGCTACCCGTCGATCCGCGCGAAGGGGCGCAGTTCCTCCACCTCGTAGGCGAGCTCGAGCAGCGTCGCCTCCATTCCCGCGGGGCCCGCGAACTGGGCGCCCAGCGGGAGCCCGGCACCGTCGAACCCGCACGGCACGGAGATCGCCGGGCCGCCGGAGACGTTGTTGAGCGGGGTGATGCCGACCATCGCGATAGTGCGGGACATGAACTCGTCGAACGGCAGCGCGGGATCGAGCACGCCGATCTTCGGCGCGGTGCGGGTCATCGTCGGCGACAGTATCGCGTCCACCCCCTGCTCGACGAACCCCCGCTCGTAACCGGCTGCCACACGCCGCAATCGACGGATCGCCCCGGGCATCGACGGTATGCTCTCCCGCCCGGACCGGAGCAGGCTGCGGGTCACGGGGTCCAGGTCGCCGACGGACATCCGGCCTCCCGCGGCGACCGCCGAGGCCGCGAGCTCCGCCGCGGCGAGGAAGCCCCAGTAGTGCAGGAAGTCCTCGACGAATCCGCTATCGAGGTAGTGCAGGAAGTCATCGACGAATCCGTCATCGAGCTGCAGGTCACCGAGCCGCAGGTCGCGCATCGACAGCTCGACGATCTCGTGCCCCTGCCCGGCGAGCTCGTCGGCCAGGGCGCGGACCGGCGCGATGCACTCGTCGGCGATGCCGTAGTCGGTCACCGACTCCGTGACCAGCCCGATCCGCCGGCGCCGCCCGGCCCCGCGCACGTGACCGACGGGCGGGAGCGCCGGGTTGCGGTGGTGCCGCTCCGCGGCGGCGACGTACCGGGCCGTGTCGCGAACGGTGCGCGTCAGCACACCCTCGCACACCACGTTGACCGGCAGTACCCGCATCTCCGGCATGCCGACCATCCGCCCGCGCGTAACCTTCAGCCCCACAAGGCCGTTCAGCGCGGCGGGGATCCGGATCGACCCGCCGCCGTCGTTGCCGTGCGCGATCGGCAGCGCGCCCGACGCGACCAGCGCCGCCGCCCCCGAGGACGAGCCGCCCGCGCTGTACCCGATGTTCCACGGATTCCGCACGGGCGCACGCCCACTCGCGAATTCCGCGCTGGCGGTCAGCCCGAACTCGGGCATCTTCGTCGACGCCAGGATCGTCAGGCCCGTGGCCTGCAGCTGCTCCGCGACCGGACTCGATCGCTTGGCCGGAGTTGTGCCGAACGCCGTCGACCCCACGGTGGTGGCCAGGCCCGCGTACGGGACGTTCTCCTTGATCGCCGACGGTACGCCGTACAGCGCAGCGCTCGACGGTGCCGGCGGTGCCGCCTCCGGGCGCGCCCACCAGCGCACCGCCGCAACCTCGGGGTCGACGGTGCGGATCCGCGCGGTCGCGGCGTCCGCGGCCTCGCGTGAGGCGAACTCCCCCGCGGCGATCGCCTCGGCGACGCCAGTGGCGTCGAGCGTGCCGAGCACGTCGTCGGCGTACGCGTGGACGCGGGTGGCGTCGTCGGTGGTGTCGATGGTCATGGCCGTCCCTCTCCCCGGCTCGACGCCGAGTTTGTACAAACTTACAGAGATCGACGATAGGCCGAGTCTGCAAATTTGTACAGACTTTGCGGGAGCCCTAGACTGGGAGGCGTGGACGAGCGCAGACACCGGCAGAGCACGCTGGAGCGCAAGCGCACGCTGATCGACGCGGCGGTGGCGATCGTCGGCGAATCGGGATACGCGTCCGTGACGCACCGCGCCGTCACCGCCCGCGCCGGGCTGCCGACCACGTCGATCGGCTACTTCTTCTCCTCCATCGACGAGCTGGCGCAGGAGGCCATGCGCGTCTTCGTGGCGGAGGATTTCGCCCGGCTCGAGCAGCTGGCGGCGTACCTCGACACCACCGACGCCACCCCCGACCAGGTCATCGCGGCGTTCGCCGAGTCCGCCCGCGCACGCCGGCCCGACTCCCTCGCCCTCATCGAGGCCTACCTGCGGGCCGCCCGCGACCCTGGCGCCCGCGTCGTTGTTCAGGAGTACGTCGAGGCCGCCGACAAGCTCGCGCAGGCGGCGTCAGCGCTCGCGGGGGCGCGGATCGACGCCGAGACGGCCCGCGGCGCGGTCGCACTGATCAACGGCTTCACGATGATCGAGTCGGCGCTGCCCGAGACCACCGAGATCGCGGTCAAACAGCGCGCCCTGCGCACGATGCTGATCGGCGCGCTGTTCGAGCAGGGCCACGAGGACGCGGCCCGCGCGCTGCGCGACGGCTAGCCCGCGTCCGGCGCGAGCGTCCCCGTGATGTCCCGCGCCGCGATGCGCGCCGCCATCCGCTCCTGGGCCTCCCGGATCCCGGACGCGTAGGCCGGATCGATCGCCGAATCCAGCGCGAAGTCGAACTCGCGGCTGGTCTGCAACCGGTCCGAGGCGTCGGTGAACCGCCCCTGGCGCCGGTACCCCTCGGCGAGATTGAGGTGCAACGACGGCATGAACCCGGCGACGCTGAGCGACGGATGAACGGCCTGCAGCTCCGCGTCCGAAACGTGCGCGGACTCCGCGAGGGCCACCTCGTCCCACTCCACCTCGGCGTCCAGCTCCTCCTGGACGTCCGCGATGTAGTGCGCGGCGATGCACCGCGCCGCGTGGTCACCGGGCGCGATCCGCGCCCAGGTCGCCTCGAGCTTCTGCTTGCGCTCCGAGGGCTCTCCCGTCATCGCGGCGCCGAGCTCGGTCATCAGGTTCTCCATGCCCCGCACCCTAGCGCGCGCCACCGACAGGTCGCTCCCGACGGACGCGGACCCCGAAATCCCCCGCGGACGGCGTACCCGGGACTACAAAGAAAAGATGAGACGCACGCTGGTGGCCGCCCTGTCCGCGCTGATGCTCGCGCTGATCGGCGCGCCACCGGCGCAGGCCGCCGACGTCGAGGCCGCGATCGCGCGGGGCATGACGCTCGTCGGCACCGACACCTTCGGCGAGTACGGCTGCGAGGACTTCGTCGACTTCGCGTACGGGAGGACCACCGCCACCGGGATCCCGCGCGACCACGCCCGCTCGTTCTACGAGGCGCTGGCCGCCAAGGGCCTCGGTCACCCGGATCTGCCCGCGCCGCGGGGCGCTCTCGTCTTCACCCAGAGCGACTACGGCTATCACGTGGACATCTCCCTGGGCGACGGGACGTACCTCAGCGGCGCCGTGCAGGGGCTCAAGCGGGGCTACGGCGACGGCAGCCAGATCCAGGTCATCGACGCCCCGAACCCGCGCCCGCACCGCCTCCTCGGCTGGGCCCACGCGCCCTGGAAGTAGCTACCGGAGCAGGGCGTGGCAGCGGCGCAGGCGGTCCAGCCACCAGGCGCGCCGCTCCCCCGTCACCTCGACCGCCGCCAGGCGCTCCGGTGCCGGCGCGACGGTCCGCACCCGCAGTGCGCCGTCCACGAGCGGGTGCTCGCCGAGGTCGGCGGTGAAGAAGCCGCCCGTGCCGAGGCCCGCGGCGTTGCCGTCCTCGATACAGGCCGCGGCGACGATCCCGGCCGAGAGCCCGACCGCCGTGTCGAGCGCAGAGGAGACGGTGACCCGCACGCCCGCAGCGGCTTTCAGCGCATCGGCCACCTCCAGCACCGCGCGGACGCCGCCGAGCGGGGCCACCTTGACGATCGCGACGTCCGCCGCCCCGAGCTCGGCGACGCGCATCGGATCGCCTGCGCGCCGGATGGATTCGTCTGCGGCGATATCGCACGCACCGTCGAGCCGGCGCCGCACCTCGGCGAGCTCCTCGACGGTGGCGCAGGGCTGCTCGGCGTAGTCGAGCGGGCCGCCCTCCAGCAGCCGGACGATCGCGCGCTCGGCCTGGTCGACGGTCCACCCGCCGTTCGCGTCGACGCGGATCGCGCCGTCCGGCATGGCCTTCCGCACGGCCGCGACGCGGGCGAGGTCGTCCTCGAGGGTCTGCCCCTGCTCCGCGACCTTCACCTTCGCAACCCGGCAGCCGGGGAACCGCGCGAGCACCTCGGGGACCCGGCTCGGCCCGACGGCGGGCACCGTCGCGTTGACGGGCACCACGTCGCGCAGCGGCTCCGGCAGGCCCTCGTACGCGGCCTCGATCCCCGCGCGCAGCCAGTGCGCGGCTTCGGCGTCGTCGTACTCGGGGAAGGGCCCGAACTCGCCCCAGCCGGCGGGGCCCTCGAAGACCAGCGCCTCGCGGGCCGTGATCCCACGGAAGCGCACCCGCATGGGCAGCTGCACCACGCGGGCCGCGGCCACCAGTTCGTCGACGTCCACCACGCCCCCAACAGTAGAGTCGGAGCCGTGACTTTCAACCCCGAGCTGTGGCAGCCGGTCCCCGGATTCGAGGACCTGACCGACATCACGTACCACCGGCACATCGCGCAGGGCACCGTCCGCGTGGCCTTCGACCGGCCGGAGGTGCGCAACGCCTTCCGCCCGCACACCGTCGACGAGCTGTACCGCGCGCTCGACCATGCGCGGTGCACGGCCGACGTCGGCGCGGTCCTGCTCACCGGCAACGGGCCGGCGCCGAAGGACGGCGTGTGGGCGTTCTGCTCGGGCGGCGACCAGCGCATCCGCGGGCGCTCCGGCTACCAGTACGCGACGAGCCACGACTCCGACGTCGAGGCGGCGACCGCGGCCGGCGTCGACGAGGCCCGCGTCAAGGCCGAGGGCGGCCGGCTGCACATCCTCGAGGTGCAGCGCCTCATCCGGTTCATGCCGAAGGTCGTGATCGCGCTGGTCAACGGCTGGGCCGCGGGCGGCGGCCACTCGCTGCACGTGACCTGCGACCTGACGCTGGCTTCGCGCGAGCACGCGAAGTTCAAGCAGACCGACGCCGATGTGGGCAGTTTCGACGCCGGGTACGGCAGCGCCTACCTGGCCAAGCAGGTGGGCAACAAGTTCGCGCGCGAGATCTTCTTCCTGGGCGAGACCTACAGCGCCGAGGAGATGCACCGCATGGGCGCCGTGAACCGCGTCGTGGATCATGCTGAGCTGGAGAACGTCGCGCTGGAGTGGACCGCGAAGATCCTGGGCAAGAGCCCGCAGGCGCAGCGCATGCTGAAGTACGCGTTCAACCTCCCCGACGACGGGCTCGTCGGGCAGCAGTTGTTCGCCGGCGAGGCAACGCGGTTGGCCTACATGACCGACGAGGCCGTGGAGGGCCGGGATTCGTTCCTGGAGAAGCGCGCTCCTGACTGGTCCCCGTTCCCGTACTACTACTAGACCGCGTCAGGCGGGGTGAATCAGGCCCCAGTCCGCAGATGGCAACATCGCTGCCTTCGCGAGCGTGCACGTTGCTGCCGGGGCCGGTTCTCCGCCGTAGGCCACGTGCGGCTGTGGTGTTCAACGGCGTCCTTGCCGACGAGGAACCGAGCGCCCGCTGAACCGTCTCGGCGTCGCGGCCCAGCGCCGATCAACCCGCGCGCGAAGTAGCGCCTCAGGCAGTGCGGCTTCGCGAGCTTGGTGATGACCAGTGGTCACCGGCGCGGTTCGCCGACAGCAACGCCTTGTCGTGCCGGGACCGGGAGGGCGAGCTTCCCCGAGGCCTTGTCGGTGAGGATCTCGTCGCGGGCCGCAGTGAGCGCGTCGTGCTGGACCTCGGGGATCGGTCGCGGGTCGAGACCCACCGATTCGCCTGCACTCGACCGTATCGAGAACGGGGAAGTGCGTGATGTTGTTGCCGACACGGGTCGCGTTACATCTTCGACCTGGGCGAGCTGGTCAGCTGCCGCGTTGTCTCATGAAGGATCGAACCCGGACACCGATTCATATCTCGGTGCCCGGGTTCGATCTCAGCTTCTAGCGGTTCGCGGTGAGTCCTGACTCCGCCGCGTTGGCCTGCGCGATCCGATCCGCAGCCTCAAAAGGGACGGCTGAGACGAAGTAGGTCTGCGGCTTAGTATTCACGACAACCACGTGGAACCGATCCGCGGACACAGGAGCCCCCTGCACCTCGATACTCGCTGTAGCACGGGTCGCCTGGACACCGGAGATGTTGGTCGGAGTGACGACCAAGCCCACCACGCGAGCCTTGTTCTTCACGTAACCCGATGTATTCGGCGCGTTGAGCACAATCGACCGCGCCACATCCTCGCTTGTCCGACCGTCAGCTCCCGTAATCCCAAGTTCGACGACCGATGCCCAGTTCTTTCCCGGCAGCTTTACCGAGGCAGCTGTCGTGCCCTCTGTATCGGGACCAGAGACGTTCCACCCCGCAAGCGCCGCTCGCGGTATCGACAAGGGCCCGGCTGCGACACGCTCTGGATCGGCGGAAACCGCCCCGGTAGCCAGCACTGAGCCCATTACCGTTGCAATCAAACCTCCGGCAACTCCCCGCCGAACGCTAGCGTTAATGCTCATTTTAAGACCTTTCGGAAAGGTTGCTGGGGAACCACTCAGGAACATCTTCCTGAGAACGCGGAAACTCCTGCAGATCACGCTCGTACTCGTCGTCGGACGGCCTAGGGCCACCGTCCCACTTCGGCTCTGTATCGTAATCGAAATTGTAGCCAAACTCGCCCGATGGTGTTAACGACAGCGTACAGGTGAACCACGGGCCGCTCGGAGTTGCCATCTCGGTGCGCAGTTCATACAGCCACCCGCCGATATCTATCGGAGCAGAGACGATATTAGGATCACCGTCCACTAGTGTCGCCTCACTGGCATACCCTCCGACGATTTCGAATCTAAACTCCGCGCTCTGCCATTCGTCCAACGAGTTTACAGCCTCGAACAAGCTTCGCGCGGCCTGCTCCTGCAGGGACGACACCTTTTCCGGGTCCATATCGCACCTTACTTTGCTAGTTGAAGAGTCGGCGGGTGACTGTGTTTCCGGATTCGTTTATCCAGGAGACCACGTACGAGGAGGGGACTGCTGCACCGATAAGGACATCTGATCTGGCTTGCCCGCATAGGGTGGCCTGGAAGGATGACTATCGTGCCGAAGCCGTATCCGCAGGAGTTCCGTGATGACGTGGTCCGCGTGGCCCGTGAGCGCGAGTCGGGGGTGACGCTCGCCCAGATCGCGAAGGACTTCGGGATTCATGAGATGACGCTGCAGAAGTGGTTGCGCCGCGCGGATATCGATGACGGCCGCAGGCCGGGAACGACATCAACGGAATCGGTTGAGCTGCGTGAGCTGCGGAAGCGGAATCGCTTGCTGGAGCAGGAGAATGAGGTATTGCGGCGGGCGGCGGCGTATCTGTCGCAGGCGAATCTGCCGGGAAAAGGCTCTACCCGCTCGTGAAGGAGCTCGCCGCCGACGGCATTCCCGTGGCGGTGACGTGCCGGGTTCTCAAGCTCTCTCGTCCGCCGTACTACCGGTGGCTGACCGAGGCGGTCACCACGGCTGAACGAACCGAGGCCGTGCGGGCGAACGCGCTGTTCGATGCCCACCGTGATGACCCGGAGTTCGGGTATCGATTTCTCGCCGATGAGGCCGAAGCTGCTGGCCAGAGCATGAGTGCGCGGACGGCGTGGCGGATCTGCTCGGAGAACAGCTGGTGGTCAAGGTTCGGGAAGAAACGCGGCCGGAACGGGAAGAAACCCGGCCCGCCGGTGCACGACGACCTCGTCGAACGCGACTTCACCGCCGAATCTCCGAACCAGTTGTGGCTCAGCGATATCACCGAGCATTGGACTGACGAGGGCAAGGTCTACCTTTGCGCGATCAAGGACGCCTGCTCGGGGCGGATCGTCGGCTACAGTATCGACTCCCGCATGCAATCACGTCTCGCCGTCAGTGCGTTGAACAATGCGGTTGCCCGCCGTAGCCACGACGTCGCAGGTTGTATTGTGCACTCCGACAGAGGCTCTCAATTCCGGTCCCGCAAATTCGTGTCGGCGTTGAACCGACACCATCTGGTCGGATCGATGGGCAGAGTCGGCGCCGCCGGCGACAACGCCGCGATGGAGTCGTTCTTCGCACTGCTGCAGCGCAACGTCCTCGACCGGCAGCGATGGAGCACCCGCGAGCAACTCCGGATCGCGATCGTCACCTGGATCGAACGGACCTACCACCGCCGGCGCCGCCAGGCCCGCCTCGGCCGGTTGACGCCGATCGAATACGAGGCGATCATCAACACAGCCGCATCAGCGGCATGACACCGTAACTGTCTCTATCGGTGCAGCAGTCCCGAGGGTCGTACTGAGTCGCCCTTGTAGGCGAGTTTGATTGTAGCATCGACCGGGTTTCCACCGGCGATTTGCTTTGCCCATTGCTCTTCAATTTTGTAGAAGGAGTTCTTTCCTGCCTGGTTGAGGCTTTCCTTCATTGCGGTGATGTTGATTCCTTCTCCGGGGCCGCCGAATCGGGTGCCCCAAAGGTGTCCGCCTTGGTCGCCTGGGAGGCGGTCTGCTCGACCTGAGACCTTCTGCTGGTAGCCGTTGCGGTCGGATGGTTTGAGATCGGAGAGGAGCCCTCGGGTTTCGGTTACGCGCCCCTTGGAGTCTGTGTTGTAGATGAACTTTCCGCCGTCGACGATGTAGGTGGTGTCAGGCTTTGGCTTGTGAAGTTCCTTGGTCCAGTTGCCTGTGCCGCCAGAGGTTAGTTCGGCCACGTTGCGTCCTGACTGGGCGGCTGCGTCTCGTGCCGCGTCGGCTGCATCGCCGGCCGCATCTGTTGCGGTCTTGCCGGCGGTTTGGGCGGCGTCGGAAGCTGCCTGCGTACCGGCACTTGTCGCATCGCCAGCAGCATCTGTCGCAGTCCTGCCTGCCGTGCTGGCTGCGTCACCTGCGGCGTCTGTCGCGGCTCGTCCGGCTGTTTGCGCCGCGTCGGAAGCGACCCGTGTACCGGTACTCGCGGCATCGCCAGCGGCGTCCGTCGCGGCCCTCCCCGCGGTGCTAGTGGCGCGTGTCGTTAATCATTGAACAGTTTGGTGCCTGCGAGAATTGAGGCATGGCGAATCATCCTGCTCCGGCGTTGACGCTGCGCGATGGTGATCGGGAGGTGCTGGAGTCGTGGACCCGGTCCGCTTCGGTGCGGGCGTCCGCGGCCAAGCGGGCGCGGATCGTGTTGCTGGCCGCTGATGGTGAGTCGAATCAGCGGATCGCTGAGTTGGTCGATGCGAGCCGGACGACGGTGATCGCGTGGCGGGATCGGTATCTCGAGCGTGGCCTGGAGGGCCTGTCCGATCGGGTTCGGCCAGGCCGGCCGCGGGAGCTCGATCAGGATGCGATCATCGTCGCAACGCTCACGCCGCCGCCGAAAAGCCTTGGGGTGACGCATTGGTCGACGAGGCTGCTCGCCGCCCGGATCAAGGTGTCGCCGGCCGCGGTGGCGCGGGCGTGGCGCGCGTACGGGATCAAACCGTTCAAGGCCGAATCGTTCCGGTTCTCCACCGACCCCGAGCTGGTCGGCAAGGTCACCGACATCTGCGGCCTGTACTTGAACCCGCCTCAGAACGCGATCGTGCTGTGCGTGGATGAGAAGTCGCAGATCCAAGCCCTGGATCGGACGGTGCCGATCCTGCCGACCCAGCCCGGGAAGGTCGAACGCCGCTCCCATGACTACTACCGGCACGGCACCACCACCTTGTTCGCCGCCCTCGACATCGCGACCGGCAAGGTCACCGCCGCCCTCAAACCCAAGCACCGGCACCAGGAGTTCCTGGCGTTCCTGCGTCAGATCGAGCGGGCCTACCGCGACGTGCTCGACTCCGACGGCAACCCGGTCGAGCTGCACCTGGTGATGGACAACTACGCAGCTCACAAGCATGCGAACGTCAAGGCCTGGCTCGCCAAGCATCCCCGGATCGTCGTGCACTTCACCCCGACACACGCCTCCTGGATGAATCTCGTCGAGGCCTGGTTCGGGATCGTCGAACGACAGGCCATCCGGCGCGGCGTGTTCACCTCCGTCCAGGACCTCAACGCCAAGATCCGGGCGTTCATCGACGGCTGGAACCCGAGAGCACAGCCGTTCGTCTGGACCAAGACCGCCGAGCAGATCCTCGAGAAGGCGAACCGTCCAACAACTTCAAACCCGCGCCACTAGCAGCATCACCTGCAGCATCCGTCGCGGTCTTACCTGCAGTGCTGGCTACGTCTCCAGCCGCTTCTGCTGCTTTGCCTGTTGTCTTAGCCGTGGCTTGGGCGGCTTCTTCGGCACCCTTGGCAACCTTGCCAGCCGTAGAGGCAGCCTTCCCTGCTCCCTTGGTGGGGTCGACGATTGTCTGGAGGACATTGCCGACGACCTTGCCGGAGGCGTACGCAGTGTCGCCGCGGTCGAAGTCATCCTTGGCGATGAAGGCGTTGCCAACGGCTTTCCAGGAGTCGGCGACCCCGGGGCCGCCTTCTTCGCCCAGGCCGACGAGTGGGGCCATGCCCTTGGCAGTGTCGACGGGGTGGGCGACCATCTGGCCGACGCCTTCGGCGGTGTCGAGCACGCTGCGGCCGACGCCGGCACCGAAGTTCTTCACACCGCTGCCAACGCTCTTAACCTTGTCCCAGAACGGATCGGCGATGATCGGGTATACGTTGTCCGGCCCGGGCTCGATGTGCTGGACCATCTCGTCGCCCTCGATGTCGTACCAGGTGGGTACCTCCTTGCCGTTGGCGTCGTAGGCCCAAGGGGCGTTGAACTGGCCGACCTGCTCGCCATTGCGGTCGAAGACGGAGATGGAGCCGTCATCGTTCTTGACCGAGCGGCCGCCTTCGGGGGGGTTGAGCGGGAATCGGTACTGCTTGGGAGCGTCCTGGTTCTTCATCAGGATCAGCTTCTGGTAGTCCCCATCTTCCTTGGGGACAGTGATGATGTCGTAGCTCGGGTCAGCACTGGTGCCGTCCGGGTTGAGCTTGAGGCCCGCCATTCGGGCCATCTCTTCCGGGCTGCGGCCGGCGCTGCCTCCGGGCTGCGCCTGGTCCCACAGCTTCCACGCCTGATCGGCGGTGGGCTTGGAACCGCCGCTGGTGTTGCGGCGACGGCCGGCCATGACACCGGTCGCTTCGGCGACGAGGTAGGACCACGACGGTGCACCGTCCTTGTTCTCACCGTCCCCGTCGGGACCGCTGCCGCCTTCCGCGCCGGGCGCACCGGGTCCACCGTTGCCCCCACCGGGGGCGCCGCCGTTGCCGGCGGCGCCGGGAGCGGGGCACTGCGACTGGGTCTGCGTGACGGTCACCGTCGACTGAGAAGGCTGTCCGGACTGTGTCGGCTGGCCGGTCTGCTGCTGGCCTGTCTGGTCGGGGCGTCCGGGTGCGGTCGTGCGGACCGGGTTCTGCTGTCCGGTCTGCTGGCCCTGGCCGGGCTGCTGGCCCTGGCCGGTCGGGTTACCCGGAATGTTCGGCGCCTGCCCACCCGGGCTACCGAAGTCCGGGGTCTGGGCCTGGATGTTTCCGCCGTCGTTGCCGCCGCTGCCGGCGGGTGAGGTGGCGATGCCGTTGTTGTCCTGACCGCTGCCCTGACTCCCCTGCTGCCCACCGGGAGCGGTGGTCTGCTGCGCGGGCGGGGTGATCGTCAGCTCCGGGCCGGGGCCGGGGCCACAGGTCGCCGGCCCACCACCGGGGCACGGCGCCGCCGACGCGACACCGGCGCCGGGCCCGGTCGCGGCGAAGCCCATCATTCCGACCGCCACCACGATCCCGGCCACGGCGGCGGCCGCGCGCACCTGCTCCGGTGCGGGTGCACCGACACCGGCGGAGCGAAGCTTGCTCAGCCCGGTGAAGAAGATCCGGCCGACGATCACCATGATCAGCCAGAAGGTCAGGAACACCACGGGCACCGGGGTGAACCGGGGTGCCTCGATGGAGAACATCACCCCACCGAACATCCCGGCCAACCCGATCACTGTCAGGAACGCACCCTGAAGACGCTGCTGGGCCACCGACCCGCCGGCGTCTCCGGCCGAGCCCGAGGCGTGGACCGGATTGCCCCTCGCGTGCGCTGCCATAGATCTCACTCACCTTCATTTCGAACAAGCCCCTCGTCGACCCTGAGGTCAGATCGAGGCGGTACGCCCGGCAGCGCGTCGATGAATCCCAGTCCGCCAGCGAACCGCAACCGAGTCAATCGGGGTGCCGTACGTCGAACGCACATAACCCCAGTTCAGACGGCATATGAACGCGACGCATATAGGGCTCTCGTTGAACGCTCATGGCCGTCTCGGCGGCGTACAGCGACCCGCTATACGCCCAGGTCGGTATGGAGAACGGCTTCCGACGTAGGCTGACCACTCTCCCGCCGGGTCGTCATCCCGCCATCACCCCGAGCGCGATCCCGAGGCCGAGCACCATGACTGCCAGCGCCACGATGACGCCCATGACGATCTGATGGGTGCGCAGTTCCGACAGGGCCGCCGACTGCGACGCGGTCCAGAACTCGATCGCGCTTTCCGGCACCTGCGACGCCGCCGCTCCACCGAATCGGAAATCGGGATCCGCGTTGCCGTTGCCGACGGGCACGCCCGTCGACGAGAGCGCGATCAACGCATCCGCCGTCAGTACCAGCCTGGTGTGGTCGTACAGCCACACACGGGGGCGACCGGCGGAGGTCCACCGTTGCGCGTCGTGCTCCAGCCCGGTTCTGGCGATCAACGTCGGATAGGAGTCGGCCACCCACCTCGCCAGACGTGGCCAGGCATCGATCAGCGCCACGTCGACCAGGGCAACGCGCCCGACCTCGAAACCGCCGTCCGCCATCCGCAGCACCGGCTCGACGAGGACGCCGAGATCGATCAGTTCCGACGTCACCGTTCGCGCGCCGTCATCGCCCGATGAGGTGGGGGCCCACGCCCGCGTCGTGACAGCCCCGTCGACGGAGATCTCGAGACAGTCGAGAAGCATGGTTCGCACCGCCTCGACGGTCAGGTCGTCGGACGCCCCCACCCACTTCTCGGCCGACGCGGCGATCTGACCGACTGCGGGCGTCTTCGCCTCTGCGCCGATGGTGGTATCGAACAGGGACTGCCACTGCCGTACTGTGAGCACAGTCGCGCCGCCCTCGGGGCCGGTGCTGTTCCGACGAAGCCGATGCGCGCGGTCAGTCAGCAGGACCAATAGTGGCTCGATCGTCGAGAAGTCGGTCGGAAAATGTCGTCCCGTGCGCCAGTGCGAGATCGTGCCGTTACTGACCCCCGTCAGTCGCGCGACCTCCGCGACCGTCGGCGACCCCGCAGCGACGAACAGCCGACGCAGGGAGGCCGCGAAGAAGGCGGCGTCGCCGTTACCGGATGTTCCTCCGTTCGCGGGTGATCTCGCCACCACAGCGAACCTAACTGCGGCCGTTACGAACCGCCGCCCAGATCGCCGAGAATCCCCCGACGACGAGCTGGCTCGCGATCAGCATCACCAGGACGAACGCCACGAACACGGCGGGCATCGTCCACCGTTGCCCCCACTCACCGAGATGCTCGACCGCGAAGCCACATCCCACCAGCATCGCGAGCCCGATCACGAAACCGAGTGCCTTGAACGCCAGCGTGCGCAGCGCTTCGGCATCCCCGGTACTTGCTGCAGAGTGCTGCGGGTCGTGCTGCACCGCGGAATATTGTCCTCGCTGCATCGGAACCTGTTGCGTGTCCGCCGAGTTGGCGTCAGTCATTGCGATCCACCCCTCCACAAGGAATCAGTCGTCGTCACGATGCGCACTACGGGCGGGTGATGAAGATCGGCTTGCCGTACGTCGTGATCGAATCGTCGGTCCGGTCGGTCTGCAGCGCGATCGTCGCGTACGAGCGGACCTGAACACCGCCGATGCAGTTGTCCACCGCCACCCGGACCTCACGCGTGTAGGTGGCCGCATCCGGGCCCTCGAGACTCTTCTTGGCGTACGGAATATCCTTGGTCGTTCCCGGCTTCAGTACGCCCGAGATCGATCCGGTCTCGGTGAGGGTGTCGCCGATCGTGGCCGAGATCCCCGGCGTCACACCGGCCGACACACTACCGCCACCGCTGCCGCCGGTCGTGCCGCCCTGCCCCGTCGCGGTTCCAGTGAGATTCGCTGTCACCGACGGGGTCACCCCCACGTTGGTCGCATTCGAGATGCTGCCGCCCACGGTCAAGCTGTCCGCAGTGACGGCGCAGCCCACCTGCAGCCCTGTGGTCAGAACGGCCGACTTCACCTTCGACTTCGGCTTCTTCGTGGGATCGGCGACCGAGACTGTGGCCTCACCTCCGATGGTCGAGAAAGCTTCGAACGACTGCGGCGAGCGGTTCAGTGGGGGAACGGAACGCAACGCTTCCATCGTCTTTGTGACCACCACCTTCCAGCCATCGCGCGTGACCACGGTGCGCGAACTGTCGGCGAACTGATCGTCGGCTTTGGGTTTGGTCTCACCCGAGGGCTTCGGGGCCGGCGCGGCGTTCGCGATCGGGGCAACCGTCAGCGTCGCAGCGATGACGACGGTGAGACCTGCAAGCGCATGCGTTGTGCGAGAAGACATAGAGATACTCCTGTTGTGGTGACGCGGCAGTTCACGCCCTCCCTGCCACCGGCACGAGCGCGTCTCGGTGAGAGCGGGCTCGACGTCGACGCGAGGGCGCGGGTCGTCTTCCGCAAGCCGGCAACGCACGGGCTACCGGCACCGGGCCTCGCCTCCCGCAGGGCCCGGGCGGGGTATGCGCGTTTCAACCTCGGCGACACCTCGCGTACTAGCTGCGCCGCGTTGAAACTTGCTTTACCTAAGAGGAAGATTAGAGCAGTCTGTCTTGAATCGCAACTAGTGCATCTATGTCATCTTGTCGAATACTCGATTTCGTCCTGTGCGCAGGGCCGACGGGTTCCGAGGATCTCCGACGATAGGGCCGACGACGTCGCGCACGGAACCCGCTTCACGCATCCGTCACACGATCTCCACACCGGTACCATCCGCCCTGGGAGTCGGCCCTGAGACGATCAGCCTCGGCCGGTCCACCACGTAGTCTGACCGCGTGCAGAGCTGCAACTTCTGCGCGATCGTCGCGGGTGAGGCGCCCGCGGCGATCGTCGCCGAGACCGACGAGCTGATCGCCTTCCTCGACGTCCGCCCCGTCAGCGAGGGCCACACCCTCGTGGTCCCGAAGCGGCACGCGGCGCGTCTGGCGGACCTCCCCGCCGAGGACGGCACCCGGATGTTCGCGCTCGGGCACCGTCTGGCCCGGGCGGCGCGCGCCGGCGAGCTCGGGGCCGATGGCGTGAACCTCGTCGTCAACGACGGCCGCGCGGCCTTCCAGACCGTCGATCACGTGCACCTGCACGTGATCCCGCGCTTCGCGGGCGACAAACGCGCCCTGCTCGGCCGGTTCCTCCGCCGCGGGCCCCGCACGTCCGACGGTGCCGCTCTCCTCCTCCGCGCGGCCCTGCCGGACTGACACCGGGCGGCGCCGCGCGTATCGTGCTCGCATGGACGTCGATGTGGTGGTCGAGCGCGTGATTCCCGTTGCGCGCGAGCGGGTCGCGGAGTTCGCGGGCGACCCGTCGAACGCCCCGCGCTGGTACGCGAACATCCGGTCCGTGGCGTGGCGGACGGAGCCGCCGGTACGGATCGGCTCGCGGATGGACTTCGAGGCCCGGTTCCTGGGGCGGCCGCTGGCGTACACCTACGAGGTGACCGAGCTCGTCGCGGACGAGCGGATGGTCATGCGCACCGCCGACGGCCCCTTCCCCATGGAGACCACGTACACCTGGGAGTCCGTGCCCGGCGGCACGCTCATGCGCCTGCGGAACCGCGGCACGCCGAGCGGATTCGCGCGCATGGCCGCTCCGGTCATGGCCCGAGCGATGCGGTCCGCGATGACGAAGGACCTCGACCTCCTGAGCCGGCTCCTGTCCGACGCCGCCCCGCAGCCCTGAGGGCATGTGTCCCTCAGCCGTGAGCGCGGGGATGGCGCGGCTGGTACAGCCCGATCTCGCCGCCGCCGGGGAGGGGCAGCGAGGTGAGCAGACCCCAGCCCTGATCGGTGATCGGCGCCGCCTCGACGCCCTTCGCCCGCAGCGCCGCGACCTCCGCCTCGACGTCGTCGCACATCAGGTACAGCTCCTGCTTCGGCGGGCCGTCGGTGGGATGCACCGCGACCTCCGAGGCGGGCAGCGGCAGGATCAGCCAGCCCTGGCCGGCGTCCACCCCCTCGACGCCGAGCACGTCGCGCAGGAACGCGCGGTCGGCGTCCGCGTCGGCGGAGTAGTGGATGATGTGCGCCCCGTTGATCATCCGCCCACGGTAGCGCCGAAACTTCGGTGCAACTCTGCGACGACACGCCGATGTCCGATCGCAGCATCGCACCGAAGTAGGCGGCTACCGCTCCAAGCGGTCCGAGGACGCGTCCTCGACGGGCCACCCGGCGTCGACGTCGGCGCGCCGTGACTCGTCGACGGCCTCGAACCGGATGCCGAGCGCGTCCGCGGCGAAGTACGCGAACCGGCGGCCGTCCTCCCGGCCGTCGTAGTCCAGCCGCAGGCCGTCGCAGGCGGTCCACCGGTCCACCGTCGACTCCAGGGATTCCGCCCAGAAGCCGAGGTGGTCGAACCGCGGTCCGGTCGCACTCACGTCCCACGGACTCCCGACCGATCCCTCGACGAGTTCGATCCGCGGC
The DNA here is from genome assembly GCF_900631615.1 of Tsukamurella paurometabola. NCBI lineage: Bacteria > Bacillati > Actinomycetota > Actinomycetes > Mycobacteriales > Tsukamurellaceae > Tsukamurella > Tsukamurella paurometabola. Next base: position 848,738 of record NZ_LR131273.1, read on the forward strand.
TCGGCCGTGCTGAAGACGATGCGGTACGTCCAGTCCCGGAGCGTCGCGGTCTGCGGCTCGTGCCAGCGCACGCCCACCGATGCGGTGATGGTCGCCATCGCCGCATCGAGGTCCGGGACCGCGAACGCGACGTGGTAGAAGCCGGCGGGCGGCACGCTACTCCTCGATCACGTGGAAGCGGAAAGTGGTGCGGCCGAGCGTGAGCTCGTCCCCGTCGGACAGCGGGTGCTGCCCGGCGACCCGCCGCTCGCCCACGTAGGTGCCGTTCGAGGACTGCAGGTCGCGGACGGCGAAACCGCTCACGGACCCGGTGATCACGGCGTGCTCGCGGGAGACCTTGGTGTCGTCGATGCTGATGTCGTTGTCGGGCAGGCGGCCGAGCCGCACCTCGCCGTGCACCGGGTACTCGGTGCCGTCGGCGGCGGTCAGGCTGCCGCGCGGGCCGGCCCCGTCGATGGTCACGTCGGTCTCGGTCTTCTCGAAGGCGCGCCCGTCGCCCGGCTGCGCCGACGGGCGCGCCGCGGTGAAGGCCAGCTGCTCCTGCCGCAGCACCTTGCCCTCCAACTCGACGAGCGCCGGCGTCGGATCGGCACCGAGCTCGTCGGCGAGGGTGCGGCGCAGCTCGCGTGCGGCCTCGAGGGCGTCGGCCTGCCGACCCGTCACGTAGAGGGCGGTGATGAGCTGGCCCCACAACGGCTCCTGCAGCGGATGCTCGGAGACCAGGCGGCGCAGCTCGCCGATGACCGACGACGCGCGGCCGGCGGCGATCTCCGCGTCGTACATCGCGGACTGCACCGCGGCCCGCTCCTCGGCCATGCCGATCGCGAAATTGTCCGCGAACTGCAGCCCGCGCAGGTCGGCCACCGCGTCGCCGCGGAACTCCGCGAGCGCGGAGGCGAAGGCGAGCGAGGCCTGGTCGTAGCGGCCGGCGGCGGCGAGCTCGGCGCCGCGACGGCGGGCCGAGTCGAACCGGCCGATGTCCGACTGCTCCGGTTCCAGGTCCAGGCGATAGGTGGAGCCCGAGGTCACCAGCAGAGCGTCGAGACCCGAACCGGCGCCCGGTCCGCGGAGCGCCTTGCGGAGGCCGCTGACGAAGACCTGCAGGCTGGCCCGGGCGGAGGCGGGCGGGTTGCCGTCCCAGACCTGCTCGCTGAGCGAGTCGACCGTGACGGCACGGCCGCGGTTCATCACCAGCAGCGCGAGCACGGAGCGCGGCTTCACGCCCGACACCTCGTTGGGTGCGCCGTCCACGGAGAGCGAGACCTGGCCCAGCACACGGATATCCAAAGACGCCATGCCGGAATAGTAGTCGTCGCACGTCAGCGGTTCGCACGGCATAGGAATAACGGGACAAATCGGACATCGAGTCCGCAATCTGAGAGCGCACTGAATGAACATTGGGTGAACGCTCGCCGGACGAGCGAGAACCTGCAGGTCAGAAGGATGTCGGACCCGTCTCACCCGTTTGGTGGAACGGGCACCTCGGCCTCAGTATTTTCACCATGAACAGCGAACTCATCATCCTGCTGTTGGTGATCGTGACGGCCCTCGCCTTCGACTTCACCAACGGCTTCCACGACACGGGCAACGCGATGGCGACGTCCATCGCGACCGGCGCCCTCAAGCCCAAGACCGCCGTGAGCCTGTCGGCGATCCTGAACCTGGTCGGCGCCTTCCTGTCCGTCGAGGTCGCTCTCACCGTGACCAACGCGGTCATCAAGATCCAGAACAAGGACGGCTCCCCCAAGGCCGAGTTCACCGCCAACCACGGGCGCGCGCTGCTCATCATCGTGCTCGCCGGCCTCATCGGCGGCATCGTCTGGAACCTGCTGACCTGGCTGCTCGGCCTGCCGAGCTCCAGCTCGCACGCGCTGTTCGGCGGCATGATCGGCGCCACCATCGCGGCCCTCGGCCTCAGCGGTGTCGTCTGGATCGGCCACGGCAAGCTCGACGGTGTCATCGGCAAGGTCGTCCTCCCGGCGCTGTTCGCCCCGGTCGTCGCGGGCCTCGTGGCCGCGGCCGGCACGTACCTGATCTTCAAGATCGTCGCCGGCGTCGCCGAGCGGTTCACCGAGGAGGGCTTCCGCTGGGGCCAGATCGGCACCGCCTCGCTCGTCTCCCTCGCGCACGGCACCAACGACGCGCAGAAGACCATGGGCGTCATCACCCTCGCGCTCATCGGCTACAGCGCCGGCTCCCCCGAGGCCAGCGGCGGCTTCCTGTTCTGGAACGACACGCACGGCGTCCCGCTGTGGGTGAAGTTCTCCGCCGCCGCCGCGATCGCCCTGGGCACCTTCCTGGGCGGCTGGCGCATCATCCGCACCCTGGGCAAGGGCCTCATCGAGATCAGCTCGCCGCAGGGCATGGCCGCCGAGGCGTCGTCGGCCACCATCATCCTCACGTCGAGCCACCTCGGCTTCGCCCTCTCCACCACGCACGTCGCCACCGGCTCGATCCTCGGTTCGGGCGTCGGCAAGCCGGGCGCCAAGGTGCGCTGGAACGTCGCCGTCCGCATGGTCGCCGCGTGGCTGATCACCCTCCCGGCCGCCGCCGTCGTGGGCGCGGCCATGTGGTTCGTCGCCGCGAAGATCCCCGGCCTCGCCGGCCCGCTGGTCGCCTTCGCCATCCTCTGCGCCCTCTCCGGGTACATGTACTGGCGCGCGCAGCAGCAGAAGGTCGACTCCAACAACGTCAACGCCGAGTGGGACGACGAGACCAACGCGGTCGCGCCGACCGCCGACGAGAAGATTGCGAAGGTCTAAGACATGGAAACCATCTCCCTCGCCCTCAACGCGGTCTGGAAGGTCCTCCTCGTGGGCCTCATCCTCGGCGCCGGCCTGCCCGCCCTCTTCGCTGTGGGTGTGCGCGGCCTGGCCATCGGCAACGGCCACGAGCAGGAGGACGGCACCGTCCACCAGCCCAACCCGCTGGGCAACGTGCTCGCCGCGGTCGCGTTCGTCATCGTGATCGCCGCCGTCGTGCTCGGCATCGCGATGATCGTCGCGTCGGGCTTCAAGTACGAGCTCACGTTCGACAACATCTACCCGTGGTTCGAGAAGAAGAAGTAGGGGCGGACGAATGACCACCGAGAACAACCAGGACGGCATCCTCCAGCAGGTCCTCGACTGGCTCCGCGTCGGCTACCCGGAGGGCGTCCCGCCGAAGGACTACTTCCCGCTGCTCGCGCTCCTCACGAAGCAGCTCTCGGAGACCGAGGTCGACGCGGTGATCGGCCGCATCCTGGCCCAGCGTCCCGACGAGGTCCACAAGAACGAGATCGAGGCCGCGATCACCAAGGTGACCCAGGCCGAGCCCAGCGACGAGGACCTGCGCCACGTCGCGAGCAAGCTGGCCGCGGGCGGCTGGCCGCTCACGGGTTTCGCCGGCTGAAACACGTTCCGCTTCGCTGAGCGGTCGATGCACCGCATCGCGCACGGCCCCCTATTGTGGTGAGCGATAGGGGGCCGTTCCCGTATCGGTATCCGTATCACCAGCACTATCGCGCCCCGCCGGGGCGCACCTCGCACCGGAGGTGGGGTCTCATGAGTTCGAGTCCGGGCTTTCTGGCCAGGATCGTGGATTGGCTGCGCGCCGGCTATCCCGACGGGGTGCCCAGCACCGACTACCAGCCGCTCCTCGCGCTGCTCGACCGGCAGCTGACGAAGGAGGAACTCAAGGAGGTCACGCGCGAGCTGATCAACGACGCGCAGCTCTCCGCCGAGGGGCTCGAGCCCATCACCCGCGTCGACGCCGGCGTCGCGATCAGCGGCCGCACCCACGAGTTGCCGCTCGAGAAGGACATCGCCCGCGTCCGCGAACGCCTGGAGCGCAAGGGCTGGCCCTTCGACGACGACCCGCTGCGCCACGAGGGGCATCCCGGCGAGGCGCAGTAGCCTCGACCCGTGAACCTCGAGCCGCTGCCGATCGACACCGTCGAATCCGCCCTGCCGCAGCTCAGCGCCCTCCTGGACGGTACGGCGCCCGCGTGGCTGCCCGTGCCCGCCCGCGATCCGCGCGAGACCGAGCGGCTCGCCGGCGCGCTCGCCGCGGGCACGCCGATCGACGAGCGCGTGGCCCTCGTCGTCGCGACCTCCGGGACGACGGGCACGCCGAAGGGCGCCATGCTCACCCGCGCCAACCTCACCGCCAGCGCCGCGGGAACGCACGCCCGGCTCGGCGGACCGGGGCAGTGGCTGCTCGCGATGCCGCCGCACCACGTCGCGGGGGTGCAGGTGATGCTGCGCTCCCTCGCCGCGGGCCACGCGCCCGCGCAGCTCGACGTGCGCGCCGGCTTCGATCCCTCCGGCCTCGCGGCCGCGCACGCGAACATGACCGCGGACCGCCGGTACGTCTCCCTGGTGCCGACCCAGCTGGTGAAGGTGCTCGCCGACCCCGCCGCGACGGAGGCCCTGGCCCGGTTCGACGGGGTGCTCATCGGCGGCGCCGCCTGCCCCGCCCCGGTCCGGGAGGCGGCGCTCGCCGCGGGGATCCGCATGGTCCGCACGTACGGGATGAGCGAGACCGCCGGCGGATGCGTGTACGACGGTGCGCCCCTCCCGGGCGTCGAGATCCGCCTGGACGGACCGCAATCGCGCGTCGTCCTCGGCGGCCCGACGGTGGCCCTCGGCTACCGGAACCTGCCCGAGCATCCCGCGTTCGCCGAGCCCGGCTGGTTCCGCACCGACGACGCGGGGACGCTCACGGACGGCGTCCTCGCCGTCACGGGCCGGCTCGACGAGGCCATCTCCACCGGGGGCCTGACGGTGCTCCCCCAGGTCGTGGAGGCCGTCCTCGCCCGGGTGCCGGGTGTGGCCGAGGTCGCCGTCTTCGCCCAGCCGGATCCGCGGCTCGGCCAGCGCGTGGCCGCCGCGGTCGTGCCGGCGCCGGGGGCGGAGGTCACCGTCGACCTGCTGCGCGCGGCCGTCGAGCGCGAGCTGGACCGGACGGCGGCGCCGCGGGCGCTGTACCTGCTCGACGAGCTGCCGCGGCGCGGGCCCGGCAAGGTCGACCGGCGGGCACTGACCGATCGTTTCTCAAATATTCACTGATGTAGGATTTGGAGCCATGAAGCAGAACATCGCAGCGCAGACCCCGCTGCTCAGCCCCCGCGACGTCGACTTCCTGCTCTACGAGTGGCTGAATGCGGAGGAACTGACCAAGCGCGAGGCCTTCGCGGACCACTCCAAGGAGACCTTCGACGCCGCCCTCGATCTCGCCGCCGACATCGCGGTGCAGAAGCTGTCGAACCACTACAAGGACGCGGACGCGAACGAGCCGACGATCCAGCCCGACGGCACCGCGAAGACGCTGCCCGCGACCAAGGCCGGGCTCGACGCGATCAACGAGGCGGGCTTCACCTTCGCCGAGCTGCCCGCGGAGGAGGGCGGCATCGGCCTGCCCTCGCTGATCAGCAAGGCCGCATTCGCGTGGATGCAGGCCGCGAACGTCTCGACCACCGTGTACTCGGGCCTCACGCTGGGCAACGGCAACGTCATCCGCTCCTTCGGCACCGACGAGCAGAAGCGCCTGTTCCTCGAGCCGATGATCGAGGGCCGGTTCACCGGCACCATGTGCCTCTCGGAGCCCGACGCCGGCTCCGCGCTCGCCGACATCAGCGCCAAGGCCGAGCCCCGCGGCGACGGCACCTACGCCATCACGGGCACCAAGATGTGGATCACCGGCGGCGACCACGAGATGACCGAGAACATCGTGCACCTGGTGCTCGCGAAGGTCCCCGGCGCACCGGACGGCGTCAAGGGCATCTCCCTGTTCATCGTCCCGAAGTACCTGGTGAACGAAGATCAGTCGGTCGGCGAGCGCAACGCCGTGCACCTGGTGAGCCTCAACCACAAGATGGGTAACAAGGGCACCACCAACTGCCTGCTCTCCCTCGACGGTGCGACCGGCTACCTCGTGGGCGAGGAGAACCGCGGCCTGGTGCAGATGTTCCAGATGATGAACGAGGCCCGCGTCGCGGTGGGCCTCGCGTCGTCGGCCATCGGCTACACCGGCTACCTGCAGTCCCTCGAGTACGCCAGGACCCGCGTGCAGGGCCGGCCGGTCACGGCACCGTCGGGCCCGCAGGTCCCGATCATCGAGCACCCCGATGTGCGCCGCATGCTGCTCGCGCAGAAGAGCTACGTCGAGGGCGGGCTCGGTCTCGCGCTGTTCGGGGCGCGGCTGGTGGACGACGCGCACACGGCGCCGTCGGAGGAGGAGCGGACGGCCGCGAGTCAGCTGCTGGACTTCCTCACGCCGATCATCAAGAGCTGGCCGAGCGAGTGGGCGACGAAGGCGAACGACTTCGCCATCCAGATCCACGGCGGCTACGGGTACACGCGCGAGTTCAACGTCGAGCAGCTCTACCGCGACAACCGGCTCAACGCGATCCACGAGGGCGCCAAGGCGATCCACGGACTGGACCTGCTCGGCCGCAAGGTCCCGCAGCACGGGGGCGCCGCGTTCGGCGCGCTGCTCGGGCGGATCGAGGCGACCGCCGCCCGTGCCGAGAAGATCGAGGAACTCGCGCCGCACGCCGCCGCGCTGCGGGCGGCCGCGCAGCGCGCGGTCGAGGTCACGATGGCACTGGGCGGCACCGGAGATCCCGCGCTGTCGCTGGCGAACGCGACCTCGTACCTGGACGGCCTCGGCCACGTCGTGGTGGCGTGGCTGTGGCTCGACCAGGCGCTCGCGACGTACGCCGAGGACGGCACCGCGCGCGACGACGCCTTCTACCGCGGCAAGCGGGCGACCACGCAGTACTTCTTCGTGTACGAGCTGCCGAAGGCGCACACCGAGTTCGACCTGCTGGCGAAGCTCGATCGCACCACGCTCGACCTGGACACCTCGGTCCTGTAGCGACTGCATAGGCTGGGGTCCATGGCAACCGCAGCGCAGTGGCTCGAAGGGGCCCGGCCCCGCACGCTCCCGAACGCGATCGCCCCGGTGATCGCGGGGACGGGGGCGGCGGGGTTCCTGGGCGAGGCGGTCTGGTGGAAGGCGCTGCTCGCGCTCGTGGTGTCGCTGTCGCTGATCGTGGGCGTGAACTTCGCCAACGACTACTCCGACGGAATCCGCGGCACCGACGACGAGCGCGTCGGGCCGCTGCGGCTCGTCGGGTCCGGGCTCGCCTCGCCCGCCGCGGTGAAGCGCGCCGCGTTCGCGTGCTTCGGGGTCGGCGGGATCGCGGGTGTGGTGCTGTCGCTGACCTCAGCGCCGTGGCTGATCCTCGTGGGGCTGGCGTGCGTGGCCGGGGCGTGGTTCTACACGGGCGGGAAGAAGCCCTACGGCTACCTCGGCTTCGGCGAGATCGCGGTGTTCGTCTTCTTCGGCCTGGTCGCGGTGCTGGGTACGGAGTTCGTGCAGGCCGGCCGGGTCGACGCGGCCGGCTGGCTCGCCGCGTGCGCCGTGGGCTCGTACAGCTCGGCGGTGCTCGTCGCCAACAACCTGCGCGACATCCCCACCGACCGCGAGTCCGGCAAGATCACCCTCGCCGTCCGGCTGGGCGACGCGCGGACCCGCGTGCTGTTCTCCGTCCTCGTCGCCGTCCCGACGGTGCTGGGCCTGGCCCTCGCGGCCGTCGCCACCCCGTGGGCGCTCCTGTCGCTCGCCTCCGCCCCGCTCGCCGTGCGTGCCGCGCTGCCGGTGGCGCGCGGCGGCCAGGGCCCGGCCCTGATCCCCGCGCTCGCCCAGACCGGCCTCGCCATGCTCGTCTGGTCCATCGGCGCCGCGATCGGCCTGTTCCTGGGCGCGTGAGTCCCGCCCTGACAATCCGGACCTGTAGTCGATCCGGGAAGCCATGCGTGCCGCGCATGGCTTCGATACTTGCAGTTCAGAGCCACTTTCTCGCGCCCGCGCTATGCGCGGCACGCATGACCTGACGTCCCGGACTCTCGCGTCGCCGCCGATGCGGCCGACACGGCCTCCGCGGCCCGTCTCCCGCGCCGTGCTCACGAAACTCGTCGGTGGTCGGCGGTACCGTCCCGGCATGTCGGACATCGAACGGTTGCGAGTGGTGGCGACAGTGGCCCGCACGCACAGCATCAGCGAGGCGGCCCGGGTGCACGGCGTCGCGCAATCCACGGTCACGCGGTCGGTGGCGAAGACGGAGGAGCTCGTGGGCTTCGCACTGTTCCGGCGCACCGCGGAGGGCGCTCCGCCGACCCCAGCAGCACGTCCCGCCATCGCCCTGATCGAGCGCATCGTGAGCGGCTTCGACGAGCTTCGCGCGCTCGGCGGCGACCGCCCCGCATCGCTCCGCCTGGCCCACCGCGCGGACCTGCCGATCCCCACCCGCCTCGAGGACACGATCGTCCTGTGGAACCGCGAGAACACTCCCACCGTCGAACCAGTGATCCTGGACGATCCGGTGGCGGCCGTCCACGCCGGCGAGGCCGCGTTCGCCGTGGTACGCAACACCGGCCCGCTGCGCCCGGACCTCGACACGGTCATGGTGAGGGTGACCCGCCTGGAACGGATCGAGCTGCTGCACCTGCCCGACCCGCCCACCGAGGCGGAGTCCTTCCTCCTGCGGGTCTGACCGCGTTGAGCGACGTGCGCGGAGCGACAACGCCTGCCCGGGCCATGCGTCCGGCGCATGACCCGCGTCAGGAAAAAAGCCCCTGACCTGCGGAAATCATAGCCATGCGTGGCACGCATGGCTTCCCGGACCGAATAGTTACCCGATCCGCGTGCCGAGACCCGCCGTCGGCCCCTACTCCCGCCAGGACCCGTCGGCGAGGAAGCGCTCGACGGTGAGCGTGGGCGGGATGAGGTCGAAGCCGTTGGACTGCACCCAGGCGTCGTCGAAGTAGGTGTCGAGGTAGCGGTCACCGTCATCGGCGAGGAGGGTGACGACGCTGCCGGACCGGCCGGCCTGCAGCATCTCGGCGATCACGCCGAAGGCGCCCCACAGGTTGGTGCCGGTGGAGCCGCCCACGCGCCGTCCGAGCATCGAGGAGGCGATGCGGGCCGCGGCGATCGAACCGGCGTCGGGCACGCCCACCATGCGGTCGACGATCTCCGGGATGAACGACGGCTCCACGCGCGGACGGCCGATGCCCTCGATGCGGGAGGACCGCCCCGTCTGCACCGAGCAGTCGCGCGCGACGAACCCGGGCAGGAAGCTGGAGTTCTCGGGGTCCACGACGCACAGGCGGGTGGCGTGGCGCCGGTAGCGGATGTAGCGGCCGATGGTCGCGGAGGTGCCGCCGGTGCCCGCGCCGACCACGATCCACGCCGGCTCCGGGTGCTCCTCCAGTGAGAGCTGGGAGAAGATCGACTCGGCGATGTTGTTGTTGCCGCGCCAGTCCGTCGCGCACTCGGCGTGCGTGAACTGGTCCATGTAGTGGCCGCCGCGCTCCTCGGCGAGCCTGGCGGCCTCGGTGTACACCTGGTCGGCGCGGTCCACGAAGTGGCAGGTGCCGCCCTCGCGCTCGATGAGCGCCACCTTCGCCGGCGACGTCGACTTCGTCATCACGGCGACGAAGGGCAGGCCCAGCAGCTTGGCGAAGTACGCCTCGGACACCGCGGTGGAGCCCGACGACGCCTCGATCACCGTCGTGCCCTCGCGCACCCACCCGTTGCACAGCGAGTACAGGAACAGGGACCGGGCCAGCCGATGCTTGAGGCTGCCCGTGATGTGCGTGGTCTCGTCCTTGAGGTACAGGTCGATCCGCGCATCCCGCGCCCAGTCCCCCAGCGGGAACCGCAGCAGGTGCGTGTCCGCGCTGCGGCGCGCGTCGGCCTCGATCAGCCGGACGGCGTTGTCGACCCACGACCGGTCGGCGGACCGGTCGTGAACGACGGTCGTCACTCGTCCACGCCCTGCAGCCGCCGCCGGAAGTCGTCGCGCTTCGCCCGGCGCGCCTCATCGATCACCGCGGCGCTCTCGTTCACCCGCGTCCGCAGCTTCTTGCCGAGCACCATCGACAGTGGCAGCGACACCACGAGCGCGAAGAGGAAGACGGGAACGGGCGGCACCTCGTCGAGGACGAGGTACCCGATCCCGTAGAGCACCGCGAAGACGGCGACGACGAGTCCCAGGCGGAACAGCGTATAGAAAAAAATGTCGCGTGCCAGGGCCTTCTTGGCCGCACCCGTATCGGTCATGCCCCAGAGCCTACTCCCCGTCCGAAATCCGACTTTACCAATTCTTGGCACTCGGATAGAGGTTCGAGTACTCGGGCAAATCGCTGCATACTGGGCATCATGACGACGGCACACTCGAACATCGCCCAGCGCGCAGCGGACCCGCGGGCCGCTGCTCCCCGACAGCCCGAGCGCCTCATGACCCCAGGCCAGGTGGCCGCGCTGTTCAACGTGAACCCCAAGACGGTCACCCGGTGGGCCGGCGCGGGCCTCCTCGGCTCCGTCCGGACGCCCGGCGGGCACCGTCGCTTCCGCGCCTCGGAGGTCTTTGCTCTGTTGAACCAGAACACCACCGCGTAGCTCCCCGCGACGCGCGGAAGGGCGCCGCTCCACCGAGATCCCTCGGCGGGGCGGCGCCCTTCTCGTACGCGGGTCGCCGGGCCCGCGGCGGGCCGCGGTGCCCGGGATCAGCGGGCGGGATCAGCCTGCGTAGGAGTGCAGGCTGCCCGTCGCGAAGTAGTTGATGATGAACAGGTTGAACACGATCACCGCGAAGCCGAGGATGTTCAGGTAGGGCGCGGCCTTGCGCCACACCGACGTCGCCCGCGCGTGCAGGTACGCCGCGTAGAGGACCCACGCGATGAACGAGGTGGTCTCCTTCGGGTCCCAACCCCACGGCCGGCCCCACGCCGCCTCGGCCCACACCGCGCCGCAGATGACGCCCGCACTGAACAGGGGGAAGGCGACGATCACCGTGCCGTACGCGACGCGGTCGAGCACCTGCGTGGACGGGATGGCCTGCAGCAGCCGCCCGCCGACGCCGGAGGTGACGGTGACGGAACCGTCGGGCAGCTCGAACCGGCGGCGGATCAGGTACAGCAGGCTGGCGACGCCGGACACCAGGAAGATGCCGGCGCCGATCGACACGATCGAGACGTGGATCGCGAGCCAGTAGGACTTCAGCGAGGGCACCACGGGACCGGCGGTCGTGTACAGCACGCCCTCGGCGACGAACATGAAGATCAGGATCGGGACCAGCACGAACCCGAGGATCGGGCGGGCCTCGGGCTTGCGCAGCAGCACCAGCGAGGCCAGCACCGCGCCCGCGCACATGATCGACATGAACTCGTACATGTTGCCCCACGGCATGCGGCCGGTGGCGACACCGCGCAGCACGATCGAGCTGACGTGCACGAGCAGTCCCGCGACCACGAGGGCGTAGCCCATGCGCCCGATCCGCTCGGACTTCGTGCGCCGCGGACCGTCGTCGACCACCCGCCCGGGAGTGTTCTCGGTGGCGATCGGTCCGCCTCCCGCGGCGACGAGCTCGCGCTTGCGGTCGCGCGCGGCGGTCGCGTCCACCTGCGATGTCGCGAGCTCGATGACCATCAGGACCAGCGCGAGGGCGTAGATCCCTGTCGCGCTGGTGAACAGCACGTCGGCGAAGTTCGCCAGGTCGACGTTGGTCTCGGTTCCCATGGTCATGCCACTTTCTCACCGTCGGGGCCGACCAGGCGGTCGGCCAGTGCTTCGAAGTCCTCGGTCCACCCGGCCTCGTCGGTGCGGGCCAGTCCGGCGATCTCCATCACGGTACCGCCGTGCTCGCGCGGGGTCAGCCGCACGAACACCCTCCGGCGCCGCACGGTCAGCGAGACGATGAGCCCGCCGAGCATCCCGATCGCGAACACCAGCGTCCAGTTCTGCGCCGGGTTGTGGCTGACCTGGAGCGCCGCGAAGTTGGTGACCCCGTCGAAGCGCACCTGGGTGCCGTCCTCGAGCGTGGTCGACTGTCCCACGCCGAGGTTCACGCGGGCCTTCTTCTCGAGCCGCTTCGAGTCGATCTGGTCGCGGCTGAGCGAGAAGATGTTCTGCGGCTTCCCGGTGTCGAGGCCGGTGTCGCCCTGGTAGATGTCCACCGCGACGGCCGGATCGTTCGGTGCGGGGAACCGCGAGGTCAGCAGCGTCCCGTCGAGCTGCTTGGTGGGGGCGAGCAGCCCCTCGATCCCGATCTGCTTGGTGCGCCGCTCGTCCTCGGTGCGGTACAGCTCGGCGGGCGGGTCGAAGCGCAGCGCGCCCGAGGAGAGGAAGTTGACCTTGTCCTGCGGCGCGAACTGCATCGTCTGCGTGCGGACGGCGCCGTTCGGGTAGGTCACGGTGAACGTTCCGGCGTAGCCGTGGCCGAGCATGTAGACGCGCACGCCCTCCATGCGGAGCGGCTTGTTGACCTCGATCGCGTACTTCTTCCACGTGTCGTTGCGCAGGCCCTCGCTGTCCTGGTACGAGGCCATCGTGCGGAACATGTCGGGCTGCGCGTTCGGCAGGAAGGTGGCCTGCACCTCGTCGGCCTTGAGGCAGAAGGGCGCGAGCCCGGTCCCGTCGACGAGGTTGCCGGCGCGGAAGTTGTCGTAGTTCGACGAGGTGTTGCAGAAGCCGTCGTCGCCGGCGATGACGATGCGCGAGCCCTCGTAGGAGAACTGCTGGCCGACACCGATCGCGATGAGGATGCCCACCAGCGAGATGTGGAAGATCAGGTTGCCGGCTTCGCGGAGGTAGCCCTTCTCGGCGGAGACGGTGACGGTGGCGCCGCCATCGGTGCCGGCCTCGGCGGCCTTTTCCACCCGGGCGATCTTGCGCCAGCCGCGCAGGCCGGCGAGCACCGTCTGCGCCGCGGCCTCGGGATCCTGGTCGCTCTCGCGGGTGGTGTGCCGCGGCAGTCGCGACAGGTTGCGGGGCGTCGCGACGGGCGGGGTGCGCAGGGCGCGGAAGTGTTCGACGGTCCGCGGCAGGATGCAGCCGACGAGCGAGACGAACAGCAGCGCGTAGATCGACGTGAACCACACCGACTTGAAGACGCCGAAGAACTGCAGCTCGTCCATGATCTCGCCGAGCCTGCCGTGGTCGGCGATCCACTTCGCGGTGGCCTCGGCCTCGACGTCGCGCTGCGGCAGCAGCGCGCCGGGCATCGCCGCGACGGCGAGCAGGAACAGCAGGACCAGCGCGGTCTTCATGGACGTGAGCGAGCGCCACGCGTTGCGGACCGCGGCGACGGCGCGGCGGAGTGGGGACTGTTTGACGGGTGTGGTCATCAGATCGGCATCACTGTGTTGGAGACGAAGAGGCGGCGCACCAGGTCGATGAACTCGGCCCAGTAGCCGGTGACCAGCGCGACGCCGACGGCGATCATCAGCACGCCGCCGAAGATCTGGATGCGGCGCGAGTTGCGGCGCAGCCAGCCGACGGCGCGGACGGCCACCGTCGACCCGAGGGCCAGGACGATGAAGGGCAGGCCGAGACCCGCGCAGTAGGCGACGATGAGGACCGCACCGCGGGCGGGCTCGGCGTCGGTGCCGACGACGATGGACAGGATCCCGGCCAGTGTGGGGCCGATGCACGGGGTCCAGCCGAGCGCGAAGACGCCGCCCAGCAGCGGCGCGCCGGCGAGGGTGGTCCACTGTCGCGGCGCGAAGCGGACATCGCGCTCGAGCATCGGGACCAGGCCGATGAAGGCGAGCCCCATGACGATGGTGACGACCCCGCCGATCCGCATGAGGGTGTCGGCGTTGAGCCGGATCGACGTGGCGAGCCCGAACACCGACATCGTCATCAGCAGGAAGACGGCGGTGAAGCCGGCGACGAACAGGATCGCGGCGCCCATGACGCGCCAGCGGCCCGCCCGCGCCCCCGCCTTCGCCTCGTCGACGGTGGCGGCCGGCGCCTCGGCGCCGACGAGCCCTGCCAGGTACGACAGGTAGCCGGGCACGAGCGGCACGATGCACGGCGAGGCGAAGGAGACGAGCCCCGCGAGCAGGCACGCGCCGAGCGCGAGCAGCAGCGGCCCGGAGACGGCGGCGTTGGCGAAGGCGTCCCCCATCAGCCCTCCCCCAGGACCTTCTCGATCGTGGCGGTGAGTTCCTTCTCGCCGACGGTCGTGAGGTAGGAGGCGGCCACGCGGTGCTGCCGGTCGAGCACGAAGGTCATCGGCACGACGGTGGTCGGGTACTGCTCGCCGATGGCCAGCAGCGTCTTGCCGGGCGGGTCGTAGATCGACGGGTAGGTCAGGCCCTGCGAGCCGATGAAGTCGCGGGCGGCGTCGTCGCCGGCGGTCTCGCGGACGTTGATGCCGAGGAACTGCACGCCCTTGTCCTTGGTGGCGAGGTAGGTGCGTTCGAGTTCGGGGGATTCGATGCGGCACGGGGCGCACCAGCTGCCCCACACGTTGACGACGACGACCTTGCCGGCGTAGTCGGAGAGCTTGATCGTGGTGTTCGGGTCGGTCACGCTGCGCCCGGACAGGTTCTCGACGGTGCTGCGCTGCCCGGGCTCGTAGAACTGCCGGACCTTGCCGCCGGGCGCGATGACGCCGCCCTTGCTGGCCTGGTCGGAGAGCTGGACGCAGCCGGAGGTGCCGAAGGCGACCGCACCGGCGACGAGGAGCGCGGCGGCGCGGCGGGCGGTCGTGGCGCGCGCGGCGCCGCGGCGGGCGCGCCTCACGCGCCGCGCACCAGCGGGTCGGTGGCGCCCGCCGGCTCGGAGTACACGATGTCCACGAGCTCGTCGCCGTCGTAGACGAGGCTGGTGAGCGAGGCGAGGGAGCACTGCCGGTTGCGGGGGTCGTGCCAGAGCCGCTTGCCCTCGAGGTGGCGGCGCAGGGTCACGACGGGCAGCTGGTGGCTCACCAGGACGGCCTCGTGGCCGCGGGCGCGCTCGCGGGCGATGTCGACGACGCCGACCATGCGGTGCGCGATCTGCAGGTAGGGCTCGCCCCACGAGGGCGTGAAGGGGTCGCGCAGCTTGGGCCAGTGCTTGGGCTGGCGCAGGGCGCCGTCGCCGACGGCCACCTTGAGGCCCTCGAACCGGTTCCCGGCCTCGATGAGCTCCTCGTCGGTGATGATCGACAGTCCGTGGGAGGCGGCGATGGGGGTCGCGGTCTCCTGGGCGCGCTGCAGCGGCGAGGCGAAGACGGCGGTGATGTCGTGGTCGGCGAGCGTGTCGGCCACCGTCTGCGCCTGGGCCCGGCCCTTCTCGGACAGGCGGAACCCGGGCAGGCGCCCGTAGAGGATGCCGTCGGGGTTGTGCACCTCGCCGTGCCGCATGACGTGCACGATCGTCGTTTCGGGGGTGGCGGTCATCGGGCCTTCTATTCTGTCGCCGCGGCGGCCGCGCGGGCGGCGGCGGGCAGTGCCGCCTCGATGGATGCGAAATCGTCGTCGCTCAGCGCGGCGGAGACGAACCACGCCTCGAAGGCGCTGGGCGGCGGGTAGATCCCCTGCTCGAGCAGGGCGTGGAAGAACGGCGCGAAGCGGAAGGTCTCGGCGGCCTTGGCCTGCGCGTAGTCGGCGACGGGGCCGTCGGTGAAGAAGACGGAGACGAGGTTGCCGGCGTACTGGACGTGGTGCCGCACGCCCTCCGCGGTGAGCGCGTCACCGATGAGCCCGCCGAGGCGGATCGAGTTCGAGTTGAGCTGGGCGTACACCTCGTCGGTCGCGTTCTGCAGCGTGGCGAGGCCCGCGGCCACGGCGACGGGGTTCCCGGACAGCGTGCCGGCCTGGTAGACGGGGCCGAGCGGCGCGAGATGGCCCATGACCTCGGCGGACCCGCCGAACGCCGCAGCGGGCAGGCCTCCCGACATGACCTTGCCGAAGGTGAACAGGTCGGCGTCCACGGGGTCGAGGCCGTACCAGCCGGACCGGCTGACGCGGAAACCCGTCATGACCTCGTCGAGGATGAGGAGGGCACCGTCGGCCCTGGTGATCTCGCGCAGGCCCTCGTTGAAACCCGGCGCCGGGGGCACGGCGCCCATGTTCCCGGCGGCGGCCTCGGTGATGACGGCCGCGATCTGACCGGGGTACTGGGCGAAGGCCGCGCGGACGGCGGCGAGGTCGTTGTAGGGCAGGACGACGGTGTCGGCCGCCTGCGCGCCCGTCACGCCGGGGCTGGTGGGCAGGCCCAGGGTGGCGACGCCGGAGCCCGCGTCGGCGAGCAGCGCGTCGACGTGGCCGTGGTAGCAGCCGGCGAACTTGATGATCTTGGCGCGGCCGGTGACGCCGCGGGCCAGGCGGACGGCGCTCATGGTGGCCTCGGTGCCGGAGTTGACCAGGCGCACCCGGTCGACGGGCGCGACGCGGGCGATGATCTCCTCGGCGAGCGCGACCTCGGCCTCGGTGGGGGCGCCGAAGCTCAGGCCGGTGGTGGCGGCGCGCTGCACGGCGTCGACGACGGCGGGGTGCGCGTGGCCCAGGATCATCGGCCCCCAGCTGGAGACCAGGTCGACGTAGGTGTTGCCGTCGGCGTCGGTGAGCTGCGAGCCCGCGGCGCTGGTGATGAACCGCGGGGTGCCGCCGACGGCCGAGAAGGCACGCACCGGGGAGTTCACCCCGCCGGGGATGGAGCGGGCCGCGCGCTCGAAGAGGGCGGCGCTGGCCGGGGCCGCTGTGTCGCTACCGGGGACGATGGGAGAACTCACGACCTCCAGTCTCCCAAACGAGGGCAAGTCGTCAACTACAGGGTGTAGGAGTTCAGCGGAAATCCGCCTCGTCGGGCGGATCGAAAGGCGATACGACTTCGACAACGCCCGTAGCGGCCGCACCCTATAGTGGAACAGGTTCCACCCACGGGGCCGCGCCGCGCACGGTAGGAGTAGAGCCATGGAACGACTCAGCGGGCTGGACGCCTCCTTCCTCTATCTCGAGTCCCGGTCCCAGCTGATGCACGTCAGCGGGATCCTCGAGCTGGATCCCGGCACCGTCGAGGGCGGCTACCGGTTCGAGGACCTGCGCAGTGAGCTGGCGCGGCGGATCACCGCGATGCCGGCCTTCCGGCGCAAGCTGCACGACTCCGTCGTGAACCTCGACCACCCCGTGTGGGTGGAGGACGAGTCCTTCGACATCGAGGCGCACGTGCACCGCATCGCGGTCCCCGCACCCGGCGGCGAACAGGAGCTCGCGGAGCTGTGCGCGCACATCGCGGGCCAGGCGCTGGACCGCAGCAAGCCGCTGTGGGAGATGTGGGTCATCGAGGGCCTCGCCGACGGGCGGATCGCGATCATGATGCGCATGCACCACGCGGGCGTCGACGGGGTGACCGGCGCCGGCCTCATGGCCCAGCTGTGCTCGCTCACCCCCGAACCGCCGGCGCTCGACCCGGCGATGGTGGACAAGTCCACGGGCGGGGCGCCGCTGCTCGCCCTCGCCGCCGACGGTGCGAGGAACGTCCTGCTCCGCCCGCTGTCGCTGGTCTCGCTGCTCCCCCGCACCGTGCCGGTCCCCGTCCGGTGGTGGACCCGCTCGCGCCGCGGCGCGGCCATGCCCGCCCCGTTCAGCGCGCCCCGCACCTCGCTGAACAGCTCCATCACCGGCCACCGCGCCATCGCCTTCGCCTCGGTGCCGCTGGCCGACGTGAAGAAGGTCAAGGACCACTTCGGCGTCAAGGTCAACGACGTGGTGCTCGCGGCCTGCTCGGGCGCGATGCGCGAGTTCCTGCACGACCGGGGCGAGCTCCCCGAGCAGCCGCTGGTCGCGATGATCCCCGTCTCGGTGCACGAGGCGGAGATCGGCGCGACGCTCACCGAGGGCACCAACAAGGTGACGGGCATGTTCACCCGCATGACGACGGACGTCGACGCCCCGGTCGCGCGGCTGGAGGCGATCCGCGAGCGGGTCGCGACGAGCAAGGAGCATCACGGCGAGCTCGACGACAACCTGCTCCGCTCGTGGGCGCAGTTCGCGCCGGCGTCGATCATGCAGATCGGCGCCCGGATCTACGGCGACAACAACCTGCCCGAGCTGCACCCGGTGATCTACAACCTGGTGATCTCCAACGTCCCGGGCCCCGACTTCCCCCTGTACTTCCTGGGCGCGCGGATCCACTCGATGTACCCGCTGGGGCCGGTCTTCCACGGTGCGGGCCTCAACGTGACGGTCTTCTCGCAGGAGGGCACACTGAACATCGGTGTGATCGCCTGCAAGAAGCAGGTGCCCGACCCGTGGCCGATCGTCCGCGCCTTCGAGCGCGACATCGCGGCGCTGGTCGCGGCCGTCGATGCGGCCAGGAACGAGGAAGGCTGACCATGACCGAGGGCCCGCGGGTACGGATCGACAGCGGCGAGATCTCCGGCCGCGACCAGAAGACGGTGCACGCCTACCGCGGTATCCCGTACGCGCAACCGCCCGTCGGGCCGCTGCGTTACCGCGCGCCCCAGCCGGTCGAGCCGTGGGCCGGGGTCCGCTCGGCGACGGAGTTCAGCGCGGCCGCCCCGCAGAACAAGAAGTACACGCTGGTCGGCTTCCGCGAGTACCAGCCCACCAGTGAGGATTCCCTCACGCTCAACGTGGTCGCGCCGGCCCGCGAGGCGACGACGCCGCGCCCCGTGATGGTCTTCATCCACGGCGGGGCGTACCTCATGGGCAGCTCCGCGACGCCGCTGTACTACGGCAACTCGCTGGTCGAGCGGGGCGACATCGTCTACGTCTCGATCAACTACCGCCTCGGCGCCCTCGGCTACCTCGATCTCACGGAGTTCTCCACCGCCGAGCGCCCCATCGACGGGAATCTCGGCCTGCGCGATCAGGTCGCGGCCTTGGAGTGGGTGCACCGCAACATCGCGGCGTTCGGCGGCGATCCGGGCAACGTCACGATCTTCGGCGAGAGCGCGGGCGGCAACGCCGTCACCACGCTCCTCGCGACGCCCGCGGCCCGCGGACTGTTCCACCGCGCGATCGCGCAGAGCTCGGCCCCCGGGCTCACCGTCGACGCGGTGACCGCACGCGGCTGGGGCAAGCGGTTCGTGGAGATCATCGGCGGCCCCGAGCACATCGACACGGCCACCTCCGAGGAGCTGGGCCGCGCCGGCAACCGGCTCATGGGCGAGCTCAACCGGGAGCAACTCGGCGTGGTGCCCTTCGGTCCCACGGTCGACGGTGACTACCTCCCGGAGGACCCGGAGGTCGCGATCGCGGCCGGACGGGGCGCGCAGGTGCCGCTCATCATCGGCACGAACCGCACCGAGGCGACGCTGTTCACGAAGATGCCCGGTATGGGCAAGCCGTCGGCCGAGCGGGCGGCGCACACCGTGGGTGCCACGACGGAGGGTTTCGCGCCGCTCGCCGCCGCCTACCCGGGCTTCCCGGACGTCGCGTCGCTGAACCGGATCATCGGCGACTACATGTTCTGGGCGCCGTCGCTGCGGATCGCGCAGGCGCACGCCAAGCACGCGCCGACATACTTCTACCGCTACGACTTCTCCCCGAAGACGCTGGATCTCCTGGGCTACGGCGCCACGCACGCCTCCGAGCTGATGGCCGTCTTCGGCGTCTACCACGGCACCACGGGGTGGGTGCTCGGCGCGCTCGGCGACCGCCGCATCGCGATGCGCGTCTCCGACGGCATGCAGCGCGACTGGATCACGTTCGCCCGCACCGGCCGCCCGGCCGGCGAGTGGCCCACGTACAACGGCACCTCCCGCGCGACGCTGGTGATCGACGACCGGAACCGCATCGTGTACGACCCGTCGCCCGAGATCCGCCGCGCGTGGGACGCGTTCGAGGCCGCCCGCCGCTGAGTCGGGTCCCGGCGTCCCGGCGCCGCACCGCCGGCGGTGCGTTCACCGGGTGCTCATGTCGGCGACGCGCCCGCGTCACCCCGGGCGGGCACGGTGCAGGTATGCCCTCGCCTTTCGTTTCCCGTCGTACGTTCCTCCTCGGCGCCGCGGGAGCCGCGGCCCTGGCCGGCGCCGGCTGCGCGCCGGGCGGCCCGGCCGCGCCGAGCGCCTCGCGGAGCGCCACGCCCCGCGGCGACCTCTTCGCCCTGGGCGTCGCCTCGGGCGATCCCGCCCCCGACGGTGCGGTGCTCTGGACCCGCCTGGCCCGCGATCCCCTCGCCGACGACGGCATGGGCGGGATCCCGGCGCGGGCCTTCCCCGTGCAGTGGGAGGTGGCCGAGGACGAGCGGTTCGCGAAGGTCGTGCAGCGCGGCGACGCGACGGCGGCGCCCGAGGCCGGGCACAGCGTCCACGTCGAGCTGGCGGGCCTGCAGCCCGGGCGGGAGTACTTCTACCGCTTCCGCGCCGAGGGCGCGCTGTCGCCGACGGGGCGCACGCACACCACCCCGGAGCCCGGCGCCATGACGCCGCTGGCGATGGCCTTCGCCAGCTGCGCGCAGTACGAGCACGGCTATTTCACCGCGTACCGGCACATGGCGGAGGAGCGGCCGCAGCTGATCCTGCACCTCGGCGACTACCAGTACGAGTACGAGGCCGGCGGGTACGAGCTCAAGACCGGGAACGTGCGCGACCACCGCGGCCCGGAGACCGTCACGCTGGCGAACTACCGGCAGCGGTACGCGCAGTACAAGTCCGATCCGGATCTGCAGCTGGCGCACGCGGCGGCGCCGTGGGTGGCGGTGTGGGACGACCACGAGGTCGACAACAACTGGGCCGGCGAGGTCTACGAGAAGCCGGAGAAGCCGCAGCCGGACTTCCTGGAGCGGCGCCGCGCGGCGTTCCAGGCGTACTACGAGAACATGCCGCTCCGGCGGGCGCAGGTGCCGAACGGGTTGTCGCTGCGCCTGTACCGCCGCGTGCAGTGGGGCGACCTCGCCACCTTCCACATGCTGGACACCCGCCAGTACCGCGACGATCAGGTCGGGAACGACAAGGTGCCGGCCACCGACCCCGAGAACCGCAACCCCGCCCGCAGTCTCACGGGCGCGGAGCAGGAGCGCTGGCTGCTCGACGGGTTGCACGCGTCCCGCGCCCGCTGGGACGTGCTCGGCCAGCAGGTGATGTTCGCCCCGATCGATTACGACCCCACCGACGCCGCCGGCTACAACCCCGACGCGTGGGACGGCTACGTCGGGTCGCGCGACCGCGTGATCGACGGCTGGCAGGCGGCGGGCACACGCAATCCGGTGGTGCTCACCGGCGACGTGCACACCCACTACGCCAACGACATCCGGCGCGGCGACGCCGTGGTGGCCTCCGAGCTGACGGCCACGTCGATCACCAGTGGCGGCGACGGCTCCGCGGAGCTCGACGAGAAGGGCAAGGCGCAGCTGCGCGACAATCCGCACATCCGGCTGCTGCGCAACCAGCGCGGCTACATCAGCACCCGGATCACGCCGGAGACCGTCCGCGCGGATTACCGTGTGCTGCCGTACGTCTCGAAGCCGGGTGCACCGGTGGAGACGGCGGCGTCCTTCGACATCCGCGACGGGGTGCGCGGACTGCAGCGGGTCTGACGGCGTCAGGCGCGCAGCAGCGCGATGATCGCGTCGGCGCGGGTCTCGGGGATCAGCGCGTAGGACAGCAGCATCGCCGTGTCGGCGACGTCGCCGGCGGCGAGCGCGTGGGCGGCGAGCGTCGAAACGCGGTAGCCGTGCCGGGCCAGCGCCGCCACGGCCGCGCGGAGAGCAACCTCCGAGCCCAGGTCGACGGTGAGATGCAGCCCGGCATCGGCGCCCAGCACGAGCGCGTCCGGGAGGTGGTGCGCGAGGGCGCGCCGGACGGCCGCACGCCGCGCGCCGTAGGTGCGGGCGGCCCGCGCGACGTGGGCGTCCCAGGCGCCGGAGTCGAGGAAGTGCGCCAGCATCGAGGCCGCGGCGCCGTCGACGCCCGCGCTCGATCCGTGCCCCGCGTGCGGCAGCCCGCGCAGCGACGCGGGGACCGCCGCCCACGCGAGCCGCAGCTGCGGGGTCAGCGCCTTCGAGGCGGTGCCGAGGTAGACCACGTGATCGGGCGCCAGGGTCTGCAGCGCCGGCAGGGGCGCCACGTCGTAGGAGAACTCGCCGTCGTAGTCGTCCTCGACGATCACGCTGTCGGTCGCCCGCGCCCAGTCGACGAGGTCGAGCCGCCGCGCCATGGAGAGCCGCACGCCAGTCGGGTACTGGTGCGCCGGCGTGGTGTAAACGAGGCACCGGCGGCGCGGCAGCCGGTCGACGACGAGGCCGTCGCCGTCGACGGGCACGCCCACGACCTCGTTCCCGGTGGCGCGGAAGGCGTCGAAGGCCCGCCGGTAGCCGGGCGTCTCCACCGCGATCAGAGCGCCGAGCTCACCGGCGATGGCGGACAGCGCGGGGTTGACGCCGGGGAACAGCCGCAGGTCGCCGGGCGCGGCGCGGACGGCGCGCCGCCGCCGCAGGTGCACGGCGAGGGCCTCCTGCAGGGCCGCGACGTGCGGCGCGGGCGAGGCCGTGGGCGGGAGCGAGACGGCGTGCCGCCAGGAACTGCGCCACCGGCGCTGGTCGATGAGGGTCACGTCGGGCACGCCCGGCTCCAGGCTCACGACGCCCGGGTCCGACGGTGCGGCCGCGGCGCGGCGCGGCGCGGGAGCGGCGTGGAGGGCGTGCGCGAATCGGTCCGTGCCGGGCGCGATGCGGGTGCCGCTGCCGGGTACGGCCGTCGTCACACCCATCGCGGCCAGCGTGTCGTACGCGGCGATCACGGTGTTCCGGGCGACGCCCAGCCCGGCGGCGAGCGCCCGCGACGACGGCAGCGCATCGCCGGGGTGCAGGGCGCCGCGGTCGAGCCCGTCGAGGACGGCCTCGGCGATCGCCGTGCTGGAGCGCGCGCCGGGGCCGGCGTGCGCGCGGGTGGTCCAGAAGTCGGGCAGCGACGCGGGCGGGCGGGGCACTCGACCACAATACTGGTTCTCGAAAGTTACAGATTCTGGATCTTCTGCTGATCCGGTATCGCCCGCAGGATGGATCGCATGGACCAGCTCACGCGATACCCCCAGCGCGGCGGCGACCGCCGCCTCCTCGACGAGATCCTCGACGAGGGCGTCGTCGCCGTGCTGTCGACGGTGGCCGACGGCCTGCCGTGGTCGATCCCGATCGCCTACGCCCGCGTCGGCGAGCGGATCGTGCTCCACGGTTCGACGGGCGCCGGCGCCCTGCGGCACGTGGCCGCGGGCGCCCCGGCCACGGTGACGGTGACCCACCTCGACGCGCTGGTGGTGGCCGACACCGCCTTCGACCACTCGATGAACTACCGCTCGGCGGTGCTGCGGGGCGTCCTCGAGCCCGTGACGGTCGACGGCACGGAGCTGCTCGACGCGTTCACGGACGCGCTGCTGCCCGGCCGCAGCGGCGAGCTCCGCGCCCACACCCGCAAGGAGCTCGCGGCGACCACGGTGCTCACCCTCCCGATCACGGAGGACAACTGGATCGCGAAGGCGCGCACCGGCGGAGCGTCGTCGAGCGAGGGCGGCTGGTCGGGTGTGCTGCCGCTGCGGAAGGGCTACGCACGCATCGAGCCCACCCCCGGGCAGGACCTGCCGGTGCCCGCCTCGGTCCGGGCCGCGGTCGACGGCGGCCGGGCGGAGGACCGCCGTGCGTACGCCTCGTGATCCCCCTCTCGGAATCGGCATGAATCGCCCCCGCTCGGTACGGTTGGGGGCATGAGTGCTCCGACCTCGCCGGCATCGTCGCCCGAACTGACCGCAGCGCTGCGCGCCATCCTCGACGGCCGGTGGGCCGCCACCCGGGACGTCGTGCGCGCCCAGATCCAGGACGGGAACGTGGTCCCCAAGACGGGGCTGAGCCTGGACGAGTACCGCGAGCTGATGCTCTCGCAGATGAAGGACATGGTGCCGCTGGGCTTCCCGGCCGACGGCTTCAAGGCCGAGCACGGCGGCACCGGTGACGTGGGCGCCGCGGTCACCGCGATCGAGACGCTCGGCTACGGCGACCTCTCGCTCATGGTCAAGGCGGGCGTGCAGTGGGGCCTGTTCGGCGGCGCGGTGGAGAATCTGGGCACGCAGTACCACCACGACACCTACGTCAAGGGCCTGATCGACCTCGACGTGCTCGGCTGCTTCGCCATGACGGAGACGGGCCACGGCTCCAACGTGCAGGAACTCGAGACCACCGCCACGTACCTCCCGGAGACGGACGAGTTCGAGATCCACTCCCCCACGTCCAGCGCACGCAAGGACTACATCGGCGGCGCCGGCAAGCACGCGCGCTGGGCCACGGTCTTCGCGCAGCTCATCACCGGCGGCCCGGGCGAGGAGCCCACGGGCCGCGGCGTGCACTGCTTCGTGGTGCCGATCCGCGACGAGAACGGCGACGACCTGCCCGGCGTCACCACCTCCGACTGCGGCTACAAGGGCGGCCTGCCCGGTGTGGACAACGGCCGCATCGTCTTCGACCACGTGCGCATCCCGCGCCGCGAGCTGCTCAACCGCTACGCGGACGTCGCGGAGGACGGCACGTACTCCAGCCCCATCGAGTCCGACAACAAGCGCTTCTTCACGATGCTCGGCACGCTGATCCGCGGCCGCGTCACCGTCGGCGCTGCGGCGGGCGCCGCGGGCCGCCTCGGCATCACCCTCGCTACCAAGTACGCGCTGGTGCGCCGCCAGTTCGACGCGCCGGGCGGCGAGAACGAACTGCTGCTGCTCGACTACCGCACGCATCAGCGCCGCCTGCTGCCGCTGGTCGCCCGCGCCTACGCCTTCGCGATCGCCCAGAACGAGCTCACCGCGGAGCTGCACGAGCTGCAGACCGCCGACCCCGACTCCGTCGATCCCGACTACGCCCGCGAGATCGAGGGCAAGGCCGCGGCGATCAAGGCCGGCCACACCCGGCTCGCCTCGGACGCGATCAGCGCGGCCCGCGAGGCCTGCGGCGGCGCCGGCTACCTGTCCGAGAACCGGCTCCCGCTGCTGCGCGGCGACATCGACGTCTTCACCACCTTCGAGGGTGACAACCTCGTGCTCACGCAGCTCGTCGCCAAGGAGCAGCTGACGGCCTACGCCGCCGACGTCCAGGGCCTCGACGCCGTGGGCTGGGTGCGCTTCGTCGCCGAGATGGCGCGCGACGTGGTGCTCGAGAAGACCGCCGCCCGCCAGGTGGTGCAGACGCTGCTCGACGACTCCGACGAGGACACCGAGGAGAGCGAGCTCACCCACCCCGGCACGCAGCTGCGCCTGCTCCGGAACCGCGAGGACCACCTGCTGCGCACCGCGGCCGCCCGCATGCGCCGCGCGAAGGAGGAGGACGCCGACCCGCTCGAGGTCTTCACCGAGACCCAGGACCACCTGATCAAGGTGGGCGAGGCGCACATCGAGCGCATCGTGCTCGAGTCCTTCGTCGACGCGATCACCGACGTCACGGACCGTGAGACCCGCGACGCCCTCAAGCTGATGCGCAACCTGTACGTCTACTCGCTGCTCGAGCGCGACCTCGGGTGGTACCTCATGCACCGCCACGTGTCGGTGGAGCGGGCCAAGGCCATCCGCCGCGGCGTGAACGAGCTGTGCGGGAAGGCCCGCCCGCTCGCCGAGTCGCTGGTGGACGCCTTCGGCATCCCCGCCGCCGCCCTCGACGTGCCCATGCTGGACCCCGCCAACAGCGTCGCCGTCCGCTAGCCCGGTGCCGCCCCGCGCTGGTGCGGGGCGGCACCGGAGCCGCTGTCCTACAGCGGCAGCAGGATTTTCTTCACGCGCGGGTCGGTGCGCAGGAACTCCTGCACCGCAGGGTCCTTGAAGGCGGCGACGAGGTTCTTGATGTTCTCGCTGTCCTTCCACCTGCTGCCGATGGTCAGCTGGCCGGCGAACTCGTCGGGCGCGGGCGGGGCGAAGATCTCCTTCTCGATGCTCACGCCCGCGGCGAGGTAGTACTCCGTGTAGCCGACGGCGGCGTCGAGGTCCGGGAGGGCACGGGTCTGCGCGGCGAAATCGAGCAGGGTGAACTGCAGGTTCTTCGGGTTCGACGCGATGTCCTTGACGGTGGCCTGCCACTTGTTCACGCCCGGCTTGAGGGTGATGAGCCCGGCGCGCTCGAGGAACCACAGCCCCTGGGCCTCGTTGGCCGGGTCGGAGTACAGCGAGACCTTCGCGTTCTGCGGCAGCTGTCGCGGGTCGGTGTACTTGTCGGAGAACAGCCCGAAGCCCCACCGGAAGACGGGCGTCGCGGCCTCCTCCCGGAAGTCCGGGTTGGCCTGCAGCACCTGGCCGAGCCACAGCTTGTGCTGGTAGACGGTGGCGGCCACCTCGCCCTCGCTGACGGCGCGGTTGATCGTGGTGGAATCGGCGAGTCCCTTGAACGCGACGGTGATCCCGTGCCTGGGGGCGACGTCCTTCGCCACGAACTCGATGAGCGCCTGCTCCGCCGCGTTGCCCTCCGTGGTGGCGACCAGCAGGGTGGCGCCGGCGGTCTCGTTCGCGGTCTTCGCGTCGGACCCGCCGAAAGCGCGCCAGCCGACGAGCCCGGCCACCACGAGCACGACAATGATCACCGCGCCGATGACGAGGGGGCGGCGCGAGCCGCGCGTGGTGAAGCCGTGATCGTCGTCGGCGGGAGGCGCGGCGGGCGTGGGGGTTTCGGTGTCGCTCATGCGAGGGCCTTTCGGAGGACGGTCTGTTCGGGGGTGAGGTGCCGCACGAGCGCGTCGCCGGCGAGTTGGATCGCGGTGACCACCACGATGAGGACGACGATGGTGGCGATCATGACGCCGTGGTCGAAGCGCTGGTAGCCGTAGGTCACGGCGACGTAGCCGAGGCCGCCGGCACCGATCGTGCCGGCGATCGTGGAGTACTCGATCATGGCGATGGTGTTGATGGTGAGGCCGCCGACGATGCCCGGCAGTGCCTCGGGGATCTGTGCGCCCCAGATGATCTGGGCGTTGGATCCGCCGGAGGCCTTGGCGACGGTCACCACGTCGGGCGGCAGGGCGCGCAGGCTGTTCTCGACGATGCGGGCGAAGAAGGCGATGCCCGCGATGGACATCGGGACGACGGCCGCGGCGATGCCGATGTTGGTGCCGGTGAGCAAGCGGGTGAACGGAATGATCGCCGTCATGAGCACGAGGAACGGCAGCGACCGGCCGATGCTGATGACCCACGTGAGCGGTTGGTGCAGAGCGGGTCTCGCGAGCAGACCGCCGGGCGCGAGGTTGTGCACCAGGGCTCCGAGCGGCACGCCGACGACGAGCACGATCACCATGACGAGGCCGACCATGACCACCGTGTCGCGCAGAGCGGGCAGCACGAGGTCGGGGATCTCGGCGAGCGGCACCGTGATCCCGGAGGCGAGGTGGGTCATGCCGGCACCGCCTCGCGGGTGTCGGCCCCGGTGCGCAGCCCGAGGCCGCGCGCGGCGTCGAGGACGCGCCCGAGGTCACCGTCGTCCACGCCGATCGTGACGGTGCCGATCGTCACGCTCCCGACGGCCTGCACGGACGCCGAGAGCAGTGCCACCGCGGCACCCGTCTCGAGGGTGATCCGGCTGAGCCAATCGGCCGGCACGGCGGTGTCGTAGGTCAGGCGCACCGTCGTCTGGCCCGACGGTGCCGGCGCCGCCGGTCCGGTGGCCCGCAGCGCCTCGCCGAGCACTGATGCCGGGTCGGTGAGCAGGTCGACGAGGGCACCCTGTTCGGCGAGGACGCCGTGATCGAGACGGGCGGCGCTGTCGGCGACGCGGACGATGGTGTCCATCTCGTGGGTGATGAGCACGACGGCGGGGTTCAGCTCGTCGCGCACGTCCCGCAGCAGGTCGAGGTACTGCGCGGTGGCCTCCGGGTCGAGGCCCGACGTGGCCTCGTCGGAGAGCAGGACCTTGGGCCGCAGCGCCAGCGCGCGGGCGATGCCGACGCGTTGGCGTTGGCCCCCGGACAGCTGGTGCGGGTAGTGGCCGGCCTTGTCCGCCAGGCCGACCCGGTCGAGGAGTTCGGCGACGCGGGCCCGCGTCTCGCCCTTGGTGACGCCGAGGTACTCCAGCGGCAGCGCGACGTTCTCGGCCGCGGTGCGCCGCCGCAGCAGGCTCGAGGCCTGGAAGACGGTGCCGATCCTCCTCCGGGCGGCCCGCAGCTGCGATTCGGGCAGCGCGGTGAGGTCCTGCCCACCGATCGCGACGGTGCCGCTCGTCGGCCGTTCCAGCAGGCCCAGGCACTGCGCGAGCGTCGACTTCCCGGCACCGCTGGGGCCGACGACCGCGAAGATCTCGCCCGCGGCCACGGTGAAGCCCACGTCCCGGAGCACGGGCGTCGCCGCCGCGCCGGACCCGTAGGTCTTGGTGAGGTTCCGCACCTCGATCATCTGTCCTCCTCGGGATGTGAGGAACACAGTGCGGCACGACGGGCCGCCGCGCAGCGGTTGCGGTCAGCCTGATCCGAGCGGGCCCTGGCCGCGGAGCTCGCGGACCAAGCGAAGCGCACCGGCACCGTCGGGCAGCTCATCCATCCCTGCGGTCAGCGCCATCCCGAGGCAGGCACCGCTGATCACGCGGTCGGCGTACTCCAGCGGATCGCCCCACGGCAGGAAGGGCTTCGCGACGAGAAGGGACGCGACGCCGTGCACAACGGTGAGCATCCGCAGCGCGATGGGCTGGGGGTCCCCAGGCGGGTAGTACCCCAGCTCCTGCAAGTCGCGGACGTTCTGCTCGAGGTGTGCGAAGGCCGCGGTGTTCAACACCACGTCGACATCGGAGGCGTAGTCCGATGGGGTCATCGCCGCGAGCCGGTACAGCTCAGGCGTGGCGAGCGCGAACCGGACGAAGGCGAGTCCCTGCGCTCGCGCCGCGTCGAGCGGGGTGGGTGCGCCGGCCTCGGCCTCAGACAGGGCATCATCGAGCTGCCCGAGGTACCGGGCAACGACCGCCGTGAGGAGGGCATCCTTGTCCGGGTAGTGCAGGTAGATCGACGGCGGGGTGACCCCGGCGCGCTGCGCCACGGCCCGGATCGACACGGCCTCGGCGCTGCCCGTCTCGATGAGCAGGTCCGTGGCGGCGTCGAGGATCTCGGCCGCCAGCCGCTCCCCGTCGCCGCGTTTGTTCCGCCGCCGTCGTGCCTGCTCCATAGCTTCAGGATTCTCGCAGACCCACG
Source organism: Tsukamurella paurometabola (assembly GCF_900631615.1). NCBI lineage: Bacteria > Bacillati > Actinomycetota > Actinomycetes > Mycobacteriales > Tsukamurellaceae > Tsukamurella > Tsukamurella paurometabola. The sequence continues at coordinate 877,644 of NZ_LR131273.1, forward strand.
CGGTCGTACAGCCGCTTCATCGGCGCGGGCGCCCACCAGTTCCACACGCCGGCCACCCGCATGAAGGCGGGGACGAGCAGCATCCGGATCAGGGTGGCGTCCAGCAGCACCGCGATCATCATGCCCACGCCGAACATCTTCATGAACGAGACGCCTGCGAATCCGATGGCGGCGAAGACGATCGCCATGAGCAGCGCCGCGGCGGTCACCACGCGGCCGGTGCGGGTGATGCCCATAGCGACGGCCTCGTCGTTGGCCGCGTGGTCCTTGGCCGGGGCGTGGTCCCAGAACTCCTTGATCCGCGACAGCAGGAACACCTCGTAGTCCATGGAGAGACCGAAGGCGATGCAGAACATGAGGACGGGCATGTTCGCGATGATCGCGCCGGTCACCGTGGTGTCGAGCCCGCCGAGCCAGCCCCACTGGAAGATCGCCACCAGCGCGCCGAACACCGCCGACAGCGAGATCACGTTCATCACCAGGGCCTTGAGCGGCAGTACCAGCGAGCCCGTGAGGAGGAACAGCAGCAGGAAGGTGGTCACCGCGATCACGATGAGCACCGTCGGCAGGGTGTCGAGGATCGACTGCACGGAGTCCCGGTTGAGCTGCGCGGAACCGCCGAAGGTCGGGGGCGCGGGCGCCTGCACCTCGTGCAGCCGGTCGAGCTGGTCGGAGGCCGCCTGGGAGAGCGGGTCGAGCGTCGACGAGACCAGCAGCAGTGCGGTCCCGTTCGCCGCCCGGGCGGTCGGGTCACCGTCGGCCACGCGCTGCCCGGCGAGGTACGTGCCCGACGGTGCCACCACCGCCCCGGTGTCCGGCACCTGCGAGAGGCGCACGGCGTAGTCGGCCACGGCACCGTCGTCGACGGGGTCGGTGAGGACGATGCTGACCTGGCCGGAGGCGTCCTCGGCGAAGTCGGAGCGGATGGTGTCGCCGACCTGGTGCGAGGTCGCGGTCTTCGGCAGCACGCGGTCGTCCGGGAAGCCGAAATGGATGCTCAGGAATGGAGTCCCGAGGATCAGCAGCAGTGCGATGAGCGCCAGGCCGATGGGTACGGCGCGCCGCAGCACGGCCCGGGTGAGCCGGTAGAAGTGGCTGTCCTGCGGTGCGGGTTCCGCGCGGCGGCGGCCGATCTTCAGGGCGTCCACCCGGTCGCCGAGCACCGTGAGGATCGCGGGCGTGAGGATCAGCGTGGCGAGCGCGGCGAAGGCGACCACGGCGACGCCGGCGTAGGCGAAGGAGCGCAGGAAGTACATCGGGAAGATCGCCATCGCGGCCAGCGACAGGCCGACGATGACCGCGGAGAACAGCACGGTGCGGCCGGCGGTGTTCATGGTGCGGCGCAGGGCCTCCGGGCGGTCGCTGCCCGCGGCCACCTCTTCGCGGTAGCGGGAGATCACCAGCAGCGTGTAGTCGATCGCCAGCGCGAGCCCCATCGCGGTGGTGAGGTTGAGCGCGAAGATCGAGACGTCCGTGAACGTGGTGAAGGCACGCAGGATGCCGGTGGTGGCGATGATCGCCGCGATGCCGATGAGGACCGGGATGGCCGCCGCGATCAGCCCGCCGAACACCCACACCAGGACCAGGAAGGTGATGGGGATGGCCACGGCCTCGGCGAGCAGCAGATCACTCGAGGACTGGTCGTTGATCTGGGCGTAGCTGTACGCCTGGCCGCCGGGCGTCATGGTGACCGGCGCGGGCGGCGCCGGGAGCTCCCCGACGATGGCCTTCGCGTTGAGCGGGGCCCGGGACTCGCCGCCGGCGATGGCGGCGACGATGAGCGCGGTGCGCTTGTCCTCGCTGAGCAGCATCGGGGTGGGCGTGGAGAAGCCGTCGACGACGCTCTCGACGCGGCCGTCGGCCTTGAGGCGGTCGACCAGGCCGCGGCCGTACGCGCCCGCGGCGGCCTCCTGCCCCTCGGGGATCGAGACGGCGAGGACGAGCGGCAGCCCGCCGCGGTGGAAGTCGTCGGCCATGCGGTTGTAGGTCTGCATGGCCTCGGCCTGCGGGTCGACGTAGCCGCCGGCCTGCAGCTTGTCGGCGACGCCGGCTCCCGCGAAGCCCAGCGCGGCGAGCAGGATCACGGCCAGCAGCAGGACGGCCTTCGCGCGGCGCGCGACGAAGCGGGTGAGTGCGTCGATCATCGTGCGTCCCCTTCCAAATGTATTAACGACGTTAAGTTAACAGTGTTAATACAGGGGACGTCAACCGACCACGGGCGGAGATCGATCTCCGCCGCCGAGGGAACGAGGGACCTCAGACGCCGCCGAGGCGGTTCTCGCCGAGGGAGTGCACGAAGCGCGGGCCGAGAAGGGCCAGCTCGCGGGCGTAGGCGTCCGCCCAGCCGCCGAACGGGATGTGCGCCAGGTACTCGTTGCGGAAGCGGTCGTCCTCGGACACCTCGGTGGCGCAGAAGTCGGGGATCGCGAGGTCGGTCACGGGACCGCCGCGCTCCACCTCCGCCATCACGAGCGGGGCGTTCGCGCCCAGGAAGTCGTCGATGACCCAGCCGTCCTCGCCGAGCCACATGGAGTAGCGCACCTTGGCGACGACGTGCTCGGCGCGGCGCACGATCTGGCCGGCGACCAGGGCGTCGAGCTCGCGTTCGGCCTCGTAGCGGGTGCCGCTCACGGCCGGCCCCTTGGCCGTCATCGTCCCGGTGGTCACGCCGTCGAGCGCATCGACGAGGGCCCCGGGATCGTCGGCGAGTTCCGCCGGCGCCGGCCCCTGCACGCGAACGCGGACGGCGTAGCCGTCGGCGGCGAACAGGTACGCCTGCACGATGAGGGTCGGAGCGGGGTCGAGCGCAGCGGCCTCGGGGACCTCGCGCACGAAGAACTTGCGCTCGAACTCGAAGTCCCCGAAACCCTGCTCAGACATGCCCCCACCGTAACCGGTCGGGGCGGCGATCCGCGCGAAGCGGGACCGCTCAGACCAGCGTGTAGCCGGCTTCCTTCACGGCTGCCTCCACCGCGTCGCGCGCCAGCTCGGCCTCGCTCGCCACGGTCACGGCGCCGGTCTCGACGTTCACCTCGACGCCGGTCACGCCGCCGAGCTCCGAGATCTCCTCGCGCACCGACGACGCGCAGTGCCCGCAGGTCATGCCGGTCACGGTGTACGTGGTCTCCACTGCCATATCTCGCTCCTTCACCACTGGCGCGATCGTCGCGCACCTCGAATGGTACCCCCTAGGGGTATCGGGCCGCCACCGCGGCCGCACCACCACCGTGCCCCACCTCGCGGCGCGCGTCTCCCCGCGGATCGGTTCGTACTCTAGAAGCATGCCCATTCCCGAGTACGTGCGCCGCGTCCGCACGAAGATCGGCACCGACCTGCTGTGGCTGCCCGGCGTCGCCGCGGTGGTCGTCAACGAGACCGGCGAGGTCCTGCTCGGCCGCCGCGCCGACACCGGGGAGTGGGCGTCGATCGCCGGCATCCTCGAACCCGGCGAGCAGCCCGCCGAGGCCATCGTCCGCGAGATCCGCGAGGAGGCCGGCGTCGAGGCGGAGGTGCTCGACCTGCTGTCGATCCGCACCGACGAGCCCGTCCACTACCCGAACGGCGATGTCGCGCAGTACCTCACGCTGCTGTTCCTGTGCCGGTACGTCGACGGCGAGGCACACGTCGCCGACGACGAGTCGCTCGAGATCGCCTGGTTCCGCCCCGAGTCGCTGCCGCCGATGCCGCCGCGGCAGACCGAGCGGATCCGCCGCGGCCTCGCCGCCCTCCGCGGCGACACCCGCCCGGCCTGGCAGTAGCCGTTCCGAAAGTCGAATCGAGCGCGGCGGGACGGCGATACATGCCGCCCCACCTCGCTCGATGGAAGTTTCGGGAGCGGCTCCGTCCACAGGTGTGCGTACGAAACCTTTTTCGTCCACAGGCGAGCGGTTTTCCGGCCCGACGCGGCGTCGGCTGCGACGACGATCTGAGCGTGAACGAACTGATCGCGGAGGTCGCCGCGCAGAACGGCGGTGTCGTCGGCCGCCGCCACCTGGTCGGGCTCGGCGTCGATCCGGCCGACGTCGCCGAGCTCGTGCGGGCCCGTGTCCTGATCCCGATCCGGCGCGGTTGGTACGCGACCGCGACCGCGAGCCCGGAGGTCGTCACGGCGGTCGAGGCCGGGGCGACACTGACCTGCCTCTCGGCGCTGGCTCGCACACCCGGGATCTGGATACCACCGGTCGCCAAGCGCACCCACGTGCGGTGGCCGGCGCACCGCCGCACGCCGCTCAGAACACAGAAGGGGTGCCGCGGCCAGTCTCGCTGGGGACCTCGTTGCGGGCTGTCGATCCGCTGCACCTCGCTCTGCAGTGCGCCGTCAACTGCATCGACGAGGACTACGTCGTGGCCGTCCTGGATTCGCTTCTCCGATCGCCCGACCCGCACACCGTGCAGGAGGTGCGCGACGTCTTCGAGGGTGCACCGTTGCGGATCCAGCGGCTGCTCGGCGATCTGGATCCGGCCGCGCAGTCGGGCACCGAGTCCGTGACGCGCCATCGACTCCGGTCGGCGAACATCCGCGTGCGCAGCCAAGTGACGATTCCCACGGTGGGACGAGTGGATCTGCTCGTCGGCGACCGGCTGATCATCGAGTGCGACAGCAGGGGATTCCACGACGACGCACACCAGCGCAGAGAGGACGCGCGGCGCGACCGGAAGTCGACCGTCGGCGGCTACCACGTTCTGCGTATCGACTACGCCGACGTCATGTTCGGCTGGGACAGCGTGTTCGCCGACATCACCGACATGGCGTGCTCCCGGCGACACCTCGGAGCGGTCCGGATCTGAAACTCCACTCCATCGGGGCGGGGCGAAGAATATCGTCGCCCCGGCCCGATGGAGTCGACTTTCGGAACTCAGACCACGTACAACGGCAGGCGCAGGGCGCACGGCCGCCGCGCTCATCGGCTGAGGCTCAGTTCCCGGGCCGCGCCGCCAGCAGCGGTTCCAGAGCCGCGCGCAGGGCGTAATCGTTGCGGGCCCAGGCCTGGACGACGGAGCCGTCGGTGAGCTGGATCCCCATGCCGTACCGGCGCCGCGGCACGGTGCGCAGCCGCCCCATGGCGCGGGCTGTGGACCAGGCCGGGAAGTCCTCGGGCTTCGCCTTACGGGGATGATCGGGCGCCTTCCCGGGGAGGATCCGGGCGATCTCGGCGACGGGGATCGTCTCCTCGCCGCAGCGCAGCTCCTCGGGCGTGATCGCCATCGAGACGTGAGTGCGGCCGGCCGTGACCTGCAGCCACACGAAGGCCTGGGTGGCGAGACCCAGCAGCAGCCAGATCCACCACTCGGAGGTGCGGCCGGCCAGCAGCCATTGCGTGAGGATCATCCCCACCGTCGCCACGGGCACGATCAGCAGCCACACGCGCGAGAGCCCCCGCTCGGCGTAGAGCGGTGCCGCGGACCCGCTCACCGGCGAGCCGCCGTCACGCCCGGATTGCAGTACTCGAGCGATTCGCGGCTGTTCGCGCAGATGATCGCCCCCACCACCGCGATCGCCGCGAGGATCGCCGGGATCGCGACTGTGGCGTTGTGCGAGAAGAAGGCCATCACGCCCTGCACGAGGACGAACGCGGCGACGAACTGCAGCGCGAGCCGCGCCCAGTTCTGCCCGCGCCACAGGAAGTACACGAGGACCGCGGCCACAGCGACGCCGACGACGACCGTGACGATCGCGAGAACGAAGGTCGCGGTGTCGTACTGCTCGAAGGTCTTGTACTGCTCGCGTGAGGTCCGCGCGAGGAAGCCGTCGCCCTCACGCATGGCATCGAACTGCTCTCGCAGCTCCTTCGAGCCGCGCGTCGAGATCGCCTGCGCGACGCGGGAGATCGCCGCCGCGAGGATCACGAAGATCCACAGCTGCACGGAGAGTTTCACATCGTCGGGCCGGGGCCCGCGCTCGGGCTTGGGCACGGGCGGCGGCGCGGGCCAGGTGGGCGGCTGCGGGCCGGGACCGGGCCAGACGGGGCCCTGGTGGTGGAATCCTCCGCTCACCAGGTTCCCCTGTTCAGCCATCCCGCCGCCTCGGTCGCCCAGTACGTGAGCACGATGTCGGCGCCGGCGCGACGGATCGACAGCAACGACTCCCGGATCGCGGCGTCACGGTCGATCCAGCCGTTCTGCGCCGCGGCGGTGATCATCGCGTACTCCCCCGAGATCTGGTACGCGGCAACGGGGACCGGCGACGCGGCGGCCACGTCGGCCAGCACGTCGAGGTAGCTCATGGCGGGCTTGACCATCACGATGTCGGCGCCCTCGGCGAGGTCGAGCTCCAGCTCGCGCAGCGACTCCCGCCGGTTCGCGGAATCCTGCTGGTACGTCCGGCGGTCGCCCTGCAGCGACGAGCCGACGGCCTCGCGGAACGGGCCGTAGAACGGCGAGGCGTACTTCGCGGTGTACGCGAGCAGCGAGACGTCCTGGTGGCCGGCGGCATCCAGCGCGGAGCGCAGGACGCCGATCTGGCCGTCCATCATCCCCGACGGTCCCAGCATGTGCGCGCCCGCATCGGCCTGCGCGACACCCATCAGCACGTAGCGCTCCAGGGTGGCGTCGTTGTCGACGCGCCCGGCACCGTCGAGCACGCCGCAGTGGCCGTGCGAGGTGAACTCGTCCAGGCACGTGTCCGCCATGACCACGGTCGCGTCGCCGAGGTCGTCCCGCAGGGCCCGCAGGCCGCGGTTGAGGATCCCGTCGGGGTTCCACGACGCGCTGCCCTCGGCGTCCTTGTCGGCGTCGTCGGGGACGCCGAACAGCATGATCCCGCCGATGCCCTCGCGCACGGCCTCCTCCGCGGCGGCGCGCAGCGAGTCGACGGTGTGCTGGACGACGCCCGGCATCGACGAGATCGGCAGCGGCGCGTCGATCCCGTCGCGCACGAACATCGGCAGGACGAGCTGCCGGGGCTCCACCGAGACCTCGGCGACGAGCCGCCGGACGGCGGGCGTGCTGCGCAGCCTGCGGGGACGGACCTGAGGAAAACTCATGGTTCCAGCCTACGGACGGCGCCGGGAGCGCAGCCAGCGGGCCGCATCAGCTCCGCGAGCGGCGCGGCTTCTTCCGCGGCGGGGGCAGGGCGCCCTCCGCACGGAGCCGGGACGCGTGGGCGGCCAGGGCCTCCACGAGGTCCTCGACCGACGCGGTCTCGGGCTGCACGTCCACCCGCAGGCCGAACTCGATCGCGGTCTCGGCCGTCTTCGGGCCGATGCACGCGACGATGGTGCGGGCGTGCGGCTTCCCGGCGATGCCGACGAGGTTGCGCACCGTCGAGCTGGAGGTGAAGCACACCGCGTCGAAGTCGCCGGACTTGATCATCTCGCGGGTCGAGGCGGGCGGCGGCGCGGCGCGCACCGTGCGGTACGCGGTCACGTCGTCGATCTCCCAGCCGCGGTCGCGCAGCCCCTCGGCGAGGGTCTCGGTGGCGATGTCGGCGCGCGGCAGCAGGACGCGGTTGACCGGGTCGAAGACGTCGTCGAAGGGCGGGAACACCTCGAGCATGCCCAGGCTGGACTGCTCGCCCGTGGGCAGCAGCTCCGGCTCGATGCCGAAGGCGCGGACCTTGGCGGCGGTCTGCTCGCCGACGCAGGCGATCTTCACGCCGGAGAAGGCGCGGGCGTCCAGGCCGAACTCGGTGAACTTCTCCCAGACGGCGCGCACGGCGTTCGTGGAGGTGAACACCACCCACTGGTACCGGCCGTCGACGAGGCCCTTGACCGCGCGCTCCATCTGCGCGGGGCTGCGGGGCGGCTCGACGGCGATGGTCGGGACCTCCATCGGAATGGATCCGTGGGCGCGCAGCCGGTTCGACATCTCGGCGGCCTGATCCTTGGTGCGGGGCACGAGCACGGTCCAGCCGTACAGCGCGCGCGACTCCCACCAGGAGAGCTTGTTCCGCTGGCCCACGACCTTGCCGACGGTGACCACGAGCGGACCCGTCAGGCCCGCCGCGGTGTCCCCGAGCGTGGCCAGGGTGGCCTCCAGGGTCTTCTGCTTGCAGGTCGAGCCCTGCGCGGTCACCGCGACCGGCGTCTGCGGCGCGAGGCCGTTCTCGACCAGCGCGGAGGCGGTGTCGGCGAGGTGCTCGGCGGTCGCGCTCAGCACGAGGGGCGACGGTGCGGCGGCCAGGGCCGCCCAGTCGACCTCACCGCGCACGTCGGCCTCGGTGTGCGACGAGCCCAGCGCCATGCCGGCGTAGGTGGGGACGGCGGTCGCGGGCGCCAGGCCCGGGACGATCTCGAAGGCGATCTGGGTGCGGGCGACGGCGTTGACCTCGGCCAGCACGGCGTCGGACGACAGCGGGTCGCCGGCGACGAGGCGCACGACGTCCTGGCCGTGCCGGGCCTGCGTCAGCAGGGTCTTGGCGACCTCGGCGGGCTCGCCCAGCGCGGGCAGCACGGTGGCGGGGTTGCGCACGGCGGGCTCGCCCTTGCGGCCCTTCGCGGCGGTCGTGTCGGCGGCGTCCTCGGCCTCGACGGGCTCGACCGGCAGCGCGGTGCCCACCATGTCGACGACGGTCTGCGGAACGTCGGGGTCGGTGTAGACCGTCCGGGCGCCCGCGATAGTCTGCTCAGCACGCAGGGTGAGGAGCCCCGGATCGCCCGGGCCCGACCCCACGAAGGTGATGCGGCCCGGTGCCACCGCCCGGCCCCGGGCGGGCTTGTTCGTCTTCGCGGCGACGCGGGTGGACACCGTGTCGGTGTCGGCTGCCGTGTCGGCCTTCGCGGACTGTGCAGTGCGGCTCATGTATCGGCTCCCAGTAGTTGCGGGTGCTACGCGAGCAGGTCGCGTGCGCCCAGGTCGAGCAGCTCCCGTGCCAGCGCGATGCCCAGCGCGCCGGCGTCGCCCACCGGACCGACCACGGAGGCGCGGACCGAGTCGGAGCCGTCCGCCGCCAGCGCGATGCCGCGCAACGACAGCTCCTCGAAGATCCGACCGTCGTCGTCGAGGGACTCGACGACTTCCGCGATCGCACCGACGGGCGCGGTACACCCGGCCTCCAGCTCGGCGAGGAGGGCGCGCTCGGCGGTGACCGCCGCGCGCGTGACCGGATCGTCCAGGCCGGAGAGCACGGAATGCAGTTCCGCATCGTCGCGTCGGCACTCCACCGCGAGTGCGCCCTGTGCGGGCGCCGGCAGCATCTGCACCGGATCCAGCGCCTCCGTCACCTCGTTGTGGCGACCGATCCGCTTGAGTCCGGCGAGGGCGACCACGATCGCGTCGAGTTCGCCGTCCGCTACTTTGCGTAACCGAGAGTCAAGGTTGCCTCGTAGGGGGCGGATTTCCAAACCCAGACCCAGTGCGGTAAGCTGACTGGCTCGCCGCGGGCTCGAGGTGCCGACCACGGACCCCGCGGGCAGCTCCCCCAGCACCAGACCGTCGCGCGCCACCAGGGCGTCGCGCGAGTCCTCGCGGGGCGGCACGGCGGGCATCGACAGCCGCTCGTCGGGTGCGGTGGGCAGGTCCTTGAACGAGTGCACGGCCACGTCGACCTCGCCGTTCGCGAGGGCGTCCCGCAGCGCGGAGGTGAAGACGCCGACACCGATCTTCTCGACCGGGTCGGAACTGAGGTCGCCCGGCGTGGTCACGATGACCAGCTCGGCGGGGTGGCCCGCCGCGATCAGGGCGTCGCGCACGGTGCCCGCCTGCGTGGTCGCCAGGAGCGAGCCGCGGGTGCCGATGCGGATGGGGTCGGGAATCGGGGTGGCGGTCACGTCAGACACTTCGGTCGTCGGATCCTTCGGTCGCGGAGACGGCGCCCGTGGCGCCCGGCTTGAGTTCGAACAGCTCGCGCAGCGCCTCCGCGTAGGAGTCGCCGCCCGGGGTGGCGGCCAGTTGTTTGACGCGCACCGTCGGGGCGTGCAGGAGCTTGTCGACGACGCGGCGCACCGTCTGCGCCACCTCGTCCCGGTCCGCGCCCTCGAGACCCGGGAGACGCGAATCCAGCCGCAGCAGTTCGGCTTCCACCACCTCGGCGGCGCGGCGCCGCAGCGCCGTCACCGTCGGGGTGACCTCGGCCGAGCGCTGCGCGGAGAGGTATTCGGCCAGCTCGTCGGAGACGATGCGGCGGGCCTTCTCGGCGTCCTCCTCCGCGGCCTGCGTGCCCGGCTCGCGCGAGAGCGCGTCGATGTCGATGACCGTGACGCCCGGCAGGCCGGCGACGGCCGGGTCCACGTCGCGGGGCAGGCCCAGGTCGCAGACCACGAGATCGGTGTCGACGGTGCGCTGCGCCAGCGCGGAGTGCACGTCGGCGAGGCTCACGACGCTGCCGACGGCGCCGGTGCAGGCGATGAGGACGTCGGCGTCGGCGAGGGCGGCCACCAGGTCGTCCATGTCCACCCCGCGCGCGGCGGCGACGCCCGCGTCGAGCGCGGCCTGCGCGAGGCGGTCCGCCTTCTCGGGGGTCCGATTGGCGACCGAGACGTCGACCGCGCCGGCGCGGGCCAGGTGGGCCACCGCGAGGCCGCCCATGGCGCCGGCACCCACGACCACGGCACGGCGCACTTCGCCCCCCTGCGGCGCGAGCACCGCCTGCGCGCGATCCAGCGCGACCGACACGACGGAGGCGCCGGCCTTGTCGATGCCGGTGTCGGTGTGCACCCGCTTGCCCACGTGCAGGGCGCGCTGCGCCAGGTCGTGAACCACGCGCCCGGCGACCTGGTGCTCGTCGGAGGCGGCGTAGGCGCCCCGGATCTGGCCGAGGATCTGCTGCTCGCCGACGACCATCGAGTCGAGGCCGGAGGCCACGGAGAAGAGGTGCTGGACGGCGGCCTCGGAGTAGCGCACGAAGGCGTGCTTGCTGAGCTCGTTGATGGTGAGGCCGGAGCGGGCGGAGAGGACGTCGGAGACGGCTTCCAGGGCGGGGTGGAAGGCCTCGACGACGGCGTAGATCTCGACCCGGTTGCAGGTGGTGACGACCATGACCTCGTCGATGTGGGGCGACTCCATGAGCTGCGCCAGCACCTTGGGACGATCGGTCTCGGTGATCGCCAGTTTCTCGAGGACCGACACCGGCGCGCTGCGGTGCGACGCGCCGAACAGCAGAACCGACACCCTCGCTGCTCCTTCGAAGATCATGACGGGTGAACTACAGTCCGTAGTTTCCCGTTAAGGCACGGTACCCCGCATCCCCTGAAATGGGAAAACGCGCACAGCCTCACCTCACCCGTGCAGGTGACGGCGGGTCACCCGCGAGGGCCGCTCACCCGAGGATATCCGCCGGCAGCCGCGGAATGTCCGCTTCGCGCCGCCGCGGGCGTTCACGGGCCGAGTTCCGCGCGCAGCCCCACGGTGTCCACATCCCAGTAGCTGTGCATCGCACCGTCGAGCAGGACCACCGGCAGCATGTCGCCGTACTCGCCGCGGTACTCGGTGTTGCCGGGCGCGTCGACGTCCAGTTGCCGGTAGTCGACGGGGCGGCCGGCGGCGCGGAGTTCGCCGACCAGAGCGGTGAGCTCGTCGTGGGCGCGGGCGCACATCCCGCACCCCTGCCTGGTGAGCAGAGTGATCACGGACATGTGCCGAGTGTCCCACCCCCGCCGCCGCGCGCGCCGCTAAGGTTGAGGGGAGATCACGCACGTGGGATCACGCGAGTGGGGAGGTGCCCTTGTCCGACCAGGCCAGCGCCGACGAACGCCGGCAGAGCGCGGCGGGCGAGGCGAGTGCGGACGCCGCCCATTCGCTCCTGCTCGAGAAGGAGGGCCGCGAGGACGGCCAGGTGCCGCCCGACCTCACCGCGGCGGCCTTCTTCGACGTCGACAACACGATGGTGCAGGGCGCCTCGATCGTCCACTTCGCCCGCGGCCTCGCCGCGCGCAACTACTTCTCGTACTCCGACCTGGCCTCGGCCGTGTGGGCGCAGGCCAAGTTCCGGCTCACGGGCAAGGAGAACAGCGACGACGTGGCCGCCGGGCGCGAGAAGGCGCTCTCCTTCATCGCCGGGCGGTCCACCGAGGAACTCAAGGCCGTCGGCGAGGAGATCTACGACGAGATCATCGCCGACAAGATCTGGCCGGGCACCCGCGCGCTGGCGCAGATGCACCTCGATGCCGGTCAGCAGGTGTGGCTCGTGACCGCCACCCCCGTGGAACTGGCGCAGACCATCGCCGACCGGCTGGGCCTGACGGGCGCGCTCGGCACCGTGGCGGAATCGCAGGACGGGGTGTTCACCGGCAAGCTCGTCGGCGACATCCTGCACGGCCTGGGCAAGGCGCACGCCGTGCGGTCGCTCGCGATCCGCGAGGGCCTGAATCTCAAGCGCTGCACCGCGTACAGCGACTCCCACAACGACGTGCCGATGCTCTCCCTGGTGGGCACCGCGGTCGCCATCAACCCGGACTCCGACCTGCGCGACGTGGCGCGGGTGCGCGGCTGGGAGATCCGCGACTACCGCACCGGGCGCAAGGCAGCCAAGATCGGCGTGCCCACCGCCATCGGTGTCGGCGCCGCGATCGGCGGTGCGGCCGCACTCATCAAGCACTTCAGCGACGACTGATCCCGCGATGTCCGTTATGGGGCGATGACGGAGTATTCCTCCGATGTCCGCCCCGGTGCGGGCTCGTGCCCCCACTGTCCTGCGGCGTGTTTTTCCGGAGCTGAACGTCACTCCGACCTGCGGAGATGGCGATCGTGTGAACCCCCTGCCGGCGAGGTCACCCGCGGCCACTCTTCCCGCCGTGCTCCGATCGATGTTCGCCCGCGTCCCCGTTCTGCTCAGCGCCGCCTGGGCCCTGTCGGGGACCGCGCTCTTCGCCGTCCTCGTCGCGCTCGCCGCGGGCGGCGGCGCTTTCCTGGCCGCCGGTCCCTCGGCCGCCGACGCCGCCTCCGGCGCGGTGGGCCGCGACCCGTCGTCGGCGGTGGCGCTCAAGGCCGCGGACGACTCCCGGACGATGTTCACCCTGCTGTCCGACGCCCTCACGTCGTCGGCGTCGGGGCTCACGTCCGCCACCTCGGCGGTGCCGCAGATCTTCGACAGCATCGACACGGCACGGGCGGGAGCCGAATCCCTCTCCGCCTCCCTCGAGTCGACCGGGACCGCGTCGGCCACCCTCGCGCGGGTCTCGCAGACCACGTCCGGCTGGAGCACGACGTTCGATCAGGCCTCGGCGATGGCGAGTACGGTCGGCTCCGTCCGCGCCTCCCTGCGCGGGCTCCGCACCAGCGTCGCCACCAGCACCGACCCCGCGGACGTCGAGCTGCGGTCGCGGATCGACGCGGTGCTCGCCCGCACCGGCCCGCTCTCCGCGCTCGAGACCGTGCCGTCGCTCGACCGGGCGCTCGGGGACCTCGCCGCCGCCGCGGCCCGGGGCAGCGCCGGCCTCACCTCCGCACGCACGGCCGCGCGCGAACTGCGCGACGGCCTGACCACCCTCGCCCGTGCCCGGCCGGGCGCCCAGGCGGCGGTGGCCTCGCTCGACAAGGGCGTCACGCAACTGGGCATCGCGCTCAAGTCCATCGACGCGCAGCTGGCGCTGGTGCAGAGCGAGCTCCGCGCTCAGTCCCCCGCAGCCACCGGCGACGTGGCCCTGACCGCCACCACCGCGCCGGCCGACCGCGCCGCGTACGCGCTGGTGGCCGGCGGCGTCGCCGGCGCGATCGCGTACCTCCTCGCCGCGGCGTTCAGCCACCGCTTCCGCCGCCCGGAGGTCGTCCACGCCGCGGCGCCGCTCGCGAACCTGACCCGCGAGCTGCCCATCGGCGTCACCGGAACGGACGGCGACCCCGGAACGGACGGAGGTACCGGGACGACCGGCGGCGCGGCGGACACCCTCGACGGCTTCCCCGTGATCCCGTGGTCGCTCACCACCGGCCCCGTCCGCGTCTGAGCGGACACCGCGGACCGTCGGCCTAGAAGTCCTGGAAGATGTTCTTCCGGCGCGCGAGGATGCGGTACAGCGACTGCTGGATGGTCTCGCGCACGTTGTCGGTGAGTTCGAAGACGACCATGGGATCGTCGGCATCGGCCTCGGTGAAACGGTCGGTCGCGATGGGCTCGCCGAACTCGATGTGCCACTTCGACGGGAGCGGCACCATGCCCAGCGGGCCGAGCCACGGGAACAGCGGCGTGATCGGCGCGTAGGGCAGGCCCAGCAGCCGGGCGACGGGCTTGACGTCGGCGAGCATCGGGTAGATCTCCTCGGCGCCCACGATGGACACCGGGATGATCGGCACCTGTGCGCGGATCGCCGCGGTCACGAAGCCGCCGCGGCCGAAGCGCTGCAGCTTGTACCGGTCGCGGTAGAGCTTGCCGATGCCCTTGAAGCCCTCGGGCCACACGGCCACCAGCTCGCCACGGGTGAGCAGCGCCTCCGCGTCGGCGTTGCAGGCGACGGTGGCGCCCAGCTTCCGCGCGACCTCCCCGATCACCGGGTACTCGAAGGCCAGGTCGGCGGCGAGCAGCCGCAGGTGCCGCTGGTCGGGGTGGTTGTCGTGCACCGCGACGGCCGACATCAGCCCGTCGAGCGGGATCACGCCGGAGTGGTTCGCGACGAGCAGCGCGCCGCCCTCGCGGGGCAGATTGTCGGCGCCGGTGGTGTCCACGCGGAACCACTTGTCGTAGACGGGGCGCAGTGCCGGGAGGAACAGCGCGTCGGTCAGGTGCGGGTCGAAGCCGAACGGGTCGATGTCGTAGTCGCCGGTGAGCCGCTCGCGGACGAACGCGGCACCGTCGACCACCGATTCCGCGGCGCGCTCGCGCCAGCCGGGGCCGGGCTCGCCCGGCTGCGCGGCGGCGATGTAGTCGGGGTTGAGGGCGTGCACCGTGGCCTCGCGGCGCGGGGCCGACGGTGCCGGGCCACCGGTCAGCGCGGACGGGTGCCGCTGCTGCGCGCGCTCGCGCCCCTCGGTGCGAGCGGTGTCGATGGACACGGGCAGCTGCAGCACCTTCGCGTGCTGTGAGCCTGAAGCGTTGGTCATGTGTCTACCGTCCAGCCGTGCCGTACTCGGAACCGATTCCCGCGAGCCGCCGGGCCAGCGAGGCGACCCGCTGCTCGACGCCCACGATCGAATCCACACCGATTGTAGGTTCTGTGCGGCCGTGGCGTGCGGCGTCTTCCATGGCCTGGCGCGTGGTGAACCGCGGCTCGAAGCCCAGTTCCCGCCGCATGCGCGTGGTGTCGAAGGCGTTGCCGAAACTCAGGTAGGCGAGCTGCACCTTGTCCGTCGGGCCGCGGCCCCGGCCGCGGATCGCCGCGACGGCGGGGCCGAACGCGGGCTTGACCACGGGGAGGGGCACCCGGCCCGAGAGGCGGATGGCCTGCGACATGGAGATCGCGCCGTCACCGGCGATGTTGTACGTCCCGGGCCGCCCGGCCACGACGGCGTGTTCCAGGGCGCCCAGCGCGTCGTCCTGGTGCAGCAACTGCAGCCGGGCGTCGCGGCCGATGATCGACGGCACGACGGGGCGCTCGAACAGCGAGCCGAGCAGCGTCTCGATGTTCGGCCCGAGGATGGGCGCGAGCCGCAGGATCGTGAGGTCGATGTCGGTGCGGCGGCGGGCCATGCTGCGGGCGTAGGCCTCGGCGTCGAGCAGGTCGCGCGGGTGGCCGCTGGCCGCGGCGCCGCCGACCAGATCCTCGGTGATGAGGGCGGGGTTGCGCGAGCGCGAACCGTAGACCTGCGTGGCCGAGCGCATGACGACCCGCTTGACCGTCTCCGACTTCTGGCATGCGGCGAACACCCGCATGGAACCGAAGACGATCGCGTCCTTGGTGGACGCCGACGGGAAGTGGTTGTCGGTGACCGACGTGGAGCAGTGCACCACCGTGTCGACCTCGTTGGTCGCCATGATCTTGCCGAAGATGTGGCTGCGGTAGTCGACGCGGATGAACTCGGCGGGCTCCATCCGCCGGTGCATGGCCTTGGTCGGCGGGACGGCGTCCACGCCGATCACGCGCTCGATGTCCGGCCGCTGCGCCAGCCGGCGCACGAGGTAGCCGCCCACGAACGTGGACGCGCCCGTCACCATGACGACGCGCGGCGCTGTGACGACCGACTCGCTCATTACTGAAGAGTAACCGGAAACACGAAAGCCCGCCCATGTCCTGGGCGGGCTCTCATGAAAGTGTGACCAGAAGGCCTACTTGCCGAGTTTCCTACGCTGCACCCGGGTGCGGCGGAGCAGCTTGCGGTGCTTCTTCTTCGACATGCGCTTGCGGCGCTTCTTGATCACTGAACCCATGGGTTCCTCACGTCTCTCTATCGAATTGCCATGTTCGGTGCGCGGCGGCCGGGTACGGAAGAGCCCCCGCGCCCACGCAGCAGGCTTCTACATTACCCGTCGCGGCGGCCCAGGCGAAATCCGCCCGTGCCGCCGCTGCTGCAGACGCTCTTCCCGCGGGCCTAGCCCGCGTCGAAGAACGAGGTCTGCAGGTAGTCGTGGACGGCCTTCTCGTGGACCCGGAAGGACCGGCCGACGCGCACCGCGGGGAGCTCCCCGTTGTGCACCAGGCGGTAGACCGTCATTTTCGACACCCGCATGAGGGTGGCGACCTCGGCCACCGTCAGGAACGACGAGCCGGCTGCCGCAGGAGCCTGGGCTCCGGCACCGATCTCGGCGGGCTTGGTGTTCTTGTTTGCAGACGCCATGTAATCCCTAACCTCCGGCACATGTCGCGCCGCCGGCTTCCCCTCCGGCGGACCTGACACGCACGTGCTTCGAGCAGCTTAGCGGTACCAATGGGAATAATGCGACGGGAGTGAGCTAACCGAACCTTCTAAGCGAGGCGACCGAGCTCGGCCGAACGCTCCGCACACGCCCTCGTCGCCGCGTAAAAGGCAGGTCGGAGGCCGTTTTTCTCCAGCTCGCGGATCGCGGCGGCCGTCGTGCCGCCCGGCGAAGTCACCGCCGCACGGAGCTCGACGGGCGACGAGGAAGTCTCAACCATTAGTGCACCCGCGCCCGCGATCGTGTGGGTGGCGAGGGTCGTCGCCTGGTCCCGCGTGAGCCCCAGATCGACGCCCGCGTCGATCATCGCCTCGGCGACGAGGAAGGCGTAGGCGGGCCCGGAGCCGGACAGCGCCGTGAGCGCGTCGAGCTTCGCCTCCGGCACGACGAGGGTCTGCCCCACCGCGTCCATCACCTCCCGCACGAGCGCCACGTGGGCCTCCGTCGCCTCCCGGCCCCCGGAGATCCCGCTCATCGACCGGCCGACGAGCATCGCCGTGTTGGGCATGACCCGCACCACGGGCGTCCCGGCGGGCAGGGCGGCCTCGTAGACGGTCGTGGGCACGCCCGCGGCCACCGAGGAGACCACCGCACCCGGGCGCAGCGCGGCCGCCACGTCCGGCAGGATCGCCCCGACCACATCGGGCTTGACGGCGATCACCACGAGGTCCGCACCGTCGACCGCCTCGGCGACGGTGGTCACCGTCGACACCCCGTAGCGCTCCGCCAGCTCCCCGCCCCGGCCCGCGTGCGGCTCGGCGACCGTCAGGGACCCCGGCGCGTGCCCGGCCGCGATCAGGCCGCCCAACAGGGCCTCCCCGATCCGTCCGCCGCCGATCAGTGCGATACGACCATCCATCTCCGTTCCTCCTCGTTTCTTCGCGTTCAGGACTTCGGGGGCCGCGGCGCCGGCATCATCGCCAGCTGCCGGGACGTGGCGACGACGTGGCCGGACTCGTCGACCAGCACGTGGTCCTCCTCGAACCACCGCTGCCCGACGACCGGCGCCGAGGCGCGGAACCGCAGCCAGCCGTCCACGGGCTCGCGCCGCACGGACGCGGTCAGCGTGATCGTGGGCGCCCAGCCGATGCCGCCGAGGTTGGCGACCACCGGCAGCGAGATGTCGGTGGCGAGCAGTGCGAACAGGCCCGAGACGGGCTCCTCGCGCAGCCGCACCCAGCCGCGCGTCTCGGCGGGACCGGTGCGCCCCTCGATCACGGGCAGCGTGGAGGCGTCGTAGCGCACCTCGGCCACGCGGCCGACCTTGAAGATCTTGGCCGCCGGATGCTCCGGGTCCCAGGCCAGTGCATCGGCCGGGGGCGTGGGCGGCATCGCGTCGACGGCGGTCGGCTCGGCGTAGCGCTCGTCGCCCTCGTCGCGGCGCGCGAGGGTCACGGCGGCCTGCACGTAGACGCGGTCGCCCTGCACCGCCTCGACGTTCACGAACGACGTGGTGCGGCCGCGCTTGCGCACGTCGGTCCGCAGCTCGACGTGGCCGGGGTCGGGTGCGCCGAGGTACTCCGCGGAGATCACCACGGGCGTCACGTCGGGGTCTCCCCCGTCGTCGAGGTAGGCGGCCTGCGCCGCCGAGGCGATCAGCGCCAACAGCGCGCCGCCGTGCACCTTGCTGCCCACCGACCAGGTGGGATCGATCTCGGCGGCGTACCCGCCGGGGGCCTTCGCGACGGAGACGAGGTCCGCGAACAAAGCCATCTGTGCGCTCTCCTTACCGGGGCACCCGCTCGGGTGCTTCGACGTCAGGCGGCCGGGTCGGCGCGCAGGTGCTCCCGCGCGAATTCCAGCGCCTCCGTGAGCATCGCACGCCGCTCCTCGGGCGTCTTCGCCGAGCCCGTCGCGATCTCCAGGATCACGTGCCCGTCGAAGCCGGAGGCGGCCAGCCGGCGGCACACCTCGGCGGCGGGCTGGGTGCCGCGACCGGGCACGAGGTGCTCGTCGACGGCGGCTCCCAGACCGTCGGTGAGGTGCAGGTGCCGCAGGCCGTCGCCCATGCGGTCCATGAGCTCGAGGGCGTCGACGCCGGCGGTCGCGGTGTGCGAGAGGTCCAGCGTGTAGTTCGCGTAACCCACGTCGGTCGGGTCGATCGACGGGGCGAAGGCCGAGACGGCCGTCCCGGGGTGGCCGCGGCGCTTGAGCCGCTCCACGGACTCGCCGCGGCGCCCGAAGAAGGCGTCGAGCCGCATGGGGAACATGTTCTCCACGGCGACGGCCACGTCGCTGTCGTCCTCGAGCTCGCTCACCAGGTCGACGAAGTTCTCGGCGTAGCGCCGCTGCCACCGGAAGGGCGGGTGCACGACGACCGTGCTCGCCCCGAGGTCCTCCGCGGCCGTGACGGCGCGGCCGAGCTTTGCCATGGGGTCGGGCCCCCACACGCGCTGGCTGATGAGCAGGCAGGGCGCGTGGACGGACAGCACGGGCACGTCGTACCGCATGGACAGGCCGGCGACGTTCGCGATGTCCTGGCTGGCGCCCTCGTGCCAGACCATGAGTTCGACCCCGTCGTAGCCGGTCTCCGCGGCGTACCGGAAGGCGTCCTCGAGCTTCTCGGGGTAGACCGAGGCCGTCGACAGTCCGACCGGTATACCGCTCACGTCGCCGAGGGTACTCAGTTCGAGCCGAGCGCCATCAGTAGCGGACCGAAGGTGATCACCAGGCCCACGAACAGGGCCAGGCCCAGGGTGAGGTAGTCGGTGGTCTTCCGCAGGTAGTGCGTGAAGGTGACGATGCCGATGATCACGATGAACGCCAGCACGACGGTCAGCGCGATGGTCGCCTTGCCGCCGCCCCAGTTCCACAGCTTGAAGAAGCCGTAGAACAGGCCGGCGCCGGCCACGAGGCCGAGCAGGACCTCGCCGGCGAGCAGCAGCCAGCCGCGGCCCTTGCCGCCCGACTTCTCGTCGGCGTCCTCGTCCACGACGTCGTCGCCGGTCTTGGCGAGGAAGTCGGGAGTCGCCTCGGCGCGGGCGTCGTCGATCTGCTGCGCGCTCATCGAGGCGGTGTCGGGAGCGGCGGGCGCGTCGACATCGGGAGCGGGCACGGCGACGGGCTTCACGTCCACGGTGTCGTCGGCCTCGACCTCCGCGAACCGCGACTGCCGCTCGCGGACCTGCGCGGTGTTGAAGTCGGCGGTCGCCATGATCGGCGTCTCGGCCTGGTCCCAGCGCGACCAGGCGTAGTCCTTGCCGTCGTCCTCCGACGGTGCGTTCTCCGACGGCGCGTTCTCCGACGGTGCGTCGGCCGCCTGCGCGGCGGCGGGGGCCTCGGCGGCGGGTGCGTCGGCGGGCTGGTCCGCCTCCGCGGGCTCGTCCGACGGTGCGGTCGCCTCCCGCTCCTGCGCCTTCGCGCCACGGTTCCACCGGAGCAGCCCGGAACGGCGGCTCTCCCGCGCGGCGGGGGCCTCGTCCGGCGCGGGCGTCTCGTCCACGGCCGGAGCCTCGGGTTCCTGCTGCGCGGGCGCCTCGGCCGGGCCGGGATCGGCCACGGCGGCGGCGAGGAACGAGGAGGTGATCGGCTCGTCGTCGTCCTGGTCGGGCTGCGGGGGAACGTCGGTCCGCGGCGCGGACGCGGGCTCGGCGGCCGGTGCCGCCGCCTCGGGCTCGACCTCCGGGGTCACGACCTCGGGCTCGGCCGGGGCCTGCTGTGCCTGCGGGGCCGCTTGCGGGGTCGTCGGTGCCTGCGGAGCCTGCGGGGCGGCCGGCGCGGCCTGGGCCTCGGTCTGCGCGGCGCGCGTGTCGGCGCCCGGCGCGGGGGCGTCGTCGCGGACGACGGGGATCTCGCCGGTCAGCTCGGCGACGGTGATCGAGTTCTCGCCACCGCGGTGGCGCCGGCGGCGCCCGCCCGTCGGCGCGGGTGCGGGCTCGCCTTCCCTGGCGAGCAGCTCCGCCAGCGAAATCCTTCGCTCCTCGCTCATCACGTCACCGTCCTGTGGCTCGTCGGCCTCGTGGGCCCCGCGCGTGCCGGAATTGTCACACCCGCCACTCACGCCCTGTGTGGTCTCAGAAGATTCTACTTGTACACCGCGGCGCAATCGTGACGGCACACGCGGCGGTCCGTTATGTTACTTCGTGCCTTTAATGGGCTCTACCGGCTGCTCTCCGGCGTGAAGCCCGCCTGCGTGTCCAGATACCGCAGGATCACGCCCTCCCGCAGCGCCCACGGGCAGATGTCCAACTCCTCGACCTTCATCGCCCGCATGGCGGCCTCGGCGACCAGCGCACCGGCCACGATCTGGCCCGCTCGGTCGGAGCTGAGCCCCTCGAGCTCCTTGCGGTCGGCCACCGTCATCCGGCTGATGAAGGCGATCAGCTGCCGCAGCCCGCTCGCGGTGAGCGTGCGCTTGACGCGCGGGCCCGCGGACGAGGGCGCCGCGCCGGTGAGCCGCGCGAGGGTGCGCATCGTCTTCGACGTGCCGGCGACCAGGTCGGGCGTGCCGGCGGCCTCGAGCCGGGCGGCGGCGGGGGCGATCTCGGCGTCGAGCCAGTCGCGCAGCATCGCGACGCGGCGGCGGCCGGGCGGGTCGTCGGGAAGCCACTCGCGCGTGATCCGGCCGGCACCCAGCGGCAGGGAGAGCGCGACGTCCGGCTCCTCGTCGACGCCGTTGCTCATCTCGAGCGAGCCGCCGCCGATGTCGATGTTGAGCACCCGGCCCACGCTCCAGCCGTACCAGCGGCGCACGGCGAGCGCGGTGAGCCGGGACTCGTCGGCGCCGGAGAGCACCTCGACGTCGACGCCGGTGGCCTGCTTGACGTGCGCGAGCACGGTGTCGGTGTTGCTGGCGTCGCGGACCGCGGAGGTCGCGAAGGCCATCACCTCGGAGCAGCCGGAGCTGCGCGCGATCTTGGTGAACTCCTCGACGGATTCGACGAGGGCGTCCTCGCCGGCCTGGCTGAGCCGGCCGCTCGGCTCGATCTTCTCGGCGAGCCGCAGCGTGGCCTTGGTCGAGCTCATCGGCGTCGGGTGCGCACCCCAGTGGGCGTCGACCACGAGCAGGTGCACCGTATTGGACCCGATGTCGAGGACTCCCAATCTCACCCCGCCAATCTAGACCCGACTACCGTGGCCCCTGTGACCGACCTTCCGATGCCCGGCCTGCGGCGGTCCGCCGCTCAGCCGAAGGGGCGCCCCGTGCCCGAGGTCCCCCTGGACTTCCCGCGCGAGTGGCTGGAGTTCACCGATCCCGCCGATCCGCAGCACCTCATCGCCGCGGATCTCACCTGGCTGCTCTCGCACTGGACGTGCATGTTCGGCACCCCCTCGTGCCACGGCATCGAGCCGGGCCGCGAGACGGACGGCTGTTGCAGCCACGGCGCCTTCCTCTCGGACAAGGACGACAGGAAGCGGCTGAAGAAGGCCGTCGCCGAGCTCACCGACGACGACTGGCAGTTCCGCAGCAAGGGACTGGGGAAGAAGGGGTACCTCGAGGAGGACGACCTCGACGACGAGCCCGCCCTGCGGACCCGCCGGTACGACGGTGCCTGCATCTTCCTCAACCGTCCGGGCTTCCCCGGCGGTGAGGGCTGCGCCCTGCACGCCATGGCCCTGCGGACCGGGGTGGAGCCGCTCACCGTCAAGCCCGACGTGTGCTGGCAGCTGCCCGTCCGGCGCACCCAGGAGTGGATCGAGCGCCCCGACGGCGAGCAGATCCTGCGCACCACGATCGGCGAGTACGACCGGCGCGGCTGGGGAGCGGGCGGCCTGGACCTGCAGTGGTACTGCACGGGCTCGCCGGAGGCGCACGTCGGCGCACAGCAGGTGTGGCAGAGCTACGCCCCGGAGCTGACGGAGCTGCTGGGCGAGGATGCCTACGCCGCGCTGGCCCGCGAGTGCGAGGCGCGCCAGGACCGCCTGGTCGCCGTGCACCCCGCCACCGCCGCGGCGACGGAGCGGCAGAACTACGACATGAAGTACGTGGAGCTGTAGCTCACCCTGATCGGGTCTAGGCCATCCTGGTCATGGCGAGGCGCGCCTGCACCCCGCCCTGGATCGGCCCACCGACGGCGATGGGGCGGGGTCCGGAATGGATGAGGCTCAGGAAGATCCGCTGGCCGGCAGTGAGCGGAACGAGGCCGGAGATGACGCTGACGTTCTCCCACGTCATGGCGATGTTCGTCGATTCCAGGATCTGCATCCCCTCGGCGTACACCTTGCACATGAGACTCTCACCGCCAGAGGCGCCCTCCCACGGCATCTGCGCGGTGACGAGGTACATCCCGGGAACCCGCACCGTCAGCCCCGCGCGAGTGGCCTGAGCCTCACCGTTGGGCGCATGCAGATCCGTCTCGACGGACCACGTCGGCATCCACGCGGTGAGCCCGTTCAGATGGTGCACCCCGCACGTGACAGACGCGGTCGGCCTCAGGTCGGCGCACGGACTCGCCACATCGGGCGCGCTCGGCGCATCGCGCGACCCGGCGGAAGCGGGCGGACCACCCTCGTCGAGCTCGGCGATCGAGGCCGTCAGAACCGTCTCGTAGGCGTCGAGCCCGGCGGCCAGCACGGGGTCATCGGCGAATTCGGTGCGGGCGCGGTCCAGCCAGGCGAGCATCTCCTCGTGGGAGTGCTGCCCTCCGAAGCCATCGCCGGCGAGCCCATCCGCATGCGACTGCCAGCGCATGCCGCGCGTGGCGAGGAAGCGGTCGACTGCGGCGAGGGCCGTCAGCTCGGAGCTCGGTGCCCCGCCCCCGCAGCCGTACAGCGCGCGCGGCAACGGCTCGTCGCCGAAGACAGCGCCGAAGGCGCCGGCGACATCGATCTCCCCTTCTCTGTCAGCGACGATCGCGTCCCACACGGGGCGGGCGATGAGCGCGAAGACGAGCGGGACGCCGTCGAACGTCGTGCCGGAATCCGAGGGTGGCTCCTCCCCCGCGTACAACCCCAGCCATTCGCACATGTTGCGAACCAGGTTGCTGATGACCTCATGGATGGACGGATCCCAGCCGCCGGACGGCCACCCGTCGTCCGTCCAATACCTCCCGGACTTCGTCGCCTGCGCGATTCCGGCCGCGATCAGCTCGGTGTTCCTGCTGCTGTCCTCCGGCGTGATGCCACCGTAGTAGTCGTAGTCTCCGACCATCGGCAGCGCCGCCGGACGATAGACGCCGCCCGGCTTCCGGCTGAGGACCACCATCGCGGCCTCGGTGTACGTCAGGCTCACGCCGGTGATCGCACAGTTCACGTCGTACATCCCCACGGAGACGAACCTACCGGCGGACCGACTTCGGGCGGCGGCCGCCGACGAGCGTCGGTGCCACGGGGAGCCGCGCCTCCGGCCGTGAGCGGCGCGGCGCCTACGGCTCGAGCTTGTATCCGAGGCCGCGGACGGTGACCAGGTGCTTCGGGTTGGCCGGGTCCGCCTCGATCTTGCTGCGCAGGCGCTTGACGTGCACGTCGAGGGTCTTGGTGTCGCCCACGTAGTCGGCGCCCCAGACGCGGTCGATGAGCTGCCCGCGGGTGAGGACGCGGCCGCTGTTGCGCAGCAGGTACTCCAGGAGGTCGAACTCCTTGAGCGGCAGGGTCACGGCCTCGCCACCGACGGTCACGACGTGCCGCTCGACGTCCATCCGCACGGGGCCGCCCTCGAGCACCCCGTCGTCCAGGCCGTCCGCGGCGGCGGTGTCGGCGCCGCGGCGCAGCACCGCGCGGATGCGGGCGATGAGCTCGCGGGCGGAGTAGGGCTTGGTGACGTAGTCGTCGGCGCCCAGTTCGAGGCCCACGACCTTGTCGATCTCGCTGTCCCGCGCGGTCACCATGATGACCGGCACGGACGAGCGGGCGCGCAGCTGCTTGCACACGTCGGTGCCGCTCATGCCGGGCAGCATGAGGTCGAGCAGGACGATGTCGGCGCCGGCGGAGTCGAAGTGCCGCAGGGCCTCGGCACCGTCGGTCACGACGGTGGTCTCGAAGCCCTCCTTGCGGAGCAGGAAGGCCAGCGGGTCGGCCAGCGATTCCTCGTCCTCGACGATCAGTACGTGTGTCACCGCAGTACATCCTCACTGTGGTCGTCGCGCTCTGCAGGGCCCGCGCCCGGCTCGACCGGCGCCGGCAGCACCAGCGTGAAGGTCGAACCCATGCCCGGTTTGCTCCAGAGCCTAATGGTGCCGCCGTGGTTCGCGGCGACGTGTTTGACGATGGCGAGACCGAGTCCGGTGCCGCCGGTCATCCGGGACCGCGCCTTGTCGACGCGGAAGAAGCGCTCGAAGACGCGCTCCTGGTCTTCGGGGGCGATGCCGATGCCGCGGTCGGTGACCGCGATCTCGACCGATGCGGCACCGTCGGGCCCGGTGGCGGGGCGCAGGCGGCGGCTGATCGAGACCTGGGTGTTCTGCGGCGAGTAGGCGATCGCGTTGGAGATGAGGTTGGACAGGGCCGTGAGCAGCAGCGTGTCGTCGCCGCGGATCTCCAGGCCGGAGGGCTGGTCGACGATGAGCGAGATGTTGTTCGCCTCGGCGGAGACCTGGGCGCGCGCGACGGCCTCGCCGACCACGTCGTCGACTTCCACACTGCCGAGGTCGGGGAGCTTCTCCGCGCCCTGCAGGCGGGAGAGGGCGATCAACTCGTTGACCATGTTGCCCATGCGAGTCGATTCGACGAGTACGCGGGAACCGAAGTGCCGCACGGCTTCCGGATCGTCGTCGGATTCCAGCAGCGCCTCGGCGAGCAGCCCGATCGCGCCGACCGGGGTCTTGAGTTCGTGCGAGACGTTCGCCACGAAATCGCGGCGGGTGGCCTCCATGCGCTGGTTCTCGGTGTCGTCGTCGGCGTAGACGACGGCGTACTGCTCGTCGGGCTCCGCACCCTGGATGAGCTCGACCCGGCAGCGGACGGCGATGCTCGCCCGGTCCGATCGCCGTGAGACCGTCAGTTCGACGGTGCGGGGCGCCCCGGTCTCGAGGACCCCGGAGGCGGCTTCCCATACCCGGTCGTCGAGGAGTTGCTCGCGGACGAGGGAGAACTCCTCGGCGCGCGCGTTGCACGCGATCACGTCCCGGAACCGGTCGACGACCACGAGCCCGGTGGGCGATTCGCGGATCACCGCGCGGTGCAGCTCGGCCACGGTCATGCGGGTCGGGCCGGCCGGTTCGGCGGTGGTCACCCGCTGCCGGACGCGCCGCGCGAGCCATCCGATGAGGGCGCCCACCAGGGCGGACACCACACAGAGGGCCACAGTCACGCGGTCAGTGTACCCAGGTCCCCCATCGATTCTTCACATCGGGAACGATTGGTGAACAACGGGTTACCGGTCGGCGGCCACCTCGACAACGGCGGCGTACTCGGGGTGCTTCGTCACGTAGCTCGCGACGTACGAGCACACCGCCCGGGCGGTCTTCCCGGAGGCGACGACGTCGTCGAGGGCGGCCTTGGTCAGCACCGCCGCGTAGCCGTTGCCGCCGTACTCCGCATCGACCACGGTATGGGTGAGCAGCCGCACGTCCACCTCGTCCACGTAGTCGAGGTAGCCCGCCTGCTCGCCGTCGACGGTGAGCACGTAGCGCTCCTGTTCCGGGGAGTGGGTCACAGTCACGTCAGCCATGTGACCCAACCTATCTCCTCGGCGGCCCCGGAGCCTGAGGAGAAACTTAAGGGGCGGTACCGAAACGACTACTTGGCGCCCTGGTTCGCGACCGCAGCGGCGCCGGCGGCGGCGGCCTCGGGATCCAGGTAGGTGCCGCCGGGGTTGGCGACGGTGCCGTCCTCGGTGAACGTGTAGGTGAGCGGGATCCCGGTGGGGATGTTGAGCTGTGCGATGTCGGCGTCGGAAATGCCGTCGAGGTGCTTGACGAGGGCGCGCAGCGAGTTGCCGTGCGCCGCCACCAGCACCGTCTTCCCCTGCGCGACCTGCGGCTCGATGACGGCCTGGTAGTAGGGCACGAACCGCTTGACCACGTCGAGGAGGCATTCGGTGAGCGGCACCTGCGGGAGGTGGGCGTACCGCGGGTCGTCGGTCTGGCTGTACTCGTCGGCGGGGTCGATCGCGGGCGGCGGGGTGTCGTAGCTGCGGCGCCACAGCATGAACTGCTCGTCGCCGTACTTGTCCTTGGTCTCGGCCTTGTTCAGGCCCTGCAGCGCGCCGTAGTGCCGCTCGTTGAGGCGCCAGTCGCGCACGACGGGGATCCAGTGCCGGTCCGCGGCGTCCAGCGCGAGGTTCGCGGTGGTGATCGCGCGGCGCAGCAGCGAGGTGTACAGGAGGTCCGGCAGCAGGCCGGCCTCCTTGAGCAGCTCACCGCCGCGGACGGCCTCGCCGCGCCCCTTCTCCGTCAGCGCCACATCGACCCAGCCGGTGAACTGGTTGGACGCGTTCCACTCGCTCTCGCCGTGACGGAGCAGGATCAGGGTGCCGTAGGTCATGCGCCGTAGTTTAACGCTCACAGAAGGAGCTGCAGCCCGCACTGGTACCGCGCAGTCCTTTAGTATGAGTCCGAATTTTGCGTCCACCGGTGCCGCCGGGGAGCGAGGACCGAGAAAGGGATCGCCGTGTCCGACCAGGATCCCCAGCATTACCACCAGAGCGGACATCCCCACGGGCAGGTGCCGTATCCGCCGCAATTCCAACAGCAGTACCAACCATCGAATGGCGGCTGGGGTGCGCCTCCTCCGCCCAAGCAGCGGCGCATCCCTGTCCCCTTGCTGGTGTCGCTCATCGCGATCGTCTCGATCGTCGTGATCGCCGTGGTAGCGATCGTCATCGCGCAGGCCACCAAGAAGGACGACGAACTCACATTCGGCTCCGCTCCCGCTACGTCCGCCGCCGAGCCCGCGGAAAACGCCGAAGATTCGAGCGTGCTTCGGATCATCCCTGCATCGGTGCTGCCGTCCGCTCAGCAGATGACAGATGTGACGCTGCAGTCCTTCAAAGCCATCAACTCGCCCTATACCGGGATCGATCCGGACTCGAAGACAGAGCCCGCCGCTTGCGCCCTGGCGTCGGCACCCTTCAGCCAGTCCGCCATCGGGAAGACCACCAGCGTTGCGGGGCAGCGGTATACCGACAACACGGCCGAGATGTACCGTGCGTTCGGCTACGTGCAGGTCGGAGTCTTCCCCTCCGCTGCCGACGCGAACGCCGCGCAGGAGTCGGTCAAGAACGTGATCACCACCTGCACCAAGTTCACCCAACTACCCGAGGCGCCCAACAATAGGCCGTACGACCGCACCGTCAGCATCCTCAGCGCCACCGCTCCTCTCGCCTGGGCCACAACGGTGACCCCCGCGGACGACGGGCCGTGGGTATGCACCCTGACGTTCCAGACCCACAAGAATCTCACCATCGCGACCAACTACTGCCGTGGCGGGAACACCGACGCCGGCCGCGAGATCGGAAAGATTGTGCTGAAGAACATCGAGGGACAGCGATGACCAACCCAGAGAATCCGAACGAACGGTTTGAGCAGCAGTCTCAGCAGCCCGGCGCACCCGGCTTTCCCCCCGCAGGCCCGCCGCCACCGAGCGTCCAGCAGCCTGGAGCGCAGCAGCCTGGCCCTGCAATGGCGCACCCCAGCCCACTAGGGTCATATGCCGGCCCACCGGCGGGTACGCCGTTCGGCGGCTTTCCACCGCAAGGACCACCTCCCCGCCCCCAGTCCTTCGCCGCCCGATATCGGTGGTGGCTCGCGGGCGGCAGCATCGCACTGGTGGCGATCATCGCCGTGGTCACCGTGGTCGCCGTAATGACTGGGGGCTCAGATGACACCAGCCCCAAGGCCGTGGTCTCCCGGTATCTCGACGCACTCAATCGCGGCGATGCCGCGACGGCGCTGAGCCTGTCGGATCCCGCCAACGACAAGCGATTCCTCACAGATTCCGCACTCAAGGCGCAGTACCAGCGCGACAAGATCACGGGCGTCCAGCTGTCCGAGGGCATGTCTGCGGGCGAGTTCACGACGATCGCCGCAAACTACAACGTCGGCGATCAGGTGGTCAGCGGGAGCATCAAGGTAAACAAGCGTGCTGATGGTTGGAAGCTGGAGGACGGCGTCCTCACGGTGACGCTCGGCACCACGACCCCCGCGGTACTAGGTCTGGCGACATTGTTCGGCACGAAGCTCTCCGAGGGCACGACAAAGATCAACGTCTTCCCAGGCCCTCTGTACTGGGGTACGACAACGAACAACCTACAGATCACCTCTGACTCATCGGTGGGCAGCACGCTCGCACCGTTCACGCCGTCGACCCGCTACATGACGGTGCGTACTGCGGTCACTGAATCCGGGGCCGAGGCTGCACGCCAAGCGGTACGTGAGTGGGCCGAGGGCTGTGCGAAGTCACGGAAGTGGGACGCCTCCGACGTGGCCGGCTGCAAGCAGATGTCATACACCTTGGGTACCGCAGGAGAGGTGACATGGACCGCGCCCACCGACTACACGAAGCTCACGATCACCCCGGATGCGCTCGGCGCCGCGAAGGCAACTGTGCGGGGCGATCTGAATTGGACAGCGGGTGGCGCTGGTCGCCAGGAATCCGTGCGCCAGATGATTTACGGCACTGTCGATCTCAGCGCAAATCCAGCAGTGTTCGTTAGTAGCTTCTAAGAAACAACCGGGCAATCGGCCCACGCAGGTCCGCGATGCTCGCCTCCGGGGTGCGCGGCGGGGCCAGGGAGCGCGCGCCGTGGAGCCGGTCGAAGAGCAGGCCCTCGAGCAGGCTGACCAGGTCAGCCGCGGCCCGGCCGGGGTCGACGGTGCCGAGCGCCGTGAACAGGCCGGTCGCGAGCGGCACGGAGAACAGGCAGGTCGCGAGGTCGGCGGCGAGCCCTTCCGCCTCCGCGTCCGGGGCGAGCGCGTACCGCGCGAGGGCGTCGCGCCGGCGGTCGGTGAGCAACAGGTGCAGTTGGTGCGCCGTCACGTCCGCCGCGACGTCGGGGTCGACGGAGTCCGGTGCCGCCTGCTCGAACGCGGCGCGGGACCGCTCGCGCAGGCGCCCGATCGCGGCGCGCAGCAGTTCCGAGCGGGTGCGGTAGTAGTACGACGTCGATCCCTTCGGGAGGTTCAGTCGCTTGTCGACGGCGCCGTGCGTCACCGCCCGGTTGCCGCCCGCGGCCGCGAGGTCCAGGACCGCCTCGCAGATCGCCGTGCGCCGTTCATCCATGCTTGCCCTCCCGGATCCCGATCCTCTATAACCATAGAGCACTCTACTTCTATAGAGGGAGGCGATATGGACGACCGGCTCATCGACACCGTCGACGACACGGCGCGCTGGGTCGCGCACCACCGCGCGGTCGAATCCGCCCGGGCCGATGCGCTGTTCCGCGATCCGTTCGCCGCGCGCCTCGCCGGTACGACGGGCCGCGCCATCGCGGAGAGTGCGGCGCCCGCGGCGGGCGGCGGCGACGGCTGGTACCTCACCGCGCGCACGGTCCTGGTCGACGAGGCGGTGGCCACGGCCATCGCGGACGGCTGCGACACCGTCATCAACCTCGGCGCGGGACTCGATGCCCGTCCCTACCGGCTCGACCTGCCCGCCGACCTGGAGTGGATCGAGGTCGACCTGCCCACGATCCTGGAGCACAAGGCGGCGGTCCTCGCCGCCGAGGAAGCCCACTGCCGGTTGCGGCGGGTTGCGCTGGACCTGGCCGACGCCGGCGCGCTGGCTACGCTGCTGAGTGAGCTCGCGGGCCGCCGGGTCCTGGCCCTGTCCGAGGGCGTGGTCATGTACCTCTCCCCCGTTCAGGCCGACGCCCTCGCGGACACTCTGCGCGCCGCGGGCGTGGCCCGCTGGTGCCTCGACCTCGGCTCCGCGGGCGTGGGTTCGGTCATGGCGGAACGGAACCGGGGCATCCTGCGGAGCGCACCGTGGCGCTTCCTGCCCGCCGACGGCGTGGCTCATTTCGAGAACCGCGGGTGGTGCGCTGAGCGGATCGCCGCCCTGTTCCCGGCCGCCGTGGCGCTCGGGCGCCTCGACGCTCCCGAGGCGCACCGTCTGGCCGAGGGACCGCAGCCCGACCCCCGCGCCCCCGGCGACGCCCCGTGGAGCGGCGTGGTCACGTTCGTCCCGGCCCGCTAACGCGCGTTGTGCTTCTCCGCCCGCATGCGCTCGACCATGTGCGGGTAGTGCAGCTCGAACGCGGGCCGCTCGGAGCGGATGCGGGGCAGCTCGGTGAAGTTGTGCCGCGGCGGCGGGCAGCTGGTGGCCCACTCGAGGCTGTTGCCGAAGCCCCACGGATCGTCGACCGTGACCACCTCGCCGTAGCGGTAGCTCGTGAAGACGTTCCACACGAAGGGCAGCGTCGAGGCGCCCAGGATGAACGCGCCGACCGTCGAGATCCGGTTCAGGCTCGTGAAGCCGTCGCTCGCCAGGTAGTCCGCGTACCGGCGCGGCATGCCCTCCGCGCCGAGCCAGTGCTGCACCAGGAAGGTGGCGTGGAAGCCGATGAAGGTGAGCCAGAAGTGCCAGCGCGCGAGCCGCTCGTTCAGGAGGCGCCCCGTCGCCTTCGGGAACCAGAAGTAGACGCCGGCGAACGCCGCGAACACGATGGTGCCGAAGAGCGTGTAGTGGAAATGGGCGACCACGAAGTACGTGTCGGAGACGTGGAAGTCGAGCGGCGGCGACGCCAGCAGCACGCCGGTCAGGCCGCCGAAGAGGAAGGTCACGAGAAAGCCGATCGAGAACAGCATCGGGGACTCGAAGGTCATGTTCCCCTTCCACATGGTGCCGATCCAGTTGAAGAACTTCACGCCCGTGGGCACCGCGATGAGGAAGGTCATGAAGCTGAAGAAGGGCAGCAGCACCGCGCCGGTGGCGTACATGTGGTGCGCCCACACCGCCATCGAGATCGCGGCGATGGCCAGCGTCGCCATCACCAGCCCGCTGTAGCCGAAGATCGGCTTGCGGCTGAACACGGGGAAGATCTCGGAGACGATGCCGAAGAAGGGCAGGGCCAGCACGTACACCTCGGGATGCCCGAAGAACCAGAACAGGTGCTGCCACAGGAGCGCCCCGCCGTTCGCCGCATCGAAGAGGTGCGCACCGAACTGCCGGTCCACCTCCAGCCCGACCAACGCGGACGCCAACAGCGGGAAGATCATCAGCGCGAGGACGCTCACCACGAACATGTTCCACGTGAAGATCGGCATCCGGAACATCGTCATCCCGGGCGCACGCAGGCAGAGCACGGTGGTCACCATGTTCACCGAAGCGAGGATCGTCCCGAGCCCGCCGACGGTCAGCCCCATCAACCACAGGTCGCCGCCGACGCCCGGACTGTGCGCGGCGTCGGACAACGGGGTGTATGCGGTCCAACCGAAGTCGGCCGCGCCTCCGGGAACCATGAAGCCCGCGGATGCGGTGAGGCCGCCGAACAGGTACAGCCAGTAGCCGACGGCGTTGAGCCGGGGGAACGCGACGTCGGGCGCGCCGATCTGCAGGGGCACGAGGTAGTTGGCGAAGCCGAACGCGATCGGGGTCGCGTACAGCAGGAGCATCACCGTGCCGTGCATGGTGAACAACTGGTTGAACTGCTCGGTGGAGAGGAACTGCAGGCCGGGCTCCGCGAGCTCGCCCCGCATGATGAGGGCCATGAGGCCGCCCACGAAGAAGAACAGCATCGACGTGACGATGTACATCACGCCGATCGTCTTGTGATCCGTGGTGACCACGAGGTCCCGGATCCATCCGCCGGCGGGCCTGCCGCGCGCGGGTTCGGGGCGCGCGGCGCGCAGCCGCCGCTCGGGTGCCACGTCCGTGGCGGTCGTCTCGGTTCCACCGTCCATGGATCGATCGTCGGCCGCGAGCGGCCCCGACGGGAGCGGCGGACGTCCCGATCGATGTCCCGCCGGTTCAGGACCAGGTGCGGCCGAAACCGCGGGCGCTGACCCGTTCGGCGAGGACCTCGACGACCTCGTACTTGCCGTCGTCGATGAACGGCCGCAGCGACAGTGCGTCCGTCACCGACAGGGCGGACGAGTCCGTGCGCACGCGCGCGGGTCCGCGCACGATGACGCTCCAGGCCTGGTCCCCACCGACCTCGTCCACCTCGAAGGCCACCTCGTGCGCCACGACGGCCGAGGCGAGCTTGCTGCCCGGACCGGTCCGGAACAGGACGTTGCAGCCCTCGCCGAGCACGTAATTCACGGGGAAGACCTCGGCCTCACCCCCGATCGCGATCACGATGCGCCCGACGTCCTTGCGGCGCAGCAATTCGGCCGCCTCGTCGCGATCGAGGACGGTGGTGCCGGCGGTGAAACGTTCCATGACGCGCTCCTGGGGTCGGGGTGCGGACGGGTGCCCGCCGCCCCACTCTCACCCCGTCCGACGGCACGCCGCCAGGGACCTTCGTCGGGTCGCACGTCCCGGCCGGCCGGGAACGACGGTGCCGCCTACTGCGCGTCGCGCCAGCGCAGGAGGGCCTCGATGATCGTGTAGTCGAAGGCGGGAGCGGAGAGCTCGGCGGTGAACTGCGTCGCTCCCTCGGCGACGAGCTGATCGGCGAAGGCCAGCGCGTCATCGACACCGCCGCCGCGCGGGATGGCGACGTTGTGCGCGATCTCCTTCGGGTCGCGACCGATCTTCGCGCACGCCTCGGCGAGCACCGCCGACTTGTGCCGGTAGGTCTCCAGGTCCACGAAGTAGTGCCACACCGAGGCGTACTGCGCCACCAGGGGCAGCGTCTTCTTCTCGCCGCCACCGCCGATGAGGATCGGGATGTCCCGCGTAGGAGCGGGGTTGAGCTTGCTCCACCGCTCGGTGATCCGCGGCAGCGCGGCCCCGAGGTCGTCGAGCCGCGATCCGGCGGTACCGAATTCGTAGCCGTACTCGTCGTAGTCGCGCTGGAACCATCCGGAGCCGATGCCCAGGATCAGGCGGCCCTTCGAGATGTGGTCGACGGTGCGCGCCATGTCGGCGAGCAGATCGGGGTTGCGATAGCTGTTGCAGGTGACCAGGGCGCCGATCTCGATCCGCGAGGTCTGCTCGGCCCAGGCGGCGAGCATCGTCCAGCACTCGAGGTGCGTGCCGTCGGGGTCGCCGGACAGTGGGAAGAAGTGATCCCAGTTGTAGACGACGTCGACACCCAGATCCTCGAGCTTGGCGACGGCGTCGCGGAGCTGCTGGTAGTCGGTGAAGTGCTGGGGCTGAAGCTGGACTCCGATGCGCATGGCGTCGACGCTACTCAGCGCTCCCGGCACGCGCTGGCCGAACCGGGAAGCACTGCGATGACCAGCACGAACGCCGCGGCGACGGCGACCGAGACCGCGACGACGAGACCCGTCCACCCGAGCGCCGCGAACGCCGCGCCGCCGGACGCCCCGAGCACCGACGAGCCCGCGTAGTAGCAGAACAGGTACCCCGAGGACGCCTCCGCGCGGTGTTCGGTCGCGAGCCGCCCCACCCAGCCGCTGGCGACGCTGTGCGCCGCGAAGAAGCCCGCGGTGAAGACGACCATCCCCGCGAGCACGGCGGGTGTCGAGTCGGGCAGCGTGACCAGCAGGCCCGCGCCCATCGTCGCGATCGAGCCCAGCAGGACGCGGCGCCGGCCGCGGCGGTCCGCCAGCCGGCCCGCCGCACCGGAGGAGAACGTCCCCGCGAGGTAGATGAGGAAGACCAGCCCCACGACGCCGGGCGCGAACGCGAAGGGCGCTGCCAGCAGCCGGAATCCGAGGAAGTTGTAGACACTGACGAAGCCGCCCATGAGCAGGAAGGCGAGCACGAACAGGGTCGCGAGTTCGGGGCGGCGGAGGTGGCCGAGCATGCCGCGCACCGTCGTCCCCACCGAGACCGGCGTCGGAACGTGGAAGCGCGATGCCGGGAGCGTGCGGATCATCACCACCGTGAGCACCGCCGCGGCGACGGCGAACAACTCCATGGCGCCGCGCCAGGCCATGACGTCGAGGCCCACCGCCGTCACGACGCGGCCGAGGAGCCCACCGATCGTCGTGCCCGCGACGTACCGCCCCATCGCCCCGCCGAGGTCGCGCCCGTCCACCTCCTCGGCCAGGTAGGCCATGGCGACGGCGGGGACGCCCGCGAGCGCGATCCCCTGCAGCGCACGGAGAGTCAGGAGGAGGGGCAGGCTCGGCGCGAGCGGGATCACCAGGCCCAGCAGCACGGCGGCGACGGCCGACACCGTCATCACCCGGGTCCGGCCGAAGCGTTCGGACAGCGCGCTGACGGGGATGATCGCCAGCGCCAGCAGGCCGGTGGTGACGGAGACCGCGAGCGCGGAGACCGCCGGTGCCGCACCGAAGACCCGCGTCAGCTCGGGGAGCACGGCCTGCGTCGAGTACATCGAGCCGAAGGTCGTCAGGCCCGCGACGAACAGCGCCAGGGTGGTCCGACGGTACGCGGGTGTCCCGGCCCGGAGCGGCGCGGTCCCGATGCTGTCGACGGTGGCGGTCATGGGACTCACCTTGCTCCGGAACTGACGATGTGTGAAATGCATGGATCAGTCGATCCTGATAGAAATAACGCATGACCGCAGCTGGTAGGCCCGTTCCGAGCACGGCGGACGACCTCGCGCGGTTCATCACACTGGCCGAGACCCAGCACATGACCGACGCCGCGGCGGCGCTGCGGATCACGCAGCCCACGCTGTCGCGCACTCTGGCGCGACTCGAAGCGGACATCGGGGCGCCGCTCTTCGACCGGCGGCACGGGCGGCTCGTGCTCAACGCGAGCGGCGAGATCTACCTCGACCACGCGCGCCGCGCACACGCCGAGCTGGAGGCGGCACGGGCGCAGATCGCGGACCTGCGCAGCCCGTCGCAGGGCACGATCCGGCTCTCGTTCCTGCACTCCTTCGGCGTCGCGCTGGTGCCGCGACTGGTCTCCGGCTTCCGGGAGCGGGAGCCGCGGGTGACGTTCGAGCTGTCGCAGTTCGCCGCCGGGACGGTCACCGAGCGGGTGCTCGCCGACGAGGCGGACCTCGCGATCGTCTCGCCCCGCCCCGCGACCAGCGCCGTCGCCTTCGGGTTGCTCGCGGTGCAACGCCTGGCCCTCGCGGTCCCCGCAGGTCATCCGCTGGCCGAGCGCGCGTCCGTGCACCTGTCCGAGGCGGCGGACGCGGACTTCATCACGATGCACCCCGAGTTCGGCCTGCGCCGCATCCTCGAGGAGCGCTGCGCCGCCGCGGGGTTCCGGCCGCGGATCGCCTTCGAGTCCTCCGAGTCGTTCACCGTCGCCGGCCTGGTCGCCGCCGGCCTCGGGGTGGCGCTCCTTCCGGTCGACGAGGACCCCCTCTGGCCGCCCGGCCTCGTGCTGGTGCCCATGTCCGGACCCGCGCCCACCCGCGAGGTGGGCCTCCTCTGGCGACCCGACACCGCGCTGCCCCGGGCGGTGCGCGCCTTCCGCGACTACGCCTTCGAGCGCGCAGCGCGGACGTAGACGCTACTCCCTGACCGCGACGGCGAAGATCCGTCGGAACGGCAGCACGGTCCCGAATTCCCGTGGCGGGTATGCGATGTTCAGCTCCGTCTTGTAGCGGGCGACGAAGTCGTCACGCTCGGCACCGTCGAGCCGCGCGAGCACCGGGCGCGCGCCGGTGCCGGAGATCCACTCGAAGACGGCGTCGGGACCCGGCAGGACGTGCAGGTACGTGGTCTCCCACACGTCGACGGTCCAGCCGGGACGCTGTAGGACGGCGAGGTATTCGGCGGGGTCGCGCACGTCGACGCGGCGGAAGTCGGTGACGCCGAACTCCTTCGCCGTCTTCGCCAGCAGCGCGTGCGACGGGGCGTCCTGATTGCCCGGCACCTGGAAGGCGAAGGCCCGGCCGGCACCGTCAGCGGTGGCGGGCAGGAGATCGATGTGCCGGTCGACCCACTGGTACATGGCGTTCGAGACGATCACGTCGGGGAGTTCGCCGTCGGGACGCCAGGCGGTCGCGTCGCCGGCCTCGAACGTCGCGCGGGGGTCGGCCACGTCCGTGCGGGCGCGCTCGATCATCTCCGCGCTGGAGTCGACGCCGTGGATCGCCGCCTCGGGCCAGCGCGCGCGGAGCGGCGCGACGTCGTTGCCCGGGCCGCACCCCAGGTCCACGACGGTGCGGGCGTCACCGGGGATGCGGGCGAGCAGGTCGAGGAACGGCCGTGTGCGCTCGTCGCCGTAACGGAGGTACTGGGATGGATCCCACCGGTGCGAAGTCATACAATCATCCAATCAATTTGAGTGGAGAGGTGGACAGTGACTGAAACCGCGACGAACGAGCCGCACGTGCTGAGCATCGACCACGTGGACCTGGTCCGCACCGGTCGAAACCTCCTCGACGACGTCTCCCTCACCGTACGCCGGGGCGAGCACTGGGTCCTGCTGGGCGCGAACGGGGCAGGCAAGTCGACGTTGCTCGGACTCTGCGGCGCGGTGACGCACCCGACGCGCGGCACCGTCGACGTGCTCGGCAAGCGTCTCGGGCGGGTCGACATGCGCGAGCTGCGCACCCATATCGGACACGTCAACCCGCGCCACCGCCTCGACGCGCCGCTGACGGTGCGCGACGTCGTGATCACCGGCGTGACGAACACGCCGGAGTTCCCGCCGCGCTGGGCACCGACCGAGGCGCAGCGCACGCGCGCGGAGGAGCTCGTCGACACGCTCGGCATGTCGCGCCACATCGAGTCGCGCTGGCCGACGCTCTCCCAGGGCGAGCGGGGGCGGGCCCTGATCGCCCGCGCGCTGATGGGAGACCCGGCGCTGCTGCTGTTGGACGAGCCCGCCACCGGACTCGACCTCGCCGCGCGCGAGCGCCTGCTCACCACCGTCGACGGTGCGCGACGCGCCCACCCCGAGCTCGCCTCGATCCTGGTGACCCACCACCTGGAGGAGATCCCGGTGACCACCACGCACGCCGTCCTGATCCGCGACGGCCGGATCACCGCGGCGGGCGCGGTCGACGACGTGCTGACCACCGACGCGATCAGCCACGCCTTCGACCACCCGATCTCGATCACCCGTCAGGACGGTCGCTGGACGGCGCGCTCCCACTGACCGATCGAATCGCGTGACCGGGCGGATCGCAGCAGCGATGCTCCATACTGAATACATGGATGCAGGAGTCGCGGTCATCATCGCCTTCTTCGTCGCGGTCGCGGTCGTTCCGGTCATCCTGATGGTCGTCGTCCGTCGCCGACAGAAGCGCGGTGAGTTGTCGGGCGGTTTCACCCCCGCCTTCCGCAAGTGGACGCTCGGCGAGGAGGCCGAGTGGCGAGACGTGCCGCCGTCCAATCACCACATCAGCAGCAGCCGGCACGAGCCTCCGCCGACTCTCCGCAGCGACGGGGCCCGATAGGCGAGTCACTGCGCAGATCCCACCGCTACTGCGGCGTGATCAGCGCGTACAGGTGATGATCGCGACGCTCGCCGCGCACGACTTTGAGGGAACGAAGGGTTCCCTCGCGGACCATCCCGACCTTCTCCAGCACCCGTGCCGACGCCACGTTGTCCACGTCGCACGTCGCTGCGATTCGCACGAGCCCGAGCCGATCACGCCCGATCCCGATCAGCAGCTTCGCCGCTTCGGTTGCGTAGCCGTTCCCCCATACGTCAGGGGACAGTGAGTATCCCATCTCCCCGACCATGTTCGCCGAATCCGTCTGCCACACTGCAGCGCTTCCGACAACCCGACCCCTCACGAGCACAGCGAGCTGGAAGGCATCCGCCGAGGGCGTCAGTCGCTCGGTGAGAAAACGATGCGTATCGGCAGGACTGTTCGGCCCCCACGTCATGAACTCACTCACGCGCGGATCGGAAGCGAAGGCGTGAACAGCGGCGAAATCGTCGGGCAAGAACCATCCCAAGCCCACCCGCTCGCCGCTCGCGACCATGTACCTCTGCCCTACTGCGCCCATACCCTGACTGCCTACCAGATCGTGATACCCGCTAATGAAAAGGTCGGGGGGAAGCACGGGTTGCTCTCCTCACTTCCGTCACTGCTCAGAAGGGCGGCGGTTGGAGCGGCCGCGTGTCGTCGTAGGTCACGCCGGCTGCCAGCGCCTCGGCGCGCTCCCGGTCCCGGGCGCGCTCCTCCGCCTCGGCGGTGCGGTGTTCGCGGTGCGCCTCGCGCAGGAGCTGGTTCTCCGCGCGGAGGGCTCGGCGTGCCTTCGCGCGTCGCTTCGCGGCAGTTGCGAGTCCGTCGGGGTTCTTCGGCTGTGGCGGTATCGGGTCGGGCGCGTCCCAGATGATCCGTTCGAGCCCGGGCAGTAGGTCTCGGGCGGTGCCAGGTGGGACGGTGTGGACTCCTCCGGCGGGATGGCGCCATTCGACGGTGCCGTCGGGTAGGACGTCGGAGAGCCAACCGGTCTCGGTCTTGATCCGGTGGTGGAATCCGCACAGGGGCAGGAGGTTGCCCGGTGAGCCGCGTCCGGCGACGGTGGTGGTTCCGCCGGCGGCGGGATCGTGGTGGTCGTATTCGGCGACGTGGTCGGCCTGACACCGGTCGGAGGGCGTGCTGCAGCCGGGGAAGACACAGGTGGGGTAGGTCAGGCGCATGACGAGCTGCTGATACCAGGTAGGCCGATAGCCTCCGGCGCCGCGGGCGTGCACCTCGCCGGTCGTGGGGTCGCGGCGGCCGAGGACCCTCCACTGCGTCTGCGCGGCGGCCATCAGCTCCCGCGCCTGTTCGACGGTGACCGGGCCCGTGATCCCCGGATCCCCAGCGAGGACCACGGCTCCGCGACCTGCGCCGGCGCCTGCATCGGTGCCGGCGGCTGTGCCGCTCTCGTCGGCGGCACCCTCATCGCATTGCTCGTGCTCGCAGGTAGCGCCATCGGTGAACAGATCGGGTTCGGAGTCAGGCTCGGCGGCGTCCCCATCAGCAACGTCGGCAACGATGTCGGCGAGGTCGGTTTCGTTGAGGACGATCACCGCCAGGGCTCGGATCTCCTGTGACACCGCCCCGGTCCGCGGACGGGCCTCCCGGAGGTCACAGGCATCCTTGCCGCACAGACACGCCAGGCTCCCGTAGCCCTCGGCCAACGCGACGAGCGCGGCGACCTGCCGCTGCCCCAGGGTACGGCCGTCGTCCCGGCACACCGACTGCGCCACCGGCCCGACCAGTGCCGACAACCGCAGCGCCTGCTCCTTCGGCATCACCGCCTCCAGATCCACCAGCCCGTCCGCACGCGCATGGAACTCCAGCCGCTCCCGCGGCCCCGCCGGCGGCGTCTCCCGTGCCGCCGCGGGGTCCAACCGCACCAGGAGGCTCTTCGCCGCGTCCGCCACCGCCCGCACCGACAGCGACTGTCCGCTCCGGGCGATCAACCACTCCGTGATCCGTCCATCGAAGACGACCGCGACCCGATCGTCCAGGACGGCCGC
Source organism: Tsukamurella paurometabola (assembly GCF_900631615.1). NCBI lineage: Bacteria > Bacillati > Actinomycetota > Actinomycetes > Mycobacteriales > Tsukamurellaceae > Tsukamurella > Tsukamurella paurometabola. Next base: position 917,554 of record NZ_LR131273.1, read on the forward strand.
CGATGATCGCAGGACCTCCCGGACCACCGTCGCGCTCACCGTCCCGGCCGCGAACAACTCGAACAGGCGTGGGCACCTCTCCCGCAGATCCAGCCCACGATGCACCGCCGACGCCGCGCCGTGCGCCCCGCACCCAGCGCGGCACCGACCTCCGCGACCAACTCGTCCCAGTCGTCCACGAACCGGCGCGACGACTCCTCCTGCGCCCGCCGGGCGTCATCACGCAGCTCGTAGAGCCTGGTCAACACAGCCGACCGCTCCGCCTCCAACCGATTCTGCTCGACAGCCAACACCCGCAGACGCGCCAACGCACCCGCCGCGCTGAGCCCGGACACCGCACCGTCGAACACTCGGGGCAGAGGGGTGCACACCCGCCTGCCCAGTGTGAATGCGTCGTCCGAATAGCTCATGTTTTCTATTTTACCACTCTGCTTCGAACACAGATAGGGCCTGACACCACTGTCGAGGGCGACATCGCCCACCGGCGATCCTTGTCAGGGGTGCGCGGTTGACTGGGGGACACCACCGCCAACCCCAGGAGTTCTTCATGCCCTTCATGGCACCCCCGGCCGGATCCGAGCGGGCGGGTCTCCGCGGCTTCCTCGCGCAGCAGCTCGACGGTCTGCGGCACACCGCGTTCGGTCTCACGGAGGAGCAGATCCGCCTCTCCCCCGCTCGCAGCACGCTCACCGTGGGCGGACTGCTCAAGCACGTCACGCTCACCGTCGACGCGTCGTCGGCCCGCGCCGAGGCGGCACCGGCGCTGTTCAGCGATCCGCGACTCGACGCGATGGCCGAGGGCGACGACTTCCGAGTCGGCGACGACGAGACCCTCACCGCGCTGCTCGCCGGCTACGACGCGGCGACCGCGCGCGTCCTGGCGGTCGCGGACGGGGCGGACCTCGACGCGGTCGCGCCCGCACGCCCGGCCCCGTGGTTCCCCGAGGGCTTCGAGGGATGGACGGTGCGCTGGATCCTGCTGCACATCATCGAGGAGGTGGCCCGCCACGCCGGCCACGCCGACATCCTCCGCGAGGAGATCGACGGTGCCACCGGCTACCCGCTCATCGCCGCCGCCGAAGGCCTGGGCGACCTGGGTTTCGTCCAGCCATGGGCCCCCGACCGGGACTGACGCTCCGCCGGTGACGCCGCGCGCGGCGCAGGAGCGGCGACGCCCGCGCAGGTGAGGCGGTGCCCCGGAGAACTGTGTTGACTTCGAGCGCGCTCGAAGGCCTAGCGTTGCTCCCGTGGTCGCAAGAACAGAGGAACTCGCCAGGATCGTCGGCACGCGTGGGCCGCTGCCGGACGTCGCCGAACTGCTCGCCGGGCCGGCGCAGGACGGCCCGCTCACCGTCGCGGAACTGGCGGAGCTGGTGGGCGTCTCGGGCCACACCCTGCGCTACTACGAGCGGATAGGGCTGGTCACCGTCGACCGCGACGGTGCCGGTCACCGCCGCTACGGCCCGCGGGCGATCGCCCGGGTCATCTTCCTGACCCGGCTCCGACTCTCCGGCATGCCGATCTCCGACATCACGGAGTACATCCACCTCGTCGACGGCGGGGACGCCACGATCCCCGCCCGGCTCGCGCTGCTCACGGCCCACCGCGCCCGCACGGCCGCGCAGATCGAGGAGCTGCAGTACTCGCTCGCAGTGATCGACTACAAGATCGCGACCTACGGCGGCGCACTCGGCGACTGCGTCGCCGCCCCGGACGGACCCGCCGGGGCGCCCGGCACCGTCGAACCCCATGACTCCCAGGAGGACTGACATGCTCCCCACCCGCACCCTCGGTGACCTGCGCGTCTCCGCCCTCGGCCTCGGCTGCATGGGCATGAGCCACGCCTACGGCGCCGCCGACCCCGCCGAGTCCCGCGCCACGCTCGAGGCGGCCCTCGCCGCGGGCGTGACGCTCTACGACACCGCCGACATGTACGGCAACGGCGCCAACGAGGAGTTCCTCGCCCCGTTCGTGCAGGCGCACCGCGACGAGATCGTGCTCGCCACCAAGTTCGGCTTCGTCAACGACGAGAACGCGCGGCCGATCGGCCTCGACGGCCGGCCGGAGCGGGTGGCCGGGTGCGTCGACGGTTCGCTGCGCCGCCTCGGCGTCGACGTCATCGACCTGTACTACCTGCACCGCGTCGACCCACAGGTGCCCGTCGAGGAGACCGTGGGCGCGATGGCCGAGCAGGTCGCGGCGGGCAAGGTCCGCACGCTCGGGCTCTCCGAGGCCTCCGCCGACGACATCCGGAAGGCCGCCGCCGTGCACCCGATCGCCGCGCTGCAATCCGAGTACTCGATCTTCACCCGCGACGTCGAGGACGGCCCGTTGCAGGCCGCGCGCGAGGTGGGCGCCGGCCTGGTGCCGTTCAGCCCGCTCGGCCGGGGCCTGCTCACGGCCGACCGCAAGGCCGTCGCCGCGGCGCTGGGCGGCGACGACTTCCGCCAGTCGATCCCGCGGTGGCAGGGCGAGAACCTCGAGGCGAACCTGCGGCTCGTCGACCGGATCGACGCCATCGCCGCCGAGCTCTCGTCGGCGGGTTCGACGGTGACCGCCGCCCAGGTCGCGCTCGCGTGGGTGCTGGCGCAGGGCGACGACATCGTCCCGATCCCCGGCACCACGCGACGAAAGCACCTCGGCGACAACCTCGGCGCCGCCACCGTCGCACTCACCGCGGAGCAGCTCGCCGAGCTGACCGCGCTCTCCGCCGTCGGTAGCCGACTACCCGAGCGCACTCTCCGGCAACGCTGAACCTCAGCGCCAACCGGCGAGCAAGGCGAAGCCAAGCAGTCGCACCGACCCTGGGTATCGGCGAGGAGGCCCCTCGCCGATACCCAGGAGGGAAACGGTGCATCCACAGTCATCGAAAGCCGGGCGCCCGACGGGCCGGATCGTGCTCCACTGCCGACGGGGCCGGCGAGGATTCTGGCAGAGGTTTGACCTCGTGGACCGCATCGCCGACTTCCTGTGGACCCGCGACCCGACGGATCTCATCAACCTGGGCGGCAACGGTCCGGACGTCTGGGCCACCGTGGACGGCCTCGTCAAGCAGTGGCCGCCGGCGACGATGTGGAGGACGAACACACTGACGGTGGAGGCGGGCGATCGGCTGCTGCGCGTCGCATGTAACACGGACGACGCCACCTTCGCCTGGCTGCACCTCCCCGTCCGCGTGCTCCCGGGTCAGACGGTGACCGCCTACTACACCGCGCCGCGCGCGAAAGGCGTACCCGCGACGCTCGGTTTCACGCCGTCCTGACGCGCCGCTGATCGATCACCCGGCGAGACCGGCGAGGGCGGCGAGGTGGTCCCGCCACCACTGCGCGAAGCGCAGCGAGAAGACCGGGAGCGGGAAGCCGTGCCGCGCTGCGTTCTCCGGCGGAATCGCGTCCCACCCGAAGTGCTGGACGGTGACGCGCGTGGACGGCGGATCGGCCTGCACCGCGGCGAAGGACACGTGCAGCTCGGTGTCCTGTCCGGTCTCGAACCCGGCTTGGCGCCAGCCGATCACGAAGCCGTGCGGCGGATCCCAGGCGCGGACCTCGCCGATCACGAACTCGGTGCCGTCGTCGTACCGCTCCAGCAGCCGGCCCGACGGCCCGGTCTCGAAGACCATCGTCCCGGTGCGTCCGCGGGTGAATTGGAACAGCCCGTTGTGCACCCACCAGTCGTCGATCCGGTCGGTGAAGGTCGCGAAGGCGCGCTCGGGTGTCGCGGGCACGCGCAGCGCGACCAGCACCCGCGACGCGTCCGGGTCCCGGGAGACGCCGTGCGCGGGCGTCACGATTCCTCCGCGAGCAGGTCCTGGAACGCGGTGAGCTGTTGCGCCCAGCCGCGTTCGGTGGCCTCGAGCCAGCCGCGCAACTCGGTCATCGGCGCCGAGCGCAGCGTGTAGATCCGCACGCGTGCGTCGTGCGCGGGGTGTTCCTCGCTCACCAGTCCGGACGTGCGCAGCACCCGGAGGTGCTTGCTCAGGGTCGACGGGCTGGTCCCCGTCTCCGCCGTCAGCTCGCCCGGCCGGCGGGGCCGTTCCGCAAGGAGTTCGACGACGCGGCGGCGCACGGGATCCGAGAGCGCCGCGAGGGTCGCGTCCAGTTGAGGCGCCGTCACGACCAGTTCTTCGCCCGGATCGACGTGCCGATGGCGGCCTCCGCCTCGGCTCGGCCGACGTCGCGGACGTGCTGCGCGAAGGTCCACACGTGACCGTCGAGGTCGGCCGCCCGGTAGGTGCGGTCGCCGTAGAACTGGTCCTCGGGCTCTTGAACGATCGTCGCCCCGGCTGCGCGGGCCCGTTCGCAGTGCGCGTCGATGTCGCCGTCGAGCTGGATGTGGAGCGACTGGGTGTTCACGCCGCCGACGTTGGCGGGGCTGCGCGCGGAGTCGCTCCACTCGGAGCCGACCATGATCCGGCCGCCGCCGCAGTCCATCTCGTAGTGGCCCATCGTCGGCTGGTCCGGCGGCGGGTCGATCGCCATCGTCGTCTCGAAACCGAACGCCTTCTCGAGCCACTCCAGGGCGGCGGGGGCGTCGCGGTAGATCACTGCTGCTGCGAGGTTGCTGCCATCCATACCTCGCAATTATTTCCTGTTTTGGAAAATAGTCAAGCCCCGGCGGCCACCCGATCGGGGGCCGTCCAGCGCGCCACCGCGGCCAGGAGCGCCGCGGCCACGAGGACGCCGCCCGCGGTGAGGAACGCGGCGTCGTAGCCGTCCCCGAGCATCGGCGCGACGACCAGCGGGCCCACGATCTGCCCCACGCCGTAGCCCGCGGTGAGCACCGCGGCCGAACGCGGAATGCCGATCCGCGCCCCGGCCTCCATCGACAGCATCACCGCGCCGATGAACGTGCCGCCGAACAGCACCGCGGAGACCGCCGCGGCCGCAGGCCCGCGCACCAGCGAGGGCAGCACCGCCGAGACCACCTGCAGCAGCAGCGCGATCACCAGCAGCGATTCGGCGGAGCGGTACCGCCGCAGCCGCGCCCAGATCAGCGGCGAGACGGCGGCGGCGAGCCCGACGATCACCCAGGCCGCGGGGCCCTCCCACGACCGCCCGCCCACCGCGACCGCGGCGACGAGGAAGGTGCCGAGCACGATGTAGCCGAGCCCCTCGAGGAAGTAGCTGATCCCCAGCGCCCACCCCGCGATCCCGGGCCGGAGCGGGGCGCCCGCGGGGGCGGCACCGTCGGGCCGGTCGACGGTGCCGCCCCCGCCCGGCGGGAGCCGCCACGCGAACGCCCCGAACACCGCGGTGGCGAGGGCGGCCACCCACCACAGCGCGCGCCAGCCGACCACCTCGCCGAGCGCGACGACGAGCACGCCCGATGCGGCGATCCCCACGCCGACGCCGCAGAAGGCGACGCCGGCCGCCGCGGTCCCGGCGACGGCGCCGGCGCAGTAGACGAAGACGACGGCGCTGGCGAGGCCCGCGATCAGTCGCACCGCGGACCAGAGCGGCACGTTCACGGCGAGCACCATCGCGATCTCGCTCGCGACCAGGGCGATCAGCGAGGCCCGCAGCAGCACCGTGCTGCGGGCCAGCCGCGGCCAGAGCGCCAGCGCCAGTGCGCCGAGGAAGTAGCCCAGGTAGTTGAACGTGGCGACGATCGCGGTGGAACCGGGGGAGATCCCGGTCTGCTCCTGCATGAGCGGCAGGATCGGCGTGTACACGAACCGGCCGAGTCCCATCGCCGCCGCGAGCCCGGCCAGGGCGCCGAAACCGAGCTGCCGCGTATTCACTACGCCATTCTAACGAGCCGCCGTTTCCTGCTTCGCGGGCAGGAGCAGGGCGAGGACGAACGCCGCCGCCACGAGGCCGGCACTCACGAGCAGCGCACCGCGGTAGCCCGGGAGGACGGCGGCACCGTCGTTCAGCGAGGCCGACACCGTGACCAGGATCGCGAGCCCGAGGGCACCGCCCACCTGCCGGAAGGTGTTGAGCACGCCCGAGACCATGCCCGCCGCGGAGGGCGCCACCGCCGCCGTGGCGACGGCCGGGAGCGGCAGGAAGACCATGCCGATGCCCACCGAGGTCACCAGCGACGGGATCAGGACCGCGGTGAGGAACCCGCCATCGGCGGGGAGCGGGGCGAACAGCAGGAAGCCGACCGTCGCCAGCGCTGTGCCGATCGCGACCACCCGCCGGGCGCCGATCCTCGGCACGAGGCGCGTGGCGATCTGCACGGCGACCACGATGCCGAAGGAGAAGGGCAGGAACATCAGTCCGGTCTTCGTCGCCGAATAGCCCAGGCCCATCTGCAGATACAGGGAGACGAAGTAGAACGCGCCGAACTGCCCCGCGACCACGAAGGCGAACACCAGGCACGGGACCAGCACCGCGCGCCGGCCGAGCGTACGGAAGTCGACCAGCGGCACCGTCGTTCGCCGCTCGACCGCGACGAACGCCGCGAGCAGCACCACGGCCACGACGAACCAGCCGAGCGTGCGCGCGCTACCCCAGCCGTGGTCGGTGGCCGCGACGATCCCGTACGCGAGCACCGTCAGCCCCGCCGTGGCGAGCGCTCCTCCGGCCCAATCGGTCCGACGGTCCGCCCCCGTCACCGGCCCGGGAGCCGCGGAGGTGAGCGCCAGACCGAGGGCCGAAACCACGGCGCCGCACGCGATCACGGTGCGCCAGCCGAACGCGTCGGTGAGCACGCCCGAGAGCACCACGCCCACCGCGCCGCCGACCGAGGCGCCGATCGCGATGGCCGCGAAGCCCTTCGCGCGCTGCTCCGGCTCGCGGAACGTGAGCGCCACCGAGGTGATCGCCGCAGGCGCGATCGCGGCGGCACCGATCCCCTGCAGGACCCGGACCACGATCACCTGCCACGGCTCGTGGCACGCGTACGCGGCCAGGGAGGCGACGGTGAACAGTGCGAAGCCGAAGCGCAACAGCGCTCGCGGGCCGAACCGGTCCGACAGCCGGCCGGCGAGGAGGAGGAGCCCGCCGAAGACGATCGCGTAGGCGTTCACCACCCACGACAGGCCCTGCGGGCTGAAGTGCACATCGTCCCGGATCGCTCGGAGCGCGACGTTGGTGACGGACGCGTCGAAGGCCACGAGGAACTGGGACAGCCCCGCCAGGAGTAGCGCCGCCCGCACGGGAGTTTTTTGTGTATCGAGTAACATAATTTGGAAGGGTAGCCTCAGTCATCCTCGCTCACAAGCCCCCTCCGACAGAATGGGGACATGCGCCAGATCACGCCGCGCCGCGGCCGCCCGCCCAGCATCACGCGGGAACGGATCGTCGAACGGGCCCTCGCCCGGCTCGACGAGGCCGGCGTCGACGGACTCACGATGAAGGAGCTCGCAGGCGACCTGGGCGTGACCACCATGGCCCTGTACCGGCACGTGGACGACAAGGAGAACCTGCTGGCGCTGGCGCTCGACGCGATCGCGGAGCCCTTCGCGGCCATCCCGTTCCCGGACGAGCCGCGCGCATGCATCCGGCTGGCGATGACCACCCTCTACAAGGCGCTCACGGCGCACCCGTGGGTGCCCGAGGCGCTCATCCGGCCGCAGCGGATCGGCCGGGGCGCACTCCTGCTCACCGACGCCGTGATGGGCGCGACGTACGAGCTCACCGGCGACCGCGCCGCAGCGCTCTCGGCCTACCGCGCACTCTGGAGCCTCACGCTCGGGAGCGTGCTCTCCCACCTGCGGCAGCGCGCGGAGGGGACGCCGCTGACGCACGAGCGCATGGACGAGCTCGTCGGGACGATGCCGGGCGACGCGGTGCCCAACCTGCGCGCGAGCGCGGAGCTCGACGCGGAGCCCGCCACCGTCGAGGACTTCGCCGCGAGCCTCGCGGCCCTGATGACGGGCCTGTTCGGCCCCGAGGGGCCTGAGCCCTAGAAGGGCTGGTTCTCCGGCTTGTTCGCCAGGACGTGCACGTAGTAGTCCCGCAGGCGCAGCTGCGACGCGGCGGCCTCGTCGATCACGACGGTGACGTGCGGGTGGAACTGGAGCACCGACGCGGGATTGATCGCGGCGACGGGACCTTCGACGGTGGCCGCGATCGCCTCGGCCTTGCCCTCGCCCGTGGCGAGGAGCAGGAGGTGCCCCGCCTCGGAGATGGTGCCGAGGCCCTGGGTGAGCACGTGGATCGGCACCTCGTCGATGGACGCGAAGAACCGGGCGTTGTCCTCGCGGGTCTGCGTGGTGAGGGTCTTGATGCGGGTGCGCGAGGCGAGCGAGGAGACGGGCTCGTTGAAGCCGATGTGCCCGTCGGTGCCGATGCCCAGCAGCTGCACGTCGACGCCGCCCGCGGCCTTGATCGCCTCCTCGTAGCGCGTGGCCTCGGCGGCGATGTCGGCGGCGGTGCCGTCCGGCCCCTCGACCTTGGCGTCGGGGATGTCGACGTGCGAGGTGAACTCCTTGCGGATCACCTCGCGGTAGCTCTCGGGGTGCCCCTTCGGCAGCCCGACGTACTCGTCGAGGTTGAAGGAGACGCAGTCCTTGAAGCTCAGTCCCTCGTCGCGGTGGCGGCGGATCAGCTCCTGGTACGTGGCGAGCGGGGTGGAACCGGTGGCCAGTCCCAGCACGGCGGGACCGCGGCGCACGTGGTCGGCCACGATGTCGGCGGCGGTGACGGCAACGTCGGCGGGGGTCGGGCGGATCACGATTTCCATGGGGCCAGTCTAAAGGCCCCGCGCACCGAATACCCGCAGATCAGCGAAACTGGTCATAACCAAAATCAGGCGTCTCGTGCGCGACCCCGGAGACCTCCGATGAGGAGCACCAGGCCCGGCCCGCCCACCAGGAGCGCGAACCCGAAGGCCCCGAAGATCCCGCCCAGCAGGCGCGGCATGTCGGGCCGCTTCCCCAGCACGACCTCCGTGTAGCCCGGCGTCGGCGGGCACGTCGCCGTGATCGCGCCGGAGCCCGTGTCGAAGACGCGGAGCACCATCCGGTTCTCCACGGTGACACCCCCGGACACCTCGCGCAGCGGGATCGGCGCACCGTCGGGTCCGGTCAGCGTGCACGACGGTGCGCCCTCCTTCGTCCGCGTCGCCGCGAGCACCGCGTACTCCGCGCCGGCCGGCAGCTCGACGGTGTGCGGCGCACCGTCGAGCGGGACGGGCCGCGCGTCCAGCCGGAACTGCGGCAGCGTGAGCGTGAGAACCAGGAGGATCGGCACCACGATCGCCGCGAGGAGCATCGCGGCGCCGGCGCGGAGCTTCGTCGTGGGGTTCACACGACAGACCCTAGGGCCGGAAAGCCCGATTCGTGGCGGTTCGCGGCCCCACATTAATGCACGTCACAATGCCCCCGGCGGGCGTGACGCTCGCCGCACCCGGTTGCTTGAGTTGTATTCTGCAACTACCGTCGGACGGCATGACAGACATGCTCCGAAAGACCCGTGCCGGGGCCCCGTCGGACGGACTCCTCATCGCCGTCCTGTGCCTCGGCGGACTCCTCGCCTCCCTCATGCAGTCGCTGGTGGTGCCGCTCGTCGGCCAGCTGCCGCACCTGCTGGACACCACGGCCGACAACGCCTCGTGGGTCATCACCTCCACCCTGCTCGCCTCGTCGGTCGCCATGCCCATCGCCGGGCGCCTCGGCGACATGTACGGCAAGCGCCTCATCCTGCTCACCAGCCTGCTGAGTCTCATCGCCGGATCGCTGATCTGCGCGCTGTCGCACACGCTGCTGCTCACCGTCGTGGGCCGCTCGTTCCAGGGCTTCGCGATGGGCCTGGTGCCGGTGGGCATCTCGCTCATGCGCGACGAGTTGCACGCGCGCAAGATCCCCGGCGCCGTCGCGCTCATGTCGGCGATGCTCGGCGTGGGCGGCGCGATCGGTATCCCGTTCGGCGCCTACATCTCCGAGCACTTCGACTACCACACGCTGTTCTGGTTCTCACTCGCGCTGGGCGTCATCACGCTCGGGCTGGTGTACGTCGTGGTCCCCGAGTCGCCGAACCTCAACCCCGGGAAGTTCGACGTGGTCGGCACCGTCGGGCTGAGCGTCGGCCTGGTCTCCGTGCTGCTGTCGATCACCAAGGGGCAGAGCTGGGGGTGGACCTCGGCGGCCACGATCGGCTGCGCCGTCGGCGGCGTCGTCGTCCTCGTCCTGTGGGGATGGTGGGAGCTGCGCACCCGCGAATCCCTGGTGGATCTGCGGATCTCGGCGCGCCGGCCGATCCTGCTGACCAACCTCGCCTCGATCATGGTCGGCTTCGCGATGTTCTCGCTCATGCTGACCATGCCGCAGCTGCTGCAGATCCCCGAGGCCACCGGCTACGGCCTCGGCCTGACGATGCTCAACGCGGGCCTGTGGATGGTGCCCGGCGGCCTCGTGATGATGGCGCTCTCCCCCGTCTCCGCGCTGCTCACCAAGCGGATCGGCGCGCGCCTGACGCTCGCGATCGGCGCCACCATGTCGGCGGCGGGCTACTTCGCCCTGCTCGGTCTCACCGACGCGACGTGGAAGATGTCGCTCGGCTCGATGATCGTGTTCGGCGGTGTGGGCGTGGCGTACTCGGCGATGCCCGCCCTCATCATGGGCAACGTCCCGGAGACCGAGTCGGCCGCCGCGAACGGCCTCAACTCGCTCATGCGCTCGATGGGTACCGCGGTCGCCTCGGCCGTGATGGCGACGGTGCTCACCCGCACCACCATCACCCTGGGCGCCGGCACTCCGCGCGCCGTCGAGCTGCCCGCGGAGTCCGCGTTCACCGAGTCGTTCGTGATCGCCGGCGTCGTCGCCGCGGTCGCCGCCGTGGTGGCCCTGGCCATCCCGCGCTCGCGCGCCGCCGGCGATGCCGAGGCGGCCGACGAGGTCAGCGCTCCGGGAGCTCCGGAAAATCTGGCAGCAGGTGCTCGAAGGGCTTGAGGTTCCACAACGGTTCGCCGCGGGAGACGCGCCAGTCGAACTCGCGGCGGATCGCGGTGGAGAAGCCGAGCTCGAGCAGGGTGTTGAAGTCGCCGTCGGCGGCCTCGAGGACCTGCCCCAGGATCCGGTCGAGCTCGTCCTCGGTCAGCTCGGCGAACCGGCCGGTGAGGTAGATGTCGCCCGCCTTGTCGAGGGTGTACGCCACCCCGTACAGGCGCCGGTTGCGTTGCAGCAGATAGCGGTACACGCCCTCGAAGTTCTCGTCGACGTGCCGGCAGACGAAGGCCTCCACCCGCGCGCCGTGCGTGCCCAGCGTCAGCAGGGTGGTGGTCTTCAGCTTCTTCTCGCCGGGCAGCTCGATCACGAAGTGGGCGTCGTCCTTGCCCGACTCCTCCTTGCGCGTGAACTCGAGCTCCCGATCGGTGAGTGCCTTCTCGATCTGCTCGGGCGTCATCGTGGTCATACTCGTGCTCCCGTCCGGCGCCGGCGGCGGCGCACCGTCTGCACCGCCACGGTTCGCGCCTCGATCGCCTTCGCGTAACTCTCCAGCAGGCCGTCGGCCGTGCGCGCCCAGGAGAACTGCCGGGCGTGGGCGGCGGCACCGTCGGCGAGCCGCTGCCGCAGCGCGGGATCCGCGGTGAGCTCGTCCAGCACGGCGGTCCACACCGGCGGCTCGTGCCCGTCGACCAGGCGGCCGGAGACCCCGTCGGCGACGGCGACCGGCAGCCCGCCGACCTGCGCCGCCACGACCGGCGTGCCGCACGCCTGCGCCTCGACGGCGACGAGGCCGAACGACTCGGAGTAGCTGGGCACGACGACCACGTCGGACGCGCGGTAGACCTCGGCGAGGCCCGCGGGCGGGCGCGGCGGCCCGAAGGTCACCGCGTGCTCGATGCCGAGCTCGCGGGCCAGCGCGATGAGCGCGTCGGGGCGCTCGAGGCCGGTGCCCGACGGCCCGCCGATCACGAGCACGCGGATGCGCCGCTCGGGGTGCGCGTGGATCAGCGGCGCGGCGGCGCGCAGCAGCAGGTCCGGGGCCTTGTGCGGCTGAATGCGGCCGACGAACGTGAGCACCAGCTCCTCGGGCGCGAGGCCGAGCCCCCGGCGGGCCGCAGCGCGGGCGTCGTCCGAGGCCGCGGGCGTGTAGGTGTTCAGGTCGGCGCCGGGGTAGACCACGTCGATCCGGTCGGGCGGGACGTCGTGGATCCGGGCCAGCTGGCCGGCCTCGACCTCGGTGTTGACGATGAGCCGATCGGCCTCGTCGGAGACCTGCTGCTCGCCGATGAGGCGGGCCTGGGGCTCCGCGGTGTCACCGACGGCGAGGGCGTCGTTCTTCACCGCGGCCAGGGTGTGCGCGGTGTGCACCAGCGGCACGCCCCAGCGGTCGCGCGCGAGCCAGCCGACCTGGCCGGAGAGCCAGTAGTGCGAGTGGATGAGGTCGAAGTAGCCGGGCTCCTCGCGGGCCTCGGCCCGCTGCACTCCCGCCGCGAAGGCGCAGAGCTGAGCCGGCAGGTCCGTCTTGTCGAGTCCCTCGAAGGGGCCGGCGACGATGTTGCGCACCCGGATGCCGGGCGCGGCTTCGACGATCGGCTGATCCGTGGATGCGGTGGCGCGGGTGAAGATCTCCACCTCGATGCCCCGCTTGGCGAGCTCGAGGGAGGTCTGCCAGATGTAGACGTTCATCCCGCCCGCGTCGCCCGTGCCGGGCTGCGCCAGCGGCGAGGTGTGCACCGACAGCACCGCGATCCGGCGCGGCACGGCCGCGGACTTCCCAGTAGGCACGCCCTCCAGCCTAACCCTGCAGGGCCAGGAGCTCGCGGGCGCTGCGAGCCGGATCCACCACGAACGGCGCGTGGCCGCCGCCGTCCCACCACGACAGGGTGGCGTTCGGCAGGATGCGTGCGTGATGCTCCGCGGTCGACGGCGCCACCACCTCGTCGTCGCGGCCGTGCTGCACCAGGACCGGGAAGGTCCAGGCCGCGAGGTCGGCGTCGTGGTCGACGGTGCGCCGGAACAGGCCGCCGCGCACCGCCGGAGGCGTGGACAGCGCGATACCGAACTGCTGCTGGGCGACGGGGCCGAGCGCGTCCTGATCGAAGCCGTGCGGCAGCATCCGCAGCTTGGCCAGCGCCGTGATCGCCTTACCGGGGTGCGCCGACAGCGCGGCCGGCAGGGCCGCGTTCATCGACGCGCCGGTGACGCCGCCGGGGAACGGGCCGGTGTCCTTCGCGCCGCCGATGGAGGTGATCGCACCGATGAGGCCCACAGCCTTGACGCCGTCGGTGCCGTGGGTCGCGAGGTGATCGGCGATGATCAGGCCGCCGTACGACCAGCCGACGAGGATCACGTCGCTCAGGCCGAGGTCGCGGCGGACCACCGCGAGATCGTCGGCGAAGCGCTCCGTGGAGTACGGGTGCTCGGAATCCGGGACCGAGCTGCGGCCGTGGCCGCGGTTGTCCACGGCGACCACGCGGTGGCCGGCACCGGTCAGCTCGCCGATGAACGGCGCGCCCCACGAGTCCGAACTCGCCGACCAGCCGTGGACCAGCAGGAACGCCGGCTTGGCCGGGTCCGCTCCCTCCGCGTGGTCGGCGTAGAAGATCTCCGTGCCGTCGTACGAGACGGCCAAGCCCACTGATCGAGTCACGGCTTCGACCATAGCCACGCGGCCTGCGCCTCGTTCTGCGCAGCCTCGAGTTCGCTGCGGCGGGAATGACCGATGCGAACGACGATGCCCTCCTTCCAACCCGAGGAACCCGCGAGGAATTAATCGGACTACGGTCCGGTTGATGGTAGTGTCAGCTTCACCAGCCACTCCACGAGGAGGACGACATGCCCGCCGTCACAGCAGACACCTTGACCCTGCCCCGCATCACCGCGGCGGCACCGTCGGACACGCAGCGCCCCGTCCGGAAGATCACCACCGGCCCCCGCGGCCACGAGGGCGAGGGCTTCCCCGTCGTGCGCGCGTTCGCCGGCGTCCACCCGCGCGACCTCGACCCCTTCATCCACATGGACCAGATGGGCGAGGTCGAGTACGAGCCGGGCGAGCCGAAGGGCACCAACTGGCACCCGCACCGCGGTTTCGAGACCGTGACCTACATGATCGACGGGCTGTTCCAGCATCAGGACAGCCACGGCGGCGGCGGTCTCATCACCGACGGGGCGACCCAGTGGATGACCGCCGGCTCCGGCATCCTGCACATCGAGACCCCGCCCGCGGAGCTCGTCGAATCGGGCGGCACCTTCCACGGCATCCAGCTGTGGGTGAACCTGCCGAAGTCGGAGAAGTTCACCACGCCCGCCTACCAGAACCTCGAGGGCGGGCAGACCACGCTCGTCACCACCCCCGACGGCGGCGCGCTGATCCGCATCGTCGCGGGCGAGGTCGACGGGCACGCCGGCCCCGGATCCACCCGCACGCCGATCAACTTCGTGCACGCCACCATCGCGCCCGGCGCCGAGGCCTCGCTGCCGTGGAACCGCGACTTCAACGCGCTGGTCTACGTGCTCAGCGGCAAGGGCACCGTCGGCCCCGTGGGGCACCCGATCCACCAGGGCCAGCTCGCGCAGCTCGGCCCCGGCGACCGGATCACCGTGGCCGCCGACGAGTCGCAGGACTCGCACCGCCCCGCGATGGAGGTGCTGATCCTCGGTGGCCGGCCGATCCGCGAGCCCGTCGCGCAGTACGGCCCGTTCGTCATGAACACCAAGGCCGAGCTGATGCAGGCGCTGGACGACTACAACGCCGGCAAGTTCGGAGTCATCCCGCCCGACGCCCTCATGCCCCACGTCGTGCGCTGAGCGCAGCGGTTCAGGGATACGGCAGGGCCGAGGCGTTCCGTGCGGTGAGTTGCATGAGCATCATGCTGATCTCGTCGCTCTGCTCCTTGGCCATCGCCGTCGCCCGCTGCCGGACGGCGGGCGCATCGCCCTTCCGCTGCGCGTAGCCGGCCATGTCGACGCCGCCCTGGTGGTGCCGCAGCATCAGCTGCAGGAACAGCAGCTCCTGCTGCACGCCGGTGGCGTCGGCGAGCCTGGTGAGTTCCTCGCTGGTCGCCATGCCGGGCATGGAGTGCTGCATCGTGGTCGACGGGGCCGCCGACGCGGCAGCGCTCGTCGATGTCGATCCGTCCGCCGGCATCGGCATGGTGTGGCCGCCGTGCCCGCCGCCCCCGGTCGTCGTCGGCGCCGCAGCGGACGACGCATCCGTCATCCACGCCATGGGATTCGGGTTCTGCAGCGGTTCCCCCAGCACCTCGAGCCAGCCCATCAGCACGCCGATCTCGCGGCTCTGCGACAACTGGATCTGCGTGGCGATCCCGCGGATGTCCGCGCTGAGGTCGGGCCGCAACAGCTCGACCATCTGCAGGGCCTGCTGATGGTGGGCCATCATGTCCTGCGCGAAGCCGATGTCGGCGGCGCTGAGCCGCTGCGGCCCGCCGGGCTGCTGCGCCGCCGGCTCTGCGCGCACCCCCTTCCCGATCACGACGCCGATCACGACCGCGAGGGCCACCGCCACCACCGCCGCCGCCACGCGGACCGACCG
The DNA here is from genome assembly GCF_900631615.1 of Tsukamurella paurometabola. Taxonomy (NCBI): domain Bacteria; kingdom Bacillati; phylum Actinomycetota; class Actinomycetes; order Mycobacteriales; family Tsukamurellaceae; genus Tsukamurella; species Tsukamurella paurometabola. Next base: position 932,943 of record NZ_LR131273.1, read on the forward strand.
CCGCTCCGTGAATCCCGTCATCGCGGCGGGTAGACGGTCGGGTCGATGCGCAGCCGCATGAAGCCGTTGTCCATACAGCTCACCATGAGGTCGTTGCCGCGGAACTCGGGCGGCGACATGCACCAGTCGGCCGAGAGGTCCGCGCCGAGCAGCCGGCTCTGATCGTTGAGCAACCCACCGACGGGGGACTCCCCCTGCAGGATCGACCGCGCGATCGACAGCGTGCCCATGACCGGCGGCGCGACGATCGAGCCGAGCATGGCGTGCGTCGAGTTGGGCAATTGCAGGTTCTTCCCCGTCTGCGCAGGCGGATTGAAGTACGCGATCTCCCGGATCCGGTCGGGGTCGCGGATGTCGAAGACGCGGATGCCGGACTGGATCCAGCCGCACGCCATCGCCCGCGGCTCCTCCGGCCGGTCGACGGTGCAGTAGTGCGCGTCGTACCCGAAGACGCCGTTCGACGTGGCGCTCGCGGCCCACTTCGTGGCGTTCTTCGGCAGGTTGATCTCGAGCTTGATCTGGTTGCGCAGCTTCAGCTCTTTGAGATCGCTGAGGCTGAGCAGCTTCACGCCGCCCGACCCGGCCTCGTCGACCACGTACACGTACGGCTTGCCGCCGTAGGTGACGTAGATGCTGTGCTGGGTGATGTTGCCGTCGAGCCAGAACTTGCGCCCCACGTGCGGCACCGGCGCCGTGACCACGGTGCGGGGCTTGCGGTCCTGCACCGCGGAGACGTCGATCACCGTGATCCCGGCGACGGTGGAGGCGTACAGCTGCCGACCGTCCGGGGAGAATCCGACGCCGTGGCCGAAAATCCCGGTGATGCCGGACCACACCACCATCGGGCGGGACGGGTCGGTGATATCGACCGCCGTGAGATGGCCGGCGATGGGTCCCGAGGCCCAGTAGGTCTTACCGTCCGGCGAGAACGCGCCCTCGTGGGTGGTGATCGGGATCGGCATCGCCAGGTTGGTGCCCTCCCCCGGGTTGAGCGGCCGCGGCCGGGTGCAGTCCTTCGAGATGTCGTAGACCGCGAGGTAGCCGAAGCCGACGGCGAGCGGCACCGACGTGCCCACCAGGAGGCCGCGCTTCTCGTTGACCTTCAACGACTCCCAGGTTCCGGTGACCACGCCGAGCTCGTTGAGCACCGCCGTCTGCCACGGCTTCTTCGGGTCCGAGTTGTCGATCACCCGCACGCCGGGCCCGCGGGCGCCCGCGAGATTGGTCGGGAACGACGTGGAGATGTACGAACAGTTCTTGTAACTCGGGCTGACGATGCCGGCACCGTCGCCCTGGTCCTGGCCGACCAGGTCGATGTTGCAGTTGTAGCCCTTCGTGCTGCGCCGGCTCTTGCGGTCCTCCAGCGGTACGTCGCCCTGGATGCCGGTCTCCACCCGGTCGCCCGGGCGGCAGTCGGCACGCCCCACGGCCTTGTCCCACCTGCCGGTCTCCGGGATGTACGACGGGTCGGCGCTCGCGGCGCCGGGCGCCCCGAGCACGCCCACGAGGGCCAACAGCGCGACGAGCAGGCACCGCTGCACGGTCGCTCCCGATCTCCGTTCGGTCACAGGCACGCTTCCTTCACTTCCTCGCCGGGGCGGCGATCAACGGCGGTCGTGGCGTCATCCGCGCGGCGGGTAGACGGTCGGGTCGATGCGCAGCCGCATGAAGCCGTTGTCCATGCAGCTCACCATGAGGTCGTTGCCACGGAACTCGGGCGGCGACATGCACCAGTCGGCCGAGAGGTCCGCGCCGAGCAGCCGACTCTGATCGTTGAACAGGCCGTTCGGCGATGCCTGCCCCTGCAGGATCGCGCGAGCCACCGCGAACGTGCCCAGCACCGGCGGTGCCGCGATCGAAAGGAGCGTGGCGTGGAACGAGTTCGGCAGCTGCAGGTTCTTCCCCGTCTGCGCGGGCGGATTGAAGTAGGCGATCTCCCGGATCCGGTCGGGGTCGCGGATGTCGAAGACGCGGATGCCGGACTGGATCCAGCCGCACGCCATCGCCCGCGGATCGTTCTCCCGGTCGACGGTGCAGTAGTGCGCGTCGTACCCGAACACGCTGGTGGCGGTGGCGCTCGACGCCCACCTGGTCGCGTTCTTCGGCAGGTTGATCTCGAGCTTGATCTGATTCCGCAGCCGCAATGCCGAGAGGTCGCGCAGGCTCATCAGTTTCACACCGCCGGAACCGGTCTCATCGACCACGTACACGTACGGCTCGCCGCCGTAGGTGACGTAGATGCTGTGCTGCGTGAGTTGACCGTCGAGCCAGAACTGTCGGCCGACGTGCGGCACCGGAGCCGTGACCACGGTGCGGGGCTTGCGGTCCTGCACGGCCGAGACGTCGATCACCGTGATTCCGGCCAGGGTCGAGGCGTACAGCTGCCGACCGTCCGGCGAGATACCGACGCCGTGCCCCTCGATCCCCGTGATGCCGGACCACACGACCATCGGGCGGGACGGGTCGGTGATGTCGACAGCGCTGAGGTGCCCGCCCACAGCGCCCGAGGCCCAGTACGTCTTACCGTCCGGCGAGAACGCGCCCTCGTGGGTGGTGATCGGGATCGGCATGCCCAGGTTGGTGCCGGCGCCGGGGTTGAGCAGGCGCGGCCGGGTGCAGTCCTTCGAGATGTCGTAGATCGAGAGGTAGCCGAAGCCCATACCCGGCGGTGCCGGCACCGACGTGCCCACCAGGAGGCCGCGCTTCTCGTTGACCTTCAACGACTCCCACGTTCCGGTGACCATCGCGAGCTCGTTGAGCACCGCCGTCTGCCGCGGCTTCTTCGGATCCGAGTTGTCGATCACCCGCACGCCCGGCCCCCGGCCGCCGACGAGATTCGTCGGGAACGACGTGGAGATGTACGAACAGTTCTTGTAACTCGGACTGACGATGCCGGCACCGTCGCCCTGATCCTGGCCGACCAGATCGATGTTGCAGTTGTACCCCTTCGTGCTGCGCCGGCTCTTGCGGTCCTCCAGCGGAACCTCCCCCTGGATTCCGGTCTCCACCCTGTCGCCCGGGCGGCAGTCGGCACGCCCCACGGCCTTGTCCCACACGTCGACCCACTGGTTGTACGCCGGGTCCGCCTGGGCCAGACCCCCACCCCAGGCCGTTCCCGCGACCACGAGCATCGCGACCAGCAGGCAGCGCACAACGGCTGATGCCCTCGCACCGGTCGTCCTCATCCGTCCTCCGTACTCGCGATCCCGAGAGCCCCGGCGATCCGGGTCCGATTCTGCGGATCGCAGTCCGCAGGCCTACACGGGTTGTCCTACGCGAATGATAGGGATGCGGCCGAAACTTCTCACCGGTTTCGGAGAATTCCTCGAACGAAACGTCAACACCCCGGTCAGCGGAGGTGTCCGACGGGGATCAGCGGAGCGTCAAGTTCCTGATGCAGTAGCCGTCCGGCCCCGTGTCCAGGGTGAAGTTCGCCGCCTTGCGGATACCCGAACGGGTGTCGACGCGCGAGGTCACGGACGTCACCCTGCCCGCCGAGGTCGTGACCACCCGAGGCTCCTCGACCTGATCCGCCGCGAACCCGGTGACCTCGGACAGGTCCGGAGTCCCGCTGCGCACCTGGCACAGCAGCGGATAGTCCGCCTCGACATCGGCCGCGTTGACGGGCTTCCCGACGTGCCGGCTCAGATACCGCACCACGGCGTACCGCGCCTTCTCGACCGGCATCGCACCGCCCGTGGGGTAGACGTCCGGGCAGCCGTACGCGGAGGCGACCTCGCTGGGGCGCAGGTGGACCGTGGTGGTCGCACTGCGCCACTGCGGGCCGAACTGCCCGAGCACGCCCGGCTTCGCGACGGCCTCCGCGATCTTCGCGGCGTCGCCGTACATCGCGCCGATCACGCCGGGTGGCTGCGTCCAGCACTTCGCAGTGAGCGCGGCGAGGTCCTTCGCCGTGACGTCGGCGAGCCACGGCCGCAGCGCCTTCGCGGCGCCGGGACTGCCGGGCACCTCACCGACCGGTGCCGACGCGGCCGTCGTCGCGCCGGCGTCCGTCGCACCCGGGTCCGTCGCGCCCGGGGCGTGGGCCGACGACGTGACCGGCGCCGCCGTCACGGTCCGCGTCGTGGTGGTGCCGCCCCCGCCGCAGGCCGTGGTCGCGAGGAGCGCGCACAGCGCCACCCCTCCCCCGGCCGTCGCGGCGATGCGTGCGCGTGATCCCCGGCGTTCGTCCATGCCGAGCTCCTCCCCAGAAGCGTTTCCCGACAGCGTGACACACCCGCGGACGTTCGGGACGGCAAACGCGTGCCTCGCCGGTCAGAGGATGCGTGCGCGCAGCACGGGCAGGGCCAGATCGGCCCAATCGAGGTTCTCCCGCTCGAACCGCAGGCCGCGCAGCAGCGTGAGATAGGGCCCGCCGAGACGCCGGTCGGCGAGCAGCTCCTCGGGGGTGCGCTCGCCCAGCCAGCTGCGCTCGATGCGTTCGTAGTACTCGAGCTTCGCCGCGGCGGCGTCCCGCAGCGCGCGGACCGCCTCGCACACCGCGGCCGGGTCGCCCACCTCGACCGCCTGTACCTGCACCATCAGCTCGTCGCGGATCGCCGTGGCGCGTGGGGTGGTCGCGGTGAAGGCGGCGAGCTCGGCGCAGCCGGCGTCGGTGAGCCGGAAGACCCGCTTGTTCGGCCGCTTCTCCTGCTCGACGGTCCGCGCGACGATCGCCCCGTCGGACTCCATGCGTTCGAGCTCGCGGTAGAGCTGCTGCGGCGTCGCGACCCAGAAGTTGGCCCGGGCACCGTCGAACTCCTTGGAGAGGTCGTAGCCCGAGGCCTCCCCCAGCACGAGGAGCGTCGAGGAGATCGCGTGCCGCAGCGCCATGCCTTCCATTCTATTCAACTAGTTGCCTATACTCGACGGTAGACCTATTCAACTAATTTAGTAGGAGTTGCCATGCGTGAGTTCCGTGCCGCCGTCGAGGCCCGCGACGGCGAGGCGTTCGACGGCCTGCTCGCCGACGACGTGACCTTCACCAGCCCCGTCGCCTTCAAGCCCTACGAGGGCAGGCACATCACCGCCGCGATCCTGCGCGGCGTGCTGCGCGTCTTCGAGGACTTCCGCTACGTGCGCGAGATCAACGACGGTGACGACCACGCCCTGGTCTTCGAGGCCGTGGTCGACGGCAAGAAGGTCACCGGCTGCGACTTCATCCACGTCGGCGCCGACGGCAAGATCGACGACTTCATGGTCATGGTGCGCCCGCTGTCGGCGGCCCAGGCCCTCTCGGCCGCAATGGGCGCGCAGTTCGGGGCGATCGCCGAGGAGGCGGCCGCGGCGGCGCGGGCGGAGGCCGCGGAAACGCGCTGATACATGCGCATTCGCCTATTCGACAGCCGGAGGACGTCGCCGCTACTCTAAATGACAACGATTCCCATTGCTGTCAGAGGAGCCCCGCCGTGCGCAACCGCCTTCGTCTCACCCGGGTCGCCGGCGCCGTCACCGCCGTGGCCCTGGCGCTCACCGCATGCGGGACCGCCTCCTCGGACTCGAGCGACGGCAAGCCCGCCGTCGTGGCCTCGACCGACGTCTACGGCGCGGTCGCGAAGGCCGTCGCCGGCGACGACGCGACGGTGACCTCGCTGTTCGCCAACCCGACGGGCGACCCGCACGAGTTCGAGCCGTCCGCCCAGGACACGCTCAAGGTCAAGAAGGCCGCGGTGCTCGTGTACAACGGCGGCCACTACGACGCCTACATGGAGCAGGCCGCCGAGGGCACCTCGGCGGCGAAGGTCGACGCCGTCGCCGTGCAGTCCGGCACCACCGCCGCCGAGCACGGCGACGCGAACGAGCACGACCACGCGCACGAGAACGAGCACGTCTTCTACGACCTGCCCACGATGCAGAAGGTGGCCGCGGCCGTCGCGAAGGCGCTCGCCGAGAAGGACGCCGCACACCGAGAGGGTTACGAGAGCCGGGCCGCCGCGTTCTCCACCAAGCTCGACACCGTCATCGGGCAGGCGCGCGCCATCGGCCACGCCAACCCGGGCGCCAAGATCGCCGCCACCGAGCCCGTCGCCGGCTACCTCCTGACCCTCGCGGGCCTCACCGATGTGGCGCCCGCCCGCTACACCGCCGCGATCGAGTCCGGCACCGACCCCGCGCCCGCCGACATCGCGGCCGCGAACGCCCTGGTCAGCGGCAAGCAGGTGCGCGCCGTGGTGCTCAACGCCCAGACCGAGAGCCCCGTGACCGCGGCGCTGGCGAAGACCGCCGAGACCGCCGGCGTCCCCGTCGTGAAGGTCACCGAGTCGCTGCCCGCCGGCGTCGACGACTACACGGCGTGGCAGGCCGGCAACGTCAAGGCGCTGTCCGACGCGCTCGCGCCGCGCCCGTGAGCGCGACCCCGGCCGGCGCACCGTCGAACGGCGCGCCCGTCATCCGGCTGCGCGACGCCGCGCTGCGTTACGGCGACCGCACCCTCTGGGACGGTTTGGACCTCGACATCGCGCCCGGCGAGTTCGTCGCCGTCCTCGGCCCGAACGGCGCCGGCAAGACCTCACTGCTGCGCATCCTGCTCGGCCAGAGCCACCTCTCCGCCGGCACCGCCGAGGTGAACGGCCGCATCGGCTACATCCCGCAGCAGCGCGCGCTCGACGGCGCCGTCCCCCTGCGCGGCCGCGACCTCGTGGGCCTGGGATTCGACGGTGCCGCCTGGGGCCTTGGCCTGCGGAACCGCCGGGCCCGACGGTCCGCCGTCGACGCCGCGCTGGCCCAGGTGGACGCCGAGGCCTTCGCCGACGCGCCCATCGGCTCGCTCTCCGGCGGTGAGCAGCAGCGCCTGCGGGTGGCGCAGGCCCTGGCCTCGGACCCGACCATCCTGCTGTGCGACGAGCCGCTGCTCTCCCTGGACCCGGGCAACCAGCAGCTGGCCGGCTCGCTCATCGAGCGCCGCCGCCGCGAGCACGCCACCGCCGTGCTGTTCGTGACGCACGAGATCAACCCCGTGCTCCCCTACTGCGACCGCGTCCTCTACCTGGTGGACGGGCGGTTCGAGGTGGGGCCGACCGCCGAGGTGATGACCTCCGATGCTCTGACGCGGCTGTACCGCACCCCCGTCGACGTGCTGCACGTGCGCGACCGGCTGGTCGTGGTGGGAGGGGAGCACTGATGGACCGGCTGCGCGAATTCGGGAACGTCGAGCTGACGTGGGAGCTGCTGCAGCAGCCCTTCGTGCAGCAGGCGCTGCTCGCCGCGGCGCTGCTCGGCGTGCTCGCCGGGGTGATGGGCCCGCTCATCGTGTCGCGACAGATGGCGTTCAGCGTGCACGGCACGTCCGAGCTGTCGCTGACCGGCGCCGCGTTCGCCCTGCTCATGGGCTGGAGCGTGGGCTCGGGCGCGCTGCTGGGCGCGCTGGTCGCGGGCCTGCTCTTCGGCCTGCTCGGCGTGTACGCCCGCGAGCGGGACTCGGTGATCGGCGTGATCATGGCGTTCGGCCTGGGCCTCTCGGTGCTCTTCCTGGCGCTGCACGAGGGCCGGCAGGGCACCGCGTTCGCGCTGCTCACGGGGCAGATCGTGGCCGTCGGGATGAGCGGGGTGACGCTCATGGCGATCACCACCGTCGTGGTGCTGGCGATCCTCGCGGTCATCTACCGCCCGCTGCTGTTCCTCTCCACGGACCCCGACGTGGCCGCCGCGCACGGCGTCCCGGTGAAGACGCTGTCGGTGGTCTTCGCGATGCTCGTGGGCGCCGCGGCCGCGCAGGGCGTGCAGATCGTCGGCGCGCTGCTGGTGATGAGCCTGCTCATCACGCCGGCCGCCGCGGCCGCCCGCGTCACCAGCTCCCCCGGCCGGGCGACGCTGCTGTCACTGATCTTCGCGCTGGTCTCGGCCGTCGGCGGCATCGTCCTGTCGCTGGCCCCCGCGCTGCCGGTGTCCGTGTTCGTCACGTCGATCTCGTTCCTGATCTACATGGTCTGCCGCCTGCTCGGGCAGCGCGGCCGCCGCGGCACCGTCGCGCCGGCCGACACCGCCGCGCACGACTGCGTGCACGCAGTACCGTCGAGGTCGTGAGAATCGACCTCAACGCCGACTGCGGCGAGTCCTACGGCGCCTGGCGCCTCGGCGACGACGCCGCTCTGCTCGACGTGGTGACCTCGGCCAACGTGGCGTGCGGCTTCCACGCCGGCGACCCGACGACGCTGCGGGAGACCTGCGCCGCCGCCGTGGCCGCGGGGGTAGCGATCGGCGCCCAGGTGGGCTACGCGGACCTGCGCGGCTTCGGCCGCCGGTCCATGGACGTCCCCGCCGCCGACCTCACCGCCGACGTGATCTACCAGATCGGCGCGCTGCAGGCGGTCGCGCGGAGCGTCGGCGGCACCGTCGCCTACGTCAAGCCGCACGGCGCGCTCTACAACCGGATCGTGGCCGACGAGGCGCAGGCCGCGGCGGTCGTCGACGGCGTGCTCGCGGCCGCGCCGGACCTGCCGGTGCTCGGCCTGCCCGGCTCCGCCTTCCTGCGCATCGCCGCCGAGCGCGGGCTCCGCACGGTACGGGAAGCCTTCGCCGACCGGGCCTACCTGCCCGACGGTGCGCTCGTCCCGCGGTCGCGGGAGGGCTCGGTGCTGCACGACCCCGACGAGATCGCCGCGCGCGTGCTGCGCATGGTCGGCGACGGCACCGCCCTGGCGATCGACGGCACCGAGGTGGAGCTCACGCCCGATTCGGTGTGCGTGCACGGCGACAACCCGTCCGCGGTCGCGGTGGCGCGGCGCCTGCGCACCGTGCTCGACGGTGCGGGCGTGACCGTCGCGCGGTTCACCCCGTAGCACCGGAGCGCGGGCTCAGACGGTGACCGGGTCCCGCACCGCGGACTCGATGAGCCGCACGCAGTAGGTCACGAGCTCGTCGCGGGTGACGTCGAGGCGGCCCGTCACGTACTCGGTGGACAGCGTGATGAGCGCGCCCACCAGGCCGGTGGCCACCAGCCGGCGGGACGTCGGATCGAGGTCGCGCGGCAGCGTGGACCCGACGACGGAGATGAACCCCGGCCGGTGGAGGAGACCGCGATCGGCGAGCGCCGGCTCCCGGTACGGACCGAGCAGCAGCGCCCGGCCGACCTCGGGCTGATCGGCGACGAACCGCACGTAGGACGTGACGCCCTCCAGGCCCATCGTGGTCGCGGTCACCGGCTCGCCGTGCTCGTACGCTGCGTCGCGCACGTGCCGGAAGGTCGTGGTCAGAGCCTGCTGCGCGCGCTCGGCGATGTCGTCGTACACGGCGTGCGCGAAGCCGTCGCGGGTGCCGAAGGCCTCGTAGAAGTAGCGCTCGGTGATGCCGGTGGACCGGCACACCGAGCGGACACCGAGCGTGCTCGCGTCCAGCCCGCCCAGCAGGGCGATGCCCTCGTCGAGCATGCGCCGACGACGCGCTTCCTGGCGTTCCTCGAGCGAGGTCATTTTGCGATTGTAACCGTTACCCAACCTACTGACGAGTAGACGGGAGGCGTTGCTCGCGGCCGTTCCTCAGGATCCGGAGCGGACCCGGCCGACGAAGTAGTCGGTGGACGCCTCGATGAGGAAGACGCAGTAGTCGATGAGTTCCTCCCGTGGAACGTCGAACCCTCCGGACAGGTACGCCATGTACGCGGCCGCCTGCGCGCCGACGAGGGCGGTCGATCCCATCCGCGACAGATTCTCGTCGATCCCCTCGGGCCGAGCGGCGGTCATCAACTCCACGAACGCGGACGAGTGCTGCAGCCCTCGTTCCGCGAGCGCAGGCTCGCGATCCGGGCCGAGCAGCAGCGTCCGGCCGACCGCGGGATTGTCCACGACGAATTCGAAGAACGCCGTGACCACGACCCTGATCGCCTCATTCGACGTTTCCGGCCCCGGGACCATCGCACCGAGGATCGCCTCCTGGGCGCGTCGCGCGACGTCGTCGTACACCGCGTGCACGAAACCCTCCCGCGTGCCGAAGGCCTCGTAGAAGTAGCGCTCGGTGATGCCGGTGGACCGGCACACCGCGCGGACGCCGAGCACACCCGGTTCGGGCGCCCCGAGCATCTCGATGCCCGCGTCGAGCATCTGCCGGCGACGAGCCGCCTGGCGCTCCTCGAGAGACGTCATTCGTCAATGCTACCGCAGGGTAGATTTGCTATCGCAGTGTGATTTTGCTATCTCGTAAACCGCCCGTCAGCTGCGGCGTTGCCGGGCGAACTCCGCCAGGACGACGCCCGCGGCGACCGAGGCGTTGAGCGACTCCACCGACGACGCGATGGGGATCGACAGGATCGCGTCGCAGTTCTCCCGCACCAGCCGCGAGAGCCCCTTGCCCTCGGAACCGACGACCACGACGACGCCCGTGTCGGCACGGTAATCGTCGAGCGAGACGTCGCCGCCCGCATCGAGGCCGACGATCTGCAGGCCCGCGGCCGCGTAATCGGCCAGCGTGCGGTTGAGGTTCGGCGCCTGCGCGACGGGCAGGCGCGCCGCGGCGCCCGCGGAGGTGCGCCAGGTGACGGCGGTGACGGCCGCGGACCGTCGGCCCGGGATGACCACGCCGTGCCCGCCGAACGCGGCCGTCGACCGGATGACGGCGCCCAGGTTGCGCGGGTCGGTGATGTTGTCCAGCGCGACGATGAGCGGCGCCTCGCCGCGGTCCTGCGCCCGCGTGAGGAGGTCGTCGGGGTGCGCGTAGGAGTACGACGGGATCTGCAGCGCGATGCCCTGGTGCAGGCCGTTGTCGCTGAGCCGGTCGAGCTCGCCGCGCTGCACCTCGAGGATCGCGACGCCCGTATCGGCCGCGATCTGCACCGACTCGCTGAGCCGCTCGTCGTTCTGCGAGCCGATCGCCACGTAGAGGGCCGTCGCGGGGACGCCGGCCCGGAGGCACTCGACCACCGGGTTGCGGCCCAGGACGTACTCGGGCCCGTCGTCGGACGGCCGCCCGGCCACCTTCGACGGGCGGCGCTGCGGGTTCGCGGCCGCCTTCGCCGCGGCCCGCGCCTTCTTGTGCGCGGGGTGGTACGGGCGGTCCTTGGCGGCCGGCGTCGCGCCGCGCCCCTCGAGCCCGCGGCGACGGACGCCGCCGGAACCCGTGACCTGTCCCTTCTTGGTGCCCGCCTTGCGGACCGCGCCGCGGCGCTGCGAATTGCCTGCCATGAGTCCGCCTCCTACTTGTTCGTCTTGGTCTTCGTCGCCAGCGTCCAGGCGGAGCCGTCGGCACCGTCGGTCACCTCGATGCCCGCGGCGTGCAGCCGGTCGCGCGCGGCGTCGGCCTCCGCCCAGTTCTTCTCGGCCCGGGCCGCGGCGCGGCGTTCGAGCTCGGCCTGCACCAGCACGCCGAGCGCGTCCATGGCCTGACCGTCGCCGGCGTTCTCCGTCACCCAGTGCGGGTCCAGCGGATCGACGCCGAGGATCGCCGTCATGGCCCGCACCGCGCCCGCGAGCCGCCGCGCCTGATCGAGATCGCCCGACTCGAGCGCCGCGTTCCCCGCCCGCACGGCCTGGTGGACCTCCGCCAGAGCCGACGGTACGCCGAGATCGTCGTCGAGTGCGGCGGCGAAACCGTCGGTCCACTCCCCGACGGGCACCTCCCCCGCCCGTTCGACGGTGCGCCGCACGAACGCCTCGATCCGCCCGTACGCGGTGACGGCCTCGTCCAGGGCGCCGGCGGAGTACTCCTGCATGGACCGGTAGTGCGCCGATCCGAGGTAGTACCGCAGCTCGACGGCCCGGTACTGGGTGAGCAGATTCGGGATCGAGACGACGTTGCCGAGCGATTTGCTCATCTTCTCGCCCGACATGGTGACCCAGCCGTTGTGCAGCCAGTAGTTCGCGAACGGGTCGCCGGCGCCGTGCGCCTGCGCGATCTCGTTCTCGTGGTGCGGGAAGACGAGGTCCATGCCGCCGCAGTGGATGTCGAACTGCGCGCCCAGGTAGCTCGTGGCCATCGCGGAGCACTCGAGGTGCCAGCCGGGCCGGCCGTCGCCCCACGGGGACGGCCAGCTGGGCTCGCCCGGCTTGGCGGCCTTCCACAGCGTGAAGTCGAGCGGGTCGCGCTTGCCCTCGGCGAGGGTCTCGCCCTGCTGCACGTCGTCGACCTTCTGCCGGCTGAGCTCGCCGTACGTCGGGAGGCTGCGGACGGAGAAGTAGACGTCCGTCCCGTCGCCCGACGGGGCCGCGTACGCGTGGCCGCGCTCGATCATGCGCTCCATGTAGGTGACCATCTGCGTGATGAACCCGGTGGCCCGCGGCTCCGCGGACGGGGGCAGCACGCCGAGGGCGTCGTAGGCGCGGGTGAACTCGCGCTCGTGCGTCGCCGCCCACTCCCACCAGGGGCGCCCCGCCTCGGCGGCCTTGCGCAGGATCTTGTCGTCGATGTCGGTCACGTTGCGCACGAACGCCACATCCAGGCCCTTGGCGAGGAGCCAGCGCCGCAGCACGTCGAACGCGACGCCGCTGCGGATGTGGCCGATGTGCGGGACGCCCTGGACCGTCGCGCCGCAGAGGTAGATGCCCGCCTTGCCGTCCACGAGGGGCACGAAGTCACGGACCTCGCGGGTCAGGGAGTCGTAAAGGCGCAGCGTCACGCCGATTGATTCTACGGTGCCGTGCATCCCCGACCGGCACACGAGCTACTTCTCAGTCACCTCAGCAGATAGGTAGGATCATTCGGTGCCAGATCGCGACGTCTCCGAGGTGACCCGCGGCACCGCCATGGGCATCGCCGCGTACATGCTCTGGGGCCTGTTCCCCCTCTACTTCGACGCCCTCAAGCCCACCGGGCCGTGGGAGATCCTCGCCCACCGCATCCTGTGGACGCTGGTGCTGTGCGGCGCGGCGCTGGTGATCCTGCGCGACCTCGGCTGGATCCGCCCGGTGCTGCGCCAGCCGCGGCTCCTGGCCGGCGTGACGATCGCGGCGCTGCTGATCTCCACCAACTGGATCGTCTACATCGTGGCGGTCACATCGGGCCACACGTCGGACGCGGCGCTCGGCTACTTCCTCAACCCGCTGGTCACGGTCGCGCTCGGCGTGGTGGTGCTGCGCGAGCGGCTGCGGCCGCTGCAGTGGGTGGCGGTCGGCATCGGCGTCCTGGCCTTCGTCTACCTGGCGGTGGTCGCGGGGACGTTCCCGGTGACCGCGCTGGCACTCGCCTGCTCGTTCGGCCTCTACGGGCTGGTGAAGAACAAGGTGGGCGTGCACCTGAACGCGCTGCAGGGCCTGACGCTGGAGACGGCGATCCTCGCGCCGATCGCCGCGGCCGTGCTCGTGGGCATCGCCGTCTGGGGCGGCGGCCTCGACTTCGCGCGCCACGGCGCCGGCCACGCCGCCCTGCTCGCCTTCGCGGGCGTGGCGACCGCGGTCCCGCCGCTGCTCTTCGCCGCGGCCGCGCGCCGGATACCCCTGGTGACCGTCGGGCTGATCCAGTTCGCGACGCCGATCATGCAGCTGCTGTGCGCGGTGCTGTTCCTGGGTGAGCACGTCTCCCCCGAGCGGTGGATCGGCTTCGGCATCGTCTGGGTCGCGCTCGTCCTGCTCACGGTCGACAGCGTGCTCACCCTGCGGCGCGCGCGGGCCGGGCGGCTCGCGGGGTAGCTCCGCGCCTGTGCCGACGGAACGCCCGTGACGTGCGACGAGCGCCTGAACGCGGCAGAGCCGTCAGCGGTGCCCCGCCGAACCCGCTGCTTCCGATCAGTCCACAGGCCTCGAGACCGATGGGTGGGCTTGTCGTGGAATGGTCACCGCCGCGGTCGCGTGATGCCCAGTGCCGCGATGGCCGCGCCGATTCCTGCGGCTACTACGCATGTCCACCAGGCGTGACGGAAGTTGATTGTCGGGTCGCTGGTGGTGTCGAGCCCGGTGAGTGCTGCGATGACGAGGCTGACTCCGATGACGGCTCCGATTTGGCGTGCCATGTTGACGATTGCTGATCCGGTGGTGCTGCGTTCGGGGGGTAGGTCAGCGGTGGCGCCGGCGAGGAGCTCGGGCAGTGCTAGGCCGGTTCCGGCGCCGATGAGTGCTAGGCCGGGAAGAAGTTCGGCGGCGTAGGCGCCATGGACGGTGAGCGAAGCAATGAGGAGGACGCACCCTAGCGCGAAGGCGATGCAGCCGATGATGACTGTCACTGCGGCGGGAATCTTTGTGGCCAACCGTGATGCGATGACGGCGAAGAGGGGGACCATGAGCGGGCCTGGGGCGACGGCTAGGCCGGTCTGGATTGGTGTGTAGTTCCAGACCGTCTGTGCCCAGAGAACTCCGGTGAGGAGGGCGCCGGCGAATGCGGATCCGAACCCGATCACGGCGAGGGTGTTCCATCGGAATGTGGGGACCGCGAGCATGGTGGGTTCGAAGAGTGGCCGCTTGCTCCGGGCGATGTGCTCGGCGGTGAGGGCGGCACCGGCCGCGGCCACTGCGAACGCTGTGATCGTCTTAGCGCTTGTCCATCCCCAGGTGTTGCCTCGGACCAGTGCGAAGGCGAGAGCACCGATGGCGATCGTCAGCCATACCGCGCCTATGGGATGTGGCGTGCGGGGGTCGTCGGGGTCTTTGCCGTCAGGGATCACGAGAACGGTAAGGATGAGCACGATCGCGCCGATCGGGATGTTGATGAGGAACACCCATCGCCACGACGATGCGACCAGGAATCCGCCAACGACAGGTCCGGCGGCGGCAGCGATTCCGCCGGCGGCGGCCCAGACTCGTACCGCTTTCGATCGTTTCTCACCGTCGAAGATCTGGACGATCAGGCCGAGGCTGGTGGGGGTAAGTGCGGCGGCGCCGACTGCTTGCACGACCCGAGCGGCGATGAGGAAGGCTAGCGACGGGGCAACAGCGCACGCTGCGCTGGCAACAGTAAATATAGCCAATCCCACAGTGAATCCGGCTTTGCGACTTCGCTGATCGGCCCATCGTCCAAGCGGGACCAGAAGCGCTGCATAGACGATCGTGTAGGCATTGAGAACCCACGACAGCTCGTCCAGGGAACTATCTGGGAAGCTCTGCTCGATGTCGTGGAAGGCGACGTTGACGATGAACAGGTCCAGCGCGGCGAGGAATGCCGCGGCAGACAGCAGCGTCAGGGCGAGCCCCCGCCGCGGCGGCGCCGTACGGGCAGCAGGTGCCGCCGGAGTCAGATCTGAGGTCACGGGTTCATTTCCTTCACGAAGGGGCGCAGAGTGCGCTGTCATGCCGCCAGCTATCAGAGCGGCTTCTTCGAGACGTGCATGGTGATGGCTGCGGTGACGAATACGGTGCCGTCGGCGTTCATGACGTCGACGGGAACGGTGAGCGTCGTGGGCTCGTCCGTGAACTCGGGCAACGGATCCAAACGGGCGACGGCCGTGACCGCCGTGGTGGCCTTCGCGCGGTATTCGACGGTCATTCCGACGGGGATCCATCGGTGTGTCGCGGGAATCGTTGCATCGGTCATCATCCCGCCGGCGAGTTCGGCCATGTTGCATGACGCGATGGCGTGGAAGGTCCCCAGGTGGTTGTGCACGCTGCGGCGGTTCGGGGCCGTGACGCGGCACAGACCCGGGCGCAGCTCGATCACCTGGGGGTGCACGCTGCGGAAATAGGGGGCTTTGAAGCAGACGGCCTGACTGAATACCCAGTTGCCGAACGGGATCCTCTGCAGTGTGTTCCAGATCTTCAGGTTGGTGCCCATGTCAACGGCATCGGCGGTTGAACTCATCGTGATCATGCTCCTTCGTCGCGTGGGTACGAGCCGGTATCGCTAGGTCAGCTCGGCGACGACAGCGGCATACATCGTGTTCTTGATCGCGCCCAGGGTCGCGGGGTTCTTCCCCGTGAGCGGCGTCAAGCGGTCCATGGCCGTCGTGACGACCTCGGAGTCGGGTGCGGTGGCGTCGGCGATACCGGCTGCCACGGCATCCGGGCCGCCGTAACGACGCCCTGTTGTCATCGAGGTCACAGCGGCCTGAGGGCTCAGCTTGGATTGGATGAGCGCCGCCATGCCCGGGGTGAACGGGATGTTGATGTCGACTTCCGGGAAGCAGAAGTAGCCGCGGTCGTCGCGCATGATGCGGTAGTCGTGCGCGATCGCCAACATCGCTCCCGCCCCGAAGGCGTGACCGTTGATCGCGGCCGCGGTGGGGAGGGGGAAGGTGAGGATGCGGGCGAAAAGCGCGTGGACGCGAGCGACGTAGGCCTCGGCCTGATCGCCGTTGGCGACGAGCCAGTCGAGGTCGAGGCCGTTGGAGTAGAACTTGCCGGTCCCCGTGGTGATCAGAGCCTTGGCGTTTCGTTCGACCTTATCGAGTTCAGCGTTGATCGCGTCGAGCCACGTCGGCGAAAAGCGATTCTCGTCGGTTCCAAGGTTGACGGTGGCGATGTCGTTGCGGGTTTCGACGGTGATGCTCATGGTTTGCCTCATTTCGGTGCGGGGTGTGAGCGGTGGACGTGCGTGCGGCCGGCTATGTGGCCGACGGGCGCAGGATCAGGCAGGTAGTCGTGGCGTGAGCGATGAGGCGGTCGTTCTCGTCGACGACGCGCCCCTCGGCGGTGGCTGTACTTCGGCCGGTGTGCACCACGTGCCCCTGCGCTGTCAGTCGCTGCCCGTCGGTTGATGCCGAGCGGATGTAATTGATCTTCAGTTCGAGCGTCGTGTATCCGACGCCGGACGGGAGGGTGCTGTGCACGGCGCAGCTCATCGCGGAATCGAGCATCGTTGCGGCGATCCCACCGTGAACGGTGCCGAGCGGGTTCGCGAAGTCCGCACGAGTCGACAGCGTGACGGTCACCGAGCCCTCTTCGACCCTGACGATGTCCATCCCGAGCAGGCCGCCGATGGACGGGACATCGCTCGGTCGGCTCGTGCGGACCCACTCGAGCAACTCGTAACCCGACATGTCGCCAGGATCTTTCGCTGTCACAATCGCACCTCTCAGATACTCGGCCCTCGCCGCCACGAGACCGATTCCACTACGCACGAATTCCATTGGCGCGGTGACGACTCCTCGGCGAGACGTGTACTCGAACTGTTATAGATCGAGCGCTCTGAAACTAACAGAGCGACTGCTCTGAAACAATCATCGGGCTTTATCGTGACCGACATAACAGAGCGGTGCCTCTGTTACTGTTTCGGGCATGGCCCGTCCTCGCGTTCACGACCCCGAGCAGTTGATGGATGCCGCGCAGAAGCTCGCCGCCGAGCAGGGAGCAGCAGCCGTGACTGTGCGCGCATTGTCCGAGCTCACCGGGGTTTCCAACGGAGCGATCTACCACTCCTTCAGTTCACGAAGCGGCCTCATGGCGCAGATCTGGTTGCGCGCAGCGACCCAGTTCCTACAACAGCAGCGGCATGACGTCGACGCAGCACTTCACCGCGGAGGCAGCGACAGCGCCGCCGACGCTGTCGTTGCGGCAGCCGATGCGCCAGCGGCGTTCCTTCTGGCCGCACCCGAGGCGGGCAGGTTTCTCCTGTCCGTGCGCAGAAGCGACCTCCTCGGGGCAGGTGATATCAGCGAAGACCTCTCGGTCGCACTTCAGAATCTCGACCGGCAGCTCACCGAACTCTTCATCGACCTCGCAACCGCCCTCTGGCATCGCCGCGACCGCTACGCCGTCGAAGCCATACGAGACTGCGTGGTCGAACTTCCAACGGCACTTCTACTCCGAGGGCACCGCGCACCGACGGACGAACACCGACGCAGGCTGGAATCCGCCGTACGCGGCGTGCTGACGATCGAACCGGCATCAGTCCCCGACCTCTGAGAAACGAGAGCCGGACACCTTCCGAGCAACCCTCGCACCGCGGCGCCGTGCGATTGAGGCCGATCTCCCTCTCTGGTACCGCGACGCACATCGCAGATTCGACCCACGCCCACGGTCGGTACCACCGCCTCGCCGGCGTCCCCCGTATGTGGTTGTTCACTCATGCTGGGCACCGTCCCACCGTCAAACCACGACCTCGCGGCGGACTCCCACCGCCTCATCCCCCTACCGGCCAACCATTACCGTGCCTGTCAGGTACAGACAACGATCGGCCGCGATGGGATGACACATGCGCGCGACGCATGGCTGTCGAGACCGACACGGCCCGCCCGGCGGGCGGCTGTGGCCTGGCGTGCCGGGGGTCAGCGCGCGGCGTAGACGAGAGCCGTGGCCATCGCGGCGACGCCCTCGCCGCGGCCGGTGAGGCCGAGGCCGTCGGTCGTGGTGGCGGACACCGACACCGGGGCGCCGAGCAACTCGCTCAGCACCTCCTGCGCCTCGGCACGTCGCGGCCCGACCTTGGGCCGGTTCCCGATCAGCTGCACCGCGGCGTTGCCGACGGCGAAGCCCGCGTCGGACAGGAGCGACCGCACATGGGTGAGCATCTGGGCGCCGGTGATGCCCACGTTGTCGGAACGCCCGACGCCGAAGACGGTGCCCAGGTCGCCGAGGCCGCCGGCGGACAGCAGCGCATCGCACAGGGCGTGCACGGCGACGTCGCCGTCGGAGTGGCCGGAGCAGCCGTCGCCGTCGAAGAGCAGCCCGAGCATCCAGCACTCCCGGCCGGGCTCGAACGGGTGGACGTCGGTGCCGATGCCGACGCGGGGAATCATCATCTCTGCTCCTGCGCAAGGATTTCCGCGACCCGCAGGTCGAAGGCGGTGGTGATCTTCATGGCGAGCGCGTCGCCGGGAACGGTGACGACGGTGCCGCCCGCCCGCTCCACCAGCCCGGCGTCGTCGGTGGCGAGCGCGCCCGGCGCGGCGTCGTAGGCCGCGCGCAGGGCCGCGGCGGTGAACCCCTGGGGCGTCTGCACGGCCCGCAGGTCGGCCCGGTCGACGGTGGCCTCGACGGCACCGTCGGCGTCGACGCGCTTGATGGTGTCCGCGACCGGCAGGACGGGAACGACGGCGGCGGCCCCGGCACGCAGCGCGGCGACCACCCGCCCGATCATCGGCGCCGGCGTCAGCGGCCGGGCGGCGTCGTGCACCAGCACCAGCTCCGCGTCGCCCGCGGCGGCGAGCCCGGCCCGGACGGAGTCCGTCCGCTCCGCACCGCCCACGACGACGCGAGCCCGCGGCACGAGATCCCGCGCGGCGGACAGCATGTCCGCGGGGACCATGACGACGACCTCGTCGACCACCCCGGACGCGAACAGGCCGTCCACCGCCCTTTCGAGCAGTGAACGGCCCTGCAGAGTCACGAAGGCCTTGGGCCGGTTCAGGCCCAGGCGCGTCCCCTGCCCAGCGGCGGGGACCAGCGCGACGACGGTCAGGAGGCCGCCGCCAGCACCTCGTCGAGCATCGACTCGGCCTTCTGGTCATCGGTGGACTCGGCGAGCGCGAGCTCGCCCACGAGGATCTGGCGCGCCTTCGTCAGCATGCGCTTCTCGCCGGCCGAGAGGCCGCGGTCCTGCTCGCGGCGCCACAGGTCGCGGACGACCTCGGCCACCTTGTTCACATCGCCCGACGCGAGCTTCTCGAGATTCGCCTTGTACCGGCGCGACCAGTTCGTGGGCTCCTCGGTGTGCGGCGCGCGCAGCACCTGGAAGACCTTGTCCAGGCCCTCCTGGCCGACCACGTCGCGAACGCCGACGACCTCGGCGTTCTCAGCGGGAACCTTGACCGTCAGATCACCCTGTGCGACCTTGAGCACGAGGTACTCGCGCTCACGTCCACCGATGGTCTTGATCTCGATAGCTTCGATCAGTGCGGCACCGTGATGGGGGTAGACAACGGTGTCTCCGACCTTGAAAATCATCTGATCCTTGCCCCTTTCGATATGACCAGGATAACACGGGGCGAATTCGGGCTGCGAGGCAACGTCGCAGGTCAGGACTCCTCCCGGGCTTGACAAACGCAGCCGCGGATGTTCTCCGCAGGTTCCGGTGACCGGTGGCGCGCACGACGCCGCGTAGTACTGGCGCCGTTGTTGCCGCCCGGCGGCACGGCCCGACCCGGCTTCTACTACGCTGCGTGGTGACATACTCAGCACCGTCCGCACGCGGGTGTCGCCGCGCACGGGGAGGAAACTGGAGGAACCGTGTCCGCACGCACCGTCTCGACCCGCCGCACCGCCACCACCGTCGCGGGCGCCCTGCTCGCCGCCGGCGCCCTGCTCTCGGTGTCCGCCTGCGGCGCGGGCCAGATCTCGCAGACCGCGAACCAGGTCGCCGCGATCAACGGCGCCAACCAGACGTTCGTGGACCAGAAGATCACGCTCAGCGACGTGCACGTCCTGTACCCGGTCTCGGGCAGCCAGGGCAAGCTCGCCTTCGTGCTGACCAACCTGAACCCGCATCAGGCCGACAAGCTCAAGGGCATCTCGGACGAGAAGGGCCGCTTCGCCACCATCAGCGGCGACACCACGCTCACGCCCAACGGCTCGCTGTACGGCAC
This sequence comes from Tsukamurella paurometabola, assembly GCF_900631615.1. Taxonomy (NCBI): domain Bacteria; kingdom Bacillati; phylum Actinomycetota; class Actinomycetes; order Mycobacteriales; family Tsukamurellaceae; genus Tsukamurella; species Tsukamurella paurometabola. Next base: position 953,251 of record NZ_LR131273.1, read on the forward strand.
CGCCCCTGCGGGCAGCGACAGCAAGGCCCCCGGCATCACCCGCCTGACGGTCACCGTCCCCGTCGACGCCTCGTGGCGTCCGGGCCTGACCAACAAGCTCTGGTTCCACCTCGAGAAGGCCGGCTCGCTGCCCATCGACGTCCCGATCGACGCCGGCGCCGCCTCGGCCTCCGCCGCGGGCATCACCGTCACCGGCGGCGCCGAGCACGGCGGCGGCGAGGGCTCCGGCGGCCACTAGGTCTTCCGTGGCAAAAGCCAAGGTGCAGTACACCTGCACCGAGTGCGGCCACACCGTGGCCAAGTGGGTCGGCCGCTGCCCTTCGTGCGGCGCCTGGTCCACGATGGAGGAGGGCGCGCCCGCCCGCGCCGCCGGTTCCGGCCCCGCGGCGAACGTCGGCCTCACCCTCCCGAAGACCCGCGCGGTCCCGATCACGAGGATCGACCCCAACTCGACGCGCGCGCTACCCGTCGGCATCGACGAGCTCGACCGCGTCCTGGGCGGCGGCATCGTCCCCGGCTCGGTGATCCTGCTGGCCGGCGAGCCCGGCGTCGGCAAGTCGACGCTGCTCCTGGAGGTCGTGCACCGCTGGGCCACCACCGGCCGCGGGAAGTCCCTGTACGTCACCGGCGAGGAATCCGCGGGCCAGGTGCGGCTGCGCGCCGAACGCACCGGTGCGCTGTCCGACCAGCTCTACCTGGCCGCCGAGTCGGACCTCGGGACGGTGCTCGGGCACGTCGAGCAGATCTCCCCCACCCTCATGGTGGTCGACTCGGTGCAGACCCTCTCGGCGTCCGGCGTCGACGGGGTGCACGGCGGCGTCACGCAGGTCCGCGCGATCACGGCCACCCTGACGTCACTGGCGAAGGCGTCCGGGATCGCGGTGATCCTCGTCGGCCACGTCACCAAGGACGGCGCCGTCGCGGGACCCCGGTCCCTGGAACACCTCGTGGACGTCGTGCTCAGCTTCGAGGGCGACAAGCACTCCACGCTGCGGATGGTGCGCGGCATCAAGAACCGGTTCGGCGCCTCCGATGAGGTGGGCTGCTTCGAGCAGCGCGAATCCGGCATAGTCGAGGTCACGGACCCGTCTGGCCTGTTCCTGCACCACCGCGACCAGGCCGCGGCGGGCACCGCGGTCACCGTCGGCCTCGACGGCAAGCGGCCGATGCTGGGCGAGCTCCAGGCCCTGGTGACGCCGACTCCCCTGCCGTCCCCGCGGCGCGCGGTGTCGGGCCTGGACTCGGCCCGGGTGGCGATGGTCCTGGCGGTACTGAGCAAGCACGGCGGTATCGAGAACCTGCCGCAGAAGGACGTGTACGCGGCGACCGTCGGCGGCATGAAGATCACCGAGCCCGCGGCCGACCTGGCGCTGGCGCTGGCCGTGGCGTCCGGGGCGGTGGAGAAGGCGCTGCGCCCGAACACCGTCGTGCTGGGCGAGGTCGGCCTGGCCGGGGAGGTGCGCCGCGTGACCGGCCTGGAGCGGCGGCTCGCGGAGGCGGCCCGGCTCGGCTTCACGCACGCCATCGTCCCGCCGTCGCCCGACGGGCAGAAGCTGAAGGTCGACGGCATCCACATCGGCGAGGCGGCGACCCTCGCCGATGCCCTGCGTCTGGGCTCCCTCGCTCCCACGGGCAAGAAGGAGCGCTAACCTACCGCTATGAACCTGCAAGCCGCGTTCGTCGGGAACGCGCCGCTGCGCGACACGGTGATCCGGGTGGCGCCCGGCACGCCGCTGCGCGACGGGATCGAGCGGATCCTCCGCGGCCGCACCGGCGCGCTGATCGTGCTGGGCCACGACGACGCGGTCGAGGGCATCTGCGACGGCGGCTTCCATCTGGACGTCGAGTTCGCGCCCACCCGTCTGCGGGAGCTGGCGAAGATGGACGGCGCGGTGGTGCTCTCCACCGACGGCAGCAGGATCGTGCGGGCGAACGTGCAGCTCGTGCCCGATCCCGCGATCCCCACGCAGGAGTCGGGCACGCGCCACCGGTCGGCGGAACGCGCCGCGATCCAGACCGGGTACCCGGTGATCTCGGTGAGCGCGTCGATGTCGATCGTGCACGCCTACGTGGGCGGGGTGCGCCACCTCGTGGACGACGCCGCCCCGATCCTCTCGCGCGCCAACCTCGCCATCGCCACGCTGGAGCGGTACGCGCATCGCCTCGACGAGGTCCTCACGCAACTGTCCCGGGCCGAGATCGAGGACGTCGTGACGGTCCGCGAAGTGGTGCACGTCGTGCAGCGGCTGGAGCTGGTGCGGCGGCTGGCCGTCGAGATCGAACAACACGTGCTGGAGCTGGGAACGTCGGGCCGGCAGATCGCGCTGCAGCTGGAAGACCTTCTGGGCGAGTCGATCTCGCTGCGCGAACCGGTGCTGCGCGACTACCTCGACGACGGCGACACCGTGGACGCCGCGGTCGCCCGCATCGACGCGCTCACCGACGCCGACCTGCTCGCCGCCACGACCGTCGCCGCAGCCCTGGGCTTCTCGGGCACCGTCGAGGCGCAGGACGAGCCGGTCTCCCCGCGCGGCCACCGGCTCCTCGGCTCGATCCCGCGGCTGCGCGCCTCCCAGGTGGAGGCGCTGGTCGGCACGTTCGGCTCGCTGCAGCCGTTGCTCGCCGCCTCCGCCGCGGACCTGCAGGCCGTCCCCGGCATCGGGTCCGACGGTGCGCGGCAGGCCCGCGAGGGGCTCTCCCGCCTCGCCGAGGCCTCGGTCGAGCGCTTCTGAGCCGCGGCCGCCCGGCTAGTTCCCGGTGCCCGTTCCCGCATCCGCGCCGGCTTCCGGCGCGGCCCGCACGATGTTGAAGGTCACCGGCGCGCTCCGCTTGGCGCCGAGCTGCGCGACCACCTGGTAGGCGCCGGGCGCGACGGGCACCCGCTGGGCCTGGCAGCCGGGGGCCGAGGTGGTGCCGGCCCACTGCAGCTTGTAACGCAGCTGCTGGCCGGGCTGGAGGACCTCGTTCTTGATGCCGGGCTGGAAGGTGCAGTCGAAGTTGGTCCACAGCTGCTTGCTGCCGTCGAGCGTGAGCACGATCAGCTGCTGCTGGCCGGTGCCGATGTCGCGCGAGCAGGGCACGGGGCCGGCGTTGGTGACGGTCGCCTCGAAGGTCGGCTGCTCGCCGAGGGTGTAGGTCGCCTTGTCGGCGCCGACCACCACGGAGATGTTGGCGTCGGGGCACGGCCCGCCGGCGACGACCGCGCCGGGCGTCGGGACACCGCCGCCCGAGGAGCTCGCGGACGCCGAGGCCGGGCCCGACCCCGCGGCGCCGGACTGGGGCGCGCCGGAGCCGCCGGCCCCGCCCGCGCCGCCGTTGTTGTTCGCGGCCGACGGGTCGGCACCGTCGGGCGCCTGCGACGGCGGCAGGCCGCTCGTGGTGACCGGGGTGGTCGACGAGGCGGTCGCGGCGTTCTGCGACGAGTCCTTACCGCCGCCGACGAAGACGATCAGGAGCACCACCACGAGCACCGCGAGCAGCGCCAAGACGGCGGCCAGCACGCGGCGGCGCCAGTAGATCTCGGGCGGCAGGGGTCCATGGGGTTCCAGCACGCCTCAACGGTAGCGTTTCCCCGGCCTCACGCCGCTGACCTGCGGCGGCGTGTCACGAATCGGTGCGGATCAGGCCGGACGGACGGCCTGGAACGGCGAGGTGGCCGCCTCGCCGATGTCGCCGACGGAGCCGCGCAGGTGCACCTTGCCCTCGGCGAGCTCGTAGGTGAGGCCGACGATCGCGACACGGCCCTCCTCGACGCCCTTGGCGATGATCCGCGAGCGCTCCATCAGCAGCCAGCCCGTCTCCATGACGTGCTGCGCGGTGATGTCGTTGACGTCGGAGAGCCCCTCGCGGCGGCCGGCGAGCACCGACGGGGTGAGTCGCTCGACGATGTCGCGGATGTAGCCGGGCGGCATGGTGCCGGTGTCGATCGAGTTGACGGTGGCCGCGACGGCGCCGCAGCTGTCGTGCCCGAGGATCGCGATGAGCGGCACCTTGAGCACCTCGATGGCGTACTCGATGGAGCCGAGCACGGCGGCGTCGATGATGTGGCCGGCGGTGCGGACCACGAACATGTCGCCGAGGCCCTGATCGAAGATCACCTCGGCGGCGACGCGGGAGTCGCCGCAGCCGAACAGCACGGCGGTGGGCTGCTGCCCGGCGGTCAGCTCGGCGACGCGGCTGGCGCCCTGATTCGGGTGCGCGGGCGTGCCTTCGACGAAACGCCGGTTGCCGTCACGGAGGGCGCGCCAGGCGCCGGGAGGAGTCGAGGTGGGCATGGGTCCATAATGCACGTCGTGCATGCCACGCGAGACACCAGACGGAATTCTGTCCCGGATTTCACACCCGTGCTCGCGTGGTTCGACGCCGCGGAGCGCGACCTCCCGTGGCGGGCGCCCGACGTCGGGGCGTGGGCGATCCTGGTCAGCGAGGTGATGCTGCAGCAGACACCGGTGGTGCGGGTCGAGCCCGTCTGGCGCGCGTGGATGGAGCGCTGGCCCACCCCCGCGGACCTGGCCGCGGCCACCTGCGCCGACGCCGTGCGCGCCTGGGGCAAGCTCGGCTACCCGCGCCGGGCGATGCGGCTGCACGCGTGCGCGCAGGCCCTCGTCGAGCGGTTCGACGGCGCCGTCCCCGCCGACGTCGACGAGCTGCTGTCGCTGCCCGGCGTGGGCGACTACACCGCCCGCGCGGTGGCCTGTTTCGCCTTCGGCCAGGACGTGCCCGTCGTCGACATCAACGTGCGGCGGGTCCTCGCCCGCGCCGCGGACGGCGACTCGGACGCGGCGGCACCGTCGGCCAGGCGCGACCTGGCCGCGGCGACGGCGGCGCTGGGCACCGTCCCGGCGGACCGGCGGACGCGGCTGTCGGCGGGCCTTATGGAGCTGGGCGCGCTGGTCTGCACGGCGCGGTCGCCGCGGTGCGGCGAATGCCCCCTCCACGCGGAGTGCGCCTGGCTCGCGGCGGGCGCACCGCCGGGCACCGTCGCGCCGCGGAAGGTGCAGAAGTACGAGGGCACCGACCGGCAGGCGCGCGGGCGGCTGCTCGACGTGCTCCGCGGATCCGACGGTGCGGTCCCCCGCGCCGCGCTCGATCTGGCGTGGGAACGCGACCCCGCGCAACGGGACCGCGCGCTGGACTCCCTGCTGGTGGACGGGCTGATCGAGCAGACCGCGGACGGCCGTTTCGCCCTCACCGGGGAGGCGTGACCGACCACTTCTTACTCCGGAGTAAGATAGGCGCATGACAACCTATGTAGTGACAGGCGCGAACGGGGGCCTCGGCGAGGTCGTGACGCGCCGCCTCGCCGCCACCGGCGGCCGTGTCGTGATGGCGTGCCGCGATGTCGCGGGCGCGCAGCGCATCGCCGACGGCATCGACGGCGACGTGACCGTCGAGGCTCTGGACCTGGCCGACCTGGATTCGGTGCGCGCCTTCGCGGACCGCACCGGCGAGGTCGACGTGCTCGTCAACAACGCCGGCCTGATGAACATCCCGCTGCGCCGCACCAAGCAGGGCTTCGAGATGCAGTTCGGCGTCAACCATCTCGGGCACTTCGCGCTGACCGGCCTGCTGCTGGACCGGCTGACGGACCGCGTCGTCGCGGTCTCGTCGGTCGCGCACCGGCAGAACTACCGCTGGCGGATGGACGACCCGAACTACGAGCACCGCAAGTACCTGCGCACCGAGGCCTACGGGCAGAGCAAGCTCGCGAACATGATGTTCGCGCGCGAGCTGCAGCGCCGGTTCGAGGCCGCAGGGTCGGACCAGCGGGCGTACTACGTGCACCCGGGCGTCTCGGCCACGGGCCTGTTCGCCCGCACGGACACCCCGCTGGACCGGGTCATGAAGCCCGCCGTCGCGATGCTGAACAACCCGCCGGAGAAGGCCGCCGAGTCCCTGGTGCTCGCGGCCACCGACCGGGATCTCGACCCGCACCCGTGGTGGGGGCCGACGCAGCTGTTCCAGTCCCGCGGTCCCGTGGGCAAGTGCTCCACCACCGCGGTGTCCAAAGACAAGGCCAAATGGGCCGAGCTGTGGGCCGTCTCGGAGAAGCTCACGGGCGTCACCTACGCCGTCTGACCGGGAATCGGCGGGCGTCCACGCGCGTTGAACCACTCATGCGCGTGGACGTCTGGACCGATATCAACTGCCCCTTCTGCTACATCGGGAAGGCCCGGTTCGAGGAGGCGCTCGCGGCGTTCCCGGAGCGCGACCGGGTCGAGGTGATCCATCGCTCCTACGAGCTGGATCCCACCGCCGGCGATTCCGAGCCCGTCATCCCGCGGATCGCGGCCAAGTACGGCATCAGCGAGGCGCAGGCCGCGGCCAACGAGCGCGGGCTCGGCGCGCAGGCGCAACAGCTCGGCCTGCCCTACCAGGTCGACGGCCGCGACAGCGGCAACAGCTTCGACATGCACCGCCTCCTCCACTGGGCGCTGGAGTTCGGCCGCCAGGAGGCGCTGCTGGACGCGCTCTACGCGGCGAACTTCGCCGATCCCGAGCCCGCCTTCGGCAGCCGCGACCGCCTCGTCGCCATCGCCGAGTCAGCCGGGTTCGACGGTGCCGCCGCCCGCGCGGTGCTCGACGATCCGACGGCCTACGCGGACGCCGTCCGCGCCGACGAGGAGACCGCGAAGCGCATCGGCATCGGCGGCGTCCCGTTCTTCGTCTTCGACGGCAAGTACGCCGTCTCGGGCGCGCAGCCGCCGGAGGTCTTCACCGAGGCGCTGACGAAGGCCCGCGGCGAGGAACCGCTCACCGTCATCGGCGACGACGCCGAGGCCTGCGGCCCGGACGGCTGCGAGCTGCCGCAGCGCGACTGAGCGCTGAACCTGAGCGCTACGGCGCGACGAGACGCCGCACCGCGGCGGCGAGGGCGTCGTCGTCCAGCGCCACCTCGACGGCCTCGCTGCCGCCGGCGAGGATGTCGCCGTGGATGAGCGCGAGCACCTCGAGGAGCAGCGCCGGGGCCGATGTCGCCGCGGTGACCGCACCCGCCTCCTGCGCGGCCTGGATCGCGGCGATCTTCTTCGCGTTGGAGTCCGACGTGAACTCCAGCTCCAGCAGCTCCCCCGGGCATTCGAGCGTGTGCCAGAGCACGAGCCGCATCAGCTCGGGGTGGGTGCGGTTGAAGGCGCGCAGCCGCACCGCGTAGCCGGGCAGGTCCTCGGCGGTGAAGGGCACCGTCTCCAGCAGCTCCGCGACACGGCCCTCGATGACCGCGTCGAACAGCTGCCGCTTGTTGCCGAAGTAGGCGTAGATCAGCTGCTTGTTGGCCTCGGCGGCCGCAGCGATCCGGTCGACGCGCGCGCCCGCGAGCCCGTGCTCGGCGAACTCGACGGTCGCGGCGTCGAGCAGGCGGGCGCGGGTCGCGGCGGCGTCCCGCTGCTGCTTAGCCGCGGGCGGCATCGCGCGGCAGGTCGGTTCCGGTCACCTCGGCAGCGTAGCGCCACAGCTTCGCGGCGACGTCGGCGTCCCGCATCCGCGCGTTCTTCTTCGTCACGCCCGGCGCCCCGACGAGGCCGAACCGCCCCTGCGGGCCGTAGTACTCGCCGTTACGCGCGTGCGGATCACTCGCCGCGAACAACAACGGCTCGGCGCCCTGCTCGGGCTGCTGCGAGGGCAGGAAGCGGCCCGCGAAGCGCGTGACCACGGACTCCCGCTCGCTGCCACCGCCGAGGCTGGCGCCCGCGGTCTGCAGGTTGGTCTGGGTGTAGCCGGGGTGCGCCGCATCGCTGAGCAGGCCCCAACCGCGCCGGTCGCTCTCCGCCGCGAGGTGGTTCGCGAGCAGGAGGTCGGCGAGTTTCGACTGGGCGTAGGCCCGCGACGGCGAGTACCTCCGCTGCGACTGCGGATCGTCGAAGTCGATGCGGCCGAAATTCGCCATGCCGGAGCTCATCGTGGTGACGCGCGGCGCCGCGGACTGCAGCAGCACGGGCAGCAGGAGGTTGGTGAGGGCGAACGGGCCGAGGAAGTTCGAGCCGAACTGCAGCTCGAAACCGTCGGCGGTCTCGAACCGCTCGGGCGGCGTCATCACGCCCGCGTTGTTGACGAGCGCGTCGACCGCCACCCCGTCGGCGACGATGCCGTCGGCGAAGGCCCGAACGGACGCCAGGTCCGCGAGGTCGAGGCGCCGGACACTGAGGTCCGCGCCCGGCACCTGCGCGAGGATCTCCTGCCGCGCGGCTTCGCCCTTCTCGGGGGTGCGGACCGCCATGACGACGGCGGCGCCCGCCGCGGCGAGCCGCTTGGCCGCCTCCTTGCCCGTTCCGCTGTTCGATCCGGTGACCACGAAGGTCCGTCCCGTCTGATCACTGACCTGGTACATGTCGTTCTCCCTTTGCTTGCAACTAACTGGTTAGTTGAAAGATTAGAGCGGACTCGCCCAGCTGTCAACCAACTAGTTAGTTAGACCCGTGCGGCTGGCACCGCGGACACCACCAGATCGCCCGCTCGGCCTCCCCCGCGCCGCCGAGCGTGCCCGCGACGATGGCCGTCCCGCAGCGCAGGCAGGGCCGTCGTGCGCGGTCGTAGACGAAGGCCCGCATGCCGTTCCGGTCGACGCCGGTCGTCACCCTGCGCGTCCGCCCGAGGTTGGCGCGCAGGAGCCGCGCGGCACCGTCGGCCCAGGTGAGCGGGTCGCCGCACTCCCCGACCGGCGTCGCCGGGTGCGCGCCGCGCAGGAAACAGAGCTCGTTCCGGTAGACGTTGCCCACCCCGGCCAGGACGGTCTGGTCCAGGAGCGCCAGCCCGACGGGGCGGTCCGGTGCGGCCGCGAGGTTCGCCGCGGCGCGGTCGGCGTCCCAGTCGGGTCCGAGCGGGTCGGGGCCCAGGTGGGCGAGGGCACCGTCGGCCTCGGCGGGCGAGAGGATCTCGAGCGTCCCGAGCGAGAACCCGACGACCTGCGCGCCGTCGACGGCGAGCACCGCGCGGGCCGTGTGGGCGGGGCGGCGCCAGCGCTCGCCGGGCCGGTAGGCGTGCCACTCGCCCTCCATCTTCAGATGGCTGTGGATCACGGCCTCCCCGGCCGCCATCAGCAGGTGCTTCCCGCGCGCGGTCACCGTGTCGACGGTGCGGCCCGTCAGGTCGACGGTGGCGTACCGCGGCACCCGGATGCCGCAGGCGGTCAGCACCTTTCCCGCGAGCACCGGCCGCAGCCGCGCCGCCAGGTTGTGGACGGTGTCCCCCTCGGGCACCGGTCAGTCCAGACCGGAGAGGAAGGCCTCGACGGCGCCGCGGTACACACCGGGGGCGTCGTCGTGGACGAGGTGGCCGGCACCGTCGACCTTGAGGTACCGCAGGTCGGGGCCGGCGTAGGAGCCGACCATGCGCTCCCCCACCCCGGGCGGCACGACCGTGAACTCCGCCTCGATGAGCAGGGTGGGTGCCTGCACGGCCCGCCACTGCGGCCAGTGATCGCGCGGGCCCCAGTGGTCGGCGATGGCGCGGAAGACGTCGAGCTCGCCGTGCAGCGCACCGTCGTCGAAGGCCTCGTAGAAGTAGCGCCCGGCGACCGGCCCGAACAGCGCCTCGCACTCGGCCTGCGAGGCGAACCGCTCGGGCCAGCTCGCGAACCACGGCGCCCAGGTGTCGGTCGACTGGCCGGTGAACTCGGGCGACATGTCCTCGACCACCAACGCCCGCACCAGCTCGGGGTACTCGGCGGCGGTGCACCAGGCGTGCAGGCCGCCCATGGAATGACCGATCAGCGTCGCGGGGCCCTGGTCGATGCAGGTGAGGATCTCGGCGACGTCGGCCACGAAGCGCTCGGTGGTGATGTCGTCGGGCGGCACGGGAAAGCCCGGGCCGCGGTGGAATTCGGCGTCGAAGGTGAAGACGCGACCGTACCGGCGCAGCCACGGGATCTGCCGGCGCCAGGTGCGGCCGCGGCCCATGAGGCCGTGCAGCAGCACGATCGGGCCCGCGCCCTCGCGGCCACCCCAATCTCTCAGGCCCACACACTCATCCACGCCGCCCAACCTACCGGTTCGGGCGGCGGTATCGTCGGGTCATGTCGGTAGTGAAGATCAACGCCATCCACGTCCCCGAGGGCGCGGGCCCGGAGCTCGAGAAGCGGTTCGCGAACCGCGCGCACGCCGTGGAGAACTCCCCCGGCTTCCTCGGCTTCCAGCTGCTGCGCCCGGTCAAGGGCGACGACCGCTACTTCGTGGTCACGCAGTGGGAGTCCGAGGAGGACTTCGCCGCCTGGCGCGACGGGCCGGCCCGGCAGGCGCACGCCGGCGAGCGCAGCCCCGACGGTGGCGAGGGCCGCAAGCCCGTCGCCTCCGGCGCCGACCTGCTGGAGTTCGAGGTCGTCCTCGACGTCGCGGGCAGGGCCGCGCAGTAGCCGGATCGCAGGAGATCGCGTCGCGGCGCCGGAACCTCCCGGCGCCGCCGCCCGTCGTGTGCGCGGACCTGGCTGCGCCGGAGTACACCCGGCACCTCGCGCGGCGGGTGAGCACCCTCGTCTTCGCCGACCTGCGGTACGCCTACGGCCAGTAGGGGGCGTGCAGCTCCGTGCGTTGCTCCGCGGAGCCATGCGCGTGACGCATGGCTTCGCGCACCAACGCACACCCCTCTGTCCGCACCGGCGGACGCGTGCGCGTCAGAGCCAGGCGCCCGAGTCCCAGGTGAGGAACGACTCCAGGCTGGCCGCGGGGTGCTGCTGCGGATGGTTGGTCGAGAGGTAGGCACCGCGGTAGAACAGCAGCGGCCGCGCATCGTCGACGTCCCCCAGGTGGTGCACCCGGCCGATCGCGATGTGGTGGTCGCCGCCGTCGAGCACGGATTCGAGGGTGCAGTCGATCCACGTCAGCGAGCCGTCGATCGTCGGATTGCCGAGCGGCGACGGCGTCCACCGGAGCCCGTCGAACTTGTCGTCCACCGACCGCCCGAACGCGGCGCTCACCGACTCCTGCTCCTGCCCCAGCACCGACACCGCGAACGTCCCGGACGCCTCGATGTGCTTCCACGTCCGCGACGTCTTCATCGGGCAGAACAGCACGAGCGGCGGATCCAGTGACAGCGCGGCGAAGGACTGGCAGGCGAAGCCGACCGGCTTCTCCTCGGCGTTCGACGTCGCGATGATCGTGACGCCGGTGCAGAACTGCCCCATCACATGTCGGAACGTGCGCTGGTCGAATCCGGCCTCGGTCATGCTGCCAACCTACTCCCGCCGGTTCCGACGGTGCGCGCCCGTCCACCGCCCGGCACGCCCTCCGGCCGGGTCCACCGAGCCTGCGCACGGTTGACGCCCCGCGCCACCGATCCGCTCGGCGTGATCCTTACCCCTCCCGGCAGCCGAGGACGATCGCGCGTGCCACGGGCGTCAGCTCGCCGTCCGCGGCGTCGAGGTCCGCAGGGCCGCCGAGCAGGGCCGGCTGCGCCAGGAAGCGCGCGCCGCGGCCTGGCCCCGGCAGCAGCGCCTGCGAGGCGTGCACGAGGAACGGGTGGCACAGGTACACGTCGCCGGCGGCACCGGTCGCGAACACCTCCGGGAGGCCCTCCGTGGCGGCGTACTCCGTCGTGAGTGCGCCCATCTCCGCGCCCTCCTCGCCGTACGGGCGCAGCATCGCGGCCATCGCGCGGTGCGAGCCCACGCGCAGCCGCGTCGGAGCGTCGTCGTCGCCGACATCGGAGAACAGGTACAGCATGAGCAGCGCGCGGCCCGTGCTGCGCACGTTGACCCGCCAGTGCAGGAACGCCTCCGGCTGGTCCCCGGGGAAGCTGGCGTCCACGTGCCAGCCGTCGTCGCCGGGCCCGTCCGCGCACGGGAAACGCACCGGGAACGTGCCCAGAGAGACCCGCGGCACCCACCGCCCGACACCGGCCAGACGGTCCGCCGCGGCCGCGACGAGCGGCGACGACGCGGCCTCCCGGAACGGCTCCTCGCCGTGCTCGCCCAGGCGGATCACCGGCCGATCCCAGGTCGACGGGTCGTCCCGGTCGATGCCCGACGCCGCCATCTCCGCCCACAGAACGTCCCGCGCGGCCGCCGCCGTGGCGGCGCTGAAGGCCCCGCGGACGGCGACGTAGCCGTCGCGGACGAAGTCCTCCACCTGCTCGTCGGTCAGCACCTCCCGAGCCTCGCAGACCACCGGCAGAGTGCGCCAGCGGTTTCCGCGGGCCGGCATCACCCGCCGGACGTACCCGCGGGTGCCGCTGCGGGGCTCGTCAGCCCCGGCGCTGGAAAGACCTCGCACAGCACGGCACCGAGCAGCGCCGCCGCCATCGACACCGCGACCGCCCGGTCGTGGACCACCGCGAACGGGACCGAACTCGTCGCGACACCGGCGATCAGCGGAATCGCCGCCCAGCACGCGGCCCTCCCCACCGGATCGGTGCCGAGACACCAGATGAGGGTGGCGAGCGACATCAGGCACGCCATCCCGATCCCGAGCGCGGCGTCGCGCCATCCCCAGTGGGCGTGCTCGGCCCCACGGTCCGGCCCCAGCGTGACCGCCACCAGGATCACGATCGGGATCAGCGCCGATCCGACCCCGTAGCAGGCGACGAGCGGCACCAGGCGCGGCGGGCGGCGGCAGTGCAGCACCGTCGCGGCGACGAACAGGACCACGCCCACGAGGAACAGGGAGCCGCCGACGTCGTCCTCGTCGATCACGATGCCCATCGTTCCCACGACGGTCAACGCCGCGAGCCCCAGTAACACCCGGGACACCCATCGCCGCACCGGCCAGCGCACCGCCCACCCCCATCCGCAACATGAGATTCCGATGCGATGCTATTGCACAGCTCCAGCCGTGCCTGCGGGGAGCACGGCTTCCGCCGTCACCTCCCGACGGGGCCTGACGGTGCCGGAAAACGATCGGGGGATTCCCGCGCCTCGGCGACCCGCGCCGCCAGGACCGTGATCAGGACCGCCACCGGCACGCTGATACCCACCACTGCGGAACCTATGATCATTCCGCCTCGTCCGACCGACGTGATGACGAGCCCGACGAGGGCCGGAGTGGCGACGAGCGCGACCAACGGCAGTGCGAAGAGCAGCTTCTGTCGAGCGGACCCCACCAACCACGCCGCGGACATGAATCCGGGCTGGCAGGCATTGGACAACATCATCGCCATGAGTCCGGGGAGGAACCCTGACGTCACCTCGAACACCACGGCGGTGATGCCGATCGGCACCATGAAACTGGCCACCCACACGCACACGACTCCCACGGTTCGAGCTCGGCGACCGAACCGGACGTTCAGGAGCGTCGCCACGAAATACGCACCGCTCGCGATGTACGAGATCGCCAACGCCACGCCGGAGGACACCTCCGTGATCGACAGGAGCGCCGCCAGGAGGAGCAGGGGCGCGGACGCGAGAGCGATACGGAGCGCCCACCGTCGACGTGTCGCCTCGCCGCGCGTCGGTCCGGCCGGCCCGCCCGGGGGCACACCGTTCGTCGGGTACGGATGCGGCGGCGCGGGGATGAACCGTCCCGTGATCGGCGCCGGGTGCATCCCCGTGACCGGCCGCGTCGCGACGAACGTCGGTGCCAGCGGCGCGCGGACCGGCGCGGGTGCCACGGCGGTGTGCGCGGGCACCGAGACTCCGGCGGCCCGCGCGTCCGGCCGCTCGGACAGCGCGGCGGCGAGCGCGGAGGCGAAGGCGACGCAGGACGGGTACCGGTCCGCGGGTGATTTCGCGAGCGCGCGCTGCAGGACGCCGTCGACTCCGGGATGCAGATCGGGACGCGTGGTCCGCACGCTCGGCACGGGGCGGGTCACGTGGGCGATGATCACGGCTCCGACGTTGCTGCTCGCGAAGGGCGGGTTCCCGGCGAGCAGGTCGAACGCCGTCACCGCCAGGGAGTACTGATCCGATCGCGGATCGACGGGGTGCCCTTGGGCCTGCTCCGGCGACATGTACTGCGCCGTGCCGATCATCAGCCCGGTACTGGTCAGCCGCCCGCCGGCCTCCTGCATCCGGACGATGCCGAAATCGGTGAGCACGACCCGACGATCCGTCCCGACGAGGATGTTCGCCGGCTTGACGTCGCGGTGTACCAGTCCGCGGGCACCCGCGTAGTCGAGGGCCTCGGCGACCGGGCCGATGATCGCGGCCACGTCGCGAGCGGGCATACCCGCCGGGCCTGCGGCGCTCCGCGCATCGAATCCCTCGATCAGTTCCAGAGCGATCCACAGCCGGCCGTCGAACTCGCCGCGATCGTGCACCGTGACGATCCCGCGGTGGCGCAGGCCGGCGACCACATCGGCTTCCTGCTCGAAGCGGCGCCGGAACTGCGCGTCGGCGGACAGATCCGACGACAGGATCTTGAGCGCGTCGCTGCGCGGCAACCGCGGATGCCGCGCGACGTACACCTCCCCCATTCCCCCGGTGCCGAGCAACCGCTCGATCACGTACCCCGCGAACACGGACCCAGGCAGCAACGCCACGACTCCCCCTCGTGTCGATTGCGTCGATGCTATGCCAAAGGGCCGCCATCCGCGGACGGATGACGGCCCCTCGGCTGCTACGGGCGGTGACTACGCGGTCTCGCTCGGGCTCGTCCCGGACGACGCGTCGGCCACCAGGGCCGGGACGTCGTCGTCGGACTTCTCCAGGTCGATCGCGGGCTTGGGCTTGCCGGTGAAGGTGAACTTCGCGTCCTCGCCCTTGCCCTCGCCGTCCCAGCCCTCGACGTCGACCTCGACGATCTGGCCGGCGCCGACCTCGCCGAACAGGATCTTCTCGGACAGCGCGTCCTCGATCTCCCGCTGGATGGTGCGGCGCAGCGGCCGGGCGCCGAGGACCGGATCGAAGCCGCGCTTGGCCAGCAGGGCCTTGGCCTGGTCGCTGACCTCGAGCTCCATGTCCTTGTTCTTCAGCGCGGTACCCACCCGGTTCAGCATGAGGTCGACCATCTCGATGATCTGGTCCTGCGTGAGCTGGTGGAAGACGACGATGTCGTCGATGCGGTTGAGGAACTCGGGCCGGAAGTGCTTCTTGAGCTCGTCGTTGACCTTCTGCTTCATCCGGTCGTAGTTGGCGCCGTCGGAGTCGCCCGACGTGAAGCCCAGGCCGACCGCCTTCGAGATGTCGCCCGTACCGAGGTTCGAGGTGAAGATCAGCACGGTGTTCTTGAAGTCGACCGTGCGGCCCTGGCCGTCGGTCAGGCGACCGTCCTCCAGCACCTGCAGCAGCGTGTTGTAGATCTCGCTGTGCGCCTTCTCGATCTCGTCGAAGAGCACCACGGAGAACGGCTTGCGGCGCACCTTCTCGGTGAGCTGGCCGCCCTCCTCGTAGCCCACGTACCCGGGAGGGGCACCGAACAGGCGCGAGGCGGTGAAGCGGTCGTGGAACTCGCCCATGTCGATCTGGATGAGCGCGTCGTCCTCGCCGAACAGGAAGTTCGCGAGCGCCTTCGACAGCTCGGTCTTACCCACACCGGACGGGCCGGCGAAGATGAACGAGCCCGACGGGCGCTTCGGATCCTTCAGGCCCGCACGGGTGCGGCGGATCGCCTTCGAGACCGCCTTCACGGCGTCCTCCTGGCCGATGATCCGCTTGTGCAGCTCGTCCTCCATGCGGAGCAGACGCGTGGTCTCCTCCTCGGTGAGCTTGAACACGGGGATGCCGGTCCAGTTTCCCAGGACCTCGGCGATCTGCTCCTCGTCGACCTCGGCGACGACGTCGAGGTCGCCGGCGCGCCACTGCTTCTCGCGCTCGGCGCGCTCGCCGATGAGTTGCTTCTCCTTGTCGCGCAGCGACGCGGCCTTCTCGAAGTCCTGCTCGTCGATCGCCGATTCCTTCTCCCGGCGCGCGTCGGCGATCTTGTCGTCGAAGGCACGCAGGTCCGGCGGGGCGGTCATCCGGCGGATGCGCATGCGCGCGCCCGCTTCGTCGATGAGGTCGATCGCCTTGTCCGGCAGGAAGCGGTCGTTGATGTACCGGTCCGCCAGGGTGGCAGCGGCGACCAGCGCGCTGTCGGTGATGGAGATGCGGTGGTGCGCCTCGTACCGGTCGCGCAGGCCCTTGAGGATCTCGATGGCGTGCTCGACGCTCGGCTCCCCGACCTGGACGGGCTGGAAGCGGCGCTCCAGCGCGGCGTCCTTCTCGATGTACTTGCGGTACTCGTCGAGCGTGGTCGCACCGATGGTCTGCAGCTCGCCGCGGGCCAGCTTCGGCTTGAGGATCGACGCGGCGTCGATCGCGCCCTCCGCAGCACCCGCACCGACGAGCGTGTGCAGCTCGTCGATGAACAGGATGATGTCGCCGCGGGTGTCGATCTCCTTGAGGACCTTGCGCAGGCGCTCCTCGAAGTCACCGCGGTAGCGCGAGCCGGCCACCAGGGACCCGAGGTCCAGGGTGTAGAGCTGCTTGTCCTTGAGCGTCTCGGGCACGTTGCCGTTGACGATGGCCTGCGCCAGGCCCTCGACGACGGCGGTCTTGCCGACGCCGGGCTCACCGATGAGCACCGGGTTGTTCTTGGTGCGCCGCGAGAGCACCTGCATGATGCGCTCGATCTCCTTGGACCGGCCGATCACCGGGTCCAGCTTGCCCTGGGCCGCCGCGGCGGTCAGGTTCCTGCCGAACTGGTCCAGGACCAGGGAGGTCGACGGGGTGCCCGCGTCGCCGCCGCCGCTCGTGCGGGCTCCGGCGCCGGCCGGCTCACCGCCGCCCTCCTTGCCCTGGTAGCCCGACAGGAGCTGGATGACCTGCTGGCGGACGCGGTTGAGATCGGCGCCCAGCTTCACCAGGACCTGGGCGGCGACGCCCTCGCCCTCGCGGATCAGGCCGAGCAGGATGTGCTCGGTGCCGATGTAGTTGTGGCCGAGCTGCAGCGCCTCGCGCAGCGACAGCTCCAGGACCTTCTTGGCGCGCGGCGTGAAGGGGATGTGACCCGACGGGGCCTGCTGGCCCTGCCCGATGATCTCCTCGACCTGGCTGCGCACGCCCTCCAGGGAGATGCCCAGCGACTCGAGTGCCTTGGCCGCCACACCCTCACCCTCGTGGATCAGGCCCAGGAGGATGTGCTCGGTGCCGATGTAGTTGTGATTGAGCATCCTGGCTTCTTCTTGCGCCAGGACGACGACGCGGCGAGCGCGGTCGGTGAACCTCTCGAACATGGCCATTTTCCTCACATCCCGGTTACTTCGGGGACCGGCCTGGGCCGGGCCCGCAGATAGCCGTCTGCAATCAACGTCTTCTCACTGTAGTTCGGACCGGTCAGCGGTGGTGTCGGCAGTGCCCCGCAGTCGGGGCCCGAGGGCACCGTCGCCGCCGCTGACTGTCCTGATACACCAGGTCAAACGCGCCCTCGACGGGATTTGATCCCCGTTCCGCCGTGAGCGAAACGGTCCCGGATACGACTCACCCCGGCGCATCGGCGCCGGGGTGGGGGCTTGCGATTCGTCAGTTCGCCGCGTTGTACGCGTCGATCACGTCCTGGCTGATCCGACCGCGGTCGTTGACCTTCATGCCGGACTTGCGGGCCCAGTCGCGGATCGCCGCGCTCTGCGAGCGGTCGATCGGCGTGCGGCCGCGCGGGGCGGCGAGGGAGCGGGTGCCGCGCTTACGGCCACCGGCCCGGCGCGCGTTCGCGACCCATTCCTCCAGCGAGCCGCGCAGCTTCGCGGCGTTCTTGGAGGACAGATCGATCTCGTACGTGACGCCGTCCAGTCCGAATTCCACGGTCTCGTCAGCGGTCTGCGTATCGTCCACGTCGTCGACCAGCGTAACGGTGACCTTGCGCGCCATAGTATTGGCCCCTTCTCGAGTAATGGTTCCATTGCGTCGTTCAAATCGAGTGTATACACAGCATTGACATTGATTCGATTCGAAACGGCGGAATCGAGTCGCGATCGGGTAACGATCGCGACCGAGAAGTGGCCGTATTCCGGCGAATCGCACGCAATGGCGAGCAATTCACCGGACAGCTACTACGCCTGCTGCAGTAGTGAACGCACCCGATCCGCGCCGATGGCGAGCAACAGCGTCGGCAACCGTGGGCCGGTATCGCTGCCCACCAGCAAGCGGTAGAGCAGGACGAAGAATGCGCGCTGCGCCGCAGCGAGTTCTTTATCACCCTTGACTATCTGATCGGCGCCCAGCCCGCGTTGCACCTTGGCGACGCCGTACACCTGATGGGTGATCCCGGCGAGCGACCAGTCGTCCTCGAGCCGGCCGAGACCGGCCGGGGCGGGAACGCCGGAGCCCTCCAGCAGCAGCCGCAGGCCCTCCCGCTGCTCGTCGGTGAGCGAGCCCAGCAGCTCGGTGTCCGGCTCGGTCCGCACGACGGTGCGCTCCTCGGCGGGCATCTGCTCGGCGACCCAGGTGGTCGCGCGGTCGAGGCGCGGCCGCAGCGGCGCCAGGTCCGCGAGCGGCTGGTCGGGCTCGAGCGCGGCCAGGATGCGCAGGGTCTGCTCGTCGTCGCCGGTGGTGATGTCGACGACCGAGGCCAGCGTCTTGTACGGCATGGGGCGCGGCGTCAGCGGCAGCTCCCGCACCCGCCCCGAGGCGGTGTCCAGCACCGATGCCGCACGGGCGTGCGCGGCGATGTCGCCGGGCTGCGCCTTGTCGCCGGCCGTCTTGCGGACCAGCGCGTCCCACTCGTCGTAGGTGCGCGGCAGGTCGCCGTCCAGCGCCACGTCGAAGGACTGGTTCGGCTTCTTGCGCCCGTACAGCCACCGGAGCAGCGGCGGTTCCAGGTAGCGCAGCGCGACCGCGGCGGTCGGGACGCCGCCCTTCGACGACGACATCTTCGCCATCCCGCGGATACCGACGAAGGCGTACATCGGGCCGAGCGGCCGCTTCCACCCGAAGATCGGGGCCACGTCCTTGCCCACCGCGAACGACGAGCCGGGCGACTGGTGATCGACGCCCGACGGCTCGAAGGTGATCTTCTCGAAAGCCCAGCGCATCGGCCAATCGACCTTCCACACCAGTTTTCCGTTGGTGTGTTCGCGCAGTGTCACGGTCTCGGTATGACCGCACCGACAAACATATGTCAGCGCGGTCGTTTCCTCGTCGTACGCCGTTACCGTGGTGAAATCGGTCCCGCATACGGAGCAGTACGGCTTGTACGGGTAGTAGCCGGAATCACCCGATCCGTCCGCGTCCTCCGCGGCGCCGGATCCCGCCTCGGCGATCGCCTCCGCGGATTCCGCGTCCGATTCCGGCGCATTTCCGGCGGCCGCGGGCGATTGCCCGCGATCGAGCGTCCGATAACGCTCCAGGATGGAATCGATGCGGCCGCGCTGCGCCATCGCGTGCAGCACCTGCTCGGTGTACGCACCAGAGGTGTACATCTGCGTCTGACTGATTCCGCGGTACTCGACGCCGAGATCCTCCAGCGCACCCTGCAATTCACGACGGAAATGCTCGGCCCAGTTCTCCGCGTCCGAGCCGTGGGGCGCGGGAACGCGTGTCAGTGGTTTACCGATGTGCTCGTCCCAGGAGGAATCGACACCGGGGACCTTGGGGACCTTACGGAAGCGGTCGAAGTCGTCCCAGGAGATGATGTGCTCCACCTGCAGGCCCCGGCGGCGCAGCTCGTCGGCCACCAGGTGCGGCACCATCACCTCGCGGAGGTTGCCCAGGTGGATCGGGCCCGACGGGGAGATGCCCGACGCCACCTTCACCGGCGTCCCGTTGCGCTCGGCGAAGGCCACGGCCTCATCCGCGAGGCGGGAGACCCAATCGTCCAGGGGTGCAGTAGTCACGGGCCGTCATTCTACCGACGCGGGTCCGAGCGCCGACGGTGCGCCGATCGTGCGGCGCCGCCCGCTCCACCCGCGTCCCCATTCCACTCGGGTTCCCGCTCCCAGCGGGGAACAGGCGTCCCCGGGAGCATTCGGCGTCCCCTCGCCTGCAGTCGAGGGGAGACCAACTCGATCCGGGGTGACCGGCTCCCACAGGGGAGCGGATCGCCGGCGGTCGGCCGGGATCAGGCCTCGTGGGCGGCGAACTGGGCGAGCGTGCGCTCGTAGGACTCGGACGCTCCGGCGCGCCCGGCGCCGGGGGCGATGCCCAGCGCCAGCGCCCGGAAGCCGCCGTCGACGGACGAGGCCTGCACGCCCCGGTCCCGGAGGCGGGTGGCGATCGCGGCGGCGGTGGCGCCGTTGCCGCTGACCAGCAGCCACTGCGCGTCGGGGCCGGCCGCCGCGAGGCTGGTGGGGAGGCCGGGCACGAGCCGGGCGGCGACGGCGGCCGCGTCGAGCGCCACGGCGCCCGGGAGGATGCCGTCGCGGTTGCGCTCGGACTGATCGCGGACGTCGACGACGATCTGGCCGGCGGCGGGCGTGAAGTGCACGGGGTGCATCGAGGATTCTCCAGGAGGGTGGCGGAGCGCGTGGAAACGCGCGTCCGGGCAGCGGAAGGGGGCCGGGTTCCTAGCGGACCCGACAACACTCCATGCAGCTGCGCACCTGGCTCATGACAGCGAAGCTAGCACCCCGCCGCCGCGCCCGGCAAGAGTTCGAATCATCAGTGACGCGAATCGGTGCCGCGGGTTCCCGCACGCTTCTCCCGCTGAGCGCGGTTCGCGCACTCACGCAGGTACACGGCCCGCAGGCCCTGCAGCGTCAGGTCGGCGCGGTGGTCGGTCACCGTGGCGCACTCCGGGGCGATGCCCTCGTCGAAGCCGCCCGTCGCGACCACCCGGGCCCCGGGCACCACGTCGAGCGCACGGCCGACCAGGGCGTCCACCATGCCCGCGAAGCCGTAAATGATGCCCGACTGCAGCGCCTCCACGGTGTTCTTGCCGACCACCGACCGGGGCGCGACGAGCTCGACGCGCCGCAGCGCCACGGTCCGCTCGGCGAGCGCGTCCAGCGCGCTGCCCACGCCCGCGGCGATCGCGCCGCCGAGGAACTCCCCCTTCGCGCTCACCACGTCCACCCGCGTCGACGTGCCGAAATCCACCACGACGCACGGCACCCCTCCCTCGCGGCCGATCAGCTCGAAGGCTCCGGCGGCGTTGGCGACGCGATCGGTACCCACCTCGCGCGGGTTGTCGACCAGCAGCGGCACCCCGGTCTTCACGCCGGGCTCGAGGATCACGTGCTCGGCGGCCGGGTAGTACCGGGGCATCACGGCACGCAGCGAGCGCAGCAGTTCCGGCACCGTCGACAGGACGCTCACGCCGCGTACCCGCGCGGGGTCGACGCCCGCGCCGGTGAGGAAGCCGTTCAGGATGAGCGCCAGCTCGTCCGAGGTCATCCGCGGATCGCTGCGCAGCCGCCACGTGCCGAGGAGCTCCTCCCCCGCGGCCGACGCGAACAGCCCGACGGTGACCGAGGTGTTGCCGGCGTCGATCGCCAGCAGCATCAGATCCCGCCCGTGACCAGCGCGCCACTGCCGCGGCCGGTGACCAGGCCGAAACCGTCCGGCACGTGCGCCGCGTCCGTGGTCAGCTCGACCGGCTTGTTGTCGGAGTCGACGAACACGACGCTCGGCGCGTAGGTCTTCAGCTCCTCCTCGTTCAGCTGGCCGTAGGCGATGAGGATGACGATGTCGCCCGGGTTCACCAGATGCGCGGCGGCGCCGTTGATCCCGATGACTCCGCTGCCCCGCTCGCCGGCGATGGTGTACGTCTCCAGGCGCGCGCCGTTGGTCACGTCGACGATGGCGACCTGCTCGCCCTCCAGCAGGTTCGCGGCGTCCAGCAGATCCGCGTCGACGGTGACCGACCCCACGTAGTGCAGGTTCGCCTCCGTCACCGTCGCGCGGTGGATCTTGCTGGTCATCATGGTGCGCAGCATCACTGGGCCTCCACTCCGCCGACGAGGCCCGCCCGCTCCGCTCCCGGCTCCTCCAGGAAACCGGTGCCGATGGCGATGCCGACGTTGTCCAGCAGGCGCGTGGTACCCACCTTGGCGGCCACCAGCAGCCGGCCGTCACCGCGTTCCGGCGCGGTTCCCAGGTCGGGGGCGCGCAGCTCCAGGTACTGCACGTCGATCTCGGGGCGCGACGCGAGCACCTCGTTCGCGGCGGCGAGGATGGCGCTCTCGCCGCCCTGCGCTGCGTAGGCGCCGGCGAGCAGCGCCGCGGAGAGGGCGGTCGCGGCCTCCCGCTCGGCCTCCGACAGGTAGACGTTGCGCGAGCTCATCGCCAGGCCGTCGGCCTCCCGCACCGTCGGGACGCCGACGATCTTGACGTCCATGTTCAGGTCCGTCACCATCTGCCGCACCAGCACGAGCTGCTGGTAGTCCTTCTCACCGAAGTACGCGGTGTGCGGCCGGACGATGTTGAGCAGCTTGTTCACCACGGTGAGCATGCCCGCGAAGTGCGTCGGGCGGCTGTCGGCCTCGAGGCCCAGGCCGGCGGGGCCGGGCTGGATGGTGGTGCGCGGGCCGTTCGGGTACATCTCGGCGGCCGACGGCGCGAACACCAGCTCGACGCCCGCGGCGCGCAGCTTCTCGACGTCGGCGTCCAGCGTGCGCGGGTACGCGTCGAGGTCCTCGTTCGCGCCGAACTGCAACGGGTTCACGAAGATCGACACCACGACGACGGCGCCGTTCAGCTTGGCCGCGTGCACGAGCTCCAGGTGGCCCGCGTGCAGCGCGCCCATCGTCGGCACGAACGCGATCTGCCGCCCGGTCGACTTGAGGGCGGAGGTGACCTTGGTCAGCTGCGCCGGATCGTGGTGCACCGTCAGCTGACCGGGGGTGTACGGGCGGGTGGGTGCGCTCATCGGTTTTCCTTCTCGAGGGCGGGATCGATCATGGCTGAGGTTCCGGATTGGGCTGCCGCGCGCCGGGATTGGGCGCGGTAGGCGTCGGCGATGGCGGGGTCGACGGTGTCGATCGCGGCGAGGTGACGGATGACGGCCGCCGTGTCGCCGCGCGCGGCGGGGCCGGTCAGGGCGGACGGTCCGCGGGTCAGCGCGTTCTCGAGGGCGGCGCGGGCCAGGGGGCCGAGTACGCGCTCGGCGAGCCCCTCGGCCGGTCCGCCGACGGTGTCGGCCCCGATCCCGCCCGCGAGGGCGGCGCGCAGGGCGACCACCGCATCGTCGACGAGGGCCACGAGGTGGTTCGCGCCGTGCGCGAGGGCGGCGTGGTACAGCGGGCGGGCCGATTCCGGCACCCGGACGGGCTCGGCCCCGATCTCCAGAGCGAGGGCCTGGCCGACGGCGTGACCGATCTCGTCGGCGGCCGTGACGCCGACGCAGCACGTGGCGAGCCGCGCGGTGTCCTCCGGATCGTCGACGAAGGTCATGGCGGGATGGAAGGCGATGGTCGTGCAGCCGAGCCGGGCGAGCGGCGCGAGCACGCCCACGCCGAGGGCGCCCGAGGTGTGCAGCACGATCGCGGACGGGTTCACGCGCCCGGCGAGCTCGTCGACCAGGGCGGGGAGCGCCGTGTCGGGCACGGCCAGGATGAGCAGCTCGGCCTTCTCGGCGATCACCGCGGGGGCGTCGAGGCGGGCCTCGGGAAGACGGTGCGCGGCGCGTTCGCGGGAGCGGTGCGACGGTGCGGATGCGGCGGTGACGATGTGCCCGGCGCGGTCGAAGGCGGCGCCGAGGGCGGTGCCGACGCGGCCCGCGGAGATGACGCCCACGGACAGTCGCGCGGGGGTGGGGGGATTGGGGATGCCCGCCAGCCGATCGACGGCATCAGGCGAGTCCGAGAACTCGGGCATGGGCGTACGCCTCCAAGGGGGTCGTTCCAGTCCCGCGTCGCGGGTACCAGACGGTCACCGAAAGGCTATGCCCGTGCAGGTCGCGCGGGCAACGGCGTGTGAGCTAGATCATCACTCGGGCTTGCGGCGCCGACCGCCGCTGGACCGCTCGGTGTCGGCGTTCATCCGCGCGATGAGGTCGGCGACGGTGCTGCCGGAGGTGTGCTGGCCGGCGTGGCCCGACTCGACCTGCTGCTCCTGCCGGTCCTCGGGGGCCTGTTCCGGCGGGGTGCGCCGCTGGTCCTGCGCCCAGGGCCGGCCCTGGGGCGCCTGCCCCTGGTGCTTGGCGCCCGGCTCCTGGCCGCCCTGGCCCGGCGTGCCCTGGCCCTGGGCGGTCGGGCCCTGGGCGGCGCCCGAGAACGGCTGGCCCTGGTACTGCGGGGCCTGCGGCGGTGCCGACTGGAACGGGGAGTACGGCGCCGCCGGAGGCGCGGCCGGCGGGGTGTCGGGGGTGTAGGGGCGGGGCGGCAGCGGCGAACGGTACCCGGACTGCGGCGCCAGCGGAACGAAGGGCTCGTCGGCGCCCTCCACGTGGTCGACGTGCTCCACGTCCACGGGCGGCTGCGCGTCGGGGGTCGACGCGGCGGACGCCGCGGGCGGCTCGTCGGTCACCACGTGGAAGACCGTGGTGGGCGACTCCTCCTGCGGGGCGCCGGCACCTGCGGGGCCCGACGGCACCGTCGGCCCCGCCGGGCCGGGCGGCACGGGCGCGGCCGGCACGTCGGTGACCGTCGCCTCGTCGATCGGCTCGCCCGCGACGGAGGTCGCGCCGTAGTAGTCGTCGACGGCGGCGTCGGGTTCGGGAACGCCGGCGAAGTCCTGCTGCGCCCGGAACCGGTCGTCGTCCTCGAAGACGGACTTGGCGCGCTGCGCGTCGAGTGCCCGCTGCTCCGCGGCGGCGTAGAGCTCGGTGTACGACGGCCCCAGGTCGCGGCCCAGCAGTTCCTCGAGGTTGGCGCGCAACGCGAGGACCTCGGCCTTGAGCGCCGTGAGCTCCTCGTTGGACTCCTCCTTGAGCTCCGCGCGGATGTCCCGCTCGACCTGCAGCTCGTACTCACGGCGCGCGCTGATCTCGCGCTCGAGTTGCAGCCCGTACACGGTCTTGAGGCCGCTCTCCTTCGATTCGGCGGCGCGCAGGTCGCGCGAGTACCGCGCGATGAGGAAGGCGGCGATCACGAGTCCCCACACCAGCAGGATCAGGGAGACCAGACCCCAGCGCCGGTCGTCCGAGAACACCCACATGCCGGTGCCCACGACCGCCAGGAGGATCACGACGCCGAGCATCCACTGACCCGCTCCCGAGGAACGTCGCGGGACACGCTTTCGTGAACTCGGGATCGGTGGTTGCGTCATATCCGCGACCTTACCTTTTACCTGAGGTCGGATTCCTCAGGCTGGCGATGTGTCGGCGGGCTGGTCGTCGGGATCGTCGGGCGTGCGGCAGCACCGCTCCAGCCACAGTGCGGCCCCGAGGAGCAGCATCGCGCCACCGGCACCGATCCAGGCGCCGGGGCGGTCGGCGTGGGTCGCGGTCAGGCTCGCGCCCTCGGTGAGGAGGAAGACGAGCATGCCGCCGAAGAAGCCCAGGGCAACGGCCCCGAGGTACGCGGACGCCTTGGCGAGCGCCACGGCGCGGGCGACGGCGATCGGATGGATCCGGCCCGGTCCCCAGCCCACCTCACCGCGGTCGAGCCGCGAGCGCACGAGCTGCGCGATGTACAGGTCGGCGGCGGCGATGCCGTAGAGCAGCGCGCCCGCCCACACGGGCACCACCGGCACCACGTTGCGGACCAGCAGGTAGGAGCCGACGCCCACGCCCAGGACGATCACCACCAGCTCGATCCAGCTGGTCGCGCGCACCGTCGGGCCGCCCGGCTCGTCGGGCTCGCGATCCGATCGGTTCGACGGTCCGCTCACAGGCGCGTCACCTCCGCGGTCTCGTCGGCGGGCAGATCCCGCAGCAGGTCGGCGACGGCGCCGCGGCCGGGGAGCCGCGCGTCGGGGTCGGCGTCCAGCCAGGGGACCAGGACGAACGCGCGCTGGTGGGCGCGCGGGTGCGGCAGGGTCAGCTCCGGGTCGTCGGAGAGCACCGGTTCCCCGTCCTCCCACACCGCGATGACGTCGACGTCGAGGGTGCGCGGCCCCCAGCGGACGTCGCGCACGCGCTGCGCGGCGGCCTCCCGCTCGCGGGCGAACGCGAGCCAGCCGGCGGCGTCGCGCGCGGGGTCGTCGACGAGCACCGTCGCGTTGACGAAGTCGTCCTGCTCGACCCCGCCCCACGGGGGCGTGCGGTACAGCGCGGAGGCGCGGACCAGGGCCGGGCCGAGGGCGTCGATCGCGGCGCGGACGGCGGCGTCCGCGGCGCCGAGGTTGGCGCCGAGGGAGAGGACCGCGCGGCTCATTGCACGCTCCGCGCGCCGGAGCGGGAGCGGCGGGCGACGACGGCCACGTCGGCGAAAGTGAGCGGGATCGGCGCGGACGGCTTGTGCACGGTGACCTCGACGGCGTACACCTTCTCGTCGGCGGCGATGTCGTCCGCGATCTCGGCGGCGACCGTCTCGATGAGGTTGCGCGGTTCCCCCGCGACGATGTCGTGGGCGCGCTGCGCGAGCGCGCCGTAGTCGACGGTGTCGCGCAGGTCGTCCGAGGCCGCCGCGGGCCTCGAGTCGACCCACAGCACCAGGTCGACGATGAACTCCTGCCCGTCGCGGCGCTCGTGCTCGAAGACGCCGTGGTTGCCGCGTACACGCAGGCCGGTGAGTTCGATCCGGTCCGCCATCAGGCACCGCCCTTCTTCCATGCCTCGGCGACGGCGATGGCGTCGGCCGTCGACCGCACGTCGTGCACGCGCACGCCCCACACGCCGGCCTGCGCGGCGAGCGCGGAGACCGCGGCGGTCGCCACCTCGCGGCCCGCCGGCTCGCGGCCACCCAGGAGCTCACCGAGGAAGCGCTTGCGGGAGGCTCCCACGAGGACACGGAAACCGGTGTCCTGCAGGGCCTGCAGGCCGTGCAGCAGCGCCCAGTTGTGGGCGGCGTTCTTCGCGAAGCCGAGGCCCGGGTCCAGCACGATGCGTTCGGGGGCGATCCCCGCGGCGACGGCGGCGTCGGCCTGGTGCAGCAGCTCGTCGCGGACCTCGGCGACGACGTCGTCGTACTCGGTGATCTCGTGGTGGATGCCGGTCCACACCGGTCCCGGCGCACCGGGCGAGGGCCGCCAGTGCATGAGGATCCAGGGGGCGTCCGAATCGGCGACGACCCGCGTCATGCCCGGGTCGGCCCGCCCTCCGGAGACGTCGTTGACGATCGCCGCGCCCGCCTCGAGCGCGGCGGCCGCGACGGAGGCGCGCATGGTGTCCACGGAGACGGCGATGCCCTCCGCGGCGAGCGCCGAGATCACCGGCACCACGCGATCGCGCTCCAGCTCGGCGGGCACGCGGTGCGCGCCGGGCCGGGTCGACTCCCCGCCCACGTCCACGATCGCGGCACCGTCGGCCACGAGGTCCCGCGCCCGCGCGACGGCGGCGGCGGGGTCGAGGTAGCGGCCACCGTCGGAGAAGGAGTCCGCGGTGACGTTCACGACGCCCATGACGAGGGTCGTGCCGCCGGTTCCGAGGCCCGCGGTCACCGGCGCAGGATCAGTTCGAGCGCCTCGGCGCGCGAGGTCGCACTGTCCTTGAAGGCGCCGCGCACCGCCGACGTCGTGGTGCTCGCGCCGGGCTTGCGGATGCCGCGCATCGCCATGCACAGGTGTTCGGCCTCGATCACCACGATGACGCCGCGCGGGTCGAGCTTGCGGACGAGCGCGTCGGCGATCTGCGCGGTGAGCCGCTCCTGCACCTGCGGGCGCTTGGCGTACAGGTCCACCACGCGGGCCAGCTTGCTCAGCCCGGTGACCCGGCCGCTCTCCCCCGGCAGGTAGCCCACGTGCGCCACGCCGTGGAAGGAGACGAGGTGGTGCTCGCACGTGGAGTACATCGGGATGTCCTTGACCAGCACCAGCTCGTCGTGATCCTCGCCGAAGGTGGTGTCCAGCACCGTGTCCGGGTCGGTGTGCAGGCCCGCGAACACCTCCTGGAAGGCCCGCGCGACCCGCTCGGGAGTCTTCTGCAGGCCCTCGCGGTCCGGGTCCTCGCCGACGGCGATCAGCAGCTCGCGGACCGCGGCGACGGCGCGCGCGTGGTCGAACGGGGCCACCGCGGCCCCGCTGTCCTTGCCCATCAGCTCTCGCTCGATCGGTCCGGGCCGGACTGCTCCCCGCCCTGCCGGCCGTCCTCACCCGGGGCCTGCCCCTGCGGCTGCTGACCCTGCTGCGGGTTCTGCGGCTGGCCCTGCGGGGGCCACCCGGGGGCCGACCAGCCCGCGGGAGCGCCGTAGTCGGGGCGGCTGCCCTGCGGGGGCTGCTGCCCGTACTGGCCCTGCGGCTGGCTGCCGTACGGGCCGGGCGCCGGGTACTGCGGGCCGGGGTAGGCCTGCTGTCCACCCCACTGGTAGCCGGGCTGGCCGTAGGCCGGCTGGGGCTGGCCCTGCTGGCCGTAGCCCGACGGTGCGCCCGGCGCGGGCCAGGGCTGTCCGGTGGGCGCGGGCACGCCCCACTGGCCGTTCTGCCCGGCGTGGCCGTTCGGCGCGGGCTGGGCGGCGGCGAGGGCCGCGGCCTTCTCCTGCTCCTGCTTGCGGCGCTCCGCCTCCTCGTCGACGGGCGGCCACGGCTCGCCGTTCTCGATCGCGATCTCCTTGGGAGTCTTGATCGGCGGCTTGGTCGACGGGATGCGGCTGCCGAAGTCGTCGAACTGCGTGATCCGCGGGCGCTTCTCCACGGACTCGAAGATCCGCTCGAGGTCCTTGCGGACCAGCGTCTCCTTCTCCAGCAGTTCGCCGGCGAGCACGTCGAGCACGTCGCGGTACTCGTTGAGGATGGCCCACGCCTCGGTGTGCGCGGCCTCGATGAGCGAGCGCACCTCCTCGTCGATCTGCGCGGCCACGGCGTCGGAGTACTGCGCGCCGCCGCCCATGCCCCGGCCCAGGAACGGGTCGCCCTCGTCCTGGCCGTACTTGACGGCGCCCAGGCGCGCGCTCATGCCGTACTCGGTGACCATGGCGCGGGCGATCTTGGTGGCCTGGTCGATGTCGCTCGACGCGCCCGTCGTGGGCGAGGCGAACACCAGCTCCTCGGCGGCGCGGCCGCCCATGGCGAAGATCAGCCGGCCGATCATCTCGTTGCGGGTGTACATGCCCTTGTCGTTCTCGGGCACGGCGAGCGCGTGGCCGCCCGTGCGGCCGCGGGCGAGCACCGTCACCTTGTAGACGGGGTCGAGGCCCTCGGTCGCCCACGCGGCCAGGGTGTGTCCGCCCTCGTGGTACGCGGTGACCTTCTTCTCGTGCTCGGAGATGATCCGGTTCTTGCGGCGCGGCCCCCCGACGACCCGGTCCACCGCCTCCTCGAGCGTGGGCGCCGTGATGACGGTGCCGTTCTCGCGGGCGGTGAGCAGCGCGGCCTCGTTGATGACGTTGGCGAGGTCGGCGCCGGACATGCCGGGGGTCCGCTTGGCCAGGCCGTCGAGGTCGGCGTCGGGGGCCAGCGGCTTGCCCTGCGCGTGCACGTCGAGGATCGCCTTGCGTCCCGCCATGTCCGGGTTGGAGACGGGGATCTGCCGGTCGAAGCGGCCGGGGCGCAGCAGCGCCGGGTCGAGGATGTCGGGCCGGTTGGTGGCCGCGATGAGGATGATGCCCTGGCGGTCGCCGAAGCCGTCCATCTCGACGAGCAGCTGGTTGAGGGTCTGCTCGCGCTCGTCGTGACCGCCGCCCAGGCCGGCGCCGCGCTGGCGGCCGACGGCGTCGATCTCGTCGACGAAGATGATGCAGGGGCTGTTCTCCTTGGCCTGCTCGAACAGGTCGCGCACGCGGGAGGCGCCGACCCCGACGAACATCTCGACGAAGTCGGAGCCGGAGATGGTGAAGAAGGGCACGCCGGCCTCGCCCGCGACGGCGCGCGCGAGCAGCGTCTTACCGGTGCCGGGCGGGCCGTAGAGCAGCACGCCCTTGGGGATCTTCGCACCCAGGGCCTGGTAGCGGGCCGGGTTCTGCAGGAAGTCCTTGATCTCGTACAGCTCCTCGACCGCCTCGTCCGCGCCGGCGACGTCGGCGAAGGTGGTCTTGGGCATGTCCTTGGTGAGCTGCTTGGCCTTGCTCTTGCCGAAGCCCATGACGCCGCCGCGGCCGCCGCCCTGCATGCGGTTCATGAGGAAGAAGAACAGGCCCACCAGCAGCAGGATCGGGAGCAGCGTGAACAGCAGCATCGAGATCCACGGCGATTCCTGCGTCACGTTCGTGGTGTACGTGACGGGCTTGCCGTCGGGGTTCTGCGCGTCCTGCACGAGGCCGAGGATGTCGCGGGAGGTGCCCGCGGGGTACTTGGCGTAGACCTTCGTCGCGCCGTCGGTGCCGTTCTCACCCTCGACGGGCTTCGCGAGGGTGACGCGCAGCGTCTGCTCGCGGTCGTCGATCTGGACGTCGGTGACGTTCTTGGCCTCGAGCTGCGCCACGACCAGCGAGGTGGACTCCGGCTTGTAGTCGCGGTCGCCGCCGCCGACCATGGTGAACGCCCACACGAGCAGGACGAACCCGGCGATGATCGCCAGCGTGCGGATGAGTGATTTCCGTTTCATATGGCTTCGCCTCGCGGCTCGTCAGTCCTTCTTCTTCCGGCGCGCGGCGGGCCGCGCTGGGTCGACTTCCCAGGTTACCGTGCAGCGTCGCGGCCGAGCCGGTCGCGTGGGTGCGCCCTGAGCGAACAGCGCCCGATTCGCGAAGATTAAGCTGCTCCGGTGACCGACGACAGCACCCCTCCCCCGTACCCGGACGGACCGCAGGACCCGCGGAACCCGTACGCCCAGCAGCCGCACGTCCAGCAGCCGTATCCCGGGCAGCAGGGGCCGGCCGCCGTCGACGTGCCGGAGCGGTGGCGCAGCCGGTTCGATTTCTTCTCCCGCTACGGGCAGCCCGCGTCGTCGCCCGAGTCGGCCGCAGCGTTCAAACAGCTCTCCTTCGGGCAGCGCTTCCGCCTGGGCTTCAACGGCCCCGCCTTCTTCTTCGGCCCGATCTACTACGCGATCAAGGGGCCCTGGCGGAAGGGCCTGAGCCTGCTCGGGATCGCCGTGGCGATCAGCCTCCTCATCGGCCTGATCGAGACCGCGCTGGACTTCACCTTCCCGCCGACCGCCTACGGCGTGGCGATCGGCGTGCTGTACTCGAGTGCCGCGAACTGGGCCTACTTCCTGCACGTCACCCGCGGCAGCACCAGCTGGAACCCCTTCGAGGGCACGCCGCTGCTCCGCAAGCGCGGCTGACCCGCGAGCCCGCGGCCGAACTGCCGGCGTCACTGCGTGTCCCCCATGGCCCGGTACCTTTCCTCGCCGTCCATACAGAAACTGAATAACCGCAGTTCCGAGCGACTTTCAGCGCTCTCATCAGTGGTTATTCACTTTCTGTATGGACGCTGCGCGGCGACACGCACATCCTCCCTCTGATTGCGCCGCGCAGGACGGACCGTTCGACATAGGGTGTCGCGCATGTCCGAGATAGACCAGTTCAGACTGGTTCTCGCCGTCTCGCGCTCCGGCAGCATCAGTGAGGTCGCGCACATGACGGGGCTGTCGCAGCCCACCGTCACTCGTGCCGTCAGGGCCACGGAGCGACTCGTCGGGTTCCCCCTGTTCCACCGCACGCCCGACGGGACCGTCCCCACCGGCGACGCACCGGCGGCGTTCCGGCGGATCGAGACCATCCTCGAGAACTACGACGCCCTCGCCGCCCTCGACGACTCCCCCGTCACCGTCCTGCAATTCGCGTACCGCGAGGGGTAACTCCCCACGATCCTCGACAGCGCGATGGCCCACTGGAACCGCGAGAGGATGCTGCCCGCAAAGCTGGTCGAATGCACGGATCCGATCGCGGAGCTGCAGGCCGGCGCGGTCGAGTTCGCGGTCGCGCCGTACTCGGGGACGCCGTTTCCCGACGGACTCGACCACCGGCCGCTGCGGATCATCCGGGCCGCGCGACTCGACCTGGTCTACGCCGCCCCGCCGACCGGCCCGATCGACGAGTTCCTGCAGGCCCTCGCCCTCGCGTGACGCGCCGGCGGCGACGCGCGACTCAGACCTCGATCGTCGCGGCCAGCGCGAGGAGGTCCGCCTCGCCGCCGGGGCGCGCGACGAGCTGGACGCCCTCGCCGAGGAAGGGGACCGTCATCGCCGGCCAGCCGACGAGGTTCCACAGCGGCGGGAACGGGGCGTACGCGAGGCTCGGGAGGGCGCTCGCCGCCCACGGCAGCTCCGCGTACGGGCGGGCGGGCGCGGGCCTGCGCGCCAGCGCGGGCGTGACCAGCACGTCGATGCCCTCGGCGGCGAAGAACCGCTCCAGGGCGCTCTCGAGGCGCGCGGCGTCCGCGGGGCGCACCAGGCCGCGGCGCGCGACGGCCCGACCGATCGCGGCGTGCCGCCGGGTCCGGGCCTGCAGCAGGGCGGGATTCGCGCCGCGGGCGACGATGTCGTCGGCGTCGGTCGCGGCCGCCTCCGCCCATCGGGCGAGCAGCGGCAGCGGCGACGCCGGGTAGGGCACCTTCACGCGGCGGACCGGGTGCCCGTGCTCGGCGAGCCGGTCGGCGGCACCGCGCACGGCCCGTGTGATGGCGCGCGCGGTGAACGTCACCGCCGTGGGACGGTTGAGGCCCAGGCCCACCCGGAGGCCGGCACCGTCGCCGATGGTCGCGAGCTCGGGGCGCCCGGCGAGCACGGAGAGGCCCAGGGCGGCGTCCTCGACGGTCCGCGTCATCGGACCGTTCTCGGACATGCCGAACCAGTTGGTGGGACCGAGCTGCGCGGGTACGACCCCGCGGCCGGGCTTGATCGCGACGATCCCCGTGCACGCCGCGGGGCCGCGCAGCGATCCGAGTCCGTCGTTGCCGTGTGCGAGCGCGACGTGGCCGGCGGCGACGACGGCGGCGCTGCCACCGGAGCTGCCGCCCGCGGTGCGGCCGGGCCGGTGCGGGTTGCCGACGACCTCGCGAGCGTCGTCGGTCATGGCCCACAGGCAGAGCTCGGGAACGCGGGTCAGGCCGACGACGACGGCGCCGGCCGCGCGGAGCCGCTTCACGACCGGGTGATCGGCCTGCTCGACGGGCAGTCCCGCACCGCACGCCTCGGACACCCCATCGAGCATCCGGTGCCCGGACACGGCGACGTTGTCCTTGATCGCGATGGGCACGCCGGCGAGCGGCAGGGAGTAGCGGTCGGGCCGCGCGTCGACGGCCGCGGCCTCCTCGAGCGCCTGCTCGGGGCGCAGCACGCGCCAGCCGTGCACGGCGTCGTCACCGATGCGGGTGAGCGCCTGGCGGGTGGCGTCGACGGCGGTGAGCCGGCCCGATCGCACCCGCTCCGCGGTCGCCGCAGCGGTGAGCAGCGTCATTCGCTGTAGACCTTGGGCTCCAGGACGCCGATGTACGGCATGTCCCGGTAGCGCTCCGCGTAGTCGAGGCCGTAGCCCACGACGAATTCGTTGGGGATGTCGAAGCCGACCCACTTGACGTCGACCTCCACCCGCACCGCGTCGGGCTTGCGGAGCAGGGTGACGACCTCGAGCGAGTTGGGCTGCCGCGTCGCGAGGTTGCGCAGCAGCCAGCTCAGTGTCAGGCCGGAGTCGATGATGTCCTCGACGATGAGCACGTCGCGGCCGGCGATGTCGCGGTCGAGGTCCTTGAGGATCCGCACCACGCCGGAGCTGGACGTGGACGAGCCGTAGCTCGAGACGGCCATGAACTCGAGCTGGGTCGGCAGGGGCAGGGCCCGGGCCAGGTCGGTCACGAACATGACCGCACCCTTGAGGACGGTGATCAGGAGGAGGTCGGTCTCCCGGTCGCCGTACTCCTGCGCGATCTGCGCCGCGAGCTCCGCGGTCCGCTGCTTGATCTGTTCCTCGGAGAGGACCACCGAGGCGATGTCTCCCGCGTACAACTCACCAGTGCCGTTCACCACGCTCTCAGAATGCCACCTGCCCGGTGCACTTGCAGCCGCCGCCCCGCACTTCCGCCCGGGATCGCCGTCGGCCCCTGCCCGCGCCAGTCGGTGACGAGGGCGTCGACGGCGGCGAGGTGGGCGGCCGTCAGCGCGCGGGCGCCACACCCGGCGAGCCAGCTCCGCAGGGCCCGGACTCGCAGGGCCGCAGGAAGTTCCGCCACGGCGGCGACCTCCAGCTCCGGGCCCGACGGTGCCGGGGCCAGGCCGTCGAGCGCGTCGTTGTCGGCGCGCAGCGAGGCGGCGGTCCGGGCGAGGGCCTCCGCCACTCCCCCGCCGAGGACGTCCTCGAGGAGCGGCAGCACCTCGGTGCGCACGCGCACGCGGGTGTACCGCGGGTCGAGGTTGTGCGGGTCCTCCCACGGGGTCAGGCCGAGCTCCGCGCACGCGGCCCGGGTGTCGGCCCGGCGCACGCCCAGCAGCGGCCGGCCGTAGGGCGGAACCCAGGCGGCCATCCCGGCGAGCGAGCGCGCGCCGCTGCCCCGGCCGAGGCCCAGCAGCACCGTCTCCGCCTGGTCGTCGAGCGTGTGCCCGAGCAGCACCGGGGCGCCGTCGCGGGCGCCGTCCAGGGCGGCGTACCGAGCGGTGCGGGCGGCGGCCTCGGGCCCGCCCGGGCCGTCGACCGTGACCGTCAGCACCGTCGCCCGTGCGCCCAGCTCGCGCGCCGTGGCCGCAGCTCGCTCGGCGACGGCGCACGAGCCCTCCTGCAGGCCGTGGTCGACGACGAGCGCGACCACGTCGAGCCCCTCGGCGAGCGCGCCGGTGAGCAGCGCGAGGGAATCGGCGCCGCCGGAGAGCGCCACGGCCACCGTGCGGCCCGACCCGTGGGTGGCCCACCAGTCCCGGACCGCGTGCCGCACCCGCAGCGCCGCCGGTCCGGGGCGGTTCACAGGACGCGGTCGATCCATCGGCGCGGCTCGTCGAGTTCGTCGGGCAGCGGCAGGGTCTCGGGGCCGGTCCACACGCGGTTGAACCGCTCCATGCCCACCTCGGCGATCACGGCGTCCACGAACTTCTTGCCGCGCACGTACTGCGCGATCTTCGCGTCCATGCCGAGCAGGGCGCGCAGGAGCCGCTGGAACGGGTTCGACGGTGCCGCGCGGCGCCGGTCGAAGGCGGCGCGGATGGTCGCGACGGTGGGGATCACGTCCGGTCCTGCGGCGTCCATGACGTGGTCGGCGTGGCCCTCGAGGAGCGTGCCCAGCATGAGCAGCCGCTCGACGGCCGCGAACTGCTCGGGCGGGGCGGCGATCTCGAGCACGCCGATGATCCCGTCGTGCCGGGCGCCGCCGGAGAGGGCCTTCCGGGTGCGATCGAGGAGGTCGCCGACGGAGCCCGCACCACCGGTCCCGGCGAGCGCGGCGACGTTCTCGCGCATGTAGTCCCGC
Source organism: Tsukamurella paurometabola (assembly GCF_900631615.1). Lineage (NCBI taxonomy): Bacteria > Bacillati > Actinomycetota > Actinomycetes > Mycobacteriales > Tsukamurellaceae > Tsukamurella > Tsukamurella paurometabola. Next base: position 988,334 of record NZ_LR131273.1, read on the forward strand.
AGCCACGGGTTGGCTGCGAACTGCACCCGATGGGTCACCTCGTGCAGGCAGACCCACATGCGGAAGTCCTCGGGCCGCAGCCGCAGGGCGCGCTCGACGGCGAGCACGTTGGGGACCACGAGCAGCAGCTCACCGTCGGCGACACCGAACGGGTCGTACTGGCCCAGAACGGATCCGGAGACCATGCCGAGCATCGCGCCGGCCTGCACGCCCGCGAGGCGCGCGCCGAGGCCGGGGTGCCGCGCCTCGTCGTGCTCGATCAGCGCCTCCATCGACCGCGCGGCGGCGGAGACCCACTCCCGCCGGTCCACGGTGCGGGCGGGTGGCACGGCTCCGGGCGTGACGAGTCCGGTGACGCGCAGGACGTGCTCCTCCGCGGCGACCGCGTCCGCGAGCAACTCCTCGGCGGCACGCCGCCGCGTGTAGGCCGTGGTGGCCGGGCCGTCGCCGAGGACCCGCGCGACGCGGCGGCCGGACGCGGCGGCCAGCGCCCAGTCCACCTGCGCGCGTACCGCCTTCGGCTCGTTCATGGCGATCAGCGGCACCCGCAGCCGCGGAGCGCGGCGGTCACGGCGTCCATGGCGGGCCGGGCCGCGTCGACCGGTGTACCGGAGGACATGAGCGTGAAGGTGAGCACCGCACCGTCGCGGCCGGGGACGTAGCCGGCGAGCGTGGAGACGCCCGAGAGGCTGCCGGTCTTGGCGCGCACGTAGCCCGCGCCGGGCCGGTTGACGGTGACGTAGCGGTCGGCGAGTGTGCCGGTGGCGCCGGCGACCGGGAGCAGGTCCAGCAGGGGCCGCAGCTGCGGCTTGCCCCCGCCGGCCGCCGCGGTGACGATGCCGTCGAGCACCGCCGCGGGGATGCGGTTCGCGGTGGAGAGACCGCTGGTGTCGGAGAGCTCGACGCCGCTGAGGTCGAACCCGGCCCCCCGCAGCGCGCCGGTCACGGCGCGCGCGGCGCCGTCGAAGGAGGCCGGCTGATTCGTGGCGATCGCGACCTCGCGGCCGATGGACTCCGCGAGGACGTTGTCCGAGTGCACGAGGGCGTCGTGCAGGCGGGTGCTCAGCGGGGCGCTGCGGACCGCGGCGAGTTGCGCGGCGCCCTGGGGTGCGGTGCCCTCGGCGACCGCCGTCGGCGGCAGGCCCAGCGCCGCGGCGAGCGCGCGGCCCGCGGTCAGCGCGGGGTCGGTGACGCGGGGCGAGTAGTCCTCGGCGGGCCGGACACGGCCGGCGTCCGCGGTGAGCGACTGCAGCGGCGTGATGTCGCCGCCCGCGATATCGGCGCGCTCCCAGCCGCGCGCGAAGTCGGTGCCGGTGAACAGCGAGGTGTCCACGGTGATCTTCGTGATCGGGGTGCCGGCGCGGCGCAGCTGCGCGGCGAGGTCGGCGATCTTCGGTGCGTCCGTGAACAGCGACGGTCCGCCCGCGCGCAGCGTCGGATCGCCCGCGCCGACGAGCACGGCCTCGCCGGGGGCGGCGCCCGCGACCACGGTGGTGGTGATCCGCTTGTCGGCCGGCAGCGTGAGCAGCGCCGCCGCGGCGGTCAGGATCTTGGTGGTCGACGCCGGGGTGCGGGGGCGCGCGGCGTCGCGCTGCCACAGGATCTGCCCGGTGCCGGCGTCGGCGATGACGCCCGTGAAGTCGCCGAGGTCGGGGTTGCGCAGGGCGGCGTCGATCTGGCTCGTGATCCCCGCGGCGGTCGGCGCGACGGTACCGGCGACCTGCTGGATCGAGGACCGGTACGGCGCCTCCGTGGGACGGGGCGGCACCGTGTCCGCGAGGTCCTGGCGATCCCGGTAGACGCCGTAACCGAGCGCGGCCGCGATGGTGCCGACGACGACCAGCGCCAGCACGATCACGGTGACCGCGAGGCGCAGGAGAGTCCGTCGGATCCGCGAGCGTCGCACCGTACCACCCTAACGGCATGGGGACACGGGTATCCTCGGCGTGCATGGTTGACGCGAGCGAAGGGAAACAATGAGCGTCGAATTCGAGGTCACCGTCGAGATCGCCAAGGGCTCGCGGAACAAGTACGAGGTGGATCACAAGACCGGTCGCCTCAAGCTGGACCGCTACCTGTACACGTCGTTCGGCTACCCCACCGATTACGGCTACATCGAGGACACCCTGGGTGAGGACGGCGACCCGCTGGACGCGCTCGTGCTGCTGCAGGAGTCGGTGATCCCCGGCGCGCTCGTCGACTGCCGCGCCATCGGCATGTTCAAGATGGAGGACGAGAAGGGCGGCGACGACAAGGTGCTCGTCGTGCCCGCCGGCGACCCCCGTTGGGACTCGGTCCAGGACATCGGCGACATCGACAAGTTCGAGCTGGACGCCATCGAGCACTTCTTCGTCCACTACAAGGACCTCGAGCCCGGCAAGTTCGTCAAGGGCTCGTCGTGGGTGGGCAAGAAGGAGGCCGAGGAGGAGATCGCCCGGTCGATCGCTCGCGCCGAGACCGCCGGGTCCGACGCGCACTGACGCGCACGCGATACGCGAAGCGGCGGCGAGGGATTCCTCGCCGCCGCTTCCGTCTGTGCGGACCGTGCCGCCGGGTCAGAGCTTTCCGGCCACGCGGCGCAGGATCTCCTCGAATCCGTCCTGGTCGATCGTCCCGTCGGCGCCCGGATTCGCCGTGACCATGGCGACCACGCCGCCCTTGCTGAAGTAGGCCGTGCGGGCGGCGGCCGACTGCTCGCCGATCTTGCGGGTCATCTCGAAGACGAAGCCGTTCCCGCCGAGGCCGGTGGGGAGGTCCTTGCGCACCGCGGTCTGGGTCAGCGCATCGCCGTACTTGACGGTGGCGCACTCCCCCGTGCCGGCGGCCTCGAACACCTCCAGCCGCGCCGATCCCGGGAGGAGGGTGACGCCGTACAGGGCGGACTTGTCCTTCGCGATGCTCTGCTGGACGCCGAACTTGATCGTCTCGACGACCTCCTGCTGCGCGGCGACGTTCTTGTCCTTGCAGCCCGCGGGCGTGATCTGCGCGGCCTGCACCTGGCCGACGGAGTTCATGGCCCCCTGGAAGGCGTCGTCGCCCGGCACGGTGGTGAGGGTCAGCCCGGCGGGCAGGTCGGCCTGGACGAGGGCCTTCGACGGCACGTCGACGTCCGGGGCGGCGGACGACGGGGCCGGGGCGTCGCCGCCGCTGCCGCCGCACGCGGTGAGGAGCAGGCCGGTCGCGGCGACCGCCGCGAGGATGCCGAGGGAACGGGTCTGGTCACTGCGGCGCAACGGCTTTCTCCTGCCGATCGGGGTACCGGATCGGGCTAGACCTTACCGAACCTCCGCAGGAAGGATGCAGTGAAGTCCGGGTAACCCCCGTCCCGGATCGCCCGGCGCGCGGCCGCGGCCAAGGAGACGAAGAAGTGCTCGTTGTGCAGCGTGCACAGCGTCACGGCGAGCCCCTCGTTCGCCACGAAGAGGTGATGCACGTAGGCGCGGGTGAACGCGTCGGTGCGGTTGGCGCCGCCGGGGCGTCCGTCCGCGGGGTCGAGCGGCCGGAAGTCCGCGCGCAGCGCCGGATCGGTGACGTCGAGGACCCCGGTGGAGGTGTAGACCCGGCCCTCGGCGCCCGCCCGCGCCGGCTCGGTGCCGTCGATCACGTCGACGCCCGCCTCGATCGCGGCGAGCAGATCGGCCGGTCCGGTGACGCCGCCGAGGTAGCGCGGTCGGTCGGTCTCTAGCTCGCCGACGGCGGCGCGCAGGAGCGCCGTCTCCCGGGCGGGCGCGCCGATGCCCTCGATGCGGTAGCCACCGAAGCCCAGTCCCCCGGCGCGGCGGTCCTCGTCGGCCAGCCGCCGCAACCCGCGGGCGGCGGAGCGCCCGCGCTCGGGGTCCGCGCCGCCGGTCACCACGGCCCAGAGAGTGAGGGCGTCGTGCCGGTCGGCGGTCTGCCAGGCGTGCTCCGCGAGCGCCCGCCGGGCCCACCGCTCGGTGCGCGCGGGGTCCGCGGGATCGGCGAGCGCGAAGGCCACGTCGAAGCCCATGCGGTGGGCGAGGCGCACCGTCTCCTCCGGGTCCCAGCGGTGGGGCGAGCCGTCGAGCCGGCCGCGGAAGGCGATGCCCTCGTCGGTGATCCGGGTCTTCCGTTGCTCCGCGACGGCGGCGATACCGGTGTCGGCGAACGTGGGCGCCGGCCACGCCATGGCGCGCCCGATGCCGCCGGCGCCCTCGATGACGTCGGTGCCCGGCTGCAGGTACATCTCGTGCAGGTCGACGGTCAGCGCCGCGGCGCCGAGGTTCGTCAGCTCGCGCGGGGTGAGCCCGGCGATCGCGCCCCGGCCGGCGACCGGGATGTAGGCGGGGGTGGTGATCTCGCCGCGCGGCAGCACCAGCCGACCGGCCCGCGCCCCACCGGGTCCGGTGGCCTCGACGGCGAACCGGACGGGGTCGGTGGTGCCGGCGGCGCGCAGGCGGGTGTTGCCGGCGATCGCCCGGTAGCCGGTGCGCAGCTCCGCGAGTTCGGCGGCGAGCGAGGCGTTCTGCGCGCGCAGCTCGTCGATCTCGGAGCGGGAGGCCGCGGCCTGTTCCGGTGTGGGCGGCGGCGTGGGAACGGGGCCGGTGGGCGGTTCGGTCACGATCTCCTCCGTCGGTGCTGTGCCCGCCACCGATTCCGCGGCGGCGCTGATCTCCGCGGTCTCGATGCTGTCAGGCGTCGCGGCATCGCCGGACTCCGGGGTGGTCGCCTCGATGGCGGGTGCGGTGCGCAGGGGCACGGACTTCCAGAACAGCACGAGCACCAGGCCGACGGCGGCCAGCACGGTGACGGCGAGGAAGACGACGTCCATCGAGTCGGCGAACCCGGCCTTGAGCGGGTGGACCAGGGTGTCGGGCAGCTGCTGCAGCGCCGACGTGTCGGACATGATGTCGCTGACGGCGCTGGAATCGCCGTGCACGAGCTTGGCGGCGAAGTCCTGCGCGGCCGGACCGTCGTGGCCCGCGGCGGCGCGCTGCACGGCCGCCGTGTACTCGGGATCCGCGGCGGCGTCCGTCATCCGCGAGCTCATCTTGTTCGGCATCTGGGAGAACAGCACGGAGAGGAACACCGCGACGCCGAGCGTGCCGCCGATCTGCCGGAAGAAGGTGGCGGCGGCGGTGGAGACGCCCATGTCGCGCGGCGGGAGGATGTTCTGCAACGCCAGGGTCAGGGGCTGCATCAGGTTGCCGAGGCCGAAGCCGATCACGGCGGCGCCGGCCATGACGTAGCCGATCTGCACGTCGGCGCTGATGTAGTGCATGCCGAACATGCCCGCCGTGAGCAGCACCGCGCCGATGATCGGGAAGATCCGGTAGCGCCCGGTGCGGGAGATCATCTGGCCGGCCAGGATCGAGCCGAGCATGAGCCCGGCGACCATGGGCAGCATGAGGAAGCCCGCCTTCGTGGGGCTGGCGCCGCGGACCACCTGGAAGTACTGGGGCAGCAGCGAGATGCCGCCGAACATGGCGGCGCCGACGACCATCGAGATGAGCACGCCCTGCGCGAAGATGACGTTCTTGAAGATGCGCAGCGGGATGATCGCGTCCTCGCCCATGAGCTTCTCGATGCCGATGAACGCGAGGACGCCGGCCGCGCCGACGGCGTAGCAGGTGATGGCCCGCGTCGAGCCCCAGCCCCACTCCTGGCCCTGCTCGGCGACGATGAGCAGCGGCACCAGCCCGACGGACAGGGCGATGGCGCCGAACCAGTCGATGCGCACGCCCTCTCGGCGGGTGTGCGGCAGGCGCAGCACGCGGGAGACGACGGCCAGCGCCACGACGCCGATCGGCACGTTCACCAGGAAGACCCAGCGCCAGCCGGAGATGCCGAGGATGCTGTCGGCGCCGGAGAACAGTCCGCCGAGAACGGGGCCCAGCACCGAGCTGGTGCCGAAGACGGCGAGGAAGTAGCCCTGGTACTTGGCGCGCTCGCGCGGCGGGACGATGTCGCCGATGATGGTGAGCGCCAGCGACATCAGCCCGCCGGCGCCGAGGCCCTGCACGGCGCGGTAGGCGGCCAGCTCGTACATCGAGGTCGCGGTACTGCACAGCAGCGAGCCGATCACGAACACGGTGATGGCGAACATGAAGAACGGCTTGCGGCCGTAGATGTCGGACAGCTTGCCGTACAGCGGGGTGACGATCGTCGAGGTGATGAGGTACGCCGTGGTGACCCAGGCCTGCAGCTTGTAGCCGTTGAGGTCGTCGGCGATGGTGCGGATCGCGGTGGAGACGATGGTCTGGTCGAGCGCGGCGAGGAACATGCCGGTCATGAGGCCCGACAGGATGTAGAGGATCTGCTTGTGCGTCAGGCCGGCGCCCGCGGTCTCCACGACTCCGGCGTCGCCGCGGTCCGCCGTCGCGGCGGTCACTCGCCTTCCCGCATCAGCTTGAGCGCCTGCTCGAACTGCACCAGCGCGCGCTTGCCCAGCGTGACGAACTGGTCGATCTCCTCATCGGTCCACTCCTCCATCAGGGGCCGCAGCTTCTCGTTGCGCTGCTCCCGGATGAAGTCGACCTTCGCCTTGCCCGCATCGGTGGCGGAGACGAGCGCGGCGCGCCGGTCGGACGGGTCCGCGGTCCGCTCGGCGTACCCGAGATTGGTCAGGGTCGTCACGTACCGGCTCGCGGTGGAGGGATCGGTGTGGATCTGGTCCGCGAGCACGGACGAGCGCATCGGGCCGTCCTTCACCAGCGCGAACAGCGCGGTGTACGCCGCGAGCTCGACGCCGTCCGGGGCGACCGCGTGCCGGGTCATCACCGCGTGCCGTTCCTTGAGCCGGGTCAGTTCGGCGATCACGCCGACGATCCCCTCGATCCGGTCCGCTCGTTCCTCGTCCGTCATCACGCCTCCGCAGGTCCTGTCCGATCCCGTCGCCGGGTTTCGAACACGCAAAACTACGTGCAGCCTACAACTATTAGGAGAACTAGTCGACTCGGGCGAACCGGCCTATGCCGCCGATGTCGTGACGATTCTGGCACCGGTGAGGGCCACGAGCGCGGCGAAGTCGGTGCGGAAGATCGTGTCGTGCGTACCCGCGGCCGCGTACAGGTCCGGGTACTCGGCGAGCGACTCGTCGATGACGGTGACCACGGGCCGCGGATGGCCGACGGGCGAGACGCCGCCGATCACCTGGCCGGTCGCGGCGACCACGTCGTCCGGCGTGGCGCGGGTGATCGCGTCGTGGCCGAGCCGCCCCGCGAGCCCGGCGGTGTCCACCCGGTGCCGACCGCTGGACAGGACGAGCAGCGGCGCACCGTCGGCCAGGAAGACGAGGCTGTTGGCGATCGCGCCCACCTCGCAGCCCAGCGCGGCGGCGGCCTCCGCGGCGGTCCTGGCACCGTCGGGCACGTGCCGGACGGTGTCGGGGTGGCCCGCGGCGACCAGCGCCGCGCGGACGGCCTCGGTGCGGGCGGAGTACTGCTCGGTCACGGCGACCAGTATGCCCGGTTCGCCGCCGCGGGGGCGCGGCCGGACCCGGGCCGCTCCGCGACTACGCCGCGAGCAGGGTGGCGATGAGGTCCTTGGTCCGCGCCCCGCCGACGGGCCGCAGCACGACCGCATCGGCGACCTCGGCGGCGTAGACGTCCTCGATCAGGGACTTCAGGCCCGACGGGGTGCCCACGTACGTGATGCCCCGCGCGCCGTCGCCCTGCGGCGCGTAGCTGGCGCGGGCGTCGGCCGCGCGCTCGTCGATCACCACGTCGACCTCGAGCGCGACGGCCCCCGGCTCCCGCCCGGCGCGCTCGGCCTCGGCACGCAGGTAGCCGCGCTCGCGCTGCGCGAGACGGAGGTCGGCGGCGCGCACCCGGGTCAGGTGCACGGACTCGGGCTCACCGTCGACGGTGACCACGAGGGCGGGGCGGGAGACGGTCATGGCGTTGTTTCCTCCTGGGCGGTGACTACTTCGCTCGTGCGGACAGGTCGTGGAGTGCGCGCACCAGGCGGCGCACGTCGTTCTCGCTCGTGCCGAGGCCGATGCTCGCGCGGACGGCACCGTCGTAGCACCCCAATCGGTGAACGACGGGATGCGCGCAGAACTTCCCGTCGCGCACGCCGATCCCGTACTCGGACGAGAGGAACTCGGCGACCTCGCGGGGCGTGCGGCCGTCGACGGTGAACGCGACGATGCCCACCCGCTCGGTGGAGTCGGCCCAGATCTTCAGGGTCCGGACCCCGTCGATGCCCTCGAGCGAGCGGAGCAGCAGGTCGGTGAGGAAGCGCTCGTGGCGGGCGATCGCGTCGTCGCCGAGCCGGGTGATCGCCTCGCAGGCGGCGGCGATCGCGACGGCGCCGAGGACGTTCGGCGAGCCCGCCTCGTGCCGGGCGGGGCCGGTGTGCCAGGCCACTTCCACGGACTTCGAGACGGGGGTGCCGATCACCTCGTAGCTGGCGCCGCCGCCGCAGCGGACGGGCTCGGCCTCGTCGAACCAGTCGGCGCGGCCGACGAGCACGCCGGACCCGAAGGGCGCGTACAGCTTGTGGCCGGAGAAGGCGAGGTAGTCGACGCCGCTCTCACGCAGGGAGATCCGACGGTGCGGGACCAGCTGGGCGCCGTCGACGGCGATGCGCGCGCCGTGGCGATGGGCGAGCGCGGCGAGCCGGCGGATCGGCAGCACCTCGCCCGTGACGTTGGAGGCGCCGGTCACGCTGACCAGGGCCGCGGGCCGGGCGCGCAGCTCCTTCTCGAGCACCTCGAGGGTGCCCTCGATCGACAGCGGCGCCGAGATCACGCGGGCCCCGATCCGCTTCCACGGCAGCAGGTTCGCGTGGTGCTCGCAGTCGAGGGCCACGACCTCGCCGGGGACGCAGCCGGCCAGGAGATTGATCGAGTCGGTGGTGTTGCCGGTGAAGATGACGTGATCGTCGGCGCGGGCGCCCACGAACTCGGCGACGACCTCGCGGGCTCGCTCGTAGCGAGAGGTGGAGCGCTGCGAGAGGTAGCCGGCGCCGCGGTGCACGCTCGCGTACTCGCCGAGGGCCTCCTGGACCGCGGCCTGCACCTCGACCAGGGCCGGGGCGCTCGCGGCGTAGTCGAAGTTGGCGTAGCGGACGGTCGCGCCGTCCTTGAGCGGGGCGTACTCGTCGGCACCGGTGACGGCGGCGAGGGGCCCCAGCGACAGCGGCGCGCTGCGGACGGCGGCGGCCGGCGACGTGACGGTCGGGGTGAGGCAGACGGCGGTGCGCTCGGAGGTGGTGATACTCATGAGACGTGTCCTTCAACAGTTGAGGACGCGCGGCACCGCCGAGCAGTGCCGCGAATCCGCGCTTGCCGCACCCTTCCGATGCGGCCAGGTCGTCACCCGGAGCACCCCACCGCGGAGGAGGGTTGCCGACCAGCGAGCCGGGGCTTGTCACTGGCACTCATGACCTGCGTCGAGAATGCCCTGTGGGCGGTCCGGTCGTCAAGGTTCGAATCACGGCGACGCCAAATCATCCGGAGTAGATTCGCGGCATGACCGAGTGGACGTACCTGATGGACATGGACGGGGTGCTCGTCCACGAGGAGCACCTCATTCCCGGCGCCGACGCCTTCATCGCGGAACTCACGGCGGCCGGCACGCCGTTCATGGTGTTGACCAACAACTCGACGCGCACGCCCCGCGACCTGCGCGCGCGACTGGTCGCCACCGGCCTCGACATCCCCGAGGCCCGGATCTGGACGTCGGCGCTCGCCACCGCGAAGTTCCTGCAGGACCAGCGACCGAACGGGACGGCGTACGTGGTGGGTGAGTCCGGCTTGACCACGGCCCTGCACGACGTGGGCTACGTGCTCACCGACAACGATCCCGACTACGTGGTACTGGGCGAGACCCGCACGTACTCGTTCGAGGCGATCACCACCGCCATCCGGCTGATCGAGCGCGGCTCGCGGTTCATCGCCACGAACCCGGATCCGACGGGGCCGTCGCGCGACGGCCTGCTGCCCGCGACCGGCGCCGTGGCCGCCCTCATCCGCGAGGCCACGAACCGGTCGCCGTACTACGTGGGCAAGCCGAACTCCCTCATGATGCGGTCGGCCCTGCGCGCCCTCGGGGCGCACTCCGCGGACACGCTGATGATCGGCGACCGGATGGACACCGACATCGTCTGCGGCCTGGAGGCCGGCCTCCGCACCATCCTGGTGCTCACCGGCATCTCCACCCGCGAGTCCGTGACCGCCTACCCCTACCGCCCCACCCGCACGATCGACTCCGTCGCCGATCTCGTCGGTCACACGGAGGACCCGTTCCCCGGCTGAGGACTCCGCGCGACGAGCACGGCTCCGACGCCGATGGCCGCGACCAGGCCCGCCATGATCACGAACGCGGCGCCGTAGGCGGTCGCGGGCTCGGCAATACCCGCGGTCGCGGCCACGAGCACGGCCAACCCGATACCACCACCGATCTGCTTGGCGCAGTTCATGATTCCCGAGGCGATGCCCGCCATCGAATCGGGAACGCCGGCGACGGTCATCGCGGTCAACGGTAGATTCATGACGCCCGCCCCCACCGCGATGAGAACGGCGGGGAGGAGAACCGCTGCGACATAGGTCGATTCGGGCACCAGACGACTCTGCCAGGCGAAGCCCGCGGCGAGGAGGAGCGAGCCGACGGCCACCAATGCGGTTGCGTCGTATCGCTGGAGGAGGCGCGGCGCGCACCGCAGGCCCACGATCAACTGGATGACGGTGTGCGGCAGGAACGCGAGACCGGCGATCATGGGCGGATACCCCAGCACGACCTGCAGCTGGAGTGACAGGAAGAACCACATGGGAACCAGCGCCGCCGCGGCGAGCAGGATCCCGACGTTGCCCCAGCGCACGACCCGCCCCTTCAGCACACCGGCCGGGACCATCGGCAGCGGACTGCGGCGGTCTCGACGGACGAAGGCGGCGAACAGGATCGCCGCCGTCACGAGCGCCGCGCCGCCGGCCGTCCAGCGCCGCTCGCCCATCGCGCCGAGCCCGAACGCGGCGGTCATGAGCGCCGTCGTCACCAGGACCGCGGCGCCCACGTCCAGGCGGCCGCGCCGTGCGCGCGATCGCGCCGTTCCGGCGGGCACCGGGGCACGCCGCGCCAGGGTCGAGGCGATCGCGCCGAGCGGAACGTTCACCAGGAGCACCGACCGCCAGCCGAACGCCTCCGTGAGCACGCCGCCGCACAGGTTGCCGGCCGTGCCGCCCGCGATGCTCATCGCGGTCCACCAGGCCAGCGCCCGGGTGCGCGCCTCTCCCTCCTCGAAGGTGGTGGTGACCAGTGCCAGCGCGGCGGGCGCGACGAACGCCGCGGCCAGCCCCTGGAGCGCACGCCCCGCGAGGAGGACCCCCGGGTCGGGGGCCGCCCCGGCCACGACGCTCGCCGCGGTGAACAGCGCCATGCCGCCACCGAACGTCGTGCGAACACCGACCAGGTCCGCGAACCTGCCACCGATCAGGAGAAAGCCGGCGAACGGCAGGGCGTAGGCCGTGACCACCCACTGCTGCCCGACGGTGCCGAGCCCCAGGTCGGCCCGGACGGCGGGCAGCGCGATGTTCACGACCGAGACGTCGAGCGTGATCATCAGCTGCGCGAGACAGGCCGCGGCGAGCACGCGTCCAGACATGACCCACCTTTCTACGTCACCTGTATCAAAATGATGTGATACGACTGTATCAACAAGGAGGTGGCGTTGCCGAGGTCCGTGGATCACGACGAACGACGAGCTGAGATCGCCGACGCGCTGGCCCGCGTCGCTGCTCGCGACGGCCTGCATGCGGTGTCGATGCGCTCGGTCGCCGCGGAAGCGGGCGTCTCACTGCGGCTCGTGCAGTACTACTTCACGAGCAAGCAACAGCTCCTCGTGGGGGCGCTCCGGAGGCTCGAGGAGCAATCGAACGAGCGGTGGCGGGCCCGGCTCACGCGCATCGGAGCGGATCCCACGCCGTGGCAGGTGTTGACCGCGTTCATCGAGGAGGCGCTGCCGACCGACCCTCCCAGCCGGAACTTCTACCGGGTCTCCTCCGCGTTCAGCGGTCTCGCGTCGACCGATCCCGCTCTCGCAGCGGAACCGCTCGCCGGGGGCGTCGGCCGGCTCCGCGCGGCCGTCGCCGCCGCCTTCGACGACGCTTCCCGCGCAGGGGAACTCGCCGCCGGCGCGGATCCCGGCCTGGAGGCGGACACTCTCGTCGCCCTCTGCAACGGCTTGAGCACCTCGGTGATCATCGGGCATCACACGCCTGAGCGCGCAGTCGAGATCGCCAGTTACCACCTCGACCGCCTGTTCCGGAAGCGCTGAGCATGGTTACCGCGATCCGGTACTACGCGACCGAGGAGGATCACGCGCGCATGCTGGATCGCCTCGGCGAGCCCGAGGACGTCACGCTGCATCCATGGCCGGTGGTCGCGACGCCGCCGCTCCGCCTGTCCAGGGCGGAGGCGCTGGCGGTGCCCCAGGTGCTGATTGCCAGCCGTTCACTCGGACCGCCTGTCGTGGCCCGCGAGGAGAGCGACGCCATGACTGGCGGAACCAGGTCAGCGCTGTTCAACCGCCTGAACTGGAGGCGCCTCACACCGAGCACAACGGAGGGCCTCGTAGACTCGAACACGTCGCCGGCCCTGTACTGGGAACCCGCGACCTGCACCGCCGAGGGCCTCAGCACCGGATCGATCGGGTCTCAGGCGGATTCGATGCTGGCCGTCTCCTCGGACTACGAACGATGGGTCAATCGAACCATCGCCTGGGTGCGCCGGAACGGTACGCGAGTCTGGGGTTCGACCGCGACGCACCGGCGCACCGACCTGGACGTGAAGCTTCCGTTCGTGTCGTCGGTGTACGCACTGCCCGACGCCCTTCGCCTCCTCGAGGAAGGCGCGGCGGGTCGCTGAGGATCTCTCACGGACTTGCGCAGGTTGTGGCTGCGAATCAACAGCGTGCCGCAGCCACAACCTGCACATGTTCACTGCCCCTTGACGTTCACGATCTGCCGCAGCACGGCGCGGACCGTGACCAACTGCTCCGCATCTGCCATCACGCGGTCGATGGGCTTGTAGGCCTGCGGGATCTCGTCGATGAAGTCGGGGCTGTCACGGAACTCGATGCCCGCCATGGCCTCCCGCAACTGCTCGTGCGTGAAGGTCTTCCGCGCCGCGGACCGGGAGTACTCCCTGCCCGCGCCGTGCGGCGAGCTGTTGAGCGACGGGGCGTAGCCCTTGCCCTCGACGATGTAGGACGCGGTGCCCATGGAGCCCGGGATCAGGCCGAGCTTGCCCTCGGTCGCCTCGATCGCGCCCTTCCTGGACACCCACACTTCCTTGCCGAAGTGCCTCTCGCGCTTGGTGAAGTTGTGGTGGCAGTTGATCCGCTCCGCCTCGACGACAGGTGTTCCCACCCACTCGCCGAGCTGGCGGATCACCCGGTCCATCATCTCCTCACGGTTGAGCAGCGCGAAGTGCTGCGCCCACGTCAGCTCGGCGATGTACCGGCGGAACTCGGGCGTGCCCTCCACGAGGTACGCGAGGTCCGGATCCGGCAGCTGGATCCACCACTGCTTGCACAGGCGGGTCGCCACGGCGATGTGGTGCTGGGCGATCTTGTTGCCCACGCCGCGAGAGCCGGAGTGCAGGAACGCCCAGACGGTGTCGTCCTCATCGAGGCTGATCTCGATGAAGTGATTCCCGCCGCCGAGGGTACCGAGCTGCAGCGCCCAGTTCCCGGCGTACGTCGCGGGATCGAAATCGGCGCGCTCGGCGAGCGCCGTCAGCTCCGCGATCCTCGGCTCCGCCGTGGCCACGACTTTCGTGTTGTAGCGGCCCGGCGAGAGCGGGATCGCCCGCTCGATGGCCTCGCGGACCGTCGCGCGGTCGTCCGGCAGATCGGCCAGCGTGAACTGGGTACGGACCGCGATCATGCCGCAGCCGATGTCGACGCCGACCGCCGCCGGGATCACTGCGCCGAGGCTCGGGATGACCGAACCGACGGTGGCGCCCTTGCCCAGGTGGGCGTCGGGCATCAACGCGATGTGCGGGTAGATGAACGGCAGCTTGGCCGTGGTGATCGCCTGCTCGCGGGTCTTGTCGTCCAAGATGGACGCCCACGAGACCAACGACTTACTGATCTTCTCCATGTCTTTCTCGTCTCGATGTGATGGTCACCGGTCCGAGAAGCCATGCGTGTGACGCATGGGTACCGGGCCGGCGCTGGAACGACGGCCCGGGTTGCCGCAGGTTATGCAGGCACGCCGAACCGACGGCAGTCGTACTGCCGCAGCGATTCGGGGAGTTTCCGCATATCCATGTCCAGGAGGCTATTCGACTGCAACGAAGACTTCCAGATGTTTTCCGGGCCGCGCCTCCACCCTCGAAGCTCGCTCAACGACTGCCCCGACATCTACGCCCCGCGGTTCGCACCATCGCAGTCCAGAACCGCATCGCCGAGGGAAGCGCCCGGAAAGCCCGGAGCCGGAAGCCAGTCGGAGAAGAGAGCCGCTGTGCGGTCGCGCTCACCGGTCGTCGGCAATATCAGGTCGGCGCCACCGTCGTACGGGTGATGCACCCAGGTCGCGTCCGCATCGGTGATCATGACGCCGCTGACCACCTCGTCGGCGACGAAGCGCAGCAGGCGCCGAACCTCATCGGCATCCCGCCGGACGATGGAGAGGTAGTGATGGGTCCAGATCCGGTACTCCTCGCCCTCGTCGTCCTCGGTGAAGGTGCGCCACAGGCGCGGCCGCGGGAGCAGACCGACGAGGTCGGCGGACCGTCGAACAGGCCGGGCTGTGGACGAGTACGACGACGTGACCACCCACAGGTCGTCCGCACCTGCCCGCAGGTCGTCGAGTTCGGCCAGATAGCGGGTGAGCACCACGTCGTACTCGGCCTCGGTGTCCGGATATTGTTTGCTCTCCGGCAGGCTGTGCAGCCTCACCCATCGCTCATGGCACGTCGCCCGAAGCCAGTACGCGTACGGCAGTTCAGAGCCGACGTTCCGAGTCCAAGCCGCGTCGAACGCGGTGACCTCCGAGGGTGTGGGGCGCCGGACGCCGCCGGAGTCACTCATCGGGCCCGCTCCATACGACGTCTTCGATCGCCGGCAGCTGGAGCGGGCCGCTGCCGTAGGAGTAGACCTCGAGGCTCGCGAGGAAGCCGTCGAGCAGGAACACGATCATCCCGCCCAACGGTATGTCGCCGTCGCCGGGGATGTCGGCACCCACCGGGAGCGGACTCGCCGCGGCGGCCGGTGCCAGCGCGCGGTCCGCCACGAGATCGGCCGTGCCGCAACCGCAGGGGCAGGACCGGTCCGAGTTCACGCGGAGAGTGGGAACCTGTGCGCGGAGTTCGCCGACGCCGGGGAAGGCGAAGTACAGGAAGCCGTCGAGGATGGCCCGCTCACGATCAGTGAGCGGGCGCAGGCTCGTCGGCTCAGGCACCTCCATGAGCAGCACCGTAGATCGGCCGCTGATCGCGGCGCCAGTGGTTTCACCGGCGAATACTCCGTTGATCTCGCGCGCGCTGCGACCTACCGTCGACCATGTGCCGCTCATACACCGCGCCGTCGCGTCTCTGCAGCTCAGCGGCCTTGCTCTCGACCCGTCGGCCATCACCCGGACACTCGGCACCTCGCCGACGCTGTCCTACGCGCGGGGCGACCTCGTACCGGCCGGGCGCGGCACCCGGACCGCCCGGTTCGGTCTGTGGTCCCTCGCTGTCGAAGACACCGAGCCCGCCGACATCGATACGCAGGTGACGCGGCTGCTGACCGGACTCCCCACCGATCTCGGCGTCTGGCGGGAGCTGTCCGATCAATACACGCTCCGCCTGTTCTGCGGATGGTTCCTGCAGGGCGGGAACGAGGGCGTAACCCTCTCCCCGACCACGCTCGCCTCGCTCGGCGCACGAGGCATCGCCCTCGACCTCGACATCTACAGTGCCCCGTATCGATTCGACGACTCCGTGTGAGTCCCCAGCAGCGTCGATCGGCTCGCGCCGAGCACGTCTAGGGTGGGCGAATGGCATTGCTGGAGGTCATCGTTCTGGACGCGTGGGACGCGGTCGCTGCGCAGGAGGGCGGGGCGGATCGGGTGGAACTGGTCGCGGATATGGCGGCGGACGGTCTCAGCCCCTCCCCCGCCACCGCCGCCGAGGTCCGCGCCGCCGTGGATCTACCTGTGCGCGTGATGCTCCGACTGAGAGCCGGTTTCGCACCGGGAGACCTCGACGCACTGGTCAGCACCGCACAGCGACTCCGCGATGCCGGGGCGCAGGAGTTCGTGCTCGGCTTCCTCACGCCCGCCGGGACCGTCGACCTGCCGGCGGTCACGCGCATCGTCGAAGCGATCGAGGGCGCGCCGTGGACGTTCCACCGCGCGATCGATCACGCGGCGGACCGGAAGGCGTTGCGCGAGGCTGTCGCCGGCCTCCCGAGCCTGGACACCTTCCTCACGGCGGGCGCGGCGACCGGTGTGGACGACGGCGTCGACACCCTCATCGCGGAAAGAGATGCGCCGCAGCGGCTCCTGGCGGGCGGCGGGCTCCGCCTCGATCATCTTCCGCGGCTCACGGCAGCGGGGATCGACGCGTTCCACGCCGGCAGTGGGGTGCGACACGGCGGCTGGGACACGCCGGTGGACGTCGAGGCCGTCCGCCGCTGGCGCGCGGCGATCGACGATCTGAACGCGTGAGTGCGGTCGAATTCCCACGGACAGTGCAGGAAACCGACCGCACTCGCGGCGCCGGGTCAGCCGAGGGCGCGGTCCAGGTCGGCGATGAGGTCGTCGACGTTCTCCAGCCCGACGGACAGGCGCAGCATCGAATCGGTGAGCCCGATCTTCGCGCGACCCTCCGGCCCCGTCGCGCGGTGCGTCGTGGTGGCGGGGTGCGTGATGAGCGACTTGGCGTCGCCGAAGTTGTTGGAGATGTCGATGACCTGCAGCCGGTTGAGGAACTCGAAGGCGCGCGCCTTCCCCGCCGCCGTAGCCGAATCGGCCAGCTCCAGCGTGATGACCGTGCCCCCGGCCTTCATCTGGCGCTTCGCCAGTTCGTACTGCGGGTGGGAGGGCAGGAAGGGGAAGAGCACCTTCGAGACGCGGGGGTCGGCGTCGAGGAACTCGGCGACCTTCTGCGCGTTCGCGCTGACCCGTTCGGCCCGAAGGTCCAGCGTCTCGAGCGCCTTGAGCAGCACCCACGCGTTGAACGGCGCCATCGCCGGACCGGTGTGCCGCATCAGCTGCTTCACGGGGCCGTCGATGTAGTCGAACCGGCCGAGGATCGCACCGCCCATGACGCGCCCTTGGCCGTCCATGGTCTTGGTGGAGGAGTGGACGATCACGTCGGCGCCCATGCCGAACGAATCCTGATAGCCGACGGGGGTGAAGCCCGCGTCGAGCACCACCTGCGCGCCAGCGGCGTGGGCGAGCGCAGCCACGGCGCGCACGTCGACGAGGCCCTGCATCGGGTTGGCGGGGGTCTCGAAGAACACCGCCTGCGCGGGCTCACTCAGCGCCGACTCCCACTGCGCGAGGTCCTCGCCGTCGACGAAGACGGTCTCGATGCCCCACCTCGGCAGGATCTCGTTGCACACCACGTAGCAGGAGCCGAACAGCGAGCGCGCCGCCACGAGCCGGTCGCCCGCCTTGAGCAGCGCGCCGAGCGCGGTGAAGACCGCCGACATGCCCGAAGCGGTCGCGAAGCAGGCCTCGGCGCCCTCCAGCAGGCGCAGGCGCTCCTGGAACATCGCCACCGTCGGGTTGCCGTACCGCGAGTAGACGAACCGGTCGATGTCGCCGTTGAAGGCCGCCTCGGCCGCCTCGGCGTTCTGGTACGTGTAGCCCGAATTCAGGAACAGCGCCTCGGAGGTCTCCTCGTAGTTCGTGCGCAGGACTCCGCCGCGCACGGCGTACGTCTCGGGCCGCAGGCCGTCGGGCAGGGGGCTGAACTCCGTCATGGTGTCAAGCCTAGAACTGCCGCCAGGGCAGGCCGTCGGCGCGCCAGCCCGCAGCGCCCCGGTGACCGAGCGCGTCGAGGGGCCCCTCGAAGCCGTCGAGCACGTTGTAGGCGCGCCGCACGCCCGCGGCGGTGGCCGTCTCCGCGGCACCGATCGAGCGGTGCCCGGAACGGCAGAGGAAGACGACGGGCGCGTCGTCGGTGACGCCCTTCGCGCGGAGTTCCTCGACGAAGGTCGGGTTGAGCGCGCCGTCGGGGTAGCGCTGCCATTCGACGAGCACGGGATTGCGCCCGACCTGCGAGAGCTCGGGGATGCCCACGTAGTTCCACTCCGCCTCGGTGCGGCAATCCACGAGGACCGCCGCCGGGTCCTGTTCGAGCAGGTCCCAGGCCTCGCGGGGAGTCAGGTCTCCGGCGTAGCTCACGAGCACTTCTTCCACTTGCCGTCCTCGCGGACGAACGTCGCCTTCTCGGTGCGCTCACCCGCCTTCTCGTACCGCACCGTGAGGTCGGCGGACGCGGAGTCGCCGTTCACGGTGAGGTTCTTGACGTCCTTCTCGTCCAGCTTCGCCTCCCCCTCGCGCTCGACGGCCGCCTTGCGGGCGTCGGGGAAGCCGGCCTCCTTCGGGAAGTCGGCGGCGGCGCGGTCCTTGGCGCACGTGTTGGCGACCAGGTCGGCGTACCGCCCCTTGTTCAGGGCGCCGTAGTACTGGCCGATGGTGACCTGGACCTGCGCGGAGTCGCTGAGCCGCTCCTCGGACGGACGGATCACGTTCCAGAGGAGGATGCCCCCGATCAGGACCACCGCCACCACGAGGGCGATGACGAAGGGGGTCGCCGTGGTGCGGCGTTCGGGCGGCGGTCCGGCGGGGGCCTTGTCTGCGCTCACTGAAGTCTCTACCCTCTGCTACTAGAACACGTTCCAGTTCCCTGGAGCGGGGTGCGATGTGCCACCCGCACTAGGAACAGTTGATAAGTCCGCACTAACCTGGTGGGGAACTTCAACCGCGTATGCAGACAAGGTAGCCGACTTCACATGACCGAACAGAACCGCCCGTTGCGCGTCGCGATCGTGGGCGCGGGCCCCGCAGGTATCTACGCGGCGGACGCCCTCATGAAGTCCGACGAGGCGAAGGACCCCGGCGTCAGCATCGACCTCTTCGAGAAGATGCCGGCCCCGTTCGGCCTGATCCGGTACGGCGTCGCGCCCGATCATCCGCGGATCAAGGGCATCATCACCGCGCTGCACAAGGTGCTCGACAAGCCGCAGGTCCGGCTGCTCGGCAACCTCGACTTCGGCAAGGACTTCACCCTGGAGGACGTGCGCCGCCACTACGACGCGGTGATCTTCTCCACCGGTGCCGTCGCGGACCGCAACCTGGAGATCCCGGGCATCGACCTCGACGGCAGCTACGGCGCCGCCGAGTTCGTGGCCTGGTACGACGGCCACCCGGACTTCTCGCGCGAGTGGCCGCTGACGGAGGAGAAGGTGGCGGTCCTCGGCGTCGGCAACGTGGGCCTCGACGTGGCCCGCGTGCTGGCCAAGACCGCCGATGAGCTGCTGCCCACCGAGATCCCGCCGAACGTCTACGAGGGCCTCAAGCTGAACAAGGCCAAGGAGGTGCACGTCTTCGGCCGTCGCGGCCCGGCGCAGGTGAAGTTCACCCCGCTCGAGCTCAAGGAGCTCGACCACTCGCAGACCATCGAGGTCGTGGTGAACCCCGAGGACATCGAGTACGACGAGGGCTCGGCCAAGGCCCGCCGCGAGTCGAAGATCACCGACCAGGTCGCGACGATCCTCGAGAACTACGCCATCCGCGAGCCCAACAACCGCCCGCACAAGCTGTTCATCCACCTCTTCGAGTCGCCCGTCGAGATCCTGGGCGAGAACGGCAAGGTCGTCGGCCTGCGCACGGAGCGCACCGAGCTCGACGGCACCGGCAACGTGCGCGGCACCGGCAAGTTCACCGACTGGGAGGTCGGCGCCGTCTACCGGGCCGTCGGCTACCTTTCCAACGACCTGCCGGAGATACCGTTCGACGACCAGGCCGGCGTCATCCCCAACGAGGCGGGCCGGGTCATCGACGCAGGTCAGCACATCCAGGGTGTGTACACCACGGGCTGGATCAAGCGCGGCCCCGTCGGCCTCATCGGCCACACGAAGGGCGACGCCAACGAGACCATCGCCTGCCTACTCGAGGACTTCCACGCCGGCAAGCTGAACGCCCCGTCGGACCCGTCCACCGAGGGCGTCACGAACTGGCTGGACGACCACCAGACCCCGTACACCACGTGGGACGGCTGGTACCGCCTCGACGAGCACGAGCGCAGCCTGGGCGAGGCGGAGGGCCGCGAGCGGGTGAAGGTCGTCGAGCGCGACGACATGCTGGCCGCCTCGGAGCCGGACAAGGTCCAGCAGAACTAGGCCTGAGCCTGACGAACGACGGTGCCGCCGTCCCGATTTTTCGGGGCGGCGGCACTTTTCGCTCACGATGATTCTAATTCGGCCGCGCGGCGACCACCGGACCGTCGGCCCGGTCGGTGGCGATCGCCACGACGTCGTCCGCCGCGGCCCCGGTGCGGGTCGCGGTCAGCGCTCCCTCGACGACGGCGCGATCGGGAATGGCTCGCTCAGCGCGGTGTGGCGGATTCACGTCGCCGAGCGAGGTCGATCCTCCGCGAGACGCAGGTCATTCGGCCGCCCAGGCCCAGACCGGCCGAAGCGCCCGGCCGAGGGCCTCGCCACGCCCGGTCAACTCGTACTGCTTGTCGGGGAGCTTGCGGGCGATGCCCTTCTCGACCAGTTGCGCCAGCCTCGTCGCGAGCACGCTGGAGCTGCAATTGCCCATGCGCCTGCGCAATTCGAGGAATCCGAGCGAACCGGGACCGAGCTCCCAGACGATGCGCAGCACCCAGCGCTGGCCGAGCAGGTCCATCGCCGCGACGACCTCGGGGTCCGGGTCCTCGCGCCGCTGGGGCACCACATCACGCACTGACACGGAACAGAGCCTACTTGCGCTTCTGAATTCGAAGCGTCATGCTGGCGTCAGTTCTAAATCAGAAGCACGGAGGTTCGGCGATGGCGGTCGTAGTGGTGACCGGGGCGTCCCGCGGAGTGGGTGCCGAGACGGCGGTGGCGCTCGGCGCGCGTGGCCACGACGTGGTGGTGAACTACCGCGAGAAGGAGCGACGCGCGGAGAAGGTGTGCACGCTGGTCCGCGAAGCCGGCGGACGCGCGGTCGCCGTGGGCGCCGACGTGACCGCGCCCGACGGACCGTCGAGCCTGCTCGACGCGGCGATCGCCGAGTTCGGCGGCCTCGACGCCGCGATCCTCAACGCATCGGGCGGGCTGGAGCTGGGCGCCGAGGAGGACTACGCCATCCGCCTGAACCGGGACGCGCAGGTCGCGGCCGCCCGCGCCGCCGCGGAGCGCCTGCGTCCGGGCGGACGCATCGTCTTCGTCACCAGCCACCAGGCCCATTTCTCCGAGACCCGTCCCGTGCCCGACGGGTACGAGCCGATCGCCGTGAGCAAGCTCGCCGGGGAGCGGGCGCTGCGCGCGCTCGCCGCCGAGCTGGACCTGGACCTCCGCGTGGTCTCCGGCGACATGATCGAGGGCACGATCATCGTCCGGCTGCTGGAGCGCCGCGATCCCGCCGCCGTCGAGGAACGCCGCAGTCACGGCCCACTGCCGACGGTCAGCGAGTTCGCCGCAGCCATCGCCGGCGCCGTCGACGCCGACGACGCCGTGGCCCGCACCACCTACGTAGGCGGATCCGACTATTTAGGGTAGCCTCAGCTTCATGGGTAGAGGAGTGACCGGCCTGATCCTCAAGGCGATGCGGGCGGACGACTACGTGTTCACGGTGCTCGGGACGGAATCCGTCAGCGACCATTACCACCGCATCCGCTTCGACGGCGGCGACTTCCTGCACGACAATCCGTGGTTCCCGACCATGTGGGTGCGCCTGTGGGTCCCCAAGAGCGGCACCGCCACCACCGACGCCGACGAGGGCGCCCTGGTGCAGCGCGGCTACACCATCATCGACCCGCGCGGCAGCGAGTTCAGCATCGAGTTCGCGATGCACGACGGTCCCGCACCGCGCTGGGCCCTCGATGCCGAGCCCGGCGACCGCATCGCCGCCACCATGATGGGCGCCGACCTGACCCTCCCGGAGGAGCCGGCACCGTCGGAATACGTGCTCGTGGGCGACGCCGCGTCGATCCCCGCCATCAACAGCATCCTCGGCACCGCGCAGGCACCGTGCCGCGTGTACCTGGAGTATCAGCACGACGCCGAGCGGGAGCTGCCGGTCCACAGCGAGGCCGTCACCTGGGTGCCGCGCGAGAACCGCGGCGCCACACTGGTCTCCACCGTCACCCGGGCCGGAATCCCCTCCGAGGCCTTCCTCTTCGTCGCCGCCGAGACCAAGGCGACGCGCGAGATCACCAGGGCCGCCAAGCGCGACTTCGGCCTGCCCAAGGACCGCATCAAGTCCCAGGCCTACTGGCTGCAGCGCGGATAACCCGCTGGCATCGCGCCGCTCGGGCGCCTAGTGTGCACCCCGTGAGTTCTTCGGCAGCAGCCGCAGCAGTAGCAGCGGCAGTGGTGGATCGCGGCCGCCCGTAGCGGCGGCGGAGCCTCCCCCACCTCCTCGGCTTCACCGCCCCGGCTTCCTTCCGCTGGGCGGCGATTCGTGCTGCCCGGGTGAACCTCGACCCGGAGAACTCCCTTCATGCCCACCCACCACGGGGGCCGTCACGAGCACGGCCAGAACTTCCTCACCGACGGTGCCGTCATCGGCCGCGTCATCGACCTCGCCCGCCGCACCGACGGCCCCATCGTCGAGATCGGTCCCGGCGCGGGCGCGTTGACCGAACCCCTGCTGCGGCTGGGGCGTCCGCTCACCGCCGTCGAGATCGACCGGCGTCACGCCGACCGGCTGCGCCGCACGACGCCGGGCGCGACCATCGTGCACGGCGACTTCCTGCACCACCGGCTGCCCGCCGAACCCCATGCGGTGGTGGGCAATCTGCCTTTCCACCTCACCACCGCCGTGCTCCGCAAACTACTGCACGCGCCCCACTGGACCGCCGCCGTCCTCATCGTCCAATGGGAGGTCGCCCGGCGGCGAGCCGGAGTCGGCGGCGCGACGATGATGACCGCGCAGTGGTCGCCCTGGTACGAGTTCGGCCTCGGCGGGCGGATCCCCGCCTCCGCCTTCACCCCACGGCCGTCCGTCGACGCCGGGCTGCTCACGATCACCCGCCGCGGCACCCCGCTGGTGCCGCCGGGACGGCGCCGCGAGTACGCGGCCTTCGTGCACGCCGTGTTCACCGGCCGAGGCCACGGGCTGCCCGAGATCCTCGCGGGCGTCGCGCCGCGGCACCGTCGGGCGGAGGCACGGCGGTGGGCGGCCCGGCGCGGCCACCGCGGCACGCCGCTCCCCCGCGACCTCCGCGCGGAGGACTGGGTGGAGGCCTTCGAGCGGTTCGCCTAGTCCTGCGGGCGCTGCGGGGGCAGGTTGATCGAGGTGGCCGGGTTGTGGTCGTACTCCTCCGTCTCCGGTGCGGCCGGAGGCTTCGGGCGGGTCGCGTGCTCGCCGGTCGCAGGCCGCGGAGCGGGCTGGATCGGGCGGGGCTGCGCGGGCCGCCGCGCCGCGACGGGATGCATGCTCGTCGGCGCGACCGGATCACCGGGCGCAGGCTGGGGCGGGGTCGACGGTGCACCGCCCTGCGGCGGGGGCGGGACCACGCGCGAGGAGGACTGCTGCGGCGGCACCACCGGGGCGGCCGCTGTCGGCGGAGCCGGCGGCACCGGCGGCTGCTGCGCGGGCGGCCCCTGCGGGGGCTGACCCGACGGGCCCTGCGGCGGGCCGGACGGCGGCGCCTGCTGGACGGGGATCTGCTGGGCCGGGGGCTGGTGCACGGGGCGCTGCACCGGCATCGCGCGGGTGGAGAGGTCCTCGGGCTGCTGCGGCCGCTGGATGGGCACGGCGGTGGTCTCCGGCGCACCCTGCTGCACGGGGTCGTCGCTGTCGACGACGACCACCCGGCTCGCTGCCTCCGTGGCATTGGCCCGCGCCACCTCGACGGTGTCGGCGGTCGCCACCGCGACGCCGAGCCGCCGCTTGGCGTAGCCCTCGGGCTTGCCGAACAGGCGCAGGTCGCTCTCGGGCACGTCGAGAGCGCGCGAGACGCTGTCGAAGGCGACGGAGCTGCTGTCCTTCGTCCCGTAGATCACCGCCGACGCGGCCGGCGACATGAGCGAGGTGTCCACGGGCAGGCCGAGGATCGCGCGGGCGTGCAGCTCGAACTCGGAGAGCCGCTGCGAGCCCAGCGTCACCAGTCCGGTGTCGTGCGGGCGCGGCGAGACCTCGGAGAAGTAGACGTCATCGCCCTTGACGAAGAGCTCCACGCCGAAGACACCGCGGCCGCCGGTGCCACCGTCGCCGAGGGCCGTGGTGATACGGCCCGCGACGGACGTCGCCGCATCGTAGGCCGCCTGGCTCATCGCCTGCGGCTGCCAGGACTCGACGTAGTCGCCGTCCGATTGGCGGTGCCCGATGGGCTCGCAGAACCGGGTGACCACCTTGCCGCGCTCGGCGTCGTAGACGCGCACCGTGAGCAGCGTGATCTCGTAGTCGAAGTCGACGAAGCCCTCGACGATCACCCGCTCGTTGCGGACGCGACCGCCCTCCACCGCGTACTCCCACGCACCGTCGAGCTCCTCGACCGAGCGGACCACCGACTGGCCCTTGCCCGAGCTCGACATGACCGGCTTGATCACGCACGGGAAGCCGACCTCGCGGGAGGCGGCGCGCACCTCGTCGAGCGACGACGCGAAGGCGTAGGGCGAGCACGGGAGCCCGAGCTCCTCCGAGGCGAGCTTGCGGATGCCCTCGCGGTCCATCGTGAGGGCGACGGCCCGCGCAGTCGGGATGACCTCGGCAAGCCCCTCCTCGTCGACGGCCACGAGGGCGTCGGTGGCGAGGGCCTCGATCTCGGGGACGACGAAGTCGGGCTTCTCCTCCTCGATGACGCGGCGGACCTCGGCGGCGTCGGTCATGTCGATGACGTGGCTGCGGTGCGCGACCTGCATCGCGGGCGCGTTCGCGTACCGGTCGACGGCGATCGTCTCCACGCCGAGGCGCTGGAACGCGATCACCACCTCCTTGCCCAGCTCGCCCGAACCCAGCATCAACGCCTTCGTGGCACCGGGGGTGAGCGCCGTGCCGATCCGGGGGTTGCCGCCGGTCTCGCTGAGGTTCGTCATGGGGTCCATTCTGGCAAACCACGGCGCCCCGCGGTGCGGCTGCCGACCCGCGGATTCCCGTTTACTTCCGATCGTTCTGCGGTGGTGAGCGTTTCGGTTGTAATCACTCGGGGCACCGCACGGGACGCCTACGTTCGGAGCATGAAGGCACTCGTGATCAGGAGCGCCGTGGTCGCGGCGACCGGCGGACTCATCTTCGGTTTCGACACGGCGGTGATCTCCGGCGCCGAGAAGCAGATCCAGGAGCAGTTCCACCTGTCCGACGCCGCACTCGGCTTCACGGTGACGACCGCGCTCATCGGCACCATCGTGGGCGCGATCGTCTCCGGCCGGCTCGCGGACCGGTTCGGCCGCAAGAAGGTGCTGTACGCGATCGGCGTGCTCTACGTCGTGAGCGCCGTGGGCTGCGCCGTCGCGCCCACGTCCTCGGTCGAGATCCTGCAGGTCTTCCGCTTCCTCGGCGGCCTCGGCATCGGCGCGTCGAGCGTGTGCGCCCCGATCTACACCGCCGAGATCGCGCCGCCGAAGTTCCGCGGTCGCCTCGTCGGCCTCGTCCAGTTCAACATCGTGCTGGGCATCCTGGTGGCGTACGCCTCGAACGCGATCATCCGCACCGTCATGGGCGACGACCCGCACGCCTGGCGGTGGATGCTCGGGGTGATGGTCGTGCCGGCGGTGCTGTTCCTCGTGATGCTCCCGACGGTGCCCGAGACCCCGCGCTGGCTCGCCGGGCACGGCGACCTCGCGGCGGCGCGCGCCACGTCCGAGCGGCTGTGTTCCACGACGGCGGAGGCCGACGCGCAGATGGCCGAGATCGAGGAGACGCTCGCCGCCGAGCGGGGCACCGAGAAGACGAAGTTCTACACCCGCGGCCACCGCAAGGTGATCCTGCTGGCGATCGCCATCGCCTTCTTCAACCAGATGTCCGGCATCAACGCGATCCTCTACTACGCACCGCGGGTCATGCAGGACGCCGGCGCCAGCACCAACGCGGCGTACCTGATGTCCGTGGCGGTCGGCGTGATGAACCTCGTCGCCACCATGGCCGCGCTGTCGGTGATCGACCGGCTCGGGCGTCGGCGACTCATGCTGATCGGCTCGGTGGGCTACCTGGTCTCCCTCGGCTTCATGGCCGCCGTGATGTTCTACTACGAGAGCGACGGCCGGTCCTTCGACAGCACCTCGTCGATCCTCGTGCTGCTGGGCCTCATGGTGTTCATCGCCGCGCACGCGTTCGGGCAGGGCGCGGTGATCTGGGTGTTCCTGTCGGAGATCTTCCCCAACAGCATTCGTGGCCGGGGCCAGGCGCTCGGTAGCCTCACCCACTGGGTGTGGGCCGCCATCACGAGCTTCGCGTTCCCGCCCATCATCGGTGCCTTCGGCGGCGGCGTCGCGTTCTCCATCTTCTTCGGGTTCATGGTGCTCCAACTGCTCTGGGTGATAAAGGTGATGCCGGAGACCAAGGGCATTCCGCTCGAGGAGATGGCCGAGCGGCTGGGCCTCGACGCGGACGACGCCGTCGAGAAGCCCGCCACGAAGGGGAACTGACATGACCGATCGGACGCTGTGCCTGGGCGAGGCACTCGTCGACGTCGTACTGCGCGACGGTGCCGAACCGTCCGAGCACGTGGGCGGCAGCCTGTTCAACGTCGCGTGCGGACTCGCCTCGCTGGGCGACCCCACGTCGATCCTGTCGTGGTGGGGGCGGGACGTACGCGGCCACCGGATCGCCGAGACCGCCGCCCGGGCGGGCGTGGAGGTCGTTCCCGGGGCCGACGGTGCCGCCAACACGCCGCTCGCGTACGCGCACGTCGACGCCGAGGGACGCGCGACGTACGAGTTCGACCTCACGTGGGAGGTGCCGCCGATCGAATCCCTGGAACGCTACGGCCACCTGCACACCGGCAGCTTCGCGGCGACGCTCGCCCCGGGGGCGGACGGCGTCGCCGACGTGGTGCGCCGCATCCGGGACCACGCCACCGTCTCCTACGACCCCAACATCCGGCCCGCGCTGATGGGCACGCCCGCCGACGTGCTGCCGCGGGTGACGGAGATGATCGCGCAGGCCGACGTCGTGAAGGCCAGCGACGAGGACATCGCCTGGCTGCACCCCGACGAGCCCGTCGAGGACGTGATGCGCCGCTGGATCGCGTCCGGCCCGGCGATGGTGGTCCTCACCCGCGGCCCCTGGGGCGCGTACGCGCTGCTCGCCGGCAATCGCGACATGCTGCACGTGGACCAGCTGACCGTCGAGGTCGGCGACACCGTGGGCGCCGGCGACTCCTTCATGGCGGGTCTGGTGTCCGGACTGCTCGACGCCGGATACCTGGGCTCGCGGTACGCCGCCCGACGGCTGCGGGCCGCGCAGTGGAGCGACGTGCAGCCCGCGCTGCACCGCGCCGTCATCACCTCCGCTCTCACCGTGAGCCGCGCCGGCGCCTACGCCCCGTCGATGGCCGAGGTGGACGCCGTGCGCGCCCAGGACCCGACGCTGCGCTGACGGCTGCCTCGGCGAGTCTCGGCACCGGCAACGCAAGGGTGGTGTGCTCTCACGGGAGCCATGCGCGACACGCATGACTCGATGCGCTGAAAATGCAGTTGAACTGCGGTTTTGTGTGCCATGCGCGGCGCGCATGGCTTCTCCGCGCGACATCGAACCCCACTCAGCCCGACGAAGGCAGGCCTGATTCGGAGGGACCTGACAGCGGATTCCCAGCCGGGCGTCGCATCATCGGTTCCAGCGCGGTCGCGGTGACCGCACCGACCGAAGCGAGAACCCATGACCGAACCCACCGATCCGCAGCCGACGCCCACCGCGCCGATCCCGCCCGCGCCCGCGGCCGCCCCCGCAGCCGCAGCGCCCGCCCCGGCCCCGCAGGAGCCCGCGCCGTCGACGACCGGGCCGTCGCGGAAGCTGCTCATCGCGGCGATCGTGTTCGGGCTCATCGGGATCAGCGGCGTCAGCTTCACCGCCGGCTACTGGGTCAACGAGGCCACGGGCAAGCACAGGGGCCATTCGATGCAGCAGCGCGGACCGGGCGGCGACGCTCAGCGCCACGGACCCGGGCGCGGCGAGGGACCGCGGATGTACCGCGTGACCCCGACCGCCGCTCCGTCGGCGACGCCGAACCCCGCCCCGACGCCCTAGGGCGCGTCCGAAACCGAGCCTGAGCGAGGCCACGATGGAAATACTTCGCCGCGGCCTCGAATCGGCTCGGTTTCAGAACACCTCAGACGATGGCGCGGCGGACGATGGTCTCGTCGCGGCCCGGGCCCACGCCGATGCAGGAGATGTGCGCGCCCGACAGCTCCTCGAGCCGCAGCACGTAGTCCTGCGCGTTCTTCGGCAGGTCCTCGAAGGTGCGGCAGCCGGAGATGTCCTCCCACCAGCCGGGCATCGTCTCGAAGATCGGCTTCGCGTGATGGAAATCGGTCTGGTTGGGCGGCATCTCGTCGTACCGCACGCCGTCGATCTCGTAGGCCACGCAGATCGGCACGTTCTCGATGGAGCTGAGCACGTCGAGCTTAGTGAGGAAGTAGTCGGTGATGCCGTTGACGCGGGTCGCGTAGCGGGCGATCACGGCGTCGAACCAGCCGCAGCGGCGCGCGCGCCCGGTGGTGACGCCCACCTCGCCGCCGTGCTTGGCGAGGTACTCGCCCCACTCGTCGAAGAGCTCCGTCGGGAACGGGCCCGAGCCGACGCGGGTGGTGTACGCCTTGAGGATGCCCAGCACCGTC
Organism: Tsukamurella paurometabola; assembly: GCF_900631615.1. Classification (NCBI taxonomy): domain Bacteria; kingdom Bacillati; phylum Actinomycetota; class Actinomycetes; order Mycobacteriales; family Tsukamurellaceae; genus Tsukamurella; species Tsukamurella paurometabola. The sequence goes on from NZ_LR131273.1 coordinate 1,017,224, forward strand.
GTGATGCGGGTGGGGCCGATGCCCGACCCCACCGACGCGCCGCCCGACGTGGGGTTCGACGAGGTGACGTACGGGTACGTGCCGTGGTCGACGTCGAGCAGCGTGCCCTGCGAGCCCTCCAGCAGCACCGTCTCGCCGCGCTCCAGCGCGAGGTTCAGCTCCAGGCGGGTGTCGGCGATGCGGTGCTTGAAGCTCTCCGCGAGCTCCAGCGTCTCGTCGACCACCTGGCGCGGATCGAGCGCCCGCCGGTTGTAGATCTTGGTGAGCACCTGGTTCTTGAACTCCAGTGCCGCCTCGACCTTCTGGGTGAGGATCGACTCGTCCAGCACGTCCTGCGCGCGGACGCCGACGCGGGCGATCTTGTCCTGGTAGCAGGGGCCGATGCCGCGGCCGGTGGTGCCGATCTTCTTGTTGCCGAGGAAGCGCTCGGTGACCTTGTCGATCGCCACGTGGTACGGCATGAGCAGGTGCGCGTCGGCCGAGAGCAGCAGGTTCGACGTGTCGACGTCGCGCGCCTCGAGGCCGTCGAGCTCGGCGAGCAGGACCGACGGGTCCACCACCACGCCGTTGCCGATGACGTTCTTGACACCCGGGGTCAGGATGCCCGACGGGATGAGGTGCAGCGCGAACTTGTCGCCGTTCGGCAGGACCACCGTGTGGCCGGCGTTGTTGCCGCCCTGGTAGCGGACCACCCACTGGAGCTTCTCCCCCAGCAGATCGGTGGCCTTCCCCTTACCTTCATCGCCCCACTGGGCGCCGATCAGCACGATCGCAGGCATGGACGATCTCCTTCCGGCCCGCATATTCACCTTCGGAATCACCTGGATAACGTCGAGCCGTGCCGCAACCTTACAGTAGGAGCGGTGAGCTCCGTGACCCAGAGCACCGTCGTGGTGCGCGCCCCCGACGTCCGTATCCCGGGCAGCCTCCGCGACCTCGAAACGATCACCGTCGACCTCGACTCCGCCAAGGCGGAACTGAAGCAGAAGCTGACGTTCCCGAAGCGGATCGTGGTCGCGGGGCCCGATGACCTGCTGGCGGCGGTGATCGCCCGGTTGATGGCCTCGGAACGGCTCGACGTGGAGGTGGCGTACGCGCCCACCCAGAACTCGCACGCCTCGGCGATCTACCCGCCGGGCGATCCGCTGACCGGCACGCCCCGCGCCGTGCCCCTGATCCGTGACGACCGCGGCTTCGTGCTCGTCGGCAAGGCCAAGATCACCGGCCCCGACGGCGGCCCGCTCACCGGCGAGACCTTCGTGGACTCGGAGAAGCTGTTCACGGGCCAGGCGAAGGCCGTGATCGTCGAGCCGACCGGCTCGAGCGACGGGGGCGGGGTCCGCGCCCGGCTCGCGAAGGGCGTGCGCCGACGGTGGCTGTCCGGTCGCGCCGCGCAGACCGGCGGGCTCGAGCTCGTCGTGACCCGCGACGGCCGCACCGACCCCAGCGTCGTGACCCGCGCGACGTTCTACCGCAACACCGACGACTGGCTGCTCATCAGCTGACGGTCGGCGGGCGCGTCACTCGGCCGGCTTCGGCGCCGCGTCCTTCTTCTTCGGCACGTCGCGCATCTGGGCGACCGCCGACGTACGGGAGAGCCCGGCGACCTGCAGGAGGTCGACGATCGTCGAGCGCAGCTGCCCGTAGATCATCACCTCGTTGAGCGACTCGCTCTCCTCGAGATGCAGCGCGTTGGCCCGCCGCGCGGAGGAACGCAGGACGCGCGCCGCCTCCGCCTGGTCGGGTTGCGTCCCCGGCTCGGCCAGCACCACGTCGCGCAGGATCTTGAAGGCGTCGGCGAGCCGGCCGATCTCGGTGACCAGCGCGGGGTCGATCTTCTCCCCCGCCTGGTTGGACCCGAGAGCCCGCCGCGCCATGACCCGCACGTTGCGTACGGCGTTGTCGAGCGGATCGGCGATGGCCTGCAGCTTGTCCATCCGCTGCCGCGAGCTCCAGAACATCGGCGCGACCTTGGTGATCTCGATGCCGCCGGCGAGGTCGCTGGAGAGCTGATCCAGGTCGGGCTGGGTGGCGCGAGCCGTCTCCAGAGCCCACTCGAGCGAGGAGATGTCGCGGTCCGTCAGTCCGGCGGCGACCGAGGCGGTGACGCGCCGCATGGTGTCGAGCACCTTCGCGGCGTCCTTCCGCGGACGCCGCGCGGGGTTGTTCGGGATGAGTGCGACGATCACCACGCCGACCAGGCCACCGATGAGGGCGTCGAGCATGCGGGTCCATCCGCCCGTCGAACCGGGCGGCAGCAGCGTCGCGACCAGCACCGCCGACGACGCCGCCTGCATCGGCACGAGCGGGCCCCGGTCGGCGAGCACGGCGACGGCCATCGCGATCGCGACGACGAGCGCCAGCTGCCACGGCCCGGTGCCGATCACGGAGATCAGCAGGTCGCCGACGCCGATCCCGACGGTGACACCGCCGACCAGTTCCAGGGAGCGCCGCAGCCGCTGGTTGAGCGAGAGTCCCAGCGAGATGATCGCGGCGATCGGCGCGAAGAACGGCGAGACGTGGCCGATCACGTCGTTGGCGATGAACCACGCGATGCCCGCGGCGACCGCGCACTGGAGGATCGGCAGCTTCGCGTTCCAGAGCCGCTTGGTGCGGCTCTGGATCACCTGCGGCAGCGCGTTGTGCCGCCGGACCAGTCGGCTACGCGCCGAGTCCGAGCGCGCCGGCGGCTTCGGGGTCACAGTCGTTCAACAGGTCCAGGCAGCGCAGGTACTCGTCTTCCTCGCCGATCGACTGCGCGGCGCGGGCCAGCGCGGCCACCGCCCGCAGGAAGCCGCGGTTGTTCTCGTGGCTGTACGGCACGGGACCGAAGCCGCGCCAGCCCTGGCGACGCAGCTGGTCGAGGCCGCGGTGGTAGCCGGTGCGGGCGTACGCGTAGGCGGTGACGGCCTGGCCGGCTTCGAGCGCCTGCTCCGCGAGCACGGCCCACGCCAGCGAGGAGGTGGGCGCGTCCGCTGCGACCTCGGCCGCCGGGCGACCCTGGTTCAGCTGGAGTTCCGGCTCTTCGTCGATGTCGAGCAGGACCGGGGGCGGGCCGAGGAGATCTCCGAAGGACGTCATTGCTCCAGTGTTCCATGCGGCGCCCGGGGAGGGGAGGACGACGTACGCGGCGGGACAACGCGCCGGTCCCCGCGGGTGCACGCCCGCTAGGGTGTCAGGTGTTCCGCGTGCGGCGCGCCGCTGCGGAGGAGGACCGGATATCGAACGAGGGGATGGCGGAACCGATGGCGCGGGATGAGAACCGGGGACCCCTGTCGCGACTTCGTGACCTGCGCGGACGCCTGGCCTCCTGGCCCGCCGCCCCGCTCCACGATCACCAGGCGGATACCGCCGGCACGCTCGGCAGCGCGCCCGCCGACGCCGTGTCGCCCTCGCACTCCGACTCGCTCGCCAAGCTCGTCGAGGACACGGCGCCCGCGCCGTCGCCCGCCGAGGCCGAGACCAGGGCCATCCCCGTCGACGGTGCCGCCGCGAACGATGCGGGGAGCGCGGAGGAGGCCGAGGCCGCGACCGGGGCGCCGTCCGAGGCGGAGACGCGGGTGCTGCCCGCTGCCGGCCGTGCACTGGTCGACGAGGCCGCGTCCGGCGAGGCGGAGGGCGACGGCGCCTCGACCGAAGGTGAGAACGCGGGTTCCGCCTCCGACCGCGAGGACGACGCGAGCGGCGACGGCGACGGCGAGGGTGCCGCGGAGGCCGACGCCGGGGGTGCCGCGGAGGCCGACGCCGAGGGTGCCGCCGAGGGTGCCACCGAGGCCGAGGGCGGCGAGGCGGAGTCGAAGGCTGCGGCGTCGCCCCTGCGGACCGTCGGCCCGGTCGTCACCACGTCGCCCGCCGCCGACGAGACCGAGACCACCGTGCTGCCCGTCGTTCCGCGACCCAGCACCGCCGAGACCGCGGCCTTCCCCGCGCAGAGCACCGCCGCCGAGACCGAGGCCACGGACGACGAGGACACCGCGGAGACCGCGGTCGATGAGGAGTCCGCCGACGAGGACACCCCGGAGGAGACGGTCGAGGACGCGGCGGCGACGCCCGACGAGGAGTCCGCCGAGGCGAGCGATGAGGACGCCGACGCGGACGCCGACGCCGCTGCGCAGCCGGAGGCGGACGAGGCCGGCGAACCCGAGAGCACCGACGCGGGCGAGAGCGCGGGCGACGACGACGCGGAGGACACCGACGGGCCGTCGGTCGCGACTGCCGCCACCGGCGTCGCCGGCGCGGCAGCCGTTGCCGCGGGTGCCGCGGCGCTCACCGACGACGACCAGGACGCCGACGACCGGGACGCCGAAGACGAGGCCGCGCCCGAACCCGAGGCCGAGCCCGGGACCCAGGCGGACGCCGACGACGTCGCGATCACCGAGACCGCCGACGAGGACGACGCGGAGCCTGCCGTCTCCGAGGCCGACCCGGCGACGGACGAGACGGCACCGTCGCCACTGCGCACCGTCGGGCCGGTGGAGACCACGTCGCCGGAGACGCCCACGGACGACGAGGAGTCCGGCGACGCCGAGGCCGAGCCCGCCACCACCGCCGAGGGCGACGACGAGACCACCGGCGACGAGACCACCGGCGACGAGGCCGCGGGTGACGAGACCGCGGGTGACGAGACCACCGGCGACGAGCCCGCCGCGGACGAGGACGCCGACGAGGACGAGCCCGCTACCGACGACGCGACTGAGACCGCCACCTCGGAGGCGGCGACGACGGCGATCCCTGCTGCCCCGCGGCCCGACCAGGCGACCATCGACACCGAGCAGAACGAGCTGCCGGACGCGACACCCGAGACCGAGGCCATCCCGCTGGCGCCGCTGGCGGCCACCCCGGCCGCGGGCGCCGCACCGTCGGCGGCGCAGCCCGGCCCCCACCTCGGGAAACCCGCTGCGCCCGAGACGCAGCGGCAGTCGCCCGAGTACTACGCGCCGGCGGGCGGACAGGGCGCCCCGCCGAAGGAGCCGAAGGGCAGGCGGACCCTGTGGATCGTGGCGGCCGCGGTGGTGGCGGTCGTGGTGATCGTCGCGGCGATCGCGCTGCTCGTGCCCAAGTCGGGCTCGGGCTCGTCGGGCGACCCGCGGCAGCAGGCGGCGAACGCGACGACCTCGTTCATCGATGCGGTGGGCCGCGGCGATCTCCCCGCGCTGCGGGAGCAGACCTGCGGCAACGCCAAGGCCTACTACGACGGCCTCGACGACGGCCAGTGGCAGCGGGTCTACGGCAACGCCAAGGCCGACGGACTGCTCCCCGAACTCGACGGTCTGCAGGCCGTCGAGGTGCGCGGCGACAAGGCCGAGGTGCAGGTCGAGGTGCACTACGCCAACAAGCCCAGCGCGAAGGTGCGCAACACCCTCACGCTGGAGAAGGACGCGGACACCTGGAAGGTGTGCACCCGGGTCGGGGCGCAATGAGCACCCCGTCGGAGGACCCCACCCTCCGCAATCCGCGGCCCGCAGCGAAGCCGGCTCCGGAGCCGAAGCCCGCGCCGCGGACGGCACCGTCGGAACCGAAGCTCGCGTACTCCGAGGTGCCGGACCGGCCCACCCCCCGCACCGACCGGATCGCGCGCGGCGCGGGCCGCGTGACGCCGCCCCGGCGCACCGCCACCCCGCCGATGGCGGCGCCGCACCGGATGGCCGCGCGGCCGCACCCGCCGCACGGTGCGGCGCAGCATCGTCCGCCCGCGCAGCAGGCCCGCGCGCAGCGGGCGAGCCAGGCGCGCCCCGCCCAGGCCCGGCCGGCCGGGCGGGCGCAGGCCGCACCGTCGACGCCGCCGGCCCCGCCTGCCGCACCCACCCCGAATCGTGCCCCGGAACGCGCACGGCCGCGGCTCACCGGCCCGGAATGGGCGGCGGCCGCGGCCATGATCGTGCTCGTGCTGGCCGTCCTCCTGGGACTGGCCCTGGCCTGAGTTAGCCCTTCGCGCTGATGGACTTGCCGGCGGAGTGCAGATCGTTGCAGGCCTCGACGACGCGCTCGGCCATGGAGGTCTCGGCCTTCTTCAGGTACGAGCGGGGGTCGTAGGTCTTCTTGTTGCCGACCTCGCCGTCGATCTTGAGCACCCCGTCGTAGTTGGCGAACATGTGCCCGGCCACCGGGCGGGTGAACGCGTACTGGGTGTCGGTATCGACGTTCATCTTCACCACCCCGTAGCTCAACGACTCCTCGATCTCACTCTTGAGCGAACCCGAACCGCCGTGGAAGACGAAGGAGAACGGCTTACTCCCGGCCGGCAGCCCCTGCTTCTCCGCCGCGACCGCCTGCCCATCGCGCAACACCGCCGGACGCAGCTTCACATTCCCCGGCTTGTACACACCGTGAACGTTGCCGAACGTCGCCGCGAGCAGATACCCGTCCGTACCCAACGCGTCGACGGTCTTCGCGAAATCCTCATCGGAGGTGAACAACTTGTCGTTGATCTCGTTCTCGACACCGTCCTCCTCACCACCGACCACACCGATCTCGATCTCCAAGATGATCTTCGCCGCCTTCGCCCGAGCGAGCAGATCCCGCGCGATCTCCAGGTTCTCCTCCAACGGCACCGCCGACCCGTCCCACATGTGCGACTGGAACAACGGATTCCGGCCGGCATCGACCCGCTCCTGCGAAACCGCCAACAGCGGCCGCACATACGAATCGAGCTTGTCCTTCGGGCAATGATCGGTGTGCAGCGCGACCGTCACGTCGTACCGCGCCGCAACCACATGCGCGAACTCCGCCAACGCGACCGCACCCGTGACCATGTCCTTGACCCCCAAACCGGAACCGAACTCGGCACCCCCGGTGGAGAACTGAATGATCCCGTCACTACCCGCATCGGCGAAACCCTTGATCGCCGCATTGATCGTCTCGCTCGACGTGCAATTGATCGCCGGATAGGCGTAGCCGCCCTCACGGGCGCGGTCCAGCATCTCCCGGTAGGCCTCGGGGGTCGCGATGGGCATGTCTGTCCTCCTGAGCGGTTCGACGTTTCAGTGAAAGACTATCGCCCATGGAGCTCGCTGTTGGGCTGGTCGCCCTCGTCGCCACGGTTCTGGTGGTCAGTGCATTCTGTGACCGTCTCGGTCTCGCGGCACCGCTGGTGCTGACGGTGGTCGGTATCGCCGTCTCGTTCATCCCCGCGGTGCCCGACGTGCCGCTCCACCCCGACGTGGTGCTCCTGGGTCTGCTGCCACCGCTGCTGTACGCGGCGGCGTCGAAGGCCTCGCTGGTCGACTTCAAGGAGAACATCCGGCCGATCGGGATGCTCTCGGTCGGGCTGGTGCTGTTCACGGCCGCGGCGGTCGGCGTCGTCACCTCGTACCTGCTCGACATCCCGTTCGCCGCCGGGCTCGCGCTGGGCGCCATCGTCGGGCCGCCCGACGCGGTGGCGGCGACGGCGGTGGGCCGGCGCATCGGCCTGCCGCGGCGGGTGACGACGCTGCTCGAGGGCGAGTCCCTGTTCAACGACGCCACGTCGATCGTGCTGCTCCGCACCGCCATCGCGGCGGTCGCGGGCACCATCGGCTTCTGGGAGGTGGTGGGCTCGTTCGCGCTCAGCGCGGTCGGCGGCGTGGTGGTCGGCGTGGGCGCCGCCCTGCTGATCCGGTTCGCGCTCCGCCGCCTGACCGATCCGGTGCTCACCACCGGCATCAGCCTCATCAGCCCGTGGATCGCGTACCTGCCCGCCGAGCACATCCACGCGTCGGGCGTGGTGGCGACCGTCGTCGCGGGGCTCATCGTCGCGTACAAGGCGCCCACCGATCAGACGGCGATCGGCCGGATGTCGGCGCGGATCAACTGGAGCACCATCCAGTTCCTGTTGGAGAACGCCGTCTTCCTGCTCATCGGCCTGCAGATGCGGACGATCTTCGAGGGCGCGGACAACTCGCCGATCGGCTGGCCGCTCATCATCACGACGTGCATCGCGGTGATGATCACGGTGATCCTCGCGCGCATGGTGTGGTGCGCGCCGTCGGCCCTCATCGCGATCAAGGTGGACGACGCCAGCGAGCGCCTCTCGGCCGGCGAGACGACGGTGCTGTCGTGGGCGGGGATGCGCGGCGTGGTCACCCTGGCGGCGGCGTTCATCCTGCCGCTCGACTTCCCCGACCGGGAGGTCCTCGTCTTCGCCGCGATGGTCGTGGTGGCCGGCAGCCTCCTGATCCAGGGCTCGACGCTGCCCGCGCTCGCCAAACTGCTCAAGGTGCAGGGGCCGAACGCCCGCACCGATGCTCTGCAACAGGCCGTGGTGATGCGCTCCGCGCTCAACGCCGGCCTCGCGCGGCTGGACGAGATCGCCGCGAGCCCGGAGAACACCGTGCCGGCCACCGTGCTCGACGGGGTGCGGGAGCACACGATCAACCGCGAGCGCGCCTTCTGGGAGCGGCTCGGCCCGGACGCCGCGAACACGCCCGCCGCGCAGCTGCGCGCGGTCCGGCTGCAGATGCTCGCCGCCGAGCGCGAGGAGGTGCTGCGGATGCGCGACGCCGGGCAGGGCGACCACGAGGTGCTGGAGCAGGTGCTGTCGAACTTCGACGTCGAGGAGGCGATGCTGGAGGTCTCGGCGGTGCGCAGCGAGCGGATCGCGGTGGCGGAGCTGCTGACGCCGCCGTGGGCGCAGGACGAATGTGACCATCTTCGCGTTTCGGACGAATTCGCCGACCCGGTGCCGCTGAGCGAGACCTGCCTCGAGTGCGTCGAGTCGGGGCAGAACCCCGTCGCCCTGCGACTGTGCCTGACCTGCGGACACGTCGGCTGCTGCGACTCCTCGGAGGGCAAGCACGCGACCGTCCACCACGAACTCACCAATCACCCGGTGATCCGCAGCTTCCAGCCCGGGGAGTCGTGGCGCTGGTGCTACATCGACGAACTCCTGCGATAGCACCGGTATCCTGGTCCGGTGCATCTCAACGACCTGACTCTGGCCGCCTCGACCACCATGCAGGCGTTCGCCCTCAAGGACATCACCGATCCGGTGGCGGTCCTCAACGCCTTCGGCGGCATCGCCCTGGTGGGCCTGCTGCTGGTGGTGTTCATCGAATCCGGTGTGCTGTTCCCGGTGCTGCCGGGTGACTCGCTGCTGTTCGTCGCCGGCCTGCTGACCGCCGCCGGCACCGGCACCGCGGTCGGCGAGGCCACCTACACGGGCTCGGCGATGTCGCTGCCGGTGCTGCTGGTCGCGACGCCGATCGCGGCGATCCTCGGCTCCCAGGTGGGCTACTTCATCGGCCGCTTCGGCGGGGAGAAGTTCTTCAAGCCCGACGCGCGTTTCCTCAAGACCAAGTACCTCGACGAGTCGCACGAGTTCTTCGAGAAGTACGGCCCCGCCACGCTGATCCTGGCCCGCTTCGTGCCCTTCGTGCGCACCTTCGCGCCGATCGCCGCCGGCGCCGCGAAGATGCACTACGCCAAGTTCGTCATCTGGAACGCGATCGGCGCCGTGATCTGGGCCGACGGCATCCTGCTGCTGGGCGTCTGGCTCGGCAAGATCGACTGGGTCCGCGAGAACATCGACAAGATCTTCCTCGGCATCGTGCTGGTCTCGGTGCTGCCGATCGTGTGGGGCGTCGTCAAGAAGTACCTCGCGGGGCGGCGCGCCGCTGCCGCCGACACCGGCGCCTAGGCCCCGCCCGTGCTCGAATTCGTCCAGACCGCCGGACCGGTGATGATCTGGCTCGTCGTGGCCGGATTCGTGTTCTGCGAATGCGCTTTCATCATCGGGCTGTTCCTGCCCGGCGACTCCCTGCTGCTCACGGCCGGTCTCGCGATGGCCACCACCGGGCATTCCGCACTGTCGGTGTGGGGGCTCGCGCTCGCCGCCTTCCTCGCGGCGATCGCCGGCAACCACGTGGGCTACGGCATCGGCGTCAAGATGGGCGACCACGTGCTCGCCAAGCAGGACGGCCGCTACTTGAACGCGCACAACCTGCACCGGGTCAAGGAGCTGATGGACAAGCACGGCTTCCTCTCCGTGCTCATCGCCCGCTGGATCCCGTGGGTGCGCACGCTGTGCCCGCTGGTCGCCGGCGCGGTCGGCATGGACAAGCGGAAGTTCACCATCGCCTCGGTGCTGGGGTCGCTGATCTGGGCGCCGTTCCTCCTGCTCGTGGGGTACTACGCCTCGTCGGCGCTGGAGGACTACAAGTGGGTGCTCGACTGGGCGCTGCGCGGCATGATCGTGATGCTCGTCGTGGGCACGATCGTCGGGATCGTCGGCTACCGCCGGGAGATGTCCAAGCCCAACGTCACCGTCGACCTCGATGACTGACGGCGCGGCGCCGGGGCGGCGGACATGACCGTCCTGCAGGCCCGCGACCTGTCCGTCGCGTACGCCGACCGCACGCTGTTCTCCGGCCTCGACCTGGTGGTCGCGCCGGGCGACGTGGTGGGGCTGGTCGGCGCCAACGGGGCCGGGAAGTCGACGCTGCTCAAGCTGCTCGCCGGGGTGGGCGCCGAGGGCGGTCCCGACGTGACCGGCACCGTCGACCTCTCCCCCGCCGACGCGAGCGTGGGGTACCTGGCACAGGAGCACGAGCGCCGGGCAGGCGAGACCGTCGCCGAGTTCGTCGCGCGGCGGACCGGCGTCGCGGCGGCGCAGGAGGCGATGGACGCGGCCGCGGCCGCCCTCGCGACCGACCCCGACACCGATCACTACACGCCCGCGTTGGACCGGTGGCTCGCCCTCGGCGGTGCCGACCTGGAGCAGCGGCTCGCGGCGATCCTGTCCGACGTGGGGCTGGGCAGCCCGGACGCGGCGATGACGGGACTCTCGGGCGGGCAGGCCGCCCGCGCCGGTCTCGCCGCGGTCCTCGCCTCACGGTACGACGTGCTGCTCCTCGACGAGCCCACCAACGACCTGGACCTCGCCGGCCTGGAGTTGCTGGAGCGCTTCGTCGCCGAGGCGCAGACGGCGATCGTCGTGGTCTCGCACGACCGGGAGTTCCTGGCCCGGACGGTGACCACCGTCGTGGAGCTCGATCTCGCCCAGCAGCAGATCGGCGTCTACGGCGGCGGCTACGAGGCCTACCTCACCGAGCGGGAGGTGGCGCGGCGGCACGCGCGCGAGGAGTACGAGGAGTACGCCGGCAAGCTCTCGGACCTGCAGGACCGGGCGCAGATGCAGCGGAACTGGATGGAGCACGGCGTGCGGAACGCGCGCCGGAAGATGAAGGCCGGCTCCGATCCCGACAAGGCCGGCCGCAAGGCGCGGCTCGAGTCCACGGAGAAGCAGGCGTCGAAGGCGCGGCAGACCGAGCGCGCCATCGAGCGGCTCGAGGTGGTCGCCGAGCCCCGCAAGGAGTGGGAGTTGCGGATGTCCATCGCCGCCGCGCCCCGGAGCGGGACGGTCGTGGTCACGGCGTCGGGCGCCGCGGTCAGCTACCCCTCGCGGACCGTCGGGCCCGTGACGGTGAGCGTCGAGTACGGCGACCGCATCCTGCTCACCGGGCCCAACGGGGCCGGCAAGTCGACTCTGCTGGGGCTCCTACTGGGGCGGCTCACTCCCGACGCCGGGACGGTCACGCTCGGTTCCGGGGTCGAGGTGGGCGAGGTCGACCAGGCCCGCGGGCGCTTCCTGTCCGACGGTCCGCTGCTGGACGCCTTCTGCGCGGAGGTTCCGGACACGCCGCCCGCGGACGTGCGGACGCTGCTCGCGAAGTTCGGGCTGCGCGGGGACCACGTGCTCCGGCCGGCGTCGTCGCTCTCGCCGGGCGAGCGGACCCGCGCCGCCCTCGCTCTGTTGCAGGCCCGAGGCGTGAACCTGCTGGTCCTCGACGAGCCGACCAACCACCTGGACCTGCCCGCGATCGAGCAGCTCGAGCAGGCCGTCGATTCCTTCGACGGCACCGTCATCCTGGTCACGCACGACCGCCGGATGCTCGGCACCGTCCGCGCGACGCGCCGCTGGCGCATGGCCGACGGTGCCCTGACCGAGGATTGAGTCACGCGGCGTCGTGCATCGTGACCGCGTAGCCGTCCGGGTCGAGGAACGTGAACGCGGTGCCGAAGGGGCCGGGCGCGGGCGGACGGACGATGTGCACGCCGGCCTCGGCGAGACGGTCGTGCAGCGCGGGCGCGTCCTCGCAGCCCATCCACAACGCCATGCCGACGCCCGGGCCGGGTGCGGCGGCGTCGAGATCGACGCCGGGCAAAGGCTCGCGGACCGCGAACGGGATCGGGCCGGCGAACACCACCGCGCCCGGAGGCGACTGGGGCGCGCGCCGCAGGCCGACCGCGGTCTCGTAGAACTGTGCCGACCGCTCGACGTCGCGGACCTGGAGGGCGAGGAAGTCGGGTCCCGGAAGTGTGGTCATGATGCATGCTCCTCTGCGAGATCTGAGTGTCAGAATCCTGACATCGCGACTGTATGTCAGAATGCTGACATGACGCAAGAGGAGTCCCTGGACGACCGGATCTGCTACCGCATCAAGGTCGCGCAGGCAGCGGTGCACAACCGTATGGAGGAGGTCCTGCGACCGTTCGACCTCAGCGTCTCGCAGTACGCGGCGCTCGAGCTGATCGGCCGCTTCCCCCAGGCGACGAACGCGCAGCTCGCCCGCGCCGCCTTCGTCACCCGGCAGTCGATGAACACCATGCTCCAGGGCCTCCAGCGCCGCGGCCTCGTCGACCGCGCGGACCGCCCCACAGCCGGTCGGGAGCTCCCCACCGTCCTGACGCCCGACGGTGCCACCCTCCTCCGCCGGGCGTCTCGCGCGGTCGCGGACATGGAGAGCGCCGTCGCGCGGTCCTTCACCGACGACGAGCGCCGCGCGCTCATGGACGCCCTGGACCGGACGGTGACGACGCTCCGTCAAGGGTGAGTGATTCGACACCGAACCCGGTTCGGTAGCACTAGCGGGTCGCCGCACGCACCACTGTCGAGCATCCTATGTGACCTCTTGCACATCTGTATAAGTCGACTTACAGTGAGGGCACCCCCACCGAGGAGACGTCATGCAGTCACGCCCAGCACGCCCACCGCGCCCGCGGCGCTGGAAGATCGACCGGAACCGCGGCCTGGACCCCGAGACCGACTTCGTCGAGATCTCGCGGAACCTGGGGACGTACGACTTCCCGTGGGACATCACGCAGGCGTTGAGCTTCGCCCTGTTCCGCACGTACGCCGTGCCCAGCATCGGACGCCTCCTCGCGGACACGGGCGAATTCACCGAGCGGGTGCAGAAGCGCTACGACGACACGGCACTCCTGCTCGAGGTGCCGCTGCTCAAGGGCTTCGCCAGCGCCGACGGCAGGGCCGCCATCCGGCGGATCAACCAGATGCACAAGATGTACGACATCTCCGACGACGACATGCGATACGTGCTGTGCACGTTCGTCGTGGTGCCGGTGCGCTGGATCGCCGACTACGGCTGGCGCGACCTCACGGAGTCGGAGAAGCTCGCGACGGTCCGCTACTACCAGACCCTCGGCAAGCACATGGCGATCCCCGACATCCCCGCCACGTACGACGAGTTCGCCGACTTCATGGACCGCTACGAGGCCGAGCACTTCGCCTTCGACGAGGGCGCCCGCCGCGTCGCCGACTCGACGCTGGAGCTGCTCAAGAGCTTCTACCTCGCGCCCGTGCGCCCGGCGATCGGCGTCTTCAGCCGTGCTCTCATGGACCCGCCGCTGCTGCGCGCCTTCCACTACGACGACCCGGGCCCCGTCGTGCGGCGCCTCTCCGTCGGCGCGATGAAGCTGCGCGCCCGGCTCCTGGCCGTCCTCCCCTCCCGGCGCACCCCCGCGCTGGTGCAGGACAACCACCGGATCCGCAGCTACCCGAACGGCTTCCGCACGGAATCGCTGGGCACGTTCGCGCCGGGCTGCCCGGTCCACCGGAGCGACCGGGCCGACGCCGCGCACCTCGACGCGCACTGACGCCGGTCAGGCCTCCGCGTCGCGCACGTGCCGGCGGAGCTCCGGGATCACCGTGTCCCACGTCGCGGGCGGCGGGATCTCATGGCCGGGGCCGTGCAGCGTGAGCAGCCGCGCGCCCGGGATCATCCGCGCCAGCGCCGCGCCGTGCGGGAGCGGGAACAACGGGTCGTCGGCGCTGTGGAGCACCAGCGTCGGTGCGGCGATCGCCGCGGGGTCGACGGGCGGCGCCGGCTCCGCGAGGAAATGGTTGTTCAGCGACGCCTCCATGTTCGGCGTGCGGCGCACCTCGCGGGTCGCGATCGCCCGCGTCCGCTCCTCATCGAGGCCGCCGGGCCCCGCGTACGGCCGCTCGACGTCCACGCGGTAGTCGATCACGGCGGTCTCGTCGGACCAGTCGATCTCCGGCGGCGGCTCGGCGAACGTCGCCGCCACGGCGGGCGTCGGCCCGGGCAGCGCGTCGTGCTCACCGCCCGCCGGGCTGGACTCGATCAGTGTCAGCGACCGCACCCGCTCCGGCGAGCGGACCGCCACCGTCTGCCCGATCCCCGCGCCCATGGACATCCCGACGATATGTGCGGCACCGATGTCGAGGGCGTCGAGGATCCGCACCGGATCGGCCGCGAGCTCGGCGCCGGTGTACGTGGGCGCGCCCGGCGGCGAGGCGCTGGACTCCCCGGTGTCGCGGTGGTCGTAGCGGATCACCCGCAGGTCGTCGCCTGCGAGACGGGCGCAGAACTCCGGCGTCCACCAGTCCATGGACTGCCCGCCGCCGGCGACGAGCAGCACCGCCGGACCGTCGGCCCGCCCCGTCTCGGCGACCGCCAGGGCGGCTCCGTCGACCTCGATGACCCGCATGGCGACCTCCTCGGTCCCGGTGGCCGGCTCAGCTCCGGGCGAGCGCGGCAGCGGCCTCCATCGCCATCCAACCACCGATCTGCACCGACAGGTCGCGCTCGGGCGTCTCGCTGGAGCGCACGGTGCCGCCCGTGAAGTAGGCGGGCGCGTCGGTCGTCCCGGGGATCCGGGCGTCGCGCGTCCAATCCGCGGAGAACAGCACGCGACCGTCGAGCTCGCGCGTGCCGTGCCACGCCGCCTCGGCGGACGCGAAGACGATCTCCGAGGCCGCGGCGCGCGCGTCCTCGGCGCCGGGGCCCCGCAGGGAGCGCGCGGCGAGCGCCAGGTACCGGATGAGGATGCCGTTGAACAGGCCGCCGTCGCCCCCGTCCCCGCCGGTGATGATGCCGCCCTCGGTCATGTGCTCCGCGACCGCCGCGATGAGGCCCGCGGCGCGGAGCGCGTGCGTCGGCGCCAGGTCCGAGGAGAGCTCCGCGTCCAGGCCGATCGTCACGCCCTGGTTGTAGGAGTACTTCTCCGGGTAGATCTTGCCGGCCTCGGGGCTGTCGTAGTCGCCGTCGACCCCGTCGTTGATGAGCCCCGTCTCCAGGTCGAGCAGCCGCCGGTACAGCCAGTCCGAGGTCTCCTCGGCGCGCTCGAAGCGGCCCATCCGGGCGAGGAAGATGCCGGCCGGGCCGTTCGCGGGCGCGTTGAGGAACAGCCCCTTCGTGCGCCACGTGATGCCGCCGCCCGCGTCGGGCACCCAGGCGTCGTACAGGGTGTCCCGCAGGACGCGCAGCCGCCGGGCGGAGTTCAGGCCCGCGTGCCGCTGCGCCCGCTCGAGCGCGAGGCCCATCCAGGCCATGTCGTCGTTGTACGAGTTGGTGACGCGGAACAGGTTCCGCACCCGGTGCCCGCGGGCGATGCGCAGCACCAGTTTCCGGGTCGACGGTGCGCCGTCCCGGACGTAGGCGTCCACCGCCACGTCGAGCAGGTGGGCCTGCCACCAGTAGTTCCAGCTGAAGAACAGGGACTCGCGCCGGGTGGCCGGGTAGGCGGGGGTGCCGAGCAGGGTGCCGGGGATGCCCCAGACGGGTTTCAGGTGCCGCTCCACGACCGCGGCCTGCGCCGCGGCCGCGCGCTGATTCCACTCGACCGAACTCATGGTGACATCACATCACGGGTCACCGACGAGTGCACGTCCCCGCAGGTCAGCGAGCGGTCACCACGCCACGTCGAGATCGGCGTGCTCGCGGATCCAGGCGTGCATGGCGATGCCGGCCGCCACTCCCACGTTGATCGAACGGGTCGAGCCGAACTGGGCGATCGACACCGTCGTGCCCGCGACGTGCCGCGCTCCCCCGGACACGCCCGGCCCCTCCTGCCCGAACAGCAGCAGGCACCGTCGGGGCAGCGTGGCCCGTTCCAGCGGCACCGAGCCCGGCAGGTTGTCGACGGCGACGATCGGCAGGTCGCGCTCGGCGCACCACGCCGCCAGCGCGTCCGTGTCCTCGTGGTGGTGCAGGTGCTGGTAGCGGTCGGTGACCATGGCGCCGCGCCGGTTCCAGCGGCGCCGCCCCACGATGTGCACGGCCCGCGCGCCGAAGGCGTTCGCCGTGCGCACGACGGTCCCGATGTTGGCGTCGTGCCCCAGGTTCTCGATGGCCACCTCGAAGGGATGGCGGCGGGCGTCGAGGTCGGCGACGATCGCCTCGCGGGTCCAGTAGCGGTACGCGTCGACGACGTTGCGGCGGTCGCCCTCGGCGAGGAGGTCGGGGTCGTAGCGGGGATCGGTCGGCGCCGGGACGCCTGGATGCTCCGACGCCCACGGCCCCAGCCCGACGGTGTGCGGCCCGGGCAGGCCCGTCACCCACTCGGTCGGCCCGAGCTGCTCGTCCGGGCCGTCCTCGGCGTCGGACGAGGGGGTCACAGCCCCAGGTCGGCGAGGCCGAGCACCGAGCGGTACTCGAGGCCCTCGGCGGCGATGACGTCGGCCGCGCCGGTCGCGCGGTCCACGACGGTCGCGACGCCGACCACCTCGGCGCCGATGTCGCGCAGCGCGCGGACCGCGGTGAGCGGCGAGTTGCCGGTGGTCGTGGTGTCCTCGACGACGAGGACGCGCTTGCCGACCACGTCGGGGCCCTCCACCTGGCGCTGCATGCCGTGGGCCTTCGCGGCCTTGCGGACGACGAACGCGTCGATCGGCCGGCCGGGTGCGTGCATGACGGCCGTGGCCACCGGGTCGGCGCCCAGGGTGAGGCCGCCGACGGCGGCGAAGTCCCAGTCGGCCGTGAGCTCGCGCAGCAGCGCGCCGATCAGCGGCGACGCCTCGTGGTGCAGGGTGGCGCGGCGCAGGTCCACGTAGTAGTCCGCCTCGCGGCCGCTGGACAGCGTGACCCTGCCGTGCACGACGGCCAGCTCGCGCACGAGCTCGGCGAGCCGGGCCTTCGCGGCCGGGTCGAGGGGTGCGGCGTCACGCGGACCGCTCACTGCGTTCCCGGTGCCGGTCACCGTCCGGACTCCTTGCCGGAGCGGACGGGCACGGGCTGGCCCGGGTCGCGCGGCCCGCCGGAGGTCACCACGCGGGCGTGGCCCTCGGGCGGGAGGACGCGCAGCAGGTCGCCGAAGCGGCGCACGGCCTCGAGCGACTCGTCCAGGTCCTCGGGGTCGTCGGTGACGGCCATGGACGCCAGCGTCCACTCGCCCTCGTTCCACAGCGACTCGATGTAGTCGGGCACCTGCTCCGCGAAGGTGATCATGCGGCGGTCGGCGACGCGGCGCGCGACCTCGGCGTTGTTCGTGTACAGCACGCGCGGCCCCAGTGCGCCCAGCGGCTCCATGCCGGGCTCGGCGGGGGCCGGCCGGCCCTCGGGGCGCAGGTCCAGCAGCGCGCCCGACGAGGCGCCGCGGCTCACCGCCACGACCGTGGCGGCCTCCTGCAGGTCGAAGACGTACGCCGCGGCGCCGAAGTAGCTGCCGTAGGCCACGTCGACGATCGCGGGGTCACCCGGGACGGCCATGCCGCCGCGGTGGAACTCGTCGTGCAGCGCCGGGTCGGCCGCGGAGTACACGAACTCCCGCTCGGCGGCCCAGTCGGCGCGTTCGGAGTTCATGGCGGGCGTGTGGTTGCGCTCATACCAGATGAGCGCGGCGGCGAGCGCCGCGCAGACCACCGCGAGGATCAGGAACACTACGTACGACATCGCCACCTACAGTAGCGCGTCGACCGGGGAGTTCACCCGACCGACGGGGTTCCGGCGACCGAGATCTGACCGGCGTAGATCGCGAGCGCGGACTTGCCGTCGGCACTCACCTGGATCATGACCACGTCGCCGACCTCGAGATCGGACAGTGTGCTGCCGTGCGTGGTGGTCACCTGGGTGGTCGGGTCGGTGCGCAGGACGACCGTGCGACCGTCGGGCGCCGAGCGCACCGTGATCGCGGCGGCGCCGACCGAGGTCACCGCGCCGATCACCTCGCGGCCGGGCGTGATCGCGACGCTGCGCTGGTCGCTCACGGAGACCCCGGCGGACTGGGCGGCCGGGAGGACGCGGCGCGCATTGCCCAGGTCGGACGACATGTGCAGCGCGTACGCGATGCCCGCGCCGACGACGCCGATTCCCAGGAGACAGAGCAGGACGGCGGGCCAGGGACCGCGGGTGCGAGCGTCACCGCCCACGGCGACCACCTCCTCGCGTCCGTTCCCTGCCTTCATCGTGCGCCTCGACGAGGGCGCCCTGCGCGAAACTATGCGTCGTGTCTGAGACGGGCCTGTGAATGTGACGGGCGAATGCCTATGCACCCCGCTAGCGTTGTCGGCGTGGGACGACTGTGGCCGCCGCGCGACCTCACCGATGGTGAGGCGCCGGACGCGCGGTTCACATTGGCGAATGAGCGGACGTTTCTCGCGTGGATCCGGACCTCGCTGGGGCTCGTCGCCGCCGCGGTCGGACTGGAGGCCTTCGCGCCGCACGTCGTGCCCTCGCCCGTACGGACGCCGCTCGTGGTGGCGCTGCTCCTCGTCGCCGCCGCGCTCGCCGGCTACGCCTTCCGCCGGTGGCTGTCCGTCGAGGGCGCGCTGCGCACGGGCCGCGAGCTGCGCGGCACGCCCGCGACCCTCGCGCTGGCGGCGCTCATCGGCCTCGCCGGGATCGTCCTGGCCGTCTCCCTGCTCGTGACGTGAGGCCCGCGAGGTGAGCGCACCGTCGACCCAGGCGGCCGAACGGACGCTGCTGGCGCGGGTGCGCACCGCGGTCGCGCTGGTGCTGACCAGCGCGATCGTGGCGCGGGCGGCCCTCGACGTGCGGCCCGCGGCGGCGCTGGTGTGCCTGGCCGTGGCCGTCGCCGCCGTCGTGACCGTGCGGACACGGCCGCCGCTGTCCGCCCTCGTCCTCACCGTCGCGGTGGTCGCGCTGGCGGCGGTAGGCGTCCTCACCGCCGTGCGCTGACGGTTCGCGCAAATCCGTCGACATCGCGCCGCGAATCGGACACCATGGCCCGCGTGAACGACATGACCGGCACCGAACGCACCGCCCGCACCGCCGCCGCCGTCGACGCCGCTATCGGAGCGGCCCGCGAGCTCGGCCTCGCCGTCACGGACACGACGGTGCTGCACGACCTGTTCTCCGTGGTGGTGCGGCTGGAGCCGGCGCCCGTCGTGGTCCGCATCCCGACGGTGCTCCCGGCGTCCGAGACACCGGAGACCGTCGCGCGACGGCAGGCCGACGAGCTGGCCGTCACGGCCTGGCTCGCCGCGCAGGGCGTGCCGGTGTTGCGCCCGGCGCCGCTGGTCCCCGCGGCGCCGGTGCAGCGCGACGGGCTGTCGATGACCTTCTGGGAGTACGTCGAGGAGGATCGCGCCGCCGAGCCGGACTACGCCGCGAACGCGGAGAGCACGGCCCGGCTGCACGCGGCGCTGCGCAACTACCCGGGCGAGCTGGGCTTCCTCGCGACGGCCGACCCGGACGGCGTCGCGGCCCACCTGGATCTGCTCGACGGCCGCCCCGACCTGCTCCCCGCCGCCGACGTCGCCCGCGCCCGCGCCGAGTGGGCCGCGCTCGAGCCGGCCGTCCGCTCCCGCGCCGAGTTCGAAAGCCGCTTCCCCGGCGCGGACCTGCAGCCGATCCACGGGGACTGCCCGCCGGCCAACATGTTCGCCGCGGTCGACGGCCTGCGGTACGCGGACTTCGAGCTGGTCACGCTGGGCCCCGTCGAGTGGGACCTCGCCGCGCTGGGTCCCGACCTGGAGGCCGCCTACGATCGCGGCGCGGCCGCCGCCGGCATCCGCGGGCTGTGCCCGGACGTGCTGGAGTTCGTCAACGCCGTCGGCGTCCTGCGCGCGATCACCACGCTCGCGCTGGTCCCGCAGCTGCCGGAACTCGCGCAGTACCTCCAGCCCGTCGTGGAGCAGTGGCGCGACGCATCACGCTGACAGAAACCGCGCCTGAGCTCGGTCACGATGGAAATGGTTCGTCGTGGGTGAGCTCAGCGCGGTTTTCGGAATCACTCCGCGTCGCGGACCCGGATACCGACGGTGCCGCCGGCACCGCGCCGCAGCTTGGACCCGGTGACCGTGAGCCAACCGATCACCCCGTACTTCTTCGCGATCTTCCCGGCGGCGTCGACACCGTCGACGATCTCGCCCGTCCCCGCGACCTCGGGGCCGGTGGTCTTCCTGCCGCGGGCGTCGCACGCCTGGACCAGCACGGACGGGTTCCGCCGCAACCGCTTCACCTTCCAGGAGTCGGCGACGGTCCAGACGAGGAGGTCGGACCCGTCGCGCACTGCCCACAGCGGGGTCGCGACCGGGGTGCCGTCCTTGCGGAAGGTGGTCAGCAGGACGTACTTGGCCTCCGCGACGGAGCCGACGGTTCCTTCACTCATAGGCCCAGCGTAACCGGGTAGGACGCCGGAACACTGCGTGCGATCCAGCCCGCGATCGCGGCGCTGACCTCGGCCGGCTTCTCCTCCCCCATCCAGTGCCCGGAGTCGACGATCACCTCGGTGAGGTCGGAGCACGCGGCGCGCATCGGGTCGGCCAGGCGCGTCCCGACGGTGTCGAGGATCGCGTCGTAGCGGCCGTGCAGGAACAGGGCGGGCTTGTCGATGCGGCCCTCGTTCAGCTCGGTCTTCGCGTACTCCATGTCGGCGGGGGTGTTGACGTACCAGGAATCGGGGCCGGCCATGCCGTTCCGCTCGAAGGCCGCGACGTACACGGCGTGGTCCTCGGGCGTGAGCACCGCCGGATCGAGGGGCAGCTGCGGGACGGGACCGCCGCCGAACCAGCCGCCGTCGCGGGTGATGACCGCGGTGGGCGCGGGACCCTCGAGGTGGCGCGGGTCGCCGCTGCGGAACAGCGCGGCGATCAGGGCGGGGATGTCGCTCTCGAACTGGGCCGTCGCCTCGTCGAAGGACTTCAGGTAATGCACCTGGTAGTCCCACTGGCCGTACGGGTACTCGTCGGCGGGGTACTTCTCGCGGTCGATGAGGTCGAACGGCGTGGGCCCGCTCGACGGGAAGTGCGGCACGTTCAGGGCGGCCACCGCGTCGACGACCTCGGGGTGGTGGGTGGCGATGTTCCACACCACCGGGCCGCCCCAGTCGTGCCCGATCCAGACGGCCGAATCGCGGCCGAGGCCGGCGAGCAGCTCCAGCATGTCGGCGACCGCCTCCTCGCGGCGGTAGGCGCTCTTCTCGGAGTGCACCGTCGATTGGCCGTAGCCGCGCATGTCGGGCGCGACGCACCGGAATCCGAGGGCGCCGAGGGCCCGCAGCTGGTGCCGCCAGGAGTACCCGAGCTCGGGCCAGCCGTGCACGAAGACCAGTAGCGGACCGTCGACCGGCCCCGAGGCGAGGTAGGCGGTGGTGTGGCGCTCGGTGCGGACGATGTGCGGCGAGAGGGTCGTCATGACCCCAGCCTGACACGCGGCGCGATCCCTTGCCCGGGCGCGGCGCACGGCTCAGTATCGAAGCATGCCCCACGTGATCGTCCAGAACTGCTGCAACGACGCGTCGTGCGTCCCGGAGTGCCCCGTCGACTGCATCCACCCCACGCCCGACGAGCCCGACTACGCCACCGCGGAGATGCTCTACATCGACCCGGACGTGTGCATCGACTGCGGCGCCTGCATCGACGCCTGTCCGGTCTCGGCGATCACCACGGACTACGAGTTGACCGCCGAGATGGCCCCGTTCGAGACGATGAACGCGGACTACTACGAGGCGGTGGGCTCGGCGGCGGACCGCGACCACCCGTTCACGGACCCGCGGATCGGGCGCAAGCGACCGTCGTCCGACGCGGAGACCCTGCGCGTGGCGGTCGTGGGCGCGGGCGCGGCGGGGCACTACGTGGTGAGCGAGCTGCAGCACCGGATCGACGTCCGCGCGACGATCGACGTCTACGAACGCCTGCCGGAGACGGGCGGGCTGGTGCGGTTCGGGGTGGCGCCCGATCACGCCGACACCAAGAAGGTGCAGGAGCAGTTCGCGAAGTCGCGCAAGCAGTCGGGCGTGACGACCCACCTGGGCGTGCGGGTCGGCGAGGACGTCACGCACGAGGACCTGGCGCGGTCGCATCACGCGGTGGTGTACGCGGTGGGCTCGCTGCACGGTCGCGAGCTGGGGCTGCCGGGCGCGGACCTCCCCGGTGTCACGGCGGCCGCCGACTTCGTGGCCTGGTACAACGGCCACCCCGACTTCGCCGGGCGCACCGTGGACCTGTCGCACGAGCGGGTCGTGGTGCTGGGCAACGGCAACGTCGCGCTCGACGTCGCGCGGATCCTCACCGCCGACCCGGAGACCTTCACCGGCACGGACATGACGGACGAGGCCCTGGCCGCGCTGCGGGACTCCCGGGTCCGGGAGGTCGTGATCCTCGCCCGACGGGGTCCGGAGCACGCCGCGTTCACCGCGCCGGAGCTGGTGGGACTGGCCCGCACGGTGCCCGTGGTGGTCGAGCCCGGGGACCTGTCGGCCTCCGGCAGCGCCGGCGAGCCCACCGACGAGCAGGCCCGGTTCTACCGCGCGCAGAAGCTCGCGCTGCTGCAGTCGCTCCCGGCGGACGCCGGCCCGGACGGCCGACGGGTGGTCCTGCGCTTCGGCACGCCGCCCACCGCGATCACCGCGTCCGACGGTGCCCTGACCGTCGCCTTCGACGACCACGGCGCACCGTCGGAGCTCGCGTGCGGCGCGGTGCTGCCGTCGATCGGGCTGCGCGGCACCTCCGTACCGGGGGTTCCCTACGACGAGGGCACCGGCACCATCCCGAACGCCGACGGCCGCGTCCTCGGGCCCGACGGTGCCGCCCTCCCCGGCGTGTACGTGGCCGGGTGGTGCAAGCGCGGGCCGACGGGCGTGATCGGCACGAACCGCTACGACGCCCGCGGTACCGTCGACGCCCTGATCGCCGACTTCCA
Source organism: Tsukamurella paurometabola (assembly GCF_900631615.1). Taxonomy (NCBI): domain Bacteria; kingdom Bacillati; phylum Actinomycetota; class Actinomycetes; order Mycobacteriales; family Tsukamurellaceae; genus Tsukamurella; species Tsukamurella paurometabola. The sequence goes on from NZ_LR131273.1 coordinate 1,040,341, forward strand.
CGCCGGGCTGCTCTCGGCGCCGTCGGCGAGCTGATCCGACCGCGACCGCTTCTCCAGACCTCGACGCCCGCCGTGGTGGCGGGCGAGGTCGACATGCACTACCGCGATGCGCACGGCGAGGAGCACGTGCGCAGGCTCTCGCCCGGGATCGTGTGCGTCGCCGAGGTGGGCGACGAGCACAAGGCGGTCCCCGTCGGCGAAGCGAGCATCCTCGTCGTCGAGAAGGCCGGTTCCGTCTGATCTCAGTGCCGATACGCGTGTGGCCGGGTCCCGCGAGGGACCCGGCCACACGGGCGTGTCAGCCGATGATCAGCCGGTCGCCGTCGTCGCTGACCGTGACCTTCACCGTGTCGCCGTTGCGGACGTCGCCCGCGAGCAGCGCCTTGGCGAGCTGGTCGCCGATGGCCTGCTGCACCAGGCGGCGCAGCGGCCGGGCGCCGTAGAGCGGGTCGAAACCGCGCTCCGCGAGCCAGCCCTTGGCCTCGTCGGAGACGTCGAGCTCCAGCCGGCGCTGGGACAGCCGCTTGCGCAGCTGGTCCAGCTGGATGTCGACGATGCCGGTCAGTTGCTCAGAGCTCAGCGAGTCGAAGATCAGCACGTCGTCGAGCCGGTTGATGAACTCCGGCTTGAACTTCGCTCGCACCGCGGCCATCACCTGCTCGGGCGTGCCGCCCGCGCCGAGGTTCGACGTGAGGATCAGGATCGTGTTGCGGAAGTCCACCGTGCGGCCCTGGCCGTCGGTGAGCCGGCCCTCGTCGAGCACCTGCAGCAGCACGTCGAAGACGTCCGGGTGCGCCTTCTCGACCTCGTCGAACAGGACCACCGTGTAGGGGCGGCGCCGCACGGCCTCGGTGAGCTGGCCGCCGGCCTCGTAACCGACGTACCCGGGAGGCGCGCCGACGAGCCGTGCGACGGAGTGCTTCTCGCCGTACTCGGACATGTCGATGCGCACCATGGCGCGCTCGTCGTCGAAGAGGAACTCCGCGAGCCCCTTCGCCAGCTCCGTCTTCCCCACACCGGTGGGGCCGAGGAACAGGAACGAGCCGGTGGGCCGGTTCGGGTCCGCGACGCCGGCGCGGGTGCGGCGCACCGCATCCGAGACCGCGGTGACCGCGGCCTCCTGGCCGATCACGCGCTTGCCGATCTCCGACTCCATGCGCAGCAGCTTCGCCGTCTCACCCTCGAGCATGCGGCCGGCGGGGACGCCGGTCCAGGCGGAGACCACGTCGGCCACGTCGTCGGGGCCGACCTCCTCCTTGAGCATGACCTCGCCGTCGGAGGCGGCACCCGAGGAGGCGACGGCCTCGTCGAGCTGCTTCTCCAGCGCGGGGATCTGGCCGTAGCGCAGCTCCGCGGCACGGCCGAGGTCGCCGTCACGCTCGGCGCGCTCCGACTCGCCCTTCAGCGTCTCGAGCTGCTCCTTGAGCGTGCGCACCGAATCGATGGCGCCCTTCTCGTTCTGCCAGCGGGAGGTGAGCTGGGCCAGCTTCTCCTTGTGGTCGGCGAGCTCGCCGCGCAGCTTCTCCAGGCGGTCCTTCGACGCGGCGTCGGACTCCTTGGACAGCGCCATCTCCTCGATCTCGAGGCGACGGACCAGCCGCTCCTCGGCGTCGATCTCCTCGGGCCGCGAGTCGATCTCCATCCGCAGGCGCGAGGCGGCCTCGTCGACGAGGTCGATCGCCTTGTCGGGCAGGAACCGGCTCGTGATGTAGCGGTCGGAGAGGGACGCGGCGGCGACGAGCGCGGAGTCGGTGATGCGCACGCCGTGGTGCACCTCGTACCGCTCCTTGAGGCCGCGCAGGATGCCGACGGTGTCCTCGACCGACGGCTCGCCGACCAGCACCTGCTGGAAGCGGCGCTCGAGCGCGGCGTCCTTCTCGATGTACTGGCGGTACTCGTCGAGCGTGGTGGCGCCGACGAGCCGCAGCTCGCCGCGGGCCAGCATCGGCTTGATCATGTTGCCCGCGTCCATGGCGGAGTCGCCGGTGGCGCCGGCGCCCACAATGGTGTGCAGCTCGTCGATGAACGTGATGATCTGGCCGGAGCTGGCCTTGATCTCGTCGAGGACGGCCTTGAGCCGCTCCTCGAACTCACCGCGGTACTTGGCGCCCGCGACCATCGAGCCGAGGTCGAGCGAGATCACCGTCTTCCCGCGCAGCGACTCCGGCACGTCACCCGTGACCACGCGCTGGGCCAGGCCCTCGACGATGGCGGTCTTGCCGACACCGGGCTCACCGATGAGGACGGGGTTGTTCTTGGTGCGGCGGGACAGCACCTGCACGACGCGACGGATCTCGTTGTCGCGCCCGATGACCGGGTCGAGCTTGCCCTCGCGGGCGCGGGCGGTGAGGTCGGTCGAGTACTTCTCGAGCGCCTGGTACTGCCCCTCGGGGTTCTCGGAGGTGACCTTCGCGCTGCCGCGGACGGCCGTGAAGGCCTCACGGATCTCCTGCGGGGTGGCGCCGGCGGAGGTCAGGATCTGCGCGGCCTCACCGCCCGCCTCCGCGAGCCCGTAGAGCACGTGCTCGGTGGAGACGTACTGGTCGCCCATCTCGGTGGCGAGCTTCTGCGCGGCGCTGATCGACGCGATCGACTCGCGGCTGAGCTGCGGTGTGGTGGTGGAGCCGCTCGCCTTCGGCTTGCGGTCCACGAGGTCCTGCGCGCGGTTGCGCACGGTGACGGGATCCACGCCCACCGCCTTGAGCAGCGGCGCGGCGATCCCGTCGGTCTGGTCGAGCAGCGCCACCAGCAGGTGCGCCGGAGAGATCTCCGGGTTCCCCGCGGCCGACGCCGCCTGCAGGGCCGAGGTCAGCGCGGCCTGCGTCTTGGTGGTGGGCTGGAACGAATCCAACGTACTTCCTCCTGGGTCGTCTCGAACACGTCTCGTGCACCCTGAGCGTTCTCCACTCAAGTATGCCTTCTGTGTTCCTCAACGCGCAGAAGCTTGAGTCTGTTCCGCTCAACTCGGAGATCGTGGGTGACCCACCTCACAGCGCGATCGAGACTACGGGGCGGCGCCGGCCCCTGGCGAAGGGGCCGGCGCCCCTCGGTCACGCCCGGAGGTACGACGGTGCGCGCAGTGCGCGACGGTCACGCCAGCGCGGCAACGCGCTCCGCGAGCTTCTGATGCGTGGCGGCATCGGGATGACCGTCGCTACTGGTCCCGTAGACCCAACCCTCACTGAGCGGGGAGATCACGGACACCGACGGATCGACGGCGCGCGCGGCGTTCACGATGGCGGCCTCGGTGGCGCGGGCGTCGGAGCCGCTACCGCGGACCGTCGGGAACACGGTGATCAGCGCGACCTTGGCGTTCGGCGCCTGCGCGCGAACCGTCGAGATCACCTGCCGCACCTGGCCGTCGATCGCGGACGTCGAGGCGCCGACGTCGTTCGAGCCGGCCTGCACCACGACCAGCGCCGGATCCCGCTCCTGAAGCTTCGCGGCGCGGGTGAGCCCGGCGATCGCCCCGTCGTTGTAGCCCGCACCGCTGCGCGCACTGAGGTACACCGACCGGCCCGCGATGGCGCTGATCATGCGCGGATAGGCGACGACTCCGGCGACCTCGTAGCCCGTCGAGATCGACGCGCCGATCACGACGACGGGCCGGGAGTCGGCGGTACGGACGGCGGAGCCCGGCTCAGCGGCGACGGTGCCGGCGGACGCGCCGACCACCGATGCCATCACCGCGGCTCCGATTCCGACCATTGCACCGAAACGCGACACGCTCATGCCGACATCTTGACACAACAGTCGCCACATGCATAACTTCCGCGACTTTTTTCACAAGCGCATCAGCCGCATCAGGCCGGCGTGGTCAGACCAGGCCGGCGACGCGCTCCGCGATGCGCAGGTGGGCGCCCGCGCCGGGATGCCCGTCATCGGCGGCGCCGTAGGTCCAGCCCTCGTTGAGCGGGGAGATCACGGCGACACCCGGGTCCACGGACCGCGCGGCGCTGATGATCGCGGCGTCCGTGCTGCGGGCCGCGGCCCCGCGGTGGATCGACGGGAAGACGGTGACCACGGCGATCCGCGCGCCCGGCGCCTGCTGCCGCACGGTCGCCACGACCTGCCGCACCTGGCCCGCGATCAGGGCCGGCGGCGCGCCGACGTCGTTGGTGCCGGCCTGCAGCACGACCAGGTCGGGGTTCTGCGCCGGCAGGTTCGCGGCGCGGGTGAGGCGGGCCATGGAGCCGTCGGCGTACCCGGCGCCCACGCGGGAGCTGACCCGGACCGGGCGCCCCGACAGCGCGGCGACCCGGCTCGGGTAGGCCTGCGTCGCTGCGACGGCCTTGCCCGAGGAGACGGAGGCACCGATCACCACGACAGGGCGACGGTCGGAGGTGCCACCGCGGATCTCTCCGGAGACCGGCCTGGCCACGGCGGACGCGGCCCGCGTCGTCGCCGGCCGCACGGCGGCCTTCCCGGCCTGCGGCACGGCGGCCTTCCCGGCCTGCGGCACGGCGGCCTTCCCGGCCTGCGGCACGGCGGCCTTCCCGGTGTGCGGCACGGCGGACGCCGGGGCACCGCCGGGCTGCGCGACCGCGCGCTGCGCCGCGACGGGCTTCCCCGCCGGCTTCCGCACGGGCGTCCCGGCGGGCTGCACGACGGCGGACTTGGGCACGACGACCGGCTTCACCCGCTGGACCGCCGTGGTCGCGGGGCCTTCGGCGGCCGGGCCGGTGTCGGCGGAGGCGGCGCCCGCGGCGATCGGCGCGAGGGCGATGCCCGCTCCGACGGCGATGCCGTATCCGATGCGGCGCGCGCGGCGGCTGACTCGCAAAGCGACCATGCGATGGAACCCTCTCTTCGAGCTCGTCGATCCCCTCGGCACGGCGTCCGCGCCCGGGAGAAAGATACTCGACGGAACGAATCCGCGCCGCACCGGGCGCGCCGTGCGCGCAGCGGTGTGACGGATGCAAAGCCGCAGGTAGGATGGGGCCGTTCGGGACGGCTTCGGAGGACGGGAGCGGGGCAGCAGTGGGTTCGCATGCACGGCACGGTCTGGCGCAGATCGCGGCCGACCTGAAGCCGGTGGCGGACGATTTCACGAAGGGCCTGTTCGCCCGGCTGTTCGCGATGGACCCGTCGCTGCGCGACCTCTTCCCGGCGAACATGACCGGGCACCGCGCGACGTTCATGCGCGTGCTCGATCACGTCTTCACATCGATCCCGAAGACGGAGGGGCACGACGAGCTCATCGAGTTCCTGGCCCAGCTGGGCCGTGACCACCGCAAGTACGGGCTCACCGAGGCCCACTACGCGACGATGTCGGCGGCCCTCATCGCCGAGGTGCACGCCGTCTACAAGCCGCACGGCGGCCTCGATGAGGAGGACGCCGCGGTCCTCGAACAGGGCGTGCACCTGCTCACCGGGGTGATGCGCGGCGGCGCGCACTCCGATCCGACGCCCGCCCGCAGGACGGCCCGCGTGGTGGACGTGCTGCGGCCGCACCCAGGGCTGGCGGTGGTGCGCCTCGTCGCCGACGAGCCGCTGCTGTTCCGGCCCGGCCAGTACGTCGAGACCCAGATCCCGCAGGTGCCGCGCGTGTGGCGGCCGCTGTCGCTGGCGATGCCGCCGAACACGCAGGGCCAGCTGGAGTTCCACATCCGCTCGGTGCCCGGCGGCTACCTCTCCAGCACGGTCTTCGGGGAGAGCCGGCCGGGCGACGTGTGGCAGTTCGGGCAGGTCCACGGGCTCCTGCGGCCCGACGGTGACCGCCCCGTCACCATGATCGCCGGGGGCACGGGCCTCGCCCCGATGAAGTCGATGCTGCTGGCGATGGCCATGAACGCCGACAACCCCGACGTGCACCTCCTCGTGGGAGCGCGCTCGCCGGGGCTGTTGTACGACGCGGACGCCCTGGTCCGCCTCGCGGCCACGAATCCGTGGCTCAAGGTGACGCAGGTGACGGACGCGCGGCGGGATCCGTGGTGGCTCAAGCATCCCGCGACCGCCTACCGCGCGCTGCCGCTGCGGCACGGCTCGCTGGTGGATGCGATGGACGGCCTGGACCTCGCCGGTCACCGCGTGCTCATCGCCGGCCCCAAGGGGCTCCTGCGGGCCGCGAGCGAGAAGGCCGTGGTGCGCGGCGCCGCGCCCGAGGACGTGGTGCACGACCCGCTGTAGCTCCGCTCCCAGCTGGGAGCCGGACTCCCCGTCATGAGCAGGGGTCCCGTCGTGAGCCGGGCTCCCCGTTGCTGCAGTCGGTGGGACGCCCGCTCCCAGTTGGGAGCGGGCGTCCACGGGTCAGCTCTTGCGGCGGCTCCTGGGCTGCCAGACCACCATCGCCGAGCTCTTCGGCACGTGCACGAGTTCGCCGCCGGAACGGCGCGCGGACTCGAGCTGAGCGGTCAGCTCCTCCACGCGCCGCTGCAGCGCGTCGACCTGGTTGGTCAGGTCGATGATCCGTTTGATGCCGGCGAGGTTCACGCCCTCGTCCTGGGACAGGCGCTGCACCTCGCGGAGCAGGTCGACGTCGCGCGAGGAGTAGCGCCGGCCCCCGCCCGCCGACCGCTCGGGCGTCACGAGCCCGAGCCGGTCGTACGTGCGGAGGGTCTGCGCGTGCATCCCCGCGAGCTGCGCAGCGACCGAGATCATGAACACGTGCGCGTCCGGATCGTCGGGGAACTGCTGGTCGACGCTCATGATCACGCCCCCGCCGTGCTTCCGGCACCGGCCCATCCGCCCCGCGGGTCGAAGCCCGCGGCGCGCTCGGCCTCCGCGTAGTCGCGCAGCGCCTGCTGTGCCCGCTCGTCCAGCGAGGGGGGCACCGCGACCTGCACCTTGACGAGCAGGTCGCCGTGGCCGCCCGCCCGCTTCGGCACACCGCGCCCGCGCACCCGCAGGGTGCGGCCGTCGGTCGTGCCCGCGGGGATCTTCACGCCCACCGGCTGTCCCAGCGTGGGGACGGTGACGGTGGCGCCCAGCGCCAGCTCCGCGAAGCTCACGGGCAGGGTGACCAGGAGGTCGTCACCGTTGCGGGTGAAGACGTCGTCGGCGCTGACGTGGACCGTGACGAACAGGTCGCCCGACGGTGCCCCGCGCATCCCGGCCTGCCCCTGGCCGGCCAGGCGGATGCGCTGGCCGTCCTTGACGCCGGGCGGGATCTTGACGTTCACCGTGCGGGTGCGCACGGTGACCCCGGTGCCGTTGCAGTCCGTGCAGGGATCGTCGATCACCGAGCCGGTACCGCGGCAGTCCGGGCAGGGCTCGGAGAAGCTGAACGCTCCCTGGTTGCGGCTCACGAGACCGGAGCCGTTGCAGGACTGGCACACCCGCGGGCTGGTGCCCGGCTTGGCGCCGGAACCGTGGCAGGTGGTGCAGGGCGACGGCGAGGTCAGCGTGATCGGCGTGGTCACGCCGAGCGTGGCGTCCCGGAAGCCCAGCGTCAGCTCGGATTCCAGGTCGCTGCCGCGGCGCGGCCGCGTGGGCTGCGGCCCGGGGCCCTGCCCCGCGCCGCCGCGGTTGAACAGGCCCTCGAAGATGTCCCCGAATCCGCCCCCGCCGTTGCCGGAGGCGGCACCGTCGAAGATGTCCGAGAACGAGAACCCGCCGGATCCGCCGCCCGTGTTGCCGAAGCCACCGGAGCCGAATCCGCCACCGCCGCCGTAGCCGCCGGCACCGCCGGAGCCGAACCGGCCGCTGCCGAACAGGCGCCGCGTCTCGTCGTACTCCTTGCGCTTGGCCGGATCGGAGAGCACGGCGTGCGCCTCGGAGACCCGCTTGAACCGCTCCTCGGCCTGCGTGTTGCCCGGATTCGCGTCCGGGTGCAGCTCGCGGGCCAGTTTGCGGTAGGCCTTCTTGATCTCGTCGGCACTCGCGCTGGAGCTGACGCCCAGCTCCTTGTAGAAGTCCTGTTCAACCCATTCCCTCTGTGCCACTGGGCATCACCTCCTTTATTGCTCGTCCTGGCTCGGGGCCTCCGCCGGACGGTCGACCACTGCGACCATCGCGTTACGGATCACCTTGCCATCGATCTGATATCCCTGGCGCAGAACCGCTCCCACCACGGGATCGGCACCGTCGCCCTCGTGCTGCACGGCCTCGTGGATGGCGGGGTCGAACTCGTCGCCTACCTCGCCGAAGGCCTCGAGGCCCAGGGCCTTGAGCACGCCGTCGAGCTTGTCGGACACCGACTTCAGCGGGCCGGACTCGAGATCGCCGTGGCTGCGGGCGCGGTCCAGGTCGTCCAGGACCACCAGCAGCTCACCGACTACGAAGGCCTTGCCCGCGGCGCGGGCGTCCACCACGTCACGCGCGGTGCGCTTGCGGTAGTTGGCGTACTCGGCGGTCACACGCTGCAGGTCGGCGGTGAGCTCCGCCTCCTTGTCCGGCGCGGCCTCCTCGACGACCTCGGCGTCCGCCGTCTCGCCCGGTTCGGCCGGGGCCGCGGCGGATTCCTCCGCCGCGACCTCCGACTCCGGGGTCACCTCATCCGGCTGCGCCGGATTCTCGGGACTCGTCATTACTTGGCGTCCTTCGGGTCCTCGTCCACGACCTCGGCGTCCACGACGCCGTCGTCCTGCTGGGCGCCGGCGGCGGCACCGTCGGCCTGCGCCTCAGCACCGGCCTGCGCGTACAGCGCCTGGCCCAGCTCCTGCGACTCGGCCGAGAGCTTCTCGACGGCGGCCTTCACAGCGGCGATGTCGGTGCCCTGGAGCGCCTCGTTCGCCTCCTTGATGGCGGCCTCGACCTTGGTCTTGTTCTCCGCCGGGACCTTGTCCTCGTTCTCCTTGAGGAACTTCTCGGTCTGGTTGACCAGCGACTCGGCCTGGTTGCGGGTCTCCGCCTCCTCGCGGCGAGCCTTGTCCTCCTGGGCGTGGGCCTCGGCGTCCTTGATCATCCGGTCGATCTCCTCCTGCGACAGCCCGCTGCCGTCGGAGATCTTGATGGTGTTCTCCTTGCCGGTGCCCTTGTCCTTCGCGGTCACGTGCACGATGCCGTTGGCGTCGATGTCGAAGGTGACCTCGATCTGGGGCACGCCGCGCGGCGCCGGCGCGATGCCGGTGAGCTCGAAGCTGCCGAGCAGCTTGTTGTGCGCGGCGATCTCACGCTCGCCCTGGAAGACCTGGATCTGCACCGACGGCTGGTTGTCGTCGGCCGTGGTGAAGGTCTCGGACCGCTTGGTGGGGATGGTGGTGTTGCGCTCGATGAGCTTGGTCATCACGCCGCCCTTGGTCTCGATGCCGAGGCTCAGCGGGGTGACGTCGAGCAGCAGCACGTCCTTGACCTCGCCGCGCAGCACGCCGGCCTGCAGGGCGGCGCCCACGGCGACGACCTCGTCCGGGTTGACGCCCTTGTTGGGCTCCTTGCCGCCGGTGAGCTCCTTGACCAGCTCGGTCACGGCGGGCATACGGGTGGAGCCACCCACGAGCACGACGTGATCGATGTCGCTGACCGAGATGCCGGCGTCCTTGATGACCGCCTGGAACGGGGTGCGGGTGCGCTCGAGCAGATCGCTGGTGATCTTCTGGAACTCGCTGCGCGAGAGGTTCTCGTCGAGGAACAGCGGGTTCTTGTCCGCGTCCACCGTGATGTACGGCAGGTTGATCGACGTGCTCTGGCCCGAGCTCAGCTCGATCTTCGCCTTCTCCGCGGCCTCGCGCAGACGCTGCATGGCCATCTTGTCCTTGGTCAGGTCGATGCCGTGCTGCGCCTTGAACTTCTCCACGAGCCAGTCGACGATGCGCTGATCCCAGTCGTCACCACCGAGGTTGTTGTCACCCGAGGTCGCGCGGACCTCGACGACGCCGTCGCCGATCTCCAGCAGCGAGACGTCGAAGGTGCCGCCACCGAGGTCGAAGACCAGGATGGTCTGCTCCTTCTCGCCCTTGTCCAGGCCGTACGCGAGCGCGGCGGCGGTGGGCTCGTTGACGATGCGGAGCACGTTCAGGCCCGCGATCTGGCCGGCCTCCTTGGTGGCCTGACGCTGCGCGTCGTTGAAGTACGCGGGAACGGTGACGACGGCGTCGGTGACGTCCTCGCCCAGGTAGGCCTCGGCGTCGCGCTTCAGCTTCATCAGCGTGCGGGCGCTGATCTCCTGGCTGGTGTAGTCCTTGTCGTCGATCTTCTGCGACCAGTCGGTGCCGATGTGGCGCTTGACCGAGCGGATGGTGCGGTCGACGTTCGTGACGGCCTGGTTCTTGGCGGGCTGACCCACCAGGACCTCACCGTTGCGCGCGAAGGCGACCACCGAGGGGGTGGTCCGCGAGCCCTCGGCGTTCGCGATCACGACCGGGTCGCCGCCCTCGAGGACAGCGACGCACGAGTTGGTGGTGCCGAGGTCGATGCCTACTGCACGTCCCATATTGATTTGCCTCCTGATAGTTCTGCTACAGATCCAGACTTCAGCGCCCCCGGCTCAAGGGGCGAACATCTCAGTTCTACCCCATTGAGCGGAGCACGCTCAAGTAGTACGTCCTGTCCAACGGGCGGGCCGACGGAATTGTTCCCGAATTCGCGAAAAAGTTGAGCGGAGGTCGCTCAAGGCATGTTCTCCCTGGTCACGCTGCCCGACGGTGCCGCCCTGGGCACGCCCGGGCACACCCGCCCCGCCGCCGCGGACCGCGGGGAATCCCAGGGGTCGACTGGGTAGTTCCACGGATCCGCCGCCACTCGCGACGGGGTGGACTGGAGGGCATGACGAACACGGTCTGCACCGAACACCGCGACGCGCTCCGAACCCGCGTCGCCCGCGCCGCCCTCTTCGCCAGCGGCGGGGCGTACGGATGCTTCCTCCTGATCGTCACAGCCGCGCTGGGCAGCAACGACATCGACGACCTCGACGCGCTACTAGGGCCAGCGGTGATACTCGCTCTCGCAACTCCCGTGCTCGCCGCCATCGGCAGCTTCTGGGGCCTCGGCCCCTGCCGGATCGCCTGCACCACCGTGCTCGCCATCACCGGCCCGGTCGTCGGGATGATCGTCATCGCCGTCCTCGCGGCCGCGTCGACCTGAGCCGCCGGCTCCCCACGAAACGCCGAGCGGGCGGGCCGCCGCAGCGACCCGCCCGCACCGTCGAACCCGCTAGGCGGCGACCTGCGCGCTCTCCGTCACCGGTTCGAGGGCCTGCGCGACGATCTCCGCGACGTCGACCATCGGCCGGACGTCCAGGGCGTCGAGGACCTCGGCGGGGACGTCGTCCAGGTCGGGTTCGTTGCGCTGCGGGATGAGCACCGTCGCCAGGCCGTTGCGCTGCGCGGCCAGCAGCTTCTGCTTGACGCCGCCGATGGGCAGCACCCGGCCGTTGAGGGTGACCTCGCCGGTCATGCCGACGTCGCTGCGCACGCGCCGCCCCGTCAGCATCGACACCAGCGCGGTGACCATTGTGACGCCCGCCGACGGCCCGTCCTTGGGGACGGCGCCGGCCGGGAAGTGGATGTGCACCGTCCCGTTCAGCGCATCCGGGTCGATCCCGAAGTCGGCGGCGTGCGCCTGCACGTACGACAGGGCGATCTGCGCCGACTCCTTCATCACGTCGCCGAGCTGGCCCGTCAGCTTCAACTCCGGGCCGGACTCGCCGGGCGTGTGCAGCGCCTCGATGAACAGGACGTCGCCGCCCATGCCCGTCACGGCGAGGCCGGTCGCGACGCCGGGCACCTCGGTGCGCTCGGCGGTCTCCGGGGTGAACCGGGGCCGGCCCAGGTACCCCTTCAGGTCCCCGACGTCGACGACGGTGCGCCCGCCCTCCGACGAGGAGGACTGCTCCACCGCGACCTTGCGCAGCGCCTTCGCGAGCAGCCGCTCGAACTGCCGCACGCCCGGCTCGCGGGTGTAGTTCGCGGCGATCTCGCGCAGCGCCTCGTCGGTGACGGTCACCTCGTCGGGTGTCAGCGCCGCCCGCTCGAGCTGCCGCGGCACCAGGTAGTCGCGGGCGATCGCGACCTTGTCGTCCTCCGTGTAGCCGTCGAGGGTGACGAGCTCCATGCGGTCGAGCAGCGCCGACGGGATGTTCTCCACCACGTTGGCCGTCGCGAGGAAGACCACGTCGGACAGGTCCAGATCGAGGTCCAGGTAGTGATCGCGGAAGGTGTGGTTCTGCGCCGGGTCCAGCACCTCGAGCAGGGCCGCCGCGGGATCACCGCGGTAGTCGGAGCCCACCTTGTCGATCTCATCCAGCAGCACAACGGGATTCATCGACCCCGCCTCGCCGATCGCGCGCACGATCCGGCCGGGCAGCGCGCCCACGTAGGTGCGACGGTGCCCACGGATCTCCGCCTCGTCCCGCACGCCGCCGAGGGCCACGCGCACGAACTTCCGCCCGAGCGCCCGGGCGACGGACTCGCCGAGCGAGGTCTTGCCGACGCCGGGAGGCCCGGCGAGCACCATGACGGCCCCCGATCCGCGGCCGCCGACCAGCGACATACCGCGCTGCGCGCGGCGCGACCGCACGGCGAGGTACTCGACGATGCGGTCCTTCACGTCGTCGAGGCCGTGGTGGTCGGCGTCGAGGATCGCCCGCGCACCGTCGAGGTCGTCCGAGTCCTCGGTGGTGACGTTCCACGGCAGGTCGAGGACGGTGTCGAGCCAGGTGCGGATCCAGCCGGCCTCGGGGCTCTGGTCGGTGCCGCGCTCCAGCTTGCCGACCTCGCGCAGCGCGGCCTCGCGGACCGTCGAAGGCAGGTCGGCGGCCTCGACGCGCGAGCGGTAGTCGTCGGCGCCGTCGGGCTCGTCCTCCCCGAGCTCCTTGCGGATGGCGTTCAGTTGCTGGCGGAGCAGGAACTCCTTCTGCTGCTTCTCCATCCCGTCGCGGACGTCGGAGGCGATCTTGTCGCTCACCTCGGTCTCGGCCAGGTGCTCGCCGGTCCAGTCGATGAGCCGTTGCAGGCGCACGTCGACGTCGCCGGTCTCCAGCAGCTCGCGCTTCTGCTCGTCGGTCAGCCACGACGAGTAGCCCGACGTGTCCGCCAGCGCGGCGGGGTCGGTGAGCCGGTTGACGGCGTCGATGACCTGCCACGCCTCGCGGCGCTGCAGCATCGCGAGCACGACCTTCTTGTACTCGGCGGCCAGCTCGCGGGTGCGCTCGGTGACCGGGGTCTCGTCGACGACGTCGACCTCGACCCACAGCGCGGCGCCCGGGCCGGTGGTGCCGGACCCGATGTGAGCGCGCTGCTCGCCGCGCAGCACGGCCACGTACCCGGACTGTCCGGGAACCCGCCCGACCTGCACGATCGACGCCACGACGCCGTGCGTCGGGTAGCGATCGTCCAGGCGCGGGGCGACGAGGAGCCTGCCGCGCTCGCTCGCGCGGCCGGCGTCGACGGCCGCTTGCGCGGCGGCGTCGTCCAGGGGGATGGGCACGACCATGCCGGGGAGCACGACGAGGTCGGGGACGAAGAGAACGGGCAGTGAGATCTGCTCAGACATGGGACCTCCAAAGTTCAGTCTGCCCCGCTCAACGTCGATGCCCGGCCGGGTTGTTCCGGCCGGGCATCGACGTTCGCCCTCAGCGGATCTCACGCCACCGCGGGCACGATCACGCTGCTGCGGGCTCGCGTTCCGGGCGTACCTCGTGCTCCGCTGCGCGCCCCCCCGGTCACGCTGCCGCGGGCTCGCGTTCCGGGCGCACCTCGTGCTCCACCCCGTCATGCTCCCGCCCCACCTCGAAGCGCAGCAGTCGCAGCGCGTTGGCGACGACGATGAGGGTCGAGCCCTCGTGGATGAAGACCACCGGCCCCATCGGCATGCCGAGGAAGGTGACGATCACCAGGAAGACGACGACGCCGAGCGCGGCGATGAGGTTCTGCCGGATGATGCGACTGGTCTGCCGGCTCAACCGCACGGCGAAGGGCAGGCGGCCGAGGTCGTCACTCATCAGCGCGACGTCGGCGGTCTCCAGCGCGACCGCGGAGCCGGCGGCACCCATCGCGATGCCCACGTCGGCCTGCGCCATGGCGGGCGCGTCGTTGACCCCGTCCCCGACCATCGCGCACCGTCGGGCTTCGGTGCCCGCGCCGGCCCCGGAGAGGTCCCGGACCTGCGTGACCTTGTCCTCGGGCAGCAGCCCGCCGAGCGCCCGGTCGACGCCCACGTCGCGGCCCACGGCCTCGGCCACCTGCTGGTGGTCGCCGGAGATCATCACGATGTCGGTCATCCCGGACTCGCGCAGCCGGTCGAGCACCTGCCCGGCCTCCCGGCGGGGCGTGTCCATCACGCCGATCACGCCGAGGAAGCGGCCGCCGCGGCGCACGATCATCAGGGTGCGGCCGCTGGACTGGAGCCGCTCGACGTCGGCGGCGACGGCACCGTCGAGCGCGATGCCGGCGTCGCTGAAGAGCCGCTCGTTGCCGATCTCGACGGTCTCCCCGTCGACGACGGCGCGGACGCCGCGCCCCGTGACGGATTGCAGGTCGGAGGCGGTCAGCACCGTCGACGTCCGCGCGGCGACCGCCTCGGCGACGGCCGCCGCGAGGGGGTGATCCGAGAGTTTCTCGACGGCCAGGGTGGTCGCGAGCAACTCGTCGAGCTCGACGCCGGGCGCGGCGACGGTGTCGGTGACCCGCGGCTCACCCCAGGTGAGCGTGCCGGTCTTGTCGAAGGCGATGGACGTGACGCGGCCCAGCGTCTCGAGCGGGGCGCCGCCCTTGACGAGGACGCCGGCGCGGGCGGCGCGGGCCACGCCGGCGAGCACGGCCGACGGGGTGGCGAGCGCCAGCGCGCACGGGCTCGCGGCGACGAGGACGGCCATCGCGAGGTAGAAGGCGTCGTCGAACGGATTGCCCAGCGCGAAGTACCCGACGAGGAAGACGCCGATGACGAAGGCGATCACGGCCGGCACGTAGATGCGCTGGAACCTGTCGAGGAAGCGCTGCGTGGGCGACTTGGCCTGGTCGGTGGAGGCGACGAGCTCGACGACCTTGCTCAGCGTCGAGTCCTTCGCCAGCGCGGTGACCCGCACGACCAGGGCGCCGGAGCCGTTGACGGTGCCCGCGAAGACCTTGTTCTCGTCGGCGACACGACCGGCCCGAGCGGGGTCGAGCGGCTCCTTCTCGACGGGCATGGACTCGCCGGTGACGGCGCTCTGATCGATCGCGGACCGGCCGTCGACGACCACGCCGTCGGAGCTGACGCGGGCGTTGGGGCGGATCAGCACGAGATCGCCGACGGCCACGTCCTCGACCTGTCGGTCGACGAACTCGCCCGCCGTGGTCGACGGTCCGCCGACGTGCACCAGCGCGGTGCGGGGCGCGAGGCCGGCGAGCGCCTCGATCGACTTGGACGCCCGGGCCAGCGCGAACTCCTCGAGCGCGTGGCCGAGGCTGAACAGGAAGAGCAGCACCGCGCCCTCGGCGAACCGGCCGATGGAGGCGGCGCCGATCGCCGCGACCAGCATGAGGAAGTCGACCTCGAACTTCCCGGCCAGGGTGGACTTGATGGCGGAGCGGATGGTGAAGAAGCCGCCGAAGAAGTAGGTGGCGAGGAAGAAGGCGGTGCCGACGTCGGGCAGCTTCAGTGCGTACTCGGCGATCATGCCCGCGGTGTACGTGACGCCCGAGGCGATGGCGAAGCCGATCTCCCACCGCGCCGAGTGGCCGGATTCGTGGTCGTGTTCTGCGCTCATGAGCCCGAGCGTATGTCACATATGCATACATTGCAATATATTTCTCGGAGTCCTTCCTAGACTCGTCCCGTGCACATCGGAATCATCGGGGCGGGGCTGTCCGGGCTGTCGGCGGCGCTGCACCTGCTCGGGGCGGGTCACCAGGTCACCGTCGTGGAGCGGTCGCCGCAGGTCGGCGGGCGCGCCGGGACCGAACGCGTGCGCGGGCACGTCATCGATCCGGGCGCGAGCGTGCTGACCATGCCGGAACTCGTCTTCGACGCACTCGCCGCGGGCGGCCTCGACCGGCCCGCCGCCGAGGACGAGCTGGACCTGCTTCCGGTCGTGCCCGCGTACGCGGGCCGCTTCCCGGCGCTCGACGCCGGGAGCGGAGCGAGCGGGTCGAATCGACGCGGCGCCGGACTGCCGCCGAGCGTCCTGCACGTGCCCGGCGACCTCGCGGTCGACGAGCACATGCGCTGGCAGGAGGCGATGTTCGACGCCGCCTACGAGCGCTTCATCGGCGGCGACGCCGCCTGGTCCTCGTACGCGAATCCGCGCGACCTGGCCGCCCTCGGCCGGCTGGTGAAGCTGGGTGCGCTGCGATCGATGCAGCACCAGGTGGACCGCCGCGTGGCCGACCCGCGCGCCCGCCGGATGCTCACGTTCCAGGCGCTCTACGCCGGGGTCGCGCCGTCGGCGGCGCGGGCGGTGTACGCCGTGATCTCGCACATGGACGTCGGCCTGGGCGTCTGGTACCCGCGGGCCGGGATGGGTCGGGTCGCGTCCGTGATGGCGGACCAGGTGCGGCGCGCCGGCGGCGCGCTCCTCCTCGGGCACGAGGTGATCGGTCTCGACGGCCGGCGCGGCCTGGTCACGGGCCTGCGGGCCCGGACGTCGGCGCGCGTGCACCAACTGTCGTTCGACGGGGTGGTGCTCACGGCCGACGCGCCCGTCACCGACCGGCTCATCGCGCCGCTCGGCGGGCGGGCGCCGCGGCGGGTGCGGCTGTCGCCGTCGGCGGTGGTGGCGCACCTGGACGTGGATCCGGACCTGCAGGACCACTGGCCGACGCAGGCGCACCACACACTCGACTTCGGCGCGGCGTGGGAGCAGACCTTCGCCGAGATCACCGCGACGCGGGGCCGCGGGCGGCTCATGAGCGACCCGTCGTTCCTCATCACCCGGCCGTCGGTCACGACGGGCGAACCCGGCCCGGTGAGCGTGCTCGCGCCGTGCCCGAACCTGGAATCGGCGCCGCTCGAATGGGATTCGATCGGCCCCGACTACGTGCGCGACGTGCTGCGGACGCTGGCGGGCCGCGGCTACCGCGGCATCGATTCCGCGGAGATCCTCCGCGTGGACACGCCCGCCGACTGGGCGCGGCAGGGCATGTCCGCGGGCACCCCGTTCGCCGCGGCGCACACCCTCACCCAGACCGGCCCGCTACGCCGCCCGCAGCGCGTCCCCGGCATCGCGAACGCCGTGCTCGCCGGGTCCATGACGCACCCCGGTGTCGGCGTGCCGCCAGCACTGATCTCCGGACGGCTCGCCGCGCAGGCGCTCGGTTCCTCGTGAAACCGGCCGAATCCGCGACGGGAACGCTCAGGGCGATCGCCGACGCGGAATCGGCCGATTCGTCGCGAGCGGCGCCTACAGCCGCGGGTCCACCGGCGCCGACTCCTGCGCCAACACCGCGAACACCGACTGGTGCACGCGCCAGAGCGGCTCGCCGGCCACGAACGCCGCCAGGGCGTCGCGGCCGAGGGCGTGCTCCGCGAGCGCCATCGTCCGCTTGCGGCCGAGGTTCCGCTCGCGCAGCACCTCGAGCGAGTCCGGGTAGTCGGGGCCGTAGATGATGCGCAGGTACTCGCGGCCGCGAACCTTCAGGCCCGGCTGCACCTTCCGGCCCACATCGCCCAGCGGCTTGACCACCATGCCCTCGCCGCCGGCGTCCGTCAGCCCGGTCCACCACCGGCACGCCTCCGCGCGATCCGTCTCCGATCCCAGCTCGACGACGCGGTGCCGCGTCGGCGTCAGGAACGGGTCGTCCAGCTCGCCGAGCACCGCCATGTGCCACTCGTGCGACTCCTCGGCGAGTACCCGTCCCTCCGCGGCCAGCACCTGGAACGGCGCGACGGTGACCCCGTCGAGCCCGTCCGTCGGCCGGTAGTAGCGCGCGTACGCGTCCCGGAAGGCGTTCGCGTTCACGGCCCGCCGCGCGGTGCGCGCCCGGAGCGCCGCGACGTCGAGTCCCCGCGCCGCGGCGGCGTCGAGGCCCGCGAGCGCGGCCGGGAACACCTCGCGCGCCGCCGCGCCCACGGACGCGTACTGCGCGCGGATCAGCTCGCCCGCCTTCGCGGACCACGGCAGCAGCTCGCAGTCCAGCGCGAGCCAATCGGTCTCGAGGCGGTCGAACAGCGGGGCCACGGCCCGCCGGAGGCGGTCCACGAGCGGCTCGCCGTCGTCGAAGAACGCGCGGCCCGTGCGGGTGTACACCGCGCCGGTGCTGCCGTCGGCGATGCCGAACCGCCGTGCGGCAGTGGCGGAATCACGCGCGATCACGGCGATCGCCCGCGAGCCCATGTGTTTCTCCTCGCAGACGACCCGCTCCACGCCCCAGCCCGCGAAGTCGTCGAACGCGCGTGCCGGGTGCTCGAGGAAGCCGCCCTCGCGCGCCACCGACGCCGGCGACATGGTGGGCGGCAGGTACACCAACCAGCGCGGGTCCACCGCGAACCGGCTCATCACCTCGAGCGCCGCCGCAGCGTTGTCGCCCTCGATCTTCACCCGTCCCGCCGTGCGGGTCGAGAGCCAGCGGGTGCCTGCCACGTCGTCGTACCGCAGGACGGAGGCGGCCCGGTCGTCCGACGGTGCCTCCACCGCTGGACGGGCGGGCGCGTACCACTCCTGCTCCGCCGGGACGGAGACGATCTCGCGCTCCGGGTAGCGCAGGGCGGTCAGGGCGCCGCCGAACACCGCACCGGTATCGATGCACAGTGTGTTGTTGACCCATTGCGGTTCGGTGACCGGCGTGTGGCCGTACACCACCGCCGCGCGGCCGCGGTAGTCCCGCGCCCACGGGTAGCGCACCGGCAGGCCCATCTCGTCGGTCTCGCCGCTGGTGTCGCCGTACAGCGCGAACGCGCGCACGCGCCGCGACGCGCGGCCGTGGTACTCCTCCTTGAGCCCGGCGTGGGCCACGACGAGCCGGCCGCCGTCGAGGACGTAGTGGCTGAGCAGCCCGTCCATGAACGCCAGTGCGGCGCCGCGGAACTCCTCCGGCTCGGCGGCCAACTGGTCCAGCGACTCCTGCAGCCCGTGCGCAACGGTGACCGCGTTCCCCTTGAGCGCGCGCACCAGCTTGTTCTCGTGGTTCCCGCTGACGCACAGCGCGTTCCCCGCGGCGACCATGCCCATGACGAGCCGCAGCACGCCCGGGGTGTCCGGGCCGCGGTCCACCAGGTCGCCGACGAAGACCGCCGTCCGCCCCTCCGGGTGATCCGCGCCGTCGGCACGCACGCGCCAGCCGAGTTCGGTGAGCAGTGACCGCAACTCGGCGGCGCAGCCGTGCACGTCGCCGATCACGTCGAACGGGCCGGTGAGGTCCGTGCGGTCGTTCCACGGCCGCTCGCGGACGATGGAGGCACCGTCGACCTGCGCGGCGTCGCGGAGCACGTGGACGCGGCGGAAGCCCTCCTTCTTGATGCCCTTGAGCGACCGGCGCAGCTCCCGCGCCTGGCGCGTGATCACCTGCGGGCCGAACGTGCGGTCGCTGCGCCGCCGGTTCCGTTCGACGGCGATCTCGTCCGGGAGGTCGAAGACGATCACGTCGACGAGGACGTCGTGCTCGCGGGCGAGCGCCACGAGCGAGGCCCGGGACGACCGCTGCACGTTGGTCGCGTCGACGACGGTGAGCAGGCCGCGGCGCAGGCGGATGCCGACCAGGTGGTGCAGCAGGTCGAACGCGTCGGACGTGGCCGCCTGATCGTTCTCGTCGTCGGCGACGAGGCCGCGGCACACATCGCTGGAGACGACCTCCGTCGGCCGGAAGTGCTTGCGCGCGAACGTCGATTTGCCGCTGCCCGAGGCGCCGGCCAGCAGGATCAGGCCGCGCATCGGGACGGTGATGACGGTGTCGGCGTTCATCGGGCGGACTCCTTCCGGGTGAGAACGGCCATCTGGGTGGGGGTTCCGCGCTCGGGATCGGCGTCGCCGATGCCCTCGTGACGCACGACGTAGCCGTGCCGGTCCGCGACCCCGGCGGTCCACGCGGCGAACTGCGCGCGATCCCACTCGAACCGGTGGTCGGCGTGCCGCATCCCGGCGAGCTCGGGGTAGAGCGCGTTGTACTCGCTGTTGGGCGTCGTGACCACGACGGTGCCGGGCCGGGCCGCTCCGAACACGACGTGCTCGAGCGCGCCGAGTCGCGACGGATCGACGTGCTCGATCACCTCCATGAGCACCGCCGCCTCGAACCCGGCGAGCCGGTCGTCCTCGTACGTGAGCGCGGCCTGGAACAGGTCGATCCGCGCGCGCTGGCGCTCGGTCATGTCGTCGAGGTGCAGCCGCTGGGCGGCGCGCTGCAACGAGCGCACCGAGGCGTCGCACCCCGCGACGCGGTCGATCCCGCCGGTCGCGAGCAGGCGGCCGAGGAACTGCCCCGGCCCGCAACCGAGGTCGATGACCGAGGTCGCGCCGCTCGCCACGATCTCCGCCAGCACGGCGTCGTGGCGCACCGTGTTCAGCGGCTTCGGCGCGTCGTCGGCGGCACCGTCGTCCTGCGCCTCGCCGGGCAGGTCGTCGATCTCCGCGAGCCGTTCGAGCGCCCGCGCCGCAAGGCCCGGCCCGCGGCCGAGGTAGCGGCGGGTGATCAGCTCCCGGTCCGGGTGCGTCTCGAGCCAGCCGGCGCCGGAGCGCAGGAGCTTGTCCACCTCGTCGGTGCCCTGCCAGTAGTGCTTCGACTCGTCGAGCGCCGGCAGCAGGACGTAGAGGTGGTTCAGCGCGTCGGCGAGCCGAACCTCGCCCGTGAGACGGAGGCGCAGGTAGCGCGAATCGCCCCACTCGGCGATCGCCGCGTCGAGCGGGACGGTCTCGGCGTGCACCACCCAGCCGAGCGGACCGAAGAGCCGCCGCGCCAGCTCCGGGCCGCCGCGGCACGGCAGCACCGGCACGGCGATCTCCAGCGGGATCGGCCCGTCGGCGACGTCCTGGCGGCTGCCGCCGCGGCCGCCCCGCGCACTGCGGAAGACGTCCGCCAGCGCGGCCGCGAGCAGCGACGAGGCCGCGTACGGGCGGTCGTTGACGTACTGGGCGAGCGCGAAGTCGGGCGTGGACCGGCGCCGCCGGGCGAGCGCGATCGGATCCACCTCGAGCAGCAGCGCCGCGGTGCACCGGGCCTCCGTCGCCTCCGGGTAGAACACCGTGGCCGTGCCGAAGGGCTGGGCGAACTCCTGCACCCGATCGGGGTGCTTGTGCAGGAGGAAGCCGAGGTCGGTGGCCGGTACGTGCGTGGTGGAGACGGTCAGATACACCCCGTCATTGTGCAGGGAAGCGCATCACCGGCCAACCGAAATTCACTTGAGTGGACGGTCCACTCGCGCCTACCGTCACCGACCATGAGTGATCGACAGAACGTCGAGTACGGCGACCGCGACACGGCACTGCGAGGCGAGATCCTCCGCACCGTCGTGGGTTCCGGCGTGCACGGCATCGCGATCGCGGGCACCGACGACCACGACGAACTCGGCGTCTACCTCGAGCCCCCGGTGTACCTGCTCGGCGTGGAACCGCGCCGCGAGGACTACATCTGGCGGACGCAGCCCGAGGGCGTCCGCAGCGGCCCCGGCGACACCGACCTGGTGATGTACGGCCTGCGGAAGTACCTCCGGCTCGCCGTCAAGGGCAACCCGACGGTGCTGCTGCCCCTGTACGCGCCGCAGGAGTCCGTGATCACCGAGACCGCAGCGGGTCGGTCGCTGCGGGCGATGCGCTCGGCGTTCCTGTCGCGGCGGGCCGTGGAACGGTTCCTCGGCTACATGCACTCGCAGCACGAACGCATGCTGGGCCGCGCGAGCGGCGTGCCGAACCGGCCGGAGCTGGTCAGCCGCTACGGCTGGGACGTCAAGTACGGGAGCCACGCGCTGCGACTCGCGTACCAGGGGCACGAGATCGCCGCGCGCGGCACGCTGACGCTGCCGATGCCCGCGGCGGAACGCGAGCACGTGCTCGCCGTCAAGCGCGGCGAGATCCCCCGTGACGACGTCTCCATGGAGATCGCGCGCCTCGAGTCCGCGGTCCGGACGCTGCTGGCGGGCGGATGCGCGCTTCCCGAACGCGCCGACGTGGAGCGGATCGACGCCTGGGCCGTCGCCGCGCAGCGCACGTTCTGGGGCTGGTGACCCTTCCGGGGTCGCCGTGCGGTGGATGGTGCCCGCTGGGCGGGCACCATCCACCGCACCGCTCAGAGCAGGGCGTCGATCTGGTTCATCGCCTCGGTCATGCCCTCCTCCATGCCCATCTCGAGAACGCGCTCGAGCTGGTCGAGCGACCGGTGGGTGGCGGTGAGCGTCATGCGGGTGGCGGCGCCGACGGGGGTGAGCACGACGGTGGTCGTCGAGTAGTCCTCGGGGTCGACGGGCTCGCCGTCCTCCCCCGCGAAGCCGTCGCGGAACGTGAAGGTCGACGGGGCGTCGGTGGACACCGTCGCGAACCAGCCGCCGGCCCGCGTGCCGTCCGGGCCGGTCATGTAGTACCGGGACTCGCCGCCCGGCCGCAGCTCGTGGCGGACGAACGTGGCGGGCCATCCGGGCGGACCCCACCACTTCTCCAGCAGCCGCGGGTCCTCCCACAGCTGCCAGACGCGCTCGGGAGGGGCCGCGAACTCGGCCTCGAGGGTGAAGGTGAGCGCCTCGCGATCGGCGCCGGTGGTGAGCACGGGCATGACGGAACTCCTCACTCGGTCGGCGGATCGAGCAGCGCGTCCATGCGCGCCACTCGCCCCCGCCACAGGTCCTCGTAGCCGCGCAGCAATCGGGTGCCGCGCGCGATGGTCTCGATGTCCGGCCCGACCAGGACCTCGCGGCCCCGTCGGGTCTTGACGACCAGGCCTGCCTTCTCGAGCACCGCCACGTGTTTCTGCACCGCCGCGAAACTCATCTCGTAGCCGCGGGCGAGCTCCGAGACGGAGCTCTCCCGTTCGATCACCCGGACGACGATGTCACGCCGGGTGCGGACCGCGAGGGCGTGGAAGAGGCGGTCCGCCTCGTCCGGCGCCAGTTCATCTACAACCATCAGGTTGTACGTTACCGCCGTCACATCCGCCCGGCAAGAGCTTCGGCGCGACCACCTGCGAGTGATAGGTTTCGTGCCGAGTGCTCTCACCGCCGGTAGCGCTCACTGGACATCAGGGTGTTGAATGTCAAGACACCCACGTGGAAGGAGTCGGACGATGAGTTCGCGCACATCGGCTCAGCAGCACGAGCCCGCTGAGGTCGAGATCCACGCCCGGAACGTGGAGTTCGACTGGGACGACGTGCCGCTGGAGTGGATCCCCGGCGAGCCCGTGGCCAGCGACATCATCAGCAGCATCCTGCACTCCGTACTCCCCGAGGGCGAGCGCTGGTTCTGCGAGGTCTACACCGAGGCGCTGCCGTACGTGAAGGACGAGGACCTCGCCCGCACGATGCGCGGCTTCATCGGCCAGGAGGCCATGCACGCCGAGTCGCACGACCGCGCCCTCTCCGAGTACCTGCAGCGGTGCGGCATCGACACCGAGCCCGTGGCCCGGCAGTTCGAGTACGTCTTCCGCAAGGTCCTCGCGCCGCGGACCTACCACTCCGACCGCGCGCAGTACAACGACATGGTGCAGCGCCTCTGGCTCATCGCGGCCGTCGAGCACTACACGGCCATCCTCGGTGTCTTCGCACTCAACAACGCCTGGGACGAGTACGACGTCGACCCGACCATGGCGGACATCTGTCGCTGGCACGGCGCCGAGGAGGTCGAGCACCGGTCCGTCGCGCACGACGTGGCGAACTACTTCGACCCCAGCTACTTCCACCGCTGCCGCGCGATGATCGTGGGCGTCGTCTTCCTCGTCCTGGCGCTGCACCGCACGTCGGGTTACATGCTGCGCAAGGACCCCAACTTCAGCTACTCCTACCCGCGCCTGTGGTGGGAGTACCTCAAGGGCTCGCACAAGAACATCCTGCCGAAGCTGCGGGACGTCGTGAAGTTCACGCTCATCTACTTCAAGCCGAACTTCGACCCGGCGTCGATCGGCTCGACCGCACAGGCCGTGGCCTACCTCGCCACCTCGCCCGCAGCTCGGGCGGCGAACGGATGACCGGCGAGCGCAAGTCACCGTCGGTCTTCCGCCCCTGGGGCGAGCCCGTCACCGAGATCCCCCCGCACCTGTACGGCCGGTGGAAGCGGGATCCGCTGCTGCGCTTCGCCAACGCCTTCTTCGGCACGACGATTCCCGCGTTCGCGCACCTGATGAAGCCGCGGAACCTGGCCGAGCCCAGCACCAGCCGCGACCTGCGGGTGGTATCGCGCGAGATCGTCGCGCACGACAAGGACGTGGTCGCGCTGACCTTCGTCTCGGCGGACGACAGCCCGCTCCCCCGGTGGACCCCGGGCGCACACCTGGATCTGCTGCTGCCGTCCGGGCGCATGCGCGAGTACTCGCTGTGCGGCGACCCCGCGGACTCCGACACCTACCGGATCGCCGTCCGCAGGATCCCCGGCGGCGGAGGCGGTTCCGTCGAGGTGCACGAGACCCTGCACGTCGGGTCGACGGTGACCGTCAAGGGCCCGCGCAACGGCATGCCGATGGCGGTGCCGGGACACGGCTCCTCCGCCGAGCACCTCCGGTTCGTCGCCGGCGGTATCGGGATCACGCCGATCCTGCCGATGATGATCGCCGCGGAGCGCCTGGGCCTGAGCTGGTCGATGCTCTACACCGGCCGCTCCACCGACACCATCCCGTTCATCGCCGAGGTGGCGCGCTTCGGCGACAAGGTGGAGGTCCGCACCGACGACGTGCACGGCATCCCCACCGCCGAGGTCCTCATCGGCGACACCCCCGGCCCGACGGCGCTGTACGCGTGCGGCCCCATCCCGATGCTCGAATCGCTCCGCGTGGGCCTCATCGGCCGCACGGACGTCGAGCTGCATTACGAGCGCTTCTCCGCGCCGCCGGTGGTCGACGGTAAGCCGTTCACCGCCACCCTGGCCAAGTCCGGACAGACCCTGGACGTGGCCGCCGACGAGACCCTGCTGGCCGCGATCCTCAAGGCCAAGCCGGACGCCCCGTACTCCTGCAAGCAGGGCTTCTGCGGTACCTGCCGGATGACGGTGACCGAGGGCACCGTCGACCACCGGGACAAGACCCTGACCCCCTTCGAGCGGGAGCAGGGCCAGATGCTGACCTGCGTCTCGCGCGCGAAGGGCTCGCATCTGACCATCGATCTGTAAGGCGCACACCATGACTGAGCAGCACCGGTTCGACGTGACCACGTCGGACGGCCTCACCCTGGCGGGCTTCCGCTACGGCACCCACGACGCGGCCCGCCCCACGGTGCTCGCGATCCACGGGTACCCCGACAACCATCACGTGTGGGACGGCGTGGCCGCGGCCCTCGAGGGTCGCGCGAACGTCTACACGTTCGACGTGCGCGGCGCGGGCGAGTCGGAGGCCCCCGCGGGCAAGGCCGGATACCGGTTCGACCGCCTCATCTCGGACATCTCGCGGGTGATCGACGCGGTGCGCGAGGTCAGCGGCGACCGCTCGAAGCTGCATCTCATCGGCCACGACTGGGGCTCGATCCAGGGCTGGCACGCCGTCGTCGATCCCGCGGTGGCGGACAAGACCGCCTCGTACACCTCCGTCTCCGGGCCGAACCTGAACCACGCGGGCGAGTACCTGCAGGGCGTTCGCAGCGCGAAGGACCTCCCGGCGCGCCTGCGCCAGGCGGCGGGCTCGACGTACATCCCGTTCTTCCTCGTCCCCGGGCTGGCCGACTCGCTGTACAAGCGCGGCTGGGGCCAGAAGCTGATCGAGACGCTCGAGAAGCGCGGCACCGGCGGCAAGGTGGCCGAGGGGTACACGCGCAGCGACCGCGACTTCACCAACGGCCTGAACCTGTACCGCGCCAACATGCCCGCCCCGTTCCTCAAGCCGGCGGACGCCACGACCTCCGTGCCGGTGCAGGTGATCACGCCCGAGGGCGATCTGTTCGTGACGCCGCCGTTGCAGCTGGCGGGCCTGGACAAGTCGCCGAAGTCGCGGCACGTCTCGGTGCCCGGCGGGCACTGGGTGGTCGCGCAGAACCCCGGCCCGCTGGCCGACGCGACCTTCGAGTGGGTCGAGGCCAACCGATGATCCGCCGCATCCCCGTCCGCGGCCGGTGGGTGCGCGTGCGCGAATCCGGCGCAGCGTCGCTGCCGACTCTGCTTCTGCTGCACGGCATCACGCGCAGTCTGGAGGACTGGGACCCGACGTTCGAGGCACTCGAGGGCGAGTACCGGCTCATCGCGCCCGACCTGGCCGGGTACGGCTGGTCCGCACCCCATCCCGACGGTGCCGGCCTCGCCGCGCTCGCCGACGGCGTGGCGGAGACGCTCGCCGCGCTCGGGGTCTCCGGTCCCGTGCACGTCGCGGGCAATTCGCTGGGCGGGGCGGTCACGATGACGCTGCTCGCGCGGCACCCGGAGCTGGTCGCGTCGATGACGCTCGTCGATCCCGCCGGTTTCGGCAAGGAGGTGACGCCGCTGCTGCGCCTGCTCGGGCTTCCCGTGCTGGGCAAGCTGATCGCGACCACGCCGAGCCGTCCGGGCGCCATCGTGCAGGAGCGGCTGATCTTCGCCGACAAGTCCTACGCCACCCGCGCACGGATCGACCACGCCATGGCCATCGCCCGTGAGACCGACGCCGGTCTCACCGCGTGGAAGACGGCCGACGCGCTCGGCTCCGTGCTGGGCGGCGTGCGCCAGGACTGGCGCGACGAGCTGCACCGGACCATCGCGCTGACGCCGCGGCCCACGATGGTGCTGTGGGGTGACCGCGACAAGGTGCTTCCGCCCGCGCACCTGGACGCCGCGCGGAGGCTGATCCCGCACGCCGAGACGCACCTGATTCCGGGCGTCGGCCACATGCCGCAGCTCGAGTGCACCCGCGAGTTCGTCGCGCTGCTCACCGCTTTCCTGCAGCGGAATCCCGTCGCCGAGTTGCCGCGGGCCGCGTCGCAGTAGCTCCGCCCCGCGCGGTGGCTTCTCGTTCACGGAGGGTATGCGTTCAGCGCATACCCTCCGTTTTCGCAGTTCAGAAGCGTTTCCACGGGACCGGGGCATGCGTCGCGCGCATACCCCGGCCGCCGGACGGCAGCACGCCGCGATCAGCGACCGGGTCAGCGTGCCGGCGCCGCGCCGAGGCTCGCGGCGGCGGCGGTGAAGGCGCGCCACTCCTCGCGCAGGCGGGCCAGTTCGGTGCGTCCGGCGTCCGTGAGTTCGTAGACCTTCCGGGCGGGACCGGATTCGCTCTGCTCCCACTCCGCGGCGATGTAGCCGTCGTTCTCCAGCTTCACCAGAGCCGGGTACAGCTGCGCACCCTTGATCGGCTGCAGCCCCACCTCCACCAGCGCCGCCGACACCCCGTACCCGTGCCTCGGCGCCGCCTCCAATACCCCGAGGATGAGCAACGGCAGTGTCGCCCGCTGCCACGCCGCCGTGCTCATGCCGGAGTCTTCGACGACGATGCCGGCCGTGCCCGCCGCGCGCGTAGGGCGCTCCGGATCGACAACCAGAGCAGGCCACCGACCACCACGACACGGAGCACGAGCCAGAAGCCCGAACTGTCAGGAAGGAACGAGGCGTGGAGCAGCGCGAAACCGAACCACCCAGCCGCGCCCCACCACAGTCGCCTGCTCGGCGTCGCGGGATCGTCCGCCACGAGCCTGAGCGCAAGAGCATCGGGCCGGCCGTACTCGTCGAAGGCTCTGGTACTCAGCCCTTCCCGCAGCGTGCGTTCGTGCTCGCGCACGACGGCGCGCGGCGTGCCCTTCGCCAGCAGCACGCCGCGGAACCTGGAGAACCATTCCTCGTCGTCGAACGTCGTGCGCGGTACCCGCGCAGGTACGGCCCGCGCCACCACGAGCACGACCACCCCCGGGAGGAGGAGACCGATCGCGGCCGCCCACGCCGGGAGGCCGCCGATCAGCACCGTGCTCCGGCCGGACCACTCGACCTGCGATCCGCCGACGCCCACCGCCAGTACGGCGAGCGCGGCCAGTAGCCCCGCAACCTTGAGGCGTCCGGCCATGAACTGCATCGATGCGGCACCGCCCAGCACCACCGCCGCCGCGATGGCGGACACCAACGCGACCCGCCCCACCGTGACGTCGACCCGTCCGCCGCCCAGCAGGACCATGACCGCCGCGATCAACCCCACGAAGATCAGCGACACTCCGCCGAACTCGAGCGCGTCGCGCACCCCGGCGCTCTCCGTGGCCATCGCCTCCGCATCGGAGACCGCGAGTTCGGCAGCATCCTCCGCCGCGAGGACATCGGGGTTCCCGAACAACTCGGCCGCCGGTTCCTCAGCTGCTTCGACGGCCGTGATGAGTTCCTCCTGCCGGCTGCTGCTGACGTCCAACGAGACGCCGGCCTTCGCCAGACCCAGGATGTACCGCGCCGCCCAAGGCCGGTCCCCCTCGGGCCAGTCGTCGACGGCCATCACTACTCCTACCTAGATCGGATTTGTATCTAGATATAGCCAGTGGAGGCGCGCGCAGGCAACGGGCCGACGCCGCGGGGTATGCGCGGGACGCATACCCCGCGCGTCTTTCGCGGCGCTCCTACCTGCAGTTTTCCGAGGTATGCGCGGCGCGCATGGCTGTCGCGCGCGACGACCGCTTCACCGCGAGGCCACGAGCGAGCGGGCGAGGACCGTCGCCTTCCGCGGCGCCGGGACGCGGACGCGGCCGGACCGCGCACCGTCGAGCCCGGCGGCGCGGAGGCGCTGCAGGAGCTCGCCGTAGAGGTCGGCGGCGGCCCGTACGCCGCGCTGGACGTCCCGCGGGAGTCGCGCGATGCCGGCGCGGCCGGCGGCGAGGTCGGAGGCGGCGTCATCGAGGGCATCGTCGAAGGCGCGCTGCGTGAGCTCCGGCAGGTAGGCGCGCCCGAGCCGCAGCTCGTCGTCGGTGAGGTCGCGGAGGAAGTTCACCTTCTGGAAGGCAGCGCCGAGACGCAGGGCGTCGGGGGCGAGCCGGTCGTAGTCCGACGGCGCGACCCCCACCAGGTAGGCGCGCAGACACATCAGCCCGACGACCTCGGCCGAGCCGTGGATATAGGCGGCGAGCGACTCTGCCGTGTGCGGCGCCGGCGTCAGATCCGCACGCATGGAGGCGAAGAAGGGCCTGGTCAGTTCGGCGCCGAAGCCGGTCGCGCGGGCGGTGCGGGCGAAGGCGTGCACCACGAGGTTCGCGCTGAAACCCTCGTCGATCGCGCGTTCCACGGCCTCCTCCAGCGCGTCGAGATGCGCTCGGGGGTCGGTGGGGCAGGCACCGTCGACCACCTCGTCCGCGACCCGCACCAGGCCGTAGATCGACGTGATGTGCTCGCGCACGCGACGCGGCATCAGGCGCGCGGCCAGGGAGAACGAGGTGGAATAGTCGCGGATCACCACCGCGGAGGCCGCCACGGCGGCGCGGCTGTACCGCTCACTCGAATCCATGCCACCAGTGTCCCGACCGCGAGAACCGACCCGTCAGGGCACCCCGATACGGTGGGTGCATGCGCGTCGCCACCTGGAATGTGAACTCGGTCAAGCAGCGGCACGGCAGGCTGCTCGAGTGGCTGGACTCGCGCCGGCCGGACGTCGTCTGCCTGCAGGAACTCAAGCTGACGGACGACGCCTTCGCCACGTTGATCGGTCCGGACCTGGAGGAGCGCGGCTACGAGTTCGCCACCGCGGGCCAGCCGCAGTGGAACGGCTCCGCACTGCTCTCCAAGGTCGGCCTCGAGGACGTGGTCGTCGGCATCCCCGGCGCCCCGGCGTTCGACGGGATCGTGGAGGGCCGGGCCATCTCGGGCGTCTGCGACGGAATCCGGGTGCACTCGCTGTACACCCCGAACGGTCGCGAGATCGACTCCGACCACTACGCGTACAAACTGGAGTGGCTCGCCGCCCTCGCCGCGCAGGTGCGGGCCGACACCGTGCCCCAACTGGTCTGCGGCGACATGAACATCGCCCCGACGGACGAGGACGTCTTCGACCCCGCGGCCTTCGTCGGGCACACCCACGTCACCGCGCCCGAACGCGGGGCGATCGCCGCCCTCGAAGCGCTCGGCCTCCGCGACGTGGTGCGCGAGCACTGGCCGCACGAGCAGGTGTTCTCGTACTGGGACTACCGCGCCGGCATGTTCAACAAGAACCTCGGCATGCGGATCGATCTCATCCTGGCCAGCGGCGAGGTCGCCGACCGCACGGCCGCAGCGTGGATCGACCGGCAGGCGCGGAAGGGCAAGGGCCCGTCCGACCACGCGCCCGTCATGCTCGATCTGGACACGGCGCCCGACGGGGACGTCGGCCCGATGGTGCCGCCGCCCTCGGCCGGCCGCGTCTCGCCGAGGGGCGCGAAGCTCCCCCAGGCCAAGGACTGACCACCCGATGTTGCAATAGCAAGACAGTGCTCGCTACTCTTCGCCGAGATCATGGGCAAGAGGAGCGGGCGTGGGCAGCAGGATCGCTGAGCAGGACATCAGCCGGCGGGGCGTACTCCGCGCCGCGGGCATGGGAGCGGCGGGCGCCGGAATCGCGGCACTGGCCGGCACCCTGGGCACGGGCCTCGCCTCGGCGGCGCCCGGAGTCCGCACCCCGGACACCCCGGACTCGAAGAACCGGTGGGACCCGGAGTGCGATGCGCTGATGAAGTCGGTGCTCGAGCGGGGCGACGCCGGACGGATCAATCGCGCCCTCGCGCAGTGGGAGACGAACGCGCAG
This sequence comes from Tsukamurella paurometabola, assembly GCF_900631615.1. Lineage (NCBI taxonomy): Bacteria > Bacillati > Actinomycetota > Actinomycetes > Mycobacteriales > Tsukamurellaceae > Tsukamurella > Tsukamurella paurometabola. The sequence continues at coordinate 1,070,886 of NZ_LR131273.1, forward strand.
CCGGTGCCGGTGGGCGTACCGTCGGACGTGCGCGACTTCATCGAGGAGGCCCGCAGACTCCCCGACTGGCTCGACCCGCGCCTGATGAAGGGCGCCGACAAGTTCTACACCACCCGCAGCTTCTACCTGTCGGTGATCATCGGCTTCACGGGCGGCGTCATGATGTCCGTGATCCCGCGCGAATCGCGGGCGGTCTACTGGTCCGCGGGCGGCGCGAACATGAAGGACCGCATCGCCAAGACGTACCGGCTGGTCTACGACCAGATCGCCGTCGGCGCCTACGGCCCGCACGGCCGGGCCGCGACGACCGCGGTCAAGGTCCGGCTCACGCACGGTGCCGTCCGGCACCTGCTCCCGCAGTCGCCGCACTGGAAGAAGGTCGCCGACCAGCCCAAGCCCATCTCGCAGGCCGACATGATGGTCACGTGGCACACGCTCGCCACGATGGGCATGCGGATCATGCGGAACTGGGGCGTGCACCTCCCCCAGGACGAGATCGACGGCCTGCTGCACTCCTGGCAGGTCAACGGGTACATGCTGGGCATCGACGAGGCGTACATCCCGTCGAGCTGGGAGCAGGCGGAGCAGCAGGCGCAGGTGGACCTCGACACCATCATGGGGCCCACCCCCGAGGGGGTGAAGATCGCGAACATGCTCATGGACCTCGGACGCTCCGCGGACGGCACGCTGCTGTCGCGCCCCGTACTCGAGGCGTTCACGCGGTACTCGTTGGGCGACAAGCTGACCGATTGGATGCAGCTTCCCCGTCAACCGCTGTGGCAACCGCTGATCGAGGCCTCGTGGCCGACGGCGGTCGCGATCCGGGAGGGCGCCCTCACGCAGAACGCCCTCCCGCCGGACCTCTACCACCTGACCGATTCCATCGCGAAGACACTGGAACTGGTCTACCTCGGCGAGTTCCGGCCGATCAACATCGAGATCCCCACGGGCAACAACCCGAACTACGGCAAGCCCGCCTACCGCTGATCAGTCCTCGGTGCTGAGCACCTCGGCCACGAACCCCGTCACCCTGCGTCGCAGGTCGGCGAGATTCTGCTCGCGGATCAGGTCGGTGTCCGTGCCCTTGTGGAACGCCGGCGGCAGTTTCCGGGCGTTCGCGGCGCAGCTGAAATCCTCGCAGATGAGCACGCCGATGGTGTCGCCCTTGCGCCCGGCCGAGCCGCCCCGTCGGACCGTGTACAGGACGGCCTGGCTGGAGAGGTTGACGTCGCGGCACCAGGTGCAAATCGCCTTCGCCTTGGGCTTGGACTCGGCCTGGGTGAGCAGGAGGGTGACCAGCCCGTCGTCGGTGGGGACGCTGACGTAGGCGCGACGCGGGATCTTCTTGTCGCGCCAGCCGACGAATTCGAGCTTGGCGAAGTCGAGTTCGTCGAAGTCCGCCGGGAACGTGACGCGCTTGACCTCGCTCTTGGTGGCGCCGCGGAAGGCGTCGATGACCTGCTGCTGGGATACGGAATCCATGAGTGAACCGTTCTGTTGCTCCCCGGGCTCGGGCGCCGGGGAGAGGAGTGTGTGGGCAGAGCTGCGCAGCCGGTCCGGTGGATCGGCTGCGGGGCGGGGTCATCTGCCGTGGCGCAGGGCGCCGGACACTCCTCCTCGGTTCATGCGCCTCACCCTACGCTCCGGGGCGCTCGCGGAACCAGCCGATTTTCGGGCCCCGATCGATCCGTGACGGCGCGGGCGATCGTCAGCCGAGGGTGAAACGCCGCGCGAGCTCGGCCCAGGTGGCATCCGGCGCGGTGCCGGTGGGGAACCGCCCGTCGATCTCCAGGATCGCCATACCGTGCGCGGCGGCCCACAGTGCCTGCGCGGCGTGCGGATCACCGGTGACCTCGAAGAACGGGCGCCCCGACCACTCCTCCAGGCCCTCCGGAAGGGCCTGCCGGTCGAGCGGCCCGACGGTGGCGAGCCGGTACAGGTTCGGGCTTCGCCGCGCGACCTCCCGGTAGTCCCGGAGCAGCGCCGCGACATCCGTCACGGGCCGCAACGCGGCGCCGGACTCGGCGAGCGCCGCCCCGACGAGGGCCGCCTTCACCGCGTCCTTGCTGGCGAAGTGTTTGTAGAGCGACGGTGCGCGGATGCCCACCTCGTCGGCGAGGTCGCGCATCGTGATCCGCTCCCAGCCCTCGCGTTCCAGTAGCGTGCGGGCGGTCTCCACGATCTGGCGCGCACGCGGCGTCGCCGCACGCAGGGGGTCCAGCTCCTCGGGGATCACCGGCCGATCGTAGCCAGCACCCGGTCGCGCAGCGCCGCGTTCATCGCGTCGAAACCGTCCGCCACGTCGATCGACGCCCCGGCCGGCAGGACCAGGACGCCGCGGAACCGCTCGCTCTGCGTGAACAGCGTGCCTCCGGCGACGGCCTCGAGCCGGAACGAGTGCTCACCGTCCAGCAGGCCCGGGACGAGCACCCGACCCACCCAGCGCAGCTCGCGTTCCGGCTCCACCGCCAGCACCTCGGGCCGGAAGGCCGTCTCGGAGCCGCCGCTACTGATCCGCACATCGAGGTCGCGCCCCACCGTCACTCCGTCGGGCGCTGCCGCGCGGATCACGAACGGATTCCACTGCGGGTACGCCGCGAAGTCGACGAGCACGCGCCAGACCTCGCCGGGCGGCGCGGCGATCTCGATCGATCGCTCCACCGTGCGTTCGCGATGAAGCACCACCAGCGAGCCCACGACCAGCGCGATCACCGCCGCTACGGACAGGATCAGATTCCGCCTCACACACCCTCCTTGGCTAACACTGTTAGCCACAGCGTAAGCTAACAATGTTAGCCCCGCAATCGGGCGGAGATTCAGCGAGCGCCGCCGCAGGACGCGTCGAAGGACGACGCGCTCCACCACTGCATCAGCGCCAGGACCACGACGAGAAGAAGGAACGGCACCAGGGCGGCGACACGGTGGCGGCGGGTCTCCCCGTAGACGAGGAGGCCACCCACTGCGCCGCCCAGGACCACCGACGCCCCCATCCCGAGGAGCCCCAGGAAGTTGACGGCCATCCGGCCACCCGCGTCGACGGCCATGCCACAGATGTCGATCGCGGCCAGATGCATCCACACCCACGCGCCGTACCCGATCGCCCCGCACCCCACGAGCACCGACGAGAAGGACACGATCTGCAGCGCGTTCCGCAGAATCACACCGCGGCTCGTGTAACCGTTACCGCCGTGATGTCGCCCGCCGGCCGAGTCCGTCACGCCGGGCGCCGGCCGACGACGGCGTCCCGGACCGTGGCGACGAAGCGCTCGGGTCCGACGAAGACGAGGGCCGCGAGCCCCACCGCGGCGCCGATCACCGCGCACGGGCGATGTCGAGAGCGGCCTTGGGGCGTGAGAGGAAGTACTCGCGGGCGAGGTTGCGGACCCACGCGCGCCTGGTGCATCCGCACGACGCGCGGACGGCGTCCGCGTCGAGGCCGAGGTGCCGGGCGAGGGCGGCGGCCCGTCGGGCATGGAAGAACTGCGAGACGAGCAGGACGCGACCCAGCCCGAACTCATCACGCGCCCTCCGGCACGCGAGGAAGGTGTCGAGCCCGGCACCGTCGGTGAGCAGCGCCGACTCCGGGACGCCCCGGTCTCGGAGCCATCCCGTCATGACGGCGATCTCGTCACCGGACTCGCCGCCGGCATTGCCGGAGACCAGGATCTTCTCCACCGTGCCCAGCCGCAGGAGCTGCAGCGATGCCTCCAGCCGGCCCTCCACGAACGAGCCCGGACGCCCACCCCGAACTGACGCCCCGAAGGCGATCGCGACGGGCGCGGACGGCGCCGCCTCCGGCGCGTACAGGGGACCGATTCCCGTGATGCCGGTCACGACGGAGCGCACCCGCCCGGCCGGACGTGCGCTCGATGACGCGACGGAACTCATGAGTACATCTTACTGAGCAGGTAGTTAGGTGAACCTTCGCGCAAAGGCCTGCTGGTCCGCGATCTACCGTTAGGCCAGACGCAGTGGTTTCGCACTCATGTTACTGACGAGTAACATGAGTGGCTACCCAGCCCGCGAGGCAGAAAGGTGCACGACGTGGACCAGACGTATTTGGCCGCCGCCGAGTCCGACATCACCCCGCTGAACATCGCTCTCGGCACGATCGGCGCCATCGCCTTCGTCGTCGCCTGGGCGGTCTTCTTCCGCGGCGCATTCCGCATGGTGCGGATCATCGCCCAGGGACAGTCCGCCAAGGACCGCTGGCTCCCCTTCATCCCCCGCGCCGCTGAGGTCGTGGTCGAGTTCCTCGCCCACACCAAGATGATCAAGAACCGCACGGTGGGCATCGCCCACTGGTTCGTCATGGTCGGCTTCCTGGCGGGCATGATCCTGTGGTTCGAGGCGCTCCCGCAGAGCTTCGACCCCTACTTCCACTGGCCGGTCATCGGTTCGTGGCCCTTCTACCACCTGCTGGACGAGCTGCTGGGCATCGCGACCTTCCTCGGCATCCTCGTGCTCATCGTGGTGCGCCAGGTCAAGCACCCGCGCAACCCCGCGCTGTTCTCGCGCTTCTCGGGCAGCAAGTTCCTGCCCGCGTACACGATCGAGGCCATCGTCCTGTTCGAGGGCCTGGGCATGATCATGGTGAAGGCCGGCAAGATCGCCATGACCGGCGAGTCCAGCCCCGTCACCGACTTCTTCACCCGCCAGGTGGCCGAGCTGCTCCCCGCGAGCCCGACGATGGTCACGATCTTCGCCTTCATCAAGCTGATGTCGGGCGTCATGTTCCTCATCCTGGTGGGCAGCAACCTCACCTGGGGCGTCGCCTGGCACCGCTTCTCGGCCTTCTTCAACATCTACTTCAAGCGCGAGCTGGGCAGCCGCCGCGCGCTGGGCGCCGCCAAGGAGATGGTCTCCAACGGCAAGGTCCTCACCATGGAGAACACCGATCCGGACGTCGACAACCTCGGCGCCGGCAAGATCGAGGACTTCTCCTGGAAGGGCTGGCTGGACTTCACGACCTGCACCGAGTGCGGTCGCTGCCAGAGCCAGTGCCCCGCCTGGAACACCGGCAAGCCGCTGAGCCCGAAGCTGCTCATCATGGGCCTGCGCGACCACGGCTACGCCAAGGCCCCGTACCTGCTGGCCGGCGGCCGCACCGACCCGTCGGGCGAGGAGATCGGCCTCGTCGGCAAGGACGGCGAGATCGACCAGGCCAAGCTGGACAAGATCCCGGCCGAGGCCCGCGCCGAGGCCGAGCGCTCGCTCGTCGGCCCCGCCGGCGAGGACGGCGCGCTGGGCGGCGTGATCGACCCCGAGGTCCTGTGGTCCTGCACCACCTGTGGCGCCTGCGTCGAGCAGTGCCCCGTCGACATCGAGCACGTCGACCACATCGTCGACATGCGCCGCTACCAGGTGCTCATCGAGTCGGAGTTCCCGCACGAGCTGGCCGGCCTGTTCAAGAACCTCGAGAACAAGGGCAACCCCTGGGGCCAGAACGCCAGCCAGCGCACCGCCTGGATCGACGAGATGGATATCGACATCCCGGTCTACGGCCAGGACGTCGAGTCCTTCGACGGCTTCGAGTACCTGTTCTGGGTCGGCTGCGCCGGCGCCTTCGAGGACCGCGCCAAGAAGACCACCAAGGCCGTCGCCGAGCTCCTCGACGTGGCCGCCGTGAACTTCCTGGTCCTGGGCCAGGGCGAGACGTGCACCGGCGACTCCGCCCGGCGCGCGGGCAACGAGTTCCTGTTCCAGATGCTGGCGCAGCAGAACATCGAGCAGCTCGACGAGGTCTTCGACGGCGTGCCCGCGCAGCAACGCAAGATCGTCGTGACCTGTGCCCACTGCTTCAACGCGCTCGGCAACGAGTACCCGCAGGTCGGCGGCGACTACGAGGTCGTCCACCACACGCAGCTGCTGAACAAGCTGGTCCGCGAGAAGCGCCTCGTGCCCGTCGCGCCCCCGTCGGAGGACGTGACCTACCACGATCCCTGCTACCTCGGCCGCCACAACCAGGTGTACGAGGCCCCGCGTGAGCTGATCGGCGCCTCGGGCGCGACGCTCAAGGAGATGCCTCGGCACCTCGAGCGGTCCATGTGCTGTGGCGCCGGCGGTGCCCGCATGTGGATGGAGGAGCAGCTCGGCAAGCGCATCAACATCGACCGCGTCGACGAGGCGCTGAACACCCTCTCCAGCACCTCCGAGGCCACACCGAAGAAGATCGCCACCGGCTGCCCGTTCTGCCGCGTGATGCTCTCCGACGGCGTGACCGCGCAGACCGCCGAGAACGAGGCCGCCGCGCCCGAGGTCGTCGACGTGGCGCAGATGCTCCTCGAGTCCGTCAAGCGCGGCCTCCCCGAGGGCATCGTCGTCGGCAACCCGAACCGCAAGGTGTCCGACGGTGCCACCGCCCTCGCCGAGGCGCCGGCCGCTCCGGCCGAGGCTCCGGCCGCCGCACCGGCGGCGACCGCCACCGCGACCGCCCCGGCGGCACCCGCGGAGAAGAAGGATGCGAAGCCGACGGTCGGCCTCGGCCTCGCCGGCGGCGGCAAGCGCCCCGGTGGCCCGAAGAAGCCCGGCGGCGCCAAGCCCGCCGCGGCCCCGGCCGCTCCGGCAGCCGAGTCGGCCCCGGCCTCCGAGTCCGCTCCGGCGGCGGAGACCCCCGCCGCTCCGGCGAAGCCCGCGGTCGGCCTGGGCCTGGCCGGCGGTGCGAAGCGACCGGGCGCCAAGAAGCCCGGTGCCAAGCCGGCAGCGCCGGCCGCCGAGTCCGCCCCCGCGGAAGCCCCGGCCGCTCCGGCGGCGGAGGCGCCCGCCGCACCGGCGGCGCCGGCGAAGCCCGCGGTCGGGCTGGGGATCGCCGGCGGCGCCAAGCGCCCCGGCGCGAAGAAGCCGGGCGCACCGAAGGCTGCGGCACCTGCCGCCCCCGAGGCACCTGCCGCTCCCGAGGCACCGGCCGCTCCCGAAGCTCCTGCGGCCGCCGCTGAGCCCGCCGCCGAGGCACCTGCGCCGTCGGCTCCGGCCGAGGACCGCACGCTGAAGACGGCGGGCGAATCCAAGGCCGCCGGCTTCGGCATCGCGGCGGGCGCCAAGCGACCGGGCGCGAAGAAGCCGGGTGCGCCGAAAGCTGCACCTGTGACGGATTCGACGCCGCCCGCGGCTGAGACGCCCGTCACACCGACCCCTGCGGCCGAGGCTCCCGCGGCGGCGCCCGAGGCGGCCGCGGAGGAGACACCCTCGACCCCGGAAACCCCCGCTGACCAGCCGAAGGCACCGTCGGGCGGGAGTGACCGGACGGTGACGACGGAGGGTGAGTCGAAGGCCAAGGGCTTCGGGATCGCGGCGGGCGCGAAGCGTCCCGGCGGCCGGAAGTGATCGAAGCTCCCCGACTGACTATCGCATCTGCGGCAGGATGTACGCGTGCCTGAGTACGTGACTTACGAGGAGTTCGGGCGGCGGTTCTTCGAGATCGCCGTGAACGAGGAGCGTGTGGGCTCCGCGTTCTCCGACATCGCCGGCGGCGATTTCACCGTGGGCCCGATCCCGTCGGGCCCCGGTGGAATGGCCAAGGTGTGGGCGCAGGTCGAGATCGACGAGCCGCAGCTCACCCGCCAGGTGGGCGAGCTCATCACGTTCACGGTGAAGATCCCGCTGCGCATCGGCCTGCTGATCGACCTCAAGGTCGACCGGATCCGCTACGACGTCGCCGGCCTCATCACGCTGCCGCTCACGGTCCGCGCCGCGGCCCCGCTGGAGCTGCGCATCGAGGTGGACCCGCCGCGGCCCAGGGACGTGTGGGTCGACGTCGAATCGCGCACGATCCGCGGGTCGATCGTGCGTGTGGTCGCCAGCGTCGATTCGGAGATCCGGCGCTTCATCGCGCAGTACGTGGCCGAGGAGATCGACAAGCCCGAGGTGAAGAAGGCGCGGATCATCAACGTCTCCGAGGAGCTGGGGCGCGCGTTCCACAACCTCGGCGACGGGGACGACCCGCAGGCCGCCACCCCCGCGGCCGCGCCCTCCGCCCCGGCAGCCGAGGCCATCGAGCCGACCGAGGTCCTGCCCGCGCCGGGCGACCGGCTCTAGAAACCGGCCGATTCCCGGCTCAGGCGCTGTACATCGATCGCCGGCCCGAATCCGGCGGGGTTTCGCGACGCGTCAGCCGGCGTCGCCGTCGACGACGCGCTGGATCGCGGCGCCGTACGTCGCCACCAACTCCTCGACCGACGGCTCGAGGAACAGCGGCGCCCCGATCAGGTACCGCATGAAGGCCAGCCCGAACATCGTGCTGGCGACGACGCGCGCCGTCTCGATCGAGATCCCCGACCGCGCCGTCAGCGTCGGGATCATCACCGACGAGAGGAACTCGCCGAAGGTCTTCGACGCGCCCTCGTCCGCATCGACAGCGGCGCGGAGCAGCGCGCGGAACGCCTCCGAGGTCTCCGGCCCTTCCCACACCGTGAGCGCCGCCCGCACCAGCCGCTCGCCCACGCCCTCGCGCGGCCCGTCGAGCGCGGCGGAGAAGATCTCCTCCGGGTCGACCGGCATGCTCATCACGCCCCGGAACAACCCCTTCTTGTTGCCGTAGTAGTACGACACCAGCGCCACGTCGACGCCCGCACGGGCCGCGATGGCGCGGATCGTCGCGCGGTCGTACCCGACCTCGGCGAACAGCTCGCGCGCCGCCTCGAGGATGTCCGCCTTCGCGGTGCTGGTACCCGCCCGCCTGCCCGTAGCCATGGGTCCGATCCTACCTTATTTCAACACCCGTTGACTTCTCTCGGCACCGGTCGTAGCCTGGGTTCATCACACGTTGAATTCCCTGGAGGTGCTCCCACGAGCAAGTCCCACGCCCGGCTCGCTGCGGCCTTCGCCGGGCTCGCGATCGCCATCCCCCTGATCGTCCTGCTGTTCACCGGCCCCGCCTCGCACGGCGAGCCGCACGACCTGCCGATCGGCGTCGTCGGCCCGGCCGCCGCGGCGCAGCAGGTCGAGCAGCGGCTCGACGCGCAGCAACCCGGCGGCTTCGCCGTGCACGCCTACGAGTCCGAGGCAGCACTGGTCCAGGCGGCGAAGGACCGCGAGGTCTACGGCGGCATCGTCCCCGCGAGTACCGCCACGCCGGGCGTACAGACCAGGGCCGTCGTCGCCAGCGGCGCCTCCCCCGCCGTCGCACCGATGATCACGCAGATGGCGACCGCGCTCGCGCAGGGCCAGAAGGTGCAGACCGTCGAGGTCGCGCCGCTGTCCGCCGACGATCCTCGCGGCGCCGGCTTCGGCTCGATCGTGATGCCCGTCTTCCTCTCCGGCATGGTGCTGGCGCTGGCCACCGTGATGATCGGCGGCCACCCGAGGATCGTCGCCGTGGCCCTGCCGGTCGGCGCCGCGATCGTCGGCGCCGCGGCCGTGGGCGCGGCCATGTGGGTCGGCGTCCTGCCCGGCGGCTTCTGGGGCCAGTGGCTCGCGATGAGCGCGGGCATGCTCGCGATCGGCGCGACGGTCGCGGGACTGGTGCAGCTGGCGGGGACGAAGGGCATCGGGCCGGCGGCGCTGCTGTTCATGCTGGTCGGGATGCCGCTCGCCGGCATCGCGATGCCGCCGGAGTTCCTGCCCCACGTGTGGGCCGTCCTCGGCCAGAGCCTGCCCATCGGCGCGACGGGCACGGCGCTGCGCAGCGCGGCCTTCTTCGCCGACGGTTCCCTGATCGGTGCCGGAGCCGGCGCGGCCTACGCGGTGCTCGGGGCCTGGATCGTGGTGGGCTACGGCCTCCTCGTGATCGGCGCGGCCAAGCACCGGGCGGAGCGGACCGCACCGTCGGACACGGGCGAGGTGAGCGAAAAGGATTTGCTGCGGCCTGCGACGATATAGCCCATGAGCCGACCGCACGTGCCCCACATCCGCACTGAACTCAAGCCGCTCCCGCAGTCCGCCAAGCTGCAGAACGTGCTGTACGAGATCCGTGGACCCGTGGTGGCACAGGCGGCTCGGCTGGAGGCGCAGGGGCACCGCATCCTCAAGCTGAACATCGGCAACCCGGCGACCTTCGGCTTCGAGGCGCCGGACTCCATCGTCCGCGACATGATCCACGCGCTGCCCACCTCGCAGGGCTACAGCGAGTCGCAGGGCATCGCCTCCGCGCGACGGGCCGTGGTGACCCGCTACGAGGAGGTCGCGGACTTCCCGTACTTCGACATCGGCGACGTGTACCTGGGCAACGGCGTCTCCGAGCTCATCACCATGACGCTGCAGGCGCTGCTCAACAACGGCGACGAGGTGCTCATCCCCGCGCCCGACTACCCGCTGTGGACCGCCATGACGTCGCTGTCCGGCGGCACGCCCGTGCACTACCTGTGCGACGAGGACAACGGCTGGAACCCGTCCGTCGAGGACATCGAGGCGAAGATCACACCGCGCACCAAGGCGATCGTCGTGATCAACCCGAACAACCCGACGGGCGCGGTCTACTCGCGCGAGACGCTGCAGCAGATCGTCGAGGTCGCGCGCAAGCACTCGCTGCTCGTGCTCGCCGACGAGATCTACGACCGCATCCTCTACGACGATGCGCAGCACATCTCCATCGCCGAGCTCGCCCCCGACCTGCTGGTGTGCACGTTCAACGGCCTGTCCAAGGCCTACCGCGTGTGCGGCTACCGCGCCGGCTGGATGGTGCTCACCGGCCCCAAGGACCACGCCTCCGGCTTCATCGAGGGCCTCACGCTCCTGGCGTCGACGCGCCTGTGCCCCAACGTCCCCGCGCAGCACGCGATCCAGGTGGCGCTCGGCGGCTACCAGTCGATCAACGACCTGATCCTGCCCGGCGGGCGGCTGCTGGAGCAGCGCGACGTGGCCTACGAGAAGCTCAACGCGATCGACGGGGTGAGCTGCGTGAAGCCGAAGGGCGCGCTGTACGCCTTCCCCAAGCTCGACCGGGACGTGCACGAGATCCGCGACGACGAGCAGATGGTGCTGGACCTGCTCAACCAGGAGAAGATCCTCCTGGTCCAGGGCACCGGCTTCAACTGGCCCACGCCCGACCACCTCCGCGTGGTCACCCTGCCGTGGGCGCGCGACCTCGCGGAGGCTCTCGATCGTTTCGGCAACTTCCTGAGTTCCTACAAGCAGAAGTAGGGTGTCGGCGTGACAGCCGACCACGACCACGACGTGCACGACGACGCCGCAGCGCACGTGCACAGCCACTCGCTGACCTCCATCTCCCTCGGTAGATGGGCGTCGCGGGTCGTGGTCGGCCTGCTCGCCGTGATCGGAGTCCTGGTCGTGGCGGGCGTGATCCTGCTGTGGCCGTCCCAGATCCGCGTGAGCGTGCCCTCGGGGCCGCCGACGCCGACGCTGGCGAAGGGCGAGGTCTCCGAGCAGCTGGTCGGCGACTGCAACTTCTCCCCGTCGGGGAACGGCCAGCTCAGCGATACCGAGCCGCACCCGGTGCTCAATCCCGACGGTGGCTGCCTCAACAGTTCCGTGAAGATCACGAGCGGCCCCGACGCCGGCAAGTGGACGATGTTCTCCATCGGCACGCAGCGGATGAACGTCTCCGCCGTGCCCGGGAAGACCTCGCCGGACGCGGCACCGTCGGGCATCGACGTCTCGCGCCCCGCCACCCCCGGCACCGGGCAGCCGGATCTCTCGCCCGGCACCAAGATCATGATGAGCTGGAACGGCGGCGGCGTGGCCGGCTCGCCGTCGAACTACGCCTTCTACGACTACGCGCGCGGCGTCTCGCTGTGGGTGTGGGGCCTGGTGTTCGCGGCCGTCGTGATCGCGGTGGCGCAGTGGCGCGGCCTGCGGGCGCTGCTCGGCCTGGCGCTCTCCGGCGTGGTGATCGTGTTCTTCGCGCTGCCGTCCATCCTCGACGGGCACTCGGCCGTCTGGGTGGCGCTGGTGGCCTCGGCGGTGATCCTGTACCTCGTGCTGTACCTGGCGCACGGCGTCTCGCTGCGCACGTCGGCGGCGCTGCTGGGCACGCTGTGCTCGCTGGCGGTGTGCGCCGCGCTGGCCTGGCTCGCGACGATCACCACGCAGGTCACGGGCCTGAGCAGCGAGGACACCACCAACCTGCAGGCCTACGCATCCACGGTCTCCACCTCGGGTGTGCTCCTCGCGGGCTTCGTCATCGGCGCGCTCGGCGTCCTCAACGACGTGACGATCACGCAGTCGTCGGCGACCTTCGAGCTGGCGAAGCTCTCCCCGAAGTCGTCGCGGCGCCGCACCTTCCTCTCGGCGATGCGCGTGGGCCGCGACCACATCGCGTCGACGGTCTACACCCTGGTCTTCGCCTACGTGGGCACCGCGCTGCCGCTGCTGCTGCTGTTCTCCATCGCGGGCCGGCCGCTGGGGCAGGTGCTCACGTCGGACTCGGTGGCGATCGAGCTGGTCCGCGCCTTCGTCGGCGGCATCGGCCTCGCCCTGTCCGTGCCGCTGACCACCGCCATCGCGACGCTGCTCGCCAAGCCCAAGCGGGTGGCCGTGAGCGCCGAGGCCGCCAAGCGGTACACGCAGAGCCATCCCGACGCCGACCCGTCGGAGATCCGGGTGCGGGAACGTCGCGCGACGGCCCGGGCGGCGGCGTCCGCGTCGTCGTCCGACGGTGCCGCCGGTTCGGCACCCGTGCGCCGGGCCGCGGCGGAGCGTCGCGCCGAGGGCGAGCCCCAGCCCGCGACTCCGGCGGAGCCGCAGCCCGCGACCGGGCAGCTGCCCGTCGCGCCGCCGACGGGCCAGTTCCCCGTCGCATCGCGCCCCGCGGCGCCCCGGTCCGAGGGCCGATCCGAGCCCCGGCCGGTCGCGCCGCCGGCGGCCCCGTCTTCGCCGTCGACCCCGGCTCCGCGGCCGGGTCGCCGGCGCCTGCCGGACGAGCCGACCCCCGCGCCCCCGCGGCCACAGCCGCGCCCGCCGGTGCTGCCGGATCCGCCGGTGCAGGACCCGCCGCCGCGGCGGGGCCGGCATTCGGCCGATTAGGACGACGGAGGGCGACGCCCGCGGCGATGGCGGCGTGCGGTCAGTTCTGGAAGTTGAGGTACGCCTTCGAGGGCGTCGGGCCGCGCTGGCCCTGGTACTTCGACCCCACCGATGAGCTGCCGTAGGGGTTCTCCGCCGGGCTGGTGAGCCGGAACAGGCACAGCTGGCCGATCTTCATGCCCGGCCACAACGTGATCGGCAGGTTGGCGACGTTCGACAGCTCCAGCGTGATGTGCCCGGAGAAGCCCGGATCGATGAAGCCGGCGGTCGAGTGCGTCAGCAGGCCGAGTCGGCCCAGCGAGGACTTGCCCTCGAGGCGGCCCGCCAGGTCGTCGGGCAGCGTGCACACCTCGAGCGTGGAGCCGAGTACGAATTCGCCGGGGTGCAGCACGAACGGCTCCCCCTCGGCGGGTTCGACCAGCGAGGTCAGCTCGTCCTGCCGCTGCTTCGGGTCGATGTGCGTGTAGCGGGTGTTGTTGAACACCCGGAACAGGCCGTCGAGCCGCACGTCCACGCTGGACGGCTGCACCATCTGCGGGTCGAAGGGATCGATCCCCAGGCGGCCGGATTCCACGTGGGCGCGGATGTCGCGATCGGAGAGCAGCACGGGTTCAGCGTAAGGCAGGCCATCCGGGCCGCGAGCGTTGCCACGGGTAACGATCTGCGGGCGCGCGGCGACCACAGGGCATGAAGCCCGCGCGGATCGTGCTCCCCGCCCTCCTGGCCGTCGTCGTGTCCGCCTGCGGTTCCGGGGCCGACGGTCCGCCCACGGCCACCGTGCCACCACCGGTCACGGACCCCGGAATCACGACATCGGCGCCGGTCACGGCATCGGACCCGGTCGACCCGCCGCGGTCGGCGGCACCGTCCCCGGCCGCGACCGTGGCGGACCCGCCCGACCGGTATCGGCCGGCCAACGGCGACGGCGTGTACTTCTTCACCCCGAGCCGCAACATCGCGTGCGGCCTCGATGCCGGGACGGTGGGCTGCCAGGTCTTCACGACCTCCGTGATCCCGCCCGGCGCCGACTGCGACCGCGGCACGATGCCGCGGGATCGGCTGTCGAAGGGGTACTTCTCGCTGCAGGGCGGCCCGTTCGAGCCGTCGTGCTTCAACCAGGGCCTGTTCTTCATGGTGATCCCGGAGCAGAAGACGCTAGAGTACGGGCACAGCGTGACCGCGGGCGGCATGACCTGCGTGTCGGAGAGTCGCGGTGTGACCTGCGATCGGGGCCGGCACGGCTTCTTCGTCTCGGCGCAGCGTTTCGATCGGTGGTGACGGCCCGTCGGCGCCGACGACGCCCGTGCTACTGTTGCCGGTACGCGCGACGCCGTCGATGACGGTGCCGCGACTGCCGATGTAGTTCAATGGTAGAACTCCTGCTTCCCAAGCAGGTAGCGCGGGTTCGATTCCCGTCATCGGCTCCACCCGCCCCGCGCGACGCGGGGTCCGCCGCATCCCGCCTGCGTATGGACCGCAGCCCACCGCCCCGCCGTCAGGCCGCCGCGGGCTCCGGATTCGCACTCCGCGCGACCTGATCGAGGTACAGCTGCGCGTTGGTGACGATGAGGAACGGGAGGACGGCGAGCTGCCCGACGACCCATCCGACGGTCGCGAGCACGAGGCTGGCGAGGGTCTGGGAGGCGATGTCGTCTCCCGGTCGCGCGGCGATCGCGGCGAGGCTGAACGGCAGCCCCACGACCGTGGAGACCACGGTCACCAGCACATAGGTGCAGATCACCCGGCCCAACAGCCGCCAGTAGCCGCGCCGCTGCAGTGCCAGCGCGCGCCACAGCGCGTCGACGGGCCGCATCTTCTCGAGGACGAGCATCGGGCCGGCGATGGCGAGTGTGGGCAGGGCGGCGAGTACCGCCGCGGCGGCGAGGGTGAGGAGCACCGTCGCGGTGAGGCGGGCGGACTCCGGCGCGGCGCGCACGGCGAGCGCGATCGCGAGCGCGGCCGCCGTGACGACCGGCACCACGACCACCGCCACGTCCAGGCAGCCGAGCCCCACGGCGGCCGGCAGGCGCGGCTTGGCCTCCCGCCACGCGGCGCGCAGCGGGGTGTGTTCGCCGGCGAGGTGGCGGTACGCGACGACGGAGCCGATCGCCGTCACGGCCACGCTGACGAGCATCCACACGAGCGTCACCAGGATCGTGCCGGCGGGGTAGAAGCCCAGTGTCACGACGACCTGCAGGCTGTCGCGGTCGACCATGGGGGTCCAGCGCGGGTTCCGGATCAGCGGCAGTCGCGCGAGTACCCCCAGCACCGCGATGGTGGCGATGAGCACGGCGGCGATTCCCAGCGTGGAGCCGGGGTTCGCGCGAAGGACCGCGACGGAGGACCGGTAGATGCCGATCAACGTGCGCGGCGGGGTGGTGCTCAGTCCTTGTCCTCGGGCGAGTCGGCGCGGTTGCGGGCGTCGAGCTCCTTGGCGCGGCGCCGCTGCTCCTCGGCCCGCGCACGGCACTGCCGCAAGAATTCGTCGTCGTCGTCCGGGTACTGGGCGATGTGCCGGCCCGGGCGCTCGTACTCGGGGAATCCCGTGGTGCGCGACGGTGCGCCGCCGCCCGCGACGGACCCGACGGGCCGGCCGAGGAGGAACCAGATGAGGGAGCCCGCGAGGGGGATGAGAATGACGATGATGAGCCAGCCGCCCTTGGGCAGGTGGCGCACCCGGTATTCGTCCGAGACGATCACGTCGATGAGCGCGGCGACCCACAGCAGCATCACTATCGCACCGAAATACGGCATATTGACCCCCACCCTTAGGAAAACGGATAGCCGATGCTACCGCGAACCCGTTTCCGAATCGACCTATTGTGGCAGCGTGAGTGATCTCAGCTGGCCGGCCACCCGTGTTCTCAGCATCGGGAAGCGCTCCGGCGCCGTCCCCGGGCACCTGGAGCTGACCGATACGCACCTGCGATTCCGCCCGGCGGGCATCGCGGCGAAGGTGCAGGGAACGCCCTTCGCGGTCCAGCTCAAGCACGTCGCGGGCGCCGGGATCACCGAGGTGACGGCCGGCCTGTTCAAGCGCACCCGGCAGCGGCTGTGCATCACCCTCGGCGACGGTTCCGAGCAGTTCTTCGAGGTGGGGCGGCCCGATGACGTCGCCGAGGCCGTGCGCGTCAGGCTCGGAGGCGCCGCGTGATCGGCGTGATCGGCGGGA
Source organism: Tsukamurella paurometabola (assembly GCF_900631615.1). Taxonomy (NCBI): domain Bacteria; kingdom Bacillati; phylum Actinomycetota; class Actinomycetes; order Mycobacteriales; family Tsukamurellaceae; genus Tsukamurella; species Tsukamurella paurometabola. The sequence continues at coordinate 1,086,976 of NZ_LR131273.1, forward strand.
CCGGCCTGTACCGGTTCCTGCCGGGCGGGAGCGAGGAGCGCACCGTCGACACCCCCTACGGGCGGCCGAGCGCGCCGATCACCGTCGGCAAGGTCGCGGGGCGCGAGGTGGCCTTCCTCCCCCGGCACGGCCTGGGCCACGAGTTCTCGCCGCACACCGTGCCCTACCGGGCGAACCTCTGGGCGCTGCGCAGCCTCGGGGTGCGCAAGGTGCTCGCGCCGTGCGCCGTCGGAAGCCTCGACGGTGCCGCGGGCCCCGGCACCATCGCCGTCCCGGAGCAGCTCGTGGACCGGACGTTCTCCCGCCCGTCCACGTACTTCGACGGTGGCGGGGTGCACGTGAGCTTCGCGGACCCCTACTGCCCCGTCCTGCGCGCCGCGGCGGCCCCGCACGCCGACCGCGCCGATTCGACGATGGTCGTCATCGAGGGCCCGCGATTCTCGACCCGCGCCGAGAGCCGGTGGTACGCCGCGCAGGGCTGGGACCTGGTGAACATGACCGGTCTGCCCGAGGCGACTCTGGCCCGCGAGCTCAAGCTCTGCTACGCCTCGATCGCGCTGGTCACCGACCTGGACGCGGGTATCGAGGCGGGCGAGGGCGTACGCACCGAAGACGTGCTCGCGCAGTTCCGCGCGAACCTGCCACGACTGACCGACGTGCTGGCGAAGACGATCGCCGCGACCGATCCCGCCGCGCCGTGCGACTGCGCGGCGGGCGATCACGACCTGCCCGGCGGCCTGGACGCCCAACCGGTCTGGGTCTAGCCCTCGGCGAGGATCTTCGCGCGCGCCGCGGCGCGTTCGTCTGCGTCGATGACGCCGCGTTCTGCGAGGTCGTCGATCTCCGCGAGCCGCTCCTCGATCGACCGCTCCGCGCCGAGCGTGCGACTTTGCAGAGCTTGTACCTGCAGGTCGGTCTCCAGGGTGAAGTAGTCCTCACCGCGGCTCGCCGCCGCGTTGTAATTGCTCAACCAGATCGCCGCACGCACGACAAGGCTGACCACCGCAATGACGGCGAGCGCGCCGAAGAAGTACGGAAAGGCCGTCTCCATGAACGATGCGAAGCCGTCCTGCTGAGGCTCGGGCGTGGTCGGGAACATGCGCCGAGAATAGCGCAGAATGCAGAATCCGCATGACCTGATTCAGGTCATGCGGATCCCGTTGTGCGTGCGGCTACGCCGAGCCGAGGTAGCGCTCGGTGTCGCGCTGCAGCCACTTGACGATCAGGCCCACCGGGAGGCCGCTGAGTCCGATCGCCCGGTCGCCGCCGATCGGCTCGATGAGCAGCGTCCACGTGAACACGGAGCCGCCGTCGGGGTGCGCCTCCACGCGGTACTTCTCCGCGAGCCGGGCCAGGCCGGGGGCGGTGGCGGACTGGACGTAGAAGGCCTTCTCGCACAGCGTCTCCGACTCCTCCCACGAGTAGAAGAGCTCGTCCGCGCTGATTCCCGGGCCGAGGTGCACCCGCCGGGTGGAGCCGGCGGCGAAGGGCCGCGGGCTGGTCCACTCGATCTTGCGAATCCCCTTGCACCAGTGCAGGGGCCGGTCCGAGGTCAGCTCACCCCACACCCAGGAGACGGGGCGCGCGGAGCGCACCGAGAACTCGTACACGCCGGGACGCCCGGCCTGCAGTTCGGCGGGGAGGACGGGCTTGAGTGCGGGCATGCTCTTACTCCTGGCGTGGGGAAGGTCAGACGGTGTGCGCGTCCGCCACGTTCAGCGCCTCGTCGATGATGGCGAGGCCCTCGCGGGCCTCCTCGGCGGAGACGTTGCACGGCGGCACGACGTGGATGCGGTTGTAGTTGGCGAAGGGCAGCAGGCCGCCCTTCTTGAGCGCGGCGACGGTCTCGTTCATCGCGGGGCTGCTGCCGCCGTAGGGCGCCAGCGGCTCGCGGGTCTCCTTGTCGCGGACCAGTTCGATGGCGAAGAAGACGCCCTCGCCGCGCACGTCGCCGACGGACGGGTGCTTCGCCTTGAAGCCCTCGAGGGTCGGCCGGATGATCTCGTCGCCGATCGTCGCGGCGTTCTCGACCATGCCCTCCTCGGCCATGGCGTTGATCGTCGCGACCGCGGAGGCGGTGGCCAGCGGGTGACCCGAGTAGGTGAGGCCGCCCGGGTAGGGCTTGTCGGCGAAGGTCGCCGCGATCTCGGCGCCGATGGCGACGCCGCCGAGCGGCACGTAGCCGCTGTTCACGCCCTTGGCGAAGGTCATCAGGTCGGGCACGACGGGACCCGCGGCGGTGGCGGCGTGCTCGATGGCGAACCACTTGCCGGTGCGGCCGAAGCCGGCCATGACCTCGTCGGCGATCATGACGATCCCGTACTTGGTGCACAGCTCGCGGACGCCGGCGAGGTAGCCGGGCGGCGGCACCATGATGCCGGGGGTGCCGGGGATCGATTCGAGGATGATCGCGGCGATGGTGTTCGGGCCCTCGAGCACGATGGTGCGCTCGAGGTGCTCGAGGGCGCGCTGGCTCTCCTGCTCCTCGGTCTCCGCATAGAAGGACGAGCGGTAGAGGAAGGGACCGTCGAAGTGGGCGACGGACTCGCCGCCGACGTCGCTCGCGAACCGGCGGGTGTCGCCGGTGACGTTGATCGCCAGCTCGGTGCCGCCGTGGTAGCTGCGGTAGCGGCTGAGCACCTTGCGGCGGCCGGTGTGCACGCGGGCCATGCGGATGGCGTGCTCGACCGCATCGGCGCCGCCGTTGGTGAAGAACACCTTGTCCAGGTCGCCGGGGGTGCGCTCGGCGATGAGCCGGGCGGCCTCACTACGGGATTCGTTGACGTGCTGCGGCGCGATGGTGCAGATCTTCGCGGCCTGCTCCGCGATGGCCGCGACGACCTTCGGGTGCTGGTGGCCGATGTTGGTGTTGACCATCTGCGAGCTGAAGTCGAGGAGCTTGCGCCCCTCGCCGTCCCACACGTAGGAGCCCTCGGACGCGAGGATGGTCATGGGGGTGATCTGCGCCTGCGCCGACCACGAGTGGAAGACATGGGCGCGGTCGAGCTCGTAGGCGCGGGTCCCTGCGGCGATGGCGTCGTCGAGGGTCCGGCCGTCGGGCAGCGTGTTCGTCATAGCTGTTACTCCAAGAAAAATGTCTGCGGCAATGCTTATCTGGCGATATCCGCGGGTATGCGCTGCTCACCTGATCACGTCACGGTGACTGCAACGATACTCGCCGGATCGGGGGCTCTTCCGGGGGCTTCCGTGCTCTGCGGCCCCGGCGGGAGCGGGCACCGTCGGATAGCTTTGCAGTATGAGTGAGACGAGCACGGACCGACAGCCCGGCGGCCTCACCGGGTTCACCGACAACCCCGTCAACGCGGCGATGGCCCGGGTCCTCGACGACGTGCGGCGCGAGGATCATCCGGGCGCCGTCGCCGACTACATCCCCCAGCTGGCGACGGCCGATCCGGAGGCCTTCGGCGTGGCCTCGGTGTCGGTGCACGGGCACAGCTACGGCGCCGGCGACTACCGCGTACCGTTCACCATCCAGTCGATGAGCAAGCCCTTCGTGTATGCGCTGGCGCTGGAGGCGTTGGGAACCGAGGCGGTGCTGGAACGGATCGGCGTCGAGCCCAGCGGCGAGGCCTTCAACGGCATCAGCTTCGACCCGTCGGGCCGGCCGGAGAACCCGCTCATCAACGCGGGGGCGATCGTCTCGACCTCCCTGATCCCGGGGGCCGACGGTGCGGAACGGTTCGCCGCGATCCGGGAGGGGTTGTCGCGCTTCGCGGGTCGCGACCTGGAGCTGGACGAGGCGGTCTACCGGTCGGAGTCGGAGACCGGCTTCCGCAATCTCGCCCTCGCCGCGCTCGCCCGCTCGACCGACGCGCTGCGCGTCCCCATCGAGGACGCGCTCGACCCGTACTTCCGGCAGTGCTCCCTGCTGGTGGACGCGCACGACGTGGCGGTGATGGGCGGCACCCTCGCCAACGGCGGCGTCAATCCCGTCACCGGCGAGCGGGTGGTGAGCGCGGCGGTCGCCCAGCACACGCTCTCGGTGATGACGGGGTGCGGCATGTACGACCGGTCCGGCGCGTGGATGGTCTCGGTGGGGATCCCCGCCAAGTCGGGCGTGGGCGGTGGCATCGTGGCGGCGACGCCGGGCGAGTACGGCATCTGCGTGTTCAGCCCACCGCTCGACGAGGCCGGCAACTCCAGTCGCGGCGTGGCCGTGTTGCAGCGGATGAGCAGCGAGTTCGGCCTGCATCTGCTGAACCGGTCCATCACCCCGGTCAGCGCCGTCGCCTCCGTGACCACGGACCCGTCGACCGGCCGGACGGTGCTGCGGCTGCGCGGCGAGGTGGACTTCGTGGCGGTGGAGGAGGTCGTGCACGAGGCGCTGAGCCTGGGCCGCGCGCAGTCCGGCAGCACCATCGTCCTCGATCTCACCGACGTCACCCGCATTTCGACGGTGGCGGCCTACCTGCTGACCCAGCTCGCCTCGGACGTGGGCTACGGGGTGCGCGTGGTGATGGAGGACCCGTCCAGCCTGTGCGCGGTGAACCCCCTGCGGGACTGAGAATTCCGCACCATCAGCGAACCGTGACGACGACGCGATGCCACCCGGTGGCACCGTCGGGGGCGGGTGGCGCCTGCGCATCCGTCTGGACCGTCTCGCTCGCGTCGGTGGCGCGCACTTCGAGGGTGTGCTCGCCGCGGTCGAGCGGAAGGGAGACGCTCCACTGCCGCCAGGTGTCGGGGCCGACGGTCTCGGCGAGCCGGGCGGGCACCCAGTCGCCGGAGTCAGCCCGGACCTCGACGCCGCCGATGCCGGTGTGCTGCGCCCAGGCGACGCCCGCGACCGTCACCGCCCCGGCGGGCACGGATCCTCGCGGCACGTCGATGCGCGACTGCACCTTGACCGGTCCAAGTGCCGACCATCCGCGCGGGGTCCAGTAGCCCTGGTCCGCGGCGAAGGTGGTGACCTTGAGCGAGGTGACCCACTTGGTCGCCGAGACGTAGCCGTACAGGCCCGGCACCACGAGCCGGGCGGGGAAGCCGTGGATCACGGGCAGCGGCTCGCCGTTCATGCCGATCGCGAGCAGCGACGCGCGGGCGGGATCCCGCAGGACGTCCAGGGGCGTGCCCGCGGTGAAGCCGTCACTGCTGCGCGAGAGCACCATGTCGGCACCGGCGCGCGGTCGCGCCCGCTCCAGGAGCGCCCGGATCGGATAACCGAGCCAGCGGGCGTTGCCGATCAGATCGCCGCCCACCTCGTTGCTGACGCAGGCCAGCGTCGCGTAGTGCTCCTCCAGCGGCAGCGCGAGCAGTTCATCCCAGGTGATGGTGAACGGCGCCTCGACCATGCCGTGCACCTGCAGGGACCAGTCGGCCGGGTCGAGCTGCGGCACGCGCAGGGCGGTGTCGATGCGGTAGAAGTCCGCCGTCGGCGTGACGTAGGGGGTGAGCCCGGCGATGGGCGGGTCCGCCGGGGCCGGTGGCGCGACGGTGCGCGGTACGGGCAGGCGGAGCGTCTCCCGCGCCGCCTTCACCGCCGTCGCGCCCGCCGAGAGCAGGCGGGCGCCGGCGAGGGCGAGCACCGTCGTGCCCGCAGCCGCACCGGCGACGAGAAGGAAGCCGCGCCGGTCCATCCCTGCGTCCTCCTCCCGGACCCCGGGAGCGGGACGGAGGCGGCGGATCGCCAGGCGCAGGACGAGGATCGCCGCGGCGACGCCGACGACGCTCGGGACCGCCCACAGCGGCGTCGCGTCCGGTCGCAGGGCCGCCGTCACGGCGCCGACGATCCCGACGACGCCGAACAGCACCGCGCCCCAGGGCGGCCGGCGGAGTTCGAGCAGGCCCGCCGCTGCGGCACCCAGGGCGAGGACGGCGCCCATCGAGCCGAGGAGGACCGCCTTGTCCGCGGTGCCGAAGGACTCGACGGCGAAGTCCTTGAGCCACGGCGGCGCCGCGTCGATGACCGCCGCCCCGCCCGCGAACAGCGTGCTGGCGTCGGGCGCGACGACGGCCGCGACGAGCTCCGCCACCGCGAGCCCCGTTGCGCCGGCGAGCACACCGGCCAGCGCGGCGGCCCACGCCGGACTGCGCCGCCCCGCCGGTGATGTGGTCTCCTCGGTCATGGGTCCAGCGTGGCACGCGCGACCGCCGATCCGGATCGCTCACCGGGACAGCTCATCGTTTCGTAAGAACTCCCAAAAGACGACGGGCCGCCGCAGCCTTCCGGCTACGACGGCCCGTCGAACACATGGGTCCGCGTCAGGCGCGCGAGTCCACCACGGTGTAGGTGCCGTCGGCGTACTCGGCGCGGATGAGCTTCTTATCGAACTTGCCGACCGAGGTCTTGGGCACCTCGGAGACGAAGGCCCAGCGCTCGGGGATCTGCCACTTGGGCAGCAGGTCGGCGAGGAAGGCGCGCTGCTTCTCGACATCGGCGTCGGCGTCGTCCTTGACCACGGCGAGCACGAAGGGACGCTCGTCCCACTTCTCGTCGGGCACGCCGACGACGGCGGCCTCCGCGATGGTGGGATTGCTCATGACCGTGTTCTCCAGCTCGACGGAGCTGATCCACTCGCCGCCGGTCTTGATCATGTCCTTGGTACGGTCGCGGATCGTCATGAAGCCGTCCGGGCTGATCGACGCGACGTCACCCGTGCGGAGCCAGCCGTCGTGGAACTTCGACTCGTCGGAGACGTTGCCCTCGGGCGAGTAGTACGCGCCGGTGATCCAGGGGCCGCGGACCTCGAGCTCGCCGGAAGCCTCACCGTCCCAGGGCTGCTCGTTACCCTCGTCGTCGATGAGACGGGCCTGCACCGACGCGGGGAAGCGGCCCTGCGTGACGCGGTAGGCGAACTCCTCGGTCTCGTCCTCGATGCCGAACGGCGGGCGGGAGACGGAGCCGAGCGGCGAGGTCTCGGTCATGCCCCAGGCGTGCACGATACGGGTGCCGAGCTTGTCGAACGTGCGGATCATCGACGGGGGCACCGCGGCGCCGCCGACGACGACCTCGCGCAGGTGGGAGATGTCCTGCGGCTTCGCGGCGAGCTGCGCGGCGACACCGGCCCAGATGGTGGGCACGGCGGCGGCGAAGGTGGCCTTCGTGGCGTCCAGGATCTGCAGCAGGGGCTCGGGCTGCAGGAAGCGATCGGGCATGATGAGCGTGATGCCGCCCATCATCGCGGCGTAGGGCAGGCCCCACGACATGACGTGGAACATCGGCACGATCGCCAGCACGGAATCGGCGTTACCGAGCGCCATGCCCGACGACGAGTTCACCTGCATCGAGTGCAGCCAGATGCTGCGGTGGCTGTAGACGACGCCCTTGGGGTCGCCGGTGGTGCCGGAGGTGTAGCACATGACGGCGGGGTCGCGCTCCGCGATCTCCGGCCATGCGAACGTGGTGGGCTCGCCCGCGATCAGCTCGTCGAAGGAGTGCACCGTGATGCCCTCGGGCGCCTCAAGCGCCTCCTTCGGCCCGTTCGCGACGATGACGTGCTGCACGTTCGGCGTCGCGGCCAGGTACTTGCCGAGCAGCGGCGCGACGGAGGCGTCGACGAGGATCACCTTGTCGTCGGCCTGGTTGATGATGAACACGGCCTGCTCGGGCGAGAGGCGCAGGTTCAGGGTGTGGAGCACGGCCCCCATCGCGGGAACGCCGGCGTAGGCCACCTGGTGCTCGTTGTTGTTCCACATGAACGTCGCCACGCGGTCGCCGCGCTGGACGCCCAGCTTGGTGAGGGCGTGGGCCAGCTGCGCGGCCTTGTCGCCGACCTCGGCGAAGGAGAGGTCACGCAGGCCCTCACCGGTCCACGTGGTGATCTTCGCCTCGGGGAAGACGCGGCGGCTGTACTCGACGAGACGGGCGATCGTCAGCTCGCCGTCCTGCATCGTGGTCTGAATCACGGTGGTGGAGACTCCTTCTCGGATGGGGACTGCAGCCGGCGGACTACTGGCTGGTGATCTGGTTGACCAGGCGCACGACCGACCTCGGAGCGAACTTACTCGAATTGGACAGCAGCGTGGTCAGGGTTCCGACGGAATAGTGGATCCGCGGCAGGAAGGGCAGCTGGATCCCCGGGTGCACGGAGTTCCACACCTGCTCGGCGACCTCCTCCGGGGTGATGTTCACGCCGAGGGTGCGCGTGCTCTTGGCGTCGGTCTCGGCGAGCGCCGTCTTGGCCCACAGCGGCCAGATCGCGACGACGCGGACGCCGTGCTTCTCCCACTCCAACTCCAGCGCCTCGGTGAAGCCGGAGACGTAGAACTTGGCGGCGCTGTACGTGGCGATGCCGGGCTGACCGTAGATCGCCGACGCCGAGCTGATGTTCACCAGGTGCGCGCCCGGCTGCCCCTTGAGGTACGGCAGGGCGGCCTTGGCACCGTACGTGACGCCGAGGGCGTCGATGTCGATCTGCAGCTTGATCTGCTGCGGCGTGATCTCCTCGAGGTCGCCGCCGAACAGCACGCCCGCGTTGTTGTCGAGCACCGTCAGGCCCCCGCCGGTGTGCTGCGTGAAGTCGGCGAGCGCGGCCTCCCACTGGTCGTAGTCGGTCACGTCGAGCGTGCCCGTCACGATCGCGGGATGCTCGGCCTTCAGCTCCTCGAGCGCGGCGGCGTTGACGTCGTAGACGCCCACCGTCCACCCCTCGGACAGAAAACGCAGGGCGGTGGCCCGGCCGATGCCGGAGGCACCGCCGGAGATGAAGATCGATGGCATGGCGTCCAACCTACCCGCTGGTCAGGCCGGGGTAAAGCCCTACTGAGCATCACTCAATTAGGGCGTGGCGGCGGCGCCCGGCCCGCGTTCCGGAGGCCCGACGGGGCTGTCGTCGCGCGCGTGAAACCATCGTGGCACCGCAACAATCGCCCCGAGGATCGGAGACCCCGCTCGTGGACCACGTGAACACCGTCATCGACTGGCTCAGTACGAACCTGTACAACTGGGTGCTGATCTACCTCCTGCTGGGCGTCGGGGCCTACATGACGATCCGCACCCGGTTCGTCCAGGTCCGCCTGCTCCCCAGCATGATCCGCGCGATCGGCTCCTCCCGCTCCGATGCCGACGGCGGCATCTCGTCGTTCCAGGCCTTCTGCGTGGGCCTCGCGTCGCGGGTCGGCACGGGCAACATCGCCGGCGTGAGCGTGGCCCTGGTGCTCGGTGGTCCCGGCGCGGTGTTCTGGATGTGGGTCGTCGCGCTCGTCGGCATGGCGACGGCCTTCGTCGAGGCGACGCTGGCGCAGATGTTCAAGGTGCGGGGCGCCGACGGCAGCTTCCGCGGCGGCCCCGCGTACTACATTCAGCGCGGCCTCGGCTCGCGCCGCTGGGGCATGGTCTTCGCCGTGCTGCTGATCTTCGCGTTCGGCTTCGCCTTCAACATGGTGCAGGCCAACACGATCGGCGGCTCCCTCGCCGCCACCTTCCACATGGACACCGCGTGGATCGCGGTCGGCCTCATGGTGATCACCGCCCCGATCCTCTACGGCGGCGTCCGCCGCATCGCGAAGGTGGCCGAGGTGATGTTGCCGGTGATGGCGCTGATCTACGTCGGTGTCGCGCTGATCATCATCGCCCTCAACATCACCGCTTTCCCCGAGGTGATCCGGCAGATCGTCGCCGGGGCGTTCGGGCTCGACGAGGCCCTGGCCGGCACCGCGGGCGGCATCCTCGCGGCCCTGCTCAACGGCGTGAAGCGCGGCCTGTTCTCCAACGAGGCCGGTATGGGCAGCGCGCCCAACACCGCGGCAACGGCCACCGTCTCCCATCCGGTGAAGCAGGGCCTGATCCAGTCGTTCGGCGTCTTCGTCGACACCATCGTCGTGTGCACCGCGACCGCCTTCATCGTGCTGGTCTCCGGCGTCTACACGCCGGGCAGCGAGCCCGCGTCCGGCGGGGCCGTGCTCACGCAGGACTCGATCTCGGCCGTCCTCGGTACGTGGACGACGGTGCCCATGGCCCTGTTGGTATTCGTCTTCGCGTTCTCGTCGATCATCGGCAACTACTCCTACGCCGAGATCAACCTCAACTTCCTCGGCCTCGAGGGGCAGCGCCTGCGGATCCTGCAGACCCTCGTGCTCGCCGCGGTCGGCGTCGGCACCCTCGCCGAGCTCGACACCGTCTGGATGCTCGCAGACGTCGCGATGGCGCTCATGGCGACGGTGAACCTGGTCGCGGTCGCGCTGCTCGGCACGTGGGCCTTCGGGGCGCTGCGTGATTACGACGCGATGACCAGGCGCGGCGTGGACGAGCGGTTCGTCGGGCGCGGCAATCCGAACCTCCCCGGCGACCTGCCGGGTGATGTGTGGGACCCCGTCGATGACGGGGCGGTCCGCGCGCGCTGACGTCGACGCGCCATCCATAGGTCGCCGGCAGCGACCTCCCGTCCGTCGCGGGAAACGAACAGGACGAGGCCGCCGGAGGGTCAGGGCGCCCCGTCGACCATGCGGGCGACGACGGAGAGCAGGCCGGCCATCTGCGCGTCCGTGGCGCGGCGGCGGCCGCCGCTGAGGGCGGCGTCGTAGTAGAGGCCGTCGCCGACGAGGAGGACCGCACGGGCGGTGGCCTCGTCGGGTACCTGCTCCTGCACCGTCGCGAGGAAGCGGTCCTGCATCGACCGGATCGCACGCTCGGCGCGATCGTCGGCCCCCTGACTCAGCCGCAGCACCGCGACGATCGCGCGGTCGAGCGCGGAATCGTCGTAGTTCGACGTGCGCACGTAGTACTCCACCGCCCCCTCGGGCGCGGCGGCCATCAGCTCCACGTCGGCGGCGACGAGCTCGTCGAGCCAGTCACACAACCCGTCGACCAGGGCCTTCTTCGAGCCGAAGTGGTAGAGCAGGCCGCCCTTGCTGACGCCGGCCTCCGCGGCGACGGCCTCGAGCGTCGCGGCGCGTTCGCCGTGCTCGATGAGGATCTTCACGAAGGCGTCGAGCAGCTTGGCGCGGGCGGCGGGAGGGGGTGGCACACCTCGCATCGTAGGGGTGATCGCGGTCTCTCGTTTCTATACCGTCCAGCTGGTACAGTAACGGAGTCCTCGAATCCACGACTCCTCAGGAAGTGCCGCCATGACCACCACACTCACCACCACGACCGCGTCGTCCGCGCGCGCCACGGTGCGCGACTGGGGTGCGCTCGCGGTCCTGATGCTTCCCGTCCTGCTCGTCTCGATCGACGGGACCGTGCTCGGCTTCGCGCTGCCCTCCATCGCCGGCACGCTCGGCCCGACGGCGGCGCAGCAGCTGTGGATCATCGACGTCTACCCGCTGGTGCTGGCCGGCCTGCTCGTCTCCATGGGCAGCCTGGGCGACCGGCTGGGCCGGCGCCGCCTGCTCCTGCTGGGCGCCACCGGCTTCGCGGCGATGTCGGTCGTCGCGGCGTACGCCCCCACCGCGGGCGCGCTCATCGCGGCCCGCGCGGGCCTCGGATTCTTCGGCGCGATGCTGATGCCGTCCACGCTCTCGTTGCTGCGCAACATCTTCACCGATCCGCAGCAGCGGCGGCTGGCGATCGCGGTGTGGGCGTCGTGCTTCGCCGCGGGCGCCGCGCTCGGCCCCATCGTGGGCGGCTTCCTGCTGGAGCACTACTGGTGGGGCTCGGTCTTCCTCATGGCCGTGCCCGTCCTGATCCCGCTCCTCGTGCTGGCGCCGGTCTTCGTGCCCGAGTCGCGCGACCCGAACCCGGGCCGCATCGACCCGGTGTCGATCGTGCTCTCGCTCCTCGCGCTGACCCCGATCGTCTACGCGGTGAAGACCCTCGCCAAGGGCGGCGACCTCGTGGTCGTCGCGGCGGCGCTGGCGCTCGGCGTGACGGCGACCGGCCTGTTCCTGCGGCGACAGCTCCGCCGCCCGGACCCGATGCTCGACGTGCGGCTGTTCACGGATCGCCGGTTCGCCGGCGCCGTCGCGGTGAACCTGCTCAGCGTCTTCTCGCTGGTCGGCTTCATGTTCTTCGTCTCGCAGCACCTCCAGCTGGTGGTCGGGATGAGCCCGATGGACGCCGGCTGGGCGCTGGTGCCGGGACTGATCACGATGATGGTGGCGGGCCTGTACGTGGTGCGGGTCGTGCGGTGGATCGCCCCGTCGACCGTGGTGGTGGGCGGCATGCTGGTCTCCGCCGCCGCGTACGGCGTGGTGGCCGCCTTCGCGTCGCCGGACTCGACCCTCGCCGTGCTCGTCGCCTTCGCGATGCTGGGCGTGGGCATCGGCGCCGCGGAGACGCTGTCGAACGACCTCATCGTCTCGTCGGTACCGGCGGAGAAGGCGGGCGCGGCCTCGGCGGTCTCGGAGACCGCCTACGAGCTCGGCTCCGTGCTCGGCACCGCCGTCCTCGGCTCGATCCTCGCCGGCGCCTACGCCGCGAAGCTCGTGCTGCCCGCGGGCCTCACGGGCGAGCAGGCCGCCGACGCCGGCGAGACGCTCGCCGGGGCGCACCACGTCGCGACGCAGCTGCCCGCCGAGGCGGCCGACGCCCTGGTCCGGGCCGCTGGTCAGGCGTTCGACGCCGGCGTCTCCGTGACGTCCGCGATCGGCCTGGTGCTCATGCTCGCCGCGGCCTGGATCGCGCACCGCACGCTCCGGGCGCCGTCCTCGTCGGACTCCGCGACCGCCGCGCAGTAGTCCCGCAGCCCGCGCGCCGCGGCGCTCGCCGCCTCCGCATGGCCGGTGAGCGTCGCGGCCGCGCGGGCGGCGAAGGCCAGCACCTCCGGCGGTCCCGTCGCCGCCCGCCACCGCGCGGCCTGCTCGGCGAAGCCCTCGGCCGCGTCCTCCCAGGTGGCCGCGACGCGCTCCAGTTCCGCGGGATCGACCTCATCGGCGGCCATCCGCTCCCCCTCTCGTCAGGATCGCCGCGAACGCGTCCAGCGCCCGCGAGCCCTCGTCGAAGTACCCCGAATGCGCCCCCATACCGAAGCCGGTGGGTCCCTCGGCGTCCACCGCCGTCGCCCCGAACGACGGTGCCGCCGGATCGGCCCCGAGCCCCAGCTCCACACCGAACCACCGGCGAAGCCCCTGTGCGGCACCGTCGGTCGCGCCGACCCGCGGGATCGGATCGTCCGAATCGCGCGCGACGTACACCGGCATGCCCAGCTCGGCCGCGGAGCGCACCGGGCCGGCGCCCGGGGAGCCGAGCAGAACCATCGCATCGACGGTGCCCGCCAGCGCGCCGCCCGCGCCCGCCGTCGCCACCGTCGTGGCGCCGTAGCTGTGCCCGTAGACGACGACCCGCGGATCATCGGGTCGCATCCGCGCGAGGTCGGCGAGATCGGCCCGCAGCTCGGCGGCGCCCCGTCGGGCGTGGGCACCGGTGAGGACCTGCGCGACGGACGCCCGGCCCGACGGGGCGTCGTACCCGATCCATGCCAGGGTCGCCGTGGGCGTCGTCGGGTCCGCGCGACGGGCCGCGACCTGCAGATTCACGGCGTTGCGGGTGACCGCCCCGATCGACGCCGCCGTGGTGCCCATGCCGGGGACGACGACGCCGATGGCGCGGGCCGTGTCGAGATCGCCGACGGCGACCGCCACCGCTCCGTCGCCGCCGAAAGCGTCCGGGTCGTACTCGAACAGCTGCACCGTCTCGCCGCCGCGGGCCAGTTCCCGCAGCCGCGCGTCGATGGTCTCGAGCATCCGCCGGCGCGGCCCGGGCGGTGTCGCCCGCAGGTCCGCGGCGACGCGGGCGCGGTTCTCCCGGTCCCGCTGCGCGGCGGACGCCGGGCGGTCCGGCGCGCGCCCCGGGGTCGACGGTGCCCGGCCCCCGCCGCCGAGCGGCACCGCTGCCGGGAGCTCGATCGCGGCGAGGCGGGCCGCGAGCTCGCCTCCCCCGCTGCGGATCTCGGCGCCGGCCCGCTCGAGCGCCGCGTCGAGTTCCTCGGCCGCGCGGTCCTCGAGCCGCGCCCACCGCTCGTACGCCTCGGCGGTTCCGCCCCGCCACGCCGTCCTCCGCATGACCATCATGGCGTCACGCTAGGCCGCGGCACTCCCGCGATCGGGCCACGACGGTCCCGAACAGGCGCCGTCATCCACAGGACCGCGGTCCTCCACAGGCACGAAGACAGCAGTCCGCGGGATGGCGGGCGGAAGGGGCGCCAGGCAGCCCGCCCGACGCCCGCGCCGCCACATCTTCCAAAGCGTTCTGCGACTCAGCCGGACCGATTCGTCGCAGAACGCTTCGGAAGATGTGCGCACCGTCGGACCACGGAGGTCTAGGACGAAGAGCCATGCGCCCGACGCATGACCGACTCCCGTATCCGCGCCTCTGACCAGGGAGAACAGAGCCATGCGCGCGGCGCATGGCTTTCCCGAACAACACACCGACCCGACGCCTCGCGGGCGCGGACGCACTAGGCTGGGCGCATGCGCATCGGTGCCCATGTCCGCAGTGACACCCACCCCGTCGAAACCGCCGAACAGCTGGGGGTCGACGTGATCCAGATGTTCGTCTCCGACCCCCAGAGCTGGAAGAAACCGGAGCCGCACCCGCAGACGCAGGCGCTCAAGGACTCGCCGCTTGAGATCGTGGTGCACTCGGCGTACGTGATCAACGTCGCGAGCCTGAACAACCGGCTCCGGATGCCCAGCCGCAAGGCCGTCGAGCAGCAGGCCGCCGCAGCCGCCGACCTCGGCGCCTTCGGCCTGGTGGTGCACGGCGGGCACCTGCGCGACGGTGAAGACCTGCAGGCGGGGATCGATAACTGGCGCAAGTTGTTCACGCGCCAGGAGGAGAAGGGCGGTTTCGGCGTGCCGATCCTCATCGAGAACACCGCGGGCGGCGACGGAGCGATCGCGCGGCAGCTGGAGACCATCGACCGGCTGTGGGACGCGGTCGGCGACCAGGGCGCCGGCTTCTGCCTCGACACCTGCCACGCATGGGCGGGCGGCGAGGAGCTGATGGGCATCGTCGAGCGGGTGCTGGCGATCACCGGCCGCATCGACCTGGTGCACCTGAACAACTCCCGCGACGAGTTCGACTCGGCCCGCGACCGGCACGCCAACCTCCAGGACGGCACCATCGACCCCGATCTGCTGGCCGATGTGGCCCGCGCCGCGGGGGCGCCGATCATCCTGGAGACCCCGGCCGAGGGACTCGCCGACGACGTCGCGTACCTCAAGGAGGCCCTGTTGTGAGCACGCCCGACACCACCCCCGACGGGATCGACCGGACCGACGAGGAACGCGAGGAGGGCGGCATCGGCCCGCTCTCCCCGGCCGAGCTCGCGCACGGGGAGAAGCAGCTCCGAGGCGCGAAGGAGTGGGACGACCGCTACCGTGCCACCGAGCTGGTGTGGGGAACGCCACCCGACCCGTGGATCGTCGAGCAGGTGACGATCCTGCCGCCCGGCCGCGCCCTCGACGTGGGCGCCGGCGAGGGCCGGCACGCGCTGTGGCTCGCCACCCGCGCGTGGGACGTGACGGCCGTCGACTACTCGCGCGTCGGCCTCGACAAGGCGGCGACCGTGGCGGCCCGCTCGCCGCGCACCGTCCGCGCGCGACTGCACTGGACCCCGCTCGACATCACCGTCGACGAGATCCCCGATCAGCCCTACGACCTGGCCGTCTGGGCGTACGTGCACCCCGATCCCGAGGACCGGGCGGCGGCGATCGCCAAGGTCGCACGGTCGCTGGCGCCCGGCGGGCTGCTCCTGCTGCTGGCACACGAGAAGGCGGACACCCATCCCGGCCTACCGACCTTCGGGGCCGCCGAGGTGTCCGAGGCACTGCCCGAGGACATGGTGGTGGAGCACGTGGAATGGCGTGAGAGTGATCCGTACCACGGCACGGGCACTGACCTGGCCGTTCGTGCACGTCGTCGACGGGAACAGGCGATCGCGCCCTAGGGGTGCTTGCACTTGTTCGCACGGGGCGGGCGCGTTATCCTGTCCATATTACCGAGCGGTAACTTACCGGCAGGTAACAGTCCGACAGCTTTCAAATCACGAAGGTGGAACAGCCCCATGGGCCATTACAAGAGCAACGTCCGCGACATCGAGTTCAACCTCTTCGAGGACCTCGGCGTCGGCGAGGTGCTGGCTTCCGGTGCGTACGGCGACCTCGACGAGGACACCGCCAAGGAGATGCTGCGCGAGGCGGCGCGGCAGGCCGAGGGCCCCATCGCGGAGTCCTTCGCCGAGGCCGACCGCAACCCGCCGGTGTTCAACCCGGAGACCCACGAGGTGAAGATCAACGAGGCCTTCAAGAAGTCGCAGGCGATCTTCGCCGACGGCGGCTGGGCCTACCTCGGCCTCGACGACGAGCTGGGCGGCACCGACGTGCCCCGCTCGCTGTACTGGGGCATCGGCGAGCTCTTCCTCGGCGCCAACCCGCCCGTCTTCATGTTCGCCGCGGGCCCCGGCTTCGCGCAGATCCTCTTCGATGAGGGCACCGACGAGCAGAAGAAGTGGGCGAAGATCGCCGCCGAGCGCAACTGGAACGCCACCATGGTCCTCACCGAGCCGGACGCCGGCTCGGACGTGGGCGCGGGCCGCACCAAGGCCATCAAGCAGGAGGACGGCTCCTGGCACATCGAGGGCGTGAAGCGCTTCATCACCTCCGCGGTGATGGACGGCATGTTCGAGTCCACCTTCCACCTCGTGCTGGCCCGCCCCGAGGGCGGCGCGCCCGGCACCAAGGGCCTGGGCCTGTACTTCGTGCCGAAGCACCACTTCGACGAGGAGGGCAACCTCGGCGAGGAGAACGGCGTCTACGTCACCGGCGTCGAGCACAAGATGGGCATCAAGACCTCCACCACCTGTGAGGTCACCTTCGGCGGCCACGGCAAGCCCGCCAAGGGCTGGCTCGTGGGCGAGGAGATCAAGGGCATCGCGCAGATGTTCAAGGTCATCGAGCACGCCCGCATGATGGTCGGCACCAAGGCCATCGGCACCCTCTCCACCGGCTACCTCAACGCGCTCGACTACGCCAAGCAGCGCGTCCAGGGCGCCGACCTCACCCAGATGGCCGACAAGACCGCGCCGCGCGTGACCATCACGCACCACCCGGACGTGCGCCGCTCGCTGCTCACGCAGAAGGCCTACGCCGAGGGCCTGCGCGCCGTGTACCTCTACACCGCCGCGCACCAGGACGTCCGCACCGCGACCCCCGTCTCCGGTGCCGACGAGGAGATGGCGCACAAGGTCAACGACCTCCTGCTCCCGATCGTCAAGGGCGTCGGCTCCGAGCGCGCCTTCACGCTGCTCGGCCAGGAGTCGCTGCAGACCTTCGGCGGCTCGGGCTTCCTGCAGGACTACCCGATCGAGCAGTACGTCCGCGACTCGAAGATCGACTCGCTGTACGAGGGCACCACCGCCATCCAGGCGCAGGACTTCTTCTTCCGCAAGATCCTCCGGGACCGCGGCGCGGCCCTGGGCCACGTGGCCGGCGAGATCACGAAGTTCATCGAGGCCAACGCCGGCGGCCCGTTCGCCGCGCAGATCGCGCAGCTCAAGACCGCCGCCGAGGACGTGCAGGCCATGGCCGCCACCCTCACCGGCTTCGCGCTCGCCTCGCAGGAGAAGCCGGAGGAGCTGTACAAGGTGGGCCTCGGCTCGGTGCGCTTCCTCATGGCCTTCGGCGACCTGATGGTCGGCTGGCGCCTGCTGCACCAGGCCGTCATCGCGCAGGCCAAGCTCGACGGCGGCGCCACCGGTGCCGACAAGTCGTTCTACGAGGGCAAGGTGGGCGTCGCGACGTTCTTCGCCGCGAACATGCTGCCGCTGCTCACCGGCACCAAGGACGTCATCGCCGCGATCGACAACCAGGCGATGGACCTCGACGAGGCCGCGTTCTGATCGTCGGCTCGTAGCCACGAGCACCCGAGGGCGCTCCGACCACCGGTCGGGGCGCCCTCACCCGTTCCCGGGCCCGACGGTGCGCCCGACGTGCGCGCCGCACCGTCGGGCAGCCACCGTAGGATTGCTACCGACCTGCGCCGACGACCTCCGGAGTGCCCCGCATGGACGAAGACCAGCCGAACGACGTACAGCTCACGGCGGTGAATCTCGGCGTCGACGGGGAGCACGGGCCGCTGTTCCAGGGCATCGATCTCGCGTTCGGCCCCGGCCTCCACGCCGTGCAGATGCCGGCGGGCCGCGACCAGGACGCCCTGCTCCTCACGCTGGCCGGCCGGCTCAAGCCGAGCCACGGGGCCGTCGACGCCCTGGGCGCGACCACCCCGGGTGCGATCCGGAAGAAGTGCGCCATCGCCGCCTTCGAGGACATCGACGACCTGGACGAGTCGGTCACCGTCGAGACCGTGCTCGCCGAGCAGCGGCGCTGGCTGGCGCCCTGGTACTCGATGGTGCCGCTCAGCGCCGGCAGCCTGGAGATGGATCAGGTCTTCGGCGACGTCGACCGGCCCGGGCCGAAGACGCGCATCGTCGAGCTGAGCGACCTGCAGCTGTTCCTGTTGCGGATCACACTGGCACTGTTGGGAAACCGGCCGATCCTCGTCGTCGGCGACCTCGAGCAGGTCCGCGACAATCCCGGACGCGCCGAGGCCGTGCAGCGGCTCGGCGCGATCTCCACCCGCTACACCGTGATCGTCGGGGTCACCAACCCCCTCGGCGGCACCGCCCCGCAGCACACGCTGC
Source organism: Tsukamurella paurometabola (assembly GCF_900631615.1). Taxonomy (NCBI): domain Bacteria; kingdom Bacillati; phylum Actinomycetota; class Actinomycetes; order Mycobacteriales; family Tsukamurellaceae; genus Tsukamurella; species Tsukamurella paurometabola. The sequence continues at coordinate 1,105,515 of NZ_LR131273.1, forward strand.
ACGACCGCCGCGCCCTGACCCGGAAGGACTGATCCCATGTCCGAGAAGAAGAGCCGCCTCGTCCCCATCGCCGCCGGCCTCGCCTTCGGCTCCGAGATCAAGCGCTTCGGCCGCAGCCGGCTCACGCGCGCCGCGATCATCGTGATGATGCTGCTGCCGCTGGTGTACGGCGCGCTGTACCTGTGGGCCTTCTGGGATCCGTTCGGCCACGTCAACAAGATGCCCGTCGCGCTCGTCAACGCCGACAAGGGAACCGAGGTCAAGGGTCAGAAGATCAACGCCGGCGCCGAGGTGGAGAAGTCGCTCGCCGAGGACAAGAGCCTCGACTGGAACATCGTCTCCCCCGCCGAGGCCCAGCAGGGCGTCAAGGACGGCACCTACTACTTCATGCTGGAGCTGCCCGAGAACTTCTCCGCCGCCATCGCCTCCCCCATGAGCGGCAAACCCGAGAAGGCGCAGCTGCGGGCCGTCTACAACGACGCCAACAACTACATCAGCTCCACCATCGGGCAGACGGCGATGTCGCAGGTTCTCAACGCCGTCTCCACCCGCATCTCGGGGCAGGCCGTGAACCAGGTGCTGTCGATGATGATCACCGCCGGCTCCGGGATCGAACAGGCCGCCGACGGGGCCGGGAAGCTGCACGACGGCCTCGTGACCGCGAACGACGGTGCCGCCCAGCTCGCCACGGGCCTCGGGACCGCCAAGACCGGCTCGGCGCAGCTGCGCGCCGGCTCACAGCAGCTCTCCGACGGCATCACCCAGGCCACCGACCCGTTGCTCGCCGTGACGAAGGCGCTCTCCGGGCTCGGCGGGAACACCGCGGAACTGCAGCAGAGCGCGGCCGCGCTGGTCGAGGCCGCCGACAAGGCAGGCGTTTTCGCCAAGACGCAGGACACCGCGCTCGCCGGCATCGACGCCGCGATCCGGCAGCTCGCCGCCAGCCCCGACCCGGTGGCCCGGCAGTCCGCCGAGGGACTGCGCGCGGTGCGCGCGCAGCTCGCGCAGGCGTCGGTGACGCCCGCGGCCAAACAGCAGATCATCGCCGCCGCGAACGGCGCCGCGACACTCACCGAGCAGCTCCGCACGCCGGGCAGCCCGCTGCAGACCGTGCTCGCGCAGATCGGTGCGACCGGCGGCGACCTCACCGCCAAGCTCACCGAACTCCGCTCCGGCGCGCAGCAACTCGCCGCCGGCAATGCCACACTCGACGACGGCATCACGCAGCTGTCCGACGGTGCCACCCGGCTCGCGTCCGGCACGACGGCGCTGCGCGACGGCAGCCAGGAGCTGGCGACCAAGCTGCACGAGGGCGCGGGCGCCGTGCCCCAGTGGTCGCAGGAACAGACCTCGCAGGTCGCGCAGACCATCGGCGGCCCCGTCCAGCTGGACGCCCAGCACGAGAACCGTGCCCCCAACTTCGGCACCGGCATGGCGCCGTTCTTCCTCACCCTGGCACTGTTCTTCGGCGCGCTGGTGCTGTGGATGGTGTTCCGGCCGTTGCAGAACCGCGCGATCGCGGCCGAGGTGCTGGCGATCCGCGTCGTGATGGCGAGCTACCTGCCGGCGGCGGCGATCGGCCTGTTCCAGGCCGTGATCCTGTACTGCGTGGTGCGCTTCGCCCTGGGTCTCGAGGTGGCCCATCCGATCGCGATGGTCTTCTTCATGATGGGGGTCTCGCTGTCCTTCATCGCGTTCACCCAGGCGGTGAACGCCTTCGTCGGGCCGGCGGTGGGCCGCGTGCTCATCATGGCGCTGCTGATGCTGCAGCTGGTGAGCTCCGGCGGCATGTATCCGGTGGAGACCACCGCCAGACCCTTCCAGATCCTGCACAAGTACGACCCGATGACCTACGGCGTCAACGGCTTGCGGCAGTTGATCCTCGGCGGCATCGACCATCGCCTGTGGCAGGCGATCGCCGTGCTGCTGTTCCTGTGGGTCGCATCGGTCACCGTGTCGTGCCTGTCCGCGCGGCGGAACCGGCTGTGGAACCTCGACCGGCTCATCCCCGCGATCAAGATCTGAGGCACCATCGCACCCGCCCAGCGCCCCGGCCACGTCCCCGCCCTCACCGGCCTGCGGGCGCTGGCGGCGTTCGGGGTGTGCGTCACGCACGCCGCGTTCTGGGGTGGGGACTTCACTCCCGACGCCCTCGGCGCCGCGTACGCGCGGCTCGAGACCGCCGTACCGGTGTTCTTCGCGCTCTCGGGATTCCTCCTGGTGCGGCCGTGGGTGCGGGCCCGGGCTTCCGACGGTGCGCGGGCCGAAGGGGCGGTGCCGGACGTGCGGCGGTACGCCGTCGCGCGGGCGTGGCGGATCCTGCCCGCCTACTGGACGGTGGTCACCGTCGTCTACGCGATCTACCTCTGGCGGCCCGACGGTTCGCCGCACGGTCACGGTTGGGGCGCCTACCTGCGCCACCTGACCTTCACCCAGATCTACGGGGTGGGCCACGTGCACACCGGGCTGACGCAGATGTGGAGCATGTGCGTGGAGGTCGCCGTCTACCTGGTGCTCCCACTGCTGGGGGTGTGGCTCCTGCGGACGCGGCGGCCGTGGATCGTGCCGGCGGCGATGGTCGCGGTCTCGGTGGTGTGGCTGGTGCCGGCGATCGCCACGGAGGTCTTCGGCAAGACCGCGCGCTCCTGGCCGCCGGGTTTCGCCGCCGCGTTCGCGGCGGGCATGGCGGTGGCCCTGCTCGTCGACCGGGTGCGGCTGCCGCGATGGCCGCTCCTGCTGGCGGCGGCCGCCGCCTACGGCGTCCTGCTCACGCCCCTCGCCGGACCGATCGACCTGCGGCTGCCCACCGTCGCGCAGGGCCTGACGAAGTTCCTGCTCGAAGCCCTGATCGGGGGACTTCTGGTGGCGGCCTTCGCGACGGGACCGTCGCGCGTGCTGGGCTCGCGGCCGATGGTGTGGCTCGGCTCGATCAGTTACGAGTTCTTCCTGATCCACGTGATCGTCATGGAGTTCGTGGTGCTCGACCTGTTCGGGTGGTCGCTGTTCACCGGTTCGACGTGGCCGATCGTCGTGGTGACCACCGCGATCACCGTCGTGCTGTCGTGGGCACTGCACCGCGCGGTGGAGCGGTTCCGTGCGGCGGTGAGTCGCCCGCGGGCGGCGGCCATCGGGCGCTGACAGGGGACGGGGGGATGCGCCGGACGCATCGCTGTTCGGAACGACTACTGCCCCAGAGTCGGTCAGCGGAGGAGCGTGGCGGTGGCGGCGTCGAGGATCGGGCGGCGCTGCGCGGACGGGGCCTCCCAGAGCTTCCCGGTGAGGCCTTCCAGGGCCGCGACCTTGGGTTCCAGCTCGCCCAGCGCCTTCGTCCGCTCTTCGCCCGACAGCTGGGCGGCGGCGATGATGCGGTCGTCGAGCGCGAAGACCGCGTCGTCGAGGGCGGCGAGGTCGGACTCGGGCCCGTTGATCGCGGAGTCGGCGGGCGGCGGGACGGCCGGGGCGAAGGCGCCGCGGTGCACGTCGGCGATGGCGTAGCGCGTGCGCTGGTGCAGGAGCGCCTCGGTGGAGGTGGCGTTCGCCCACTCGGCGGGCGCGCGGCCCGGGCGGCCGGGGATGAGGTCGCCGGAGTTGGCGAAGTCCTTGATCCGCTTGTTGGAGTCGCGGAGGAACCACACGACGCCGATGAGCAGGAGCACGGCCACCACCGCGACCACGGCGACGACCACGATGCCGAAGGTCATGCGCCCCTCCTGGAGATCCGCGTGCGGCGCTGTTCGATGATGAGGCAGCGGTCCTCGACGTAGAGCAGCCCGGCGGATTCGGCGATCTCGCGCGCCTCCGCGGAACGGATGCCCAGCTGCAGCCAGAGCGCCGTCGCCCCGGCCGCGACGGCCTGCCGCGCGATCTCGGGCGTCTGCTCCGAGGGCCGGAAGACGTCGACCAGGCCGACCTGTTCCGGCACATCGGCCAGGGTGCGATACACCCGCTCGCCGAGGATCTCGTCGGCGTGCGGGTTGACCGGGATGATCCGCCAGCCGCGGTTCTGCATGTACGCGGGCACGTCGTGCGCGGCCTTCGCCGGGTCGGCGCTGGCCCCGACCACCGTGATGGTGTCGTAGTCGCGCAGGATCTTCTCGATCGTCTGGTCCGTCGCGCTCATGACCTCAGTGTAGGACGGCCGCAACGACGTCGGGCCGTCCACGTGCGTTCGCAGCACGTGGACGGCCCGAGGTGCCGTTGGGGAATCAGCCCTCGATGATGGCGGTGATGCCCTGCCCGCCGGCGGCGCAGATCGAGATCAGCGCGCGACCGCCGCCGTTCTCCTTGATCTGCTTCGCGGTCGAGGCCACGATGCGGCCGCCGGTCGCGGCGAACGGATGCCCGGCCGCCAGCGACGAGCCGTTGACGTTGAGCTTGCTCCGGTCGATCGACCCGAGCGGCTTGTCCAGGCCCAGCCGGTCCTTGCAGTACTCCGGCGACTCCCACGCCTGCAGGGTGGCGAGGACGACGGAGGCGAAGGCCTCGTGGATCTCGTAGAAGTCGAAGTCCTGCAGCGTGAGCCCGTTGCGCGCCAGCAGCTTCGGCACGGCGTAGGTCGGCGCCATGAGCAGGCCGTCCTTGCCGCCCACGTAGTCCACCGCCGCGTACTCGACGTCCTTGAGGTAGGCGAGCACGGGCAGGCCGCGCTCGGCCGCCCACTCGTCCGAGGACAGCAGCACCGTCGACGCGCCGTCGGTGAGGGGCGTCGAGTTGCCGGCCGTCATGGTCGCATCGCCCAGCGAGACGCCGAAGACGGGCTTGAGCGTGGCGAGCTTCTCGACCGAGCTGTTCGGGCGCAGGTTGTCGTCGCGGGTCAGGCCCAGGTACGGGGTGATCAGGTCCTCGAAGAAGCCGCGGTCGTAGGCCGCCGCCATGTTCGTGTGGCTGAGGTACGCCAGCTCGTCCTGCTCGGCGCGCGAGACACCCATCTCCTTGGCGGTGATGGCGGCGTGCTCGCCCATCGACATGCCGGTGCGGGGCTCCCCGTTGCGGGGGATGTCGATGCCCAGGTTGGCGGGGAGCTTGCCGACCAGCTTGAGGCGGTCGACGGTGCTCGACGCGCGGTTGAGCTCGAGCATCACCTTGCGCATGCCCTCCGAGACGCCGATCGGGGCGTCCGAGGTGGTGTCCACGCCGCCGCCGACGGCCGCCTCGTAGCGGCCGAGCTGGATGCCCTGGGCGGCGGCGTTGATCGCCTGGAGGCCGGTGGCGCAGGCCTGCTGCACGTCGAAGGCCGGGGTGTACGGGCTGAGCGGGCTGCCGAGCACCGACTCACGGATCAGGTTGAAGTCACGGCTGTGCTTGAGCACGGCGCCACCGACGACGGCGCCCAGCTGCTCACCCTGCAGGTTGAAGCGGCTCACGAGACCATTGAGCGCAGCGGTGAACATGTCCTGGTTGCTGGCCTTCGCGTACGCACGGTCCGAACGCGCGAAGGGGATCCGGTTACCGCCGAGGATGGCGACCGGACGGGTTTCGATGTTTGCCACGGGTTTCTCCCAGTGATCGAGGGTTGCTACTACCGAGTATTCTTACTCTGGAGTAAGTTGCTTGTCGATAGCCTATCGGAACCCCACACGGATGAGGTACCCCACATGCCTGATGCACCCAGCACGGACTTCTACGCGGCCTTCGTGAAGTCGGGCCCCGGCTCCTTCCTGGCCAGCCGCCTCGGCCTGCCCCAGCCGCCCGTCCTGCGCCGCTACCAGGCCGGTAAGCCCGCGCTCGCCGGCCCCGTCCTCCTCGGCGGCAAGGGCCGCCTCGTCGAGCCCGTCCGCGAGCTGCTCGCGGACTACGACCTCGTCGTCAACAACGGCGGCGCCCGCGGCGCCGAGAAGCTGGGCGGCGCGGTCTTCGACGCCACCGGCATCACGTCGATCGACGAGCTCGTCGGGCTGTACGAGTTCTTCGGCCCGCAGATCCGCTCCCTCGGCAACAGCGCCCGCCTCGTGGTGCTCGGCACCACCCCGGAGCTCATCGAGGACATCGACGAGCACATCGTGCAGCGCGCGCTCGAGGGCTTCACCCGCTCCGTCGCCAAGGAGCTCCGCGACGGCGCCACCGCCCAGCTCGTCTACGTGCACCCGGACGCCGCCACCGGCGCCTCGGGCCTGGCCTCGACGCTGCGCTTCCTCCTGTCGGGCAAGTCGGCCTACGTCGACGCGCAGGTCATCCGCATCACCGACAAGGACGCCACCGCGCCCGCCGACTGGGACAAGCCGCTCGCCGGCAAGGTCGCGCTGGTCACCGGTGCCGCCCGCGGCATCGGCGCCACCATCGCCGAGGTCCTCTCGCGCGACGGTGCCCACGTCATCGCCGCCGACATCCCCGCCGCCGGCGAGGCTCTGTCCGCCGTCGCGAACAAGGTCGGCGGCACGGCGCTGCCCCTCGACGTGACCGCCGAGGACGCCGGCAAGAAGGTCGCCGAGCTGGTGAAGTCGCGCCACAGCGGCCTCGACATCGTCGTCAACAACGCCGGTATCACCCGCGACAAGCTGCTCGCCAACATGGACGAGGGCCGCTGGAACTCGGTCATGGCCGTCAACCTCAAGGCGCCGAAGCAACTGGTCGACGACCTGCTCGCCGAAGACGCGCTGAACGAGGGCGGCGCCGTCGTCGACGTCTCGTCGATCGCCGGCATCGCGGGCAACCGCGGCCAGACCAACTACGGCGCGACCAAGGCCGGCGTCATCGGCATCGTCGACGCCTACACCCCCGTCCTGGCGGAGAAGAACATCACCATCAACGCCGTGGCCCCCGGTTTCATCGAGACCGCCATGACCGCGGCGATCCCGCTGGCGACCCGCCAGGCCGGCCGTCTCATGAACTCGCTGCAGCAGGGTGGCCAGACGGTCGACGTGGCCGAGACCATCTCCTACTTCGCCTCGCCCGCCTCTGCGGCCGTGACCGGCAACGTCGTGCGCGTGTGCGGGCAGAGCCTGCTGGGGGCCTGATCATGGGCACCAAGACCACCGTGCTGCAGGCGCCGCCGTCGAGCCTGTCCGTGCTCACGCGCGGGCTGCGCGGCATCCTGCCCGTGATCGGCAAGCAGGGGCCGCTCAAGCCGGAGACCCCGCTGCCGGACCGGACCGTCGAGCTCACCGTCGACGTGGATCCCGTGCGGGTCGGCGAGTACTGCGACGCCGTCGGACTGAAGAACACCGGCGAGGTGCCCGTGATGTACCTCTACGTGCTCTCCTTCCCGCTGATCATGGACCTGTTCCTGGCCGACGACTTCCCCGCCGCCGCGGTGGGTTCGGTGCACGTGGAGAACACGATCACGCGGCGCCGACGGGTGGAGCCGGGCGAGAAGCTCACGCTGCGCACCTCCGTGGGCAACCTGCGCGAGCACCGCAAGGGCATGCTCATCGACTTCACCACCGAGTTCACCGACGCCTCGGGCGCATCGGTGGCCTCCGAGGTGTCGACGATGCTGATCCAGCAGAAGACGTCGCTCTCGGGCGAGCCGTCGGGCCCCGCGCCGAAGGAGGGCCGCCCCGGCGCCCCCGACGCGCTGCTCTCGGCCGACGGTGCGCTCATCCGCCGGTACGCCGGGGTGAGCGGCGACCGGAACCCGATCCACATGTCGCCGCTCGGCGGCAAGGCGTTCGGCTTCCCGTCGTCGATCGCGCACGGCGCGTGGACGGCCGCGGCGATGCTGCGCGTCGTCGAGGGGCACATCCCCGGCGCGGTCGTGCACCACGTGCGCTTCGGCCGTCCGGTGATCCTGCCGGCGAAGATCGGCCTGTACGTGACGCGCGACGAGGCCACCGGCGGCACCGAGATCGTCGCCAAGGACCTCAAGAAGGGCTTCCCGCACGTGACGGCCACCGTCACGCCGCTCTAGTCGCCCCTGTTCGACGGTGCCCGCCCGGCTTCGGCCGTGGCGGGCACCGTCGTCTCCGGGCTCGCGCGCCGGCCCCGTCCGGGCGACGAGGGACACTGATCGTTCAGAAGAGCCATGCGCGGCACGCATACCCCGCGTCTTTGCAGGTCAAGGACGTTTTCAACCATACCGGCCATGCGTCACTCACATTTCTCTTGCCGTACTCTCAATTCATGTTGATAGATCGAGAGCGCGAACGACGCGACTGGACTCAGGTGGGCTACGTCCTGGCACTGTTCGTCCTGGTCGATACCGCGTCGTGGCTGTGGGCGTGGACCTTCCCGGAGAACCTCGGCCTTCTCGCGTTGTCGTTCGTCGGCGGCGTGGCGCTGATCGTCCTCTGGCTGGCATACCTGGCCGTCTGGTTCCGCAGGGTCCGCCGGTTCACCTGGCAACTCCTGATCATCCCGGTCATCGGCCTGTGCGCGGTGGCCCTGCGCCTGACGAACGCGGTGCCGGACGCTCGCTGGGCCTACGACGAACCGCGCCTCAGAGCCGCGGCGGAGCAGGTGCTCACGGACCCTCGGGCCGAGTTCTACGACAACCGAGATCGGTCGATCGGCACCCAGGAGGTGTACGCCACCTCAAAGGAGGACGGCGTCGTGCGGTTCTCCATCTATGGCAACACGATCAGCACCACCCGACTCGCCTACCACCCCGAGGGCGCGACCCCGACCGACGCGACTCGGACCAGGGTCACGCACCTCGCCGGTCGGTGGTGGATGGAGACGTCCAGCGACTAGCGCGGTGTCGCCAGGGCATGCGTCAGACGCATCGCTGCGCGGAGCGACTGCACAGCCCGCCGCACCCGGGCAGCCGCCCACCCGGTTCGACCGCACACCGTCGGACGACTACTCCGGGCGTTCGCCGCGGATGCCGCCCCAGAGGAACGAGGTCATGATCTCGACGGCACGGTCGAGCTCGACCTTGCCGGTGGCCAGACGGTCCGCGATCGCCTCACCGGAGCCGACGAGGGCGACGGCGTACATCTCGAAGTCGGTGTCCTCGGGCGCGTACTTGGCGGCCTCGCGGAGCAGGATCGCGGTCATCTCGACCACGCGCTCCCGGTTGACCTCCGTCAGGGCCGCGAACGCCGCCTGGCCGGTCGCCTCGCGGTAGATCACGCGCCAGGCGTCCCGGTTCTGATCGACGTACTTGAGGAACCCGGCGATCACCGAACGCAGGCGCTGCAGGGGCGGCAACGTGGGGCTGGCGTCGAATTCGATGCTGCGCATGAACCGGCCGGCCTCCCGCGTGACACAGGCGGCGAACAACTCGTCCTTCGACCCGTAGTACAGGTACAGCATCGGCTTGCTGATCTGCGCCTCGCGGGCCACCGCGTCCATCGACGTCTCGTAGAAGCCGTTGCGCGAGAACACCTTGATGGCGGCGTCCAGCATCTGCTGCTCGCGCACCGCGCGCGGCAAACGCTTCGTCCCACCGGCCATCTGCGTCCTCCTTACTCTCGAGTCAGATCCTAGCCCACGAGGTTACTCGCAAGTAAGTTCCGGTGAAATCCGTTCGGAATCAGCAGCGTACGGCGTGCTTCGCGCGAGCCACACGCAGCACCGAGTCGTCCAGCCGCTGCATCGTGATCCGCTTCGCCTTCACCGCGGCCTCCACGGCGTCGACGGCCGCGCTCAGCTGATCGGTCGAGATCCACAGGGCCACATCCGCGCCCGCCTCGAGCGACTTCGCGACGGCCTGCGGCACGCTGAACCGGTCCGTGACCGCCTTCATCCCGGACAGATCGTCGGTGAAGATCGGCCCGTCGAAGGGCTTCGCGCCGTACCCGCTCCCCGTGCGCAGCAGCCGCATCGTCGCCGGGCTCAGGCTGGTCGGCAGGCCCGGCTCGGTGAGCCCCGGCACCGTCAGATGCCCCACCATCACGCCCGCGTCCCCCGCATCCACCGCGGCACGGAACGGCACGAGGTCCTTGGTCTTGAGCGCACTGAGCGGCGGCACGCTCACCCCGCCCCGATGCGAGTCGCCCGACGAGCTGCCGTGGCCCGGGAAGTGCTTGAACACCGGGTACACGCCACCGTCGCGCAGGCCCGCGGCGAAGGCCTGCGAGTACTTCACCACCACGGCGGGGTCGTCGGAGTAGGAGCGGTCGCCGATCACGGCGTCGTCGGGCTGGGCGGAGACGTCGGCATCGGGCGCGAAGTCCACGGTGATCCCCATCGACTTCAGCAGCTTCCCGGTGCGCGCGCCCTCGGCCCGCGCCTGCGGCACCGTCTTCGTGCGGGCCAGATCGCGCGCCGAGACGAGGTTCGCGCCGGGCACGCGGGAGACGCGGCCACCCTCCTCGTCGACGGAGACCATCGCCGGGACCTTGCCCGCCTTCGCGACGGCCTGCAGGGTCCCGCCCGAGAACACCGACCTGTCGGTCCAGCTGCCGATGAACACGCCGCCCACGCCCTGCTGCACGGCGCGCCGGGCGTCGGCCGCGTCCTTGACGCCGACCATGAGCAGCTGCCCGATCTTCTCCCGCACCGAGAGCTTCGCGAGGAAGTCCGCGCCGCAGGTCGCGGGGCGCCCGGGACCCGACGACGGTGCCGCCGACACCGCGGAGGACGGGGCCTGCGCCGCGGCCGTGGTCGAGGGCGGAGCGTCGGGGGTCGACGGGCCGCACGCCGCGACGCCCGCCGCGGCGATCACCAGGATCGTGAGGTTCCGAAACTTCTGCATCGGGGCCAGTCTGTCAGATCGGGTCGGCTATCGGGCCAGGCGAAGGAGCTTGCCCGTGAGCGTGGTCGCGTACAGGGCGGCGGCGTCCCAGCCGGGGCCGCGGCCGAACCGCACGGAGCTCACGCCGCGGTGCCCGGTGGCGATCGTGCACTGCGCGCCGGTCGCCGGGTCCAGCCGCACGACGGTCCCCGGCAGGTCGAGCGCGGCGTAGACGGCACCGTCGGGCCCGACCGTGAGGTCGTCGGCGAAGTGGCCCGGGCCGAACCCGGGCACCTCGTAGCGCCGCGGCCGGTCGGGGCGCGCGGGGTCGATGGCGTAGAGGCCCGTGGTGACGGTGGTCGACGTCGAGGCCCAGAGGCGGCCGGAGGCACCGTCGAACCAGAGGCCGTTGACGGGCTCGCCGCGCAGCGCGAACGGCACGGGCGCGCCGCCGGGCGCGGTGGCGACGATCCCCTGCCGCGGGCCGAGGACGGTGGACGTCACGGCGCGACCGTCGGGCAGCAGCGCGAGGCCGTTCGGCATGGTCAGGCCGGACGCGACGGTGCGCGTCGCGCCCGTCGCGGGGTCCGCGACGGTCACCGTGCCATCGGTCTTCCCCAGCAGGCCCGACGGCGCGCTGTTCGCCGTCGTGACGTGCACCGATCCGCCCCGCACCACGATCCCGCCCGGGTTCGGCAGGTCCACGACGGTGCGCAGGGCGCCGGGCGCGGTGCCCGCGAGCAGGCTCCCCTTCCCGGTCACCATGTTCTGCCGGGACAGGTAGACGGTTCCGGCGCCGTCGAAGGCGAGGTTCTCGAGCGTGCCGATGCCGGACCGGAGGACCGTCGTGCGCCACCCCGCGCAGGCGGTGGTCGACGGTGCCGCCGCCGCGGCCGCCGGGACCGCCGACGCGGCGGCGAGGACGGCGGCGGCGAACGCGGCGGAGCGGCGGGCGCGGGTGCGGTTTCTTCGCATGACCGCAGTCTGGCAGGCCCGCGAAAACCAGCCCGGGACCGCCCTTCCGCGGCGCCGGACACGCCCCGACGTGCATCGTGCAACCGTGGCGTTTCGGCGTAACCTGGAGGCATCAGGTAACCGTGAAGATCGAGGTGATCCGCATGAGTGTCCCCGTCAAGGTTCTGATCGCGTACGACGGTTCCGAGTCCTCCCAGCGCGCCGTGAAGTACGCCAGCAAGGTCCTCGCGCAGGGGCGCGACGCCGAGGCGATCGTCGTCACCGCGTGGGAGTCCACCATCCACCAGGCCGCCCGGCTGTCGGCGATGTCCGGGGTCGCGGGCGCCGGCGCCGCGGAGACCGCGCTCACCCGCGAGAGCGACGTGGTGCACGCCGAGGCGAAGAAGACCAACCAGCAGGGCGTCGACCTGGCGGCCGCCGCGGGCTTCACCGCGCACGGAGAACTGGTCGAAGTGTCCACCACGGTGTGGACGGCGCTCATCGCCGCGTCGGACACCTTCGACGTGGACGTGATCGTCTCCGGCAGCCGCGGGATCTCGGGCATCAAGGCGCTGTGGCATTCGTCCGTGTCGGAGCACGTGCTGCGCGGCTGCAAGCGGCCGGTCATGATCGTGCCGTCGGGCTGCGCCGAGCTGGACCTGTAGACTTTCCCGCATGGACCGCACCTCGATCATCGCCAGCGCCACCGCAGCGCTCGCCGGCATCGTCGTCGCCGTGGCCCTTGCACTGGTGAGCGGCGCGGCCGTCGGTCAGACGACCCCGACCTCCGAGGTCTCCTCCGTGAACCCCGACAAGGGCTTCCTGCAGGGCTCGTCGAACTACGGCGAGCGCGACGACTCGGGTGCCAACAAGTAGCCCGCACTTCTCCGACGAACCCCTGACCCGCCGCGCAGGCGCGTGGGCGTTCGTCGCCCTGCTCGCGCTGAGCTTCCTCAGCGCGCCCGGGAAGGTCGTCGCCGACACCAAGCTCGACCTCACCGCCAATCCCCTCGGCTTCCTCGCCCGCGCCGCCAACGTCTGGTCCAGCCAGTCACCGCTCGGCCAGGTGCAGAACCAGGCCTACGGCTACTTCTTCCCGCACGGCGCGTTCTTCGCGCTGGGCCAGTTCCTGCACGTCCCGCCGTGGATCACGCAGCGCCTGTGGTGGGCGCTGCTGCTGTTCGCGGGCTTCTGGGGGATCATCCGGCTCAGCGAGGCGCTGCGCACCGGCTCGCGCGGCAGCCGGGTCGTCGCGGCCGCGGCGTTCGTGCTGGCCCCGCAGGTGCTCACGACGCTGGGCGCCATCAGCTCCGAGACCGCGCCGGTGATGCTCGCCCCCTGGGTGCTGCTGCCCCTGGTACTGGTGCTGCAGGGCGCCGACGTGCCGCTGCGGAACCTGGCCGCCCGCTCCGCGGTCGCGGTCGCACTGATGGGCGCGGTGAACGCCGTGGCCACGGGATTCGCGTGCGCGGTCGCGGCGCTGTGGTGGCTCCTGCACGTGCGCGTGCACCGGCACAGTGCCGGGACTCGGAATTTCTGGACGTTCAGCGCGTGGTGGGTGGTGTGCGTCGCGCTGGCGACCACGTGGTGGATCGTGCCGCTGCTCATCATGGGGCGCGTCAGCCCGCCCTTCCTCGAGTTCATCGAGTCCTCCCGCGCGACGACGCAGTGGGCGTCCGTGCCGGAGGTGCTGCGCGGCACCACGTCGTGGAGCCCGTTCATCTCCGACGAGCGCGGCGCCGGCGCCATGCTCACCACCTCCCCCGCCGCGGTCGTGGTGACGGGCCTGGTCGCCTGCGCCGGCATCGCCGGGCTCACCATGCGGGGCATGCCCAAGCGCGGCGTCTGGGCGACGGTGCTGCTGGTCGGGCTGGCGGGGATCGGCGCGGGCTACGCGAGCGGCCTGGGTTCCCCGTTCGCCGAGCCGGTGCGGGTCTTCCTCGACAGCGTCGGCGCGCCGCTGCGCAACGTCTACAAACTCGAACCGTTCCTGCGGTTGCCGCTGGTCCTGGGCATGGCGCACCTGCTGGCCCGGGCGCCGCTGCCCGGCACCGTCGGCCTGGCGAAGGTCCGGCGGGCCCTGGCGCACCCCGAGCAGGACCGCCTGGCCGCGGGCGCCCTGGCCGTGGTCGTGGTGCTCGCGCTGGCGGGCGGCATGGCGTGGACGGGCAAGCTCGCGCCCCGCGGGCCGTACGAGCGGATCCCCGACTACTGGTCGCAGGCCGCGGACTGGCTGTCGGCGCACGCCGCCGGGACCGCGCCCGGCCAGGCCCGCGCCGAACGCGCCCTGGTCGTGCCGGGCGCTCCGTTCGGCGCGCAGCTGTGGGGGCTCACGCGCGACGAGCCGATCCAGCCCCTCGCGGAGACGCCGTGGGCGGTGCGCGACGCGATTCCGCTGAACCCGCCCGGCGCGATCCGCGCCCTCGATTCGGTGCAGCGGCTGTTCAGCGCCGGCACCCCGTCGGCGGGCCTGGCCGCGACGCTGCGCCGCCAGGGCGTCTCCTATCTGGTGCTGCGGGCCGACCTCGACCCCGGCACGTCACGCTCCGCCCGGCCCGCGCTGGCCCGCGCCGCGATCGAGGGATCGCCCGGGATCAGCGAGGTCGCGCGGTTCGGGCCCGACGTCGCGCCGCCGACCGTCGAGAAGGTGGTCGTCGACTCGGGTCTGCGGCCGCCGCTGCCGGCGATCACGATCTACCGGGTCGACGGCGCCGTGCCCACCGGGCCGTACGTCGCCGACCTGGCGTCGATGCCGCGCGTCGCGGGCGGACCGGAGGCGCTGCTGGGGCTGCAGGCGGACGCCGCCGCGTCGGGCCGCCGCGAACTGGGCGCGGCGCTGCTCGCCTCGGACGCCGAGGCGGCGGGCCTGCCCGGCGGTCCGCTGACCGTCACCGACACGCCGAAGCGCCGCGAGACCGATTACGGCCGGGTCGACGACCACAGCTCGGCGGTCCGCACCGCCGACGACCCGCGGCGCACCCTCAACCGCCTGCCCGACTACCCGGCTGCGGGACTCGTCGACGGGACGTGGGACGGCGCGACCGTCTCCGCGTCCAGTTCCGCCGCCGACGCCACACAGCTCGGCACCGTGCTCCCCGGCGCCGGGACGGCGGCCGCGGTGGACGGCGACAAGAACACCGCGTGGGTCTCGTCCGGCCTCGACCACGCGATCAACCAGTGGCTGCAGTTCACGCTGCCCGAGCCGCGCGCGGACCTGTCGGTCACGGTGACCGTCGGGCGGGCGCTGGGGCCCGCGGTGACGCGTCTGCTCATCACGACCGAGGCGGGCACCGTCTACTCCGATCCCGTCACCGCGAACACGCCGATCACGCTGGTCGCGCCGTCGGAGCCGACGCGCTGGGTGCGGATCACCGCCGCCGAGACAGCGGACCGGTCGTGGGGCAACCAGTTCGCGATCGCCGAGGCCGAGCTCACGGACACCCGCTCGGGGAAGGCGATCCCCGCGCGGCACGACGTCGCGCTGCCGCCGTCCGGACCCGCGCAGCGCTGGGTCTTCGGGCAGGACACGATGGGCCGCTCCGGCTGCGTGGTCACGCCCGGCGAGAACGGTGCGCCGGGGCCCGTGCAGTGCGCCGACATCGCGATCGGCCCGGAGGAGCCGGGGCCGCTGCGGCGGACCGTCGACGGGCCCGGCGCCCCGGCGGTCACGCCGTCGCTGACGGTGCGGGCGCGGCCGGGCCAGGCGCTGTCGGCGCTGCTGGGTGCGCCGGGCGCACCGTCGGCGTTCGCGGAATCGGCGGTCACCGACGGTCGCGCGAGCTCCGCGGCGGCCGTCGACGGGGACCCGAACACCGTCTGGTCGGCGCCGCAGTCGGTCACGGAGCCCACGTCGCCGAAGCCGGTCCTGCGGCTGCGACTGCCGTCGCCGCAGGTCGTGGGCGGGCTGACCCTGCAACTGCCGCGCGGCGAGGCACCGGCCCGGCCGACGCGGATCGGCGTCGACCTTGGCACCGGCCGGCAGGTGCGCGAGGTCCCGGCCGGGGACTCCGTGACCGTGAAGGTCGATCCGGCCGTGACGGATTCGATCTCGATCTCGCTGCTCGACTGGGACGAGCGGATCAACATCAACGACTTCGGCTTCCCGGAGAAGATGGCGCCCGGGTTGGCCGAGGTGCGGGCCGTCGGGCCCGACGGTGCACCCGTCCCCGGCTCCGAGCCCGCGCCCGCGGACCGCCCGGTCGTCGTGCCGTGCGAGACCGGTCCGACGGTGCGGATCGGTGACCGCGTGCTGCGCTTCCGGATCGAGGCCGGGGCGCGGGAGCTGCGCGACGGTGCGCCGGTCCGCGCCGTGGCCTGCGAGCCCGCGCCGGTGCCGCTGCCGGCCGGGAAGGCGCAGGTGGTCGCGACGCCGGGGCTCGCCTTCAGCGTGGACACCCTGTCGCTGGACACGCCCGCGGCGGCCGAGGCGTCGCCCCGGGACCAGAGTGTGAAGGTGCAGAGCTGGACCCCGGACCGCCGGGTGGTGACGGTCAGCCGCGCCGACGCCGACCAGGTGCTCGTGGTGCCGGAGAGCCGCAACTCCGGTTGGGCGGCGACGGGGCCGGACGGCGCGCCGCTGCGCGCCGTCACGGTGAACGGCTGGCAGCAGGGCTGGGTGGTGCCCCAGGGGACCGAGGGCGCCGTGACCCTGCGGTTCGCGCTCAACGCGCCGTACCGGATCGGGCTGTTCGGCGGCCTCGCGCTGCTGGTGATCCTCGCCGCGCTGGCGCTGGTCCCCGGCTCACGGCCGCGCGGTCCGGGCGGGCCGGTGCGGGCCTGGCAGCCGGGTGTCGCGGCGGGTGCCGGGATCGGGGCGGTCGCGTTCGTGCTCAGCGGATGGCCGGGACTCGCACTCTGGGCGGCCGCCGGTCTCGCGACGTGGGTGGTCTCCGGACTGCACGTCTCGGCGGACCGTCGGGCGGCGATCCGGGTGTTCGGCGCCTCCGGGTTCGTGCTGGCGGGGATGCTGCTGCTCGCGACGGGCCCGTGGCACGCCGAGGCCGGGTACGTGGGCCACGGCCCCTGGCCACAGGGGCTGGCGCTGGTCGGCGTGCTGCTGATGGCCTGGTCGACGGTGCCGCCCGTCCGGTTCCGGCGCCGCCGCGACGGCGGAGCGGCGGCCGATGGGGTCGATGGGGCCGGCGAGGCGGCGGACTGAGCCGCGAGGGGAGGAGTGGTCGCGCAGAGTTGCTATGCGCGCCACGCATACCCATCCGGATCCGCCCGCGCGGCACGCGGCGTTTCGTCCTCCGCGCGGCGCCGATCCGCGGGCGAGCCGTTCGCTCCCTCATCGGACGCCGCGCGTTTCGTAGGGGGACCGGCCGTCCCCCACGCAGCACCTTCGGGGTATGCGCGGGACGCATGGCTTCCGTGCGGGACTACCCCACCGTCGCGACGGACTCCGCGGCTGACGGCCCGTTCCGCGTCTGCGCGGCATCGGCGGGCTGGGCGGCGGCGGACCGTCGGGCCTCGCGACGGGCGAGCCACTGCCGGGCCGGCTCCTCCACCCAGGCATAGCTCAGCGCCGCGACGGCCACCGAGAAGACCAGCGTCAACAGTGTCACCTTCCCGAAGGCGCCGTTGAACGGCACGATCGCGAACAGCGGGAAAATAGCAGTGAGCACCACGAGGTGCCAGATGAAGATGCCGTACGACCAGCGGCCCAGCGCCAGCATGACGCCGGATCCGAGCCACCGTGCCGACTCCCCCGCCGGCGCGAGGACCAGCGGGGCGAGCAGCAGGAAGCCGAGCACCCCGCCGAGGCCCATGCGCACGGCGAACTGCCACGATTCGGGGCTGTTCAAGGTCACGGGGCCGCCCAGCGGCGTGCAGATCACCGCGAACACCACCAGCGCCGCCGGCCAGCACACGCGACGCCGCGCCCACCGTCGTGCGACTGCGAATCGGGACACCGGCGCGCTCACGATCTCGGCGAGCACGATGCCGGCGACGAACCACGGCACGTACGAGGGCAGCCAGTTGTGGTGGTTCACCCCCGGCGGCAGGGGCAGCGCCGCCCCGACCCACGCCCAGCTCAGCGACACCGCCCCCGCGGCGAGCAGCACCGGCACCCGCCACCGCGCCGACTCCCCGCGCAGCCGCACCAGTGCCAGCGCGGCCAGCGGCAGCAACAGGTAGAACAGCATCTCCACCGACAGCGACCACATCTGGGTGAGGCCGTCGGTGAGGGAATAGGGGACGAAGACCTGGGTCAGCGAGAGGTTGGCGAGCCAGGTGGAGCCCGACGGTGCCGTCGACCGCGGCAGCAGCGCGAGCGCGACCAGGGCGACCACGAGGTACGCGGGCATGATCCGGACGAATCGCGACCGGTAGTACCGCCCCGTCCGCGGACCGTCGGACGACGACCACGCCGCGCGGGCGTGCGCGCGCCACAGCAGGAAACCGGACAGACCGAAGAAGACGGCCACCGCCATGTCGAAGCGGCCCCAGACGCGGCCCGCCACCGAATAGCCCACCTGACCAGTCTGGAAGGCGGTGTGAGTGATCATGACGGCGATCGCGGCGCAGGCGCGCATGCCCTCGAGTGCGGGCACGAAACCGGCCGCACCCGCAGGCTTTGCAGATGCGAACTCGCTGGTCCCGACGGTGCTCATCGTCCACCGAATCTACCCGCGATTCGGCCGCCGCCCGCGCGCGTGGCCCGTGCCACCCCCGCACCACCTGTAGGCTCGGGTACTTGTAAGGGAGCGCGACCGCGTGCCCCGACGGCGTGTGCGAACCACGCACGCGCTCCACAAGAGATGTGAGGAGACACTTCGATGGCGGTAGGCCGTAGCCGGCTGGCGCGCGTTATCGGTCCGATCCTGATCTTCTTGGGCGCGCTGCTGATCACGGCCGCGATCGCCGGACCGGCGTACGTGGCGGGCAAGCTGACGACGATCCCGCTGGACATCGACACCACCACGGTGGCGAAGTCCGAGAAGGTCGCGGACTCCCAGGCCGACGCCGAGTTCCCGGCGAAGTCGCTCGACATGTGCTCGATCGACAAGCCGAAGGCCGTGGTGAACGAGGTCTCGGTGACCACGCAGACCCGCACGCTGGTGACCACGCCGTCGGACAAGTCGACGATGACGGTGCAGTCGGGCAGTTCCATGGTCGTCCCGTCGATCAAGACCAAGGGCGAGCCGCGGCACCCCGAGCTCAGCGGCGCCGCGCTGGACAAGCGGCCCTGCGACGACGGCCTGGTGCAGGCGTGGCTGGACCGCGTCTCCCTGGACCGCGAGACGGGCAAGCCCACCGGGAAGACCTCGGAGGCCACCTACCAGCCGGGCGAGAGCACCCCGGCCGTGAAGATCGCCGACCGCAAGGGCCTGCAGTACCGCTTCCCGGCCGGCACCACCCAGGACGGTAAGTACGAGTTCTTCGACCTCGTCACCCGCAGCAACGTGGGCCTGAAGTTCGTCGAGGAGAAGGAGGTCAGCGGCACCAAGACGCTGCACTTCCAGGGCCAGCAGGACTGGGTGGACCTCTCCACCATCCGCGACGGCAACGACCCGACGCTGGGCACCGTGCTCACCATGCCCGCGAGCTGGTGGGGCATCGGCGGCGTCGACCCCAAGGACGACATCACGCTGAACCGCTGGGCGAAGACCGACGTCGACCTGTGGGTCGACCCGACCTCGGGCGTCATCGTCAACCAGTCGCTGCACTACACGCAGCAGTTCCGCCTGCCCGGCCAGGTGGCGCCGAACACGCCGAAGCCGGTCCGCGACTTCAAGCTCGACGTCTTCGACGCCAAGCAGACCTGGGTCGAGGCGACGGTCCGCTCGCAGGCGGAGGTCGCGAAGTCGGCGCAGAACAAGATCGCGGTCGCCAAGTACGTGGTGCCCGTCGCGGGCGGCGTGCTGGGCCTGATCGCGCTGGGTCTCGGCGTGTTCGCGCTGTTCCTGGGCCGGGGCGCCGCCACGGCGGGCGGCCCGGGCACCGGACGGTCCACCGGTGCCGCCGATGCGGCGCCGACGGTCCCGCTGGACGACGATCCGACCGGACCGGAGCAGGATCCGGCGACGGAGGCGTTCAGTGCCCAGCCGAGGCCGGACGAGTCGCAGACCGAGGCGATCGACTTCCGGAAGCGCGACGAGCGCTGACGGTCACGACCGCACCGACCACCATCACCGCCGCGAGCGCGCACAGCGCCGCGGCGGTGATCATTTCCGCGGGGGTGTGCGGCAGCGTGAGCAGGATCGCCGCCTCCACCGCGACGACGGCCCACGCGAACAGCGCCATCCGGGTGCGCTCGATGGCGATGGCGTAGAGCAGCAGGCCCTGCAGCAGCGCCAGCAGCGCGCCCTGCGCGGCGAACAGCCACAGCAGCCCCTGGACGGGCCGGTACTCCTCGCCGGCGAGCATGGTCGCGAGCGGGGCGCACACCGCCGCACCGGCGACGCAGGCGAGCCCCAGGGCCGTCAGCAGGCCCACGACGGTGCGCAGCGCGCCGCGGGCGCGGTCCGGCGTGGCGAGCTGCGGGTAGAAGACGACGCCGACGGCCTGCGGCAGCCAGAACGCGACCTTGGCGGCCACCGCCCCCAGGGCGTAGGTGCCGGCCGCGGCGGCGCCGAGCACCGGCCGCGAGAGCAGGAGGTCGAGCGAGGCGAACACGGCCAGCACCAGTTGGACGGAGCTGGCGCCGAGCACCGCGCGGACCCCGGCGTCGGGCGCGGTGCCGGTGCCGGCCGGGTCGCCGGCCAGCGCCCGGCCGACCGCGGCGGCGACCAGGGCGCCGACCGTCGTACCCAGGAGCGCCGGCCCCGGGCCCAGCAGCAGCCCCGGCACGGTGAACACGAGCTTCCCGGCCCCGGCGATCCCGAGCAGGGCCGCGAGCCGCCCGAAGCGCCGCTCGCCCTGCAGCAGGCCCTGCTCGACGGCGAGCAGCACCAGCGCGGGCGCGGCGGCGAGCGCGGCGGCGGCCGTTCCGGCGCGGGTGTGCAGCCCGGCGGCGGCGATCGGTACGGCGACGGCGGCGAGGACGCCCGCGCCGAGGGCGATCCGGTAGCCCAGCGCCCGCATCTGCGCGGCCCCGGCGCCGCGGACCACCTGCCGCGCGACGACCGTCTGCAGGGCGAGCGCCGGCACGGCCAGCACGAGGACGAGCTGCAGCAGCGAGGCGAACTCGCCGTACGCCGCGGGTCCCAGCCAGCGGCTCGCGGGCAGGTGGACCAGGTAGGAGCAGAGGTTCGCCGCCATCGAGCCGACCGTGACCCACGCCAAACCTCGCACCCGGCCATTGTGTCAGTAGGGTGGCGACAATGAGATCGCGCGACCTGGCCCTCGCCGCCTGGTCGACCGTGCTCGCGGTGGCGATCCTGGGCCCGCTGGCCCTCCGCGGCCGGTATCTGCTGCTCCGCGACGCGGTCTCCACGCCCCGCTCGTACCTCACGGACACGGCCCTCGGCCTCGGCGAGAACGCCGCGCGCGCCACGCCGCAGGACTGGTTGCTGGCCGTCGGCTCGCAGGTGGTCGACGGTGGCGTGCTGGTCACGGCCCTGTTGTTCGTCGCGCTGGTGGCGGCGGGGTGGGGTTTCGGGCGGTGCGCGCTGGCGGTCCTGGCCGCCGTGGGCCGGGACGCCGGCCTCGGTGCGGGCCTGGCCGCCGCGACGGTGGGCCTGTGGAACCCGTTCGTCGCCGAGCGGCTGCTCCAGGGGCACTGGAGCCTGCTCGCCGGGTACGCGGCGATCGGCTGGGCCGTGGTCGTCGGCCTCCGGTTGCGGGGAGGGGCGCAGCTCGGCGGCTTCGCCGCGTGCCTGGCGGCGGGCGGGTTGACGCCGACGGGCGCCGTGTTCGCTCTGATCGCGGGCCTGGTCGCGGCGCCGCGCCGGTGGGCGTGGCAGCTGGTCCTGTTCGTCTGCGCGGCCGCGCCGTGGCTGTACCCGTCGCTGGTCTCGGGCAGCGGGGTGCGGGCCGATCCGGCCAGCGTCGCCGTGTTCGCGGCGCGCGCGGAGCCGGGGCTCGGCACGGCCGGTTCGCTGCTCGGCCTCGGGGGGATCTGGAACCGGCAGGCCGTGCCCGACGGTGCCCCCTGGCTCTGGACCGCCTTCGCCCTCGCTCTCCTGGTGGGCGGGCTGGTGGTGCTCCGCGCCCGCCTGCTCGCCCCGCCGCTGGGCCGGTTCGCGCTGCTGGCGGTATGCGCGGTGGTTCTGCCGGCGCTGGCGGCGACCGGCCCGGGGACCGCGCTGCTCGAGGCGGTGGTGCAGGCGATCCCGGGCAGCGGGCTGCTGCGGGACGGCCAGAAGTGGGTGGCGTTGGCGCTGCCGCTGTACGCCACGTGCGCCGCCGCGCTGGTGGCCGCGGTGCCCGCCGCCGCGCGGGCGGCGGGCACCGTCGTCGCGGTGGCGGTGCCGGTCGCGGTGCTGCCGGGCCTCGCGTGGGGTGTGGGCGGCGCGCTGGCGCCGGTGACCTATCCGGCGGCCTGGCGCACGGTGGCCGAGGCGGTTCCCGCGGACCGCGGATCGGTCGCCGTGCTGCCGCCGGGCATGTTCCGGACGTTCCCGTACGGGCCCGATGCGCCGGTCCTCGACCCGGCGCCGCGGATGCTGCGGGCGCCCGTGCTGCAGACCGGTGAACTCCGCGTCGGTGGCCGCGCGGTCGATCGGGTGCCGGGCGCGGCGTCGGACGCGGAGGCCGCGCTGGCCGTCGGCGGCGACGCGCTCGCGGGTCGGCTGGCGGAGTTGGGCGTCGGCTGGGTGCTGGTGGAGGCGGTGCGGGTGGACGGTGCGACGGTCTTCCCGACGGTGCCGCTTCCCGGCCTGACGCTCACGGTCGACACCCCTGAGCTGCGCCTCTACCGGGTTCCGGGCGACATCGCGACCGTCTCCGCTTCGACGGCGGAGCGGGGCGGGGCGTGGGCGACGCACCTGTTGTGGGCGGCAGTCCTGGTGGGCGGGGCGGTGGTGGCCGCGACGGGTCGCCGGCGCGGGTCGCCGGGTGGCGACGGTGCCGCCGCCCCGGCCCCGTCGGTGTGACCGGTTCTCGTACAGCGTGTGGGAAACCTGCCGTTCATTTTGCAGCTCGAATGCGCCATCAACCCGCATTACCACGCGCTGTAATTAGCGCTGCGCATGATGCGTCATGCACGACGAAATGTGAACCCCTCACAATTGTCGGGTTTCTCACTGTTCGCGCGTCTTTTGCCGCGCTATCTACTTCGTCATCATGGTCTTCATGATCTCGGGTTTCTCAGAGCAGTGGCAGTGCCCGGCGGGAGAGTGGGCCGTCTGGGCTCCGGACGCGGCCACCAAGGAGGCGATGCGCACCGCCCCTGACCTGGATGTCTGCACGTCCTTCGTGCAGGCCGACCACTTGCGCAGCGGCATCGACGGCGAGGCCTGCACGCGCCGGCTGGTGTTCACCACATTCACGATCCACGATGTTTTCGACGAAAGAACCGTCGAATCGGTCTTCACCGAATTCGTGCGCGCGCACGGCGTCTTCCACACCGCTTTTCCCGTATCGACGGATCCGAATCCGCGCGGTCGCACGCTTTCTCCGGAGCAGATCGACTTGGCGGTCGAGGCCACCTCGGCGGCGCATCCCGGCGCCACCGTGAAGGACTACCTCATGACGAACGTGCCCGAGCTGCACGAGTGGGCGGCCTTCGCCTTCGCGGTGACCGGCATCGAGAACGCGCGCCCCGGCGCCGTGGATCCGCATTTCCAGGTGGTGGTCTGCTCGGATCACCTGTACACGGACGGCGTCTCCCAGGCCGTGAGCTTCTTCGAGATCCTCTCCCGGTACACGGCGGCCCGCAGCGGCTCCGCGTACACGCCGGTGCCGGTCCGCCCGCACCGCGAGTTCACCCGGGAGCAGCGCACCCTGGCGGACACCCTCACGCGCACGCATCCCGACGTGGTGCAGTGGCGCGAGACGCTCCGCCGCGCGGGCGGCATGCCCCGCTTCCCGCTGCCGCTGGGCCTCGCCGAGGGCGAGGCGGCGCCGGGCCGGATCGCCGTGCACGCCTCGTTCATCGACGCCGAGCGCACCGCCCGGTTCGGCACCGCGGCCAAGCGCGCCGGCGCGAACATGAGCAGCGCACTGCTCGCCGTCCTGGGACAGGTCCACCACAACCTCACGGGCGAGGAGCTGTTCACCATGCTCATCCCCCGCGCCGACCGGTCCGCCACCGGCGACGCGATGGCGGTCGGCTGGTACGTGACGCTGGTGCCCGTGCAGTTCTCGGCGGCCGGGGAGTTCGACGAGGTCGCGCGCAACGCCCACGAGGCGGTCTCGGTGGCGAAGCAGCTGGACCGCACGCCGGTCTTCCCGATCATCGACCTGCTCGCCGACGATCCGGAGTTCCCGGTGCAGCACGGCTTCGCCGCGCCGATGCTCTCCTACATCGACGTCACGCGGGTGCCGGGCGCGGAACTCGCTCGGCAGCACGACTTCTCGGTGTTCGCGAATGCCACGCCCTCGCGCGAAGTGTTCACCTGGATCAACCGCGACGAGTCCGGCCTGGACTTCAACGCCATGCACCCGGACACCACGCAGGCCACCCGCTCGGTGGACACCGTCTTCCGCCTCCTCCGGGACCGCATCATGGAGGTCGCCGACCGTACGCCCGCCCTCATCTCGGTCTAGGCGCTCCCAGCACCCGCGTCTCGGGGCGCAGGTCGCCGGGGAAGCCGCCCGCCCGGGCGACGAGTTCGGCCTGCATCTCCTCCCGCGTGACATCGCGCCGCCGCACCGAGTGCGGCGGCGCGACCCCGAACGTGATCGACGGGACCGCCGGGTCGAGGGCCACGGCCGTGACGACGAGTTCGGCACGCACGGCCGGGTCGTCGAGGTCCGGCGGTGCCGCCCCCGCGGGGATGGGCACGAGCGTCGGCGCGTCCATGCCCGCCGGCTGGAGCCCCTTCGGGTAGCCGAGGACGCGCTCGGCGTCGGCGACGGTCCAGCCGACGAGTTCCTCGGTGCGAACGGCGCCTCCGCCGGATCGCTTGCGGCGCCATGGAATCAGCGCCGCGGTGAACGCGACCATGAGGGCGGCGCCGATGATCCGCAGTCGGTCGCCGGAGCCGAGGGCGAAGGCCAGCGAGAGTACGACCAGTCCGCTCGCGCAGGCGAGGGCGCAGGCCCGCTGCTTCAGGGACGACGTGATGTCCACGAGCACGAACACCGCCGCTGCGACCCATATCGTGGCCACAGTCTTGTCGCCCGTCGCCGCCGCGAACCAGGCGTTGACCAGGAACAGACCGGACACGAGGACCATGGCCGTGTTCGCCCGCGGCCCGATCGACACTCTGATCATGTCGAGATTTTACATCTCGAATCATCGGTCGAGAGCCGCGCGCCGGCGCGGGCCGGACGGAGGTCGGCGGGGAAGCCGCCGACGCGAGTGTGCAACTCCGCCTGCAGGGCGTCCCGCGTGCGGCGGCCGAGCGCCGGCGCGAACGCGGCGGGCGCGACGCCGAAGGCGATCCACGGCCCTGCGGGGTCGACGGCCACGGACGTCACGACGAGCCCGGCGCGACGGTCGGCACCGTCGGGCCCCGGGCCGAAGGGGACGCGCACGAGGACCGGCGTGCCGAGGCCGCCGGGCTGCAGGTTCCGCGGGTACCCGAGGAGCCGCTCCGCCTGCTGCACGGACCGGCCCACCAGTTCCTCGGTGCGGATCCGGCCACCGGATCCCTCGCGGAGCGCGGGCGGGACGAGACCGGCGAGGACCAGCATGGCGAACACGCCGAAGGCCGCCCAGAAGAGGTCGTGCCCGACCAGCGCGATGATCGTGGACGCCGCGGCGAACGCGCAGGCGGCCAGGTGCACGGCCAGCTGGGCGCGGAGCGAGCCCGTGGTGGCGACCAGCCCGACCAGCAGGATCGCGGCGACCAGCGGCACCACCGCCCAGTGGCGATCGTGCACCGCGGCGAGGAGTGCGGCGCCGAAGACGAGCAGGTAGGCGATCCACCACCTGCTCGCCTGCGGCCCCATCTGCACTCTGGTCATGCAAAGAAGATACAACCCGGGTTCGGGCCGGGGCGGGCGATCAGTGACCCCGGCGGATCCATTCCTCCAGGTGAGGGGACTCCGCGCCCAGGGTGGTGCCGTCCCCGTGGCCGGTGTGCACGACCGTCTCCGGCGGCAGCGCGAACAGCCGGTCGCGGATCGATTCGATGATCACCGAGAAGTCGCTGTAGGAGCGGCCGGTGGCGCCGGGCCCACCCGCGAACAGGGTGTCGCCGCTGAACAGCTGCCCCGCCTCCGGCAGGTACAGGCACACCGACCCCGGCGAGTGGCCGGGAGCGTGGATCACGCGGATCTCTGTGCCGCCCACCGCGACCCGGCTATCGTCCGCCAGGTCCTCGTGCGCGACGCCGGGGTGCGTCATGTCCCACAGCACGTCGTCGCCGGGGTGCAGCAGGATCGGCGCGTCGAGGCGCTCGGACAGCTCGGGCGCGACGGTCACGTGGTCGTTGTGCCCATGGGTGCAGACGATTCCGCGCACCGTCCGGCCGCCGACGGCGTCGATGATCGGGGCGGCCGCGTGGGCGGCGTCGATCACCACGACCTCGCTGTCGTCGCCGACCAGCCAGACGTTGTTGTCGACCTCCCAGGTGCCGCCGTCGAGGCTGAACGTGCCCGACGTGACAACGCGTTCCACGCGCAGCGTCACAGGACCACCACCGAGCGCAGCACCTCGCCGCGGTGCATCGTCTCGAAGGCCTGCTCCACCTCGTCGAGGCCGATCCGCTCGGTGACGAACTTCTCCAACGGCAGGCGGCCCTGGCGGTACAGGTCGACGAGCTGCGGGAAGTCCCGCTCGGGCAGGCAGTCGCCGTACCAGGACGACTTGAGAGCCCCACCGCGCGAGAAGAAGTCGATGAGCGGCATGTCCAGCGTCATGTCCGGGGTGGGCACGCCCACGAGCACGACAGTGCCGGCCAGGTCGCGGGCGTAGAAGGCCTGCTTCCACGTCTCGGGTCGGCCGACCGCGTCGATCACCACATCGGCGCCGAAGCCGTCGGTGAGCTCCTGGATCGCCTCCACGGCATCGGTTTCCGCGGCGTTGACGGTGTGCGTGGCACCCAGCTCGCGAGCCCACTCCAGCTTCTTCGGGTCCCGGTCCACGGCGATGATGGTCCGCGCGCCGACCAGTCGCGATCCCGCGATGGCCGCGTCTCCCACACCGCCGCAACCGATCACGGCCACGGTGTCGCCGCGCGAGACGCCGCCGGTGTTCACCGCGGCGCCGAGGCCGGCCATCACGCCGCAGCCCAGCAGCCCCACCACCGACGGATCGGCGTCGGCGTCCACCTTCGTGCACTGCCCCTGGTGCACCAGGGTCTTCTCCGCGAAGGCGCCGATGCCGAGGGCGGGCGAGAGTTCGGTGCCGTCCTCGAGCGTCATCTTCTGTGTGGCGTTGAAGGTGTCGAAGCAGTACTGCGGTTTGCCGCGCTTGCAGGCGCGGCACTGCCCGCACACGGCGCGCCAGTTGAGCACGACGAAGTCGCCGGGCGCGACGTGATCGACTCCCTCGCCGACGGTTTCGACAATGCCGGCGGCCTCGTGGCCGAGCAGGAAGGGGAACTCGTCGTTGATGCCGCCCTCCCGGTAGTGCAGGTCGGTGTGGCAGACGCCGCACGCCTGCACCGCGACGACCACCTCGCCGGGACCGGGATCGGGGATCACGATCGGGACGACTTCGACGGGCTCGCCCTTCGCGCGGGCGACGATTCCTCTGACGGTCTGCGGCACGGGTTGTCCTCCTGGTCCGGATACGGCTATTGCCATCCTCGCATTGATCGGGCCGGCGAGGACTCGGGCTCAGTGCACGTGGTTGCGCCAGTCGGCGGGCACGCGGCCGGCGGGGCCGGGCACGGCCTGGTCGACGGGGCGGTGCTGCGGGTCGGCGAGCCGCGGACCGTCGTAGTAGTCCTCGGAGACGTAGTCCCAGAACCAGGACTCGCCGGGCTCGTAGCTCTGCACGATCGGGTGCCCGCTCTCGCGGGCGTGGCCGCTCGCGTGCTGCGACGGCGAGGAGTCGCAGCAGCCGATGTGGCCGCACGTCGCGCAGCGGCGCAGGTGCACCCACCAGCCACCGGCGGCGTCGCACTCCACGCACCCGGTGCCGCTGGGCGGCACCGTCGGGTCGATCGGGTCGGTCGGTTCGCTCATGGTTCCAGTCCTTCTCCCACCTCGGCGGGATCGTCGATCGCGGGCTCGCGCTGCGGCCCGGCGATGGGCAGTTCCACGGTGAACACGGTGTTCCCGGCTCGGACCGCACCGCCAGGTCGCCCTGGTGCTTGTTGACGACGATGCGCCACGAGATGTCCAGCCCCAGACCGGTTCCCTCGCCCACGCCCTTGGTGGTGAAGAAGGGCTCGAAGATGCGGGGCAGCACGTCGGCGGGGATGCCGGTGCCCGTGTCGGCGACCTCGACGACGACCGAGTCCTCCTTGCGGTGGGCGCGCAGCGTCAGCGTGCCGCGGCCGTCCATGGCCTGCACGGCGTTGTCGATGAGGTTGGTCCACACCTGGTTCAGCTCGGCGCCGTAGCCCTGGATGTCGGGCAGGTCGGGGTCGTAGTCGCGAACGACGGTGACCTCTCCCAGCTTGCGGCTGAGCATGACGACGGTGCTGTCGAGCAGCTCGCGCACGTCGAGCACCTGGAACGGCGCGCGGTCCATCTGCGAGTACTGTTTGGCCGCCTGCACCAGCGTGGAGATCCGGCCCGTGGAGTCGGTGATCTCGTTCATGAGCAGCTCGGTCTCGACGGTGTAGTACAGCCACCGGAGCGCGCCGGAGAGCACCGGCCCGTCGTCGAGCGAGCCCGCGACGCGGTCGAGGAAGTCGGTCTGCAGGCCCGCGGCCACGAAGACCGGCGCCAGCACGTGCCCGTCGCCGATGTCGTGATCGTCGAGCCAGTCCATGATCTCGTCCTCGCGGTCCGAGGCCTCGAGCGGGCCGAGGTCCGGGGCCTCCGCGACCGCCTCGACCGCCTCCTCCTGGAACTTCACGAGGTCCACGAGCCGGGTGCGGTCGAGCTTGCCGCTGGCGATGCCGGCCAGCTTGTGCCGCATCCCGCCGACGCGCGTGCGCAGTTCCGCCGCCGCGCGGGTGGCCGCGCCGGCGGGGTTGTTCAGCTCGTGCGTGAGCCCGGCGGAGAGCGAGCCCAGCGCCAGCAGCCGCTCGCGCTGCTCGACGATCTGCCGGGTGCGCTGCCCGCCGTAGAAGACGCCCTCGAGCAGGTGCACGGCCATGGGGAACCACTCGTGCATCGCCTCGTTGAAATCCTCGGCGGGCAGCATGAAGAACTGCGCCTCGGTGACCGCCCGCATCGACGAGTTGTACTGCTTCTGCGCGGGGCCGCCCTTGCCGAGGAACGCCGACCACGCGCCGGCGTACGCGCCGCGCTGGTCGGAGCGGGTCGTCTCGACCTCGGCGTCGCCCACCTTCTGCGAGAGCGCGATCGTCCCCTGGAGCAGGACGTACAGCCACTGCGCCGGGTCACCGGTGGAGTAGACGGGGCCGGCCGGGAAGGTCTCCACGTGGCCGCGCCGGCACAGCCACTCCAACTGTTCGTCGCTGAGCTTCTCGAACAGGAACAGGGTGCGCAGTTCGTCGACGAAGCACGGGTCATGAGTGCTCACGAGTCGACTCCTTCCAGATAGCGGTGGACGAACATGACGGCCATCGCGCCCTCGCCCACCGCGGAGGCGACGCGCTTCGCCGATTCGGACCGCACGTCGCCGGCGACGAAGATGCCGGGGACGCTCGACTCCAGGTGGAACGGTGGCCGGTCCAGTTCCCATCCCCGCGGGGCGGCACCGTCGACCGTGAGGTCCGGGCCGGTCAGCAGGAAGCCCCGCCCGTCCCTCGCGACGACGCCGTCGAGCCAGTCCGTGCGCGGCTCGGCACCGATGAAGACGAACAGGAAGTCGGCCGGGACCTGCTCGGTCTCGCCGGACCGGGTGTCGCGCAGGGTGAGCTGTGTGAGGTGGTCGTCGCCGTGCGCCTCGATCACCTGGGTGTGCGGCCGCACGTGCACGTTGTCGATCGCGTTCAGCTGCTGGATGAGGTAGTACGACATCGACGCCTCGAGCGACGGTCCGCGGACCAGCAGCGTCACCGAGCGGGCGCCCTTCGACAGGTACGCCGCCGCCTGGCCCGCCGAGTTCGCGCCGCCCACGATGTAGACGTCCTGGCCCGCGCAGGCTGGCGCCTCGGTCATCGCCGAGCCGTAGAAGATGCCGGCACCCGTGAGCCGCTCCATGCCGGGCGCGTCCAGCTGCCGGTACGCGACGCCGGTGGCGAGGATGACGGTGTGCGCCCCCACGACGGTGCCGTCGGAGAACCGCACGCGCCGCCCGGAGCCCGTCACCTCGAGCTCGACGACATCGGCCGCCGTGATCATCTCGGCGCCGAACTTGGTGGCCTGCCGCCGCGCCCGGTCGGTGAGCTGGGTGCCCGAGACCCCGTCGGGGAAGCCGAGGTAGTTCTCGATGCGCGAGCTCTGTCCCGCCTGCCCGCCGGTCGCGGACCGCTCGACGAGCACCGTCCGCAGCCCCTCTGAGGCGCCGTAGACGGCGGCGCCGAGGCCGGCCGGGCCCGCGCCGACGACGACCAGGTCGTAGAACTCCTCCGACGGGGTGGTGTTCAGGCCCACGTGCGCCGCGAGTTCGCTGTCCGACGGTGCGCACAGCGCGGTCCCGTCGGCGGCGGCGACGAGCGGGAGCTGCTGCCCGTCGCTGCCCGCGGCGGCGAGGAGGCGCTGCCCCTCGGGCGACTCGGCGGTGTACCAGCGGTACGGGATCTGGTTGCGGGCCAGGAACTCCCGCACCTCGGACGAACGGGCCGACCAGCGGTGGCCGACGACCTTCGTCTCCGGGACGGGCCGGTGGTCGCTGCACAGCCAGGCCTCCAGCTGCGCGTCGATGACGGGGTAGAGCTTCTCCTCCGGCGGGTCCCAGGGCTTGAGGAGGTAGTGGTCGAGGTCGACCACGTTGATCGCCTCGATCGCGGCGCCCGTGTCCGCGTACGCGGTGAGCAGCAGCCGGCGGGCGCCCGGGTACACGTCCATCGCCGCTTCCAGGAACTCCAGTCCCGTCATCTGCGGCATGCGGTAGTCGGCGAGGATCGCGGCCACCAGGTCGCCGCGCAGCTTGAGCTCCTTGAGCGCCTCCAGGGCCTGTTCGCCGCTCTCCGCACGCACGATCCGGTACTCGTCCCCGTACTTGCGTCGCAGGTCGCGGGCCACGGCCCGGGACACGCTCGGATCGTCGTCGACGGTCAGGATCGCGGGGCGCCGCCCCGAAGTTTCAGCCACCGTTTCAGATTACGGCGACGGTGGCCTCCGCGTCGGCGAGTGCAGCTGTGAGCGAACGCATCGGGTCGGGACCGTAGGAGACGCGCTGGACGGTGCCCTGCGGCGTCCCGATCGACCAGCGCGTCATCCACCGGTCGTGCAGGCCCTCCGGCTGCGCGATGCGGACCTCCCGGTCGCCGCGGGCGGTGCGGACCGTCATCGCCGTGATCGGTGCCACGATCTCGCCCTTGTGCCTGCGCCGACCGAGAATGTCCACAACACTGAGTACGAGAAGCGTCGCGAAGAGCACCGCCACCGCAGTGATGCGCCACGCCGCCCAGTCATCGAAGTCCATCCACATCAGTGTCATCGCCGGGATGATGAGGACGAAGCCGCCGACGAGGCCCCGAGCGTCCCGCGCGCTCATCGCCGGATCCGACCCGACCGCGATCCGCCACAGCTGGGCCGCGGTGATCGCGACGACGAGGCTCACCGCGAACATCAGGCCGTGGGCGACGCCCTGGCCTCGCGGGCCGTCGACAGGCCAGTCGACCAGCACGAACGCCGCACCGAGCGTCAGCCAGAGCAGCAGCAGTAGCCCGGCGAACGCCTTGAGCACGGCGACCGGGACCGTCCGCGTTTCGCTATCACCGAGTCGGGGCATCACGGCTCCTCCGCGCCCGGATCAGCGCGTAGACGCCGACGCCGATCTCGGCAACGGCGAGGACCGCCATCGCCGCGGCGAGGACGGTGCGGAAGTCCGGCCAGGTCGACCAATCGCGGATCAGCACCACCACCAGCAGGAACGCGCCGAGGCCGATGAAGTACCACGCCATCCGCGGCGTCACCTCGCGTTGCCTCATCACGAATTCAGACTAACGGATTGCGCCCGAATCGTCGGTGCTCTCCGCACCGTCGCGCAGGTGGCTTCCCGCCCGGCTCCGCTCACGCTCCGCCCTGCGGTGGATTGTGCCCGCTCAGCGGACAGAATCTCACACACGTGCAGGGCCCCCACGGCATCGCCTCGAACTCCGCGACTCGCGGCTCCCACACCACCGGAGCCTCAGTGCGTGTCGGCGACGACACGCCGAGGGCAGACCGCCGACCCGCACCGATGGTCGGATGGGGGGGTGAAGCGGCCGGTCTGGCTCCGACGGCCATGCGCGCCACGCATGCCTGCACCGAGAAACTCGCTTCTGACCGGCAATGATGCCGCCATGCGTCGCGCGCATGGCGGTCGGAACGACAACCCAACCCCGCATCGAGCCTCAGCAGCCCGTCAGGCCCGCACACGCCGCGCCGGGCCGGCGTCGGCGCAGGACTCAGACCAGCCCGCCGACGCGCTCCCCCGCCACCGACGCGGACAGGACACGGGAGACGCCGTCGGCGGTGGCGGGCCAGGAGAACTCCCCCGCCCGCTCCCGCGCCTTGGCACCGAGCTCCTCCCGCAGGTCGGCGTCGCTGAGCAGCGCGTACACCGATTCGGTGAGCCCGGCGAGATCACGGACCAGGAGCCCGGTGGCACCGTCGACCACGGAGTCGGTGAGGCCCCGCGACGAGACGTACCCGACGGTCGGCACCGCGTGCTGGGCCGCCTCGATCACCGTGATCCCCCAGCCCTCCTTGCGCGACGGCATGACGTGCACCCAGGCGCGCGAGAGCAGCCGGTGCTTGCGCTGTTCGCTGACGTGGCCGTGGAAGGTCACCCGGTCGAGCACGCCGAGCTTCGCGGCGTGGGCGTAGAGCTCCTCGTCCCACCAGCCGCTGCCGATCACGTCGAGGTGCAGGTCGGGGACGCGGCGGACGAGGCGGGCCAGCACGTCGAGGGCGTCCTCGATCTGCTTGTGCGGCACGAGCCGCGAGAGCACGACGATCCGGGGCGTCGCCGAGCGGACGTCGGCGACGCCGGGCGCGACCTCATCGATCCCGTTGCGCACCACGGCCACCCGCTCGGGGCCGACGCCGAGCAGCGCCAGTTCCTCCGCCGAGGGCAACGAGACGGTGAGGTACTGCGATCGACGGTGCAGCCACGGCGAGAGCCGCGACTCGATGAACCAGCCGACCCGCGCCACGAGCCGGCCCGCGACGGGCCACTGCTCGCGGTGGCAGTGGTGCACGAGCACCGTGACCGGCACGCCCGCGACGAGCCGCGCGAAGAAGGGGATGCCGTTCTGCGTGTCGATCACCGCGTCGGGGCGGATGCCGCGCAGTGGGCCGCGCCCGAACCGGGCGAGCACGATCGCGAGCAGCGCCATCGGATACACGGTGAACCGGCCGCCGCCGCGGGAGATCCGGACGCCGCCCACGGTCTCGGACGGGGCCGCGCCCGGGTACATCGCGGTGCGCAGCGTGACCCGCACGCCGCGGGCGGCCAGCTCCTGCCCGACGCGCTCGAGGTACAGCTCGCTGCCGCCGCCCTGCGGGTGGCGGGTGTCACGCCAACACAGCAGGAGGACTTCACGCACGGCTTCTAGGGTACCGTCCGGTGGCGTGTACCCCGCCACCTGGAAGAACGCGACGAAACAGCTCCGGCGCCGCGCCACGCTCCGGCGCTCGGTGGGGCTGCTGTCCGACTTCCGGTTCGAGCAGTCGGAGCCGGCCCGGTTCTACGGCTCGCTCGCGCGCGACACCGTCGACCTGACCGGCGACCTCTACGGGGATCTCGACGGCGCCCTCGTCCTCGACGTGGGCGGCGGGCCCGGCTACTTCGAGGACGCGTTCGCCGAGCACGGCGCCGTGTACGTGCCCGTCGAACCCGACCCGTCGGAGGCGCACGCCGCCGGGATCACGTCCTCGCGGGGCCTGCGGGGCTCCGGCCTCGCGCTCCCCGTCGCCGACGGTGCCGTCGACGTCTGCCTCTCCTCCAACGTCGCCGAGCACGTCCGGGACTGGCGCACGATGGGCGAGGAGATGCTGCGCGTCACCCGGCCCGGCGGCATGGTGATCCTCAGCTACACGCTCTGGTACGGCCCGTTCGGCGGCCACGAGATGGGGCTGACGCACTACCTCGGCGGCGAGCGCGCCGCCCGGATGTACACCCGCAGGCACGGGCACCCGCCGAAGAACCTCTACGGGACGTCCCTGTTCAAGGTCGGCGCCGCGGACGGGCTGGACTGGGCGGCCACCGTCGGGAACGCCGATCTCCTGGCCGCGTTCCCGCGGTACCACCCGTCGTGGGCGTGGTGGCTGGTGCGCGTCCCCGGCGTGCGGGAGCTGCTCGTGTCGAACCTCGTCCTGGTCTTCCGGAAGCGCTGACGCGGCCGCGACGCCGCGGCGGGCATGCCCGGACACGGGTCCGGCCCCCGGCCGCGGGATCGCCGCGGCCGGGGGCCGGAGGGGAAGGGATCAGGCCGCCGAGTCGGCGACCGTCGGGGCGTCGTCGGACGTGGCGCCCGTGCCCGTGTCCGTGGTCTTGTCCGCGCCGATCCCGGCGAGGGCGTCGTCGACCAGCTCGCCCGCGACGTCGGCCTGGCTGCCGGCCTCCGGCTGGGCCGGCTGCTGCTCACCCGTGGCCCCGCCGGTGGGCTGCTGCGTACCGGCCTCCGGCGTGGCCGGGCTCGTCGGCTCGGACGCGGTAGTCGGCTCGGCGGTCTTCGCCGGGTCGGCCGTGGTGGTCGGCTCCGTCTTCGTGGGCTCTGCGGTCTTCGTGGGGCCGGCCGTCGGGCTCGGCGCGACGGTCGGGCTCGGCGCGACGGTCGGGCTCGGCGCGTCGGCGGTCGGGTCGGCGTCCGGCGAGCGGTGCTTGCCGACGTACGGTGCGTCGGCCGAGGGCGCGGTGGTCCCCGCGACCGGCAGCATGGACAGCGCCGACGTCGTCGGCGTGCCCGCGGCGTCCGCGGCGGCGAGCGCCGTCGCGCCCTGCTGCACACCGGACGCGGTCGCGGACCCGCCGGTGAGAGCCTTCTGCACCTGGCCGAAGAGATCATCCAGACCGCCGCCCTTGATCACCGACGTGGCGAGCTGAATCGGCATCGTGACGATGGTCGTGACGAGCTTGATCACCGGCTCGATGATGCCGAGGCCGAAGTTCAGCACGGGCGTCACCACGGTGTCGACGACGAGCTTCACGGGCCCGGCCGCGACAGGTCCGACGAACGGGATGGACGCGACCAGGTTCGGGACGAGCTGCGCCCCGCCCGTGATGGCACCGCCGACGACGCCGGTGACCAACTCGGGGAGTCGAGCCGCACCGCCCGGGGTGCCGAGGCTGGAGACCACCAGGGACACGACGCGACCGATGAGCTGGCCGTCCATGAGGCCGAGCAGCTTGTCGTCGGGAAGCCCGCCGACGATCGCCCGGAGCTTGTCGGAGTCGATCGAGCCGACGAGCTGGATCAGCTTCTCGGTGGGCAGACCCGCCACGATGGGGCCGAGCTTGGTCACGGGGATCCCGTTGACGAGGTCGCCGAGCGTCTTGTCGTCGAGGCCCGAGACCACGGCGGCCAGCTTGTCGGTGGGGATGCCCTTGACCAGCTGCGTGAGCTTGTCGGTCGGCAGCCCGCCGACGACGGGCGCGAGGCGATCCACCGGGATCAGGCCGACGAGGTCGCCCAGCTTCTTCTGGTCGAAGCCGCCGACCACCTCGGCGAGCTTCTCCGTCGGGATGTAGCTGACGAGCGTGGTGAGCTTGTCACTCGGCAGGCCGGCGACCGCCGGGCCGATCTTCGTGGGGTCGACGGTGCCGATCACCTCGGTGAGGACCGTGCTGTCGAGCCCCTCGACCAGCTTGGCGATCGTCTCGGTGGGCAGGCCTCCGACGACGGCGCCGAGCTTGTCGACCGGGATCGCCTTGACGAGTTCGGTCAACTTGTCGTTCGGCAGGCTCGCGACCACGGGACCGAGCACGTCGGTCGGCAGGCCGCCGACGAGTTCCTTCAGCTTCGCCGGATCCAGGCTGGACACGAGCGTGACCAGGCGCTCGGTCTCGAGCGATCCGACGACCGCCTGGAGCGTCTTGTCGTCGAGGCCCTTGACGACGGCGAGCAGTCTGTCCTGCGGAAGGGCCTTGACGACGGCGTTGAGCTTGTCCTGCGAGAGTCCCGAGACGATGGTGTTCAGCGTCGCGTCGGGCAGGGTCCCGACCACGTCCTTGAGCTTGTCCGCCGGGATCGAACCCACGAGCTGCGCGAGCTTGTTCGTGGGCAGGCTCGCGACGATGGGCCCGAGCTTGTCCACCGGGATGCCGTTGACGAGCTGGCCGAGGGTCTTGTCGTCGAGGCCCGAGACCACGCCGATCAGTTTCTCGACCGGGATGCCCTTGACGAGGGTGGTCAACGTGTCCTGTGGCAGCTCGCCCACGACGCCCGCGAGCTTCTCGGCCGGGATGGATTTGACCAGTTCGGTCAGCTTGGCCTGATCGAAGCTGCCGACCACACCGGCCAGCTTGTCCGTGGGGATGTACCCGACGAGCGCATTGAGCTTGTCGCTGGGGAGGCCGGCGACCGCGGGACCGATCTTCGCGGGGTCGACGGTGCCGATCACCTCGGTGAGGACCGTGCTGTCGAGCCCCTCGACGAGCTTGGCGATGGTCGCGGGAGGCAGGCCCGCCACGACGGTGCCGAGCTTGGCGACGGGGATCTGCTTGACCAGGTCGGTGAGCTTGTCGTCCGGCAGGCTCGCGACGACCGGTCCGAGGACGCTGCTGGGGATTCCGCCGACGAGGTCCTTCAGCTTCGCGGAATCGAGACCGGAGACGAGGGTGACCAGGCGGTCGGTGGGGAGCGCACCGACGACGGCCTTGAGCTTGGCATCGTCGAGTCCCTTCACGACCTCGATGAGCTGCGCTTCCGGGAGGCTCTTGACCACGGCGTTGAGCTGGTCCTGCGACAGGCCCGACACGATGGTCGAGAGCTTGTCGTTGGGCAGGGTCGCCACCACATCGCGGAGCTTCTCGACGGGGATGGAGTTGACCAACTGCGCCAGCTTGTCGGAGGGCAGGTTGGAGACGATGGGGCCGAGCCGCTCCGCGGGGATTCCCTCGACCAGCTTGCCCAGCGTGGCATCGTCCAGCGCGTTGACGACCTTGATGAGCTTGTCCTGCGGGATGCTCTGCACGAGCGTCGTCAGCTTGTCCTGCGGCAGGTCCGCCACGACCGCGCCGAGGCGCTCCATCGGGATCAGGTTGACGAGCTCGGCCAGCTTCGTGTCGTCGAAGCCGCCGACCACCGCGGCCAGCTTGTCCGTCGGGATGAAACTGACGAGCTGCGTGAGCTTGTCAGTGGGCAGCCCGGCGACGGCGGGGCCGATCTTGGTGGGGTCGGCGGTGCCGATCACCTCGGTGAGGACGGCCGGCGACAGGTTCTCGACCAGACCGGCGATGGTGGCGACCGGCAGGGTGCTCACCACGGCGCCGAGCTTGTCCGGCGGGATCTGCCCCACGAGCGCGGCGAGCTTCTCCGGAGGCAGGCCCGCGACCACCGGACCCAGCACGCTGCTGGGGATGCCGCCGACGAGCTCCTTGAGCTTGACGGGGTCGAGACCCGAGACGATCTCGATGAGACGGTTGGTCTCCAAACCACCGACGATCGCCTTCAGGCTCGCGCTGTCGAGGCTCTTGACGACCTCGATCAGCTTGGCCTGGGGGATGCTCTTGACCACCGCGTTGAGCTTGTCCTGCGACAGCCCGGCGACGATCGAGTTGAGTGTGCCCTGTGGCAGGCCGTTGACGATCGCCTGCAGCTTGGTCTTGTCGATCGCGTTCATGATGTTCACGACCTTGGCCGGGTCCATCACCCCGAGGACCCGTCCCACCTTGTCGGCGGGCATCCGGCTGATGATGTTGGCGACCTGGGTGTCGTTGAGCAGCGTGATCGTGTCGGCCAGCTTCTGCTGGTCGATCCCGTCGAGGGCCTTCGCGAGAGCCTGCGGTGATAGCGCGCTGATGACCGGCGAGAGGATCAGGTCCCACACCAGTTGAACGTCGGCGCGCAACGGCGGCGCCGCCGCCGGGACGGCGAGCACCTGCGCCGGCTTGGGCGTCGACAGGCTGCCCGCGGGCATCGCCGTCACGGCGAGGGAACCCGCGAGGATCGTGGCCGCCATCGCCTGCGTGACCACCCCCGCCCGGCTCCAGGTGAACGGGGCGGTGGCTGTGGGGCGCGCGGTGGCGATGTCGCGCAGGGCTGCTTCACGCATGGGCTTCTCCTGGGTCTTCACGTGACGATCGACCTCCCGGGAACGAGAGCGGCGATCGGATGACTGAGGGTGTATGCAGACACAGCCGAACATGCGGCTGCACTCAATCACCGCGAAGGTTAATCACAGGGTTCACTACCTGGCAGTAGCAAAGCCTTTTCGAAATGCAACCGTGACCATTTCGTGATGCCGCTCACAGCGCTGCACAAATAGGCAGGTCACAAGCTAATGGTCGACCCGAGCATCGTCGTTGGATTTGCGTTTGCATATTACTTAGGGGTGCATTCGAGTAGCGGAACCGCATAGACCCTCACCGACAGCACGAAGTTAACGAGCCTTTCCACGCCGCACGACGACGAAGGGCAACTCGTTCCATTCTGGGGCAGTCATCCGATGACTCGATGCAACTTGTCCGGATTGCGCACGGTGTACACCCCGGTCACCGCGGAACCGCCGACCTCGATGCAGGTGACCTGGTCGACCACCCCGTCGAAGGTCACGACCATCGCCGGCATGCCGTTGTAGACCGCGAACCGCATCCCGAGCTCGCCCAACGTTGCGCCCTTGCGGAACAGCCCCGCGACGAACCGCGCCACGCGGTCCGCGCCCTGCACCGGCCGCCGCGCCGCGGAGACCACCCCGCCGCCGTCGCCGAGGTACACCACGTCCGGCGCGAGCACGTCCATGAGGGCTTGCACGTCCCCGGTCGCCGCCGCCAGGACGAACCGCTCGGCGACGCCCTGCGCCTGCGCGGGATCGGCGACGGCGTGCGGCCGGCGCGCCCGGACGTGCCCGCGGGCCCGGTGCGCGGTCTGGCGCACCGTCACCTCGCTCTTGCCCACGGCCTCCGCGATCTCGGGGTAGCCGAAGTCGAAGACCTCCCGCAGCACGAAGACCGCACGCTCGGTCGGGGTCAGCGATTCGAGCACCAACAGCATCGCGGTGGTCACGGCCTCGCCGGTGAGCACGTGCTCGGCGGGCCCGTCGCCCGACGGTGCCTCCAGCGGCTCCGGCAGCCAGGGCCCGACGTACTCCTCGCGCCGCCGCGATGCCGCCCGCAGCGCGTTGAGCGCCTGCCGGGTGACGATGCGCGCCAGATACGCCCGCGGATTCCCGACGGTGCCGAGGTCCACGTCGCGCCACCGGAGGTAGCTCTCCTGCAGCACGTCCTCCGCGTCAGCGACGCTGCCGAGGATCTCGTAGGCCACGGAGAACAGCAGCGGGCGGTGCTCGGCGAAGGGCTCCTCGGCGCTCATCGCGGCGCGGGCAACCAGGCGTAGCGCGCGGTCCGTGCGGCACCCTTGGCGCCGCGGCAGACCGCCTCCTTGATCACCGCGGCAGTGCGTCCACCGAACTGGATCCGGGTGGGGGTGTCATCGCGCCGGGCCGCCTGGATCACCGCGCGCTTGCGGCCGATCGAGACGTTCTGCCCGGTGTAGCCCATCGAGTACGCCTTCACCGGCCTCCCCGCCAGCTCCCGCGCGAGGTTGTCCGCGCCGTGCGCGCCCTGCGGCAGCGCGGTCTGGCAGCTCAGCCGCGCGCCGGGGACGGCGGCACCGTCGCCCACCGCGACGATCCGCGGGTCCGACACGCTGCGCAGGAACTCGTCGACCACCACCCGCCCGGCGTCGTCGACGGCGAGGCCGCTGCGCGCGGCCAGGTCACTGACCTGCGTCGCGACGGCCCACAGCACGAGGTCGGCGCCGTCGGCACCGTCGAACCTGCCGCGCTCCACGGTCACGCCGAGGCGGTCGAGCTCGCGCCGCACACGCGCCCGCGCGCCGGGCCCGAGCGACGCCCCGACCGCGCCCTCGCTGAGCAGCCGCACCCGCAGGCCGGGGCGCGCCTCAGCGACCTCCGCGGCGGTCTCGATCCCGGTCAGGCCCCCGCCCACCACGGTGACGGCGGCCCCGTCGGGCAGCGCGGCGAGCGCGCGCTGCGCCTCCTCCGCGGTCTCGAGCGCGCCCACCGCGAGCGTGCCCGACGGTCCGGTCGGCGCGCCGCCCGCGGCGTAGATCGCGCGGTCGAAGGAGAGGGAGGTGCCGTCGGCGAGCAGCACCGTGCCGTCGCCGATCTTGTCGACGGCGCCCACGACCAGGCGGATCCGCGGGTCCAGCATCTCGGTGAGCGGGGTGACGGCCGAGCCGCTGCCGGCGATGTGCTCGTGCAGCCGCACCCGTTCGACGAAGCCGGGGCGCGGGTTCACGACGGTCACCTCCGCGTCCGCCTTCTTCACCAGCCGGTTCGCGGCGATGGTGCCCGCGTAGCCCGCGCCGATCACGACGACCTTCATGATTGCCTCCTCATGCGAAGAAAGAGTCTTCCGCACATGGGACACCGGCCGCGCGCGATCTGTGACACGCCGTCCGAAAGTCGAGTTCTCCGGCGCACGACGACAGCATCCGGCGCGCTGCCCCGGAGAATTCGACTTTCGGAACGTTCGAGGACTCAGCCCTCCGCGATCGCGGCGAGCGGGGGCGTGCGGGCCGCGCGGATGGCGGGCAGGATCGCCGCGCCGACGCCGACGAACGCGGACGCCACCAGCATCACGACCACCGTGGACCACGGCACCACGACGGAGCCGAGCCCCTCATCGCGCAGCGCGTGCACGAGCGAGACGCCGAGCAGCACGCCCAGCACAAGACCGAGCGCGGCACCGAAGACCGCGATGAGCATCGACTCGAGGTAGATCGAGCGACGCACCTGCGACCGGATGAGGCCGATCGCGCGGAGCATGCCGATCTCGCGGCGCCGCTCGACCACGGACAGGGCGAGCGTGTTGACGATGCCGAGGATCGCGATCACCACGGCGAGGCCGAGCAGCCCGTAGAGCACGCCCATGAGCGCCGTGATCGCCTGTCCCGCCTGGTCCTTGAGGTCGTCCTGATCGTCGACGTTCACCACGAGTAGCGGCTTCACCGCCTCCCGCAGGCGCTCCTTGAGGTCGCCGACCGACGTGCCGTCAGCGGCGTTGACGAACACCGATTGCGGGGAGACGAGCGGGGCGGTGGCGCCGCTCGCCGGCGGGTAGAGGGTGTTCATGTCGGCGGCGGTGATGACGATGCCGGACAGGGAACCGCCGGTGGCGGAGTAGATCCCGGTCACGGTGAGCTTCGTCTTCGCGGCGCCGACGGCGGACATCGGCTCCACCTCGGTACCCACGTCCCAGCCGCGTCGGCGCGCCGTGCGGTCGTCCACGAGCAGCCCGCCCTGCTTCAGCGTCAGTTCACCGGCCGTGCGGGTGAGGTTGAAGGCGGTCGTGATGTCGCCGTCGATGCCGAGGGCGCTGCGCCGGTCGTCCCCGATCCGCAGCGGGACGGAGTAGAGGATGGTCTTGGCGCCGATACCGGGGACGTCCTGGATGGCCGTGAGGGCGGCGGGCGGCATGCCGAGCGACGGCGCCTGCAGCATGAGGTCGGAGCGGATGCCCTTGTCCACCTGCGCGTCCACCGACTTCTGCATGGACGCGCCGAGCGTCCCGATGACGCCGACCAGCGCGACCCCGATCACCAGTGCGAAGGCGGTGGCGGTGGTGCGCTGCGGGTTGCGCATCACGTTGGTCCGCCCGAGCCGTCCCGCTGGCCCGAACGGAGCCGCGATGATCTTCCCGACCCCGCCGAGCAGCGGGGCGACGAGCGCGGGGCCGCCGATCACGATGGCGAGGATCAGGCCGAAGCCGGCGATGCCGACCTCGATCGCGGCGGTGGAACCGACCTCGGTGGTCGCGACGAAGAGCAGCGCCAGCGAGCACAGGAGCAGGCCGGCGCCCACCGCGCCGCGCACCAGCAGCGACTGCGGTGAGCCGCCGTCCTGCGCGCGCATCGCGGCGACGGGCGGCACCCGCGACGCACGCACCGCGGGGACCAGCGCGGAGATCACGGTGACGACGGTGCCGACCACCATGACGGTGATCACCACGGCCGGGCTCACGGCGAGTCCGCCGTCGGGGAAGCCCGCGCCCGCGGCGGTGACGCCGGCGCGCAGCAGCACCGCGAGCCCGATGCCCACGGCGAGGCCCAGCGCGCTGCCGACCACGCCCACGACGAGCGCCTCCAGCACGACCGAGTTGCGCACCTGCTCGCGGCCCGCGCCGATCGCGCGGAGCAGCGCGAGCTCGGACAGGCGCTGCGCCACGAGCATCGAGAAGGTGTTGTAGATGATGAACACGCCGACGAGCAGGCCGATGAGCCCGAACGCGACGAGGAAGTAGTTGAGGAAGCTCAGGCCCTGGTTGATCGTGTCCTCGAACTCCTGCCGCACCTCCGCGCCCGTCTGCACGTTCAGGTCGGGCAGGCGCTCGGCGAGGGCGTCGCGCAGCTGCTCGGGCGACGTGCCCTCCGCGGCGCCGACCTCGATGTAGGGGGCGGTGGCGCCGTCGCCGAAGAGCTTGCGCGCCTCGTCCTTCGCGAACAGCGCGCCCAGGTAGCCGCCGGAGTCGGTGGAGATCGTGTACAGCCCGACGATCGTCACGTCGATCGGCCCCGGGGAATGCGGCGCGACGATGGTGGTCTTCGCGCCCACGGGCAGCTTCAGTCGCTCGGAGGCGGATTCGTTGAGCACCATCTCGTTCGGGGCGGACGGTGCCCGGCCGGAGGTGATCTTCAGTCCGTCGGGATCGAGGTTCTCACCGGGCGGCAGATAGGCGCCGCCCACCTGCGGGGCGCCCGTCGGCGAGACCACGTCGCCGTTCCCGTCGCGCAGCGCGATGGTGCCGGTGATCGCGGGGACCACGACGCGCACGCCCGGCACCGCCTTCACCTGGTCCACCACGGACAGCGGCACACCCGGCCCCGAGGGCCCGAATCCGCCCTGTCCCTGGGCGTTCTCGGGGGAGATCCGCGCGTCGACGCCGACCGCGATCTCGTCGGAGATCCCGTCGAAGGCCTTCGACAGCGTGCCGGTGAACACCATCGAGCCCGCGATGAAGGACGTGCCGAGCAGCACGGAGAGCACCGTCAGGACGAGGCGCCCCTTGTGCGCCAGGAGATTCCGCAGCGCCACCCGGCGCATCGGGTTCGCCATCAGCGGGCGACGAGCTCGTCGAGGTGGATCATCTTCTCCAGCACCCGTTCCGCGGTGGGGCTGCGCATCTCGTCGACGATGCGGCCGTCGGCGAGGAAGACGACGCGGTCGGCGTAGGAGGCCGCGCGCGGATCGTGGGTCACGATCACGACCGTCTGCCGGAGGTCGTCGACCGCGGCGCGCAGGATCGACAGCACCTCCGCGCCGGACCGCGAATCCAGGTTGCCCGTGGGCTCGTCGCCGAAGATGATCTCCGGCCGCCCGACCAGGGCGCGGGCGCAGGCGACGCGCTGCTGCTGGCCGCCGGACAGCTCCGTCGGCCGGTGGCCGAGGCGCGGGCGCAGCCCGAGCCGGTCGATCACGGTGTCGAGCCACTGCTGGTCGGGCTTGCGGCCCGCGATGTCCAGCGGCAGCGTGATGTTCTCGATCGCCGTCAGCGTGGGCACCAGGTTGAAGCTCTGGAAGACGAACCCGATCCGGTCGCGGCGCAACTGGGTGATCTGCTTGTCGTTCAGCGAGGTCAGCTCCGTGCCGCCCACCTGCACCGAGCCGCCCGAGGCGGAGTCGAGACCGGCGAGACAGTGCATGAGCGTGGACTTGCCCGAGCCCGACGGTCCCATGATGGCGGTGAACTCCCCCGCCCGGAAGTCGACGGTGACCCCGGCGAGGGCGTGCACGACGTTGTCGCCCTCGCCGTAGACCTTGGTGACGCCGACGGCCCGCGCGGCCACCGTCTCGGGCGTGGGCAGCGTCGCCGGTGCGAACGGAGTCTGTGACATGTCACCGAGAATGCCAGAATCTCGTCACCTGCGGCATCAGGGTGATCCCCCACGCCGCGCCCGGGCGGCGGGTGCGGCCCGCGGGCATCCGTCATGATGGACCGATGCGCCTCGAACCTCGGATCCTCACCCAGCTGTCGGGCGTGCTCGACCTGCGCGGCGGCAAGTTCTTCGGCAGCTGCTTCGGGCACCGCGTTCCCGACGATCTGCTGGCCGCCGTCACCGTGCACGGCGCCGCGACGAACCGCGCCACCGCGGGATTCGCATCGCCGTCGCGCGCGCAGGCGGCGATGCCGATCGAGCTCGAGCACTGGGACGCCGTGCCGCCGGCGGAGGGCGAGTGGGACACCGTGCTGCACACGCAGCTCTGCGTGGACACCTCCGGCTCGGTCGAGTGGTTCTCCCCGGGTGACGACGGCCCCGGGGAGGTCCTGGAGTTCCCGATGGCCCGCGGCTACTACGAGGTCGAGGCCGCGGCGCGGCACGCCGGCGAGGGCGACGACCACTGGCGGCTGCGGTTCTGGTCGTCGCCGGAGTACGGTCCCGACCTCGCCGAGATCCGCGAGATCGCGCGACTGGCCCGCTGACCGGCGGCCGCCGCCTTCGCCGAACCCGCCCCGCGGCACCGTCGACCCCGCTACTGTGATCGCAACACCGGGGTCTGGGGGGACCACATGGGGACATCTGCGCTTCGCGCGTTCCAGGCGGGCGTCGCGGCACTGGGGATCGGGTTCGGCGAATTCGAGGCGGCGGCACCGGACGCGGCCCTCGCGCGCCGCGCCTTCGAGGCCGCGACGGGCGCCGATCCGGGCATGGCCGATGCGTGGCTGGGCCGCGCCGCCGCCGGCGAGAACACCGCCGAGGTGCTCGCCGCGCTGCACCGGCACGCCGGTGCGATCGGCGCCGCGGCCCGCCGGCTCGGGCTGCCGCCGGGCGCGCTGACCAGTACCTTCGCCACCGGCCTGTA
The DNA here is from genome assembly GCF_900631615.1 of Tsukamurella paurometabola. Lineage (NCBI taxonomy): Bacteria > Bacillati > Actinomycetota > Actinomycetes > Mycobacteriales > Tsukamurellaceae > Tsukamurella > Tsukamurella paurometabola. Next base: position 1,150,183 of record NZ_LR131273.1, read on the forward strand.
CGTCGACTACCCGCTGCGCGACGCCGCCACCGCGCACGTCGCCTACGCCGCTCGCCTGCTGTCCGACGGTGCGCCCGAGGAGGCCGAGCGCGTTCTCGACGCGGCCGCGCCGTGCCCGATCGCGCACTATCAGCGCGCCGTCGTCGCCGCCCGGACCCGACGGTGGCCCGACGTCCTGACGGCGCTCGACGGCCACGCCGGGTGGGAGGACGCGGTGCTCGTCGCCGCGGCGGCGACCGTGGCCGGTTCCGCCGCGGCGCAGCTGGGACGGTTCACCGAGGCCGCCCGGCTGCTCGCGGCCGCCGCCGAGGGGCCGGTACCGGGTGCGGCCGCCGCGGCCCGCTACTGCCACGCCCTCGTGCTGCGCGAGCAGGGCGACGAGGAACGCGCGCGCGAACTGCTGGAGCGGGCGGCACCGTCGTATCCGCCCGCGGAGGCCGCCCTGCGCGACCCGAGCCACCGCCTGGTGCTCGACGGCCCGGACGCGCCCGGGCCCGCGCCGGAGGAGGCGGCCGACGCCGGCGACGACCTGCTGGCGGCGGCCGCCGACGAGCTGGAGCGCCAGGTGGGGCTGCGCGAGGTGAAGGAGCAGGTCACCCGCCTGCGCACGACGATGCAGCTGGCGAAGGTGCGCGCCGACCGCGGGCTGTCGAGCGGGAGCCGCTCGCTGCACCTCGCGTTCACCGGCCCGCCCGGCACCGGCAAGACGACGGTCGCGCGGATCGTCGCGCGCATGTACCGCGGCCTCGGACTGCTGGCCACGGACACCGTGGTCGAGTGCTCGCGGCGCGACCTCGTGGGCCAGTACCTCGGCGCCACGGCGCAGAAGACCAGCGCCGTGATCGACTCCGCGCTCGACGGGGTGCTGTTCATCGACGAGGCCTACACCCTCGTGCAGGAGGGGCTCTCGGGCGGTGACGCGTTCGGGCAGGAGGCGATCGACACGCTGCTCGCGCGGATGGAGAACGACCGCGACCGGCTGGTGGTGATCATCGCCGGGTACGACGCCGAGATCGACCGGTTCCTCGCCGCCAACGAGGGCCTCGCGTCGCGGTTCGCGCGGCGCATCCGGTTCCCCGGCTACAGCCCGGGCGAGCTCGCCGAGATCGGCGCGGCCATGGCGCGCAGCCGCGACGCGGTGCTCACCGGCGGGGCCGCGGAGGTCCTCGAGACCTGTTGTGCCGGCATCGCCGACCGGCTGGACCGCCTGGGCAACGGCCGCTTCGTGCGGAACGTGATCGAGGCGGCCGAGGAGGAGCGGGAGCTGCGGCTCGCGGACTCGGGCCTGGACCTGGCCGGGGTCGACGAGGCCGTGCTCATGCGCATCGAGGCCGCCGACATGGCGCGCGCCCTCGACGGGGTGCTCGGCGCCGCGGTCTGAGAACCGTCAGCGGGACGCGGCGACGTTGGCGGCGTAGGAGTCGCTGTGCGACGGCCCGGTGCCGGTCATCATCACCTCGTCGGCGAGCCGGTCGGCTGCCTCGAGGTCGATGCCGTTCTCGCGCTGGCTGTGGACCAGGAAGATCTCCGCATCGAGCGACGGCTCACCGTCGGCGTAGACCATGCACTCGACCACGATGAGATCGGTCTCGGCCTTGACGATGTGCGAGGTCAGCCGCACCCCGAGGCTGAGGACGTCACCGACGTGCAGCGGGCGCAAGTAGGTGAAGGACTGGCCGGCGTGCATGATCGCCGCCAGGTTGCAGCCGGGGATCGCCTTACCGACCACGGCCGACGCCGCCTGCAGCATGGGCGCACCGAGCATGGTGGCGGGCACGGCCACGTCGTCCGGGAGACGGCGGCTGACCGCGTACGGCACGTCCCAGCTGCGGGTGGCGCGCGCGAAGGAACGCACCGATTCCGCACCGATCTCGTAGGCATCGGGGAACCACAGTTCCCATTCGTCGGCGACGGCCACGGTCACTCCTCGAGGGCTCTGCCCTCATCTCAGCTTCGGAGGGACGAACAAGGATAACCACAGGTCGCGTGCGATCCCAAACCCAGCACAGCCCGTGACAACAGCGCGTGTCACGCAGCGGTGCCCGATGACACGGCGACCGTCGCGCACTAGCGTCGTGAGCATGTGGAGGACCAACTCACTGCGCGTCGCCGTCGTGGGCGCCGGCATCGGCGGGCTGGCGGTGGCCTCCGGCCTGCAGCGCGCCGGCGCCGAGGTGATCGTCCTCGAACAGGCCGCCCGGTTCCTCCCCCGCGGCTCCGGTCTCACGCTGCTGTCGAACGGCTTCGCGGCGCTCCGGTCGCTCGGCCTGGAGGACCGGGTGCGGGAGGTCGTGGCCGACGGTCCGCCGCCGGCCCCGTACGGCACGCGCCGCGCGGACGGCGCCCGGCTCGGCGAGTTCTCCCCGGACACCCTGGCCGACCTCCGGGTGGTGGACCGCACCGAGCTGCACCGGGCGCTGTTGAAGGACCTGGCGCCGGACACGGTGCGGCCGGGCATCCGCGTGGAGGGCCTCAGCCGCGAGACCCTGGACCTCGGGCCGAGCGGCCTCCTCGAGGACTGGCACGTGCTGGTCGGCGCCGACGGCATCCGCAGCCGCGTCCGCGGCAGCCACGCCGGCGATCCGGGAGCGGCGTACTGCGGTTACGGGGCGTGGCGGGGCATCACCGACACCCCCGTCGAGCTGCCCGACAGCGGCGAGAGCTTCGGCCGCGGAGAGCGGTTCGGGTACGTCCCGCTGCGGGACGGCCGGGTGTACTGGTTCGCCGTGCGCCCCTCCGCGGACGACGACCTGCCCGAGCCCGGGGAACTCCTCGAGCGCTACCGGCAGTGGCACGACCCCATCCCCGCACTGCTCGATGCGACCGCGCCCGACCGGATCGGCTACCAGCCGATCGAGCGGCTGGCGCACCCGCTGCGCACGTATTCGCGCGGTCCCGCCACGCTGGTCGGCGACGCGGCGCACGCGATGCCGCCGACCCTGGGGCAGGGCGCGAACCTGGCGCTGGAGGACGCGGCGGTGCTGGTCTCGCTGCTCCGGCCGATCGCGCGGGACCACGACCCCCGGGACATCCCGGCCAAGCTCTCCGCCTACGACAAGGCGCGCCGGCCCCGCACGCAGTCCATCGCACGGCAGGCCCACCTGCTCGGCGCCGCCCTGCAGGCGTCCACGCCCCTCCTCGCCCGCGGCCGTGACGCCGCGATGCGGGCCGCCCCGAACGCGCTGCTGGACCGCGTCTTCCGCAGCACGCAGCGGTGGTCTCCGCCCGACTGAGCGCGCCGCGCGACACCGCGCCACTCACTGTCGCCCGGTGCGACTCCCGCGCGATGCGCCCGGAGGGCGCCGCCCCGTATTCCCCGTGCACGCGTGGCGAACCGCACCGTCGCGGGGCCGTGCGGAAGGCGCATAATCACAGCATGTCGTTCGGTGATCGAAGCGTCTCGGATCTGGTCGGCCGGTCGGTCGCCGATCCGCTCGCACCGTTCGCCCTCCGGCCCGAGAAGCACCACGTCGCCGCACCCACCGGGGACGCGATCCTGAGCTATGCGATCCGGCTCGGCGTGGTCGTCGCGAGCGGCGACCCCGTCGGCCTCACCCCCGAGGGCCGTGCGGCGGCGATCGCCGAGTTCGTGCGCCGCGCCGGGCGCCGGCCGATCGCCGTCCTGGGTGCCGGGGAGGCCGCGCGCCCACTCTGGGAGGCGCACGGCCTGCGGGCCGTGCCCATCGGTCGCGACGTGGTCATCGACACCGGCTCCTTCGACCTCGTCGGCCGACGGTTCCGCAACCTCCGGCAGGCGGTGTCGCGGACCCGCAATGCGGGCGTCACCGTCGAGATCGTGCGCGAGGGCGACGTCACCGACCTCGACCGGCAGGCGGTCCGCCGGATGGAGGCTCTCGCGGGCCACGACCCGACCCGCGGGTTCTCCATGATCCTCGGGCGCATGCTCGACGGCTCGACGCCCGACGGGGTGTTCGCCCTCGCCCGGACCGCCGACGGCACCGTCTGCGCCGCTCATCGGTACCTGCCCGCCGGTCCCGAGGACCTGTCCCTCGACCTGCCGCTGCGGGCGCGACGGTCACCCAACGGCGTGGACGAGCGGCTCACCATCGAGACGGTGGCGTGGGCGCGCGATCACGGCTACAAGCGCGTCTCCCTCGCGTTCGCGCCCTTCCCCGACCTGTTCGCCGACGACGCGGCCGCCCTGCGACACCCGTGGGCCGGGGCCACCGCCCGGCGGGCCGTGCACGCCTTCGACCCGCTGCTGCACGTCGAGCGGCTGTACCGGTACCTGCGCAAGTACCGCTCCTTCGACCAGGAGCGCGCGGTCATGCTGCGCCCGCACCAGGTCCTCCGGGTCGCCGCCGCACTGATCCTGCTCGAATTCGGCCGCTACGGCCGCGGCGACCGCCTGTGAACCACGCCCGGACAGCACTGCGCCCCCGCCGTTCCCGGCGGGGGCGCAGTCCGTGTCGGGGGATCAGCCCAGGCGGTGCTTGAGCGCGTCCAGCTCGTCCTTCAGGCCCGTGGGCAGCTTGTCGCCGACGAACGCGAACCACTCCTCGATCGACGGGATCTCGCCCCGCCACTCGTCGACGTTCACGGCCAGCGCCTCGGCGACGTCCTCGACGGGGGTGTCCAGGCCGCTGAGGTCCAGCTCCTCCGGCGTCGCGACGATGCCGACCGGCGTCTCCTTACCGGCGGCGTTGCCCTCGATGCGGTCGACGATCCACTTGAGCACGCGGCTGTTCTCGCCGAATCCGGGCCACAGGAAGCGCTTGTCCTCGCCGCGGCGGAACCAGTTCACGTAGAACACGGCCGGCAGCTTGGACTCGTCGGCCTGCTTGCCGATGTTCAGCCAGTGGTCGAAGTAGTCGCCCACGTTGTAGCCCAGGAAGGGCAGCATCGCCATCGGGTCGCGGCGGACGGTGCCCACCTTGCCCTCGGCCGCGGCGGTCTGCTCGGAGCCGACGGTCGCGCCCATGAAGACGCCGTGCTTCCAGTCGCGCGCCTGCGTCACCAGCGGCACCGTGGTCTTGCGGCGCCCGCCGAACAGGATCGCCGAGATCGGCACGCCCTGCGGATCGTCCCACTCGGGGGCGATCGACGGGCACTGCGCCATCGGGGTGGTGTACCGCGAGTTCGGGTGCGCGGCGACGGTGACGGCACCGTCCTCGCCCTCGGCGGCCGAGCTCTCCCAGTCCTGGCCCTTCCAGTCCGTGAGGTGCTGCGGCGCGGCCGACATGCCCTCCCACCAGACATCGCCGCCGTCGGTCTTGGCGACGTTCGTGAAGATGGTGTTGCCGGCCTCGATGGTCTTCATCGCGTTCGGGTTCGAGTCCATCGACGTGCCCGGGGCGACGCCGAAGAAGCCGAACTCGGGGTTCACCGCGTAGAGGCGGCCGTCCTTGCCGAAGCGCATCCACGCGATGTCGTCGCCGACGGTCTCGGCGCGCCAGCCCGGCAGGGTCGGCTGGATCATCGCGAGGTTGGTCTTACCGCAGGCCGACGGGAACGCGGCGGCGATGTAGTAGACCTTGTCCTCCGGCGAGATCAGCTTGAGGATCAGCATGTGCTCGGCGAGCCAGCCCTCGTCGTGCGCCATGGCCGAGGCGATGCGCAGCGCGTAGCACTTCTTGCCCAGCAGCGCGTTGCCGCCGTAGCCCGAACCGTACGACCAGATCTCGCGGGTCTCCGGGAAGTGGGTGATGTACTTCGTCTCGCTGCACGGCCACGGCACGTCGGCCTCGCCCGGGGCGAGCGGCTTGCCCACCGAGTGCAGGCCCTTGACGAAGAAGCCGTCCTCGCCGAGCTTGTCCAGCACGGCGGAGCCCATGCGGGTCATGATCTTCATCGACACCACGACGTACGGGCTGTCGGTGATCTCGACGCCCAGCTTCGGGTCGTCGGCGCCCAGCGGGCCCATGCAGAAGGGCACCACGTACATGGTGCGGCCCTGCATGCAGCCGCGGTACAGGTCGGTCATGGTCGCCCGCATCTCGGCGGGACGGACCCAGTTGTTCGTCGGCCCGGCGGCCTCCTTGGTCTCCGAACAGATGTAGGTGCGCGACTCCACGCGCGCCACGTCCGCCGGGTCCGAGAGGGCCAGGAAGGAGTTGGGCTTCTTCTCCTCGTTGAGCTTGGTGAAGGTGCCCGCGGCGACCATCTCGGAGGTCAGGCGATCCCATTCGGCGTCCGAGCCGTCGGCCCAGACCACGCGGTCGGGCCGGGTGAGCTCGGCGACCTCGCGCACCCACTCGACGAGCTGTGCGTGCTTCGTGGGGATCGCGTCCCCGTCGAGGCCGGGAATGGTGGCTGACGTCATAGGTGTCATCTCCAAAGTCGCATACGAACCTTTGAACCAGTGTCACACATCGGGCAAGGTCACAGAACCGAGGGTGACGTGCAACATCTCACATCACACCTCGGCCCTGTCCCCCGCACCCGGGAGGAAGCCGATGCGCACCAAGTAGTCGACGTAGACGTCCAGTCCGGCGTCCCCGACGGGGTCGCGGTCACCGTCGAGCCCGATGCGCCCGTCGGCGACCGCGGTCGGGACGAACGCCCCGCCCGTGCCGGAGGTGTCGCGCTCCAGGCCGGCCCGGATGAGCAGGATCGACCGGGCCAGCGCCTCGGCGACCTCGGGGCGGCTGCGGAACGCCGCCGTCTGGCGGTCCAGGAACTCGGCGCCCGGCACCGGCTCGATCGCGAAACCGCCGCGGCGCAGGGCCTCGACGATCTCCCGCCAGCTCACCTGCGAGCCGCTGCCCACCTCGAGGGTGCGCAGCGGCTCGGCGCCCGTGCGCAGGATCTCCACCATCGCCTCCGCGGCGCGGTCGACCGGCGTCATCTCCAGGGTCTGGTCCAGCATCTCCGACGGGGCCGCCCCCACCGTCGCGATGGACCGGACGAGGTTCCAGAAGGCGTCGTCGGTGTTCGTCGCCCCCGAATCGAGCGCGCCGGTCAGCAGGCCGGGACGCAGGATCGTCGACCGCACGCCGCTCGCCGCCGCGAGCTCCACGATCCGCTCCGCCACCCACTTCGACTGCGGGTACCCCGCGTCCGGGATCTCCTCGAACGAGCCGGCCGCCGAGATCGTCGACACGAACTGGAAGACGGTGCCGGGCCGCCGCGACGCCAGTTCCAGGAGGAACCGCGTGGAGTCGACGTTCGCCGCGCGCAGCCGCGCATAGGGCTCGACGTGGTTGACCCGCGCCCCGCAGTGGATGATCGCATCGACCTGCGCGATCACGCGGTCCCAGTCGGCGGCGTCGACGCCGAGGGCGGGGGCCGCGAGATCGCCCGGCAGCGCCGTGATCCGGCCCTCGTACCCCTCCGCCCACGAGCCGTAACGCCGCATGGACGCGCGGATCCGGTCGAGCCCGGAGGCCTCGTCGCGGGCCCGGACCAGCGCGACCACCCGGGCCTCCGGGTCGGCCTCCAGCACCGCGCGCACCAGGTGTCCGCCGAGCAGGCCGGTGGCACCGGTGACGAGCACCCCGTGCCCGGACGGCACCACGCCGGGGGTCGACGGTGCGAACCGCACGTCGTCGACGGGCACCTCCACCGACCGGGCGCGGCCCGCGGCGGACAGCGAGGCGAGGACGGACGCCGGCGTGGCGCTCTCGAACAGCGCCGCGATCGGCACGCGCACCCCGAAGTCCACGTCGACCCGGTCCACCAGCCGCATCAGCGACAGGGAGTCGCCGCCCAGGTCGAAGAAGGAGTCGTCGAGGCCGACCCGGTCGGCGCCGAGGACCGCCTCGAAGACGGCCACCATGGCGCGCTCCTCGGCGGTCTCCGGCGCGCGGTAGCCGGCCGCCGCCGCGAACACGGGCTCCGGCAACGCCGCCCGGTCGAGCTTGCCGCTCGGCGTGACGGGCAGCGCGTCGAGGACCACCACGAACGGGACCATCGCCGCGGGCAGGCGTCGCGTGACGGTCGCGGTGATCTCCTCCGGCGACCGGCCGGGGGCCACCACGTAGCCGACGAGCCGCGCGCCGGCCGCAGCGTCGCGCACCGCCGCGACCGCCGCGCTCACACCGGGGCACGCGGCGAGCGCCGCCTCGACCTCCCCGAGTTCGATCCGCACGCCGCGGATCTTCACCTGGTCGTCCGCGCGGCCCACGTACTCCAGCGACCCGTCCGGCAGCCAGCGCACCAGGTCGCCGGTGCGGTACATGCGCGCGCCCGCCGTCCCGTACGGATCGGCGACGAACCGCGACGCCGTCAGGCCCGGCCGCCCCACGTAGCCGCGGGCCACCGCCGCGCCCGTCACGTACAGCTCGCCGACCACACCGGGGCCCACGCGGCGGAGGGCACCGTCGAGCACGCGGACCGCCATTCCGCGGACGGGCCGGCCGATGGGCACCGGCCCGCTCTCGCCGGGCCGGATCCGCGCCGTCGAGACCACGACGGTCGCCTCGGTGGGCCCGTAGGCGTTGAGCAGCCTGCGGCCGGGCCCCCACTGGTCGACCAGCGGGCGGGGCACCGCCTCCGCGCCGACGACCAGCGAGGTCAGGCCCCTCATCCGCCCGGCGGGCACGGAGGCCAGCACCGACGGGGTGAGCAGCGCATGGGTGACGCGCTGCTTCTCCACGAAGGCCGCGAGCTCGGCGCCCGCGCGCACCGTCGCCGAGACGACGAGCGTGCCGCCCGTGGCGAGGGCGCACAGGATCTCCCACACCGCGGCGTCGAAGCCGACGGACGCGTTGTGCAGCGTCCGGGTCCCCGGCCCCAGCTCCAGCTCGTCGGCGAAGGAGCGCACCAGGTCGGCGAGGCCCGCGTGGGTGACCGCGACACCCTTCGGCACGCCCGTCGACCCGGAGGTGAAGATGACGTACGCCGCGTCCTGCGCCGTGAGCGGCGACCGCCGGTCGGCGTCGGTGACGGGCTCGTCGGTCGCGTCGTCGCCGGGGCCGGCGTCGAGCAGCGCACCGTCGACCTCGAGGGCCGGGTGCGCGTCCGCGAACATGGCGTCGACGCGCTCGCGCGGCGTCGACGCGTCGATCGGCAGGAACGCGGCACCGGCCTTGGCGACGCCCAGCACCGCGGCGACGAAACCGGCCGACCGCGGCGCGGTCACGGCCACCACGTCGCCCGGGCCCACGCCCTCGGCGATGAACCGCCGCGCCCAGCGGTTCGACAGCGCATCCAGCTCGGCGTAGGTGAGCGGGTCCCCGTCGCCCGCGACGGCCCGGGACTTCGGGCGGGCCGCGGCGCGGCGCTCGACGAGGTCCGGGAGGGTCCGCGCGGGCACGCCGCCGATCGCGCCGCCCCAGCGGCGCACCAGCAGACGGTCGGCCTCGCCCGTGCCGTCGACCTCGGCCAGGCGGGCGTCGGGCCGGATCACCGCCGCGGTCAGCACGCGCCGCCACCGGTCGACGAGGTCCTCCACCGCGGCCCGGCCCAGGACGTCGGTGCGATACCCGGCGCGGACGTGCATCGTCGTCCCCGGGACCACCGCGACGTGCAGCGGGTAGTGGGTGGCGTCGTCGCCGCGCACGTCCACCACCTCGATGTCCGTGCCGGGGATCGCGGCGCCGGCCGTCGACGGATAGTTCTCCACCACGAACAGCGAGTCGAAGAGCTCGTCCCCGCCGGCCACGCGGGTGATCTCGGTCAGGCCCAGATGCTGGTGGTCGAGCAGCCGCACGTACTGCGCCTGGACGCCGAGGGCGACCTCGCGGACCGTCGCGCGCGGGTCGAGGGCGACCCGCACCGGCGACGTGGTGATGAACAGGCCCACCAGGTCCTCCACGCCGTCGAGCTGGTCGGGCCGGCCCGACTGCACCGCGCCGAAGACCACGTCGTCGCGGCCCGTCGCGCCGCCCAGGGCGATCGCCCACGTGGCCTGCAGGACCGCGCCGGTCGTGGTGCCCAGCTTCCCCGCCAGGCGGGTGACGGCCGCGCCCACGGTCGCGGGGATCGTCAGCCGCACCTCGTCGCGCCCCTGCCCCGACGGTCCGCCGTCCCGGCTCGGGTGCGCCCGCGGGAGGTCCCGGGCGACCAGCGTCGGCTCGTCCAGGCCGGCGAGCTCCTCCGCCCACGCGGCGCGCGCCGCCTCCCGGTCGCGCGCCTGCAGCCAGGTGAAGTAGTCGCGCAGACTCGCCCGCGGCCGGCCGGCCGCGAGGGCCACGGGATCGGCGCCCGCGAGCAGGTCGCCGGCGGCGTAGCCGGCCAGCAGATCGCGGAAGATCACCGGCGCCGACCAGCCGTCCCACAGGATGTGGTGGTTGGTCACCACCAACCGGAACTCCCGCTCCCCCAGCCGGGCCAGCAGGAACCGCACGCCCGGCTCCCGGTCGAGCCGGAAGCCGCGCCGCCGCTCGGCGGCGGCGAGCTCGCCGAAACGGGCCTCTGGATCGCGCGCCCCGCGCACGTCCTCGCGGCGGAACGGCACCGGGCCCGGCGCGGCGATCACCTGGACCGGGGCCTCCAGCCCGTCGGCGACGAACCGGGCGCGCAGCGCCTCGCGGCGGTCCATGAGCGCGCGCACCGCGGCCGCGAACCGGTCCTCGTCGACGGCGCCCTCGAAATCGATCACCGTCTGCACCACGTACGGGTCGGCGTCGGCGTCGCCCTCGCCGAACTCCGCGTGGTACCGGAAGCCCTGCTGCAGCACGGTCAGCGGCAGCACGTCCTGCAGGCCCGGGTAGCGGTCGTCGAGCCGCTCCACCTGCTCCGCGGTGAGCGCGACGAGCGGGAAGTCCGACGGGGTGTGGCCCCCGTCGCCGCTGCCGGCGGCGCTGACCACCTCGCGCAGGGCCTCGAACCACAGCGCGCCGAGCCGGCGCACCGCGTCCTCGTCGATCAGCGCCGGCGCCCACGTCCACGACGCCACCAGCTCCGGGCCGTCCGCGCCGTCCCGGGCGGCGGCGTTCACCTCGATCGGATGCAGCAGCGCGAGTGCGTCCGGCGCCGGGGAGAGGTCGGGGAACCGGCGGTCGGGCGCCCAGGGCCCGTCGCCCGAGCCGGTGGTGCGGCCCAGGTAGTTGAAGCCGATCTCGGGCTGCGGCAACGCGTCGAACTCCGCCGCCCGGCGGCCGTGGCCGTACCGGGCGAGGCCGTAGCCGATACCGCCGTCGGGCACGGCCCGCAGCTGCTCCTTGACCCGCTTGACCACGGCGGCGGGCGCGCCCCCGCCCGGCCGCAGCCGCAGCGGGTGGACGTTCGTGAACCAGCCGACGGTGCGCGTCAGGTCCAGCCCGGGGGCCAGGGACTCGTCCCGGCCGTGCGTCTCGACCTCGACGAGGACGGAGTCGTCGGCGCGGCCCCGCTCGCCCGCCCACCGGGTGACGGCCGTCGCGAAGGCCGCGAGCAGCACGTCCTGCACGCCGGCGTGGAAGGACTCCGGCACCGCGCCGAGCAGCGGCCCGGCGACGTCGGCGGGCAGGCTCAGGTCGGCGTGGCCGGCGGCGCCGTGGGTGTCGCGGGCGGGGTCGAGCGCGCCGTCGAGCAGGGCGGGCGCACCGTCGAGCACGGACCGCCAGTACTCGAGCTCGTCGGGGCCGGCCTGCGCGGCGCGGTCGGCGAGCACCGTGGACCAGCGGCGGTACGAGCTGCCCACCGGGGCCGTGACCACGGGCCGGCCGGCGGACGCGGCGTGCCAGCCGGTCGCGAGGTCGGTGAGCAGGATCCGCCAGGACACGCCGTCGACCACGAAGTGGTGCGCCGCGACGAGCAGCGCCCCCTCCCGCCCGGGGCCCAGGTCGAACCACACGGCCCGCAGCAGCGACGGTGCGCCGGGCCGCAGCAGGCCCGTCACCCGGCGGTGCTCGGCGGCGATCGCCGCGCCCGCCTCGTCGAGCGACAGGCCGGTGGCGTCGAACCGCTCCACGACGTCGGCGGCGTCGACCGCGCCGACGGGCCGCGCGGTGAGTGTCCAGGCGCCCCCCGGGCGCGACTCGAGTTCCGCGCGCAGGGCGTCGTGCCGGTCGAGGATCGCCTGGGTGAGCGCGTGCAGCGTCCCGGCGTCGACGGCCGGCGGGGTGCGGACCAGCACCGACTGGTGGAAGCCGTCGGCCGTGCCGCCGTGCGCGGCGAACCAGGCGAACACCGGGGTGGGCGTGATCTCGCCGATGCCGTCGTCGGGGGCGGCGTCCGCGGGATCGACGGTGCCCGCCGCGGCGGCGAGGCCCGCGACGGTGCGGTGCGCGAAGACGTCGTGCGCGGTCAGGGTCAGGCCCGCGGCGCGGGCACGGCCCACGAGCTGGATCGACGTGATGGAGTCGCCGCCCAGCTCGAAGAAGGAGTCGTCGACCCCGACCTTCTCGACGCCGAGCACCTCGGCGAACACCGCCGCGAGGGTCTCCTCGGCGGAGGTGGCGGGCGCCCGGTACCGGGCCTCGTCGCTCACGTCGGGCGCGGGCAGCGCCGCGCGGTCGACCTTGCCGTTCGCGGTGAGCGGCAGCGCGTCGAGCGCGACCACCCGGGCGGGCACCATGTGCGCGGGCAGCCGCCGGGCGGCGTCCGCCCGGACGTCGGCCTCGGACGCCGTGCCGGTGACGTAGCCGACGAGGCGCCGGGCGGCGCCGTCGCCCTGCACCGTGACCGCCGCGGCGGTGACGCCGGGGCACGCGGCGAGCGCGGCCTCGACCTCGCCCGGCTCGATCCGGAAGCCGCGCAGTTTCACCTGGTCGTCGGCGCGGCCCACGTACTCCAGCGATCCGTCCGGTAGCCAGCGCACCAGGTCGCCCGTGCGGTAGACGCGCGCGCCGTCGGCGCCGAGCGGGTCGGCGACGAACCGCGACGCCGTGAGTCCGGGGCGGCCGGCGTAGCCGCGCGCGACGCCCGGCCCGCCGACGTACAGCTCGCCCACGACGCCCGGCGGCACGCGCCGCAGCCCGGCGTCGAGGACGTAGGCGCGGGCACCGCCGATGGGGCGGCCGATGGAGACCACGTCCTCCCCCGCCACCAGCCGCCCCAGGGTCGCGGCGACGGTCAGCTCGGTGGGGCCGTAGGCGTTGACGAGCCGGCGGCCCGGCGCCCACGTGTCGACCAGCGGCCGGGTGACGGCCTCGGCGCCGACGGTGAGCGACGTCAGGCACGCCATCCGGCCGGGCGTGACCGCGGCCAGCACGGACGGGGTGATGAGCGCGTGCGTGACGCCGTGCTCCTCGACGAAGTCGGCGAGCTCGTCGCCCACGCGGGTCTCGGGTGAGATGCGCAGCGTCGCGCCGGTGGCGAGGGCGCTGAGCAGGTCCCAGAAGGAGATATCGAAGCCGACGGAGAAATTCGACAGGACCTGCGCGCCGGCGCCCGCCCCCGTCTCCGCGACGATCGCCGCGGCCAGGTCGACGGCGCCGGCGTGCGGCACGACGACGCCCTTCGGCGTCCCGGTGGTGCCGGAGGTGTAGATGACGTAGGCGGCGTCGCCGGGCCGCAGCGGCCCGCCGCGCTCGAGGTCGGTGAGCGGGGCACCGTCGAACCGGCGCGGGTCGGGGTCGGTGTCGGGCGCGACCACGAGGCGGGGTGCCGCGTCCTCGAGGAGGAAGGCCCTGCGCTCGTCGGGGTAGGCGGGGTCGATGGGCAGGTAGGCGGCGCCGGCGCGCAGGACGGCCAGCTCCACGACGAGGAGCCGGGCCGAGCGCGGCACCGTGACGGCCACGATGTCGCCGGGGCGCACGCCCTCCGCGCGCAGGTAGCGGGCCCAGCGGTTGGCGGCCCGGTCGAGCTCGGCGTACGTCAGGGACTCGGTGTCGTCCGCGAGGGCGAGCGCGTCCGGGGTGGTGCGGATCCACTCGTCGATGAGGTCGGGCACGGTCGCGGTGCGCTCCGGGCCCGACGGTGCGCCCCACGCCTCCAAGCGCGCGGGCTCGGGGTCGAGCAGGACGTCGAGGGCGCCGACCGCGGTGCGCGGATCGGCCGCGACCTGTTCCAGCAGCCGGCGCCACCGCGCGACCAGGGTCTCGACGGTCGCGCGGTCGAAGACGTCGGTGCGGTACTCGACGCCGCCGGTGAGCCCGCCGGCCGTCTCGGTGACGCTGAACAGCAGGTCGGCGCGGGAGGTCCCGGCGGCGGTCGGCACCACCTCGGCGCCGAGCACGTCGCGCAGGCCGCTCCAGCCCGGGTCCTCGTTCCAGCCGAGGATCACCTGGAAGACCGGGTGCCGGTCGGCGGAGCCGCGCGGCTGCATCGCGACGACCTCGCCGAAGGGCACGTCCTGGTGGGCGTAGGCGTCGAGGACCGTCGACCGGGTGCGCCGCAGGTAGTCGCCGAACGGGGCGGACCAGTCGACGGTGGTGCGCAGCGCCAGCAGGTTGACGAACATGCCGACCACGTCGTCGCACGACGCGGGCCGGCCCGACGCGGCGGTACCGATCACCACGTCGTCGCCGGCGCCGAGCTTGGACAGCAGCGCCGCGAGGGCGGCGTAGTGGACCATGAACAGGCTCGCGCCGTGCTCGCGCGCCACGGCGCGCAGCGGCTCGGTGAGCTCGGCGGGCCACGCGAAATCGACGGTCCCGCCGGCGGAACCGTTCTCGGCGGGGTACGGGCGGTCGACGGGCAGCACCGTCTCGGCGGGCGCCCCGTCGAGCGTGCGGCGCCAGTAGTCGCGCTGGGCGGCGATCGGCCCGTCGGGGTCCTGCAGCCGCGCGACCTGCCAGGCCGCGAAGTCGGCGTACTGCACCGCGGGCGCGCCGAGGTCCGGTGCGACGCCGGAGCGGCGGGCGGCGTACGCGGCCACGAGGTCGCGCAGCAGCGGCCCGACCGACGCCCCGTCGCCGGCGGTGTGGTGCAGCACGAGGACCAGCCGCTGCGGCTCGTCGGGATCGGGATCCGCGAGCAGCCAGCCGCGGAACGGCGGCTCCGCGGCGAGGTCGAAGGCGTACGCGGCGCACTCGCGGGCGGCGTCGTCGCGGTCCTCGGCCGGCACGGTGCGCCGTTCGAGCAGCCGGGCGTCGTCGACCGGAACGGTGAGGTCCTGCACCACGTCGTCGCCGCGCAGCCGCAGCACGGTGCGCAGCGCCCGGTGCTTGTCCACGAGGTCGCGGACGGCGCGGGCCATGGCGTCGGCGTCGATCGGTTCGTCGAAGTCGAGCACGAGCGGCATGTTGTAGACGGGCGAGGGGCCGCCCAGCTGGAAGTCGCGGAACAGGCCGGCCTGCGCGTACGAGGCCGGGGCCTCCGCCACATCGCCGAGCGGCGCGATCGCCGGGCCGGCGGGGCGCGCGGTGCCGGGGTCCGACGGTGCGCCCGCCTCCCCGCCCCGCGCCTCCCCGGCCGCGGGCCGCGCCGGCGGGGCGGCGGGCGGCGCCGTGGCGAGCAGTGCGGCGATGCCACGGGGTGTGGGGTTGTCGAAGACCTCGACGACGGGGACCTGCACGCCGCGCAGCTCGGCGAGCCGGTCGGTGATCCGGACCGCGACCAGCGAGGTGCCGCCCAGGTCGAACAGCGAGTCGTCGGGCCGCACGTCGGGCACCCCGAGGACGTCGCCGAGGAGTTCGGCGACGAGGGCGACGTCGTCGGCTCCGCCGGGCGGCGCGGCGGACGGCGCGGCGGGCGGCGTGACCGGCGGCGCCGCCGCGACGGCGTCGAGGAGGGGGCCGAGGGGCGCGTCGGGATCGGCGACGAGGGCGGCGATCGCGCCGTGCCACTCGGCGGCGAGCGCCGCGACCTGCGGCGCGTCGAACACGCCCGCGCGGCCGCGGACGTCGAGGCTCAGCCCGTCGTCGTGGGCGAGCGCGACGAACGCGAGGTGCCGGACGGGGCCCGCGTTGATCACCTCGGTGCCGCCGGGCACGCCGGCGAAGTCCTCGGGGACCGGCTGCAGGTAGTTCACGACGACGCCGCTCGACCCGTGCTCGCCGTCGAGCGGGCGACCGCGCTGGTGCAGGAAGGCCTGCCGGAACGCGGTGTCGGCCGCCCGCAGGCACGTGCGGACCGTGCCGCCGCGGGGGAGCTCGACGCGCACGGCGATGGTGGTGCCGGCGGCGCCGTCGGTGTCCAGTCCGGTCTCGTCGATGCGCCCGGACACGGGCAGATCGATGCGCACCCGCTCGGCGCCGGTGCGGCGCGCGGTCACGATCGCCGCGGCCACGATCGCGACGGCCACGTTCCGCACTCCCACGGCGCGCGCCTCGGCGTCGAGGCTCCGCGCCAGGTCCGCGGCGACGGGCAGCAGGGGCGCCCGGACCTGGCCGTCCGGCGCGCTCGACGGGGCGCCACCCGGCAGCACGGCCGCGCTCGGGAGCCCGGCGGCGCGCCAGTAGGCGGCGTCCTCCGCGCGGTCGCGGGAGGCGAGGTAGCCGGACTCGGCGTCGAGCAGCGCCCGGAGCGGGCGGATCGGGTCCTCCGGCACCGGGTGGCCCTGCACGAGCGCGGTGTAGGTGCGCGCGATCGCCCCGCGGACGCGGGCGGCGGTGTACCCGTCGGCGACGGCCAGGTCGCACTCGAGCAGGAGCCGGACCCGGCGCTCCGCCGTGCGGACCAGCGCGATGCGGGCGCGCGGTCCCTGCGGCGGCGTGGTCAGGCGGCCCTCGGCGAACCTGCGGGCGGCGCCCTCCGGGTCGGCCTCGCGCCGGAGGTCCACCTCCTCCACCGCGACCTTCGTTCCGGCCTCGGCGACCTGGATGTGCGCCTTCTCCTCGATCCGCACGAGGAGGGGTTCGGCGGCGCGGAGCACGTACGTGGCGGCGCGGCGGAGGACGTCGCGGTCGACGCCCCCGTCGAGAACGATGTACTCGCTGATCGTCCACAGCGGGCCCGCTCCCTCGGCGGTGCGCGCGGAGAGGACGTGCTCCTGCGCCCGGGTCAGCCTGACGCCGGCGCGTGCGCCGCGGGCGCCCCGCCTTCCCTTGAACCGGTTCGCCATGGTCCCCCTCCATTCAGGTTTGCGATCGCAACCTTATCGAACGGATTCAACCAACATCGCCCCTATCCAGCAACCGCCACCGCCCCTCGACGAATCGCCAGGTTTCGAAGGTTCCGTTCGGCCGCACCCGGTGGTAGACGTCGGCCACCCCGTCGGCGTCCAGATCGGTGAACACCGCGGTGCCGTCGGCGTCGGTGAGGGTGCCGGTGTCCACCAGTCCGTCCCCGTCCGTATCGAGGGCGTGCACGTCGAACCAGCCGCCGTCGGCCTGCACCCACAGCCCGCCGGGCGACGGCGCGGCGGCCGGGACGGCACCGTCGAACAGGCCGGGGCCGAACGCGTCGGAGTCCGGCGCACCGAACAGCCCGAAATCAGGGTCCATATTCATTGGACGCACCAGCCCGCCGTTCGGTTCCCGGTCCGCGCGCGAGGCGCAGCGCCGCGTCGGCCTCGGCGGCGACCAGCGCCGCCGCCACCTCGAACTCGACGCGCTGCCGGAACCCCGCGGTGGCGGCGTCCGCCCAGCTGAGGCGGTCCGTGCGGGCCGCGCTGCGGCGGCGCACCCGCAGCAGCCACACCGCCGCGGCGAGGCCCACCGCCAGGCTGATGGGCAGTGCGAGCCAGCGCAGCGCGCCCAGCGCCTCGAGCGGCGCGGCCACCGCGCGGCCGATGCCGAGACCGGCGGAGGCGCCCAGGATCAGGACCGCGAGGTCCTCGGGCCGCCGACGGTGCGCGGGGGCCTCCGGCGGGTCGGGGCGGGGCAGGACGGGCACCGCGGGGACGGGCGGTTCGGGCCAGCCCGCGAAGGTGCCGCGGTAGGCGGCGCACAGGTGCGCGTACAGCGCGCGTTCGAGCCGCGTCACGACCTCGGTGAGCCGGACGCGCACGTCGGCGCCCGGCTCGTCCTCGTGCCGGCGGAAGCCGTCGGCGGAGTCGGCGAGCAGCTGCGCCCGCACCCGGGCGATCGTCGAGCGCAGGTAGGCGGAGCGGTCGGCCCGCTCGAGCGCCGGGCTCGGCGGACCCGCCGCCCGCACGCCCGTCCGCTCCTCCGCCCCCGGCGGTGTCGCCGCCTGCGCGGGCAGGGGCGGCAGCGGGTCGGCGAGCGCGGCGCGCAGCGCGTCGAAGCCGCCGCCCGAGTCCGGCTGCACGCTCACCACCTCGCCCCCGAGGCGCCGCCCTGACTCCGCCAGGGTGTCGGCGGCGTCCGCGTAGACGTCGGCGCCGGTGGCGGCGAGCACCGCCGGCAGGCCCACCCGCAGGCGGCCGAGCGCGACGGCGTCGACCGGGTCGGCGGGGACGCAGGCGTCGAGGACGTAGACGAGCACGTCGTGGTCGCCGCGGTGCTCGCCGAGCGGCACCGGGACGCCGTCGGCGCCGACGGCGGCGGCGTCCCCGCCGAGCCGGTCCGCGACGGCGGCCGCGCTGGCCGGGTCCTGCCCGGCCACCAGCGCGGTCACGACGCCCGCCCCAACCGGTCCAGCAGGAGGTGTTCCGCCTCGTCGCGGCGCGCGCAGTCGGTGGCGGCCACGGCGCGCAGCGCACCGTCGAACTCCGCCTCCCGGCGGGCCTCGAACCCTTCGAGGGCGGCGGCGAGGGGCGGCAGCAGCGCATCCACGCCACTCAGCTCGCGCAGGCTCGCCAGCAGCAGGTCGTCGGGCATCGACGGGGTCTCCCGCAGCGCGCCGAGCGCGCAGGCGAGGCCGTAGCCGCCGAGCCGGCGCAGCAGCGGCGCGTCCGCGCCCAGCGCCCGCGCCGCGTCGAGCGCGGACTCCGGGAGCGCGAGCGGCGCCCCGGCGAGGCGGCGGATCGCGGGCAGGTCGTCGGCCTCCACGCCGGCGAGCAGCGCCATCACCGCGATCACCGGCTGGCCCAGCACCTCACCGAGCCGCGCGGCGTACTCGTCGGCGGCGCGCCACGAGCCCGCGGCGTCGGCCTTCGTCCAGGCGATCACGGGCGGGCCCGCCGGATCGGCGTCCAGCGCGTCGATCGCGGCGCGGTCCGTGGCGCGGAGGCCACCGGCGAAGCAGTACAGCAGCGCATCGGCCTCGACGTCGTCCTCGACGATCTCGACGGAGCGCGACCGCAGGGCCGCGGCCAGCGTCGTCCTCCCGACGCCCGGCCGGCCCAGCAGTCGCACGCGTGGCGCGCCGCGGCGCACGGACAGATCCCCCATGAGAGCCCCCGCTCGTCGACCGGCGCCCCCGCGCCGATCCCTACCGGGAGGGTACGAGCGCCTCGCCGTCGACGGTGGCCGATTGCTCCGATTCGTTCCGGCCGCCCGCGACGAAGGCCGCGATCACGGCGCCCACCAGGCAGATGCCGGCGGTCACGCCGAAGACCTCGCCGAACATGCGGCCGTAGGCCTCCTGGGTCTGCCGGAACACGGCCAGCCCGGTCTCGACGAAGCTGCCCTGCGGCGCGATCGGCGGCATCGAGTCCAGGATGGAGTTCAGGCGGTAGAAGCCGAAGGTGGTCAGTGCGGCGACGCCGATGAGCATGCCGCTCATCCGGGCCACCACGAGCAGCGCCGAGGCGATCCCGGCCTGGGACAGCGGCACCGCGCGCAGCGCCGCCGACGACAGCGGGCCGATCACCACGCCGAGCCCGAAGCCGGCGATCGCCAGCGACGTATCGAGGGCGGGGAGGAAGCCCAGGTAGTGCGCGGACAGCACGTCGGTGGGCCACTGCGCGATGAGAACGTACCCGCCGGCGGCGACGACCAGGCCGGCCACCGAGACGATCCGGTCGCCGAAGCGCGTGGCGAGGAAGCCGCCGAGGATCGCGCCGACGGGCAGCGCGAGCAGGAACCGGACGAGGGTGAGCACCGCGGCCACGCCGTCGCGCTGCAGCACCATCCGGGCGTAGATCTCGATGTCGACCAGCGTCACCATGAGCGCGGCGCCCGCGCACACCGAGGCGGCGCAGGCGGCGAGGAAGGGCGTGACCCGCATCCCGGACGTCTCGATCAGCTTGACCTGCGCGAACCGCTCCCAGAGCGCGAACAGGACGAACGCGACGGCGGCGCCGAGGAGCAGCCACGCCCCGTTCGGAGGCAGGATGTGCTCGCCGTCGGGCTCGGGGTTGTAGAGGCCGATCACCGACAGGCCCAGCGCGACGGCGAGCAGCAGCCCACCGACCACGTCGACCCTCTGCTTCGACACCGCGCGCTTCGGGACCGTCAGCTGCAGCAGGACCATCGCGAGGAGCGCGAGCGGCACGTTGATCCAGAAGACGACGCGCCAGGCGTCGTCGCGGGGCACCGACGAGAAGTGGTTGTGCACCAGCGTCACCACGCCCACGCCCACGACGGGACCGAGCACGCTGCCCAGTTCCTGCGCCGCGCCGACCCAGCCGAGCACGGCGGCCCGTCGGCGCGCGGACCAGAGGTCGGCGGCGAGGGCGAGCGTCACGGGCAGCAGCGCGCCGCTCGCGACGCCCTGCACCACGCGGCCGGCGAGGACCTCCGGCACCGTGTGGGCGAGCGCGGTGAGCACCGACCCGACGATGAACAGCGCGAGGCTGGCCTGCAGCACGAGGCGACGGCCGAACCGGTCGGAGAGCCGGCCCAGCAGCGGCATCGCCGCGATGTAGCCCAGCAGGTACCAGGTGATGATCGGGGTGGCGAGCTGGATCCGGTTGATGGGGATCTCGACGCTGCGCATGATGTCCTCGAGGACCGAGACCACCACGTAGGTGTCGAGCGCGCCGAGCAGTACCGCGAGTCCCGCGGCGCCCATGGCGACGCCGCGGCCGCGGACGCGGCTCGGCGTGGTCGGCGCCGCGGTGACCGTCACTTCGCGGTCTTCGGGTCGAGCAGGGCGACCTTCTTACCCCAGTCGGACAGCGTCACGGTGAGCGTTCCGGAGTCGAAGCCGACGTTCGCACGGACCAGGTTGTTCGGCGCCGCCTCCTGCACCCAGAAGGTGAGCGGGCGGTCGCCGAGCGCGGCCTTGGGGACGATGCCGGCCAGCGCGGTGCCGGGGATGATGCCGGAGATGCGCACGGCCTCGGTGCCGCCGATCTGCTCGCGGCCCTCGACCTTGGGCTCGCGGACGGACGCGATGAGGTTGGCGATGCCCCGCTCGGGGTCGAGGATGGCGGAGGCGTCGTAGACGTCGACCGCCTTCCCCGTCCGGTTGTACGGCTGCCCCGGGCCGAACTGCACGAAGAGGTCACCGTCGGTGACGATGAACTTCGCCTTGACCGCACTGCGCTGGTAGACGACGTCCGCATCGCCCTGCCCCCCGAGCTTGGGCTGGTCGGTGAGGTAGGCGGAGACGCTCTTGACCGGCAGGTTCGGCACCGTGCCGTCGACGGAGAGGTCCAGCTGCACGTCGTGCAGGTCGCGTGCGGCCTTCGACGATGCGTCGATCAGGGTCTTGGCATCGGGCAGCGGCGCGTCGTTCACCTTCTCCCCGTCGCTCTTCGAGCAGGCGGCCAGGAGCCCGAGAACGGCGAGGAGGGCCACCACCGTGGAGGCGAGGCGGAGCGCCGTGTGGCGAGTGTTACGCACGATCATGCGGCCAATGCTAAGTCACAAGCGCAAAGCTGGGACGATGGAGAGCGTGCCCCAGTCCCAGGATCCCCGCGCCGAGCACCGTCGGCTGTACCCCCGCGTGACCAGTTTCCGGTCCCGCCGCGCCTCCCTCACCCCCGCCCAGCAACTGGCGATGGACACGGGCTGGGAGACGCTCGGCCGGGACATCCCGCCTGCCACCCCGCTTCCCGACGGTGCGCCCGACGGCGCGCCCGGGACGTTCCCGACGCCGTCGCACCCGCTGGACGCGGAGGCCTGGTTCGGGCGGAAGGCCCCGCTCATCGTGGAGATCGGCTCCGGCACCGGCACGTCGACGTGGGCGATGGCGCAGGCCGAGCCCGAGAACGACGTGGTGGCCGTCGAGGTGTACCTGCCGGGCATCGCGCAGCTCGTCGGCGCCGTGCAGCGCGCGGAGCTGACGAACGTGCGGGTGATCAGGGGCGACGGGGTCGCCGTGCTCGAGGACATGATCGAGCCCGGGTCGCTCACGGGGGTGCGCGTGTACTTCCCGGACCCGTGGCCGAAGGCCCGTCACCACAAGCGCCGGCTGCTGCAGCCGCGCATGTTCTCGCTGATCGCGGACCGTCTCCGTGTCGGAGGGATTCTGCACGTGGCTACGGATCATGCAGACTATGCAGAGGCGATTGCGGAGACCGCACCCTTGGAGCCGCTGCTGCGGCCCGTCGTGCTGCCGCCGCGGCTCGCCGATGCCGGGCTGCCGATCTCCGTCGACCGCCCGGTGACCAAGTTCCAGGACAAGGCCGCGCAGGTGGGCCGCGAGATCCACGAGTTCGTGTGGGAGCGCGTGGAGGAAGGAGAGGTGCGGTGACTTCGCTCGACGCACCCGCCGACCCGCAGCTCGACGTGGCCAAGCGTGTCCTGCTCGTGTGGGACGCGCCCAACCTCGACATGGGGCTGGGGTCGATCCTCGGCGGCCGCCCGACGGCGGCCCACCGCCCGCGCTTCGACGCGCTGGGCCGGTGGCTGCTGGAGTACACGGCCGGCCTGGAATCGGACATCGACACCCGGCTCGAGCCCGAGGCCACCGTCTTCACCAACATCGCTCCGGGCACGGCCGACGTGGTCCGGCCCTGGGTCGAGGCCCTGCGCAACGTGGGCTACGCCGTCTTCGCCAAGCCCAAGATCGACGAGGACAGCGATGTCGACGAGGACATGCTCGACCACATCGATGTCCGGCGGTACTCGCCGGGCCTCGGCGGGCTGCTCGTCGCCTCCGCGGACGGCCAGGCCTTCCGGGAGCCGCTGGAGGAGATCTCCGCAAGCGGCGTACCGGTAACCGTCCTCGGGTTCCGTGAGCACGCCGCCTGGGCGCTGGCGTCCCCTACTCTGGAGTTCGTCGATCTCGAGGACATCGCCGGGGTGTTCCGCGAGCCGCTGCCACGGGTGAGCCTCGATTCGCTGCCCGACGAGGGTGCGTGGCTGCAGCCGTTCCGTCCCCTGTCCTCGCTACTTTCGAGCCGGGCCTAGCCCTAGAACCGGTTCACCGGAAAGGAATTTTCGCTTGTTCGCAGCTATAGGACGCTTCACGTACGCGTTCCGATACACGATCATCGCGGTCCTCTTCGTGTCCATCGCCGCGACCGGCGTCTGGGGCTTCCTCGGGCTCGGCGCCAAGACCAAGATGAACGGCCTCTACGACGAGGCCAGTGACTCCGTGGCGTCGGCCCAGGTCACCGACAAGGCGAACGGCCGCGAGATGCAGCCCGACATCCTGGTGCTCATCAAGCCCGCGGAGGGCAAGAAGATCTCCGACGAGGACGTCATGAAGGCGGTCGCGAAGACCCGCGAGGACGTCCTGGCGAAGTTCGCGACCGGTGACGACGCCAAGCTGAACCCGCTCAACGAGAAGGATCCGCAGGAGAGCTCCCTCAGCTACACGATGTTCGCGCCGGGCGCGCCCCAGGCGAACGACGGGTTGTACAAGAAGTTCACCCGCACCGACGCCGACGGCGGTACCTGGGGCTTCTTCACCCTGCCGATGAAGTCGGCGGACGACACCCAGCGCGGCAAGGACTGGGTGGAGATCCAGAAGCCGCTCATGGAGATCCTCCAGTCGGACGCGAACAAGGCGACCTTCGAGGCGCGTGTCGGCGGCCTGGTACCGGTGACCTCCGAGGTCACGGAGGGCGTGCAGAAGGACCAGAAGAAGGCCGAGATCATCGCGCTGCCGCTCGTCGCGATCGTGCTGTTCTTCGTCTACGGCGGCATCGTGGCCGCGGTGCTGCCGATGATCATCGGTGTGCTGACGATCGGCGCCGCGATGGCGGTCGCCTCGGTGATGGCCGATTTCACGGACGTCAACCTGTTCGTCGGGCCGATCATCTCCCTCATCGGCCTGGGCATCGCCCACGACTACGGCCTGTTCATGGTCTCCCGGTTCCGGGAGGAATTGGACGAGGGGTACGACACACCGACGGCGGTCAGACGCACGGTCATGACCGCCGGCAGAACGGTGGTCATGTCCTCGCTGCTCATCGTCGCGGCTCTCGCGTGTCTCTACATCTCCCCGCTGGGCCTGCTCACGTCGATGGCCACGGGTGCGCTGCTGGGCGTGTTCATCGCCGCGCTGCTCTCGCTGGTCCTGCTGCCCGCGATGCTCGGCGTCCTCGGCCCGCGGGTCTTCGCGCTCAGCTTCCACTGGTTCCTCACGATCTTCGACAAGTGGAACCTGCCGCTGATCGGCGGCGTCATCCACTGGGCCGCGGAGAAGACGGGCCGCGCGAAGACCAAGGCCAACATCGAGGCCGGCATGTGGGGCAAGGTGACCGACGCGGTCATGAAGCGCCCGAAGACCGCCATCGTCGCCGTCGTGACGCTGCTGCTCGCGATCTGCATCCCGATCGTCGGGCTGCAGTTCGGCGGCATCTCGCAGACCTATCTGCCGCCGACCAACGAGACCCGGCAGACGCAGGACAAGTTCCAGGAGCTGTTCCCGGACAACACGGGCCAGCCGGTCAAGATCGTGTTCACCAACGCCAGCGACGAGCAGATCAAGCAGGTGCTCGACGAGGCGAACAAGATCCCCGGCTTCACGCACTCGAACCCCGCTGACCCGAACTCCGCGCGGTTCAGCGCGGCGACCGACGCCGTCTCCACCGCCAAGGGCACCTCGGACAAGCTCGTCGTCCGCGGCCAGGAGGTCTCGGTACGGGTGTCGAACGGCAGCATGCAGGATCCGAACGACACCAAGGCCGTCGGGGAGGCGGTGGCCGCGCTCCGCTCCATCAAGATGGACGGCGCGGACCCGAGCAAGGGCGTCGGCTTCCTGGTCGGCGGCATGCCGGTGCTGCAGTACGACTCGATCGACTCGATGATCAGCCTGTTGCCCAACCTGATGGTGCTGCTGGTCCTGGTCACCACGCTCGCGATGTTCCTGGCGTTCGGGTCGCTGACGCTGCCGATCAAGGCCGTGCTCATGTCGCTCCTGTCGCTGGGCTCGACGCTGGGCTTCCTGACCTGGATGTTCGTCGAGGGTCACGGTGGCGACCTGTTCAACTTCACCGGCGGCCCGATGATGGCGCCCGTGCTGGTGCTGGTGATCGCGGTGGTCTTCGGCCTCAGTACGGACTACGAGGTCTTCGTGATCTCCCGCATGATCGAGGAACGCGCGGGCGGTGCCACCACGAACCAGGCGATCCGCGCCGGCACGGCCAACACGGGCCGGATCATCACCGCGGCCGCGATCCTGCTGGCCTGCGTCGCGGCGGCGTTCGCCACGTCCGACCTGGTGATGCTGAAGTACGTCTCCTTCGGCCTGATCTTCGCGCTGCTCATCGACGCGACCGTGGTCCGCATGGTGCTCGTGCCGGCGGTGATGAAGCTGCTCGGCGACGACTCCTGGTGGGCGCCGGTGTGGATGCGCAAGATCCAGGAGGCGGTGGGCCTCGGCGAGACCTCGCTGCCGGCCGAGACCCGCGACGGCCGCCCGCTGTCGTCGGTCAAGCCCGCCTCCGCGGCCCCCGGCAAGGCAGCCCCGGAGCTGGTCGGTGCGGGTGCACCGGCCTCCGCCACGCGGGCGCCCGCGGCGCCCGACGACGGCCGGCTCCACCCGCCGTCGAACCTGCCCGACGTGCGTCCCGCCCGGCCGACCCCGGTCGGCCCCGGTCCGCGCCGTCCGGGCCCGCCGCCCGGCTTCTCGGGCCGGTTGGAACTGCCCCCGCGCCCGTCGGCGCCCACGCAGCGCCCGCCGCAGGACCCGCGCAGTTACCAGCAGCCGGTGCCGGGGCGCGGCGGACCGCAGGGGCCGGGCCAGGCGCCCGGGCAGCCCTCGCGGCACCGTCAGGGCCCGCCGCCCGGGCCGCACGGAGCCGGCCCGCAGGGCCCGCGCCCGAGTGGTCCGATCGGTCCCGGGCCGAGCGGCCCGATGCCGCGACAGCAGCGCCCGGGCGGCCCGCAGGGGCCACAGGGCGGTCCGCAGGGTCCGCGCCAGCCGTACCCGCCCCGCCCGCAGGGGCCGGGAGGACCGCAGGGTCCGCGCCCGCAGGGTCCGACCGGTGAGGGTCCGCGCCCGCAGCCCGGTCGCCGGCACTCCGAGGACTGATCCCGCACGACCGACGAGCCCCGATCCCCTCCCGGGATCGGGGCTCGTCGCGTATTCCGGTCCGCGGCGCCGCGCAGTAGGCTCGCTGATCATGGCGGGGAACGACCAGGACCTGGAGATCGCCGGGTACCGGGTGATCGATCGGCTGGGCGCCGGCGGCATGGGGCAGGTCTTCCTGGTGGCCCATCCGCGGCTGCCGCGCAGCGACGCGCTCAAGCTGCTCGACGGTGCCGTCTCCTCCAGCGAGGAGTTCCAGGCGCGGTTCATCCACGAGGCGGACCTGCTGGCGCCGCTCTCGCACCCGAACATCGTGCACCTCTACGACCGCGGGCGGCTCGACGACGGCCGCCTGTGGCTGACGATGGAGTACCTGCAGGGCACCGACGCCAAGCAGTTGCTGCGCGAGCGCGGCCCGCTGCCGCTGGCGCTGGTCGCCGAGATCGTCAGCGGCGTGGCCGCTGCCCTGGATTACGCGTACGAGGACTTCGCGATCACCCACCGCGACGTCAAACCCGCGAACGTGCTGGTCCGCCTGCGAAACGGGCGGGTGAGCGCGGTGAAACTCGTCGACTTCGGCATCGCCAAGGCCTCCACGGAGGCCAGCTCACTGACGGTCACGGGAACGACCGTCGGGACGCTCGGATACCTCTCCCCCGAGGCGATCAACGGCGTCGAGCTCGACAACCGGACCGACCTGTACTCCCTGGCGACCGCCGCTTTCGAGTTGCTCACGGGCGCACCGCCCTTCGCGGGCACCACGATCGCCGCTGTGATGGGCGCGCACCTGTACCAGCCGGTCCCGGCGCTGCACCTGCGCGGCCCCGGCCTGCCGCCGGAGCTGGACGCGGTCTTCGAGCGCGCCCTCGCCAAGGACCCCACCGAGCGGTACGCGACGAGCGGCGAGTTCGCGGCGGCGCTGGCGGCGATCGCGGCCGCCGCTCCCGATGCCCGTGCCGCGGCCCCGTCGGATGAGGACGAGGTGGATCCGCACTACGCGGCGACCACCGTGCGGCAGGCCGGTCCCGGCGACGACGATGCGACCACCGTCCTGCCTCCCAGCTCTGTCCCCGCGGCGCCCGCGATCGTCGGCGGGACCCCCGCCGTCGAGCTGCGCCGCGGCGAGACCGTCGACCTGCCGGCCGCCGCCGAGCAGCGCCTCCTGGTGACGCCGCCCCGCTCGCGTGCTGAGAGCGACCTGTTCGCGCTGGTCGTGGACGGTGACGCGCGTGTCCTGAGCGAGCAGCACCTGGTGTTCTACAACAATCCCCGCGATCCGGGCGGCATCGCCGCGCTCACGCCGGGAGACGACGCGGGCCTCGTCCTCGTGCCGCGCCTGCTGCCGCCCGGCGCCCGGATCGTGGTCGCGGTCGCATCCGACGCACCCGAACCCACCCGCCCGACGGTGCCGGCCGTCACCGTCGAGTGCGAGGGCGGCGCGTGGGCGGTCCCGACGGCGCCCGAGCCCGGCCTGCGCGCGGCCGTGCTGTGCGAGGCGTACCACCGCGACACCGCGGACGGCCGGGTCCTGCGGCTGCGCGCGATCGCGCAGGGGTGGACCGACGGCGTCGCCGCGCTCGTCCGCGGCTACGGGGTCGAGGTCGACGAGGGCGCCTGAGCCGGCCGGTGCGGCCGGGTCCTCGTCGACAGAGAGGTCAGGACCGGGGTTTCGGATCGGCCTTCGGTGCCGACGGTGCGGGCTTCGGCGCGGCGGCCTTGGGCGCTTCGGCCTTCGGAGCGGCCTCAGGCGCCTCGGTCTTGGGGGCCGCCTTGGTCGCCTCGGTCTTCGCGGCGCTCTTCGGGGCCTGAGCGGTCGTGGCAGCCGGCGTGCTGCCGGTCGGGGCGGCCGGCTTGGGTGCCTTCGCGCCCTTGACGGCGGCGACGTCGGCGGCGACGTTCGCGGCGGTGGCCTTCACGTCGGCGTCGAGCTTCGAGCCCGCCGACGTGAGGTTGGCGAGCCCCTCCTTCACCTCCTTGCCGGCGGTCTCGACGTCGCCGACGTCGGAGGTGATCTCGGCCTTCTCCTCGGCGGCCCGCCCGGCCGCGCCGCGGGCCTGCGTCAGCCCGCCGACGATCTCGCTGATCTTCTTGACTACGGCCTTGCCCTGCTCGATCGCGCTCACGACCACACCTCCCGGGAAGATTGTTGGATTGCAACCTTCTCACGGCCGGCGCCGCGCTGCCACCGTTCGCGTCACAGTGGCGTCAGCACGGGATCAGGCCCGCTCGCCGGGCGGGTTCCCCTCGTCGGGCGGTTGTTCGGTGCGGGCCTCGTCCGCGGCGGCGGCCTTGGCCGCCTGCCGCATCTCGAGGGCGTCGCTCACGGCGTCGCCGATCTCCCGCGCGACGTCGGCCACGGCGGTGGTGATGATCGTCGCGATCCGGCCGACGCGGATGGCCGTCGACTCGACGGCCTCCTGCGCCGCGTCCTTGCGCCGCTCCAGCTTGCCCACGTCCGCGCCCTTCCGCCGAGGTCCTAGACCGACACCATCTCACGCTCGACGGCGCGCTGCCAGCCCGCCTTGGCGAGCGCGCCGCGGGCGGCGTCCTCGTGCCGGGCGCGTTCGATGGTGACCGCGAGCTCGGGCTCCTGCTTGGTCCAGCGGTTCGGGAGCGAGAGCTTGGCGATCTTCTTCCAGGTCGAACCGAGCTGCCCGCGCAGCGAACCCGTGTTGTAGGGCAGGCCGAACTCCTCGCACGTCGCGCGGACCTCGGCGGCGATCTCCGGGTAGCGGTTGGCCGGGATGTCGGGGAACAGGTGGTGCTCGATCTGGAAGCTCAGGTTGCCGCTCATGATGTGGAACAGCCGGCCGCCGTCGATGTTCGCGGAGCCCAGCATCTGCCGGACGTACCACTCGCCGCGGGTCTCCTCGGCCGTCTCCTCCTTGGTGAAGGTCTGCACGCCCGACGGGAAGTGGCCGCAGAAGATGATCGAGAAGGTCCACAGGTTGCGGATCAGGTTGGCCGACATGTTGCCGAGGAAGGTCAGCGGGAACAGCGGGCCGGTGAGCGCCGGGAAGATGACGTAGTCCTTGAGCACCTGCTTGCCCGCCTTGCGGCGCATGCCGGCGACGAGCTCCTTGATGTCGCCCCACTTGCGCTCGCCCTTGACGATCCGCTCGGCCTCCAGGTCGTGGAGCATGACGCCCCACTGGAACAGCACCATGAGCGCGCTCGCGTAGGCGAGGTTGCCCAGGTAGTACGGGTGCCACTTCTGCTCCGGCGCCATGCGCAGGATGCCGTAGCCGATGTCGCGGTCCATGTCGAGGACGTTGGTGAAGGTGTGGTGCAGGTAGTTGTGGCTGTGCTTCCACTGGTCGGCGGGGCACACGGTGTCCCATTCGAATTCGCGGGAGTTCAGGCCGGGCTCACGCATCCAGTCGTACTGGCCGTGCATCACGTTGTGGCCGATCTCCATGTTGTCGAGGATCTTCGACACACCGAGGGAGCCGACGGCCAGCGGCCACAGCGGCGGCAGGTACATCATGGCGCGGCCGGCGATCTCGAAGCCGCGCTGCGCGCGCACGATCTTGTAGATGTACTCGCGGTCCTTGGCGCCCAGGTCGTTGATGATGCGGGTGCGGATGGCGTCGAAGCGCTCGCCGATGATCTCGACCTGCTCGGCGGTGAGAGTGATCTGTTCCGTCATGGTTCTCCCCTTCGAAGGTGGTGGGCTACAGCGCGATCTCGACGTCGCCGACGGGCGCGCTGATGCAGAGCTGGATGTGCTGGTCGGGCTCGTCGTTCGTCTCGCCCGTGAGGATGTTCGTGGTGCAGCCCGACGTGCGGACGGCGGTGCAGGAGAAGCAGATGCCCATGCGGCAGCCGCTCTCGGGGAAAAGGCCGGAGGACTCGGCCTGGTCGAGGATGCTGCGGCCGTCGTTGTCGACCTCGGTGCCTGCCTTGGTGAAGCGCAGGGTGCCGGTCGCCTCGCCCGACGGTGCGGCCGCCACCGGCGGGGTGAACTCCTCGACGCGGAGCTCGACACCGGCGTCGGAGTACAGCTGTTTCGCGGTCTCGAGCAGCGGGGCGGGGCCGCACGCGAAGCCGATGTCGCCGAAGTCCTCGAGGTGCTCGGGGCCGAGGTGACGGCCGCCGGCGCGGGTGTAGACGTAGGTCACCGAGACGTTCGGCCGGCGGGCGAGGTGCTCGAGTTCGCGGCGGTACGGGTTGTCGGCGGCGTCGCGGCAGAAGTGCAGGACGTCGATCGCACCCTCGTGCTGCTCGTCCACGAGCGTGCGCACGATCGAGAGTACGGGTGTCACACCACTGCCGCCGCTGATGAGGCGGATCCGTTCGGGCCGGTTCCCCGGCGTCCCGGGCAGCGTGAAGGTGCCGGCGGCCGGGGTGAGGCCCAGGACGTCGCCCACCGCGAGGTTCTCACGGAGGTGCGTGCTGACGAGGCCGTCGGCGTCCGCGGTGACGGTGAACTCGAGCTCGCCCGGCGCGTGCTGCGAACCGGCGGGCGAGAAGCAGCGCGTCTGACGCACACCGTCGATCACGGTGCTGACCTGGATGAACTGACCGGCCTCGAAGCCCTCGAACTGGCGGGTCGGGGTCACGGTGAAGGTCACGGTGCGGTCGGTGCGGCGGCTCACGGCGGTCACGCGGCCACGGATCTCGGTCCACGTGACCATCGGGTCGACGAGTTCGAGGTAGCGGTCCACCGCGTGGGGCGTCAGCACGGCCTCGACGACGGATCCGGCGAATCGAGTGAAGCGGCTCATGGCTGTGTTTCTCCGTTCAGTGCACGCTTGTACACTCACAGTATGCACGCAGCCGTCCGCTCCCCGTCAAGGAGTTGTTCCGTGACCTCGGCCACAACCTCCGCGACACCGCCCCGACGCAGGGGCGATAGACTCGAACCCATGCCCAGACCGACCCCGCGCGCCGTCGAACGGCACACCCCGGGACCGTCGCGGGCGGAGGCCAAGGAGCGCACGCGGCAGACCCTGCTGGACGAGGCGCTGGCCCTGGCCGGTGAACGCTCGTTCGCGAGCCTGTCGCTGCGCGAGGTCGCCAAGGCGGCCGGCGTGGTGCCCACGGCCTTCTACCGCCACTTCGCGTCGATGGACGACCTCGGCGTCACCCTCGTCGAGGACGCGATGCGCGTGCTCCGTCGCATGCTGCGGGAGGGGCGGCGCGAAGGCGTCGCGCCCAGCGGGGCGGAGGCGATCCGCATCGTCGCCAAGCAGGCACGCGCCAACGACGCCGAGTTCCAGTTCCTCGTGCGCGAGCGCTACGGCGGCTCCCCGGAGCTGCAGCGCGCGATCGACGTCGAACTGCGGCTGTTCGCCAAGGAACTCACCCACGACCTGTCGCGGATCCCCGCGCTCAGCGACTGGAGCGTGGAGGACCTGGACATGATCGCCGACCTCTACGTCACGATCATGCTGGGCTTCGTCGCCGAGTTGGTGCGCATCGACGCCCGCAATACCCGCGACGAGGCGGAACTCATCGACCGCACCACCCGCCAGCTCACGGTCGTCGCCCTGGGCCTGGGCTCCTATCAGCCGCGCGAGCAGTAGCACCGCTCCGCGTCGTCCCCCACGCCGCGCCGATTCCCCCGGTGAACGCCGGGACGTTCACCGGATCGCCACCCGGCGATCATCTAGTTCGGCTAACTTTTTGCCATGCGCATCGCACCCCGCCTCGCGGGATCGGTCGTCGTGGCGCTCGGCGTCACCGTCGCGACCGTCTCGCCCGCCACCGCCGCCCTGCCCACCTGCGCCCTCTCCTCCCTCCCTGCGGAGGCCACGGACACCGTCGACCTCATCCACCAGGGCGGGCCGTTCCCGTACCCGCGCAACGACGGGGTGGTGTTCCAGAACCGCGAGGGCATCCTGCCCGCGAAGGCCTCGGGCTACTACCACGAGTACACGGTGCCCACGCCGGGCTCGTCGACCCGCGGCGCGCGCCGGATCGTCACCGGTGGAACGCCGCTCACCTCGCCGCCCGATTGGTACTACACCGGCGACCACTACGCCTCCTTCTGCATCGTGACGGGAGCCTGAGCCGTGAAGACCTACACCGTGGACGGCGGCCGGGTGACCGGCGCAGCCGACTTCTACGCCGAGCTCGGGCGCGCCGTGAACGGCCCCGGCGGCTACTTCGGCAGCAACCTCGACGCCCTCGTCGACTGCCTGCGCGGCGGCTTCGGCACCCCGGAGGACGAGCCCTTCGGCTTCCGGCTCACCCACGCCGATGACGTCCGCACCGCGCTCGGTCCGGCGCTCTACGCCGAGGTGCTGGACGTCTTCGCCACGTCGGGCGTGCCCTTCGCGACGGACGAGCGGACCGGGCGCGCGGGCTGATTCCGCCGAACCGCCCGGCGATCGCCGACGGTGCGCGACGATCGTGGGATGACCTCTTCTCAGACGCGCAGCGAGCACGACCTGCTCGGCGACATCGACGTCCCCGCCGACGCCTACTACGGCGCCCACACCGCTCGGGCGCTGCTCAACTTCCCCATCACCGGCGTCCCGATCGCGATCCACACCCACCTGGTGAACGCGCTGGCCGCCGTGAAACAGGCCGCGGCATCGGCGAATCGGCAGCTGGGCCTGCTCGACGACGAGCGGTCCGCCGCGATCGTCGCCGCGTGCGAACGGATCCGGGGTGGAGGGCTGCACGAGTGGTTCGTCGTCGACACCATCGCGGGCGGCGCGGGTACCTCGACGAACATGAACGCGAACGAGGTGATCGCGAACGCCGCCCTTGAGCACCTGGGCCGGCCGAAGGGCGACTACGCCTCGCTGCACCCGCTCGATCACGTGAACCTCGGGCAGAGCACCAACGACGTCTACCCCACCGCGATCAAGATCGCCCTGATCACCCAGCTCGCCGAGCTGGCGGATGCCCTCACGGAGCTCCGCGGCACGTTCGCCGCGAAGTCCGACGAGTTCGCGCGGATCCTCAAGATGGGGCGCACGCAGTTGCAGGACGCGGTGCCGATGACGCTCGGACAGGAGTTCGGCGCCTTCGCCACCACGCTCGGCGAGGACATCGTGCGGCTGCAGGAGGCCACCCGACTGCTGCACGAGCTCAACATCGGCGGCACCGCGATCGGCACCGCCCTCAACGCCCACCCCGGATACCGCCGTCAGGTCATCGAGCGGCTGCGCGAGGTCACGGGCATCCACGAGCTGGTCGGCGCGACCGACCTCATCGAGGCCACCGCCGACGTCGGCGTCTTCGTCCAGCTGTCCGGAGTCCTCAAGCGGATCGCCGTGAAGCTGTCGAAGACCTGCAACGATCTGCGGCTGCTGTCGTCGGGCCCGCGCGCCGGCCTCGCGGAGATCCACCTGCCCGCCGTGCAGGCCGGGTCGTCGATCATGCCGGGCAAGGTCAACCCCGTCATCCCCGAGGTTGTGAACCAGATCGCTTACGAGGTGATCGGCCACGACGTCACCATCACCCTGGCCGCGGAGGGAGGCCAGTTGCAGCTCAACGCCTTCGAACCGATCATCGGGCGCTCACTGGTCGAGTCGATCGCGCACCTCACGCGCGGCGCCCGGGTGCTCGGCGAGCGCTGCGTCGCCGGGATCACCGCGAACTCCGATCGCCTGGAGCGGATGGTCGCCGAGTCCATCGGCGTCGTGACCGCACTGAGCCCGACCATCGGTTACGCCGCGGCCACCTCCGTGGCCGCCGAGGCGCTCGAGTCCGGGCGGGGCGTCGTCGAGATCGTGCGCGAACGCGCCCTCCTCGACGAGGCGACCCTCGCGTCCCTGCTCAGCCCCGAGTACCTCACCGGCCACCCGCCGCACGCCCTCACGCCGCAGCCCGACGGTGCCGGCGGCGACGGATCTTCCGAGAGCCGCTGAACCGTCGGGTCATTCCCAGTACGCGCGCCATTCGCGTTCTTCGCGGACCTTCTCCTCGTGTCGTTCCGCCGTCGCCGGCAGCAGGGTCACCTCGGGGTGGGGCTGCGCGAAGAAGTCGCCCTCGCCGCGCGCCGCACGGTGATCACCCGTGTCGATGTAGCAGTAGCCGACCCCGGACAGGGACGCCGGGGAGTCCGTGCGGCCCAGGTGGTGCAGCACGGTGCGGGCGACCGCCGCCGCCCCGTTCTTCGCGAAGATCGCGGCCTTCGGCAGCGGGCGACCCGTCGGCGAGGTGACGGCGGAGACGTCGCCGATCGCCCACACCCCGTCGTACTCGGTGGCCATCGATTCCCGGTCCACGGGCGTCCAGCCGGTCCCGTTCAGGGCCAGCGCGGGCTCGTGCGGCGGCACGAACACCAGGAGGTCGAAGGGCACGGCCTCGCCGTCGGCGAAGTGCACGGTCCGCGCGATGTGATCCACCCGCTCCACCTGGTGCAGCGTGTGCAGGTCGATCCCGGCGTCGCGCACCCGGCTCGCCAGTTCGAGGCCGGCATCGGGCCCGGCGGAGGGCATCGGCTGCGGCTCCGGGGTGTACACGGCGATGCTCGTCCTGTCGCGCACCCCGGTCTCGGTGAGGAGGTCGGCGGCCAGGAACGCGCCCTCGTACGGGGCGACGGGGCAGCGGAAGGGCGTCGCCGCCACGAGGAACACGAGTCGTCCGCCCGCGAACGCGCTGAGCGCGCGGTGGGCGCGCGCCGCCTCCGCGGCCGAGTAGTAGTGCACCGCCAGGCCCGCGTCGACGGCTTCCTGCAGCCCCGGGACCCGGTGCGTCGCGTTCCGGGCGCCCAGGGCCAGGACCAGGGCGTCGTACGGCAGGCGTTCCCCGGTCTCGAGGACCACCACGCGTGCGGCGGTGTCGACGCCGGCGATCTCGGCGCGCCGGGTCCGCACTCCGGAGAGGCTCTGCTCGGAGGGACGGATCGGCACGCTCTCGACGGTGCGCCATCCACGCATCACCCACGGCAGGGTGAATCCGATGTAGTGCTCGAAGTCCTCGTCGACGAGGGTGATCTCGACGTCCTCGAGGGGAACTCCGGACTCGCGCAGCTCCTTGATCACGCTCAGGCCGCCGATGCCGGCGCCGGCGACGACGATGCGCTGGGTAGTCATGTGCAGGACCTTTCTGTGTGGGGTTGGGTCACGTGGGATGCCGCAGGCGCTGCACCGATGTGAAGGCGTCGACGGACGCGACGGTGCCGAGCGCATCGAACAGGGCGCGCCCGGCAGCGGCATCGGGCACCGTGCGCAGGATCGGCCCGTGGAACACCGTGTCGCCGAGGGCGATCAGAGGGCTTCCGCCGCTCCCGCCCGCCGCCTCCTGGCTCCGGGCGTGGGCGTCGCTCACGGCGGGATCGAGGGATCGGTCCGCGACGCTCGCGGCGTGACCGGGCGGGAGTCCGAGCATGCGCAGCATCGTCCGCATCGACGGCTCGTCGAGTACGGCCCCGTCGCGGTGGTAGAGGTCGTTGAAGGCACGCAGGGCCTCCCACAGGCGCGTGCCGTCGACCTCGCGTGCCAGGCTCGCGAAAAGCCTTCCCGCGGATCGTGAATCGCGCATCCGAGCCGTTGCGCGCGCGGGGAGTTCGCGCCCCTCGTTGAGGATCGCGAGGCTCATCAGTTCCCATTCCAGCGCCTCCGGGCCGCCCACGGCCTCGTGCAGCCACTCGGCGGTCGGCCACGAGTAGGGGCACACCGGATCGAACCAGAATCGGACTGCGGGCACGACCACTCCTCTCCTTATCCCCCCTGGGGGTTATGACATCGAGGCTACCGACGTCCGGCGCCACGCGCACCCCCCGGGCGATTCTTCACACGATCGACACATCCGGTGCGTCGCCCTCCACCCGAACCCTCCACCCCCAGCGCGAATCCGGGGTCCGGCACCACCCGGACACCGATCGCGCACCTCGCCCGACGGCG
This sequence comes from Tsukamurella paurometabola, assembly GCF_900631615.1. NCBI lineage: Bacteria > Bacillati > Actinomycetota > Actinomycetes > Mycobacteriales > Tsukamurellaceae > Tsukamurella > Tsukamurella paurometabola. The sequence continues at coordinate 1,185,858 of NZ_LR131273.1, forward strand.
CGCCGACGGGGGCGCGGCCGCGCGAGGCGACCGATGGCATTGCACATCGCGCGGTGGAGTGTTACGTTCCGATCATTCATCCCCCCAGGGGGATATTTCGGAGACGGAGACGAACGGCCATGACGACCACAGCACCGGGCGACGAGTTCGCGGACACCCCCATCCTGCAACGCATTCGCGAATCGATCATCGGAGACGACCAGGTGGTTCCGGGGCCCTACGGCCCGCGGCGCGTCACGTACGCCGACTACACCGCCTCCGGGCGCGCGCTGACCTTCCTCGAGGACTTCATCCGCTACGAGGTGCTCCCGCGGTACGCGAACACCCACACCGAATCGAGCGGGACCGGACTGCAGACGACCCGGCTGCGCGAGGACGCGCGCGCGAAGATCCTCGAGGCCGTCGGCGGCGACGAGGACGTCGCCGTGATCTTCGCCGGTTCGGGGTGCACCGGGGCGATCGACCGGATGGTGGGGATCCTCGGGATCCGCCTTCCGTCCGAGCTGGATTCGGCCTACGGGTTGTCCGACGCGATCCCCCCGGACGAACGCCCCGTCGTCTTCATCGGCCCCTACGAGCACCACTCGAACGAGCTGCCGTGGCGCGAGTCCATCGCCGACGTGGTCGTGATCGACCAGGATCCGGACGGGCACGTCGACGTCGGCCGGCTCACCTCCGAGCTGGTGAAGTACGCCGCGCGACCGCTGAAGATCGGTTCGTTCTCGGCCGCCAGCAACGTCACCGGGATCCTCACCGACACGCGTCGGATCAGCCGGATCCTGCACGAGCACGGCGCATTGTCGTTCTGGGACTTCGCCGCCGCGGGCCCCTACATCGACATCGACATGTACCTCGGCGATCCCGCCGGCGCCGCGGAGAGCGGCGAGTACCTCGATGCGGTCTTCCTCAGTCCGCACAAGTTCATCGGCGGCCCGGGAACGCCCGGCGTCCTTGCGGTCCGACGAGCACTACTCACCAACCGGGTGCCCGCCGTCCCCGGCGGCGGCACCGTCGCCTACGTCAACCCGGCGGACCATCGCTACCTCGACGATCCGATCCAGCGCGAGGAGGCCGGCACCCCCGCGATCGTCGAGTCCATCCGGGCGGGCCTGGTCTTCGACCTCAAGGCCAACGTCGGCACGGCGCTCATCCGGGCGCGGGAGGAGCACTTGTTCCGGCGCGCGATCGCCGCCTGGTCCGATGTCGCCGAGATCGAGATCCTGGGCAACCTCGATGCGGAGCGGCTCTCGATCGTGTCCTTCGTCGTCCGGTCGCCCACCGGGCGGTTCCTGCACCACAACTTCGTCGTGGCCCTCCTCAACGACCTCTTCGGCATCCAGTCCCGCGGCGGATGCTCGTGCGCCGGGCCGTACGGGCATCGGCTGCTGGGGATCGACCTGGACCACTCGCGGGAGTTCGAGCGCGAGATCGCGAAGGGCTGCGAGGGGATCAAGCCAGGCTGGGTCCGCATCAACTTCAACTACTTCATCTCCGAGGCGGTCTTCGAGTACATCGTCGACGCCGTCCGACTGATCGCGCGCGAGGGATGGAAACTGCTCGACGACTACGTCTTCGAGCCCGAGTCGGGGCTGTGGCACCACCGCGACGGCGTCGTCGAACCGCTCGTGCGGCTCTCCGACCTCAGCTACGACGAGAACGGCGAGCTCCGTTACCCGCGACACGCGGACACCGCGCCGGAATCCGCGCTCGGCGACTATCTGCGACAGGCCGAAGCGGTGTTCGCACGGCGACAGGGTCCCGGTGATCCCGACGGCGGCGCAGGCGGCGCCGTCTCCGCCGACTTCGAATCCCTGCGGTGGTTCGATCTCCCGGCCACGTGCCTGATCGCGCCCGCTCAGTCCAGCCCGTTCTCCAGCGCGTAGCGGGCCAGGCTCGCCGCCCCGGCGGTTCTCATCGCGTGTCGAACGCCGGCCCCTCGTACCTGCTACCTCCGATCGGGAAGACGCTCGACTCGAGATCACCGGAGAACAACGCGACGAGGTAGTGCAGCAGGCCGGCGGGGTCGTAGTCGATGAACGCCGATTCGCAATAGACGACCGGCCACCGATCCGGGTCCTCGTCAGCACTCACCCTCCAGAACCCGGACCCTCCGTCGATCCCGCCACCCCACAACAGGTAGCGGTCAGCGACTACACCGATGGCCGCATCGACATCCACCCCGGGGGAGGTTCTCGCCAGGCACCGGTAGGGCCCATCCGCGGCGTGATTCCGCACGGTGTCCGCTATCGCATCGCTCCTGAGTTCCGCCATGCGATCAGGGCCCACGATCGCGAGATCACCGAAGAATCGGCCTTGGCCGTACGTCTCGATCAGAAGCTTGTAGTCCACCGGCAAGCGCGTCCCGAGTCGCCCCTCGACATCCACCCAATCGACCGGTGCCGGCGCCTCCGGAGGCGCCACCAACTGAACCAACTGCGAGACATCCACGCGCTACAACGTCCTTGCCGCCCCGGCCATGCCGCCTAATCCAGCCCGTTCTCCAGCGCGTAGCGGGCCAACTCCACCCGGTTGCCGAGCTGCAGCTTCCGCAACGTGGCCTGCACGTGGTTCTCGACGGTGCGGTGGCTCAGGTGCAGTCTGCTGGCGATCTGCTTGGCGGACAGGCCCTTCGCGACCAGCCGCAGCACCTCGGTCTCGCGCGCGGTGAGCGCGGGGCCGGCCGGCTCGGGCGCCGATGCCATCCGCCGGAACTCGCCCAGCACCAGCCCGGCGAGGCCCGGCGTGAACACGGGCTGCCCGGCGGCGGTGGCCTGTACGGCGTCCACAAGTTCCTCCGCGGAGGCGCTCTTGACCAGGTAGCCGCAGGCGCCCGCCTTGACCGCCTCGACCACGTCGTCGCGCTCGTCGGACGCGGAGAGGATCAGTACCTGCGCGCGCGGCGCTGCCTCGAGCACCAGTGCGGTGCCGGCGGCCCCGTCGCCGTCGGGCAGCGACATGTCCATCAGCACGACCACGGGCTGCACGGCTTTGGCGATCCGTCCCGCGGCGGCCACCGAATCCGCCGTGCCCGCCACGCGGAAGCCGCGCGCCTCGAGGTCGCGGGCCACGGCCTCGCGCCACATCGGGTGGTCGTCCACCACCAGGACCGAGATGGCCGCCGGGTCCGCGCCCGGCCCGCTCACCGAAGTACCCACGCTCGTCTCCTCACCGTCAGGGCAGTTCCGATCCGTCCACCGGCCTCGGCACCGACAACTCCCATTCCACCCCTCCTCCGACCTCGGTCGTCAGTTCGGCGCGGCCGCCCAGCGCCCGCATCCGCCCGACGATGGATTCCGACACCCCCAGTCTGCCCTCCGCGCGGGCGGCGTCGAGCCGTCCCGGCGCGATTCCGGTCCCGTCGTCGCGCACCGTGACCAGCACGGTATCGCCGAGGTCCTCGAGCAGCAGGTACGAGCGCGCCCCCGGGCCGGCGTGCAGCGCGGTGTTGTCCAGCGCGTTCCGCACGGCGGCGGCGACCTCGGCGGCGGGGCCGGCCTGGAGCGGCACCGGTCCGCCGGGTTCGGCGAGGGTCACGGTCGACGAGGCGAGGGGGCGCAGCAGGTCCCGCAGGTCGGCGGTGCCCTCCTCCTCCGGCGCGGCGGCCGGGGCGCCGGACGGCGTCTCCGCGATGAGCTGCCGCAGCGCGCGCTCCTGCTGCGCCGCGAGCTCCCCCAGCGCGCCCAGCTCCGTCCCGGGGCCGCCGAGCTCGGCGCACCGTCGGGCGAGGAAGGCGAGCGCCTGCAGCACCCCGTCGTGCACCTCCCGGGCGAGCCGCTCCCGGGCGCGGGCCTCGGCGGCCACGCGTTCGGCCTCGCGGAGCTGCTCCTGCGAACGGATCGCGACGCGCGCCGCGACCCCGAGGCCCAGGCCGACGGCCATGAAGACGGGGTAGTTCGCGTCCCGCACGATGGTCTCGGGGAAGGTGCCGCGATAGACCGCGTTGATGACGGCGATGGCGATCCCGCCGGCCACGCCCGCGACGGGGCCGCCCAGGATCGCGGCGGAGACCACCGGGTTGGTGAGCCAGAGGGTGGTCGGCAGCGCCTGGTTGTGGGCGGTGAACTCGGGCGAGGCCACCCACACGGTGCCCAGCGCCAGCACGGCGGCGGCGGTGAACTCGCCGACCACGAACCAGCGGTTGCGCCCGAAGCCGCGCACGTACCCGATCCCGGCGATGAGGCTCACGGCGACCACGGCGGCGATCATCACCCAGCTCCAGCCGATCCGCTGGTACCTGTCGGCCTCGTCGATCTGCCTGCCCACCGCGTACACGACCGACAGCGCGCGGAACCACTGCGCGCCGCGCCAGAGGGGCGCACGGGGGTCGCCGTCGGACGCGCGCACCTCCGCTTCATCGCCGGAGGGTTCGACGCGCCGCAGCCGCGATGCGAGGCCTTGCATGTGCCCACGTTAACCGCTGAGTAGGCTGGCGCCGATGCAGGCAGACGACGACGCGCCCTCACCCGGCGCCGAGGACTCCGGCGCCGAGCCGCCCGAGGCCACGCCCTCGAAGGATCCCGCCGTGACCCGGCGGCGGCTCCGGTGGGTCCGGCGCGCCCTGCTGCTGGTGATCACGATCGTCCTCGGCGTCGAGGTGTACCTGTTCGGGCCGACGGTGTCGAAGTCCATCCGCGAGCTCGAGCACATCCGCTGGGAATGGGTTCTGGCCTGCGTGATCGCCGTCTTCTTCTCGATGGACTCGTTCGCCCAGGTGACCCGCGTCCTGCTGCGCTCGGCGGGCGTGAAGGTGACGCAGCGGCAGGCGCTGGGCCTGCAGCTCGCGTCGAACTCCGTCTCGCAGACGATGCCGGGCGGGCAGGTGCTCGCCCCGACCCTCGTGTACCGGCGCACCCGCATGTGGGGCGCGTCGCGGGTGGTGGCCGCGTGGCAGATCGTGATGAGCGGCCTGCTCATGTCGGCCGGCCTGGCGGTGCTGGGCGTCGCGGGCGCGCTGCTCGCGGGGGCGAAGACCAGCCCGTACTCGGTGCTGTTCTCGGTCGGCATGCTCGTGGTCTTCATCGTGCTCGTGCAGTACGTCGCCTCGCATCCCGACGGCCTGTACGTCGTGGGCGCGCGCCTGATCCGGTGGATCAACGACCTGCGGAACAAGCCGGAGGACACCGGCCTGGCCCGGCTCCGCGAGGTGATCGAACAACTCCAGTCGGTGAAGATGAGCCGCCGCTACGGCGCGGAGGCCTTCGGCTGGTCCCTGTTCAACTGGATCGCCGACGTGGCCTGCCTCGCCTTCGCCTGCTACGCCGTGGGCGAGGCTCCGGGGCTGGCGGCCCTCGCCGGGGCCTACGCGGCCTCGAAGGTGGTCAACACCATCAGCCCGATCCCCGGCGGCGTGGGGCTGGTCGAGGGAGCGCTCGTCCCCGCGCTGGTCCTGGCCGGCATGCCGCTGAGCCAGGCCTTCACCGCGACCATCCTGTACCGGCTGGTCAGCTACGTCCTCGTCGTCGTGGTCGGCTGGGTGGTGTTCTTCGTGTCCTACCGCAGCACCATGGACATCGACCCGGACGCACCGGACAAGAACGGCGAGAAGCCGTCCGAGAAGGCCGCCCGGGCCGCGGAGGAAGCGCAGGCCGCGCAGACCGCCGGCCCGGCCGCGCCACCGGAGGGCGACGAGCGCGGACCGTCGGACGAGGGAGGACCGTCGGACGAAGGCGGACCGTCGACCGGGGATACCGGCGCGGACCAGCGGATTTAGCGCAGTCCAACCGGCGCTCAAGGGCTTGCGGGCATCGTTCGTCCCGTGAGCGAGAGACCCACGACGCTCACGGCGCCCCGGAGTGGAGGGGGGCGAGGGGGTCAGGCCCGGTCGGGGTCGCGGTTGGGAGGACCGCGCCCCGGCCGCGTGCCGTTCCGGGACGTCACAGCCCCACGATCCGATTCCCGGCAGGGGTTGCAGGTCGATTACCGTTGCCGTATGCGCATCCCGGTCATCGCCGCCCTCGACGTCGTCTTCGTCCTGTTGTTCGTGGTGATCGGCCGGTTCAACCACAACGAGGCCTTCTCGCCGTCCGGATTCGCCGAGACCGCGTGGCCGTTCCTCCTCGCCCTCGCCGTGGGCTGGGCGTTCACCTACGTGCTGGCCGCCCTGCGCGGCCACGAGCCCGGCCGGGCGGCGACCTTCGCCCCGGAGCGCGTCTTCCCCGCCGGCGTCATCATCTGGATCTCGACGGTCGCCTTCGGCATGACCGCCCGCGGACTGCTGACGTCGAAGGGCGTCGAGGTCAGCTTCGTCGTCGTCGCGACGATCGCGCTGGGCCTGTTCCTGCTGGGGTGGCGCGCCGTCGCCCGCGTCGTGGCGTCCCGCCGGGTCCGTGCCTGAGCTCCGAGCCCGCCGCGCACCCGCGCTGCAGCGGGCGGCGGCGCTGGCCCTGGGCGGGCTGATCGCCGTGTCGTGCACCGCGTGCACCCGCGTGATCGCCGGAACCGCCTCGGCGCCGCCCGAGGTCACGCGCCTGGACACCGGGAACTATCCCACCGCACCGCGGACCGTCGAGGCGAAGGCCTCCGCGGACGCCTGGCAGCAGGAGGGCTGGCGGGTGGCCGATGCGGTGGTGGCTCCCTGGGAGGTGGATCCACGGGCCACCGCGGCACCCGAGTCCGGGCCGCCCGTCCTACCGTTGTTCCAGGCCCAGGCGCTGGGCACCGAGGCGGGCGCCGGCCTGGTCACCTCCGAGCAGGCCCAATCGTTCATCACCGCGCCGTTCCACACCGGCTTCCTCGCCACCCGAACCGCGCGCGACCGCTCGGTGACCGTGCAGACCGGCGTGCTCCGGTTCCCCGACGAGGCCACCGCTCGCCGGGCGATCGACGGTGCGGCGCAGAAGAACCCGACCCGGGACGACGCCGTCTCCAGCGCGGTCTCGGCGATTCCCGGCGGCACGATCGTGCTGTACGGCGATGTCCCCGGCGCCACCCGCCTCACCGCGGCGGCGATTCGCGGCGATCTGGTCGCCCTGGCCAGCGTGGAGATGCCGCAGACCGGCCGGGACGGACTCACGGCCCGCGTCGTCGCGGGCCTGGCCGAACAGGTCGAGCGACTCCCGAAGTACGTTCCCACGCCGCGGAACCCGTCGAGTTTCGTGCCCCCGGTCCCGATGGACAAGGAGGGCATCCTCTCCCGCACGATCGCGTCGCGCAGTGACGACGCCTCGTACGGCCTGTCCGCGGAGTTCACCCTCGGGGACGGTTACATGAGCGCCTACGCCTTCTCCCTGATGATCTACGAACCGCGCAGCCTCCAGGAGGAGTACGGGCTCGACCTGGCGGGCCACACCTCGGTCAACGGTGTGCTCCGGATGCGCAGTGCGGCCGATTCCCTTCGCTACCTGGCCGACTACCGCAAGCGCGCCGGGACGGGCGAGGCGCTCTCGTCCATCCCCGGCATCCCCGCGGGGGCATCCGTCTGCTCGGCGACGCTGTGCCTGACCAGCTACGGGCGATACGTGGGGCTCAACGCCTTCGCCTCGATCACCCAGTCCAAGCAGGCCGCGGCGGCGCAGTACCTGATCCTCGAGGCTGCCGGCACGTAGCTGCCGGCCCGGGGCACCCGGGCGAGCGTCGAGCGCCCGCGGGAATCGCCGGCGCTACTTCAGGTACGCGCCCGCGACCTGCAGGGATCCCGCGCCCGAGCGCTCACCGGTGACCATGATCGCGAACGCCTGGTCGCCGCGGTAGCCGATGAACCACCCCGGCCCCTCGGGGCCGTTCGTGCCCACGAGGCCCTTCGCCTTGGTGGAGACCAGGTCGCTGCCGTCGCCCGACGGCGAGACGGTGGCGTCCATCTTCGCTCGCACCGCCTTGAGGATCTTCTCGTCGACGTCGCCGAGCGGGGCACTCGGCTTCGCGGTCTGGCCCTGCACGACGTACGGCGCGGTGGTCTTGCCCTTGGCGATCGCGGAGGCGAAGACGGCCATGCCGAACGGGCTGGCCTTGACGGTGTCGGCGCCGAGTTCGGCGGCACCGCGGCCGCCGGTGCCCGGCAGTTCCGCGGTCTTCGTCTTCACGCCGGTCATCGCGAAGTCGGTGCCCATCCCGAGCGGGGCGAGCAGTTTCGACTGCTTACCGGCGTCGTTCCCGGCGGCGGCGTTGACCTCGCTGTACAGCGGCTCGAGGACGGGGCCCGTGGTGGAGAGGCCGGTGAGCGCCCAGTCGGTGGCGATGCCGCTGGCCTGTGTGTTCTGTGCGGCGGCGAGCACGGCACCGGTGGAGACGGAGAGCACCACCATCGCGGCGGGCTGCCCCAGCTGGACCACGGCGTTCTCGGCGTCGAGCTGCACCTTGGGATCCATCGCGGTGCGCAGGTCGGGACCGGGCGGGCCCTGGAAGCCGACGATCTTGGTGGGCGGCTTCCCGTTCGTCAGCAGCTGCACCTCCCAGCCGGCGGTCTCGTCCCGGTTGGCCTGCCAGGCGCCCTTGATGCCGTCGAACAGCGGGGAGAACAACTGCCGGTTGGCGATGAGCAGGTCGCCCGCGGTCGTGTCCTGCACACCCGGGACCGCCTTGAGCTGATCGCCCAGGACGCCGTAGTCGTCGTCGCGCAGGTCCACGACGGGCACGGGCTTGCCCGGATCGGCCTTCGCCTTCGCGGCGAGGGATTCGGGCGTGACCAGCGGCGCGACCGGGGAGACGATCTTCGCCACCCGGTTCAGGCTGTCGGTGAGGTTCTTGGTCTTCGTCGGGTCGACGGTGAGCCGGTGCACGGTGCCGGCGAACATCAGCTCGGACTTGTCGGCGGCGAAGACCTTCGGCGGCTTCGCGTCGGTGCGGATCTGCCGGATCGCCGTCTCGGGTGTGAGTCCCGGCGCGAGCACGGCGGGGTCCCAGGAGATGCGCCAGCCGATCGACAGCTGCGAGGCGCTGCCCTTGGTGGTGTAGTCCCAGTCGCGGCCGTCGCCGAAGTTCCAGTGCGTCTTCACGTCGAAGGTGGCGTTGCCGCCCGAGTAGCGCTGCACGTTGGAGGCCTTCACCTCCACGGACTTCGCGTTCATGTCGCGCAGGGTGCGCCCGATGACGCCGCCCGCCGCATCGGGCGAGGAGGTGAATGCGGCCGCCGCGACGGCCTTGCCCTCCCCCAGTGCGGAGGCGTAGCCGTCGAGCATCTTCTGCACCTCCTCGACGGCGCTGTCGCCGCACGCGGCCAGCCCCGAACCGAGTGCGAGCAGGAGCCCGGAGACCATCGCGGCGGCGCCGTACCGTACCCGGCCGCTGCGTCTCACGTGGTCTCCTCGCTGGTCATGGTGCGTTCGGCGTCTCTGGCCGCGAAGTTTACCGGTCCTCACATGGCATCCTTGGGATATGGATCGGTTGGTTCGCTCGGAGGACCGCGCCGCGTCGTCGATGCCCGGCGTGCGCTCGCGGCACTGCTTCTCCTTCGGCGACCACTACGATCCGGACAATACGCACCACGGCGTGCTCCTCGCGTGCAACGCCGAGCAGGTGGCGGCGGGTACGGGCTTCGACACGCACCCGCACCGCGCCGTCGAGATCGTCACGTGGGTGCTGTCCGGTTCGCTCGTCCACCAGGACAGCGAGGGACACGCCGGGCTGGTCCACCCGGGGCTCGCGCAGCGCATGAGCGCCGGCACGGGCGTGCTGCACTCCGAGCGCAACGACCGGCCCGAGCCCGCCGGCGCCGATGTCCGCTTCGTCCAGATGTGGGTGCTCCCCGACGATCCGGGCGGCGCACCATCGTACGAACAGCGCGACGTGGACGTCGAGCTCGCCGCGGGCGGGCTGGTGCCCGTCGCGTCGGGCGAGCCCGCCCAGGACGCGGCGATCCGGATCGGCAGCCGCGGTGCCACCCTGTTCGCGGCCCGGCTCGCCCCCGGCGGCACCGTGGACCTGCCCGACGCGCCGTTCGGGCACCTCTACCTCGCCGACGGTGCCGCGGTCACCGAATCGTCGACGGGCTCCGTCGGCCTGGCCGACGGCGACTCGCTGCGCACCGTCGGGGACGGGCGGCGGGTGACCGCGGGGCCCGACGGCGCCGAGGTCCTGTTCTGGCGCATGCGCAGCCGCCTCGGCGGCTGACCCGCGCCGTCGGCATCAGGGCAGCGGGCGGTCCGAGGGCACCACGAGGTAGCTGGGCTTCTTCGGATCGATGAGCACGTGCTGCGGCCGGAACTGCGTCTCCGCCGTCACGGGCCCGACCGTCATCGCCTTGATCAGGTTGAGCGCGAAGACGTCCACGCGCAGCCGGTGGCCGGGTTTGAGGACCGCGCTGACCGCGTGCGTGCCGATGTCGAGCTGCACCACCTGGCCGGGCTTCACGAGCTCACGATCGTCGAGGTTGAGCTGGTAGTAGGGCGCCGTGTAATCGCCGCCCGCCGTGCGGATGCTGCGGGAATCGTCGATCTGCCGCAGCGAGGTGGTGAGCTGGCCCGAGCTGATCTTCTCCGAGCGGCCGTCGGGCGCGACGTCGGTGACGATCACGCTCCAGTACGCGTCGCGCGCGTCCTGCGTGGTGGTGAGCCGGAGGTTGATCGGCCCGGAGATGACCGTGGACTTCCCGACCGGTTTCGAGGTGAAGGTGAGCGCGTTCATCTCGGCGACGCGGGTGTCCTTGGTGCAGCCGGTGAGGACGAGCAGGCCGAACATGGCCTGCCCGGTGTCGTCGGAGCACAGTGTGGACAGGCCGGGGCCGACGGTGCGCCGGGCGGCGATCTTCGGCGGCGCGGTCTGCAGGCTGTTGTCGCTCAGCGCGGTGGGCGCCGTCCCCGACGGCAGGCTGGAGAGGTACATGCGTTGGTACTTCTGCGCCGGCTCCGGGAAGGTCTCGCCCTGCCACCAGCCGCCGCCCTTGCGGTGCACGGTGACCGGGGCGTAGTTGTCGATGCCGTTGTCGGCGTCCTTGAGCCACTTGTCGAACCACGCCTTCTGCAGCACGTCGGCGCGGGTCGGCTGGTTCACCCCGCCCATGTCGCTGGTGACGGTGGCGTGCGCGACGTCGCCCATGATCAGTTTCTTCTTGCTCGTGGGCAGCGCGCTCAGGTCCTTGGGGAGGCGCCATTCCGTGTTGGTGAACAGGTCGTTCCAGCCGCCGAGCGCGAAGGTGGGCGTGGTGATCTTGTCCAGTGGCGTCCGATAGGCGGCCCGCAGGGTGGAGTTCTTGTCGATGAGTTGCTTGGTCGTGGGCGTGAGCCCTTCGACGGTCGGCGAGAAGACGCCGGAGAGCAGCTCGGGGACGAAGACCGCCGGATTCTGCAGCCGATCGCGCAGCCAGGTCCAGTCGAAGGTCCCGTTGAGCAGCGAGCGCAGGTCGGGGATGAACTTGAGGGCGTTGACGATCCCGAGCCACGGGCCGAGGAAGCCGACGCCGAGGCCGCCGCCGGGGGCGACGATGTCGGCCGCGATGTCGGCGCCCGGCACGACCGGGAAGACGGCCTCCAGGCCCGCGGGGTTCTTCGACGCGGCCTGCAGCTGGTTGATCGCCGAGTACGAGACGCCCGACATCCCGAGGCGGCCGTTGGTCCAGCTCTGCTTGCGCACCCAGTCGAGCACCTCGATGGTGTCCTTCTGCTCGCGATGACCGAAGACGTCCCACACGCCCTGCGAGTACCCCGTGCCGCGCACGTCGACCACCACCTGCGTGTACCCGCTCTGCACCAGCTTCTGGTCGACGGTGAAGGTGTTGATCAGGCCGCCGTTGAGCACGTTGCGCAGGTCGTCGACGCCGCCGATCGGAGTGCCGGAGAAGTTGAACATGTTGAGCACGCCGACCAGCGCCGGGTAGAGCACGGGCACGTTCGTCATCACGGTGGCGACGGTGCTCACGAACTTCGTGTACGGCGTGAGGTTGACGATGGTCGGCGTCTTCGTCTCGATCGCCCTGCCGGAGGCGTCGGCCGGCCGGAAGATGTTGGCCCGCAGGATCGTGCCGTCCGACATGCGGATCGGCACGTCCCACTCCGTGGCCATCCTCGGGTACTGCGTGGGGCCGTCGTGCGCGGCGATCCATTCGGGATTGACCATCCCCGCGACGCCGGGGCCCGGCTTCCACGGCTCGGCTCCGGAGCGGGCGGCGAGCCCGGGGACGGTGAGTGACGTTCCGATCAGCACGAACGTCGTGAGCAGCGCCGCCAGTGCGAGCCGCAGGCGCGGACGGGTCAGGCTCATCGAAGAATCCCCTTTAACTTCTCAGCGTCGCAACAGGGTAACCCCGATTGCGGTATGCGTCACTCCGCACGCTAACGGTGTGCTGCGCCATAGGGAATACTGACGAGTCACTTCTCCCACCATGTGAGACGGCTGAGGGGCGCTGGCAAGATGGACGGGTGACCACCTCTCCCGCTCTGGACCTCAGCCACGTCGACCCCGGCATCCGCGTGCAGGACGACCTGTTCGGGCACGTCAACGGCGCATGGCTGGACACGCACGAGATCCCGGCCGACCGCTCGACCGACGGCGCGTTCTACGCCCTCCGCGACGCCGCGGAGGCGACGGTGCGCACGATCATCGAGGACTGCGCCGCCCGCCCCGATGCGACCGGGGACACCGCGCGGATCGGCGGCCTCTACGCGAGCTTCATGGACACCGATCGCATCGCCGCGGCCGGGCTCGCGCCGCTCGCCGACGAGCTGACGGAGGTCCGGTGGGCGGAATCCCCGTCGGACCTCGTGACGGTCCTCGGCCGCCTACAGCGGACGGGCGTGAGCGGCCTGCTCGGCTACTACGTGGACACCGACGCCAAGCGCTCGGACCGGTACCTGGTGAACCTGGTGCAGAGCGGCATCTCGCTGCCCGACGAGGCCTACTACCGCGAGGAGCAGTACGCGCCGATCCGGGAGAAGTTCGCCGCGCACGTCGCGGCGACGTTCCGGCTGGCCGCGGAGGTCCTCGGGGGCATCGTCGCCCCGGGCGAGGAGGACGCGGCGGCGGCGCAGGTCCTCGAGCTGGAGACCGCGATCGCCGCCGGGCACTGGGACGTCGTCGCCCGGCGCGACGCCGACAAGGGCTACAACCTGCGCACCTTCGCCGAGCTGACCGCCGAGGCGCCCGGGGCGGTTCCGGCCGCGTGGGTCGCCGCCGTCACCGGCACCGGCGACTCGGGCGCGTTCGCCGAGGTGAACGTGCGGCAGCCGTCCTTCGTGACGCACGCCGCGAACCTGCTCACCGATCGACCGATCGCCCAGTGGCGCACGTGGCTCGCGTGGCGAGTGCTGCACGCGCGCAGCCCCTTCCTCACCGACGCCCTGGTCGACGAGCACTTCGCCTTCTACGGCACGGTGCTCACCGGCACCCCTGAGATCCGCGACCGCTGGAAGCGCGGCGTGACGCTGGTCGAGCAGTACCTGGGGTTCGCCGTGGGCGAGCTGTACACCGCGCAGCACTTCCCCGCGGATTCCAAGGAGCGGATGCAGGCCCTCGTCGCCGATCTGGTGGAGGCCTATCGCCGGCGGATCACCGACCTGCCGTGGATGACCCCCGCGACGCGCGAGCGCGCGCTGGAGAAACTGGACAAGTTCACCCCGAAGATCGGCTACCCGGACACGGCGCGCGACTACTCGGCGCTCGAGATCCGCCGCGACGACCTCCTCGGGAACCTGCGCCGCGGCGAGGCCTTCGAGCACGACCGCGAGTTCGCGAAGATCGGCGCCCCGGTCGACCGCGACGAGTGGTTCATGACGCCGCAGACCGTGAACGCCTACTACAACCCCGGCATGAACGAGATCGTCTTCCCCGCTGCGATCCTGCAGCCGCCGTTCTTCTCCCCCACCGCCGACGACGCCGTGAACTACGGCGGCATCGGCGCGGTGATCGGGCACGAGATCGGCCACGGCTTCGACGATCAGGGCGCCAAGTACGACGGTGACGGCAACCTCGAGGACTGGTGGACCGACGCCGACCGGGAGGAGTTCGGCAAGCGCACCACGGCGCTGATCGAGCAGTACGACGCCCTCGTGCCGAGGGAGTTGGCCGACCTGCCGGACGGCTCCGAGCACCACGTCAACGGCGGCTTCACCGTGGGAGAGAACATCGGCGACCTCGGCGGGCTCGGCATCGCGCTGGTCGCGTACGGGATCGCCCGCGAGCGGGCGGGCGGCACCGTCGACGACGAGTCCACGCGGATCGACGGGCTGACCGGCCTGCAGCGGTTGTTCTTCAGCTGGGGCGTGGTCTGGCGGGGCAA